>NZ_KK070023.1:0-452721 GCF_000576475.1 Pseudoalteromonas sp. SCSIO_11900
ATCATAAAAATATTCTTAACTGATCTGCATTACGCCACTTTGGGCTCGTTTTTTTGTATTTACTGATAACTGACAGCTGCTTTTTTATTCCGGCTCATACCCCAAGTTAGGCGATAGCCATCTTTCAGCCTCTGCGAGTGTCATATTAGTTCGCTTGGCGTAATCTTCTACCTGATCCTTTTGCACCGCGGCTACGGCGTAGTATTTTGCCTCTGGGTGTGAGAAATACCAGCCCGAAACAGCAGCACCTGGCCACATGGCGTAGGAGCTGGTGAGCTGCATACCAATGCGCTTTTCGGTATCGAGTAGTTGCCAAATTTTCTTTTTCTCGGTGTGCTCTGGGCACGCTGGGTAACCAGGCGCTGGGCGAATACCTTGGTAGTTTTCGCGAATGAGTTCATCGTTAGGCAGGTTTTCATCTGGTGCATATCCCCAATACTCTTTACGCACTTGCTCGTGTAGGTATTCTGCAAAGGCTTCGGCGAGCCTGTCGGCAACTGCTTTAACCATTATTTTATTGTAGTCGTCTTGCTTGGCATCGAACGCATTGGCGAGGTCGTCCTCTTCTAGGCCGCCCGTTACCGCAAACGCACCAAAGTAATCAGGTATGCCTTTTGGCGCAATGTAGTCGGCTAAACAGTAATTAGCAAAGTCGGTTTTTTCGGTTTGCTGGCGTAAATGGCACGAGGTGGCTAACAACTCTTTGCGAGTTTCGTCGGTGTAAATTTCTATATCATCCCCCACGCGGTTTGCAGGGAATAAACCAATGACACCTAAAGGTTGCAAAGCACCTGACTTTTCAAGGTCGTCGAGCATATCGTTAGCGTCTTTAAATAAGCTACGTGCTTGCTCACCAACGACTTCATCGTCCATTATGCGCGGATATTTACCGGCGATTGACCAGGTCATAAAGTACGGCGTCCAGTCTATGTATTTACGTAAAGTCGAAATTGATACATTTTTAAATTCGGTCACACCCAGCTTTTTCGGCACGGGTGGGGTGTAGTTATCCCAATCGAGCTTTGCAGCATTATCGCGGGCGCGCTGTATGGTAACCGGTTTTGAGCGCGGCTTTTTGCGCGCTTGTTGTTCGCGTACTTTGTCGTATTCGGCTTTGGTTTTTTCTAAAAAGGCGGGTTTTAGCTCTTTAGATAACAAGCTCGATACCACGCCCACTGCCCGGCTGGCGTTATTTACATACACCACGCCTTTGTCGTACTGCGGCTCTATTTTTACTGCGGTATGCGCTTTTGAGGTGGTTGCGCCGCCAATCATAAGGGGTAATTCAAAACCTCGGCGGGTCATTTCTTTGGCTACGTGTACCATTTCGTCAAGCGATGGGGTAATTAAGCCAGAAAGGCCTATAATATCGGCTTTTTCGTCGATAGCTGTTTGCAGTATTTTTTCGGCAGGTACCATTACGCCTAAGTCGATTACTTCGTAGTTATTACATTGCAGTACCACGCCTACAATATTTTTACCTATGTCGTGCACGTCACCTTTTACGGTGGCCATAACCACTTTACCATTAGTGGCGCCTTCTTCTTTTTCGGCTTCAATAAATGGGTCTAGGTAGGCCACTGCGCGCTTCATTACACGGGCTGATTTAACAACTTGCGGCAAAAACATTTTACCGGCACCAAATAAATCCCCTACCACGTTCATGCCATCCATCAATGGCCCTTCAATCACGTGAATAGGTTTATCGGCGCCTGCGCGGCACGCTTCCGTGTCTTCATCTATAAAGGTGGTTATACCTTTAACAAGCGCATGCTCTAGGCGCTTTTCAACAGGCCATGTGCGCCATTCTAAATCTTCTACGCGTTCGGCTTGTGCCATGCCTGAATATTTAGGCGCAAGTTCTACAAGGCGCTCGCCCGCACCGGGGTCGGTGTTAAGAATTACATCTTCTACGGCTTTACGAAGTTCTTCGGGGATGTCGTCGTAAACCGCAAGTTGCCCTGCGTTTACTATGCCCATATCCATACCCGCTTTTATCGCGTGGTATAAAAATACCGAGTGAATCGCTTCACGTACGGGGTTATTACCTCTAAACGAAAACGATACATTTGACACCCCGCCCGACACTTTACAGTGCGGTAAGTTTTGCTTAATACGGCGGGTGCCTTCAATAAATTCCACAGCGTAGTTGTCGTGCTCTTCTATACCGGTGGCTACGGCAAATATATTAGGGTCGAATATAATGTCTTCTGGCGGAAAGCCAATTTCGTCGACCAAAATACGGTAGCTGCGCTCACAAATTTCAAACTTACGATCGGCAGTATCGGCTTGGCCGTCGGTATCAAATGCCATTACAACAGCGGCGGCACCAAAGCGTTTAATAATTTTAGCTTGGCGCTTAAATGGCTCTTCGCCCTCTTTAAGTGAAATGGAGTTAACAATGCCCTTGCCTTGAATACATTTAAGTCCTGCCTCTATTACATCCCATTTAGAGGAGTCGACCATTATAGGCACTTTAGATATATCAGGCTCTGATGCAATTAAGTTTAAAAACTTAACCATGGCCGCCTTTGAGTCCAACATGGCTTCGTCCATGTTTATATCAATAACTTGGGCGCCATTTTCTACTTGTTCGCGAGCAACATTAAGGGCGGTCTCGTAGTCTTCTTCCATGATCAAACGTTTAAACATGGCCGAGCCGGTTACGTTGGTACGCTCACCAACATTGGTAAATACTGCAATTTGCTGTGTCATGTTGGCTCCTAGTTTAAGTTACAGGCTTCAAGGCCTGATAAACGCATGCGTACATCAAGCTCTGGTAATGGGCGAGGTTTAACCCCTTCAAGCCCTTTGGCAAAGGCACGAATGTGCGCAGGCGTAGTGCCACAGCAACCACCAACAATATTTATAAAGCCCGATTTACCCCAATCGATAATCTCGGCAGCCATGTCCTCTGCTTCTAGGTCATACTCACCAAACTCATTGGGTAAGCCCGCGTTAGGGTGTACTGAGGTAAATGTTTCGCATACGCGCGAAAGCTCTTCTACGTATTGGCGAAGTAAATCGGGGCCAAGGGCGCAGTTAAGGCCAATCGAAATAGGTTTTATATGGCGAATAGAGTTATAAAATGCCTCAGTTGTTTGCCCCGAAAGCGTTCGCCCTGAGGCATCGGTAATGGTGCCCGAGATCATTACAGGTAATGTGCGCCCTGCTTGCTCAAACGCTTCTTCTACTGCGAATGAGGCTGCTTTTGCATTGAGGGTGTCGAAAATGGTTTCAATAAGTATTAAATCAGCGCCGCCTTCCATTAATGCAAGAGTAGACTCAACATACGCAGTAACCAGCTTATCAAAGGTAATATTACGATAGCCTGGGTCGTTTACATCTGGCGAGATAGAACAGGTTTTAGAGGTTGGCCCTAACACACCGGCTACATAGCGTGGCTTTTCTGGGTTTTTAGCAGTGAACTCGTCACATATTGCGCGTGCTAATTTAGCCGACTCTAGGTTTACCTCACGGCTTATGCTTGCCATGTCGTAATCTTCCATCGAAATGGTGGTCGAGTTAAACGTGTTGGTTTCAATAATATCCGCACCGGCGGCTAAAAAGCTGCGGTGTATATCAGCAATTAACTCGGGCTTGGTAAGGCTTAATAAATCGTTATTGCCTTTTATTAGCACGTGCCAGTCTTTAAAGCGCTCACCGCGGTAGTCTTCTTCTTCAAGCTTGTGAGTTTGGATCATAGTGCCCATTGCACCATCTAAAATTAAAATACGCTGTTTTAGCGCAGCGCTTAATTCGCTTTGCTTATTTTTGTTTGGCACGTTATTCGGCATAGTTGTTAGTCCTCACATCTTGGCTAACTAAATTAATATCATAAGGTGTAGTTTGGTACACGTAGTAATTTAACCAGTTTGAAAACAGTAAAAAGGCGTGGCTTTGCCACGTTTTAGACGGCTTTTTACTTGCATCGTTATCTGGAAAATAGTTTTCGGGTTTTGGCGCGTCTGGGCTTTTTTGTAAATCGCGTTCGTACTCTGCTTTTAATGTGTCGGCATCGTATTCTGGGTGGCCGGTTATAAACACTTGGCTGCCCGACTTATTTTTCATTAAGTAAGCGCCTACTTTTTCAGAGCCTGCCAATACCACTATATCGTCGCAGGCATTAATTTTATTTATATCAATGTGGCCATAACGTGAGTGCGGCACTAAAAAGGTGTCGTCGAAGCCACGAGTAAGTGCTCCGTGATCAAAATAACACTGGTGGGTAAACACGCCACAGAGCTTATCTTTTTTTAAATCACGTTTTAAATTGTAACGATGATACAACGCCGCATGCGCCGCCCAGCATGAGTAAAGTGTGGAGGTAACGTGTTGCTCTGCCCAGTCAATAATCACTTTTAGCTCATCCCAGTAGGCTACATCGCCGTATTCAAGGTGTGCTAGTGGCGCGCCGGTAACAATTAACGCATCGTAGTTATTATCTTTTACCTCAGAGAAATAACGGTAAAAGGTATCTAAGTGCTCTTCTGAGTTGCTACTGCTGCGGTGCGTATCTAAGCGCAATAGCTCTACATTTACTTGCAAAGGAGAATTAGCAAGCAAACGAATAAACTGTACTTCGGTTTCTACTTTATTAGGCATTAAATTTAAAATAGCCAAACGCATTGGGCGAATTTCTTGCGTTTTTGCACGGCTTTTTGGCATTACAAACACATTTTCTTCACGCAAACGGGCAATAGCCGGTAGCTCGTCTTTTACTGTGATTGGCATATTTTACTCCTACTCATAAAAACCGAGAATTTATACGCTCTCATTATGAACAGAATGCTAAAAATATCAACCTCTAGATGTATAGATGTCTAAATGAATTTATTCACCCAGTTTGTACAAATTGAATATGTACTTTAAAACAGCCCCATTCGTTGACTGTTTAACCCCTCAACAACTACAATACAGCATTGAAATTTTTATTATTATTTGAAGGCTTTCCTCCATGGTTTTACCTGATAAGTTTATATTCTCGATGAATCGAGTATCTAAAGTTGTGCCACCTAAGCGCACAATTTTAAAAGATATTTCGTTGCACTTTTTCCCTGGTGCTAAAATTGGTGTACTAGGTTTAAATGGTGCTGGTAAATCTACATTACTTCGCATTATGGCCGGTGTTGACCAAGACTTTGAAGGTGAAGCTCGCCCTCAACCTGGTACTAAAATTGGTTACTTACCGCAAGAGCCAGTACTGGATGAAAGCAAAACAGTACGCGAAATAGTTGAAGAAGCTGTTGGCGAAGTAAAGCATGCCCTTAACCGCCTTGACGAAGTGTACAACGAGTACGCAATGGAAGACGCTGACTTTGACGCCCTAGCAAAAGAGCAAGGCGAGCTTGAAGCGATTATTCAAGCGCACGATGGTCACAACATCGATAACGTTTTAGAGCGCGCTGCCGATGCACTTCGTTTACCTGAGTGGGATGCTAAAATTGAGCACTTATCAGGTGGTGAGCGCCGCCGTGTTGCTATTTGTCGTTTATTACTCGAAAAACCAGATATGCTTATTCTCGATGAACCAACTAACCACTTAGATGCTGAGTCGGTTGCTTGGCTTGAGCGCTTCTTACATGACTACGAAGGCACTGTTGTGGCGGTAACGCATGACCGTTACTTCCTTGATAATGTGGCTGGCTGGATACTAGAGCTTGACCGTGGTGAAGGTATTCCGTGGGAAGGTAACTACTCTTCTTGGCTTGAGCAAAAAGATGCCCGCTTACAACAAGAGCAAAAATCTGAAAAAGCACGTCAAAAATCAATTGCACAAGAACTTGAATGGGTGCGTTCAAACCCTAAAGGTCGTCAAGCTAAGTCAAAAGCGCGTATGGCACAGTTTAGCGAGCTACAGCAGTCTGATTACCAAAAACGTAACGAAACCAACGAATTGTTTATTCCACCTGGCCCACGTTTAGGTGACCAAGTATTAGAAGTAAACAACTTACGTAAAAGCTTTGGCGACCGTGTTTTAATTGATGATTTAAGCTTTAGCATGCCTAAAGGCGCTATTGTGGGTATTATTGGTGCCAATGGCGCGGGTAAATCAACCCTATTTAAAATGCTAAGTGGCGAAGAACAACCAGATAGCGGCAGCATTAGCGTAGGTGAAACTGTAGAGCTTGCAACCGTTGATCAGTTCCGTGGCAACATGGACGAAAGCAAAACTGTATTTGAAGAGATTTCTGACGGCCAAGACGTGCTAAAAATTGGTAACTTTGAGTTCCCAAGCCGTGCTTACGTTAGCCGTTTTAACTTTAAAGGTAACGATCAGCAAAAATTTGTTAAAGACTTATCTGGTGGTGAGCGTAACCGTTTACACCTTGCTAAGCTTTTAAAAGCCGGTGGTAACGTAGTACTACTGGATGAACCAACCAATGACCTTGATGTTGAAACACTTCGCGCCCTTGAGAACGCTATTTTAGAGTTCCCAGGCTGTGTAATGTGTATATCGCATGACCGTTGGTTCCTTGACCGTATTGCAACGCACATTTTAGATTACCGCGACGAAGGCCAAATTAACTTCTTTGATGGTAACTACACTGAGTACGAAGAGTGGCTTAAAAAGACCCTTGGCGCAGAAGCTGCACAGCCTAAGCGTATTAAGTACAAAAAAATTGGCTAACAGCCACCGTTAATAAGTTAAAAGCCCTGCATTTTATGCGGGGCTTTTTTATGCAAGCTATTTTTAGCTTTGAGCAAATTGGCGTGTTAAGCATTACCAGCTATGCTTATTATAAATAATAACTTTATAAGATTATTATGCAAAACCGTCGGCAATTAACATTGATATAAACAGCATTACGCATTTAAAGCGCTTGGTTGAACTAAACCTTGCTGATGAAACATTATTACACCGTGAGCTTGAAACGCTTATTTACCAAACATAAATAGACGCACTGCGTGAAGTTGATTACCATAACCAAAAATAATTAAACGACGCAGATATGAGTTTAAATCCCAATCTACCTTTAGTTTATCATCCTAATTACTCGTTTAGTTTTGATCCCAAACACCGCTTTGTAATGAGTAAATTTGCGCTGTTATACCAGCATGTTAAAACCCTTGGACTTGCTGGCAGCAATATCATAGAGCCACCACATGGTCGTGTTGAAGAGTTAGAAATAGTGCACTGTGAAAACTATATTCACGATTTATGGCATAACCGCCTAGATGAAAAAGCCATGCGCCGTATAGGCCTACCTTGGTCACAAGCACTAATGAATCGCACATTTACCGCACCATTAGGGACACTGCAAACCGCGCGTTTAGCACTTAAAAATGGGCTTGCGTGCCATTTAGCGGGCGGCACTCACCATGCCCATAGTGATTTTGGTTCGGGTTTTTGCATGGTGAACGATTTAGCTTTTACCGCACAAACGTTAATTCAAAACCGTGAAGTAACCAACGTACTGATTTTTGATTTAGATGTTCACCAAGGTGATGGCACGGCAGCCATGCTGGCTCATCAACCTTATGCGTTTACCTGTTCAATACACTGTGAGAAAAACTTCCCGTTTAGAAAGTCCCCTAGCGATTTAGATATTGGTTTAGCCAATAATATGCAAGACGCTGAATACATAGGTATTGTTGACGATACCCTGCAATTTTTATTACACGAGCTTAACCCAGATCTGGTTTTATACGATGCTGGCGTTGATATTTGGCAAGAAGATGGCTTAGGTAAACTGGATATTAGTTGGCAAGGAATAGAAAAGCGCGACCACATAGTGCTTAAACGCTGCCTTGCAAATAACACCCCAGTGGCCACTGTAATTGGCGGTGGTTATGACAGAGATCATCAGCGACTAGCACAGCGCCACGGCATTGTTATTGAGCAAGCGGCTAGTTTTTAATTATATTTTTAACTGACTCGGCGTAATGCCGGTCCAACGCTTAAAAGCTCGGCGAAAATTAGGAATATCATAAAATGCTAATCGCATCGCGACTTGTTCATTGCCTTGCTGGCACACCCCCAGTAAATGCAGTGCTTTAAGTTTATTTTGCTCATCTTGTAATTGCGAATAGCTAACACCATGTTGTTTTAACTTACGTTTAAACGTAGCAGGGCTCATAGCAAAGTGCTCAGCACTGTTAGCAAGGCTGTTGTTTTTATCACGGTAAATGCGCTGGCACACAGCCTCAACAAAAGACTGTGATACATTCTTATTTAACTCACTTTGCGCTATGCACTGCTGCCAGCGCAATGGACTCGACTCTGGGTTTGGGCACTTAAGCAATTGTTTATCAAAATGCCAACGGGTATAGGGTTGTTCAAATCGTACCCGTAAACCTAAATGCTGCTCATACTCTTGAATATGACGCGGGCGTTTACAAGTAAAATCAAAATAACAGTGCGGGTAGTGATCTCTCACTCTTTTTAGTAAGCTCATTAGCGCAGCGCTGTATATTTCAAAACAATAATTTTTTAAAGGCTCGTCCATACCTACATTCGGTTGCAAGTACAGATAGAAATCATTTTGGAAAATATGCTTACGAGTAAAAAATAAGGGGGCAAGCATCGCTTGTATTTTATGTAATTGCTTTAAAGAGGCACCTAGTGTTTAATGCGGATCGTTTAAGTTAATTGAACGATCTTTCAGAGGCTTCATAATAGGCTACAACAAAAGTTGTGGCCTATTTTTATGTCTGAATTTATTAAAGAATTACACCTTACTACTGAGTTTAGCCAAGATCGTGATATTGATTCGTTTACTAAGCATATTCCCCTTGAGTGGATTGAAGCAGCCGTTACTCAAACAGGAAGAGCCTCTGTGCGTAAACGACGTTTCCCCGCCGAGCAAGCTGCTTGGCTTGTATTAGGGATTGGTTTATTAAGAAACCGCTCAATATCTGAAGTCTGTGACAAACTAGAGCTCGCTTTTCCTGACGCTAAAGGAGAGCTTCCACCATTGGCGACTAGCAGTATTATAAAAGGGAAAGAAAAGCTAGGCG
This sequence comes from Pseudoalteromonas sp. SCSIO_11900, assembly GCF_000576475.1. Classification (NCBI taxonomy): domain Bacteria; kingdom Pseudomonadati; phylum Pseudomonadota; class Gammaproteobacteria; order Alteromonadales; family Pseudoalteromonadaceae; genus Pseudoalteromonas; species Pseudoalteromonas sp. SCSIO_11900. The sequence continues at coordinate 8,962 of NZ_KK070023.1, forward strand.
CAGCGCCTATGAAACACCTTTTTAAACATACAGCAACGCAGTGGGAGCAGTCGCAAACTTTTGATGACGTGTGTGGTTTAAAGCTGCTCAGCATTGACGGTACACAATTTAAAACTCAAGATACACCGAGTAACCGTCACTTTGGCTATGCTAAATCGACAACAAACTTCCCCTCAGTACTTGCTGTGACCTTGATGTCGACAAGAACGCATTTAATATCCGATGCAGCGTTTGGCCCCATTACTCAAAGTGAAATTCATTATGCTCAACAGCTTGTTGGCTCAGCACCTGAATATTCATTGACGCTATTTGATAGAGGTTTCTTTTCGGCTGAACTATTTACGAGCTGGCAAGGCGTTAGCGAAAATCATCATTGGCTTACGCCCATCAAAAGCAAAATGCGCTATGAAATAACGGAGTCATTTAGCGATTACGACCACTTAATAACAATGCCTATTTCACCACAAGCTAAGAAATCAGCCCCTTACCTAGGTGATACATGGCAAGCAAGGCTTATTCAAATTCCGACACCTAAAGGGGAAATAAAAGGGTTCATCACCTCATGCGTCTGTCCAGAAAAGTACCCGCTGAAAGCGCTACTCGATGTGTATTGGCAACGATGGGAAATAGAGCGAGGCTATGGTGAGCTCAAGCAGTATCAACTATCAAATAAACCAGCATTACGGAGCCTGAAACAGGAAGGTATTTATCAAGAGCTCTGGGGTATTCTGACATCATATAATATCGTGAGACTTGAAATGGCAGAGATGGCTAAAGCCCATAAAGTTGAGCCATTACGCATCAGTTTTATTAACGCATTATATCTCATACAAGACGAGTTTTTATGGTGTTCAGGTCGAAGCCCAGGGACAATCCCTAAAAAGCTAAAAGAACTACGTGAAAACGGTAAACGGCTAATATTACCGGAGAAAAGAAAGCGAAAAGCTTATCCGCGAGCGGTGCTGGCAAAGACACAAAAATATCCGGTTAGATATAAACGAAAAAACACCACTCGTTCTTAAACGAGTGGTGTTACACCTAGTGTGGGGCCTAAACGCACACTTTGCACCGCAGGGCTAACATCATTAACCAATTGATGACCCAGTAAAAAACCACTGTCGTTACTCTTCATTAAGGTTTTAAACTGGCTAATTAATGCCAATAACTGCAATAAACTAAAGCGCTGTGATAGATCATATAAATCTTGCTCAAAAATACCCGTACCACGCAGCAATTTATGCAGCGGGATCCCTCGTCCTTGAGCAAGCTCCACCAGCGCAGTGATCATTCCCTCCGCGCTGAGGTATTTATCATCTAGGCTAATATACTGCTGCACCTACAAGGGCCTTTTCTTTTTGTAATTGTTGATGTAACTGACTGGTTTGCTGCACTGGATCTTGCGCTAAATCCATTGCCATGGTGGCGGTTAAAATATGCTGAAACTGTGCGCCTTTGCTTTTTGCGACTTTAAACGCACAATGGTTAAGCGCCGCTTTCATTTGCGCTAGTAATTCTTTGGCTTGGCTTTGGCTGGTATTCGGCATAAGCACAATAAAACAATCGCCAGCATAGCGACAAAGCACATCATTCAAACGGCAATTCATTACTAGTAAATCACTAATTTCTCTTAGTAACCTATCACCTTCACTAAAACCAAACTGCGCATTAAACTTTGCAAAATCACGAATATCAATAACACCTAAAGTGGCGGATTGCTGCTCTGTTTGGCGTTGCTGCATCAGTGAATGTAAGTAGTTAACTCGGTATAACCCTGTTACCGGACAGACTTTTTCATGTTCGCGAAGATGCGCTTCACGACGACGCAATTGACGATTTAAAACAAATTGCTCTGATGCCAATAATAAAGCCCTGCGCTGGTAAGCGACATACCAAACGGCGCTGGTAGTGACTCAAACCAGGTGAGCCATAATTGTGAAGGTTGCTTTAACCACTCATCGAGTAAATCGAGTGTGGCTGGGCAGCTAAATGAACTCACTCGTATTAGTCCGCCTCAAGCTCAGCCTAATGCAGTGTGTTTATTTAAAAACAGCAATACCGAGACTGTATCAGCGTTTGTGCCAGATGTTCGCGGCCTGATCAGCGAAACGGTTATATATGATTTAGCCACTAACCAAGCTAAAAATATCGCAGTACGTGAGTTCTCTGCAGTCACAGAGGCTTCAGGTTGTGCAGTAAATGACGACACAAAAACCCTGTATGTGGGTGAGGCAAAGTTAGGTGTGTGGGCCATTAACGCGGATGCAGAATCTGATGCCAATAAGCAGCCTGTGGCTTTGGTACAACCCTACGGCGAATTAAACAGTGAAATTGGGGCCCTATCGGTATCACAAGACGGTACATTATGGCTCAGTGCCACTGATGGTAATGTGGTTTATGCTTACCAAGCTCAAACAGACAAGCTAAGCCAATGGTCACTGGCAGGTGAGCCCACAATAGAGTCTGTTGCAGCGAGCTTTATCAATGACAGCCAAGCCCAGCTGGTTTTAATTGATGATGAAACAGGCGCTTACATTCAAGCAAACATTAACTACACAGCGCAAACAGCGACTTCACAAAACAATGTCGCGATGACTCACCTTCATGCCAGCGCACAAACAACACCGGTTGCAGCATTTGGTGATGCAGCAGATGATCCGGCTATTTGGATAAATGAGCAAGACGCTAAAAACAGCTTAATTTTAGGCACTGATAAACGTCGCGGCTTGATGGTTTATGACCTTGCTGGCAACAAAGTACAATCGCTAAATATAGGGCGTTTAAATAATGTTGATGTGCGTCAACATCAAGGTATAAACAACGAAACTCACACTTGGATCACAGCCAGTAACCGTACTCTTAATAGCATTAGCGTATTTACTGTCGATAGTGATAACCAAGTAAACCATGTAACAGAAATAGCGACTAACCTACCTGAGGTTTACGGTATGTGTATGTATTCCTCTGAGTCTGGCTATTACGTGTTTGTTAATGATAAATCAGGTTTATTTCAGCAGTATAAACTCACCGGTGAGCAAAGTAATTTAAGTGGTGAACTGGTTAGAGAGTTTACTCTACCAAGCCAACCTGAAGGCTGTAGTGCTGATGATAATCTAGGCCAACTATTTGCAGGTGAAGAAGATGCAGGCATTTGGTATATCGGTGCAGAGCCTACCGCTGGTAACAAAGCAGTAAAGCTACAAAGTGTTAATGAGCAACTGGTGGCAGATGTTGAAGGTATGGAAATTTATTATGCTAATGATGCTCGCTATTTAGTAGTATCAAGCCAAGGCGATAATAGCTATGTGCTTTATAAAATCTCAGATGACAAAGAGCCGAGTCTAAGCTTTGCAGGTAAGTTTAATGTAATTGCAAACCTAGATAAAGGCATTGATGGCGTAGGTGAAACTGACGGTTTAACCGTTACAGCAACGGCTTTGCCAGGTTACCCCGAAGGCATGCTTATAGTACAAGATGGCTACAATCGCATGCCTCTACAACCACAAAACTTTAAAATTATTGACTGGCGCGAAGTGAAAAAAGCAATTAGATAATAGCTAACCCAAAATGTACTGATACACACTAAAGCTTTAGTGTGTATCACGTTTAAGCTTTACTAAAATATGAATGAAGATAATTATGTATAAATGTATACTACACTTTATATCTATAAATTAATTGAGGTTATTATGCGGCTACCCTACTTCGTATATTTATTTATCAGCATTATATTTTGTACCAGCTCGCTTGTTAATGCCGAAGAGCCACCAGAACTTCCGCCATTGAACCCCAAGTATGAAGCAGAGCATGCTATGGTGTTGGTTAATAAAGGTTCAAGTGTATACGCGATTAACATTCCAAGCTTTGAGCTTCCTTATGATGTGCATGTTATGTACAAGGTAGATGTATCTGATATTCCATTTTTAAATTTAGTACGCGATGCTGAGTTAGTTACAGTAAAACCAAAGCCGTTTAATATTCAACGCTTAATGCGAGGCGAAGAAGTCGCGATTACCGCAGATGTGTATCTTGGAGATTTTAGACAAGGAGGTAGCTTAGTTTATAGTGATAAATTAATAGAGCTTAGCGAGCAGTTATTTACTCGTGAGCTAACTGATTTAAGCCCAGCCTCAAAATGGCAACAGTACGATATGGTTACGCTAAAAAATAACGAGCGTATTTATATTCACCAAATAACTCAGCCACCAAGCTATCATCATATAATGTTTGTTAATTTAAGTGGTGCCTGTTTACAAAAGTTTCGCACCTCAACTGAAGTGCCCTCTGCTGATGAGCTCAATTATAAGTTTATAAATTGTGGCACATTGAAACCCATGTTTTATGATGCTGAAAGCTTAAGTAAATAATTTAGCTTTGTTTTAGGGACGAAAAAAGGCTCCTCGCAATGCTCAGAGCCTTTGGTTAACTTTGGGAATTAACTCGGTTCACTGATCAGATAAGATCAGTTTAGCGCCACTAATTGTGGCGCAATTGTTTGATAATCTACCGCCATCGCAATACTCAAAGCGGTAATATTAATAATAGAAAACGCAAACACTTGGCGTGCCCAACGGGTAGTATCTATGTTGTAGCGGTATCCTCTAAGTGCCATGAGTAACCACCAAAAACTCGTAATACAGGCAACGGCCATAAAGGCAGCACCGGTATAACCACTAATTGGCAATAGCATCACCACTAAAGCATATACCGCAATATAAAGCACAATATGGCGCTTAGCTTTATTAACCCCTTGCGCCACGGGCAATACTGGAATATTAGCGGCTTGGTAATCTTTAAAGCGAAAAATAGCAATCGCATATGAGTGCGGCATTTGCCACAAACTAAACATCACCAGCAGTATTAATGCACCCATATCGAACACACCCGTAACGGCGCAATAGCCAACAACAGGAGGAACTGCGCCCGACAGACTACCAATAAAGGTGCCGTAAACAGAGTTGCGTTTCATGTAGAGGCTGTACACGCCGACATAAATCACATAGCCAAAGGCGGCAAAAAATACCGCTGCTTGAGTGGTAAAGCCGATTAATAAGCCAAAGCCAATTAGCCCTAATAACACGCCATGGCTTAAAGCGGCTTTTGCAGACATTTCGCCCGTTACAGTTACACGTGAGCGAGTACGCGCCATAGCAACATCAATGTCTCTATCTATAACATTGTTTATGGCACATCCCGATGCAACAACAAGCGATAAACCAACCAAGGTAACCAACATTAACCATGGGTCTATATCACCGCGGGCGGCAAGTAAAAAACCACCGGCAACGCTGATCAAATTCCCCATAATAATACCTGGCTTAGTAACAGCTAAATAACGGCGAAACATCTGAAACCTCTAATACATCATCATTGCGTTTGATTCATAAATGATCCAAACAGACAGTCCAACCACCATGACGATGATCAACGCGCTAAACAAGAAGGTAAAGGTATTCGCTTTGCCTTCATCAGTGGTGAAATTAAGGTGTAAAAAGTATTTTAAATGCACCCAAATTTGCACGATTGCAAAAGTAACGATACTCCAAAGCGTCATGACTTTTGAAAAATCGCCCTCCATCACCATCCAAAATGGAATGGCCGTTAAAATCACTGACAATACAAAACCAATAAGATAGGTTTTTACACTGCCGTGTGACTGATCATGATGTTGGCTTTGCATTTGCGCTAAAGCATGCGTTTCGCTATGGCTCATTACATTGCTCCCATTAAATAAACAACAGTAAATACACAAATCCACACAATATCTAAAAAGTGCCAAAATAAGCTTAAGCAACTTAAGCGCGTGACGGTTTGTTTACCTAAACCGCGCTTGATCACTTCAATCATCATTATGCTCATCCAAATAAGGCCTGCAGTTACATGTAAACCATGCAAACCCACTAATGAGAAAAACGAGGTTAAAAAAGCACTTTGCTGTGGGCCATTGCCATGAACAATTAAATGATGAAACTCATAAATTTCCATACCAATAAACACCGCGCCTAAACAAAAAGTGACCGCGAGCCAACCAAGCGTCAGCGCCTTTTTTTTCCCCTGAGCGGCAATCATGGCAAAACCAAAAGTAATACTACTTATAAGTAGCGCCGCAGTTTCTACGGCAACAAAATCAAGCTCAAAAATATCTTTGCCCGATACACCACCTGCGGTGTTCATATAAAGCACTGCGTAGGTTGCAAAAAATGAGGCAAATAAAAGGCAATCGGTCATTAAATAAAGCCAAAAGCCAAAGATTGTATCGCCAGAGGTATCGTGATGCTCATGCGTATGACTTACGCTATGAGGCTCTAAATTTACATGGCCTTGAGTTGCAGATAACGTACTCATGCGCTTACCTCCTTCGTATTACTGGCAATATGCGCGCCTTCAATTTGTAATATTTCATCGTTTTGCACGTAGTAATCTACATCGCTGGTGTAAGCGCGGTTAATAAATAGCGCAATTGCACCAATAAAACCAAGCCCTGCTAGCCACCAAATATGCCAGATCATGGCAAAACAAAACGCCGTTAAACTCGCTGCAATAAGCACACCCGATGCCGTATTTTTTGGCATATGAATTGGGCTATAGCTAGATTTACCTTGATAAGCTAGGCCTTTTTCTTTCATATCAGTCCATGCATCAATATCATCAACATGCGGGATTTCAGCAAAGTTATAGTATTGCGGTGGTGATGACGTTGACCATTCAAGCGTATGGCCGTTCCAAGGATCACCGGTCGTATCATCAAGCGCTTCGCGGTTTTTAAAGCTCACATAAAGCTGAATAACTTGGCAAATAATACCGAACATAATAATCACGGCACCCACTGCAGCAATATAAAGCCAGATATTCCAATCAGGATTATTAGAGTGATTTAAGCGACGTGTCATACCTAAAAAGCCGAGTACATACAATGGCATAAAGGCTACGAAGAAACCGATTAACCAACACCAAAATGATGCTTTACCCCAACGCTCATCGAGCTTAAAGCCCATTGCTTTTGGAAACCAAAAAACAAAGCCAGCTAAGTAGCCAAATACTGCGCCACCAATAATGGTGTTATGAAAATGAGCGATTAAGAATAAGCTGTTATGCAATACATAATCGGCACCAGGGATTGCTAGTAATACCCCCGTCATACCACCAATACTGAAGGTAACCATAAAACCAAGCGTCCACAGTACGGGCACTGTAATGCGCAAACGGCCACGGTAAATAGTAAACAACCAACTAAATAACTTAACCCCAGTAGGCACAGCTATGACCATGGTCATTACTCCAAAAAAGGCATTTACATTGGCACTTGAACCCATAGTAAAGAAGTGGTGTAACCATACAATAAAGCCAAGAATAGAAATGGCACCGCTTGCATACACCATCGATTTATAACCAAATAAACGTTTACCAGTGAAGGTCGACACTATTTCAGAGAAGATACCAAAAGCTGGTAATACTAAAATGTATACCTCTGGGTGGCCCCATGCCCAAAACAGGTTTATATACATCATGGCGTTACCGCCTGCTTCATTAGTGAAGAAGTGGAAATCTAAATAACGGTCTAGCGTTAGCATGGCGAGCACTGCGGTTAAAATTGGAAATGATGCTGCAATTAAGATATTTGCCCACGTACATGCCCAAGTGAAAATTGGCATTTTCATCAGAGTCATACCAGGAGCACGCATTTTAAATACTGTCACTAGAAAGTTAACAGCGGTTAATAGCGTACCGAGCCCCGATATTTGCAAGGCCCAAATATAATAATCGACCCCCACCCCAGGGCTAAAGGTCAACTCCGACAACGGTGGGTAAGCAACCCAGCCTGTTTTAGCAAATTCACCAAATATAAGTGATAAATTTATTAAAATGGCGCCACTAGCGGTAAACCAAAAACTTAAATTATTTAAAAATGGAAAAGCCACATCTCGGGCACCAATTTGCAGTGGTACAACAATATTCATTAAACCAATCATAAATGGCATCGCCATAAAGATGATCATAATAACGCCATGAGCGGTGAATATTTGATCGTAATGCTCTGGCGGCAGATAGCCTGGCGCACCACTGGTAGCAAGCGCTAACTGTGCACGCATCATAATGGCATCAGAAAAACCACGAAACAGCATGATTAGTGCTAATAAAATGTACATAACGCCTAAGCGTTTATGATCAACCGAGGTGATCCAGTCACGCCAAAGCACACCCCATTTTTTATATTTTGTTATTAGCCCAGCTATAATAAGCCCGACAACAACAATCACCGCCATAGTAACCATGATAATAGGTTCATGAAACGGAATTGCATCTATAGATAATTTACCTAAAAACGACATGATTATTCCTCGCCCTGGCTGTGTGATGATGGCATTGAATGATTACCCATTGCTTGATGCTCATTACTCATCTGCTGATGTTTACCCATAGCATGATGTTTTTTATTCATATCGCCATGCGCCTGCATGTATTTCATCACTATGGTATGAAATAAACCGTCATCAACCTTGCCATAGTAAGCAACTGGGTTGTTCTCACTTGCTTTTGCAAGCTCAACATAATTGGCATGAGTAAGGTTATTAGCGTTGCTTTTTACTTGTTCAACCCACTGGTTGAAGTCAGCTTTTGTTGGCGTTGCAATGGCATTAAATTTCATACCGGTAAAACCTGCGCCACTGTAATTAGCCGAAAAGCCTTTAAATGTGCCTGGCTGATTAGCAATTAAATGCAGCCTAGTTTCCATGCCCGCCATTGAGTAGATTTGACTACCTAACTGAGGGATGAAAAACGAGTTCATGGTACTTTCTGACGTGATTTTGTATTCAACCGGAACATTGGCTGGAAATACCAATTCATTCACCGTGGCAATACCTTGTTCAGGGTAAATAAATAGCCATTTCCAATTAAGTGACACCACTTCAACAGTAAGATGTTCACCTTTACCTTCTATCGGTTTATAGGGGTCAAGCTCTTGCGTTGACTGCCAGGTGATCACACCTAAAATAACAACAATAACAATAGGAACCGCCCATACAACAGCCTCAATCTTATTAGAGTGAGCCCATTTTGGTGCGTAAATTTCATGGTTTTGTGTGTCTCTGTATTTCCAAGCAAAATATAAAGTCATCACAATAACGGGGATCACAACTAACAACATAAGCACAGTGGCGATGATGATCAGATTTTTCTCATCAATACCTATCTGCCCTTTTGGGTCGAGTACCCCGCCATTACAGCCTGATAAAATCAGCGCCATACTAGCTAAAGCAATATTAAAAAGGTTACGAATTAACAAGGGACTATCCTAAAACCTAAAGAGTTTTTATTAGCTGCCAAAAATATTTAGCAACGATATTTGATAAAAACCCAAGTTAATTAATATTGAATTACAATAATGCAGAGCGAATGCAAGCATGAAGTATTGACCACTGGCTTAATAATAAACACCTAGCAGAACCAACCCAGCTTTTTAAACACATTAATATAACGCAATAAAAATTAACTTGGGTGAGGTGTGGTTGGCTGAGAGTGTGTAAAAAACACTAAGCTACAATGAAAGTAATCGTTATTTACAGCAAGAATAAATAATTAGATACCACAGGTGTAACCTATACCCATAAAATTAATGGGTAAACAGACAACCTGTAAAGCTAGGTGGAGCACGACAACCATGCGCAGCTTGCACGGGTTGCTGAACTTTAGCCTCGCTAAAAGCAAAGGCTGCTTTACGGAGGATTATCCCAGCACGACGCGCTGGAAACATGTGGAACAAGAGCCAACAAAGGCCAATAAGTAACTGACACGATAAGATGGGATGAGCTAAAAATTCGGCAATTGTCAGTAATAATGGCTCTATAAAAAAGCCATCACTGACCAATGCTTCAAGCCTAAAGGCATCCTCAATAGCGCCACTAAGCAACATAACGACATTAAAAACTAATAATGTTACAGCCACACTCACGCCCTTTTTCGCTTTTTTAAAGCGCTCATGCAACACTGACTTACCTAAGGTAAGCAAAGCGCTGGTATGAAACAAAGAAAGTGAGTTCAAAAACATTAACCTATTAAAATGACTAATAACAAAATTAGGTATACACCGTGGCAACAAAAAAGGTTGCAGCCGTAAAGCCTTATACAGTGACATGAAATACAGTCTCAACGCATTAGCATTATTTTGCCAAGCTAGTTTTGATCCGCATCAATAGAACTTTCAAAACTTACTGAAAGTTCGGGCATGAGTATAACAAAGAGAATTTTCTGTTCAAGATAAAAACACGATTATTTTATCGGCTGGTGATTTATTTATGCCGATATAAATAAAAAACCTCCCGTAGTGAGCTACGAGAGGTTTTTTGTTTAAACAGGGATACCCTATTTAAAGAATTTGGTTTTCTTTCCATACTTGCTCTTTGGCTAGACGCTTTTTGCGTTTATCACATGGATCATCGCAATCACATGCTTTATCAATACCTACAGAGCCTAGGCCTCCGCAGCTACTCGCCATCGATTTTCTTTGTACTATCATGCCTATCGCCATTGCAGCGACAATTAAAATAAGTAAGCCAAAGGTTAGAAAAAAAAGTGACATTGCTTAGCCCCTATTGTTCAGCAATAAAATGAGCCCAAACATCATATCTGAGCTCATTGCATTATATACCCTCATGATAAGGATATAAACCTAAAGACTATAAATAAGGCTTAAACGCAGGGCTTGAATAGGTGACTAACCCCTGTGCCGATTTCGCAATTAAATACACAGGTAAATCATGCTGCTGCGCATAACGTTGTGCCTTTTCCATGCCCATTACCGTTAAAGCAGTCGCTAAACCGTCCGCCGTCATTGCACTTGGGTGTAAAACAGTAACAGAGACTAAGTCGTGCTTAATCGGCATGCCTGACATTGGATCAATGAGATGCGTATAGGTTTCGCCATCCATAGTATAAAATATTCTATAATCGCCTGAGGTGGCAATGCCATTATTACCCGGTGTTAATACGCGGTGTACTTTGCGCTCGCCCGGATTTGCATCAGGTTGTTCAATTGCTATTCGCCATGCTTGATTGTCTGGTTTTGTACCAGCAATACGTAGCTCCCCGCCAATCTCAACCATGTAATCTGTAATGCCTTTGCTTTGTAATAGCTCAGCCACTTTATCAATACCATAGCCTTTTGCTGTAGCTGAAAACGACAACTCTAAATCAGCAACTGTTTTAGCTAACCCTTGCTCATTAAGGACCAGCTTATCTATACCAATGTTACTGACCATATTTGCCAGTGCTTCATCCGTTGGGCGTTTTGTTGGTTTTTTATCAGGACCAAACCCCCATAAATCAATTAGCGGTCCCATAGTCACATCGAGTGTTTTAGTTGAATCACCAATTCGTATAGATTCTGCAATAACCGCTCTAAAATCATCACTAATTGGCATTACTTGATTAGCACCTAAACGGTTAAAGGTGTTTATTTCTGAATCCTCAATATAGGTCGACATAGACTGGTTAATATCAACTAAAACCGCATCTATTTCTGCTTGTACTGCTTGAGGGTCCACTTGATCAGCGTAAAACTTGATGTGGTAAGTTGTCCCCATCGTTTTACCTTCAAGGTAAGCTTCTTCGTTGTGTTGTGAATTGCCACAACCGGTAATAAGTAACGTGGATATGATTAAAAATAAGGCTACCACGCCTTTAACTGTGCTTAATCGATTCATAATAGCCTACTTATAAAGGTTAAATAGAGTATCAACTAAAATCAGCGGTAAAGCCAAACTCAGTCAGTTGATATAAAAAAGCCTCATAACACTTAGTGCTATGAGGCTGGTATTTTAACTAAATTTATTTAGTTTGGGTATTAGCCACCGAAATCATCTAATAAGATGTTTTCGTCTTCTACACCTAAATCTTTAAGCATAGAGATAACTGCCGCATTCATCATTGGAGGACCACACATGTAGAACTCACAATCTTCAGGCGCTTCGTGATCTTTAAGATAGTTCTCAAATAACACGTTATGGATAAAGCCTGTGTAGCCTTCCCAGTTATCTTCTGGTTGCGGATCTGAAAGCGCTGTGTGCCAGACGAAGTTTTCGTTTTGCTCAGCTAGGCCGTCAAAATCTTCAACATAGAACATTTCACGCTTAGAACGCGCACCATACCAGAAACTAATTTTACGCTTAGAGTTTAAACGCTTAAGTTGGTCAAAGATATGTGAACGCATTGGTGCCATACCTGCACCACCACCTACGAATACCATTTCAGCGTCTGTGTCTTTAGCGAAGAACTCACCAAATGGACCAGAAATAGTTACTTTATCGCCTTCTTTAAGTGACCAAATATACGAAGACATTTTACCACATGGTAGGCTCAAGTTTCTTGGCGGCGGCGTAGCGATACGCACGTTAAGCATAATAATGCCTTCTTCTTCTGGATAGTTAGCCATTGAGTAAGCACGAATTGTTTCTTCGTCTACTTTTGACTCCAGGTCGAAGAAACCAAAATGGTTCCAATCGCCACGATACTCTTCAGGAATATCGAAATCAGCGTATTTAACATGGTGAGCTGGCGCTTCGATTTGGATGTAACCACCCGCACGGAACGGCACTGACTCGCCATCTGGAATTTGTAGCTTAAGTTCTTTGATGAACGTTGCTTTGTTATCGTTAGAGATAACTTCACAATCCCATTTTTTAACACCGAAAATTGACTCTTCAAGTTCAATTTCCATGTCATTTTTAACATTAACCTGACACGCTAAACGACAACCTTCACGTGCCTCACCTTTAGAGATGTGGTCAAGTTCAGTTGGCAGAATATCACCGCCACCTTCTTTAATGTGAACGCGACACTGACCACAAGAGCCACCGCCACCACATGCAGAAGATACGAAAATACCTGACTCAGATAGTGCACCTAATAGCTTACTACCTGCTGATGTTTTAATGGCTTTGTCTGGATCGCCATTAATACCGATGATGATGTCACCGCTTGCAACTAGCTTAGATTTAGCACCAATGATGATTAAAACTAGTATTACAACGATAGCGATAAAAACACCAACGCCTAAGAAAATATCCATGATTGACCTCGCTATTATTACAGTGAAATACCAGAGAATGACATAAAGCCAAGACCCATCAAGCCAACAGTGATAAAGGTAATACCTAGACCACGTAAACCATCTGGTACGTCTGAATACTTCATTTTCTCACGGATACCTGCAAGTAATGTAATTGCAAGCGCCCAACCCACACCAGCGCCAATACCATAAACAACAGACTCGCCGAAGTTATAGTTACGCTCAACCATGAATGATACCGCACCAAAAATTGCACAGTTAACTGTGATTAGTGGTAGGAAAATACCTAATGCGTTGTACAGCGGTGGGAAGAACTTATCTAATGCCATTTCAAGAATTTGCACCAGTGCAGCAATAACACCAATGAACGTTAAGAAACGTAAAAAGCTAAGATCCGCTTCTGGGTAACCAAGCCACTCTAATGCACCCGGTGCAAGTACCGCATGGTAAACCAAGTTATTAACCGGTACTGAAATACCTAATACAACAATAACCGCTACCCCTAGACCAATTGATGTAGTTACTTTTTTAGACACGGCTAAGAAAGTACACATACCTAGGAAGAAAGCTAACGCTAAGTTTTCAATAAAAACGGCTTTTACAAATAAACTAATATAATGTTCCACTTATCGCCCCTTACGCTTTAGCTTCTACTTGATCTTTCTTATAAGTACGAAGTACCCAAATGAATAAACCAATAATGAAGAATGCACTCGGTGGTAAGATCAATAGACCCATAGGTTGGTACCAACCACCATTTTGTACTAATGGAATAATATCAACACCGAATAGTGTTCCCTTACCAAATAGCTCACGAATGAAACCAACAGTAAGTAATACCACTGAGTAGCCTAAACCATTACCAATACCATCTAAGAATGACATAAGTGGTGGCGACTTCATTGCGTACGCTTCAGCACGACCCATTACAATACAGTTAGTAATGATTAGACCAACGAATACTGATAACTCTTTTGCCGTAGCGTAAGAGAAAGCTTGTAGTACTTGGTCAACCACGATTACTAATGATGCAATAATCGTCATCTGTACGATGATACGTACTGATGATGGGATATGGTTACGAATAGTCGAGATAAAAAGGCTAGAGAATGCAGTTACCAAGGTCAATGCGATTGACATGATTAATGCATTTTTTAAGCTAGACGTTACCGCTAGCGCAGAACAAATACCAAGTACTTGTAATGCGATTGGGTTGTTAGCGAAAACTGGACCGAATAGGACCGCCTTCATTTCTTTAGTATCAGCCATTAGTTCAATGCTCCTTTACGTACTTTCGCAAGGAAAGGGCCAAAGCCATTTTCGCCAGTCCAAAAGTCAACTGCATGGTCAACACCATTAGACGTTAATGTAGCACCTGAAAGACCGTCGATCTTGTGCTCATCACCGGCTGCAGTCCCTTTAACGATTTGGATTGGTAACTCTTTACCTTCCCACGTTGCAGTCCACTGTGGGTTTTGAATTTCACCACCTAAACCAGGTGTTTCGTTATGTTTGTAGAAAATAATGTCTTTAATAGTTTCGCCATCGCTTTCAAGCGAGATAAAACCGTACATTAAACCCCATAAACCATAACCCTGAATAGGAAGGATGATTGCATCAGTAGAGCCATCGTCTTTTTTAGAGATGTAAACAGGCGCACGTTTGGTAATACGTTGAATACCTGCGATGTCCTTAATCCCATTCTCTTTTAAAGATTTACTTAAATCAGCATCGTATTTGCTTTTTTCAAAGTCGAAATCTTCTACCGGCTCAGCAAACTCACCACTTTGCATATCAACAAAGCGAGTTTCGATTTTAGCTTCAAACGTTTCGGCAACGTTATCAACTTTACCAATACCAGCAGCAGCTAAGATATTACTTTGAATATCTTTTGCTTTATTTGCTTTTTGCAGAGGGCGAAGTTGCACAGACGTTAGCGACACAATAACTGCACACACTAAACATAATGAGACAACAACAGCTAGCGTTTTGCCAATTGATTCGTTATTACTAGACATTACGTGCCAACCTCCGCTTGATATTAGCTTGCACTACAAAGTGATCGAATAAAGGTGCAAACAAGTTAGCAAACAAGATTGCTAGCATGATGCCCTCTGGGTATGCAGGGTTTACTACACGGATCATAACTACCATAAAGCCAATAAGCGCACCGTATGCTAATTTACCTTTATCAGTAAATGCAGCAGATACAGGGTCAGTTGCCATAAAGAACATACCGAATGCAAAACCACCTAATACCATATGCCAATACCAAGGCATAGCAAACATAGCATTGGTTTCAGAACCAATAGTATTTAGTATTGATGAGGTTACTACCATACCTAGGAATACACCTAGCACGATACGCCAAGACGCGATACGTACATAAATTAGGAATAAACCACCAATAAGCACTGCTAGTGTAGACGTTTCGCCCATAGAACCTTGAATGAATCCGTAAAACGCATTCCACCAAAGCTCAATATCAGTCGCGTAATTTAACGTACCAGCAAACGCTTGACCAAGCATAGTCGCGCCAGAGAATGAATCTACGGCAGTCCATACTGTGTCACCTGAAATTTGTGCAGGGTATGCGAAGAATAAAAACGCACGACCAGCAAGCGCAGGGTTTAAGAAGTTACGACCTGTACCACCAAATATTTCTTTTGCGATAACTACACCAAAAGTAATACCTAGCGCAACTTGCCATAAAGGAATCGTTGCAGGCAGGATTAATGCAAATAATACAGAGGTTACGAAGAAACCTTCATTTACTTCATGCTTACGCACAGAAGCAAACAATACTTCCCAAAAACCACCGACAATAAAGGTTGTTGCATAAATAGGTAGGAAGAAACATGCTCCGTAGAACATTTTTGCGCCCCAACCAGCATCAACGGTTAACTCACCGCCTAATAACTGGAATAAACCTACTTGCCAAATGTTAGCTAGTTCAAAACCATTACCAAGCGCGATTGCCGCTTGATGACCAATATTGAACATACCAAAGAACATGGCAGGGAACGTCGCCATCCACACTAAAATCATCATGCGTTTTAGGTCAATGTTATCACGAACGTGAGTTGAACCTTTGTTTACGTAACCTGGCGTGTAAAAAATAGTCGCAGCGGCTTCATACAGCGCGTACCATTTCTCATGCTTACCACCTGGTTCAAAATGCGGTTCGATATCTTCTAAGAAAGTTTTTAAGCCCATTTTAGCCTTCCTTCTCGATCGTAGTTAAGCAATCGCGTAGGGCTGCGCCGTACTCGTATTTGCCAGGACAAACGAAGGTGCATAACGCTAAATCTTCTTCATCTAATTCAAGCGCACCTAATGAAATTGCACTATCTAAATCACGAGACAATAAGTCACGTAATAAAAGCGTTGGCAAAATATCAAGTGGCATAACACGCTCATAGCTTCCAAGTGGAACCATGGCACGTTTTGAACCGCCCGTAGACGTTGTCATTTTAAATAAACGACTCGGTGTAAGGTGAGACAAGAATGTACGCGTTACAGAGAATTTATCACTACCTGGTGCAATCCAGCCAAAAAATTCTTTTTCGCGACCTTCAAGTAAAACAGATACTTGAACATGGTAACGACCTAAGAATGCATGAACACCAGACGACGTAGCACCGGCAAGTACAGAACCAGAAATAACACGGTTATCACCGTCTTCTAATTCGCCTGCCACTAAGTCATCAAGTGAAGCACCTAATTGTGTTTTCACTAAACGAGGATTTTTAACGCGTGGACCTGCGAGAGAAACAACACGGTCTGTGTAAATTTCACCAGTAAGGAAAAGGTGACCATACGCAATAACGTCTTGGTAACCAATGTGCCAAACTTGCTTACTAGCAGATACTGGGTCAAGGTAATGGATATGAGTGCCAACAAGGCCAGCCGGATGCACGCCACCAAACTCATGCACTTCTACTTGAGCAATAGGTGAACTAGGAACTTGACTACCTGCTTGCTTACAAACAAATACTTTGCCATCGGTTAAACGTGACACAACAGCCAAACCTGCTTCAAATGCTTTCGCATTTTCAGCAATAATTACTGCAGGATCTGCAGCAAGTGGATTGGTATCGATAGCTGTCACAAAAATAGAGCTCGGATTTGCATCCAACGCTGCTACTTTACTAAATGGACGAGCACGAAGTGCTACCCATTGACCCGATTGAACTAGTACTTCTTTAGCTTTTTCACGATCTAAGCTGTTAAGCTCAGTTTCCGAGAAAGAACCAAAGGTGATTTGCTCACTGCCGTTTACTTCAATAACAACAGATTGCAGAACACGTTTAGCACCGCGATTAATTTCTTTTACTGTACCAGAAGCTGGTGCAGTAAATAATACGCCTGGGTTCTTTTTATCTTCAAAAAGTACCTGGCCTTTTTTGACTTGGTCATCCACACGAACATGCATGGTTGGACGCATACCGATAAACTCTTCACCTAGCACAGCTACACGTTTGACGGCAGAACCATCATGAATAACTTGCTGAGGTGCGCCCTCTAAGGGTAAATCCAGACCTTTTTTTATATTGATCATACGCACTTGCACTACATTAACGGAAAGAAACTGAAAAATCGTACCAACCACGCCGCTATTTGTATTATTGCAAGCTATATAAAATGACTCGCTAAAAATACCAAACAAGCAGCGCAGTAAAACTCCTCACATATTGCTTTGATTTTAACATTATTGTGGCTGACTATGCGAGTGTATTTATGAAAATTATACGAGAGAAACGTTTATTTAGTTTTGTAATTAACAATTAATAAAATACAAGCTAGACCAAAGTGGTAAATTAGCCAACAATTAGCAAATATTTTTTTAAATCAAAGCTAAAAAACAAAAAAGCCGCACAAGGCGACTTTTTCAAAAATGCGTTATCAGCGACAAGTTAGTCAATCATATTAGCAATAGGTGCAACAGGATTTACATCTTGTTCATAATCAACCGCGTCAATACCAAAACCAAACAAGCGTAAAAATTCATTATGGTAACCAATATAATCGGTTAACTCATCAATTGAGTTTGTATCTACACTATCCCAAATGGCTTGAACGCGAGATTGAACATCATCTTCCAGCTCTTTGTAGTTTTGGAATAAATGCCCGCCCTCATCAAAGCGAGGTGAATCACCATATAAGTTCTCACTAAATAGCGCATGAATTTGCTCAATGGTGCCTTCATACGTGCCATCAGCCTTCATCACTTTAAATAAGGCAGAAATATAAAGTGGCATGATTGGAATTGCAGAGCTTGCTTGAGTAACAACCGCATTAAGCGATGAAACGTAGGCTTCACCATTTAAATCTTGGGTAGCAGCTTTAATAGCAGCAGTGGCACGGTCTAAATCTTCTTTGGCTTTACCAATTGTTGCATGACCGTAAATTGGCCACGTTAGTTCTTTACCAATATAAGTGTAAGCTGTGGTTTTAAAGTTATCTGCTAATACATCAGCGTTCTTAAGTGCGTCAATCCACATTTCCCAATCTTCGCCACCCATTACTTTAATGGTGTTGTCGATATCGTCTTGGTTTGCCGCTTCAACAGTTACTTCATCAATTTCACGCTTTGACGTATTCAAGTTTTTAGTGGTTACCGCATTACCAATTGGCTTAAGCGTTGAAGAAAACACTTCGCCGGTATTTGGATCAGTACGACGAGGTGACGCTAAGCTGTAAATAATACAGTCAACTTTACCTAATTCAGCTTTAATGGTGTCGATTGCTTTTTGTTTAATTTCGTTAGAAAACGCATCACCATTAATATTTTTTGACCATAAACCTTCAGCTTCAGCGGCTGCTTGAAACGCCGCCGTATTATACCAACCCGCAGAGCCTGTTTTACGCTCAGTGCCTTCTTTTTCAAAGAAAACACCTAATGTTTTAGCGCCACCACCAAATGCAGCGGTAATGCGAGACGCTAGGCCATAACCTGTAGACGCACCAATAACTAATACATTTTTAGGTGCATTTTTTAACGCCCCTTGCTGCTTAACATAATTAATTTGTTCTTGTACATGCTTTGCACAGCCTACTGGGTGTGCATTGGTGCAGATAAATCCGCGAATTTTAGGCTTAATGACCATTGATCATCCTATATCTTTTACAATAAAAATTAGCGCTAGTTTAAAGGCTAAAACAAAAAAAACTGATCTGATCAGTTACTCACTGCTCAAACCAATTCACTATACCTGTTATCCAACTTTTGAGCCGCCCATGCAATTAGGTGACTGCGGCGCTTCGCCGTCGTGCTCTGTAAATTCCTCAGGAGTATAAGTGTGCATCGCAAGCGCATGAATATGATTTGCCAGCTCATCTTTTAAAATTTCGTTAATTTCACGATGACGCTGCAATAATCGCTTACCAGCAAATTCCTGACTAACTACAATCACTTTAAAGTGTGATTCAGTGCCTGCACTGTGCATATGGCTTTCGTTGATCACATTTAAATGCTTGCACGCAATCGCATCGGCTAGCTTGTTACGTATTTGTTGTTGCATTGACATAAAAACCATCCTCAAAATTCAGTTATGGGCTTACTATAACAACTGCGGCTATACCATGGCTAATGCTATTTAACTGAAACTATTATTATAGTCTGTTGACCTTTCAAGATTAAATCTGCAGCAACCTGTTTAGTATTTAGGCAAGGCAGAGCTTATGTGGTGTAGTTATTCCCCATAAATAGGCGATAACGCAGCATCAATGCCAAACAGGCGCTGCCCTTCGGGTTCTGCCTAGGGGCGATTTACTCTTTTGTTGCCTACATGGATGTAGGTAAGGGGCGTGAGCAGGACGCGTAAGCTTTGCTCGGTTTTTACTTATTCTTACATGGATGTAAGCCAGTAGAATAACGAAGGAGCAGTTATCGAGCCCACTAGGTTACAAACCTCGCGCCGCGATTAAACCGCTCCTAGTTTGAACAAATTATAATCCGCAAAGATCAACAGACCCTGATATAGCGAAACGTTAAACTTATTCGAGGGTGTTTAAGCGTTGTTTGTTTGGGCAATGCATGTTGGTAATTTTGTTGGCTTTGGCCGCTCATTATTAAACAGCTACCACTTTGTAATTTAATGTTAGTAATGCTGTTACTTACTTTGTGTTTAAGTTTAAATAATCGCTCTGCGCCAAGCGATACACAGGCTATGGTAGGCTCAGACCCTAGTTGCGCCTCATCATCGCTATGCCAGCCCATACTATCGTGGCCATCTCGATAGTAATTAACCAAAATTGAATTAAACGGTTGCTGTAGGTAATTTTCTAAACGTGTTCGCATAGCAAGTAATACGTCTGGCCAAGGCTCTAAATCGAGTTTATGCCCAGAATAGCCGTACTCAAGATTCTCTTCGCTGATAAAACATTGCAACCTTGGTATTGGCCCCGTTTTGCCAAACACCGTGATATTTGGTTGTTGCCAATTTAAGTTTTGCTGCAAATAATAAAATAAACCGAGGCTTTTTTGCGCACTAAGCACCCTACTTTGATAAGAAAAGCCATTTGGTAACAGTTGGGGGTTGGCGTTTGGCGGTTGCATGTTAGAATTTACCTATCATTTGATTACCGATCATTAAACTATTATGACTACGCAAGCTACGCTCGGCGATAACACCTTTACTCTTGAACGCTTTCCTTTGGATCAAAAAAACCGCAGCTTACAAGCGTGGGATTCAGCAGACGAATACCTCATTGACTATGTTAATGAACACTACCCTGATTGTCGCTCGTTACTGATCTTAAACGACAGCTTTGGTGCACTTAGCTGTTATTTTAGCAAACAACAATTAACTGTTTGTTCAGTAAACGACTCTTACATTAGCCATCAGGCGGCGGCTCATAACTTAGCGCAAAACAAAATTGCAACAACTGCGTTTAGCCAGCTTGATAGTTTATCGGCTTTGCCCGAACAAGTAGACCTAGTGTTGGTAAAAGTACCACGCACATTGGCTTTTTTACAATATCAGTTATCTGAATTAAGCGAGGTACTGGCGCCCGGTACACCGGTTATTGGCGCAGCAAAAACTAAAGACGTGCATAACTCTACTATAAAAGCATTTGAAGATTTTATTGGTGAGACGAAAACAAGCCTCGCAGTAAAAAAATCACGCTTAATTATTAGCCAAGCCGCTGGCGGTTATAAAGGCGCAGATTTCCCAGTCAGCTGGCCACTCGAAGGCACTGATTTTACAATAAGCAATCATGCCAATGTGTTTTCACGTGATTCACTTGATATTGGCGCACGTTTCTTTTTCAATTATTTGCCACAAACAAATAAAGCCAAAAATATTATAGATTTAGGCTGTGGTAATGGCGTGGTTGGTTTAATGACATTAGCGCGCTGTCCTAATGCTCATATTAGCTTTGTTGATGAATCATATATGGCGGTTGAATCAGCTCGACTCAACATTGAATTAAACATGGAAGACAAGTTTGAACAATGTACTTTTATAGAGAATGATTGTTTAACTGACTTTGAACGTAAAAGTGCTGATATTGTATTGTGTAATCCGCCATTTCACCAAGCACAAGCGGTTACCGACCACATAGCATGGCAAATGTTTAAACAAGCAAAAGACACATTAAAAGAAGGTGGCGAGTTGCGTATTATTGGCAACCGTCATTTAGATTATCATGGCAAACTAAACCGTATGTTTGGTAACTGTACTTTATTAGGCTCTAATAAAAAGTTTGTGGTACTCAGCGCAACTAAAAATAGTGGGACGTTATAAATGAAACTCATAAAGATATTATTGAGCTGTTGTACTTTAGTGGTTTTTTCGGGATGTGCCAATCAGCCTAATCAACTTATTCTTAACCCTGTGTATAAAAGTGGTCAAATAAGCTCAATCAATAACAGCTTAAACACCAGCGTGATTGATTTACGTGGTGACAGTGCAACCTTAAAGTTGATTGAATCGAGCAAAACAAAAACCATTGCCAGCACGGGTATTACTGAGTCAGTTAAAAGTGCACTAGACAGTGCGCTTAGTCGCAATGGCGCCAGCATTTCTAATTTAGCGCAATTGCGCTTTGAGTTAGATATTCACACGCTGCAAGCGGTAGTTACAGAAAAGCTAATGAGCCATACCAGTGAAGCCAAGATTGAATTTGAAGTGCGGGTGATTCGCCCGACCAGTAATTTTAGTAAACGCTACAGCGGTAATGCTAATTTATCTGGACCACTTGGTCATGATAGAGCAAAAATTGAAGGTCAGCTCAATAAGTTGACTGAGCAGTTAATTACCCGCATTGTATCTGACCCTGAATTAATTGCATTTTTAGAAGGTTAATAATGAAGCAACTTTTTTTAATCTGCGTAAGCTTATTTTTTAGCGTAAATAGTTTAGCGGCACAAGAAGGCCGTTTTGTGCAAAAAGATAACATTTTTCCTCGGGTAGAAATTGTGACATCGTTGGGCAGCATTGTGGTTGAATTAGACCGCTCAAGAGCCCCTATTACGGTCAATAACTTTTTGACGTACGTGTCGGATAAAAGCTATCAAGGCAGCGTGTTTCATCGTGTAGAACGCGATGTAGAAAATGATCGTGATTTTGTAATTCAAGGCGGTGGTTATGATAAAGATTACGATGGCCTACATGAAAACGACCCTATTTTTAATGAAAGCGGTAACGGCTTAACAAACGATATGTATAGCATTGCGATGGCTTATCAAGACCGTGAACCACACTCAGGAACGCGTCAGTTTTTTTTTAATATGGATGATAACGATCATTTAAACCCTGGCCGTGATTGGGGATTTGCCGTGTTTGGCAGTGTGATGGAAGGCTATGAAACACTCGATAAAATCATGGCTGTAAAAACCGGATTTAATGACAAAATTGGCTACAACTTTGTACCCGAAAAACCGGTCGTTATATTAAATATTAAGGTGCTTGAGCAAGTTCCTTTATAACTTTTTTAACAAGAGCAGCCTTAGCTGCTCTTTGTATAAGCCAATGAGCCTCTATGAATAGCACACTTTCTGTTAGCGAATACTTTTCTTATTTTAAAGATAAACGTTTGATTAATGTTTTTATATTTGGAATGAGCAGTGGCTTTCCGTGGGTATTAATTGGCTCAGTAATGTCGGCATGGCTTAAAGATGAGGGCTTGAGCCGCAGCATGATTGGCCTATTTGGCATTGTGTTTGGTGCCTACAGCATCAACTTTTTATGGTCACCTTTAATAGACCGCACTAAACTGCCCTTTTTATATAATTGGCTTGGTCAGCGCCGTAGTTGGATCCTGTTTTGCCAAAGCTTTATTTTGCTTGGCACATTGCTACTTGCAGGACTTGATTTGAAAGCAAACCTAGCGGTTGCCGCCGCACTTTGCTTGTTAATCGCCATAGCCTCTGCAACGCAAGATATTGCAATTGACGCCTTTCGAATAGACACCCTTAGTGAAAATGAATCTCACAAAGCCACCGCGGCGGCTGCAATGGCCACCTCAGGTTGGTGGACTGGCTATGCTTTATTAGGAGCTGTGCCTTTTTACATGGCTGATATGCCAAATATTGACTGGCCACAGGTGTATTATTTTTTATCCGCGATTATGCTGTTATTAATTAGCTGTGTATTTTGGGCTAAAGAGCCACAATCAAATCGCGAAGCCGTACATGCCGAACTAGAACGTGTTTATCTTGAAAAACTCGCCGCAACTAAACAAACACCACTAACAAAAACGCTCGCATGGCTAGGCGTTACCGTGGTTGATCCGTTTAAAACCTTTTTTGCTAAAAATGGCGTTAAAACCGCGTTGGCGCTGCTGGCGTTTATTTTCTTATTTAAGATTGGTGAAGCATTTTTAGCGCGGATGTCGATTGTATTTTATAAAGAAGTTGGCTTCAGTAATACGCAAATAGCAAATTACTCAAAACTCGGCACGGGGTTAATCACCATTTTATTTGCCTTTTTGGGCAGTATTTTTAACCATAAATATGGCATTGTGAAAGGCTTATTTATTAGTGGCGTAGCCATGGCAGCATCTAACTTAATGTTTTCTTGGATTGCCTTAGCTGGTCCACAAGAGCACTTATATGCAATGGCAATTGTAGTTGATGGCTTTACCCAAGCTTGGTCTTTAGTGGCAATGGTTGCCTTTATATCTATGTTGTGTGACAGAGCGTTTAGCGCTACTCATTACGCGCTATTGGCATCATTGGGTAATTTAGGGCGTACGTTATTATCGAGTTACAGCGGTGTGGTTATTGATGATTGGCTAATGGGGAATTGGTCATTGTTCTTTGTATTAACTGCGCTTATGGTTTTACCCTCATTAGTGTTTTTATTTCTAATTAGGCACAAACTATATTCACTAGAGCAAAATTATCATAAAAATACCTAATGCATCCCTGCACTAGTATTGGCTGTAGACGCTAATTTAACTTTACGATTAGAGCCAAAAAGAAAGCGTTAGTCAGCTTTAATTAAGCTTAATGCTTCATACGGGTCGACTTCTAATGCATTACAGTAGCGAACAAACTCAATTACATCTAAACGACGTTCCTGATTTTCAATTTTGCCAATAAAAGAATGTGGCGTACCCAAGATTTGCGCTAAGCTGCGCATGGTGTAGCCTTTTTCATGGCGTTTAGTTTTAAGCCACTTTGTTAATTTTGCATTTTCTTCCGAAGATACGGTTTTACCCATCATATACAACTCCTACTCGTTGTTTAAATATACATATAGCTAAGCGCTTAAAATCGCCAACACTGTAAAACTACAACCACTCACTAAAGCGCAGTGTAAACGCTTACAATTCAACCAATAAAAAACGCTCAAATATGTATTAACACTTTATTATTGTGAAAAATGAAACCTTGCCCGTTTCACTCTTGGATACATTATATACCATTCACCGTTGATCTGAATGATTAATTAGTAATTATGCGATTAAAGTTTAACAACAAATATTTACTAAGTCTGAATAAGGTTAAATATTTTATAACTTTTTTGTTTCATTTAAATATAAGCCGTTTATTATTAACTTATTATTTGCTTAAAAAGGCTAAATCATGTTTAGACTACTTTTTTTACTGCCTATTATTTTATGCTTGGGCTGGTACTTTTTTTTGCGCCATTATGCAATTCCAATCAAACAGGGTAAAAAAGGCTTTATCTATATTTTAGTCTTCTCTGCGTTTGTGCTTGGCTTTTTTGTGTTAATGATGCAAATAACAGAATACAGCCCAACTGAGTTATGATTTTTTAAGCACATAAAAAAACCGCTGATTAAGCGGTTTTTTTGGATAACGATATTTTTATACGCTAAAACTAGCGCCACAGCCACACGTTGTTGTGGCATTAGGGTTAGAGACAAAAAAGCGTGCCCCTTCTAATCCCTCGGTGTAATCAACTTCACCATCAACTAAATATTGGATACTCATAGGGTCAATGACTAAGGTAACCCCGTTTTTAACAATTTCTAAATCGCCAGGATTCGCTTTTTCATCAAAAGTAAAACCGTATTGAAAACCTGAACAACCACCGCCTGTGACATAAACACGCAGTTTTAGATCTGGGTTTTCTTCTTCGTCGATTAACTGTTTAACACGCACAGCGGCTGCGTCGCTAAACTTAATGGGTAATTCTTCAGACATTTTATAACCCTCAATACCTTTATACTAATGCACCAGATTATCTAATACCTGAGTGTTTTAATCAAGTATAGTAAGCTCGCGTTTATAAGCTTTAATTAAAACAATGCGCGTTTAATCTGTTCAGTGAATCAATATACTATAAATTTAATTTAAATTAATCGGTTGTTAAAAATCTCAAGGACTTCCCTAGACTATTTTGATAAACTTGACGCCTAAAAATGCTACGGGGAAATAAAGCATGTGGCTTGAGCGACTGAGACGTCGATTAGCAAAACCAAAAACATCCGTACAATTATGCTTATTGGGCGTAAGTGCCGGACTAATTGCTGCATTTTTCATTATACTGTTTCGCCTAACCATTTTATTTTTTCAAAGTTTATTTTTAGAAACCCCTGACGACTTTACTACTCTCCCTACCCTAGAACGGGTATTAATGCCTTTGATTGCTGCACTTCTGATAGCCACATTTGCGGCTTTTACCGGCTTTAAACATTACCGCTTGGGTATCCCCTTTGTAATACACAGAATAAAACGTCATTACGGGCAAATGCCACTTTATAATACGGTTAACCAGTTTGTAGGCGGCGCGCTTGCACTGATCAGCGGTTTTTCTGTTGGCCGCGAAGGCCCCTCAGTTCACATGGGAGCAGCAGGGGCAAGCATATTAGCAAATAAACTACACTTACCCCACAACGCTATGCGTACCCTCAGTGGTTGTGGCGTTGCTGCGGGCATTGCTGCGTCGTTCAATACTCCTCTTGCTGCGGTTATTTTTGTAATGGAAGTCGTGCTCAGAGAATACAAAGTGCATATTTTTGTGCCGATAATGCTCGCAGCCGTTACAGGTGCATTAGCTACTCAATTTGTATTTGGTGAAGGCTCAGAACTTGCGCTAATAAGCATTGCGCCTTTAAGTGGTTGGCATTACCCCTATTTAGTTTTGTGCGGCATGGGGTTGGGCGCGGTGGCTTATGCTTTTAATCAAAACTTAATGCTGATTATTAAAACCTTTAAACCACTTAGTATGTTTCCACGTTTAATAATTGCAGGGTGTATTGCCAGTTTAATTGCTTACGCAGTTCCACAAGCAATGGGCTCGGGTATGAGTGCGATAACTATTGCGGTTGAGTCACCAGAAAACATGCAACTACTCACCACTATTTTAATTGCTAAGTTATTAGCCACCTTATTTGCTATTGGCTTAGGTATTCCTGGTGGGTTGATAGGTCCGGTTATTGGGCTGGGCGTTTTAACCGGTACTTTAATGGCATTTTTTGCTCAATTTATTAGCCCCGGCACCGATATAGCCGGCACTTACGGGGTGCTGGGCATGGCAGGATTATTAGCGGCCACACTACACTCCCCCTTAGCGGCACTGACCACCGTAATGGAGCTGACCTCGTCACCGGAAATTATTGTGCCAGCGATGATCGTCATTACTACCGCCTACGTTACAGCTTTACAGGTATTTGGTAACCGCTCCATATTTTTACAGCAATTAGACTTTCAAGGGCTTCCCTATCATGTCTCTCCCGCCACTGAAGCCTTACAAAAAGTAGGAGTGATGGATGACATGGATGAAGACTTTAAACTGCTCTACTCCGACGATAAAGAGCAAATAAAAAACAGTCTAGATGCCATGGACAGCCAAACACCATTAATTGTATTTGATGAAGAAAATGGTTATCGCCTAGCTGAATATGACTTAAGTTTAATGTCTGATCAGGCGGTCAATATAAAATACATTAGCTTACAAGGTATTAGCAGCCAAGCCACCCTTGCAGATGCATTTGAAATTTTGAATGATAAACGCAGTGGTGCACTTTATGTATATAACTTGCTAGATAATCAACAAATTATGGGATTACTAAGGTGGGATCAAATCCACCATATTTTAACCATACGTAACAGTTTACTTTAACAATAATGAGAACAATATGAGCGCATTATTAATTTACAAAACCTTGCACGTATTTTTTATGATTGCTTGGTTTGCCGGTATTTTTTACCTACCTCGACTTTTTGTTTATCACGCTATGAGTGAAGAAAAATCGTGTAACTCAATGCTAAAAGTAATGGAACGTCGGCTACTTTATTTTGTTACACCCTTTGCGGTGCTTACCGCAGTATTTGGCGTATTAACTATTGTTGAATACGGCCGCGAATGGTTTCGTTACAGCATGTGGCTGCATTACAAACTCGTGCTGGTGATTATTTTATATATTTATCATGGCTACTGTTTCAAATTGTTAGCTGATTTTAAACACGATAGAAATACTAAAAGCGATCGGTTTTATCGCATTTTCAACGAGCTACCCGTTTTAGCGCTACTCGTTATTGTCGCTTTGGCGATTATTAAGCCAAACTTTTAGCAAAGGCTTATAAATTACGCTGCCAAGTCGCATACTAAGTTTGTATAATACGCGCGATTGCGTGCTCCTTTGTGGATTATCGCGCCTTTTTGAATAACTAGGAATAACCCCATGTTCAGTTTCCAAGGTGAAAATATACTCTCTGTTAATCAACTCGACCGAGACTGTATTGAACGCATATTTGCTGTGGCAAAAAAAATGGAGCCATATGCTAAAAAACAAAAGCGGACCAACGTGCTTGAAGGCGCTATTTTAGCAAATCTATTTTTTGAACCCAGTACACGTACTCGTGTTAGTTTTGGCACTGCGTTTAACTTACTCGGTGGACTGGTTCGTGAAACCACCGGCATGCAAAGCTCTGCGCTTGCTAAGGGCGAATCACTTTATGATACCGCACGCGTTATTTCAGCTTATGCTGATGCGGTTGCTATGCGCCATCCTGACTCAGGCTCAGTAGCTGAATTTGCAACAGGTTGCAGCGTACCAGTAATAAACGGTGGTGACGGACCCAATGAGCACCCTACCCAAGCATTGCTTGATTTATTAACTATTGAGCGTGAACTTAACCGCTTCGATCAAAATATCGATGGTATGCACATTGCGCTAGTCGGCGATTTAAAATATGGCCGTACTGTTCACTCGCTATCAAAGTTATTATGCCATTACAAAGACATTAAGTTTTCGATGGTTGCCCCTAATGGCTTGCAAATGCCTGACTCGATTTTATCTGCGGTTGAAAATGCCGGTCATAAAATTGAACTGGTAGATAAAATGGAAGGTAACTTAGCAGCCGATATCGTTTATCAAACACGAATCCAAGAAGAGCGCTTTCCGTCGCAAGAAGAAGCCAACAAGTACCGTGGTGGATTTAGAATTAGCCAGTCTATTTACAATAGCCATTGCAAACCTAATTCGGTATTAATGCATCCGCTTCCTCGCGATAGCCGTTTAGAGGCAAACGAACTTGATAACGACTTAAATGCTAACGACAATCTAGCGATATTCCGCCAAGTACAAAATGGCGTACTTATTCGTATGGCACTGTTTGCTTTAACCCTCGGCGTAGAAAACAAAGTCGAGCAGTATGAAGTAGACGTTCCTTGGTTTAGCCGCAAACGCGATAGCTAAGCTTTTAATTTTAAAGTGATAAAACAATAGGATTTTTCATGACAATTAGCCAAGACTTATTTAAACGAGCTCAAGACTCTATTCCTGGTGGCGTAAATTCACCAGTGCGTGCATTTAATGGTGTAGGTGGTACTCCGCTGTTTATTACTAAAGCACAGGGCGCGTTTACATTTGATGCTGATGGCAACCGTTACATCGATTATGTAGGCTCTTGGGGTCCAATGATTATGGGCCACAATCACCCTGAAATAAAACAAGCAGTGCATGACGCGGTAGAAAATGGTTTAAGCTACGGTGCACCTACTGAAGCTGAAATTTTAATGGCTGAAAAAGTAAAAGAGCTAGTCCCATCTATCGAAAAAGTACGTATGGTAAGCTCAGGTACAGAAGCAACAATGAGCGCAATTCGCTTAGCCCGTGGCTTTACTGGTCGTGACAAAATCTTAAAATTTGAAGGGTGTTACCACGGCCATGCAGATTCACTGCTAGTAAAAGCCGGCTCTGGCGCATTAACTATGGGTGTACCTAACTCTCCAGGCATTCCTGAAGATTTAGCTAAGCACACACTCACCGTTTCGTTTAACAATATTGAAGAAGTGAAAGCGATTTTTGCCAAGTACGCCGATGAAATCGCGTGTATTATTGTTGAGCCAGTTGCCGGTAACATGAACTGTATCCCACCAGTACCCGGCTTTTTAGAAGGTCTGCGTGAAGTATGTGATCAGTACCAATCTGTGCTTATTTTTGATGAAGTAATGACAGGTTTTCGTGTCGCCCTTGGTGGCGCTCAAGCGTATTACAACATCAAGCCAGACCTAACCTGTTTAGGTAAAGTAATTGGTGGTGGCATGCCAGTTGGCGCATTTGGTGGTAAAACAGAAATAATGGATTACATAGCCCCTGTAGGCCCTGTTTATCAAGCGGGTACACTTTCAGGTAACCCAATTGCGATGGCAGCAGGCTTAAAATCACTTGAACTACTAAGCGCTCCTGGCGTGCATGATAAGTTAGAAGCCATTAGTAAGGCGATTTGTGAAGGCTTTGAAGCCGCAGCTAAAAAAGCAGGTATTGCCTTAACGACTAACTACGCTGGCGGTATGTATGGCTTTTTCTTCACCGATGCAGAAAAAGTAACTACTTACCAACAAGCTACTGAATGTGATTTAGAGCGCTTTAAAAAGTTCTTCCACTTAATGCTTGAAGAAGGGGTTTATTTAGCGCCTTCAGCGTTTGAGGCGGGTTTTGTTTGTGCTGCGCACACAGAGCAAGAAGTTCAGGCAACGATTGAAGCGGCAGAGCGCGCTTTTGCCAAGCTATAACGTTTAGCTCATAAGATCGCTTACCCATAAAAAAAGCCCTTTCGGGCTTTTTTTGTTTTTACTATTTAACGAATACATTGGGGTCTTGGTTTAAACTCACTGGCTCTAAGCGGTAGCTGAATCACTTTGCCACAGCCCGGTGGTGCTTGCTTACCGGTTTGCTCGTTTACAAATGCCCACCTAATTGAAGGCGGACGGGTATCGGCAATTGCTTGGGGGTTTAGCGGTTTTAAATAACGAATATAGGTTTCAAGCGCGCCAACACTGCCGGTTAAGCCGGTGCTTTTATTATCGTCACGGCCTATCCATGCAACCGTCACTGTATTTTGATCAAATCCAGCAAACCAGCTGTCGCGTAATTCATTACTGGTGCCTGTTTTACCTGCCAACTGGATTGACGGAAAATGTAAGTTTAAGCGCTTAGCGGTGCCATCTTTAGTTACTCGCTTCATAGCATATTTGGTCATGTACATGGCATCTTTATCAAAGCGTTGCTCGTTAATTACTTTGTGCTTATAAAGTACTTTACCAACAGAGTCGGTTAACGCAGAAATAGACGTCAGCTCTCTGTATTCACCGTCTGCTGCAATCGTGGTATAAAGCTGTGCCACTTCAAAGCTCGACATTTCAATAGCCCCTAATAGCAGCGATGGGTATTCATTAATATAGCCTTTAGCTCCTAAGCCCCTGAGCGTGTTAGCCACTTTATCGACGCCTACATCAAGCCCTAAGTTAACTGCCGGTATATTAATACTGTGGCTAAATGCTTTATAAAGAGGCATGGCACCACGGTATTGATGATCAAAGTTTTCTGGCTGCCATACTTTTCCCTCTTCGTTGGTGACTTGCACGGGTGAATCATCAAGTAACGTCGCTAAGTTATAATGAGGAAGCTGCAGTGCACTTAAATACACTGCCGGTTTAACTAATGAGCCAATATTGCGCTTGGTATCAAGCACCCTGTTAAACCCTGAGTAACGCACATCGCGTCCAGAGACTAACGCTGATACACCGGCTTTTTCAACATTAACGGAGATCATTGCCGCTTCTAATTCTTTGGTATTTGGACGCCTTTCCAAATAAGGTAAACTGGCCTGAATCGACTCTTCCATCGCGGTTTGTTTTTGTAAATCAAAGTAGGTAAATACGCGCACACCCGCATCCAATACGTCTTGATCAGGTAGCAGCTGTTTCAGCTCGCGATTAACCAACTCTAAGTAACCTGGGTAAGACTTTTGCAAGCTGGCTTTCATTGGTGCAATATCAATTGCGCGCTTTAACGAGGCTCTATACTCTTTAGTAGAAATAAGTTTGTTATCGACCATTAAACGCAGCACTAGGTCACGACGCTCCATAGCACGTTCTTTGTAACGTCTAGGATTGTAATAAGATGGGCCTTTAACCATAGCCACCAGCAAGGCAATTTGGTCGTACTCGAGTTCATCAACAGGTTTAGCAAAGTAAAACTCGGCGGCCAGCCCCATTCCATGTACCCCTTGGTTGTATGACTGACCTAAGTACACTTCGTTTAAATAGGCTTCGAGAATCTGATCTTTTGAGTAACGGTAATCAAGAATAAGCGCAATAAAGGCTTCATTAATTTTACGTACTAACGAACGCTCACGGGTAAGGTAAATATTTTTAGCCAGCTGCTGGGTTAATGTACTCCCCCCTTGCACGGTGCGGCCTGCGCGAATATTGGTATACAAAGCGCGTAAAATTGAAAATACCGATACACCGTGATGATCATAAAAATCGCGGTCTTCAACTACTAATAAGGTATTTTTAAGCATGTCAGGAAATTTATCTAATGGTACAAACTCTCTATCTTGTTTTGAGTCATTACCAATACGGGCTATTTGTACAGGCTCTAATCTGGCAGTGTTTAAACGACGGCCAAACTTATCTTTAATACTGGCTACCTTCTCTCCAGAGAAGCGCAATTCAATAACATGAGCGCTCTCTAAACCATCATAAAATTCAAAGTCACGGCGAAAAATCTTAATACTATTGGCTGTTTTAATATACTGCCCAGTCCGACTTAAGCGATTAACTTGCGTGTAGTTTAAGCGCTTAAGCTCCCATAAAACCTCTTGCTCTGATAAAAACTGGCCTGGAAAAAAAGTCATTGAGCGGGCATATACTTGTGCCGGAAGTTGCCATTTATTGCCTTCAAACTGGCGAGTTATTTTTGCATCAAGGTAAATAAAATAAAGTGCAATGGCGATAAAAGTCGCCAGACTCAGTTTCCAAAAAATAGAAAACAACGTTTTAAAAAGTGGCCGTTTTGCGGTGCTTGAAGTTTTTTTGGTCGCACTTTTTCGCGCCGATGATTTAGATGACTTAGTAGCGCGCTTAGTCGAGGGTTTACTGGTCGATGTTTTCTTTTTTTCAGCCATTTAAGTGTAATATATTCCGAAGGTTAATTTAACGCGAGGAGCTTATCACATTACCTTAGCACCTGAAAAATTAACCTCCCCTGAAATCAAAAAAGCCCTAACAGAGTAGGGCTTTGATTGAACACACAATACTTTTAATTAATTACTTCTAACTGATACAAACTCTGGATAAGCATCAATACCACAATCGTGTTGATCCATACCGTTTAACTCTTCTTCTTCGGTAACACGAATACCCATAGTTTGCTTGAGGATTGCCCATACAATGAATGAAGCAATAAACACAAAACCAATAATACATAGTAGGCCAATCAACTGATTAACAATGCTGGCCTCAGCATTAGTAACAGGTACTAGCACGATACCTAGGATGCCACACACACCATGAACAGAAATAGCACCCACGGGATCATCTATCTTCGCTTTGTCCAGTGCGACAATACTAAGTATCACTAATGAGCCACCTAGTAAGCCAAATAAACACGCCATTAGTGGTGATGGTGATAATGGGTCTGCAGTAATAACCACTAAGCCTGCAAGTGCACCATTAAGTACCATGGTTAAATCGGCTTTGCCCCATAAAAGTTTACATAAGAACAAGGCTGAAATTGCCCCCATAGCTGCAGCAGCATTGGTATTAAGTAATATTTGACCTACCGCTGTTGCGTTTTCTTTATCTGAAATTAATAACTGTGATCCGCCGTTAAAGCCAAACCAACCCATCCATAAAATAAACGTACCCAATGTAGCAAGTGGCAAGTTTGAACCTGGAATTGGGTAAATTTCACCATTTTTACCATATTTACCTTTACGTGCACCCAGTAGTATTACACCCGCAAGCGCTGCAGCCGCACCCGTTGCATGGACAATTGCAGAGCCTGCAAAATCAACAAAGCCTAATTCAGATAAGAAGCCGCCACCCCATGTCCAGTAACCTTCAATTGGGTAAATTAATCCTGTAAGTACTACTGTAAACACTAAGAAAGCCCATAACTTCATTCGCTCTGCTACGGCGCCAGATACAATAGACATGGCCGTTGCAACAAACACTACTTGGAAGAAAAAGTCAGACTCTAATGAATGATTAGCATCTGCCGCTTGGCTACCTATTAGCCCACCAAACGAAGGAATAACGCCGCCTTCAACATTATCTACGTACATAATGTTGTAGCCTATCAACAAAAACATAGTACACGCGATAGAATAAAGCGCGATATTTTTAGTTAGAATTTCTGTGGTATTTTTAGAGCGCACTAAACCCGCTTCTAACATTGCAAAACCGGCTGCCATCCACATGACTAAGATGCCAGACATTAAAAAGTAAAACGTATCGAGCGAAAACTTCAGCTCTATAATTGTATTTTCCATGTTGCCCCCTTAAATTGCATCATCATCAAGCTCGCCAGTACGAATACGGACGATTTGGTCTAGGTCGTAAACAAAAATTTTGCCGTCACCAATTTTGCCCGTTCCAGCGACTTTGGTAATGGTTTCTACAACGCGTTGGCAATTTTCACTACGAGTAGCAATTTCAAGTTTAATTTTAGGTATAAAGTCAACCTGATATTCAGCACCACGGTATAACTCAGTATGCCCTCTTTGACGTCCAAATCCCTTAACGTCAACCACTGTCATTCCTTCGATGCCTAAATCAGCGAGTGCTTCACGCACATCATCTAGTTTGAATGGCTTTATTATTGCACTGATCATTTTCACAAAGGCCCCCTTAGGACGCTAGCTTGTTATTGTATTTCCTCTATACAATCCAACCTTTGTGCCATTTTTAAATTAATAATAAAAACATAAACTTAAAAAAATAAATAATATATAAAACAAAAAAGCGCACCATTTAGGTGCGCTTTTTTTATGCAAAATGCAGGATTGGTGCGATATCAATGAAATACAAAGAAGGCGTTTAAAAAAAGTCTAACTATTAAACAAAGTTTATTCTTAACAGAGGTGGTTACTCGCTAACTCAACGATTATTATCGGCAGCTAGTCTCAATACTTTTGTTTTTTACTCAAATATCGCTATAACTGCAGTACATAAAATAAAAAGGGTCACTTATGAAATTTAGTCGAAGTCTATTTTTACCCATTGCCGCTATTGCGCTCACCCTAAGTAGCGCCTCGTTTGCCGATAATCAACGTCGTATTGATATTGACAGTAAAGTGGTTACCCAGCACAAAGCAAAAATAAATAATGAACGATTTTCTTACACAGTAGCAACTGGCACACAACCGGTATGGGATGACAAGGGAGACGCCATCGCAACCCTTCAATACACTTACTACACGCGCGATAAGGTCGATGATAGAACAAAGCGCCCATTACTTATTTCATTCAATGGTGGCCCAGGCTCAGCGTCAGTTTGGATGCATTTAGCATACACCGGCCCACGCGTTTTAAAAATTGACGACGAAGGCTACCCTATTCAACCTTACGGTGTTAAAGATAACCCTTATTCGGTTTTAGACGTAGCCGACATCGTTTACGTAAACCCTGTAAACACGGGTTATTCGCGTGTCGTTGAAGATAAAG
Source organism: Pseudoalteromonas sp. SCSIO_11900 (assembly GCF_000576475.1). Classification (NCBI taxonomy): domain Bacteria; kingdom Pseudomonadati; phylum Pseudomonadota; class Gammaproteobacteria; order Alteromonadales; family Pseudoalteromonadaceae; genus Pseudoalteromonas; species Pseudoalteromonas sp. SCSIO_11900. Next base: position 44,410 of record NZ_KK070023.1, read on the forward strand.
ATGGTAACCTTCTACCAAAGGATAAACAAAAAGAGTTATTTTTTGGTGTGAATGCCGATATAAAATACCTAGCAGAATGGCTTAATACTTTTGTATCTCGAAATGAACGCTGGCGCTCTCCAAAATTTTTAATTGGTGAAAGCTATGGTACCACTCGTGTATCAGGCTTAGCGCATGAGCTACAAAATAGTCAGTGGATGTACATTAACGGTGTTGTACTCGTTTCACCTACCGATATTGGCATTAAGCGCGATGGCCCTGTAAAAGCCGCTAATCGCCTACCTTACTTTGCAGCTACAGCGTGGTATCACAAAGCACTAAACGCCGATTTACAAGCAAAAGACTTAGACGAGCTATTACCAGAAGTTGAACAGTTTACTGTTGATGAGCTTATTCCAGCGCTTGCAAAAGGCGGGTTTATTGCCCCAGATGAAAAACGTCGTATTATTAAAAAAATGGCCGAATATGCAGGTCTATCTGAAACATTTGTTAGCCAAAATAACTTAGACATCCCGACACAATTTTTTTGGAAAGAGCTATTACGTGAACGCGGAAAAATGGTTGGTCGTCTGGATTCTCGTTATTTAGGAATTGATAAACGCGATGCCGGTGAATCACCAGATTACTGGGCAGAGCTTACATCGTGGCTGCACTCTTTTACCCCTGCAATTAACTACTACCTGCGTGAAGAGCTTAATTACAAAACCGATATCAAATATAACTTATTTGGTAACGTTCACCCATGGGATAGAAGCGGAAACAATACAGGTGAAAACTTGCGTTTAGCTATGGCTCAAAATCCGTATTTAAATGTGATGGTTCAAGCTGGCTATTATGATGGCGCAACAAACTACTTTGATGCTAAATACACAATGTGGCAACTAGATCCAAGTGGCAAAATGCAAAATAGATTAAGCTTTAAAGGCTACCGTAGTGGTCATATGATGTACCTACGTCATGCAGATTTAGAAAGCTCTAACAACGATTTACGCGAGTTTATAAAACAGTCTATTCCTAAAGACGGTCAATCCGCTAAATACTAATGATTATGCGCTTATAACAATTAAAAAAGTGACCACTCAGGTCACTTTTTTTGTATATAACTGAGGTCATTAGCTATGCGTGCAATTACCGGTGCGAATGACGGTTGGCTTTGCTGCGTACTGCTTTGTCGTGAGTATTTCAGCTAGATTTTACACATTTGTAACAAAACACAAAAGCGATAGAATAATGCACTTTTGCAACAAGTTAAGCGTGCAAAAGTGCTTAGCCATCAAAGCCAATACGGTTCTGTATCAAATGAAGCGTGTCGACTTTGCTCCATGGCACTGACTAAAAAGTCAGACTTTTGTTCCAACCATAGTTGTATTTTTGCTAGTTGAGCATCTTCTTGTCCGCCACACAGCTGTTTTAAATAATCAAGCGTACTTAGCTCATACATGCCATGAGAAATATCGAGCCAAGGGAGCCTAAATTCTAATCGTTCATCTTTATCAAACAGTGCACCTAAACAGTTACCACTGAGTAAGCTATTTTCTAACTGAGTACGAAAATTTAAATAATCATTGCCCGATAAACTTTGCTCTTTAGGCAATAAGCGGTGTAAATTTTTCCAATCTTTATCAAATAAACGATGAGCAATATCAATAACGGGCTGCTCAGCGTTTTGAAGCTCTGCTTGGCTCCAGTCTTTACGCCACTGCTTATTTATCAGCCACGTTGTTAAGCTCAGCAATAAACGGTTGTAGCGCGCACTATGAAAAAGCGCAAAAATATCATCAATACTCGGTTGTAACTCTTTTAAATCGTTAATAACTTGAGCTAAGGCGGGCGCACTGTTTATTTTTTTATAAAAAGCATGACGCTTAGAAGTGTAAGTTTTTAACTGAATGGCATTTTCAACCCATGCTAATTCACTCAATAACCACTTTAGCTCCGTTCTGAGATGCTCGGTGCTGTCTTTACTGACAATATCATCAAATAACCAAAAGTTATGACGAATTAAACTAATACCGTCAGTCACACGTTTTAATGTTTTTAAACTTGGCTTATCAAAATAGCATTGCTCATGTTTTTGCACAAAGCGAATACCAAAGCCCATGGCTTCAATAAGTGCTTGCTCTTGAGTGGCTTGCTTAGTAAGTTTAACAAAACCGATAGATTTACTCGGTTGTAACGGTGTGTTATCCGCTAGGCGGTAGCCTCTTGCTGCTTTTGAATAAAGCCCCAAGCGCACACTGTTTTGGCTTATTAATTTATCTGCTAAAGCAAATAGCTCGTCTCGGCTACCTTCGACGAGCTCTATTTCAAGCTCGCTAATAATCTCCACTTTACCCGAAGCGGCCACTTCACCTTTATCTAATACCACTTCAATTTTGGCACCATTTTGCGTTTCAATTAACCACGTACGGCGGATAAAATTAGTACTAAATATAGGGTAGAGGTTTTGTGATATAACATCAATTTGCATGCCGTGTGGCCAAATTGATGAATCAAACGCCATTAAATTAGGCCGATTTGTTTCTATGGGTAGGTTATATTCTGGACGTTGATGTAATCCCCCCACCACGTCTCCTGCAAGCTTAATTGTTTGCTCACAGCGCTCGTCTGTACAACGCGTTCTAAAACCAATATCGAGTGCTCTCAGCTCTCTGCTTGGCGTATCAAAATAAGCATTTTGCAAACTTTTAGAAGGCTTGTTTGTGACTGTTTTTGCAAATTGAGTAATTAACGAGGGGATCAGTGGAATGACGTCATCTGATACCAAAAACTTCAGTTCTATCTCAGTATCCATTAGGCTTGCGGATTACCCTTAAAATTAATAAGTGCTCAAAATAAACAAAGCAGACCTATATTGCAAATTTTTTAGTCATAAACACGCAAGCAAAATGCTTTGGTTACAATATCTATCTTGCTATTAAACTATTAAATCCATACTATCTATATACTTATGCGAAATAAAAATCACGTTCACAACGGACACTGCTAGATTAACAAGGTAGATAAATGCTAAAACACTGTTTACTATGGCTGCTTTTAACAGCCGCCCCGTTTATGAGCCAAGCAGAGGAAGCTCAATCAACGCCGCCTACTAATGCTAAAACAGCTTATATAATCGATAACTTGTATACTTTTATGCGTTCAGGCGCCAGTAAAGACTATCGCTTACTCGGTTCTATAGATGCAGGCACACAACTGACTTTATTATCTGATGAACAAAACGGTTTTATAAAAGTTAAAGATGATAAAGACCGTGAAGGCTGGGTAGAGGCTAAATTCATCAGCGAATCAGCTGGTTTAAAGCAGCAGTATCAAGCGCTTAACAGCGAAATTAGCGCTATGCAAAATAAATTACGCCAAGCGCAAGTAGAATTACCTGAACTACAAGAACAAAACTCACAGCTAACCGAACAAAATGCTCAGCTGTTAGCACAAATAAGTCAATTACAAGACTCGCTTACTCAAGAACAACAATTAAAGCAAGCAACCAGTGCTAAAGAAAAGCGTCAGCTACTCACTTATGGCGGTGCTATTGCATTTTTAGGCTTGTTCTTAGGAATTATTTTAACCATCGTGTTATCGCGCAGAAAACGCTATGAAGGTTGGGCGTAAGCGCCACCTATATTGCAGGCATAAAAAAAGCATCAAAAAGATGCTTTTTTTATGCCTGCAATTTTTTATACCTGCAATAATGTACTCAAAAATTACATATCTAAACGCAGTCCAGGATCTTGTTTTATTTTTTCTATTACCATGTAAGTGTGGTGTGTACCCACTCCCGGAATATCGACCAAATCACCTAATACTTCTCTGTATTCGTCCATATTAGAGACGCGAATTTTTAATAAATAGTCGTAACCACCCGCTACCATGTCACATTCAACAACCTGCTTAATTTTAAGAATGTGTTCGCGAAACACTTTAAATACCGCTGTATTTGAGGTGACTAACGATACCTGCACATGCGCCACTAAGCTTTGATTAAGCTTTTCTTCGCTTAACTTTGCAAAATATCCCTCAATGTAGCCTTCTTGCTCCAGACGTTTAACTCTATCTAAACAAGGACTAGGACTTAAATTCACTTGTTTTGCGAGGTTAACATTTGAAATTCTACCATTGCGCTGCAAAACGTCTAAAATTGATATATCGATACGATCAAGCAGGCGTAATCTATTCGGATTAGTCATATCAGTATTTTATATGGATAAGTTAATAATATGCCCTGTAAATTATCGTAAAACGACAAAATTAACCAGCATATTCTGCTGGATTTTAATTAGAATGCACGCTTTACACCAACAACATTTAGCGGTAATTAACAATTACCCTAAGTCTTAACACTCCTGAGGGTTGCTTATGTTATTCAATGGCGATTTAACAACGACTTGTCCGATCAGACAAAAGATCCGTGACTTCTACCGTATAGATGAAAATGCGGTTATTGATCACATTTTACCACTTGCAGAAGTCGGTGTTAAAGCACGAAGCCGTGCATGGGAAAGAGCTCGCCAAATAGTTTTAAACATTCGTAAAGACCAAGACGGTCAAAGCGGTGTTGATGCGCTATTAAATGAATTTTCACTATCGAGTGAAGAAGGTGTGGTATTAATGTGTTTAGCCGAAGCGCTGCTTCGTGTTCCTGATAAAGCAACTCAAGAAACATTAATACGTGATAAATTAGCAAACGGCGATTGGAGCTCTCACTTAGGTAGTAGTGACTCTTTATTCGTTAATGCCTCGTCTTGGGGGTTATTAGTAACCGGTAAAATGGTTAACTATAACGATAAGACTAAAGAGCAACAGTTTGGCATACTCAAAAAAACCATTGGTCGTTTAGGCGAGCCAGTTATACGTAAGTCTGTTAACTTTGCTATGAAGATAATGGGCAAACAGTTCGTAATGGGTCGTACCATTAACGAAGCGATTGAGCGTGCTGCTGAAAAAGAGCAAAAAGGCTATGTATATTCTTACGATATGCTAGGCGAAGGTGCTCGCACAATGAAAGACGCCAAGCGTTACTTTGATAGCTACATGAATGCGATTCATGCTATAGGTAAAGCCGCAAATGGCCGTGGCCCAATAAAAAGCCCAGGTATTTCTGTAAAGTTATCGGCTATTCATCCTCGATATGAGTTTACTCATAGAGAGCGTGTAATGGAAGAAATCGTTCCAAAACTAAAAGAGCTAGCCCTTGCTGCTAAAAAATACGATATCGGCTTTACTGTTGATGCAGAAGAAGCTGACCGTTTAGATATTTCTCTTGATGTTATTGAGGCAGTATTTAGCGATAACGATTTAGGCGATTGGCAAGGTTTTGGTTTAGCGGTTCAGGCTTATCAAAAACGCGCTATTTTTGTTATTGAATGGCTAACCGACCTAGCAACCCGTGTGGGTCGCAAAATGATGGTGCGTTTAGTAAAAGGCGCATACTGGGATACAGAAATCAAAACCACACAACAAGATGGTTTAGATCACTTCCCGGTGTTTACGCGTAAAGCAACCACGGATGTATCATATAAAGCGTGTGCGATTAAAATGCTTGAAGCACGTGATGTACTTTACCCGCAATTTGCAACTCACAACGCCTACACTGCAGCGACTATTTTAGAAGTGGCCAAAGGTGATAACCAAGGTTTTGAATTCCAACGTCTTCACGGTATGGGTGAATCTTTATTTGACCAAATCGTTAATGAAGAAAAAATTCAGTGCCGTGTATACGCACCGGTAGGCCAACACGAAGACCTACTTGCTTACCTTGTACGTCGTTTACTAGAAAATGGCGCTAACTCATCATTTGTAAATGCCATTGTGGATACCACAAAACCGGTTGAAGCGTTATTACCAGATCCTGTTGAAACACTGCAAGGTTTACGTAATAAATACAACACGCAAATAAAAATGCCAATTGATTTATACGGTGAAGAACGTGCCAATTCAAAAGGTATGGACTTAACTGATATTAACGTGATCACCCCGTTTAAAGAAAATTTAGACACTTGGTTTGAAGAGCACTTAATTGATGAAAGCCAAGTACCAGAAGGCGCGCTGGCAGTTAAAAACCCAGCAAACCATAAAGAAATTATTGGCCATATAAAATTACAAAATAGCGATGAAATGAAAGTGCTGCTAGCCAACGCTGAAACCGCATTTGAATCATGGTCACAAACACCGGTAAAAGAGCGCGCCAATTTATTACGTCGCGTTGCTGATATTTTAGAGCGCCATCACGATGAGCTTGTAGCTATCTGTATTAAAGAAGCAGGTAAAGTAGCACAAGATGGTATTGATGAAGTACGTGAAGCCGTTGATTTTTGTCGTTACTACGCAGCCCGTGCTGAAGAGCTTGCGCAAGATGAGCGCTTTGAAGCCCGTGGTGTTATTTTATGTATTAGCCCATGGAACTTCCCGCTCGCTATTTTCTTGGGTCAAGTTGCAGCGGCCATTGTTACCGGTAACACGGTTATTGCAAAACCAGCAGAGCAAACCAGCTTAATCGCACTTCGTGCTATTGAATTAATGCTATCAGTTGGTTTACCTGAGCACGTTGTACAACCTGTCATTGCTCGCGGTAGCGAAGTGGGTAAAACCATTGTTCCTGATGAGCGTATTCAAGCTGTTATGTTTACAGGTTCAACTGAAACGGGCACGCTTATCTCGCAAACATTAGCGGCACGTAACGATATTCAGGTGCCTTTAATTGCAGAAACTGGCGGCCAAAACTGTATGATTGTTGATTCAACAGCGCTTCCTGAGCAAGTTGTTGATGATGTTATCAGTTCTGGTTTCCAAAGTGCGGGTCAACGTTGTTCAGCATTACGCGTACTCTTTATCCAAGAAGACGTAGCTGATGGCATTATCGATATGCTTAAAGGCGCACTTGCTGAGTTGCATATTGGCGACCCATCATTACTCTCTACAGACGTAGGCCCAGTAATAGATGAAAAAGCGCTTAAAACACTCAACGACCATGTTGAATACCTAAAAGGTAATGCAACACTTCACTATGAGTGTAAAATTCCTGATAACAGCGAAAATGGCGCATTTTTCTTTGCACCACGTTTATACGAAATTAAAGACTTATCGGTATTAAAACGTGAAGTATTTGGCCCTTGTGTGCATGTTATCCGCTTTAAATCGAGTGAGCTTGATAATGTTGTCGACCAAATCAACAACACGGGTTACGGCTTAACAATGGGTATTCACTCTCGCATTGAAGAACGTTGTGAACATTTAGCGAAAATGTCGCGCGCAGGTAACGTATACATCAACCGTAATATGATTGGTGCCATTGTTGGCGTGCAACCGTTTGGTGGCCGTGGACTCTCTGGTACTGGCCCTAAAGCCGGTGGACCAAACTACCTACAACGCCTAATAAAAGAAAAAGCTTCACCAGATAACGTACAAATGACTAACCTAACGCCAGATGAGCTTGATTTACACCACTACAGTGGCGCAAATGAGCAAGTAGAAAAGCTAATGGTTAACTCTATGCGCGATGAAAAAATCTGGCGTGCAACGCCACTGAATGACCGTGTTTCTGCGGTACGTCAGTTATTAGCGAAAGTAGCGACTGTTGAAATTATTGACGACCTCGCGGACGATTTAGCGTTAACACTTGCCGATGCTCGCGCTCAGTTAAACCGCTTAGAAAAGCACATGCGTAAATATACAACATTGCCAGGGCCAACAGGTGAGTCGAATACACTTCACCTTGAAGCTCGTGGTTGTGTGGTTTGTTACGCAGATAAAAGCACCTCATTTAACTTTTGGGCACTGTCTATTATTACCGCACTAGCGGCTGGTAATACGGTAATTACTGTTGCATCTGAAATATTTTACGACGAAGCGGTTGCCTTTAGAGATAAGTTTATTGCAACCGGCGTTGCTGAAGGTGTTTTCCAAGTAGCTAAACCAAACCAGTTACAAGCTATATTGGCACACCCTCACCTAGCGGGTGCGGTAGTTGCTGCACGTTCTTCTCGCTTAGGCTACTTCAGCCAACAGCTTGCACAACGTAAAGGCGCAATATTGCCAGTGATCAGCTCAGAGTATTACGACACGCTAATTAAGCGCCTTATTACTGAAAAAACAATCAGTATCGATACAACGGCATCAGGCGGTAACACCTCGTTGATGACGCTTGTTGAAGATGATGAATAGATAATAGTCATCATTTAATTAAAAAGGCATCAATTTGATGCCTTTTTTTATTTCTAAATGTGAATTTATTTGTTACTTTCATTAATCATATTTGTTAACTAGAGTTCACTTTGAAAACCATTCCGACTACACAGCTAAAACCTGGTATGTTTGTACAAAAAGTTGTTAAGCAAACTGGCAATATTAGAATAAAAAACCAAGGCTGGGTTAAAACTCAAAGTGGAATTGATAAATTAATAAAATCTGGCATTTTAAAGGTTGAAATCGATCCTGATAAAATGCTCACCTCTGAAGAATCTGAAACACAACCAACGCCTGCAACTAAGCACGAAATCAAAAAGCGCGATCCATGGTTAATAACCCACAGCGCTGAGCAAGAAATGAATAAAGCTAAAAAGCTTTACGATGAAGCAAAAAACTTACAAACCAAAGCATTTGGCGATATAGAATCTGGCCGCACTGTTGATGTTGCTCCTTTTAGGGAGCTGGCTAGCGGGTTTATTGACTCCGTCTTTAGAAATCAAGATGCGCTGGCGTGCATTACGCAAATGCGCCAAAAAGATGCCTATTTATTAGAGCACTCGATAAATGTGTCTATTTTAATGAGTATTTTTGCAAAACATCTCAATATTGAAAAACCAATCATTGAAGAACTTGCAACAGGTGCCCTATTGCATGATATGGGAAAAATAAAAATACCTGACGCGATTCTCAACAAACCAGGTCGCTATAGTGACGAAGAATTTAAAGTAATGCAAAACCATGCGCGCTTTAGCAAAGAAATACTAGAAGACGCAGGATTAACGGGGATTGCTGTTGATATCGCAGGTATGCACCATGAGCGCTTAGATGGTAAAGGCTACCCCTTTGGTAAGAAAGGCGATGAAATAAGCAAATACGTTCGTATGGCCTCTATTGTTGATGTATATGATGCATTAACCGCTGAACGCGTTTATAAAGCGGGTATGGAGCCAATTAAGGCGTTTAAAATATTAAAACAAGGTTGCCCAGATAGCTTTGATGGCGTGCTGCTGAATAAGTTTATTCAATGCATTGGTATTCACCCTGTGGGCACGCTGGTAAAACTTTCCAGCCAAAAAGTGGGGCTGGTGACCCAAAGTAACCCTGCAACACCATTAAAACCAGTCGTAAAAACGTTTTTTAATGCCAAACATGGGCGTTACACTGAAGTTCAAGATATTGACTTATCAAGCAAAAGAACACAAGACACGCTTGAGTCAGCAATAAAACCCAAAGAGTATAATATAGATTTAGAGGGCTTTTATAAGCACTCTATCTTTAGTTAATTGGCCACTATTGTGGCCAATCTTGCAGGGCTTTTAAGCTAAACTCATAGCCATCAAAATCAAGTACGCTCTGATCCGGCGCTATTTCTAACACCTTCAACGCACCAATAGACTCCCCCTCATATAGCTCTCTGCCATTGAGCTTTATCCAGCGTTTATCTGCTGTCGACGAATAAATATGTGCCTGATATTTAATGCTTGGCAACATACTTTGTAGGCCATCAGGCAGTAGCTCAACGGGTTGTACCCGTGATGAATGACGAGAGCCTTGAGTTACTTCGTAGTCGGCTGTTGTTTCTGTATCATTAACGGCTTGCGCAAACGCATTTTTCAGCGTGTCGGGAACCGTATCTAGTTCAGCGGTTGATTCTGGCTGGGCAGGCACATTTTGATTAAGTGGTTTACCTAACACTTTGTATTTACTCAACTCATCGGCACTGAGTGTTCTTTTCGTTGATTGAGTTGGTACACTTTGAGGTTGGTTGCTCGGTGATTGAAAACTAGATGAAACGTTACTCTGCGCCGAGAAATTTTGCGTTTGCCCTTGAGACGCTTGATTAACGCTCATAGGTAAATATTGCCCTTGTGGCGTAAGCAACATTTGCTGTACACCCGTTGGGGTTTGTACATAAACCAATTGCCCTGCCAGTGGCACAGAATTGTTAGGCGCAGTTGTAACAAGGGGCGTTTGAGGGGTTGTTACTGTTTGAGCAACCGTTTTTTTTACTTCCTCTGAGCTTGTTGGTTTTTCTACTACTGCTGAGTCTTTTTGACTAAGGTCATTTTGAACAACCTCATTTTTTACGGCTACATTTTCTTGTTGCAGCCACTTACCGACAAAAAAGCCACTGGTCAATATACCCGTTGCCAATAAACTTCCTGCGAGTAAAAAACTAATTCGACGATAGGCCATCAACTGGCGTTGTTGTTTTAATTGTTGCGCTTGCAAGTCATATTGCTCTGCGCTCATGGTATCGTGCTTTGACTGCTTTAACGCATCTAATAAATAAGACATGAATCACCTAACTAAAGAATAAATGACAGGCCAATTCCTGCACCAAAAAGCATTAACGCAGCAGCACTATAAGGCCAAATAGAACCTGTTTTACTCACCTTATTATTTGTAGCAATAAAGTCGATAGGTAAAGATTCACTCGCCGCTTGCTTAACAATATCACTGCCAACAATTTCTTGCTGTTTGGAAAATGCCCCTACTAATGCGCGTTCACACACCAGGTTCATTAATCGTGGCACGCCGCCTGTGAGCTGATGCACCATTTGCATCGCTTCCATTGAAAATATTTTCTTGTCACAACCTGCAATATGTAGCCGATGTTGAATATAAGCAATGGTTTGCCCTGGTGTTAGCGCTAACAAGTGATACCTAGCAGTAATACGTTGTGCCAGCTGTCTTAACTCATTTCGCTTTAGAAGTACCTGTAACTCAGGCTGCCCTACTAATACTATTTGTAATAACTTTTTATGGTCGGTTTCGATATTGGTTAATAAGCGAAGTTGTTCAAGCACATCGGGGGCAAGTAGCTGTGCCTCATCAATAATTAAAATAGTATGCCCCCCCGCTTTATTATTAAACTCGAGGTGCTTTTTAATCACATCCGTTAGACTCTTCAGCGTGGCATTTTTGGCGTCGTAAGTTATTTGTAATTCATCGCAAATACTGGCTAACAGTTCAAGTTCTGATAAGGCAGGATTATAGATCATGGCTACTTGGGTATTTTCAGGCAGTCGCTCTAACATACTACGTGTTATGGTGGTTTTACCCGTACCCACTTCACCAGTTAACAGCACAAAGCCACCGTCTTCACCTAGTCCATAGGTAAGGTGTGCTAATGCTTCTTTGTGGCGTTCACTTAAAAATAAGTAGTGGGGATTAGGCGAAATTGAGAATGGCTTTTCTTGTAAACCAAAATAGCTTAAATACACCTTTATAGTCCTTGGTCGTTAATTCACGGCCTATAATGGCAAAAAAATAGCCTAGGTGACAACTACAACCAGGCTTTATTATTAAAATAGTGTAAATAAAAAGGCTAACCGTAAATAAAAGAGCATTTTTAGATTCGCTAATATATTAATTAACTACTTCTCATAGCGTACTAGGCGTAAATATACGTTACTTGTTTTAGCATGTAAGCTATTTAAACCACTGGAAAATTGATAAACCCATGCCGAATTTATATTGCTAATACCCGAGGTATTAGACCAATAATTTTGCGACTGCGTTGCTAAAAAAATACCCGCATTAATACTTGGATCGGTACAACGGTGATCTACTATACTAGCTAACTCTTTAATACTCGGCACTTGCCAGTCGTTATAATTTGCCGTGGTGTCATTCAGTGCGCCTTTAAGTGAGGCCTGCCAGTTTAATGGTTGAGTATCACCATCGCAGCTAGTTGTTTCGCTATTATAAACTTGACCATAGTTACAGCGCTGCCACATTAGCCCTGTTTTAGTATCTGACACAGTGCCATCAATATTAATCACAAATCGGTCGGTATCATCGCTAGTCGCTACCTCTTCATAACACTGCTGCGCTGCAAGTGACTGGCATAATCCCAAGGCTAATAACATAGAGACTTTAATTAATTTCATAATAATCACCTTAACGATTTCTAACTAAGCGCACGTAAGCGGTATTATCTTTTGGATAGGCTAAATCATTGCCATCCATCATATCGATAGTGTAAGCCTGAGATAAACTGGCACCATCAACCGCGGTCTGTGAGGTCCAGTAACGTAAATGCCCTACACTGTTAGTCGATGGTGTATTAGGAAAAAATGCAGTATCTATCAATACATTTTGCCCTTGTTTACCGTAATCAATTAAGCCTAACAACTCAGTATAAGTAGGTAAACGCCAATTACTGCCGCCACAAAAATCAAGCGCATTAACTTCATCAATATAGGTTTGTAAGCCACAATCAGTATTGCTCGGACATGTGGTATTATCACTACCCGCTACATCGCCACTATTGACAGTCCCTTGCCAAATATAGCGGTTTTGTCCATCTCGTAAAGTGGTATTTGGTAACACACCGGAATAAGGGCTTTTCACTTCCCAAACAAGGCCGGTAGTATTATCACGAATACAGCTAAAGTTTTGCGCATCATCGAGAAGCTCATCGGCAAACTCATTAAGTTTGGTGTAATCAAAAGCCAGATTCCCTTTACCCACTTTACCTAAACGATTGGCAAAACTATCGCGCCCAAGATCAGCATCTTGAGCTGGAAATTCATCATTATTACAGTTAATTCGCTGAGTATTGTTATAACACTCTCCTACCCCTGTATCATTTATTAACCCAAGCGCTTTGGGTGTTACATCAATAAATACGGTATCTGTGTCGGTGCGCCCTTTTAAGTCCATAACTTGTACTTCAAAGCTAAGCGTTGCATTTAAATCAATATCAGAGGCAAAAAAGCTGGCAGTACATGACTGTGATTCAATCAGGGTTTCTGCATTACCGGTAAGTTGTTGCCACATGCATTGATAAGATTGAGTTGCCGCTTCGCTTGCAGTGGCATCTAAAATAACCTTATCAAACTCTTCTACTGTTTGATTAGCGCCTGCATCGGCAATAATCACTTGAGCTGTTTTATTAAGGGTCATATCAAATTGTGATGCAGATACTCCGCCCTCATCATCTGTTACGGTGAGCTGCCATTTTAAGTTGGTGTTATTTTCTAATAATGGATGAGAAAAACTAAGCGTTGGATTGGTATAGCTATCAATTGTTAAATCAGGCCCTGACAATAATTGCCACAAATAACTGCTAATTTCGCCATTTTCATCTGGGTCTGTGGAAGTTAAACCACTAAGAGTTACAGTATCCTTATAAACTGAGGGCAAGTTTGCAGGAGCAACTTGAGTAACAACAGCAAGAGGAAGCTGATTATTAGAGGCAATGAAAACACTCAAGTCGTCATTCACTAAACTGCCATCTGAGGTTTGATAGCTAACTCTTAATACCAGTTCACTGTCAGACTTTACATCTGGTGCAGTAATGGTTTGTTCAGCCCCTTCAAGCGGAAACACATCTATAATAGGGCCACTTACACGCTGCCAAGTAAATGTACCATCTGCAGGAGAGCCTTTTGCAGAAATAGTAAACTCTGATTTTTCTACAACTTGAAGATCGTTACCTGCAAATACTGATGTTTTTATATCACTGTTATCAGCACCGCCTCCCCCTCCGCATGCAGCCAAAAGCAAACATGACATAAGTGGTATTAACGAAATTGCTTTCATACTCAGCACCTTTTTGTCTTAAAATTATCTAATAAAACTATTAAGCAAAAAAAATGCCATTATAAATTATAAATAACTATCTTGATGAATACGAACAAATAATTTAGTGCCAACTTTACTGTAATCTACTTTATATTCGCGGCCATCTAAGGATTGAATAAACAACAATTGTTTTTCTTCGCTAAATACATCAGCACTAGTAATATAAATAACATCGAGGTAACGCTCTTTTGCATCTCGGCGGTTTTTTGGCAGTTCTTCTTTAAATGGCTCAAGACCATTGCTTGTTACTTTAATTTTAGGGTGAGTCTCACCATTAACAATCACTAAATCTAGTTTTCTGTCTTTATGTATTATGGTGTTTCGACCACTTTTAATGAAAGATCTGTTTTGGCTCATAGTTATTCCTAATCCCGCAGTGAGTGCTTATATTATTATTCACACTGCGACTTTATAAACTGAGAGGGATCGCGCTTCCATTTATTTAAATTTGCGCTAAATTCCCAAATATCACTTTCTATTACACTCGCTGGTAACAGTAAGTCATACCCTGTTAAAAGCTGAAGATGCTTAGCCCTATTAGCAAACATCGCTATGAGCCCATTATAGTCAATTCCTTTTTTTGACCTATATTTATTATCTTCAACTAACCATTCTGATGGGCAATGCCCATTTTTGCAATTTTTTTGAACAACTTGCATAAAGAAATGTCGCTGCTCTATCAACAATTTACCCGCAATTCTTGGAGCTAAAGCAGACAAGAATGAATCTATATCATTTAACTTAATACCAATCGCATTAAGCTCAAGGTAATCAATGCCATTATCAACCTTAGGTATACCACAATGGTGCAAATTCTCTGGATGTAAATGCCATTGTCCATACTTATGCTGATATATTAATTGCTGCTCAGTTAAAATAATACTATAAAAAGGTTCTTGTGTTTTAAAAAAGCCAATTAAAATTGCAGCAATACATAAACTTACTAAAAAAATTTCGATAATACTTATTTCGCCTGGGCGTAATAAATTAAACAGCATGATAATAATCAAGCCAATGCTGCCGACCACTAATATTTCAATTCCATTTTTAGCGCCTTGCGCTCGGTATTTTAGTATTTGTTTATTTATATTAGCCATACTGAAAAAACGCCATATAAAATATAAACATAATAATAGCCCACAATACTAACTTTCTCAGCGTTAAACAGCGTTTGCATGATGTTTTAAAGCTCATCAATTAACTCCCATTATTACTGTTAAATATGCGCAATGACTAAGTATCAGTTATTTTTACGCTTAACGCACAAATTAATGAGATACATAACCGCCTTTTTTTGTCCTGATTTCGTACAATACTTATAATCTATTTTCAGGTATGAAAACAATGCACTCTAAACAATCAGGTAAAGCCTTATTTCCATTTATTATTTCGTTACTAATAATTTTTAGCGTTTATTTGTATTTTCCTGCATCACAGGGCGAGCAAGCCAATTACTCGGCAATGACAACGCAAGTCTCTGCCCACACGGTAAGATCGCAAGAAAACGCAATTATGATTGAAGCCATTGGCAGTGCTCGTGCTAATCAGGCTATCTACATTAAAAGCGCCCAAAACGATTATGTCACTAGCATTTACTTTGAAGATGGCGACTTGGTCAGCAAAGGACAAAAATTAGTACAACTGCAAAACCAACAAGAACAATTTGCAGTAAAAGAACTTAGCATTAATTTACAAGAAGAAAAACGTCAATTAGCCAGGCTAACCGAGCTTTCTCGCTCACAAGCGACGGCCAAGACATTACTTGAAGAACAACTCGCTCGCGTTGATGCCAGCGAAGCCCAACTTGAAAGTGCCAAAACCAAACTGAATGAAATGGCTATTACCGCGCCTTTTTCTGGGTTACTGGGTAAACGCGAAATATCGGTGGGTGCTTATGTCAATAACAGTACCGTGATCACAACCCTCGATGACATTAGTATTATAAAAGTTGATTTTAAAGTGCCTGAAAAGTATTTAGCTCAATTGAAAAACGGAATGATTGTTCGCACTCAAAACGATGCTTATCCTGATCAAACCTTCAGCGGTAAAGTAACCCATATAAGCTCACGTATCGACTCAATCACTCGCAGTGTAGAAGTAACAGCCAGTTTTGCTAATAAATCGGGTTTACTTCGCCCAGGTATGTTGCTTAATACCGCTTTAGAACTGAGCAGTAACCAAGCGCTGATGGTGCCTGAAAAGGCCATTATTCCTCTGCAAGATAAGCATTACGTTTTTCAAATTGAAGATGGCATAGCAAACCGTAAAGAAGTACATGTTGCAAGTAGAAATAATGGCTGGGTTGCGATAGACAAAGGGTTAAGTAATGGCGAGCAAATTGTTACCGAGGGAATAATTAAAATTCGCTCAGGTAGTAAAGTAAGCGTTAAGGGGTAACACGTGAAAATTACCGATACTAGCGTCAAACGCCCCGTTTTTGCGATTGTTATTAACTTACTGTTACTCACTTTTGGCTTAGTTGCTTTTAGCATGTTGCCTTTGCGTGAGTATCCAGATATTGAAACACCGATTGTAAATATTAGTACTGAATATACCGGTGCATCTGCCGAAATTATTGAAACAAAAATAACGCAAGTTATTGAAAACCGTATTTCGGGCATTGAAGGTATTAAAAGTATTAACTCATCGAGTCGTAATGGCCGCTCAAACATTACCATTGAGTTTAATATTAGCCGCGACATAGATGATGCCTCCAACGATGTGCGTGAACGTGTAGCGCGTGCACTTGATAGCCTACCCGAACAAGTGCGTCCTCCTGAAGTATCAAAATCAAATAGTGACGAAAGCCCTATCGCGTGGTTTGTACTTAACAGCGAAACCATGGATTCATTGCAACTTTCTGATTATGCACAGCGTTTTATTGTAGACCGATTAGCCGTTGTTGATGGCGTATCGAACGTGCGCATTGGGGGGGAGCGAAAGTATGCCATGAAAGTATGGCTTAACCGCCAAGCGATGGCCGCCCGTGGCATTACCTCCAGTGATATTGAGCAAACACTGCGTAGTGAAAATGTAGAACTTCCGGCCGGTGAAATTGAATCAGTTGATCGTGATTTTACCGTTCGCACTGCCCGCAGCTATAAAAACCAACGTGATTTTCAAAACCTAGTTATTAAACGAGGTGAAGATGGTTATTTAGTGCGTCTAGGCGAAGTGGCTGACGTAAAACTAGAAGCCGCCGATGATGAAAGTTTATTCCGAGGAAATGGCCGTAATATGATTGGTATGGGTATTGTTAAACAAGCCAAAGCCAATACCCTAACTGTGGTTGATAACGCCCGCAGTGAACTGGAAAAAATAAAACGTAATTTACCTGAAGGCACCACCATAGAAGACAGTTATGATTCTTCGGTATTTATTAAAGAGTCAATTAATGAGGTTTATAAAACTTTAGCAATTTCTATGGGGTTAGTCGTGCTTATTATCTTTATATTTTTAGGTAACATTCGCGCCACTCTTATTCCCGCGGTCACCGTACCGGTCGCCCTAGTCAGTAGTTTTATGTTTTTATTAGCAATGGGTTATTCAATTAACTTATTAACTCTACTAGCACTGGTGTTAGCAATAGGCTTAGTGGTCGATGATGCCATTGTAATGCTAGAGAACATTCACCGCCGCATAGAACTTGGGGAGCCGCCTTTATTGGCAGCTTACCGCGGCGCACGTGAGGTGGGCTTTGCAATTATAGCCACCACCTTAGTGCTTATATCCGTGTTTGTACCATTAGTGTTTATGGAAGGACGAATTGGCGCACTATTTACAGAGTTTGCTATGGCGGTAAGTGCTGCCGTGTTTTTCTCCAGCATTACTGCGTTGACACTCTCTCCGGCGCTGTGTTCAAAAGTGTTAAAGGCCTCTGAAAAAGAAAGTAAGTTTAGCCAAGTTATGGACCGTTTTTTTACTAAATTAGAAAATGGATACCGTAACGCTTTAGCGTCAAACATGACCCGTAAATGGGGCTTAATGCTGAGCTTAGTTTTGGCTGGGTTTGTTAGTTATTCATTATTTTTACAAATACCCTCAGAGCTCACGCCAAAAGAAGATCGTGGCACCTTCTTTGTGCTTATGAATGGCCCTGAAGGGGCAAGTTATGAAAATAACGCAGCTAATATGGCAAAAATTGAAGAGCGCTTAATGCCTTATTCTGAATCTGGCGAACTAAGTCGAGTGCTTGTTCGAGTCCCAGGTTGGGGGGGCAGTGGCGGCGTGGCTATTGTTGGCATGGCTGATTGGGATAAGCGCAAACGCTCAACATGGGAAGTCATGGATGAAATAAGCGGCAAAATGCAAGAGGTCACCGACGTACGTGCATTTGCTATTATGCGCCGTGGTATTGGCGGAGGTGGTTCATCTCGCCCTATTGAATTTGTTTTGCAAGGTAATGATTATGCTCAGCTAGCTGATTGGCGCGATAGAATTATTAAACGCGCTGAGAAAAACCCTGGATTAGTGCGTATTGATCATGATTATAAAGAAACCTTCCCTCAGTTTTTAGTCAGTATTGATAAAAATAAAGCCGCTGATTTAGGCGTATCAGTCTCTGATGTGGGTCGTACACTTGAAACCATGCTTGGCCAACGCCGTGTAACCACCTTTATTGACCGCGGTGAAGAATACGATGTAATTTTAAAGGGCACAAAACAAGACTTTGCCAACCCGACTGATATTTCAAATATATACCTAAAATCACGTAGCGGAGAACTTATTCCTCTCGATAGCCTTATTAGCTTAAAAGAAGAAGCCACCGCCTCGCGTTTAAACCGCTATAACCGAATGCGTGCAATTACTTTAAGTGCCAACCTCGCTGATGGTTACACGTTAGAACAAGCACTAAACTTTTTAAACAAGGTTGCCACAGAGGAAAACGACATTGATGGTGCCATTGACTATAAAGGTGAGTCGCAATTGTTTTATGAAGGTGCCTCAGCCATGACCTATGTGTTTGTGTTGGCATTGACCGTGACCTTTTTAGTACTGGCAGCTCAGTTTGAAAGTTTTATGCATCCATTTGTTATTATGTTAACTGTGCCACTTGGTTTAATGGGTGCCATGTTTGGGCTGTGGAGTATGGGGTTAACGCTTAATATATACAGCCAAATAGGTATTGTTATGCTCATAGGGTTAAGTGCTAAAAACGGTATACTGATTGTTGAATTTACCAACCAGTTACGTGATAAAGGCGTAGAATTTAGTGAGGCCATTTTACAAGCGGCTACACAGCGTTTGCGCCCTATTATTATGACTTCCCTAACAACGGTTATGAGTGCCGTACCTTTGGTGTTGGCTTCCGGTCCAGGCTCGGAAAGTAGAATGGTAATTGGTGTGGTGGTATTTACTGGCGTAACGGTGGCAACCATACTAACTCTGTTTGTAGTGCCAGCGGCCTATTACGCACTAGCGCGAAACACACAATCACCTGAGTTTTTACAACAAAAACTTGATAAGCAAGCCGCTGAAAAACCGCTTAAAGAGATCTAAGTCACTTAGAGCGTCGTAACTAGCTGTTACGGCGCTTTATTCAGTGCGCATATCCCTAACAATTGAGGAAGTACTTATGAGTTCGACCACACAAGTAGCAACACTTGGCGGCGGCTGTTTTTGGTGTATTGATGCAGCATTTAGGCGTGTAAAAGGTGTACTCAGTGTTTGCTCTGGTTATACTGGTGGACATACTGATAACCCAACCTACAAAACTATTTGCACTGGCAACAGTGGCCATGCAGAGGTAATTAAGGTTGAATTTGATGCCAGTGTTATCGGCTTTAAAACCTTACTCGCGATGTTTTTTACCCTACACGATGCCACCCAGTTAAATCGCCAAGGTAACGATATAGGCACTCAATACCGCAGCGTTGTGTATTATCATAATGAGCAACAACAAGTACAAACACAGGCCGTTATTGCAGAGCTGCAAAGCCATGTTAGCGAACCTATAGTGACTGAGGTGAGCCCAGCAACCACTTTTTACCCCGCAGAGCACTACCATCAGGACTATTACAATGAAAATCCTGAGCAGGGCTATTGCAGTATTTTAATTGCACCCAAATTACATAAGTTTGAAACCGAATTTAGCGAGTTTTTAAGTGAGTAAAATGCTTTAAAGCTCTAACCAAATAGCCCAGCAATTTGCTGGGCTATTTGATTTTCGGCAACTAAAAGTGATAATTAAAACTGGTAATTTGCCCCTACAAAGAAAGTTCTTCCTGCGCTGTTATAACCTAATAGCTCACCACTGGCAGCAAACCCTGTTGCTGCAGTAAAATATTCTTTATCAGTAATATTCTCTATTCGAGCAGCTAACGACAAATTATCTAGCAACTGGTAATTGGCTGCTATATTAAATATCGTATAAGCAGCGAGCTCCGAGTCATAATACGCAATCGAAGGACGCGATGAGCGATATTGCATATCCAAGCTGGCATCAAAATCACCCCATGTTTTAGCGAGTTGATAATTAAACGATTCAGAAGGTCTACGTGGTAAATCGGTATTCGTTTTTTCATCTGTAGCGTCTAAAAAGCTAACATTAACCGAGTGTTCAAAGCCT
Source organism: Pseudoalteromonas sp. SCSIO_11900 (assembly GCF_000576475.1). Lineage (NCBI taxonomy): Bacteria > Pseudomonadati > Pseudomonadota > Gammaproteobacteria > Alteromonadales > Pseudoalteromonadaceae > Pseudoalteromonas > Pseudoalteromonas sp. SCSIO_11900. Next base: position 64,757 of record NZ_KK070023.1, read on the forward strand.
AACGCTGAAAACTCAGCCGATAACTCTATCCCCTGCATAGATACTTTATCTATGTTAGTGGCAATATATTTACCTGAGTCTGCATCATAATTATTACTAATCAAATTATTGATACGGTTATCGAAAATAGCAATATCATAACGGCCCCATTGGGTTTCTAAAGTTATACCAAGCTCATTATTTAACGCTTCTTCAGGTTTAATATTATTGTTTGGTAAATAGTACGGACTGTTAGTCACAAACGCATTAATTAACGAAGGAGCTCTAAATGCAGTACCGTGATTTAAACGTAGTGTTACATAGCTATTTGCTTTGTAACCAAGTCCTGTACTGTAAGTGTTTGCACGGCCATGGAAGTCATAATCATCGGTTCTAACAACAGCATTTGCTAACCATTTGTTATGGCTATAAAACGCGCCTATAAACAACGCCTTATTATCGCGTTTTTCTTCTGATGACGTTGCTGACGAGTTTGATAAATCCTCAGATAAATAATTAAAGCCACCCGATAGTTCAAGTTCTTGAGTAAGGGTATAAACCCCTCGATATTCAAACTCAACACGCTCAGTGCTATACACTTGCTGCACATCGGTACCTGTTTGGGTATTTTCTTCTTGCGAAACGCTCACCGAAGTACTTTGGCTATATATATCTGAGGCTTTGTTCCAGCCTAGCTTAGCGGTGTAATTTTCAAAGTCGTAGGCATCGTTACCCCATGCATTATCATATTGTGCTTCGCCTTCACTATACTGAGATTGCAGGCTCAATTGGCCTAGTTCAGCAAGCTTATAAGCTAAATTAAAGCCAATGTTTTTATTTTTGTAGCCATCATCATCATGATCTTTTGTGTACTCAGCCGCTGAATCTTTGCCAGTAACATCAAAACCATCCGTCTCTTCATAGCCTAAATTATAATTAAAGCTAAGTGCCTCTTTTACAAGCCCGCCAGCAAGCTGATAATTACTGTAACTATGGCTGCCTAAAGTAGCTGAAAGTATATTATTTGAGGCTTTACGGGTGATAATATTAATTACTCCGGCTACCGCATCAGAGCCATAAATAGCAGCTCTTGCCCCTTTAATAACTTCAACACGCTCGATACTGTTAACTGGAATATTCGTCAGTGACACACTACCTGAGCTTGCATCACTCACTCTTACGCCATCAACCAATACTAAGGTATATTTAGCACTGGCACCGCGAAAAAATATATCTGCTTTTTGACCTAACCCACCATTACGAACAATATCTATCCCAGCTATGGTATTTAATATTGCAGGTAAGTCTCGATAATTCGCTTTTTCAATATCAGCGCGCTCGATAACTGCCACACTTGCCAATACATCATTTATAGGTTGTTCGAACTTATTAGCGGTTACTGTTATTGTTTCGATTGGTTGTTCTGCAGCAGATACAGAAATAGATAATGCAGCCGAAATGGCCACACCCAGTGCGGTTTTATTTAACATCATGTCCCCTATCTTTGCCCACCGCAAAGATGTTAGTAAGTAAGATTAAATCAAGGCCGGTCTCCGGACTCAGTTACCATAATTTAATACAGCATAACTTTACCGTTGCGGGGGCAGTGTTGGGATTGACTTCATCAATGAAAACGCACCAACTTCCCGATTATCCTACTAAAAAAATCACATCATTGAAGTGTTTAGCAAGCACCTTGAAAATAGGCTGCTATTGTTATCTGTTTACTAAAAAAAGTCAACGGACGTCTAAACATCTAAAAACTGAGGTTCGGGGTTCGGGGTTCGGGGTTCGGGGTTCGGGGTTCGGGGTTCGGGGTTCGGGGTTCGGTGTTCGGTGTTCGGTGTTCGGTGTTCGGTGTTCGGTGTTCGGTGTTCGGTGTTCGGTGTTCGGTGTTCGGTGTTCGGTGTTCGGTGTTCGGTAATTATCATAGATTTAAAAATAAAAAAGCCAAACAATATAATTTGTTTGGCTTTATACGCATTCCTTTGAGCTTAGCACCTATACTGCCATGCTCGAGGCAATAAATTAATCGCGGAAGTTTTTAAACTGAAATGGTTGACCTAAATCAGCAGTGCGTACAACTTGCATAGCCGCTTGTAAGTCATCACGCTTTTTACCTGTTACGCGAACTTCTTCACCTTGAATGGCCGCTTGTACTTTTACTTTAGAGTCTTTGATGGCTTTTACTACTTTTTTAGCCATGTCTTTTTCGATACCCTGTTTAAGTGCAACGTTACGAAAAACATTTTTGCCCGCACGAGAAATATCTTGTAGCTCTAAGCTTGCAACATCCATCCCACGCTTAGAGATTTTACTCGCTAAAATATCAAATAACTGCATTACCTGAGCATCTGCTTCAGCTTTTAATTTAATTGTTTTATCATTTAGTTCTATTGAGGCATCAACGCCTCTAAAATCAAATCGCGTTTCTAGTTCACGGTTGGCGTTATCAACCGCATTTTTTGCTTCGTTCATTTCTACTTCAGATACAATATCAAATGAAGGCATAGCGTTCTCCTAACTATCTAATCTTAATTTTATGCCGCAATTATAACGTTAAAATGATAAATCTTTACATTTTTCTGCATTTTGTTCAGGTGCGATACTAAATTAGTTTGATATACTGAGGCTTCTTTTTTATACGATTTTAGGAATTTTCGTGACAAGGCGTGTTTACCAAGCAATTTTTTTAATTAGTATTGTTGCGTTTACCTTCTTATTTGCTAAAGAGGTAAAGGGCGCGGCAAACTTATTTCCGCATGTTGATAAAGTAGCGCATTTTGGTATCTTCTTTTTACTTGCCATTATTATGGATAAAGCGTTTAAACTCCCATTATATGCACAAATACTATTACTCGCTGGTTACGGTGCAGCAATAGAAATTATGCAAGATAGCCTTCCTTACAGACAAGCATCACTGGCCGATTTTGTTGCCGATTTTATTGGTGCAGCGAGCTACTTTTTAGCTAAAGCCCTGTTAACACTGCGTAAAAAGAAGCATTATGGCTAACATACTTGTTGTAGGTGATGGCGCTATTGGCTTGTTATTTAGCCATTTTTTAGCCAAGCATCACGCTATATATATACTTACTCGAAAAGGCACAGTTAATACTCGCTTTTACAGCCACAGTAACGCTGCGTCTGAAAAAATTAACGCCACTTTTATCTCACAAGAGCAGTTATCTCAAACTCCTGAATTTGATATTGTTTTATTCACGGTAAAAGCGTTTGCAGTGCAACAAGCCTATGCTCAAGTAAAACCTTATCTAGGCAATAATACCCATATTATACTGAGTCATAATGGCATGGGTAATGTTGAACAATTAAATGAACAACTAACAAAGCAGCAGTCATTGTACTTTTTAACCACCAGCATGGCTGGATTTAAGTCAAACCCTAATATTGTGCAACATACCGGAAACGGGCAAAGTGTATTAGGGGGCTGTAATCAACTAGCTATTCAAAATATTCAACAGCTTAGTGCGCAATTACACACTATTCCGCAGTTAATTGTCAGTAACAATATTGAACAACTACGGTTTGAAAAGCTACTGGTTAATATTGCAATAAATCCATTAACCGCTCACCACAATATAAAAAATGGTCAGTTACGTGCACCGCAATACAGTAGTGCAATTATTAATTTATTAGCTGAGGCGTGCCACATTGCAACCGCGCTAAAACTCAATATTAAGCTTATAGATGCCCTAGAGCGGGCTTACAAAGTAATGAGTTTAACTGCCGAAAATTACTCTTCGATGCATCAAGATGTAATGCACAATAGACAAACAGAGATCATGGCGATTTGTGGCTATATAAGTGAGCAAGGAAAACTGCACCATATTGCAACACCTTATAATGACGCCTTACTTGCTAAAATTTTGGCAAAAAAAAAGCGCGGACTAAATCCGCGCATCTAATATATTAAGCCATTAAGGACGATATACTCTAACAGTGGTAAAGCCTTCTTCGTGAAGAATAAGCGCTTGTAATTGGCTCATTACTCCTTTTTGGCAATATAAGTAATAATCTTTACCTTTAGGTAAATCGCCAAACTTTGTTGCTAAGCGGAAAAACGGTAAGTGGATAACTTCAATACCTTCAATTTCCAGCGGCGCCGCATCTTCTTCTTCAGGCGAGCGAATATCAACAACAACCGCTCCTTCAGGTAACTCTGTAACTGATTCTGCCTCTTTAAGCTCTTGCTTAGCCTCAACATCAATATCGCGCACATCCATAACACGGGCGTTATCAATAACGGTATCTAACACATCAAAGTCAAACTTTTCTTCTTCTGCTTTAATTACTTCAATTTTGGCTTTAACTGTCGGCTTTTTAGAGATCACACCGCAGTATTCGGGCATCGTCTCTGCCATTTCTGCAGTGCCTATTTGGCGCGCTATATTGATGATTTCTTGCTTATCATGCTGGATAAGTGGGCGTAAAATGAGCGTTTCGGTTACGCGGTCAATCACACTTAAGTTAGCTAAGGTTTGACTAGACACCTGACCTATACTTTCACCCGTAACCAATGCTTGAATATTTAGTTTTTCAGCGACGGCACTACCCGCTCGCATCATCATACGTTTAAGGACAACGCCCATTTGGCTGTTCTCAACATTTTCTAAGATTTCAGCAACCACTGGCTCAAAATCAACAGTAATAAACTTAACTTTATGAGTAGAGCTGTATTGTTTCCATAGATAGTAACTCGCTTGTTTAACCCCAATTTCATGAGCAGCGCCACCTAAGTTAAAGAATAAAAAGTGCGTGCGAGCCCCTTTACGGATCATTTGATAACTGGCAACGCCAGAATCAAACCCACCAGACATAAGCGATAATACATCGTCTTGTGTTGGCAGTGGGAAGCCCGCCATCCCTAAATGGGTTTGCGTTACTATGTAGGCTTTTTCGTCTTTAATTTCTAAACGAATAGTCACTTCTGGGCGACTTAGCTTTACTCGAGCCCCTTCAACATGTTGATTAAGCCCACCACCGACGTAACGCTCTAGTTCAGTTGAAGTAAAATCATGTTGACCTATGCGCTTAGCACGCACACAAAAGGTTTTACCAATAATAGTGTGACCAACTAACGCAATGGTTTTTTGATAAATGTCATCAAGGGTTTTAAAGTCTGTTTCGGTCACTTCAATAAACTGTACGATGCCGGGAATACGCTGCAAGCTATCAATAAAATCAATACGAGTTTGAGCATCGTCAAGTTTTGTAACAACTGAAATGTTATCCCAGTTATTACGCACTTGTACTTTTTCGTCAACACGACGCAATACAATTTTAATGTTATTTTCTAACACTTTGGTAAAGCGTTTACGGACTGAACGGCTTTTGATGGCTATTTCAGGGTGAAGTTTGACGATAAATTTAAGCATAGTTCAACTCTTAGACTGCGGGAATTCGCGCACCCAGGCATTGGGCGCGGCGGATTATAGCAAAAAATTTAACGCCTAGGAACTAACCAACCCGATGGGGCTAAGGATTCTGGGGGGCAGCATTTGCTAAAAGTGCGTACTTGTCTCTTAACTGATTAATTTTATTTGCGCTTTTTTCTGTACTGTAAGCCTTAAATAAAGTCAGTACTTTTACAATGCCAGGGTAAATATCTTGCTCAACCAGCACACCACTTAGTCTTCTTGCTTTCATATAGGGTGTCCAAAAGCTAACCGTTAATTTTAGCGTATGAGCAAGTTCAATGGCATCTTGTTCATCAATGGCAATAATTTCACTATCCCGCAAGGCCAAAATGATGTTACGTACCTGCTCAAGTAATTCCTGCTGAAAATCAATGTAACCCTGTTTTAAATGGCTATCGCGAGCAAGAATATCACCAAGGTTGTCGTAAAAAAAATGATAGCGCCACATTAATTCAAATAGCGAATCTAAATAAGGACCTAGGCGTTCAAAAGCATCGTCGCCTTGATCGACCGGCTTAAAATGGGTGCTTAAATGATCACGATAAAGTGCAAATATATGACGAATAATGTCTTCTTTATTTTTAAAGTGGTAGTACAGATTACCCGGACTCATGCCCAAACTCGATGCGATATGATTAGTAGATATTGCTCTTTCACCATGTTCATTAAACAATGAAATACTGGTTTGAATTATTTTATCCTTGGTATTCATATACTCATTACTCAATTTTCGAAAATAGGATGCTGCATTAAAATAATCCGCCTAGTATAAACAAATCATTGCATTTGTAACACTGCGCAGCTGCAGTTATATACAATTTACTTACAAGGCTGCTTTACACACTAAACACTGCTACACTACGGCTAAAAATAATAACACAGTAAATATTATGAAAGTGACCGCAATCTACCCAGGCACATTTGACCCTCTTACCAACGGCCACACTGATTTAATTCAGCGTGCGGCTAAGATGTTTGATACCGTTATTGTGGCTATTGCTCATAACCCAAGTAAAAAACCATGTTTTACTTTAGAAGAACGCGTTGATTTAGCAAATGAAATTTTAAGCCATTTAGATAATGTAAAAGTCATTGGCTTTTCGGGGCTACTAGCAGATCTGGCTCGTGACCATAACGCAAATGTATTGATTAGAGGTATAAGAGCGGTTTCTGATTTTGATTATGAATTTCAGCTTGCGAATATGAACCGTCGTTTAAACCCTGATTTAGAAAGCGTATTTTTAACGCCCGCCGAGCGCAATACTTTTATATCATCTACACTAGTAAAAGAAGTAGCACGCCATAACGGGGATGTGAGTGAGTTTGTTGACACCATAGTAATGAAAGCCCTGCAATCAAGGCTTGGGAAAACTAAGTATTAAAGGTAACACCTAGCGTATCATTTCATCGCGCTAGGTAGCTTCACTCTTGCTGGAAACAGAACGTTCTTAAGCCTCACTAAACCCAAAAAATCTTTATTGATAAAGAAGATAGCTATCATCATGAAATCCATCAGATTAATTCCCAAAGAATAAAATGACCAGAACCACCATGGTGAGCTGTTACTAAAAACAAGTACATCTAGATGCATGCCAAAAAATAACAGTGAGTTTATGCTTAACCCTAATAATAGATAAGTAGATATAACATTTTTAGTTAAGAAGTTGCTTACAACCAAAATAACCAAAATTGTTACTAAATCAAAAAGTAATAATTTCATATAAGAAATATTTTGGATATCAATGAACAGGCTTGAAGAGTATGAAACCGACATTATTAGCGACAGCCATAAAGCCTCTTTTTTGGGTTTATTTATACTCGTGACTAATGAGTATAAAAAAGCCATTAAAAAGCCCCACTGAACAAATGCGCCGAGGTAAAGAGATACATATGGACTGAGCAAGAAGTCATCCATTTGAAAGACCGCTTATATCTATTAGTGTAATGGTCTTTCTATATCGATTTATATTTACGGGATCTATGTTTATTACCAAAGAAGCTATCATTAATATGTCAATTAAATTTATAGAAATAGAGTAAAAACTCCAAAACCACCACTCTTGAGTATTCCCTAAAATGTATAAATCATAATAAATAAAACCAACTAATACACTATTTATGGTTAAGCCTACAATGATGAAATATGCAGGTAAAGAGAGAGTGACGAAAGCTTTTTTAATCGCAAGAATAATAAAAGCAATAGTGAAAAAATCGTAAACTATCCAATTGAGATAAACATGTTTTACTATGTAAAAATAATCACTTAATACATATGAGCACAGCATTATTGCAGCTAAATATAGGGAGGATTTATGTGGGATATTTATACTTTTTACAAAACAATACAGGAAAGCCATTAAAAAGCCCCACTGTATGAGTGCGCTTACATATTCACCAAGGGTATAGCTTATATACATGTTTATGAGAAATTGTTTTCAGGTTGAATACTTGAGCCTTTGAAGAATTTGTTTTTTAATTTATGAAGACCAAGGAAGTCTCTATCTACAATTAAAACTACGATCATTATCAGATCGATAATGTTCACGCCAAAAGTATACACATCCCAAAGAATCCAAGAGACTCTATTTCCCTCGATATAAATATCATAGTGCATTGCTATGCTCAATATAGAGTTAATTATCAAGCCTGTTATTAAGTATATAAATGAAGGTGTGGTTTTTTTCTGAATAAAAAAGACTGAAATCAAGAAAAGGATAGTTACATAGTCGTAAATCGTCCAATCGAGGTAAACCGATGTACCTATTGATAGCCATGTAAAGAAATAGTCCGACGTTGCATAGGAAGCCATCATTATGAATGAACTGAGTAATAAGGTCGTATTTCTTTTAACGTCAATTGTATAAACAAAAACGTTAAAAAAAAATGCCATCAAAAATCCCCACGAAGAAAATGCGGAGAGTGAAAAAAAACCAAAAAACTCAGTTAAAAACATTCATACCTTCATTATTTTTTACTTAGGCTTAAGAGGAGGAAGAATTACTACGCCACCACGTTGAAGATCTGTACCGCTAGCCGCAGCCATCGCTTCTTGAGAGATACTTACTGTATCAGATTGTAGGGTTTTAGGGCTAGCAGTTTGTTCCATTGCAGGCTTTAATTGTTGCGTTTTATTGTATGCTTGCATTTGTACTTGGCTGTTCGCTGAAATTTGCATGTGATTAATCCTTTTGAGTATTAAATTTATTATTGGCGTAAATTTAAATCACACCACCTAGAGCAGTTACTAAATAACTGCGGTAACGTATTGCCTTCGTTGATTAGTTAACTCAACAACACGCTACAGAATAATAAGAGCAAACGATATGCCAACTTTAAATTCATAGCATATTAATTTAAAACATCACTTTATTTTACTCAAAAAAAAACGCATCGGGGTCACCGTGCGTTTTTTATCCTAGGGATTGCTCAAGCCACGTTTTTACAGGGGATCTCCATGCTATTACTTGGCTTTAACATATATTCCATTGCGACTTCATCACAGTTTTCTTTGCGTAAACATAGCTCGCAATCTTTCATTACTTTTTCAGGTAGGCTCTCTTTATTACAGAAACTAAACCGCTGATTTTCGAAAAAGTCAGGTACACGAGTCAGAACGATGACACGGTTGAGTGCCAATTTTTTGGCTTTCACTAATAAGTGTTCAACCAGTTCTCGTCCCTGCCCCGTTACTGCGCTTTTAGGATCAATACCTAATGAACGTATTTCAGCTAATCCTGTGTCGTAAATATAAAGTGAAGCACAACCCGATACCTGACCGTCTATCTCGGTTACGGCAAACTCATTAATTGAGTGCACCATGTCACTTTTAGCGCGCGGTAAGTTTTCGCCGACTGTTGCCCAGTGTTGTACGAGTTTAGCGATTGCTTCCACGTCATCTAGGTTTGCATCACGAACTGTTATTTGCTGTTTTTTTTTCGCGTCTTTCACCGCTTTACTTACTTGTTCTAATGAAGTTCCACCAAGTGCTTGACGTGCTTTAATACAGGCATCAATTTCAAGTACCGGATACACATCATCTTCAAACACTGGATTTACTGATTTATATTGCTCAAGTGAAAGCTCCTCTAACGTTTTACCTTCACTAATAGCTAATTGCACCAACACCCCAACAATATGATGCCCTTCTCTAAACGGTACACCTTTAGCGACTAAGTAATCAGCAAGTTCGGTTGCATTAGCGTGGCCACCTTTTGCCGCTGCAAGGGTTTTATCTGCTTTCACTTTTATGCCTTTAATACACGCTTGTGCCATATGAATACACGCAAGCCATGTTGGCATGGCATCAAAAATGCCTTCTTTGTCTTCTTGCATGTCTTTATTATAAGCAAGAGGCAGTGCTTTTAAGGTCATCATCATTGCGCTAAACGCACCAAACACCCGGCCAGTTTTACCACGAATTAGCTCTAATGCATCTGGGTTTTTTTTCTGTGGCATCAAAGATGAGCCCGATGTAACATTATCGGCCAGTTCAATAAAGCCAGCTTCTCCCGAGTTATAAAAAATCAGGTCTTCAGACATGCGCGATAAGTGGATCATAGAGATAGACGCACAGCTTAATAGCTCAACCACAAAGTCACGATCAGATACGCCATCTAAACTATTTTTAGTCGCGCCTGTAAACCCTAACCCTTGTGCAAGTGCGTGACGGTCAATCGGGTATGCAGTGCCTGCAAGAGCGCCACTGCCGAGTGGGCAGTAGTTCATTCTTGCTTGGGCATCTTGTAATCGGCTTTCATCACGCTCAAGCATTTCTACATAAGCCATACACCAATGGCTAAATAACACCGGTTGTGCACGTTGTAAGTGGGTATAACCTGGTAATATTGTGCCAAGCTCACGTTCAGCCAAGCTAATAAATTCAGCTTTTAGTTGTGCAATCGCTTTTAAGATATGATCGGCAGTATCGCGACACCATAATCTAAAGTCGGTAGCAACTTGGTCGTTACGGCTTCGGCCTGTGTGTAATTTTTTAGCTAAATCACCCACTTTTTCAATTAGCGCGGCTTCAACATGTGAGTGAATATCCTCAGCACCTGAGGTGGCAACAGCGTGTGGATCTGCTTTTACCTCTTCAAGTAATTCATATAATGCCGATACCAGCTTTTGGTGTTCGTCATTAGATAACACGTTCACTTGTTCAAGTGCGCCAGCCCATGCAACAGAGCCAATTATATCTTGCTCTGCTAATTGATAATCGAAGGGAAGTGAATCGTTAAACTGTTTAAACGCTTCATCTGGACCCGTAGAAAAACGTCCGCCCCATAATGCCATGAAATTTCTCCAAACCCGATAATAGCCCCTTAATTCCAAGGGGCATAAAAAATTACTTTTTAGCTAATGCTGAAATTCTGCTTGATAGTGAGAATAAACGAATAAAGCCTTCTGCGTGCGATTGGTCATAAACATCGTCTTCACCAAAAGTAGCAAAATCTTCGCTGTATAAACTGTTAGGTGACTTTTTCTGAACCGCTGTTACTTGCCCTTTGTAAAGTTTAAGTACCACTTCACCTGTCGCTAACGTAGAAAGCGCTTCTGCACCGGCTAAAATAGAATCTTTAAGCGGCGTAAACCAACGACCGTCGTAGACTAAATGCGAAAATTCACCACCGAGCACCTCTTTCCATTTACGGCTCGCTTTATCAAGAACGAGCTCATCAATTGCTTGCAGCGCAGCCATGATCACTGTACCGCCTGGTGTTTCGTAACAACCGCGTGATTTCATGCCCACTAAACGGTTTTCTACAATATCAACACGACCAACACCATGCGGGGCAGCTATGTCGTTTAGTTTAACTAAACAGTCGTAAGGCTTTAATTGTTCGCCGTTCACAGCAACCACTTCACCTTCTACAACTGATAAAGTGACATGCTCAGCTTTATCGGGCGCTTGCTCTGGTGAATTAGTCCAGGTCCATACTTGCTCACTTGGCTCACACCAAGGGTCTTCAAGCTCGCCGCCTTCGTGAGAGATATGCCATGCGTTAGCATCACGACTGTAAATTTTAGTTGCTGATGCAGAACACGGAATATCACGCTCGGCTAGGTAATCAAGCAATGATTCACGACTTGATAAATCCCACTCACGCCATGGCGCAATCACCTTTAAATCAGGAGCCAGTGCTGCAAAACATGACTCAAAACGTACTTGGTCGTTACCTTTACCCGTACAGCCATGAGAAAGTGCATCTGCCCCCACTTTACGGGCAATTTCAACTTGGGCTTTAGCGATGATTGGACGTGCCATAGAAGTACCTAGCAAGTAGGTTCCTTCGTATATAGAGCCTGTTTTAAGTGTTGGGTAAATGTAATCACTTACCATTTCATCTTTCAAATCAACCACGTAACACTCAGATGCACCCGATGCAATGGCTTTCGCTTCTACGCCTTCAAGTTCTTCTGCGCCCTGGCCAACATCGGCAACAAAGGCAATAACTTCACAGCCGTAGTTCTCTTTTAACCATGGCACGATAGCTGATGTATCAAGACCACCTGAATAGGCTAAAACGACTTTTTTAATTGAACTCATAGGTGTTCCTTAACAAAATTTGGATTTAACAATGTAACTAATAGCGCATTTTGCGCATGCATGCGGTTTTCTGCTTGCTGTATAATTTTTGATGCAGGGCCATCCATTACCTCAGAAGTAATTTCAAACTCACGGTGTGCCGGTTGGCAATGTAATACCGTAGTTGCACCGGTTTTTTCTAACAATGCCTGGTTTAATTGATAAGGCATGTATTTTTCTTTCACTTGCTCAAGAGGAGTTGTATCCCCCATAGATACCCAGGTATCGGCGTAAACAACATTAGCGCCTACTGCAGCCTCAACCCTGTCACTTACCATTACAGAAGCGCCATTCATAGCTGCTATTTGCTCTGCTTGTTTAAGTATTTGCGAATCAGGTGAGCTGCCTTTTGGTGTTACAGCGACAAAGTCTGTTCCTAAAGTAGCGGCTAATAGCATTAATGAGTGCGTTACATTATTGCCCTCACCTAGGTAGGCAAGCTTTAACTGGCTAACATCACCGTGTACTTCTTGTAGCGTTAAAAAATCAGCTAATGCTTGGCATGGATGATATAAATCACACAAACTATTAATCACAGGAACGGATGAATACTCACCGAGTATCGTTAACGTACTGTGCTGATTAACGCGGGCAACAATCCCATCGGCCCAAGTCGAAATATTTAAGGCAAAATCTTTTATTGATTCGCGGGCGCCCATTGCACCATTTTGTTGATCAAGATAAACCGCATGGCCCCCTAAACGGTTTATACCAATATCAAATGAAAGGCGAGTACGTAAACTTTGCTTTTCGAACAGAGTAACCACTGACTTACCAGCTAGTACTTGGTTATATTTACTCGGGCTTTCTTTAATATCTTGCGCTAACTTTAATAAATTTAGTGCGCCTTGTTGGTCTAATTCTAGACCCGTTATAAAATCTTTAAACATGTTCAACCTATGGTGTTACTTTAGTTCCGACATGCTCGCCTTGCAGCAAAGCAGTTAAGTTTTCTGGCTTTTGCCAGCTGGAAATGTACACACCGCGTCGTAAATGTTGGGCAGCGTGAAGACTGGTCTTAACTTTGACCTCCATCCCACCCACAATTACTCCCTCTGTAATTAAAGTATCAATGTGTTTTGTGTCAAGTTGATGTAAAGGCTGCTTATTGGCATCAAGTACCGCCTCTACGTCCGTCATAAAAATAAGTTCTGCATTTAAATTATTTGCCATTGCGGCGGCTGCTTCATCGGCATTAACGTTGTACCAAAGCCCTTGCTCATCAAAACCGATGGAGCTGACTATAGGTAAACGCCCGCCACTGAGTAATTCATTAATAATAGAATCATTATTACTATGGCATTGACCTACTTGCCCTAGCGCTTTTAATTTTTGTGATGCTGTTATTCCTGCTTCATATAAACTCAAGCCAACAGGTTTGTGCCCAGCAGTCATTGCTTGCGCCATTAATTGTTTGTTTGCTGCTCCCGCTAATGCTCCTACAATATAAGGCATCTGTTCTTTAGGGCTGATTCGCAAACCTTGGTGTTTAGCACTGGCAAAACCGGCTTCTGCTAGCCAATGGTCAACTAATGAGCCACCGCCATGAACAATGACAAATTGTGCATCATGTTGTTCATTAAGAACCTCAAAAAGCGCTTTAGCGGCATTTTCAGTATTGAGTACTGCGCCACCGAGTTTAATAACCCACGTTTTACTGCTCATTTAAACGCTCCTACTAGACCTGTAGTGTGAGGCAAGCCCATTGACAAATTAATGCATTGCAGAGCCTGACCAGCCGCCCCTTTTAGTAAATTGTCAATCGCTGCCATCACTATTAATTGTGAGTCTTGCTGCTGCCACGCAATATCTACATAAGGTTGTTTGGCCACCCCTTTAATCGAGGGGATTTTGCCACCAAGCAATCGAATTAACGGCTCATCCGCTAATACTTGATACGCTTTAGTTACTTGCTCACTGGTCACACTCGGTTTTAGCTGTACATAAATGGTTTCTAAAATACCGCGAGGAAAATTACCTAAATGAGGGGTAAATAATACGTTATGACCAAGATGCTGCTGTATTTCAGGCCCATGACGATGGTTAAACAAACCATAGGGTGCAAGTGATACCTCGCAAAAATGCGTGCCAATACTTGCTTTACGACCAGCCCCAGTTACTCCCGATACAGCATTAATAATAATCCGCTCGTCACTAAGTAACCCAGCTTGCTGAAGAGGCTTTAATGCGTTTAATGCGGCAGTTGGGTAGCAGCCAGCTACAGCAACTAACTGCGCCTTTGCAATGGCCTCGCTATTCCACTCTGCAAGGCCATATGCAGCTTCTTTGAGGAGCTCTGGATGCTGGTGTTCAAAACCATAATAAGTGACGTAATCTTCATTACTTTCAAGACGGTAACCACCAGAGAGGTCAAATACCTTTTTGCCCATCGCTAAAAACTGAGGGGCTAAATCAACACTTACTTTATGGTCAGTGCATAAACACACATAGTCTGCTGAATGAGCTATATCACTCAATGCACTCTCATTAAGTGGTTGCAAAGGTAAGTCAAGTGACCCTAAGTGCTCAGGGTATAATTCACTGAGCAGTTTATGTTTATCTAAGCTTTGCGCTGATACATAACATGCTGATAATGTTAATGCTGGATGTTTGGCAATTAAGCTAGCCAATTCTGCGCCGCTGTAACCGCTGGCACCTATAATTACTACGTTCATTATTTACTCTTTATCTAAAATTAGTGACTACATTCCATGTTATTTACTTACACTAGGTTGCAACCTAGCTAAACTGATTAAATTAATGAGTGATAACTATCGTCGTATTATTTTCATGGCGTAACTTTAATATATTTATGCTTAAAAAGTGAATTGATATTCATCATAAATACTTTTATATTGTTATGCAATTAAATTGAATACTTATTTTGGATTTTTTTATGTCTCTGCCGTCATTTATCTCGATGTATCAGCAATTGATTGCTGCCCCCTCAATTAGCGCTATTGAAGAGCATTTGTGTATGAGCAATAAAAGCGTTATTGAACTACTCGCTCAGTGGTGTGAAAGCTTAGGTTTTACCTGTGAAATAATAGAGTTAGAAGGTGGTAAAGGCCGCTACAACTTATTAGCAAAACGCGGACAAGGCGATGGCGGGTTAATGCTTGCGGGGCACACCGATACAGTGCCATTTGATGATAGCCGCTGGAATCAAAACCCATTTAAATTAACTGAACTTGATAACAAATTATATGGTTTAGGCAGTATTGATATGAAAGGCTTTTTTGCTTTTGTACTGCAAGCTATTAGTGAGCTTGATGAAAAGCAACAAACTCAACCTATTTTAATATTAGCGACCGCCGATGAAGAAACCACTATGGCTGGCGCACAGCAAATTTGTAAGCACCCAAATTTAAAGCCAAGTCGCTGTATTATTGGTGAGCCAACAGATATGACCCCCGTATTTACCCATAAAGGTCATATGAGTACAGCAATCAGAGTCGTTGGTCGCTCAGGACATAGCTCTGATCCCGAACGGGGTCTTAATGCCATCGAAGTAATGCATAAAGTGATTACAAAATTACTGATCTTAAAAGAACAACTCAAGAATAAATATTCAATAAACCACTTTGAAATTCCTTATCCAACACTCAACTTAGGCAATATTCATGGGGGTGACAATGCCAACCGAATTTGTGGCTGCTGTGAAATGCACATTGATATGCGCCCTCTCCCCGGTTTAAGCGTGCAAGAGCTTCAAGCACTGGTACTTGATGCAACTTACGATATAAACCAGCAATACCCTAACTCTGTGAGCGTAATTGATTTGCATGAGCCAATTCCAGCATTTACGGGAAGCACAGATAGCGCGTTAGTCAAATTAGCCGAAAATATAGCAGGGCAAAAAGCAGTGGCTGTTAACTACTGTACCGAAGCGCCATTTATACAGCAACTCGGTTGTGAAACCATCGTAATGGGACCAGGCTCTATTAACCAAGCGCATCAGCCCGATGAGTTTTTAGCAATGGAAAAAATCAAACCTTCTCAACAAATTATCAGCAACCTTATAAAGGCGAGTTGCTTTTAATCAGCAACAAAAAAGACGCTTAATCGCGTCTTTTTTATAGCATTTATGGTTACATATATTTTCGTAAATACTTTTTAAATACAGGGTCGGTTTGAGCTAGTTCTTTCTGCTCTTCTAATATCTCTTTTAATATTGCACCTGATGTAAGCGGATTTGCAAGTACCACTCTAAATACCACGGTTGGTTGGTTATCATATTGAACTGGCGTTAAACGTGTACGCGATACAAACGATCGACCTGATTCACGCTGACGTTTTTGCATGCTTGCAGTAAAACGATTAAGCGCGGCAAAAATGTCTAAACGGGTTTGTGCATCAGCTTGGGCTATCGCGTGTTTAATTTGTTTTGGTACATAGCGATAGGTCAGTAAGCAAAGTTCTGGCTCTGATATTAACTCAAAATCTTCATCTGCATTTATCAAATCAGCAAAGTAACGGGCTTTTTTAATACTGCGATCGATAAGCATTTCATAGCCTTTACGACCAATAACACGTAAGCAAGCATGCACTAACATCGCCATTCCAGGGCGACTCCCCTCAAGCGTATGGCTACCTAAGTCTTTAGAGCCTTTACGTAAAATATATTCAGCATGATGCTCTATGGCATCGGTAGCAGCAGGGTCTTTAAATAAGACTAAACCGGCCCCCATCGGCACATACATTTGCTTATGCGCATCAATGGTGATTGAATCTGCATGCTCAATACCTTTTAATAAATGCCTATGGGTATTAGACAGTAAGGTGGCTCCCCCCCATGCCGCATCAACATGAAAGTGACAATTAATTTCTTGTGCTAAATTAGCCATGTCTTCAAGTGGGTCAATATTACCGGTTTCTGTGGTTCCTGCGACCCCAACAATTGCCATCACTTTAATGCCTTGCGCTTCAAGCTCTAGCGCTTTTTCTCGCATAGCATCTACATCTACTTTATTATCAGCCGATGTTTTAATACCAATTAAATTCTCACGGCCAATACCTAGTAAATCTACCGATTTGCCTAACGAGTAATGACCTCGCTCAGAGATTAAAACCGCCAGTCCTTTGTAACCATAGTGGAGCATTCCCGCCACTAAACCTTGTGCAGCAATGCCTTTAAAGTTGCCATCCGCTTTTAATAAGCGGTTGCGGGCTATCCAAAGTGCAGTAATATTCGCCACGGTGCCGCCAGAGCAAAATGCCCCTAACGAAGTTTTTGCACTGTGCATCCATTTAGAATAAAAACCATCACTTTGGCCATAAGCTAAATGATGCATCATCCCTAAAACTTGACGTTCTAATGGGGTAAACGCTTTCGAGGTTTCAATTTTTACTAGGTTTTGATTTAACCCAACCATTAATTTCGATAACGGTAGTAAAAAATGAGGCAGAGCCGATGTCATATGGCCAATAAAGCTTGGCGCTGCGGTATGAACAGAATGAGCAACCAGCTGCTCCATAATATCTTGAGCATAGCAAGACACAAACGTCGGTTCTTCAGGGATTGCCGCCGATTGAAAATCTTTTTCTATTTCATGTAATGGTTTTTCAATTGCCGCGATATTTTCGTTTAAGAAACCTGCTAAATTACTCGAAATTTCAAGCTCTATTTTGCTCAAAGTTGAGTCTGGCGCCTCTGGAACGGTGAATATCCGTTTAAGGCTTTCTTTAGAGGCGACGGCACAACGCTTTTGATCCATCTTCATACCTAGTGTGTGACTAAAACACCTGTTAGTTTGTAAAACACGCTAATTTAAGTTGTTTTTAAGTAACGGCATTTCTAAAAAATTGCGCTAACTTTACTGCAATATGACAAAAATGTCTCGTTTTAAGCCATAAAAGACAATACTAAATAGATAACATTTCACTATTTTTTAAATTTAGTACAAAGGGTAATTAAAATATTGGGCATTTATAATTTTTAAGTATAATAAAATCAACAAAAATAAGGATAATACATGCTCAAAGGAAATCTAAAATTAACACGGTTGGCACTTGGGACCGTCTTTTTTTTGGTCAGCTTAATCATTTATGGTTACTACACTTACTCTGCCATTCAAAGTGATGTAATGCGCAGCATTGACAATCGCTTAATAAATGCCGCCACCAGCGTAAAATATATTTTAGGTAGTGATTACCACGACAAAACACCGCAAGAAATCAGCTTTGCAAGCTATCAAAATAAGGCCGAGCAACTTTCTGCTTTAGCCAATGATTTAAATATAAATTCTTTATATTCAATGATATTAATTGATGAAAATATTTATTTTACTGCCTCCAGTTACACCCAAGATGATCAAAATAACGGTAAAGTCACCCAGTATTTAGATCTTTACCCTGAAGCGACGCCAATTAATATGGCGGCATTTTTATCAACGGCCCCTATTTTTGAAGTGTCAACGGCGCATCGAGGTCATTCTAAAACGGTGTATATTCCTCATATAGCAAAAAATGGCAGAACCTATTTAACTGCAGCTGATATTAGCGTCGATAAAATCAATACGGCTTTAATAACACGTTTGAATCAAGCCCTGCTTCATTTTAGTTGCGTACTGTTCATATTGTTACTGGTTTATATTCTTTATTGTTTTGGGGTACGCCGCTCACTAATGAGGGATCATGCTACGGGGTTTGAAAATCATATTGCCCTGGAAAAGCAGCTAAAAAAAAGTAATGAGCATCATCTACAAATCGCGATTATTTTGGTTAACGAAATTGATAGTATCAGTCGCTTTTTTGGCACAAAAACAGCCGATGAAGTGATGAAAAAACTACTCAGTCACTTTAAGCAGCAAAACCGTCTGCAATCACGTATTTATCGTATTGCGACCAACAAGCTGGCCATTTTAACCAGTAAAGAAACACCTTTTGATGAGCTTTACAGCATTATTCAATCCCATAATAAAAATACACCTTTTATTACAGACCCATTTATTTATATTACGCTCAACGCTGGAGTGGCAAGAGGGAATAAGTCATTACTGCTTAAGAATGCCCACATTGCTTTGCTGCAATCAAGGCAAGGCGTTCAACCAATAGTTAACTACTCAGAAGCGATTAACGACGCTAAATCTCTGTATTTATACAATGTAGAAATAGCAAAAGAAATTCGTGAAGCATTTGATGCCCATCGCGTTGTTCCTTATTTTCAACCTGTTATAGATACCAATACCAATGCCATTATTAGGTATGACTGCTCACCAAGAATAGTGACCTCACATGGGGAGATTTTAACCCCTGATACCTTTTCTAATGCAGTAAATAGGCTGCGTATGGATGGGGTGTTAACACGTACCTTATTTACTCAATGTATTTCGCGCTTTCGCAAATCAGCAATCAGCTGGGGGTTAACTGTGTGCGCTGAAAATATTGCAGATCCCACTATTTATGAGCACATAGCGTATGAGCTTCATCGCTACCCCAACCCTGAAAACATTACTATTTCAATATTAGAGTCGCAGGTCATTACACACTACTATGAAATAAAATCATTTATTGCGATGGTGAAAAGTAAAGGGGCAAAAATAGTGATGCATTGTTGGGGTAATGAGTTTATTAATACGCTCAATACGTTAAAGATTGAGGTAGATGGCATTAAACTCGATGGTGCGATCACCAAGCAGCTGGTGAATGATGAAAATACGTCGCTATTTATTGTCTATATTGCTGATATAGCCCAGCAGCTTGAACTTGAATTGGTTGTTGAAGCGGTAGAAAATAACACGATTGCCGAACTACTTAATAAACTAAATGTGACGCTGATGCAAGGTAGTTACCTTGGTAAACCAACGCCACATGTGACTCACTTTAAACAGCAATTAGCTATTTAAGATTTATAACAAGCCGGTGGCTTTGCTGGCCACTGGCCCAGTACTTACGTTCAAAAGGGGTAATTGCTTCGTCTGACTCAAACAATCCGGTTTGACATGGATGCCCCGCTAATTCAAGCGCTCTGGCAAACTCTTTAACATAAATATCCCAATTACTGCGCACCTCAAGTAAACCGCCTAACTTTACAATAAATGGGAATATAGCCGCCCCATGCCAGCGCCTCTGTATGTGTTTAGACTTAGGCCAAGGGTTAGGGTAAAGCAAATAGTGATGCGTAGGCTGCCAATTAGCAGCCACCGCTAAACGCCAAAAGTCATTTAAGTCAGCTTGCACTAAAATGTATTGACCACTTTCACTTTGTTTATATTCAACATCATGCTTATCAAGTCGATGAGATGACTTATCAATGCCTATGACTAACGCTTCAGGATGACGTTTTGCTAAATTAGCGGTGCTCTCCCCGACCCCACAACAGGAATCTAAAATAAGCGGCCCATTAAAGGCTTGCACTTTAGCATTAACTTCATCAAATGCGGTTTGCGTATGCGTTGCAATTGGCTTTTTAAACTCAGCCTGTAAGTGTTTATTAACTATTTCATCAAGCTTTTCATGAAGTCCCGCTTGATTAGATACAATACTACGTGAATTTGCATCGCTCATTAGTGTCTTAGCCCCACACCTTTTTTAATTAGCGTCAGTGCTAAAGTAAATAGGACGCTGATAAACACCAACAACACACCCATTGCGACCGATAAATCTACATCCGAAACACCTAAAAACCCATATCTAAATGCGTTAACCATATAAATAATTGGGTTTATTTGCGACACCATTTGCCAAAAATCAGGCAGTAAAGTGATTGAATAAAACACCCCGCCTAAATAGGTCAACGGCGTTAAAATAAAGGTCGGGATAATACTTATGTCATCAAAGCTGTTTGCATAAATAGCGTTAATTAACCCGCCTAAGGCAAACACCGCCGAGGTGAGAATAACAGTGGCTATAATCACAAAAATATTATGTATTTGTATATCTACAAAAAATAAAGAAACGCACGTTACGATAAAACCAACCATAATGCCACGGGTCATACCTCCGCCCATATAACCCAGTACAATGATGTAATTAGGCACAGGTGCAACTAATAACTCTTCAATACTTTTTTGAAACTTAGTTGAGTAAAAGCTCGAAGCCACATTCGAGTAAGAGTTTGTTATAACTGACATCATAATAAGGCCAGGAACAATAAACTCCATATAACTAAAGCCGCCCATATCGCCAATACGCGAGCCAATTAAATTCCCAAAAATAACAAAATATAAACTCATAGTAATCGCTGGCGGCACTAAGGTTTGCACCCAAATACGCAAAAAGCGAATACACTCTTTAATCCAAATACTTTTTAAGGCTACGCCATATTTAAACATTTATTCGCCCCGCCCTTGCTCTAATAAACCTACAAATAATTCTTCTAATCGATTCGCTTTATTACGCATGCTTAGCACAGTATTACCTTGTTCGGTTAACGCGCTAAATACAGCATTGAGCCCTTGTGATTTAGCCACCTCAACTTCAATGGTGTGATCATCAGTCATGGTGAAATTATACCCTTCAATCGCCACCGGATTGGTAGGCTGTTTTAAATCCAATACAAAGGTTTCTTTGTCTAATTTAGCTAACAAGGCTTTTATGGTGGTATTTTCAACTATGCGACCGGTATCAATTATAGCGATGTTTTTACACAGTAATTCGGCTTCTTCAAGGTAGTGAGTGGTTAAAATAATGGTCACACCTTGTTCGTTAATTTGCCTTAAAAAGTCCCACATTGATCGGCGAAGCTCTATATCAACCCCCGCTGTTGGCTCATCTAAAATAAGTAATTTGGGCTCATGCATTAAGGCGCGTGCAATCATTAAACGGCGTTTCATACCACCAGACAAGGTACGCGCTTGCTTATCTTTTTTCTCGATTAATCCAAGCTGCGCTAAGTATTTATCTGCACGTTTATGTGCTTCGCCGCGAGGAACACCATAATAACCTGCTTGATTAACGAGTATTTGGCTTAGGGTTTCAAACTGGCTAAAGTTAAACTCTTGCGGCACTAAACCTAAATTGGCTTTCGCCGCTTCTAGGTCGGTATCAATATTGTGGCCAAATACTTCAACTTTGCCTTTGGTCTTATTTACCAGTGAAGAAATTACCCCAATAGTGGTTGATTTACCCGCCCCATTCGGGCCCAGTAATGCAAAAAAGTCACCTTCGTGAACTTGTAAATCAACCCCTTTAACTGCCTCTACCCCATTTTTGTAAACCTTGGTAAGGCCTTCAATATTTAAAGCAATATTTTGCTTATTCATTTTTTACCCTCACCATAACCCCAACGCTTTGTGAGGTTATGTTCAATATTTAAATGATCTAAAATTCGCGCCACCATAAAGTCAACCAAGTCTTCTATGCTTTGTGGTTGATGATAAAACCCAGGTGCTGCAGGCATAATTGTTACACCTAAACGCGATAATTTAAGCATGTTTTCTAAATGAATTTCGCTAAATGGCGTTTCGCGTGGCACTAAAATAAGCTGGCCTCGCTCCTTTATCACCACATCGGCGGCGCGCTCTAATAAATTATCTGATGCGCCGACTGCAATCGCAGACACAGATCCTGCGCTACATGGACATACTATCATTTTTTTCGGTGCTGCTGAGCCCGAAGCCACAGGACTAAACCAGTTATCTTTGCCAAATACCTTTAATTGCTCAGGCTTGGCGTTATATAACAGGCTTAATTGCTCTGTGGCCTTGTCTTCATTTGCTGATAGTTTAACATTTGATTCGGTATCAAAAACTACCCGCGCGGCACTTGAAATAAGCACATACACTTGAAACTGCTGCTCAAGCAACACCTCTAATAACCTTAGTCCGTAAGGCGCGCCTGATGCACCACTAAATGCTAAAGTGATTTTATCTTTAAATTGCACATTATTCTCCGCTGTATTTATTGGCCAAGCCATCAACAAGTTGTTGATGAAGGCCATTAAAACCACCATTACTCATAATTAAAACATGTTGATTTGGCTCAATACTTTCAAGCACTGTTTCGATAATGGCGATTGTAGAATCAAAACACTGCATACCGGCTTTTTCTGCTTGCTCCTTGAGCGACCAGCTTAAGTTTTCTGGTTCAAACAGTAGCACCTCATCCGCATCGCGTAATGAATCTAGCAATGTAAATTGATGAACTCCCATTTTCATGGTGTTAGAACGCGGCTCTAAAATCGCAATAATTTTGTCATTGCCCACTTTGGCGCGCAGCCCCGCAAGCGTTGTTTGTATCGCGGTAGGATGATGGGCAAAATCATCATACACTTTAATGTTATTTATATCCGCTTTAAGCTCCATACGCCTTTTTGGGCTGATAAATTCGCCTAAAGCCGCAATACTGTGCTCAATAGCAATTCCTACATGGCGCGCTGCTGCAATGGCCATCATGGCATTTTTAACGTTATGCTCACCAATTGCCTGCCAGTTAACTACACCTTGCAGCTGAGTGTTTAATAACACATTAAATTGAGAACCATCCGCTTTAAGTAGCTGATAATCCCAATCATTGCCTAATGTTTCGCTCTCGCTCCACAGCCCTTTTGCTATAACATCGCTCAGAGCCTCATCATCTTTTGGCCACAATACTTTCCCGCTTTGCGGTAGTGTACGTATCAAATGGTGAAATTGTTTTTTAATCGCATTTAAATCTTCAAAAATATCAGCATGATCAAATTCTAAATTATTTAAAATCAGTGTACGCGGCAGGTAATGAACAAACTTACTGCGTTTATCAAAAAATGCAGTGTCGTATTCATCGGCTTCTATTACAAAAAATGGCGTTTGCCCAACCCGAGCCGAAAGACCAAAATTTTGCACAATACCACCAATTAAAAAGCCTGGTTTTAAACCTGCATATTCTAATATCCATGCAAGCATACTTGCTGTGGTCGTTTTTCCATGAGTACCTGCTACAGCGAGTACCCACGAATCTTGTAGTAAGTTATGTTTTAGCCACTCAGGTCCTGAAGTATAAGGCAGGCTCTTATCGAGTACATATTCAACACACGGATTACCACGGCTCATAGCATTACCTATGACGACGATGTCGGGTGCCGGTTCTAGTTGAGATACGTCATAGCCTTGGGTTAGCTCGATTCCCAACTCTTCTAATTGGGTACTCATTGGTGGGTAAACATTTTGATCTGAGCCTGTCACTTTATGACCAAGCGATTTAGCAATGGCCGCAATACCGCCCATAAAGGTGCCGCAAATGCCTAATATATGAATATGCATAACTTTTTAATCCTTTGGTACTTCGCACGTCTGTGAAGTTTAATGGCGTTATAATGCCAAATTTTAGGCTTGATGACTATGTGCGTCTCGTCAATTCATTGATGCTAAAACAGCGCTAAAAAATAAAAAAGCCCTCCTACCTAAGTAAGAGGGCTTGCTGGTAATAAGCTAAATTACAGCGTCAAAAATACAATTAAGCCAACACCAAGTAAAAGTCTGTAAATTACAAACGGCAGCATACCCATTCGTTCAATCACTTTTAAGAACATGAATATACAAGCGTACGCTGATAAAAATGAAAGGACGACACCTAAAATTAAAGTGTTCCAATCAACTACATGGTCGCCTAAAGCCAACTCTATTGTGTAGTAAAGACCCATCATAGAAATAATAGGGATTGCGAGTAAAAACGAAAAGCGCGCAGCGCTTTGTTTATTCATGCCCAGCAATAAGCCCGCTGTCATGGTAATGCCTGAGCGAGACGTTCCTGGGATCATAGCCACCGCTTGAGCAAAGCCAATAAGCAACGCTGTTTTCCAGTTAAGCTGGTAAATTGTTTTCATTTGCTTACCTTTGGCATCAGCGTACCAAAGTAATAAACCAAAAATAATAGTCGTAGCAGCTATAACCCAGGCACTGCGCAGGTACAACTCAACAACATCTTTTAGTAATAAGCCTAATAACGCTGCAGGTACAGTGCCCAGTATAATCCACCAGCCAAGTTTACTATCGTCGGTGGTGCCTTGAGCGCCAAACGATTTAAACCATGCGCTAAGAATATCAGACACTTCTTTACGAAAATAAATAACAACGGCTATTAAAGTACCAACATGAACAGCGACATCAAAAGCTAGTCCTTGATCTTGCCAACCTAAGATTTGTGAAGGAAGAATTAAGTGGGCTGAACTTGAAATAGGTAAAAACTCAGTAAATCCTTGTATCAAGGCTAAAACAATTATTTCTATAATACTCATGGGTTAGTAAACTCCACCTTCCATAGTTTTTGTTGAGGGTTGTTATATGCATTCCAAATTTGGGCAATCGTTTGTTTTGCTACCGGATGATAAAAATCAGGAGCCACCTCTGCTAAAGGCTGTAATACAAAGGCATTTTTGGTAATTTCGTCACGTGGTAGTTGAGCTGGGCTCTCGCAAATGACATCATCGTAAAAGAGTAAATCGAGATCCAAGGTGCGCGGGCTAAATTTTTTATCATTTGCTTTGCGACCATTATCGCGCTCTATTTGTTTTAATAACGCACACACATCTTCAAGCGCCATATCGGTAGTGGCAGCAAGTACTGAGTTGTAAAAGTTATTACCGGCAAAACCCACCGCTTCACTTTCAAATACCGAAGAATGTTGGGGATTTTTAAAGTGTTTATTTAACGCCACTAAAGCACGCCTGATATGCTCTGCTTTATTAATATTTGACCCTAAACTAATAAATATTTGCGCCATTTAAGCAATAGCCTTGTTACGCGTTATTTCTACACCGACGGTTTGCGCTTGTGCAACTGCAGCGGGCTTACTTACTTTTATTGTCACTTGCGGGGTATTAAATTCGGTTAAAATGATTTGCGCTAATTGCTCTACCAGTGTTTCTAAAAGCTCTACCGGTTTAGCCGTACTGTGTTCGATAACACGCTCACTTACCTTAGCGTAATCCAGTGCCAAGTTAATATCGTCGTTTTGCGCTGCGGGCTTGATGTCGCTTAGCATTTCAATATCAAAGTACAGGCTTTGTTTACTTTTCTTTTCAAAATCATACACCCCGATAATCGTTTCGACATGCAATTGTGATATAAATACCTTGTCCATTGATACTCCAAATGACTGTAACAAGTCACTGAGTTAATTACATATTGTATCAATCAAATTAATACTGTATATACTTTAATCAGTGTTTAAATATACTAAAATTACTTCTACAATAGAATAGTTACAAAATTGCGAGTAATTTAAGAAGCCCGTAAATTTTGACGCCAATAATAGCTTAAAAGTAATGATTAAAAAATAAGGAAGCGCGTGTTAGTCATTTTAATGTTTGTATTAGCCTATTTGCTCGGCTCGATTTCATCGGCCATTTTAGTGTCGCGGCTATTCAAACTTCCCGATCCACGCACAAATGGCTCCAATAACCCAGGAGCAACCAATGTCTACCGTTTAGGCGGCGCTCTCCCCGCATGCTTAGTTTTAATATTTGATATTTTAAAGGGCACTATCCCTGTTTGGGGCGCTTACTTTTTAAAACTTGAGCCGCTAGAGCTTGGTTTAATTGCGGTTGCAGCATGTTTAGGGCACATGTACCCATTATTTTTTAGTTTTAAAGGGGGTAAAGCGGTCGCAACAGCATTTGGCTCGTTACTGCCGATAGGACTCTCTTTAGGTGGGTTATTGATTGGTACTTGGCTGATTATTGTCGCGATTACCCGCTACTCATCCCTTGCAGCGTTAGTAGCTGTAACGCTAGCACCTTTATATACATGGTGGATAAAGCCGTTATATACCTTACCCGTGACCTTTATTACGCTACTGATCATTATTAGGCATCGCACTAATATTGTGCGTTTATTTAAGGGTGAAGAACCAAAAGTAGGGACTAAACAAGCCCCTACAGATGATAAGAAGTAATAACTAACCTAGGTTCTGGTTAACTATATTGCTTCTAGGCTATCGATTGGCCAGCGCGGTTTAGTTTTCATATCAAGCGAAGCAAACTGTCCCGCTTTTAAACGCTGCATACCAGCATAAGCAATCATTGCGCCATTGTCGGTACAAAACTCAGTGCGTGGGTAATACACTTCGCCCTTCATACCTTGCATCACACGCTCTAGTTGCAAACGTAGTTGCGTATTAGCACTTACACCACCGGCTATTACTAAACGTTTAATACCCGTTTGTTTTAGTGCTCGCTTACACTTAATCACTAAAGTATCTATAACAGCTGTTTGAAATGCATGGGCAATATCAGCTTTAGTTTGCTCGTCACTATCATTTTCACGAAT
Organism: Pseudoalteromonas sp. SCSIO_11900; assembly: GCF_000576475.1. Taxonomy (NCBI): domain Bacteria; kingdom Pseudomonadati; phylum Pseudomonadota; class Gammaproteobacteria; order Alteromonadales; family Pseudoalteromonadaceae; genus Pseudoalteromonas; species Pseudoalteromonas sp. SCSIO_11900. The sequence goes on from NZ_KK070023.1 coordinate 91,945, forward strand.
AGCAATCGAAGCGGCGGTTTTTAGGCCACTAAAGCTAAAATCAAGACCAGGCTTATCAGTCATTGGGCGCGGAAAAACAAACCGTTTGGCAACACCTTGCTCAGCCATTTTAGCTAAACGAGGACCGCCAGGGTAATCAAGCCCAAGTAATTTAGCAGTTTTATCAAATGCTTCACCTGCAGCGTCATCTACCGACTCACCCAATACTTCGTATTGGCCAATGCCCGCAACCTTTACCATCATGGTATGACCGCCAGATACGAGTAAAGCAATAAATGGAAATTCGGGAACGTTTTCCTCAAGCATTGGCGCTAATAAATGCCCTTCCATGTGATGCACTGCCACCGCAGGAATATCCCAACCATACGCTAAAGAGCGACCAATTGAGGTACCTACTAACAAAGCCCCTACTAAACCAGGTCCTGCGGTGTAGGCAATACCGTCTAAATCTTCAGGTCCACAGCCAGCTTGTGCAAATGCCGCATCAATAAGCGGCAATGTTTTACGTACATGATCGCGAGATGCAAGCTCAGGTACCACACCACCGTAATCAGCATGTACTTTTACTTGGCTATATAATTGATGAGCCAGTAGCCCTTTTTCATCATCATAAATAGCAATACCAGTTTCATCGCATGATGATTCAATGCCTAAAATTCGCATTGTTAATTCTCCTGCCACCTAACAAGGTGTTTAAAACAAATAACTTAAAGTGCTAAACCAATGTTAGTTTGGCCATCAGCAAGGACATGCTTTTTCAATGCTTTTACATTTTCAGCAGTAATACGCCCCATAGCTTCTACAAAATCAATTAGTTCACCTAATACCTCTATTTCGTATTGCATTAGTGGGTGTTCACGCACTGCTTTATTATCAGCAACATCCCCTTCAACCGTCATTTGATACTCAATAAAGCGAGCCACAGTAGCCTGCGATATTTTACTCACATTAACAAACTCTTGCTCATCTTGTGCTAAAAGGCCATGCATTAAGCTCAATAATGAAGTTGCAGCGTCAATGGCAGGGTAAGTACCAAACATATCAAAATCAGCAAGTTCAGGTACATTAGGCTCAATTTTTTCGACTTGCTTTTCTAAATCAATTTTACTTTTAGGAAAGAGTATTTTTTCCCAACATACATTTAAAGCATTGCGTAAAATAACCTCATCGCCAAAGCCGGTAGCCTCACTAAATAGCCCATAATTAGGCAACATACGTTCTATTAACGCACTGGCCAATACCGCTTTTTGTAGGTAATTTAATTCTCTAATACGCTGAAAATTATTCGCTTTTGTCATTCTTTAAAGTCCCACATGACCAACAAAAATCAAATGTTGATCCATTATGCTCATTACAGTTAGGGCACACCCAATCTGGAGCGGATTGTTTTACTTGCTGATAGTTTACCAATATTTCACGTGCATGGCGCTCTTTTATCGCATAAACCTGCACACTTACTTGTGTTTGTTCAAATGGGATCTCGCCCATTGCGCCTTGCAGCATTTCACCTTTTATTTGGCACTCAATTCCCGCATTAAGAATCAGTCCTTTTATTATATTGGCCTCTAAACTATTTTCTGCGTTATAAAGCGTCACCCAATCAAATGATGTTATATTTGAATCGCTATTATTAATATTTTGCAATATCCACCTCATTTACTTTATGTGTACAATTTGCCTGCGTAACCTAAAGCAAATAATATGATTTAAGGACACATTATGACGCTAACTACCCCAGGTTTACTTTTTCCAGCAATCTCGTTGTTGTTACTCGCCTATACAAACCGATTTTTAGTGCTAGCGCAACTAATACGAGAATTGAATGCTCGTGAAGGTGAGTCTATTCGTCCTGTTGTGGTGGCGCAAATAACCAACCTTAGAAAGCGAATAAAACTAATAAGGACCATGCAAGTATACGGAGTGGCTGCTTTTTTATTATGTACGCTATCTATGTTTGCATTATTTATAGAATTTAATACCACGGGTATTATTTTATTTGGGGTCAGTTTAAGCTGCTTGAGCTTATCTTTGCTTACTTCATTATTTGAAATTCATATTTCTTGTGATGCCATCGAAATTGAATTACAAAACATTGAAAATAAGCCTTTAAGTAACCGAGTTAGTAAAAACTTTATTGAGCCTAACCCTAAAAGCAAAAACAGCGATTAACCAATCGAGACTTTAGTAAAGTTGTTATAAAATTGCATAAACTTGGTCAATAATAAAGCCCTACAGTTATTTAACATTACCCAAAGGTATAACAACTTTTAGCAACTATTCTCTTTAAATACGATGAAAAGAAAGTTAATCTAAGGAGGTGGTTAAAAACATTATTTCAACTGATCTGTAGGGATATAAAGTCAGTATTTAATCTGCAATTCCCCTAGCTTACCTATAAAAAAGGACTGTATAGTGAGATTTGAACAATTAGAACAGTTTGTAGCGCTTGGCCTACTTCGTCATTTTAGGCAAGCTGCAGAACAAACCCAAATTAGCACATCTGCGTTAACTCGTAGTATTCAAACTCTTGAAACAGAGCTTGGCTACGAACTTGTTACCCGCTCTACTCGCTCGGTTAAATTAACTCAAGCAGGCGAACTTTTCCTCGACTTTGCAAAAAATACCCTCAATGAGCTAGAGCAAATAAAGCATCGCGCTTTTCAGTCAATTAATGGCACTGAAGAGAAAAAGCTAGTTATTGGTTACACCACAACAACCAGCAGCATAGTACCAATTACCTGCGGTGAATTTTTAAGCCAATATCCTCACATTAAAATCGAAATGCAGCTACAAAATAAAACTGAGCTTCATAGAAAGTTACTTCAAGGTGAAATAGACATTAGTGTATGCTCGCAAATAGTCAATAGTATTGGTAGCGACATACAATTACCTGATCAGCTTATTTTATTTTGTTCAAAACAACATCCTTTAGCAAATAAAAGCGATATTAGTAAAAAAGAGCTCGAAAGCTATCCAATGTTCAGTTGTTTTTCACAGTCAAAACAAGTGCAATCAATGCTTAATGAAGTAATAGACTCGCTAAATAAAGCTTCAACGATTAAAGTAGGTAGTATTGATCAGGTAATGGCTGGACTTGAAAAGTCAGATCATTTTGCCATTGCCGGTATTGAACACACCAGCTCTGTGGCAGAAAACCATAACTTAATCCAGCTTAAAACGAATAACGATATTAGCCATGAACAACTTGTGGTGCAAACAAGCCAGCAGATAGAGGCTGGTGAGCATGTTGACCACCTACTCTCGCTAATTAAGAAAGTTTCAAGAGCATAAAAAATGACTCCATGCGTTTTATAACAACTATAAATTAGTGGCATTAAAGTTTTTTTTCACTACACTAACGCTCCCTTATATTATGACTAGCGTTAATGAAAAACTTTACAGCTGCTGAAATTTACCTAGAGCACATTGAAACGCATGGCTATGCCATTATTGAAAACGCCATTGATAGTGACTTAATATCCGAGTTGATGGCTGATTGCTATAGAATAAATCCTCACTTTAGCCTTGCCGGTATTGGACGATTAAACAATTTACAAATTGATGACTCCGTTCGTAAAGATAAAACCTACTGGTTTGATGGCAGCTCAAATGCACAGCTTAGCTATCAACAAATAATGGAAGCTGTTCGCACTACCCTTAATCGTAACTTTTTCATGGGCTTGTTTGATTATGAGTGTCACTATGCAAAGTATACGCAGGGTGATTTTTACAAAAAACATGTAGATGCGTTCAAAGGTCGTTCAAATCGAGTTTTTACCACCGTATTGTACTTAAACTCTCCTAAGAAAGGCGGGGAGCTGGTTATTTACAAGCCTAAAAGTAAAGACATAGAAGTGGTTATAAAACCCACTGCAGGCACTTTGGTATTATTTGAAAGCGAACGCTTTGTGCATGAAGTACTTCCTGCTGTTGATAACCGCTATTCGATTGCTGGTTGGTTCAGAAAAAATGCGTCAATTAGTGGTATTATCGACCCACCCCGTTAAGAAAAAACGGGGTAAGAAAATAATAAGCCTATAAATACAGTAAGTCCCACATAATGATTATTCAAAAACGCTTTAAAACAGGCATCTCGTTGACGTAAATGAATCAAACGCTGTTGATACAATAATAAAGCCGCAGCAACCGCTAACCCTAGCCAAAAGCTTGCTCCAACTTGGCTAATAAAGCCGATCAATGTCATTAATACTAAGAATATAATGTTAAGCAACCCAATAATATGGCGGTCATAACTGGCGAATAAAATAGCGGTTGATTTTACTCCTATTTTTAAATCATCATCTCTATCAACCATGGCGTACATAGTGTCATAAGCCACCGTCCAGCAAATATTGGCAATAAATAGCAGCCATGCCTGCACGGGTAGAGAGTTTATTGATGCCATAAATGCCATAGGAATTGCCCAACCAAAAGCAGCCCCTAATACAACCTGTGGAAGTTGTGTGTAACGTTTCATAAAGGGATAACAAAACGCGAGCCCAAGCGCCCCAAACGATAACAATATAGTATTGGTATTTAGCATTATTACTAAAATAAAAGCGATGCTAACCAGCAGCAAAAACAAACTAATTGCTTCCCCACTACTCACAGCCCCAGTTGCTAAAGGGCGCTGACAGGTTCGTTTTACTGAGCCATCTATTTTTCTGTCAGCAAAATCATTGATAACGCATCCTGCGCTGCGCATAACTATTACCCCAAGGGTAAACACAATGAAGTTTGTTAGGCTTGGTATCCCCTCATTTGCTATCCACAGCGCCCAATAAGTTGGCCAAAGTAATAATAAGGTGCCTATGGGCTTATCTATTCGCATTAACTGAACGTAATACGGTACATGGTTTACCGATAAAGGGGCTAGTTTCATGAGTATAAATAGGCTCCTGGTAAAAAAACTTCACAAACTAAAAATTTGTAGTCATGCAAAGAGAACACGCTTCGTCGCCCTAATAATATGTGTATGGGTAAATTAAGTTCGCTCACCAGTGATTGCAATGAGTGGTTATCATCAAAGCGAGCAATTTCAATATCAGTGCGCTTTAACGCAGGATCTTGAAATATGACATCACCCAACGGACGTTCCCCCATATTATGCAGCTGATTATTTGTATTGTTGTTTGATATTGGCAACCAGCTTTGAGCATATACAACCGGTTTGTCATCACACAACAATAGAACTTCACGGTTAAGTACAGTGTTCACCTCATTACTTAATAAAGCTTGCTGAGGTTGCGAGAGGTTAACTTTTTGCTCACTCAACACTTTTACAGCAAAACGCTGAGACTGGCTTTTTAATTTAGCCGTTAAAGAATGCGGTTCAAATAGCCACTCTTGCTCAGCGCTAGATAAGCCACTGACTTGAGCGGTACTCTGCCAATCAGCAGATAAAGAAAGAGGAAACGTAATCACAATAGCTCTACTTGATAAAAATCAGCAAGATCATAACATTGCTAAGAGATTTGAAAAAGCGCGATTTACTTACTGCCAAGCACACCCTGTTATTATAAAAAGCTAATCAACATTTGACTCTCGCTATTGCCTATCCCAAACTTGAGTATAGAGTGCCTTTACATAGCTCAACAAATAACAGCATCTTACTGTATCTTATTTATTAATAAGTATAAACTATTTGTAACCAGTTTACGGAAACGCTTTTGAAATGAAAAAAACAGTATTTACAGGCCTTTTTATTCTTTTAGTCAGCTTAACCAGCTTATCAGCACGTGCTGAGTCTACTGTGGGTTATTTTGGGTTTGAGCCAGATATTATTACCAACTACATTGGCCCATCGAGTAAAAAAATGGGCTATGTACGTGTCACTGTTGATTTAATGCTTAATAAAACATCAGATATTGCAATCGTGGAACACCACACGCCGTTACTTCGTGATGCGTTAGTTGAGATATTATCTAAAGAGCATGAAAATAAAATAAAATCTTTAACAGGACGCGAGCAAATACGCCTTAAAAGCGTAGAAAAACTAAAGAGCCTTCTTAAAGAAGAAACAGGACATGAGATCATCCGTGATCTCTTATTTACTAAATATTTATATCATTAGGCACTTTTTGTTTTAAAAAGCTGAGCGGTATAGGCAAAAGCCATACCGCTAACGAGCCCACCTAAGTGTGCCCAATTAGCCATTCCAACAAATAATACATCTGCAAAACCAAGTACTAACCATACCAGCATAAATCCAACAATTGCGGTTGTAACCAGTGCAGGCTGTTTAGGGTTAAGGGTGCTGTAAATCCAACAAAAGCCTAACAACCCATATACAACACCGCTAAGCCCACCAAAGTTAGGACCGACCATTAAGTACTGTGCCCAATTACTTATTAAAGCGGTAATTAAAAAAAGTCCGATTAGACTCGATTTACCACATTGCTTTTCAATATTGTCACCCAGTGAAACCCACCAGATTAAGTTAAATACAATATGCATGGCGCTAAAATGCACAATAGCCGGGGTTAACCAAGTAAGTGGTGACGCAGGGTTAAACTGCAACGCCATGTAAATAGGTTCAAACGCACCAAATAAAAAAGCAATATAAACAACAATACTGAGAATGCTAACACTTTGATTAAGCCAACTTAAGGCTTTAAAACGGGCAACTAAATTAAGCGACTGGCCTTGATATTTTAATGGTGACTGCGTAGTACCTACTTGCCATGATGCTTGTTGATAACGTTCATGATTAGGGTTTTTAGCAAATTCGTTCCATAAAGGCTGCACTGCATGAAAGTCTTCAGGTGCCACACTAATGACAAGCGTATGGCCATCCTCAGTACGAATTTGCCCTGAAAGCCCTTGGCTTTTTAGGTAATCTATAAAGCCCTGTGCAGCACGGGGGTTAGTTAGACTGCCTAGCTCTATCATCGTGCTACTTTATCCTTGTAAGCGGCTTCCCATGCAGTAAAACCACCATCCATGCTGTAAACATCTTCAAAGCCTTGCTCTACTAAGTAGCTGGCAGCACCTTGTGAACTCATGCCGTGATAACAAACAATAATAATCGGCTGGTCAAACTCTTTTTCCATCATAAATTGGGCGATATTTGCATTTGAAAGTGCTTCAGAACCTGGAATGTGCCCTGCCTGATACGAATTAGGATCGCGAATATCGGCAATCACCACATCTTCTTTGTCTAGTAGTTCGAGGGTTTGTGCGATTGATATATGTTTAAATGCCATAGTACTCTCTTATAATTACAAAAAAGGCGACAAATGCCGCCTTTAATTCTCTTAACAAGGGGATAATTAATCCCAGTTAAGAATTACTTTACCCGATTGGCCTGAAATCATCATATCAAAGCCAGCTTGGAAGTCATCAATTGAATACTGATGAGTAATAATTGGTTTTAAATCAAGCCCTGATTGAATCAAGCTGGCCATTTTGTACCAAGTTTCAAACATCTCACGACCGTAAATACCTTTAATCACTAAGCCTTTAAAAATAACTTGATTCCAATCGACCGCCATATCTGAAGGTGGAATACCTAACATGGCAATTTTGCCGCCATGATTCATGTTATTTAGCATGGTATTAAATGCACTTGGTACACCTGACATCTCTAGGCCAATATCAAAGCCTTCGGTCATACCTAGCTCTTTAGCTACATCTTCGAGTTTTTCATTCGCGACGTTTACAGCACGCGTTGCGCCCATTTTGCGTGCTAAATCTAGGCGGTATTCATTTACGTCGGTAATAACCACATGGCGTGCACCCACATGTTTAGCTACAGCTGCAGCCATAATACCAATAGGGCCTGCACCGGTGATTAATACATCTTCACCCACTAAATCGAACGATAAAGCCGTGTGTACTGCATTACCAAACGGGTCAAAAATAGAGGCAAGTTCATCGCTAATGTTATCTGGAATTTTAAATGCATTAAATGCTGGGATCACTAAGTACTCAGCAAATGCACCTTCGCGATTAACACCCACACCGGTTGTATTACGGCATAAGTGAACGCGTCCAGCACGACAGTTACGACAATGACCACAGGTTATATGACCTTCACCCGAAACACGGTCGCCAACTTCAAAACCGCGAACTTCTTGGCCCATGTCAATTACTTCACCCACGTATTCGTGGCCAACCACCATAGGCGTAGGAATAGTGTTTTGTGCCCACTCATCCCACTTATAAATATGAACATCGGTACCACAAATGGCTGTTTTACGAATTTTAATTAACAGATCGTTATGACCCACTTCAGGCTTTGGCGCATCTGTCATCCAAATGCCCGGCTCTGCTTTTAACTTTGATAATGCTTTCATAATCCACACTCAATTAAAAAATCGCGACTTTAGCCGCGATTTAACAAGAAAATTAAATAACACCAATCTCTTTACCAATACGGGTAAAGGCTGCAATGGCTGTATCAAGCTGTTCTTTGCTATGCGCTGCAGAAATTTGGGTACGAATACGCGCCTGACCTTTTGGTACAACAGGGAATGAAAAGCCAGTTACATAAATCCCTTCGGCCAAAAGCTTATCAGCCATAAGTGACGCTACTTTGGCGTCTCCCAGCATCACAGGAATAATCGCATGATCTTTACCTGCACAAGTAAAGCCTGCCGCTTCCATCTGCTCGCGGAAGTATTTAGCGTTTGACCATAGCTTAGCGCGAAGCTCACCGCCATTTTCAAGCATTTCTAACACTTTGATTGACGCCGTTACGATTGAAGGCGCCAATGAATTTGAGAATAAGTATGGACGTGAACGCTGACGAAGCCACTCAACAATTTCTTTTTTACCTGAAGTGTAACCACCAGAAGCTCCACCAAGCGCTTTACCTAAGGTACCGGTAATAATATCGACACGGTCGAGTACATTACAGTACTCAGGTGTACCTTTACCATTTTCGCCAACAAAACCAACGGCATGTGAGTCATCAACCATAACAAGCGCGTCATATTTATCGGCTAAATCACACACGGCTTCTAAATTACAAATAACGCCATCCATTGAGAACACGCCATCAGTAGCAATTAGTTTAGTTTTAGCTCCAGCTTCATCGGCTGCAATTAATTGCTTTTCTAAATCTGCCATATCATTATTTGCATAACGGAAACGCTTTGCTTTACATAAACGTACACCATCAATAATAGAAGCATGATTTAATGAATCAGAAATAATCGCATCGTCTGCACCTAGAATAGTTTCAAACAAGCCCGTATTCGCATCAAAACATGATGAATACAAAATGGTGTCTTCAGTTTCTAAAAATTGACTGATTTTTTTCTCAAGCGTTTTATGAATATCTTGGGTACCACAAATAAAACGCACAGACGCAACACCAAAACCATGGTCATCTAAGCCTTGTTGGGCAGCTGCAATTAGCTCTGGGCTATTAGCTAAACCTAAGTAGTTGTTAGCACAAAAGTTAATAACCTTATCACCTGATGCCACTTCAATTTGAGCTTGCTGCTGTGAAGTGATAACACGTTCATTTTTGTACAAACCTTCCGCTTTAACGTCTTCGATTTGCTGTTGTAATTGGCTAAAAAAAGCAGATGCTCTCATCTGTGATCTCCATTTGGTTGAACGGGTTAAACAGCAGACACGTTGCTGCTATTTATAATGCGGGTATTGTAAAAGTTTAAGCGCCAAATTGCACTGTTTGTCATTGGTCGTAAATTAGCTAACTGGCAGGAAAAGCTGCCAGTTTACGGGCATGAGGTATGCACTAAATCAGACCAGCGAGCAGAACAGGAAGCTCCTTGATTGAATCACAAACATAGTCAGCAGACTTTACGGCTTGCTCATCAACTGTTTTCCCAGAACGTACCAATATTTTAGTACGGATATTAGCGCTCATAGCAGCTTGCATATCACCTCGCTTGTCCCCCACCATCACACTAAGTGCAGGGTCAATATGATGATCTTTTATTCCTTGCAGTAACATTCCTGGCGCTGGCTTTCTGCAATCGCACTCTTTTAAATAATCTGGTAATGCATTTTTAGGATGATGAGGACAAAAATAAACATCAGTAATTTCAATTTGATGATGACTAAACTGCGCTTTCATCCATGTGCTAAGGGCAAAAAAATCAGCTTCTGAGTAATAACCTCGACCAATACCTGATTGGTTGGTTACAACAATTATTTTATAGCCCGCGTCATAAAATACTTTACACGTTGAAAACACACCCTCTATAAATTCAAACTCTTCGCTTTTAAATACATAGCCATGATCAACATTGACTACACCATCGCGGTCTAAAAAAAGCGCCTTATTTGTGTGTTTACCATTCATAATAACGACTCTTTTTTAACAACATGGTCAAACATTTCTTTTACTGCATCCGTAGTTATTTGACTCATTAAATCATCGCCCTTAACCCGAGTGCCCCAAGGTAATTGCTCGGCGGTTTTACCAGTTTGCTTTAATAAGTTTTGGTGATAAACCTCAACCACGTAATCTTGATATAAATAAGGCCCCGTTCGCGCTGGGTTTGAATGCGCATACAAGCCAATAACCGGTGTGCCCACAGTCACCGCCATATGAGCTGGGCCTGTATCGGGTGCCAGTACTAAGTCTGCACGCTTAAGTACGCACAATAATTCTTTGAGTTTTGTTTTACCCACCAAGTTCAGAATGGGTGAATCAGAGTGTTTAATGATATTATTTGCTAAATTAATTTCCAGCTCAGTAGGCCCACCGGTTAGCACCACTTTAAAACCTTGCGCATTGGCATAATCAGCAAGCGCAGCATAGCGTTCGGCTAACCAGTTACGCTGTGCTTTACTTGCTGCTGGCGAAATAACAAATAGCTTAGTTGATAAATAATCGTCACCTAACAGCTCATCAGCTTTAGCTTGATCTTTGTCGGTGTAGGGCATATTCCAAACAGGGACATAATCATCAACACCAATCGCTTGAGCAAAGCCTTTAAAACCCTCTAAAACATGCGCCTGAGATTGGGCTTTAATACGTTTATTAATAAATAAACTATGCAGTTCTTTTGAACGAGCCCAATCAAAACCAATTTTAACTTTGGCAGGAATACAGCGAGCGACAAAACCAGCTCTTAAAGCCACTTGCATGTTAAGCAGTACGTCAAAACACTGCCCTTTAAAGGTTTGCTTTAACTGTTTTAGTGCCGCCTTACCTTGTTTTTTATCAAATACAACAAGCTCAACGCCTGGTAAGTCAGCTAACAGCATCGCCTCGACCTTCCCTATCACCCAAGTGATCTTAGCATTTGGATGCGCTTTTTGAATTGCTTGTACCGCACTCACTGCATGGCATACATCACCAATAGCAGAAAGACGTAAAATACAAATTGATGTGTAAGTAGGCGCTGAAGTCACACGTTTCCTTGGGAGTAAAATAGTTAAACCCGATCTTAAATTATAATCGCGTCATTGCAAGTACTTATCCTTAGACTTAAAACACGTTAATATGTGCACATATTAAAGCGAATCCTATGAGCTATGTTTAATCAACACGTCAAAAATAACCATGTCATTTTGAGCCATCCTCAATATAGCACCGAAATAGAGTTAGATTGGTTTAACCCCGACTTCTGGCAGCAACAGCAAAAAATTGTTGGCGCTAAAAAGGGGCGTGCAACTGCTTGGTTTTTTAAACACGCAGATTTAACGGCTGTATTGCGCCATTATTGGCGTGGCGGCCTCATAGGCAAGCTACTTAGTGACCAATATTTATATTGGGGACTAGAGCATACGCGTGTTTATCAAGAATTTAGCTTAATGACGCAATTAATAGAGTTAGGTTTAAATGTACCAAAGCCCATTGCAGCTAAAGTGAGCCGACATGGTTTTATTTACCGAGGTGATATTATTACTGAAGCAGTAAGCGGCGCTAAAAGTGTATTAGATGTTCTGATTGAGCGCCCCTTAAGTGATATTGAGATAAAAAAAGTAGCACAAACCATTGCCCAGTTTCATAATAAAGGGGTGTATCACGCTGATTTAAATATTAATAATATTTTATTTGATGACTCTGGCGACGTTTATATTATCGACTTTGACCGTGGCGAAATAAAAGTGCCCAATAAAAAATGGCAACAAAGCAACATGTCTCGCTTACAACGCTCCTTTTTAAAAGAGCAAAGCCGCAATAGCCACTTTCATTGGCAGCAAAACGATTGGCAAACATTACGCAATCAATACAACCAAAAGCTCGAATTCTAAAAAACTTGTTAAATCAAGCTCCTAAAAACTAAATTATTAATAACTAATGAGTCTTATTAAACAGCATGTTTTTCAAACCTTGTGTAATAATGTCAAAACTGTGGATTGTTTCTAAAGTAGAATACTTATCAATAATATATTTATAACGAGACTCTGTAAGTAACGTTTGCACTTTTTCACTTATATCAACAATATCAAGCTGTGCCTGATAAGCCACTTCAGTGCGAGTACAACGGGTAAGACGCTCACCTTGATCTTTTGAAATAGCACACGCAATTGTGGGGGTTTGCAAGGCAATAGCTTGGAGTAAAGTATCACCCGCGCTTAATAATGCAACCTTGGCCTGACTTAGTAAGGCTAAAAATTCAGCTCCCCCTTGGCTTGGCAAACAAATTAACTCATCGCTTTTAGGTAACGATTTAGTGTAATTAGGACCAAATACCACTACACCTTTTAAGCCTGTTTGCTTAGCAATAATAAGCCCTGCTTGAAAATATAAATCTGCGCAATTCACGCCATTAACTGTATGCCCACCAGAGCCCGCGTTAACAATAAAGAATTCTTTCTCTTTCAAGTGATAACGGGTTAGTGCATCGGATTTTTGCTGTGCTGATGCAAACACTGTAAACGGCCCAACATTAGCAGGGTAAGCCAGGGGCAGCATGCTCAATTTTAGCTTTTCATACCACGAAAGAGGGTCAATACAGTAATCAGGCTGAACAACCCAATGAGTATCAATAAGGCCCGCTCTATTAAGCTTTAAACCTTTTGCTCGCTTTTTTGCATGCTGTGAAATAAAAACAACTTTAGCACCCACTTTTTTTGCCGCTTTCATTTGTTCGGCTCGTCCTGCGCAATCAAATAGCACCATATCTGGTTTGTATTGTTCAATGAACTGACATACATGCGTATTTTCTTTTGTTGCCGATTGATTTAACAATAAGGTAGGAAATGGGCAGTTTTTAGCATAAGCCGTGTGCTTATTTAAAATGAAATGAATATCTAACGAATTGTCATACTCCGAGGTAAGGGTATTAGCTAGCTGTAACGAGCGCATATATTCACCAATACCTTCGGGCGATGACACGGGAATAAATAAAAGTCGTTTGTTGCTCATTACTATCTCTTTTTTTTCTTTGCAACGAGTATATCAACGAGATCATTTTTCCGATAGAGCTACAATGTTTTAATCTATAGTGGTATTTTAAATTTATCTTGGCTGATTTAATTACTGCAATAAAGAGCGCAGATTGCTAAACTTGTCGGCAATTTCAATCATAAGGATCTGAGCTTTGCGAAACAAAATTTTTATACTTTCTTCGCTTTTTTGTGCCGTAACGACAACCGTAAATGCTGAACCTTGGGTAAAGCCTGATGACTATGCTCTTAGAGCAGATATACAACAGCTTGCCGATTCAGGTATAATTTTAGCGCCCGTAACAACATATCCATTAATGTGGAAAAGCTTTATTAATGATGTTAACAATACTTCGCTAGAACAATTACCCCCTCAACTGCAAGATGCGTTATTACGTGTAAAACATCGTTATAAGTCAGAAAATAGCGGTTCGCATAGTGTACAGCTTTCGGCATTTGCCAGCTCAGATCCTCTTGTAGCCACTAGCTTTGGTGCCACCAATAGCCAAGAATCAGAGTTAACTGCTGCCTACGCTTATTTAGGACATAACTTTGCAGCTAAAATAGCGATTAATCATCGTAATGATGGCAAAAACTGCTTAGTCGACGGTAAAACAACTGATGATATAGCTCAAAACGAGCAAGCACTAACTGACTGTAATGATACCTCTCTAGATGACAGCTATTTAGCATATCGTATGGGTAATTGGATTGTAAGAGCGGGTGCCGTTGAGCAATTTTGGGGGCCGGGTGTTGATAACAGCTTAATTATGTCTGGTAATTCAAAGCCACTTCCCGCAATAAGTCTCAGCAGAGAACAAAGTAGCGCGTTCGAAACGCCTTGGCTTAGCTGGATTGGTCAGTGGAGCTTTACTGCACAAATGGCTAAGCTTGAATCAACCCGAGTTGTACCTGATGCATTATTATGGAGTACTCGTTTAAACCTTCGTCCAATTCAACAATTAGAAATTGGCTTTAGTTGGTCAGCACAGTGGGCTGGCAAAGGACAACCTAGTTCAGCAGGCGACTTTTTTGATTTAATAACCGGCGGAGGTGAATGTGTTGATGGTACCAATGATTGCGATGGTGAGCTCATTACTCGTTTAGGTAATCAACTCGCGGGTTTTGATATTCGTTGGTCGGACACTTTGTTTGATCAACCTTATGCGGTATATGCAAGCACGATTGGTGAAGATACCAGTGGCGGTATTAAGCCAGTAGACAGAGGTTATCTTGGTGGAATACAAACCACGACTCGCATTTATAATCAGAATATTTTATTTAACCTAGAATACACTGATACCGGCGTAGCGTGTTCTGCCACATCAGCAACTGAAAACTGCTTCTATGAGCACAGTATTTATAATTCAGGGTATCGTTACCATGGTCGCCCTATCGGCTCTACCTATGATAATGATGCGCAATCGCTAGTGTTAACCGTACTTGGGCAACTCTCAAGCGGAACTGACTGGCAAGTAAAATTACGTGATGTAGACTACAATAGCGACAACCGTGACAGATCCCCAAATAACCCAGACTTAGGTAACTCGATTACCAAAACAGCATTTAGCTCTAAACAGCTTGAAGTACGTTACAGAATGCTTGCCATGGGGGGGCGCTTAACCCTTGGCGGATTTGCCTCTAATAACGATGGAGCAGAAAACGATACGTCTGCATTTGCAAAGTTCGAATATAACTTTTAGTTTTGCAAGCATTAAAAAAAGGAGGATAAACCAAAGTTTATCCCCTTTTTTGATTTCATTAGGGCCTGTTGACCTTTGCGGATTAATGTTTGTTCAAACTAGGGGCAGTTTAATCGCGGCGCGAGGTTTGTAACCTAGCGGGCTAAGTAAAAACCGAGCAACAAAGAGTAAATTGCCCCTAGGCAGAACCCTTTGGGCAGCGCCTGTTTGGCATTAATGCTACGTTATCGCCTATTAATGGGGAATAACCACACCACATAGACTCTGCCTTGCCTAAATACCAAACAGACTGCTGCAAATTTAATCTTCAAAGATTAACAGGCCCTTAAACTAGCTTTTTATTTTGCTAATCACTTTTGATGTAGAGCAACCATCTAAAAACTCAAGCACTTCTACTTTTCCGCCATGACGCAACACATGCTCAGCACCAGCAATTTGCTCAACGGTGTAATCACCACCTTTAACAAGAATATCTGGGCTAATTTGTTCAATTAACTTTGCCGGTGTGTCATTTTCATCTTCACTGCCAAACGGAATAACCCAATCAACAGAAGCTAATGCACTTAGTACCATAGCACGCTCATCTAATGGGTTAATTGGGCGCTCAGGACCTTTTAAACGGGCAATAGATTCATCGTTATTTAAACCAACCACTAATCTATCACCACGCGCTTTAGCTTGCGCTAAATAGCGCACATGGCCTGCATGCAAAATATCAAAACAACCATTAGTAAATACAATGGTTTCTCCATTTTGCTTTGCAAATTCAATATGCTGTAATACATCATCAAATGGGGTTTGATAATGCTCGCCAGTGGTTTGTAAGTATTGACCTAACTTGCGGCTCAACTCTTCAGGAGAAACAGTAGCCGCTCCCAATTTACTTACTGCAATACCGGCTGCTAAGTTTGCAATTTCGACTGCATCTTTGGCGGTCATACCCGCACCTAGCATTACTGCTAATGTAGCAATAACAGTATCGCCCGCACCGGTTACATCGCTTACTTCAAGTTGTTGCGCTGCAAAGTCATGCTTTTGCGTTGCATCAATTAGCGACATCCCCTGTTCTGAGCGCGTTAGTAGCATGGCGTTTATACCCGCATCACTAATCAGGGTACGCGCGCTGCTAGCAAGCAACTCTTCTGAACCAACCTGACCACCTGCTAATTTAAACTCATTTAAATTAGGGGTTATGTAATCAGCTCCGCGGTACAACTCTAAATCAGATGATTTAGGGTCAACAAGCACGGTTTTTCCTGCTTTTTTAGCAACCGAAATCATTTTTTGGATTAGCGCGAGTGAGCCCTTGTTGTAATCAGAAAATACAATAAAGTCGTAATCACTCAGCACCAGCTCTAATCGATTTAATAACAACTGGCTATGAGACTCATTAAAAGCCTCTTCTAAATCTAAACGCACAACTTGTTGATGACGACTGATCACCCGCATTTTAGAAATAGTCGGCAAATCGCATACACTCACAAGCTGTGAATTTATTTTTTCACCCTCTAGAATGTTTTCTAAAATTTGTCCGCTTTCATCCTCGCCAATTAGGCCAAGTAAACCCACTTTGCCATCTAGTCGGGCTATATTTTTAGCTACATTAGCGGCACCACCAGCTTTGTCTTCAAATTTACTGACTTTTACAACGGGTACTGGTGCCTCCGGCGAAATACGGCCAGAATCACCATACCAGTAGCGGTCGAGCATAACGTCGCCAACCACTAAAATACGCGCTGCTGATAAGTTTTTTAATAGCGATAAATCCATTACTGCTGCTCCGCAACAACCATATCCATGGCTTCACACAGCCAATGGCCAATAAACATGTGCGCCTCTTGAATACGGGCTGTTTCATCATTTTTAATAATAATAGGTAACTTGGCGATGTCTTTTACCTTACCTCCATCGCGACCTGTAAATGCAACAGTGAATGCTCCTATTTTATTAGCGGCTTCTAACGCTAAATTAATATTATTACTGGTGCCCGATGTGGTTAAGCCAATTACAATATCTTCAGGTTTACATAGCGCCTGTACTTGGCGTTCAAATACCGTATCAAAATGATAGTCATTACTGTGCGCTGTTAAAATAGAGGTGTCTGTGGTTAGAGCAATAGACGCTAACGGCCCTCGCTCTAACTTATAACGTACCACAAACTCTGCAGCCAAATGCTGAGCATCAGCCGCACTGCCGCCATTGCCAAACCAAACAACCTTACCACCAGCTTGTAAAGCACTATGACATGCTTCTAACAACTGCATTACCTCTTGATGATACGCCTCCATGTTTTCGAACAATACTTGGTGGCGATTTAAACTTTCTAGGTAGCTAGTTGCCACTGAATCTATAATTGACATGAGATATTCCTCTTGGAACTGAAATGGCAGGAAAAATTAATTTCATTATTCCATAATTTTATAGCCAAATCACCTCTATATAACTAAATTAAAGCACGGGCAGAAAGTTATTATTCAGATAAAGAAGGGTTTTAACGTTGTTACCTTTTTCAGGTAGCTATTTTATATTTGTGTATTTAGAAAAAAACGATTTCACGCTAAACTAGCGCCACTTTCATTTACATAAAGCAACAGTATGGCACGCATTTTTTATTCACTCGCATTAATTATTATTAGCCCACTGATTGTATTTTACTTATATGTACTAAGAGGTAAAAAAAACGCAGGATATCGCGCTCACTTTAAGGAACGTTTTGGCTTCATAAGTCGCGCTTTATTTTCAAATAGCAACAAACCGGTTGTATTTCATTGTGCTTCTGTGGGCGAGGTGTTAGCTGCTACCCCTTTAATTAAAGCCCTACAACATGAACAACCGCAGTTAAATATTTTAATTACCTGCAATACCCCCACAGGACGAGAGCAAGTTACCGCTCAGTTTAAACAAAGCGTTGCTGTTAGTTATTTACCCATTGATTTTCCTATGGCCACCACTCGCTTTTTAAAACGAGTAAAACCGCAATTACTCTGTATTTTAGAAACTGAACTCTGGCCGAACTTAATGGCTAATGCGCACAAACAAAATATACCTGTATTGGTAGTTAACGCACGACTATCTGAAAAGTCACAGCAAGGCTACGAAAAAGTGGCCCAGCTAACTCGCAGTATCATGCAATCAATTACCGCACTTGCAAGTCATGACAAAACAGATGCAAATCGCTTTATTGAATTAGGACTACCCGCTAAAAAAAGCCATGTAACGGGATCTATAAAATTTGATATTACCCCAACCACTGCGCAACTCAATAAAGTCGCCTCTTTACAGCAAGATTATAAAAAAGCAGAACGCTTTATATGGGTTGCAGGTTCTACACACCCCATAGAGCATGAGTTTATTTTAGCAGCCCACCAGCAAATACTAGAAACACATCCTGACGCTTTACTGATCATTGCGCCACGTCATCCCGAACAATTTGATAAAGTTGCAGAGTTGCTGACTCACTCGAATCTAAGCTTTAGTCGTCGCAGTCAAAAAAGTTACAACAATGAACAAGTTGTATTAGCCGACACATTAGGTGAATTACAATATCTATACGGTGCCGCTAATATTAGTTTTATCGGTGGCAGTTTAATTAGTCGTGGTGGCCATAACCCATTAGAGTCCGCAGCTTTTTCAGTGGGTGTACTTACCGGCCCTCATACCTACAACTTTGACCATGTTTACCCTGAACTTATTAAACTCAAAGGCGCCCATGTGGTTGAAAATACTGACGAACTGGTGCTTGCATTGCTTCGCTTAATTAAAAACACCAAAGCGTGTGATATTCTTGGCAGTAAAGCAGCTCAGTGCGTTGCTAAAAACCAAGGCGCTATTGCCAAAACGCTTGCCATTATAACTCCTTATTTAGAGCCAAAATCGTGACCAACTTAGCTATATCTCAAACCCGTGAATGGGTAAGCGCTGTGATTGTAAAATACAATTTTTGTCCATTTGCTCGTAAAGAAGTTGAAAATAACTGTATTCACTACACTGTTAGTAATGCCTCAAAAATTGATGATGCTGTAATGGATATGCTTGAGCAATGCACCCAGCTTGACCGGGATCCTCAGCGTGAAACCACTTTATTAATATTTGATAATGGCTTTACTGATTTTGAAGATTTTTTAGACCTTGTTGACTTAGCCAATGCGCTATTAGTTGCACAAGGATTTGAGGGAAAGTACCAAATTGCAAACTTTCATCCTGACTATGTTTTTGCTGATAGTGATGAAGATGACGCTGCAAATTATACTAACCGCTCGCCCTTTCCTACTTTACACTTAATACGTGAGGCAAGTATGAGCGCGGCGCTAGATGAATACAATGAGCCAGAGTCAATTCCTGAACACAATATCAACTTAGCGCGCCGAAAAGGCATTCACTTTTGGCAGCAGCTACTTGAAAATTGCAAAAAACCGAGCGCATAAGTGAAGTGACCCCCAATAGTTGGACATTCCAATTACTGGGGGTCTTTTTATGTCCAAACATCATCGAGCTTTTAAGCTCAAAATAGCAGAGCTCGCTTTGTCTGAAAGCTCTTCGACAGTAAGCAACAGATTTAATGTTACAGATAGGCAGGTCCGATATTGGACCGCTATTTATCGAATTCATGGCGCTGAAAGCTTCAGGTCTGTTCACAAACCTTATTCTCAAGCATTTAAGGTAGAAGTGTTAAAAACGATGACAGCAAACAGTTGGTCACTCGGTTATACCAGTGCTTTTTTCGATTTATCGTCCCCTGGCATTCTTTTTCAATGGCAAAAGCTTTATGCTCGTGATGGTATATCACGTCTCAAACCACAAATAAAAGGTAGGCCAGTCATGACTAATAATTCTTCTTCATCAAAACCAGTAGAGCAAATGACTGAGGAGGAGTTACGAGAAGAATTAGCATACTTACGAGCAGAGAATGATGTGCTAAAAAAGTTAGAAGCCTTGGCTCAAGCCAGAAAGAAAAAAGCAAAGACAAGACGATAGTCGTCGAAGAGTTCAAGGCAAAACATAGCTTACGACACCTTTTAAAGGCTACAGGGCTGCCAAAGAGTGTTTACTATTATCATCGCACTACTTGTAAGCAACCCTGTGCAAGCAATGATTTACTGGTAAAAATACGTGATATCTATCACGCGCATAAAGGACGATATGGCTATCGCAGAATTACGAGTGCTCTGAGAACAATGGGGGTACTTGTTAATCATAAGCGCGTTCAACGGCTGATGAATGAGTTAGGCCTCAAGTCAAAAGTAAGGCCTAAGCGTTATAAATCCTATAAAGGTGAAGTGGGTAAAATCGCAGAAAATACGCTTAACCGTGAGTTTAGTGCGCAGAAGCCAAATCAAAAATGGGTGACGGATGTGACAGAGTTTAAAGTGAATAATGAGAAGGTATATCTATCGCCTATGATTGACCTATTCAACCAAGAGGTAATCAGTTACGAAGTCAGAAAATCCGTTGCACTCCCTTTGGTAACTGACATGCTTAAAACAGCAACTGCTAGGTTGAAGCCAAATGAAAAGCCAGTTGTACACTCAGATCAAGGGTGGCAATATCAAAACAAACAATATCAAAATCATCTCAAGGAAAAAGGGTTGCAACAAAGTATGTCTAGAAAAGGAAATTGTTTAGATAATGCGGTTGCTGAGAACTTCTTCGGCATATTGAAGAGTGAGATGTACCACAACGAAACGTTTAAAGACGTGAATGAGCTTATTGAAAACATCAAAGAATATATCGACTATTACAACAACGAGCGTATTAAGCTGAAACTAAAAGGCCTGAGTCCGATACAGTATCGAAATCAGGCCTTGGCAGCCGCTTAAAAATGAGTCCAACTTTATGGGGTCACTTCATAAGCTCGGTTTTTGGTTTTTAAGGTAGTGTTTAGAAATCTGTGTCATTTCAGTAATATTAAGAAAACAGGAGTGACACATGACTCAATCTTTCGACTTCAACAAAGCATTAGCTGAACTTCAATCTGGTAAAGGGTTAACTGGTGAAGATGGTGTTTTAACACCGCTAATTAAACAATTAACTGAAGCTGCACTCAGAGCAGAGCTAGAGCAGCATCTAGAATCTGATCTGCAACCAAACCGTAAGAACGGCACTAGCAAAAAAACCGTTAAATCATCTGTAGGTCAATTTGAACTTGAAACACCAAGAGACCGCGCTGGCTCCTTTGAACCGCAACTCGTTAAGAAAAACCAAACTAAGTTAACGCCAGAAATTGACCAAAAAGTCCTATCTATGTTTGCGTTAGGCATGAGCTATCGTGATATTCGCAGTCACATTCAAGAAATGTATGGCATTGAAGTATCAGAAGCCACAATAACCGCTGTGACTGACCAGCTAATACCAGAGCTTAAAGCGTGGCAATCTCGCAGTCTTGATGCGTTGTATCCATTTATCTGGCTTGACGCTATTCACTATAAAATCAAGGAAAATGGTCGCTACGTTAGCAAAGCGGTTTATACTGTGCTGGGTATTAATATTGAAGGCCGTAAAGAATTACTTGGCCTCTACGTATCAGAAAGCGAAGGTGCTAACTACTGGTTATCAGTGCTGACCGATTTACATAATCGTGGCGTATCCGATATTTTAATCGCCTGTGTTGATGGACTAAAAGGTTTCCCTGAAGCCATTGGCACTATCTATCCTGAAACAGAGGTTCAACAGTGCGTTATTCATCAAATTCGTAACTCGATGAAGTACGTAGCCTCTAAGCACCAAAAAGCCTTTATGGCTGACTTAAAACCCGTTTATCGTGCAGCAACTAAAGATGCCGCAGAAGCAGCACTGGATGAGCTAGATGATAAATGGGGCAAGCTATATCCCATTGTTATCGACTCTTGGCGTCGTAAATGGACGAACCTGTCGGTTTACTTCAAGTACCCAGATTACGTGCGAAAAGCCATTTATACCACCAATGCTATCGAGGCGGTTCACCGCCAGTTTAGGAAATTGACCAAGACTAAAGGCGCATTCCCGAATGAAAATAGCTTGATGAAATTATTGTATGCAGGCATATTGAACGCCTCGAAGAAATGGACAATGCCAATCCACAGTTGGAACCTGACATTGTCGCAATTAGCCATTCACTTCGAAGGTAGGTTAGATGGCGTGATAGATATTTAGCAATTTAGGCTGACACAGAATTCTGAACGCCCTCGTTTTTAATAATGCACAGAGTTATTTTTTAACCCACTCACCATTAACTTCAACGAAATGCCCTGCTTGGGTTTTTTCAATGGTTTTTGCCGCCGCTAGTGCTTCTACTTGAGCAAGTGACAAGTTGTTCTTTTTCGCAAGTTTTAAATATTGTGCTTTGCGCTTTGCGTTAATTTCATCAACAACCGCTTTAGCCTCTGCATTTTGTACAACCAAACCTAAATAACCTGAGCTATCTTCACCCACAAGCCCTTGGTTTTTAGCATCATCTAAACTGATTGCCCAAGCAGAAAATGACAATAAAGCGGCACTTAAAAGTGTGATCACGTTTAACTTTTTATTTTTTAATAAACTCATAATTGCTCCTTAGAATAACTCACTGTCATCGCCAAATAAATCATCTAGCTCTTTATCAACCTTTACGCGAATTTCATGATCAACCTTCACATTTAAATTAATGGTGATAGGCTCTTTCGCTGCCACTTCAACGCGGTGCGTACATGCACTAAGCAACCCCAGTGCTGTAAGTATTATCAGCCATTTAGTCATTTTTAGTTCCTTTTGTTGAATACTCTTGTTCAACTTTTTGAGTAATTTCATCACTTAAGCGCAATGCTCTTAAGAGTGTAAAAACATTTTCTTCATGGTTGTAATTAAAGTTAACTTGCTGCGCCTGTTCCTTATTGTATCCCTTTAAGTTTACACCTAAATAAAGCCAACCGTCAGGCTTTAAGTCAACACTACTGTTTAAGCTCTGAATGTCTAAATCCTCTAATAAGCTTAAAATCGGGCCCAGCTCTTGTTGCTGAGCTTTAACTGCATCAAAAGCAGCATTATCAGTAATAACTAGCTTACCTGTCCCTTGGTTAGATAACTCACCGGATTTTACCGAAATACCTTGTTGATCTATGTAAACGGGTAAGCGGCCATTCACTCGACCTGTTAGTGTAATGCCTGATTTATCATCTAAGGTAATAAGTTTACTCGCATCAATATTTTCAAATGTGGCCAATGAACGCTGCGCTTTTTCCGTCACTTTGTAGCTATCCAAAGCAAAACGACCACCCAGTACATCTGCCGTTATTCTTTCAGCGCGAGCAATAGAGTTCTCAACACTAAAATTACCGACAATGTTACTCACAACAGCACCTGCTCGTAGCTCATTTAATTCAAATGTAGTAGGACCCACATTAAGCTGCCCTGAATTATAAGAGCCCGTTAAGCGGCTACTAAAATGCTTAGCTAAATAATCGTTGTATAAGCCACTTACCTGTTCTACTTGAAATGTAAACTCAGCCTGCTGTAAATTAACATCTCCGCGAACAACCCCATTAAAGCTACCGTCGGTCAGCGTGGCTAATGGTTCAAACTGCTGTAAAACAGGGTTAAGTTTAGTCACGGCTTGCTCTGCAACTGTTATCTCAAATGGATGCTCCACAGCAGATATGTGGTGACTGGCTACCAATTCAATACCATCAATAAATACATGATGTGAGGCTTGAAGCGCCCGACTTTGCAAGCCTTTAGAGCTTATGCGAATATTACTTAGGTTTAAAAAGTCACTGTTAAGTTGGGTAAGTTTAGTTTCACTGTTTAAATCGACAAATAATTCGCCAACAGCCAAACTAGAAAATGCTGATAATTGATTATTTACACCACGCACTTGGTATTGCTCATAAGCCACTGAGCGTAATTGGCTATTTAGGCTAGCGTTGATATTTTGTTTATCATCAAGCTCAGCACTAAACTGCGCCTTGTAGCCCTTTACTGTTAATTTATCAAAACTAAGCTCAGCAAAAGTCATCTCGCTAGTTATTTTTGCATTTTGCTGACGCTGTAAAACATTCTCTATTTGAAATAGGCCAGTGCTTGCTACCTTTTTAGCTGATGCGGGTAAAAAGTCTGGCAGCTCATCGACGTTTAATTGGTAGTTGCCATCTACAGCCAAATTATTTAAAGCTGCCTCTATTTCTATATGCTTAATACCTTCGCTGATAAACAATAACTTAATATTGCCTTTAGCATACTCTAACGGTTGCTGAACATTAATTGCTAGGTTTTTCAGGCTGAGCTTCGTTTGACTATTTTTAGTGTTTAATAGCATTGACGGTATAACAAGTTGTCCGTTTTCAAACTTTACCGTATCACTGAGCATCAATTGCCACTTTAACGGCAGCTGCTTGGCTATAAATTCACGCTGTGATTGATTGTTTATAAGCGCCAAACAATCGCTATCAAACGTTACCAAACCGCTTAATTGCTGTGCATTTAACAAAGCTTTTTTATCGTTAAAATGATAGTACATATTCATATTACCAAAAGCATTTAGCGTTACTGGGCATTTACTAAACTGCTGTGTAAAATCAGCATCTATGTTTGATTTTATATCAACGGATAACCCATCGAAGATGAAATCATGCTCACTGTTTAGTGAAAGCGCGGGCATCGGCTTTATCTTTGTTAATATTCCATCAGCTACCTTAAAATGACCAGTAACTTTATGATTGCTGACTGTTATCTCGGCAATTGCATCACCTGAAATCACAAATGTATTTAACTTCTCTTCACCAATGCTAAAAACTAGTTCATCATGAAGTTGTGGGTGGGTAATTAACAATCTTTTGATATCAATTTTAGGCCGTTGCTTGGGTAAATTAAGTGCCAGCTTTTTGAAGGAATTATTACTTGCTGAGACACTCTCGCTATCATTTAAACGAAGATTAGCGCGGCCAACTGTTATTTTTTTTGTATCAGCCACAATGCCACCAAGCTCAATTTGATGGCCTTGGTAAGCCAAACATAATCGGTTTACGTCTAAGCTAATATTTGAGTTTAGTGACCAATCTAAACAATGTAGTTCAACACCAGATTGGCTCAAAGATGACGCTATAGCCCATTGAGTTATAGGCATACGAAATACATAACCCAGTGTTAAAACACTCAGAAATAAAAACACGATTCCCCATGCGATGCGTTTGATCATACTATCCTTAATTTGAACCTTGAACCTTGAACCTTGAACCTTGAACCTTGAACCTTGAACCTTGAACCTTGAACCTTGAACCTTGAACCTTGAACCTTGAACAGTCTAAACAAAAAAGGCTGCACAAGGCAGCCTTTTTTATTTTACATCCAGATCATGAATCTAGTGTGTATATTAACCTACATTTTTACGCGCATTACGGAACATACGCATCCATGGGCTATCCTCTTTCCACTCATCTGGGTGCCAAGAGTTAGCAACAGTACGAAATACACGCTCTGGATGTGGCATCATTACAGTTGCACGACCATCTGTTGATGTAATACCGGTGATACCTTCTGGCGAGCCGTTCGGGTTCGCTGGGTATTGCGTTGTAGGGTTGCCATAGTTATCAACAAATTTAACCGCTACAGTACCACTTGCAAGTGCTGCTTTTGTTGCTGCTTCGTTTGCAAACTCTGCATGGCCTTCACCATGAGATACCGCAATTGGCATCCGCGAGCCCGCCATACCATTAAAGAATACCGATGGATTCTCTTGTATTTCAACTAAGCTAAAGCGTGCTTCAAAACGCTCTGACTTGTTCGTTACAAAGCGTGGCCAATGCTCAGTACCTGGGATCAACTCTTTTAATGTTGATAGCATTTGACAACCGTTACATACCCCTAAGCTAAAGGTGTCTTCACGGTGGAAGAAACTTTGGAATTGATCGCGTGCCATGTCATTAAACAATATTGACTTAGCCCAACCTTCACCCGCACCAAGCACATCACCGTAAGAGAAACCACCACACGCCACTAAACCTTTGAACTGTTCAAGTGTTAAACGACCTTCTAAAATGTCGCTCATGTGCACATCAACCGCTGCAAAGCCCGCACGGTTAAATGCAGCTGCCATTTCTAAATGAGAGTTTACACCTTGCTCACGTAAAATAGCCATTTGCGGTTTAGCACCAGTTGCAATATATGGAGCTGCAACATCTTCATTTAAATCAAAGTTAAGTTTTACATTTAAGCCAGGATCTTTTGCGTCAAACTTAGCGTCAAACTCTTGCTTAGCACAATCTGGGTTATCACGACGCGCTTGCATTTGATACGTTGTTTCGGCCCAAATTGTACGAAGTTCAGTACGAGTATGATTAAGTACTGTTTGCTCACCACGATTAAACACTATGTTATCGTCGTTATTTAGCGAGCCAATCACATGACTAATTGCGGCAACTCCATGCTGCTCAAATACCGCATTTACAGCCTCTAAATCGCTATTCGCTACTTGAATTACAGCACCTAGCTCTTCGTTATAAAGCGCTTCAATATCAGAGCCGGTCAAAGTCGCTAAATCAACGGTAACACCGGTGTGACCGGTAAACGCCATTTCAGCGATAGTGGTAAATAAGCCACCGTCTGAACGGTCATGGTACGCAAGCAACTTGCTATCAGCGACTAGCGCTTGCATTGCGTTGTAAAAACCTTTTAGTAGCTCTGGGCTATCTACATCAGGTGTTGTATCACCTAATTGCTTATAAACCTGAGCAAGGCTTGATGCGCCCAGTCGGTTTTTGCCCGCGCCTAAGTCAACTAAAATAAGCGATGTATCGCCTTTATCTGTTCGTAACTGTGGGGTCACTGTTTTACGTACGTCTTCAACACGACCAAACGCAGTGATAATAAGCGATAACGGGGATGTTACAGATTGCTCTGTAGCATCATCTTCGTTCTTCCATGTCGTTTTCATCGACATAGAATCTTTACCTACAGGAATTGTTAACCCAAGTGCCGGACATAACTCTTCACCCACCGCTTTTACTGCTTCGTATAAACCGGCATCTTCTCCTGGGTGTCCCGCTGCGGCCATCCAGTTTGCAGATAACTTAATATTTTCAAGAGAGCCAATGTTTGCACAGGCAATATTCGTTAACGATTCTGCCACGGCTAAACGCGCTGAAGCGCCATAGTTAAGTAGTGCTGCAGGCGTACGTTCACCCAGTGACATTGCTTCACCGTGGTAAGTGTCATACGTTGCTGCGGTTACTGCACAGTTAGCTACTGGTACTTGCCATGGGCCTACCATTTGATCGCGTGCTACTAAACCTGTTACCGAGCGATCGCCAATAGTAATGAGGAAGGTTTTTTCAGCAATGGTTGGTAAACGTAATAAACGTTCTGCAGCATCAGCAGCACTGATATTTTCAACGTCGAGTGCTTTACCTAACACTTGTTGTGATGTTACATCACGATGCATTTTAGGTGCTTTCCCTAATAAAACATCGAGCGGTAAATCAACAGGATTATTTTCAAAGTGACTATCAGCCACCGTTAAATGAGGCTCTGCAGTTGCTTCACCAATGACCGCATATTGCGCTCTTTCACGCTTACAAATAGCTTCAAAACGATCAAAATCTTCAACAGCAACAGCGAGTACATAGCGCTCTTGCGATTCATTACACCAAATTTCGTGTGGTGCCATGCCCGGTTCATCATTTGGGATATTGCGAAGCTGAAATTTACCGCCACGTCCACCGTCACTAACAAGTTCAGGGAATGCGTTAGATAAACCACCTGCACCCACATCATGAATAAACGCAATTGGATTTGCATCACCTAGCTGCCAACACTTGTCGATGACTTCTTGGCAACGACGTTCCATTTCTGGGTTTTCACGCTGTACAGAGGCAAAATCTAAATCTTCATTTGATTGACCCGACGCCATACTTGATGCAGCGCCACCGCCTAAGCCAATGTTCATTGCAGGGCCGCCTAGTGCAATGAGTTTTGCACCAACTGGAATATCGCCTTTCTGAACATGATCAGCACGGATATTACCTAAACCACCGGCAAGCATAATTGGCTTGTGGTAACCACGCACCTCTTCACCATTGTGACTGGTCACTTTTTCTTCGTAAGTACGGAAATAACCTAATAAATTAGGACGTCCAAACTCGTTATTAAACGCAGCACCACCTAATGGGCCTTCAGTCATAATATCTAGGGCATTAACAATACGGCCTGGTTTACCAAAATCACTTTCCCAAGGTTGTTCAAAACCAGGAATACGTAAATTAGATACAGTAAAGCCCACTAAACCCGCTTTTGGTTTTGAACCACGACCAGTTGCGCCCTCATCGCGAATCTCACCGCCCGATCCTGTTGCCGCACCAGAGAAAGGAGCAATAGCCGTTGGGTGGTTATGGGTTTCAACCTTCATTAAAATTTCAATGTCTTCTTGGTGATACGCATATTCACCTTGTGCATTCGGGAAGAAGCGACCCGCCTTTGAGCCTTTCATTACGGCCGCATTATCTTTATAGGCAGATAATACATTCTCAGGATTATGCTCAAAGGTGTTTTTAATCATTTTGAACAACGACTTTGGTTGTTCAATGCCATCGATAGTCCAATCAGCATTAAATATTTTATGACGACAATGCTCTGAGTTCGCTTGAGCAAACATAAACAGTTCAATATCGTTAGGGTTACGCCCTAACTTAATAAAGTTTTCAACTAAATAATCAATTTCATCATCAGCAAGCGCAAACCCTTGCTCTATATTTGCTGCGGCTAATGCTTCACGGCCGCCACCTAAAATATCAACTGATGACATTGGACGAGGTGCATCGCTGCGAAATAACTGCGCGGCATCTTCTAATTTACTGTGAGTAGCTTCAGTCATGCGGTCATGAAGAAGTGCTGCAACTTGTGCTAACTGTTCTGCACTTAAATCACCTTCAATATAGTAAGCAATACCGCGCTCTACGCGATGAACTTGTTTAAGCCCACAGTTATGAGCGATATCTGTCGCTTTTGAAGCCCATGGCGAGATTGTACCAGGGCGAGGCGTTACTAATACCAACTGACCTGCTGGCGCATGCTCAGCAATTGTTGGGCCGTAGGTTAATAACTTTTCAAGTTTGGTGTGCTCATCAGTGTTTAATGGCGATGTTAAATCGGCAAAGTGAGCGTATTCGGCATATACATTGGTGACAGGAAGTTGCGATTGTTGGCAACGCGCTAAAATTTTATTAACTCTGAACTCTGAAAGTGCTGGTGCACCACGAAGGATCAACATAAGTAATTTCACCCGGGGTTAGGGATTGAACGATATTTTAGGCGCGTATTATAGTCCAAATTACTCTCAGATTTAACTCAAAAATGCGCTTTTCATTAAATTAACTTTTTCTTTTTGTTTACACCTATTTTTTACTCACTGCGATTAAACGACAAGTGACGTAATCAGTAAGTTTTGTTATAACAGGAGATACGATGCTAAAGAGGCGAATATGTTGAAGATAAAGCTAATAACAATCATTACGTTAGTCATACTTTTGTGTGCATGTAATACACAAGAGCAATCAACACAGCTTGCCCAAATCAAATCTGAAAACAAAATTCGTATTGGTACACTTGCCAGTGCAAGTAATTACTATCAAGCCGTTCAAGGGGAGCAAGGATTTGAATTTGAGCTCTCTCAAGCGTTTGCAGACTACTTAGGGGTAGAGCTTGAAATTGTACCCTTTTTTAATTTATCCGAAATGTTTGCGCGCTTAGACAGTGGTGACCTCGATTTAATTGCCTCAGGGCTTACCTACAATAAAGTACGTGCTGAGCGCTATCGCTATGGCCCTACATACAGAACAATTAGTCAAAAATTAGTCTTTAAACAAGGCCGTGAACGCCCTCGTGATTTTGATGATTTAACCGGAAACTTCACCGTTATCGCTAAAAGTAGCCATTCATTAACATTAGAAGACATTCAACAAACCAGCCCAAACTTAAGCTGGAATGAAACCGAAGAGTTTGATGAAGAAGAATTACTGCAAGCAGTTATTGATGGGGAAATAGATTACACCTTAGCGGATTCTCATACTTTAGCGCTATTTCGTCGCTATCACCCTAATTTAAGTATTGGCTTTTCAGTTACCCGAAATGATTCAATTGCATGGATACTAAGAAAGTCGAATGATGATTCCCTATACGCATTATTAGTCCCCTTTTTTGGTGAAGCAAAACAAAATAATCAACTTTATGTGCTCGAAGAAAAATACTTCGGTCATGTCCGCCAGTTTAATTACGTTAATACCTTGGCCTATATAGATGCAATTAAAGAAACACTGCCTAAATATCAACCTTGGTTTATGCAATATGCAGGTAGCCTAGATTGGCGCTTACTGGCGGCATTAAGTTATCAAGAGTCGATGTGGAACCCGCGTGCTAAGTCACCAACCGGTGTGCGTGGTATTATGATGCTAACAAGACGCACAGCAAAACAAGTCGGTGTAACAAACCGCTTAGAACCAGAGCAAAATATACGCGGTGGTGCACAATACTTAGCAAAATTAATTAAACGCGTCCCGGATCGAATCCCTCAACCGGATCGTACTTGGCTTGCACTTGCCGCCTATAATGTAGGTTGGGGACACGTTAACGATGCCCGTATTATTACCGAGCAACAGGGAGCTAGCCCTGATAAATGGGCTGACGTTAAAAAGCGCTTACCATTGTTAGTAAAAAAACGTCACTATCGTAATACCCGTTATGGCTATGCTCGCGGTGATGTAGCTGTGACTTACGTTGATAATATACGCCGCTATTACGATGCGCTTGTTTGGCTTGATGAAAATAATGCAATGGCGCCGATTACCTCAACAAATGAAACAGAAGATAAAATCGTTAAACCAGATGATTCAGAGCAACGTACAAATAATTCCGCTGAGGAAAAAATAAATACGCTGCTTAGTAATTAACTTAACATCAGAAAATCAAATAGTTGTTTACTTGTAATCAATTATTCAATAATCTGGCTTAATTGTATAAAATTTTGTGTCATTACCAAGCACATAAGGATAAGTCATGCTTAAACGTAGACGTACACATCAACTTAAACGTTGTATAAAGCACTCAACCGCCACTCGTCGTCGAGTGATGTTAAGAAATTTACATAAAAAAATAATTTGGCGCCGCCGCATGTTTGCTATGCAGCAAATGGCTGAATTAGACGCCTTAATAGCAGCAGCTGACTAATCGCTGTTACTATTACGAGCGGCCTGCTTTGCCGCCTTTATTTGTGCTCGGCGACGCTTAAAAAAACTAGAAATAGTCTCTGCACATTGTGTTTCTAATACCCCACCCGTTATTTCTACCTGATGGTTTAAACGAGGTTCTTGTAAAAGGTTCATAATTGAACCAGCAGAACCCGTTTTAGCATCGGCTGCACCAAATACTAAGCGTTTAATTCGGCTATGTACTAATAAACCTGCGCACATAGAGCATGGCTCTAGCGTGACGTAAAGAGTACAGTCAATTAAGCGGTAATTATTAAGTGCTTTTCCGGCTTCACGTACCGCTATCATCTCAGCATGAGCCGACGGGTCATTATCAGTAATTGAGCGATTATAGCCTGCGCTAATAAGCTGATTATCTTTAACAATTATAGCCCCTACCGGGATCTCATCTAGCTGCTCCGCTTGTTTTGCATACACAAGCGCTTGTTCCATCCAATATTGGTCGTCAAATGGCTCTATCATTATTATTACTTAACTATTTTTTATGCCGTAATTATACCAACTTAGCGCAATAAAATGCGTCATTGATCACTTTATTGCAAAAATAAAACAAATTTAAGTGGTTTGTCATGGCTCATAAGGCAGGATTTACGCTATAATCTCACGCTTTTTTTATTTAGCTCACAACACGGGTAGCAAATGAAATTTCCTGGACGCCGCAGGCATAAACATTATTTTCCAGTGGAAGCCAAAGATCCACTGACCAATCAACTTAACGCCACTGAGCGATTACACCGCAGCTATATTACGGGGATCGATCAAATCGTTGTTGATATAGAAGCTAAGGTTGACCAAGCTTTTCTCGATGAATTTCAATTGCGCCGAGGGATGTCGCAAGTTATAGATAATGACATCACCAATGCTTTATACGATCGCTTAAAACTAAACGACATGGTCGATTACGAATTCGCAGGCGGAACCGTTGGCAACACGATGCACAACTATTCCGTACTTGCTGATGACCGTTCGGTGCTATTAGGTGTAATGAGTGAAAACATAAAAATAGGCAGTTATGCTTATCGCTTTTTATGTAATAACTCAAGTCGCGTAGACTTAGACTACTTACAGCCTGTAGATGGTCCTATAGGCCGCTGTTTCACATTGATTGATGAAACGGGTGAACGCACCTTTGCCATTAGTGCTGGTCTGATGAATTACCTAAAGCCTGAGTCAATTGATAAAGAGCTAATCGAAGGCTCATCAGCATTAGTCATCAGTGCTTATTTAATGCGTACTCAAGGCGATGAAACCATGACCGAAGCGACCATGCAAGCAATCAAGTATGCTAACGATGCAGATGTACCGGTTGTATTAACACTCGGTACTAAGTTTCTTATCGAGCAGGATCCGACATGGTGGGCTAACTTTGTAGAAAAGCATGTTGATATCCTTGCTATGAACGAAGAAGAAGGCCAAGCAATTACTGGATTTGAAGATCCATTACTAGCTGCCGACAAAGCATTAGACTGGGTTGATTTAGTAATTTGTACTGCCGGTGAAAAAGGCTTATTTATGGCCGGTTTTGTTGATGACAGTTTCAAACGCGAAACAGAGTATCCACTTTTGCCTGGTGCTATCCCTGATTTTAATCGTTATGAGTTTTCACGTGCAATGCGTAAAGTTGACTGTGAAAACCCAATAAAGGCATATAGTCATACTGCTCCGTTTATGGGCGGGCCTGACTCGATTAAAAATACCAACGGCGCTGGTGATTGTGCTTTAGCCGCTGTATTACATGACTTATCAGCGAATGTTTATCATAAGTTGAATGTTGCTAATTCAGCAAAGCATCAGCAACAAGCCATTACCTACTCTTCTCTCGCACAAATTAGCAAATATGCTAACCGTGCAAGCTTTGAAGTGCTTGTACAGCACTCTCCTCGCTTATCTCGTGGTTTGCCTGAGCGCGAAGATTGTTTAGAACAAGTGTATTGGGATCAATAAGATCCCGTTACGCTAAACAAAGCTAAAATATCGATATATCAAGCTTTTTAGATAGCAGCTCTAATGCTGCTATTCCCGCCACTGAGTTACCAAAAGAGTTTAATCCTGGTGAATAGACTGCCACTGTAAATCTATTCGGTAACACCGCTAATATTGTTCCAGAAACACCCGATTTACCTGGCATACCAACACGATAACCAAAGTCACCTGCTGCGTCATATAACCCACTGGTAAACAACAACGAATTTAGTTGCTTGTTTTGACGACTAGAAAGTACTCGTTTATTCGAGCTGTAATCTATCCCTTTATTGGCTAAAAAATTGTACGCCTTGGCAAGTTCAATACAATTAAGTTCTATGGCACAAAAATTAAAATACGACCAAAGGACATCATCTACTTCATTCTCAAAGTTACCGAATGATTTCATTAAATGTGCCATTGCCGCATTTCTATGCCGAAACTCATATTCTGAGTTAGCCACTTGCTTATCAATTACGATACTTCGATTACCTGATAAATCGCGAAATGTTTCAAGCATAGAGTGCATTGGAGCTGATAAACGACTATACAAAGCATCACAGGTAACAATCGCTCCCGCATTAATGAACGGGTTGCGTGGTATACCTTTTTCAAACTCAAGCTGTGTCAGTGAATTAAACGCTGTTCCTGAGGGCTCTTTACCCACTCTACTCCATAATTCATCGCCATAACGTTGCAGCGCTAATGTCAGAGTCATTACTTTAGAAACTGATTGAATAGTAAAACGTTGTTCGCAATCACCCGCGCAAAATATCTCCCCCTCAGTGGTGTAAATGGCAATAGAAA
Source organism: Pseudoalteromonas sp. SCSIO_11900 (assembly GCF_000576475.1). NCBI lineage: Bacteria > Pseudomonadati > Pseudomonadota > Gammaproteobacteria > Alteromonadales > Pseudoalteromonadaceae > Pseudoalteromonas > Pseudoalteromonas sp. SCSIO_11900. The sequence continues at coordinate 125,939 of NZ_KK070023.1, forward strand.
ACTGCTCAAGATCAACTTCAGCAAGAGCAGGGATATAATCAGCAACCTTACCTTGGCTCAATAAAGGTTTAACCTCTTGAGTTATCTCATTTAGCACTCGTTGATAATCACTGGTTGGCAATAGACACCTCAATAATATGCAAAGTTAAAATCAAATTTTAACACGTAGGATCTATAACTGCATGAGAATGTTAAGTCTATAAGTTATTAGTAATCTGATAGGAAGCATATACATGATGAGATTAGCGGACAGTCTATTTTTTAAGATATTAAGTAATTTATCTTTAAATTTAAAACAATAAAAAACAGTATTTTGCTGTAACGTGGTTCTGTTATTTGAAGCCAGTGCGCTAATTTATAGCGACAATACAATAAAACATCCCACTTTTTTGTTTAGATCCAAGCTGTTTTGTTTGATGTATAGGAATACGAATGCCATGGAGCACAGGATATGCAAGAGCGGCCACTACTAAGTTCCATATACAGTCTTGGCTTGATGTTTTACTTTATCTCAGACAACAAAAAACCCGTTACATTGCTGTAACGGGCTTCTTTAATTGGATCTTGGTAATGTCATGGTGCCCACAGCAGTAGAAAGTCACATAGCAAATGCGACAGTGGCCTTGTGCGGGGCTTGCCTTCGAGCTGTTTAGGAATACGAATGCCGTGGAGCACAGGATGTACGAGAAAGTCCACCACTGAGTTCGGCATGGGCTCTTGGCTATTTATTAAATCCCAGGCAGCAAAAAACCCGTCACATCGCTGTAACGGGCTTCTTTAATTGGATCGTGGTAATGTCATGGTGCCCACAGCAGTAGAAAGTCACATAGCAAATGCGACAGTGGCCTTGTGCGGGGCTCGCCTTCGAGCTGTTTAGGAATATGAATGCCATGGAGCACAGGATATGCAAGAGCGGCCACTACTAAGTTCCATATACAGTCTTGGCTTGATGTTTTACTTTATCTTAGACAACAAAAAACCCGTTACATTGCTGTAACGGGTTTCTTTAATTAGATCCTGGTAATGTCCTACTTTCACATAGCAAATGCTACACTATCATCGGCGCTGTTTCGTTTCACTACTGAGTTCGGCATGGGGTCAGGTGGGTCCAAAACGCTATTGTCACCAAGAAAATTCTTTTTTAATTTTCTTATTATTTATTTTTAAATTTAAAGTCTTTCGACTAAATTTGGAGCCTGGTAATGTCCTACTTTCACATAGCAAATGCTACACTATCATCGGCGCTGTTTCGTTTCACTACTGAGTTCGGCATGGGGTCAGGTGGGTCCAAAACGCTATTGTCACCAAGCAAATATGGTGCAAAGGATTAATGACAAAGCACGTAGTGCTTACATTTCCTTTGCGCAAGGTGCCTCAATGTTAACGCTACGCGCTAAGAGTCACCTCATAAATTTGGAATTCTGATAATAAAAGTTTTCAGTAATCTACTTTAGTTATATTAACTTCTTGCTTAAACTGTCGCATAAAACGCGTTTGGCGTTGTATGGTTAAGCCTCACGGGTAATTAGTACAAGTTAGCTTAATGGCTCACACCACTTCCACATCTTGCCTATCAACGTTGTCGTCTTCAACGGCCCTTCAGAGACTTTAAAAGTCTAGTGAGAACTCATCTCGAGGCCTGCTTCGCGCTTAGATGCTTTCAGCGCTTATCAGTTCCGAACGTAGCTACCGGGCAATGCCATTGGCATGACAACCCGAACACCAGCGGTTCGTTCACTCCGGTCCTCTCGTACTAGGAGCAACCCCTCTCAATTCTCAAACGCCCACGGCAGATAGGGACCGAACTGTCTCACGACGTTCTAAACCCAGCTCGCGTACCACTTTAAATGGCGAACAGCCATACCCTTGGGACCGACTTCAGCCCCAGGATGTGATGAGCCGACATCGAGGTGCCAAACACCGCCGTCGATATGAACTCTTGGGCGGTATCAGCCTGTTATCCCCGGAGTACCTTTTATCCGTTGAGCGATGGCCCTTCCATTCAGAACCACCGGATCACTATGACCTACTTTCGTACCTGCTCGACGTGTCTGTCTCGCAGTTAAGCTGGCTTCTACCATTACACTAACCGTACGATGTCCGACCGTACTTAGCCAACCTTCGTGCTCCTCCGTTACTCTTTGGGAGGAGACCGCCCCAGTCAAACTACCCACCAGGCACTGTCCGTAACCCCGATTCAGGGGCCAACGTTAGAACATCAAAACTACAAGGGTGGTATTTCAAGGACGACTCCACAAAAACTAGCGTCTCTGCTTCTAAGTCTCCCACCTATCCTACACATGTAGGTTCAATGTTCAGTGCCAAGCTGTAGTAAAGGTTCACGGGGTCTTTCCGTCTAGCCGCGGGTACACAGCATCTTCACTGCGATTTCAATTTCACTGAGTCTCGGGTGGAGACAGCGTGGCCATGGTTACACCATTCGTGCAGGTCGGAACTTACCCGACAAGGAATTTCGCTACCTTAGGACCGTTATAGTTACGGCCGCCGTTTACCGGGGCTTCGATCAAGAGCTTCTCCGAAGATAACCCCATCAATTAACCTTCCGGCACCGGGCAGGTGTCACACCGTATACGTCATCTTGCGATTTTGCACAGTGCTGTGTTTTTAATAAACAGTCCCAGCCACCTGGTCACTGCGGCTCCCGTCCGCTTAGAGAGCAAGTCTCATCACAGATAGGAGCGTACCTTCTCCCGAAGTTACGGTACGATTTTGCCTAGTTCCTTCACCCGAGTTCTCTCAAGCGCCTTAGTATTCTCTACCTGACCACCTGTGTCGGTTTGGGGTACGATTCGGTATAATCTGAAGCTTAGAGGCTTTTCCTGGAAGTATGGCATCAGCAACTTCATCACCTTGGTGACTCGTCTCGTGTCTCAGCCTAACAGCAACCCGGATTTACCTAAGTCACTAGCCTACACACTTTCACATGGACTACCATCGCCATGCTTGCTTAGCCTGCTCCGTCCCCCCATCGCAATTATACCAAGTACGGAAATATTAATCCGTTTCCCATCGACTACGCCTTTCGGCCTCGCCTTAGGGGTCGACTTACCCTACCCTGATTAACATGGGATAGGAACCCTTGGTCTTCCGGCGTGCGGGTTTTTCACCCGCATTATCGTTACTCATGTCAGCATTCGCACTTCTGATACCTCCAGCATGCCTCCCGGCACACCTTCAACGGCTTACAGAACGCTCCCCTACCACTCAAACAAAGTTTGAATCCGCAGCTTCGGTGCATAGTTTAGCCCCGTTACATCTTCCGCGCAGACCGACTCGACCAGTGAGCTATTACGCTTTCTTTAAAGGATGGCTGCTTCTAAGCCAACCTCCTGGCTGTCTGGGCCTTTCCACATCGTTTCCCACTTAACTATGACTTTGGGACCTTAGCTGGCGGTCTGGGTTGTTTCCCTCTTCACGACGGACGTTAGCACCCGCCGTGTGTCTCCCGGATAGTACTTTACGGTATTCGGAGTTTGCAAAGGGTTGGTAAGTCGGGATGACCCCCTAGCCTTAACAGTGCTCTACCCCCGTAAGTATTCGTCCGAGGCTCTACCTAAATAGATTTCGGGGAGAACCAGCTATCTCCCGGTTTGATTAGCCTTTCACTCCTAACCACAGGTCATCCCCTAACTTTTCAACGTTAGTGGGTTCGGTCCTCCAGTTGATGTTACTCAACCTTCAACCTGCCCATGGCTAGATCACCGGGTTTCGGGTCTATACCTTGCAACTATTCGCCCAGTTAAGACTCGGTTTCCCTACGGCTACCCTAATCGGTTAACCTCGCTACAAAATATAAGTCGCTGACCCATTATACAAAAGGTACGCAGTCACAGAACAAGTGGGCTCCTACTGCTTGTACGTACACGGTTTCAGGTTCTATTTCACTCCCCTCACAGGGGTTCTTTTCGCCTTTCCCTCACGGTACTGGTTCACTATCGGTCAGTTGGGAGTATTTAGCCTTAGATGATGGTCCACCTATATTCAGTCAAAGTTTCACGTGCTCCGACCTACTCGATTTCACTTAAAATGCGTTTTCATGTACGGGACTATCACCCTGTATCGTGGCACTTTCCAGAGCCTTCCATTAACACATAATAAGCTTAAGGGCTGTTCCGATTTCGCTCGCCGCTACTCTCGGAATCTCGGTTGATTTCTTTTCCTACGGGTACTTAGATGTTTCAGTTCTCCGCGTTCGCCTCGTTAACCTATGTATTCAGTTAACGATACCTGCAAGCAGGTGGGTTTCCCCATTCGGAAATCCTAGTCTCAAGCGCTTTTTACTAGCTTGACTAGGCTTATCGCAAGTTAATACGTCCTTCATCGCCTCCAACTGCCAAGGCATCCACCGTGTACGCTTAGTCACTTAACCATACAACCCAAACGGGTCTTTGTTTCGTGACAGTTTAACTTCGCCAGAAGTTAATATTGAATACTAAAGTAGATACCAATCAACAAACGAAACGTTCATTAAATGGCACTGAATGATACTGCTATCATTCTTTTTTACTTTTGAAAACTCTGTACAAATAACAATGTTATTCATACGAATTTTATTATCAGCTTTTCCAAATTTTTAAAGAGCATATTAATTAGTTAACCCAGAGGGTAAAACTAACTAACAATCATCTGTGTGGACACTACGAACAAATAAGTTCTAAATCGTATAAGGAGGTGATCCAGCCCCAGGTTCCCCTAGGGCTACCTTGTTACGACTTCACCCCAGTCATGAATCACTCCGTGGTAAACGTCCTCCCGAGGGTTAGACTATCTACTTCTGGAGCAACCCACTCCCATGGTGTGACGGGCGGTGTGTACAAGGCCCGGGAACGTATTCACCGCGTCATTCTGATACGCGATTACTAGCGATTCCGACTTCATGGAGTCGAGTTGCAGACTCCAATCCGGACTACGACGCACTTTAAGTGATTCGCTTACTCTCGCGAGTTCGCAGCACTCTGTATGCGCCATTGTAGCACGTGTGTAGCCCTACACGTAAGGGCCATGATGACTTGACGTCGTCCCCACCTTCCTCCGGTTTATCACCGGCAGTCTCCTTAGAGTTCTCAGCATTACCTGCTAGCAACTAAGGATAGGGGTTGCGCTCGTTGCGGGACTTAACCCAACATCTCACAACACGAGCTGACGACAGCCATGCAGCACCTGTATCAGAGTTCCCGAAGGCACCAAACCATCTCTGGTAAGTTCTCTGTATGTCAAGTGTAGGTAAGGTTCTTCGCGTTGCATCGAATTAAACCACATGCTCCACCGCTTGTGCGGGCCCCCGTCAATTCATTTGAGTTTTAACCTTGCGGCCGTACTCCCCAGGCGGTCTACTTAATGCGTTAGCTTTGAAAAACAGAACCGAGGTTCCGAGCTTCTAGTAGACATCGTTTACGGCGTGGACTACCAGGGTATCTAATCCTGTTTGCTCCCCACGCTTTCGTACATGAGCGTCAGTGTTGACCCAGGTGGCTGCCTTCGCCATCGGTATTCCTTCAGATCTCTACGCATTTCACCGCTACACCTGAAATTCTACCACCCTCTATCACACTCTAGTTTGCCAGTTCGAAATGCAGTTCCCAGGTTGAGCCCGGGGCTTTCACATCTCGCTTAACAAACCGCCTGCGTACGCTTTACGCCCAGTAATTCCGATTAACGCTCGCACCCTCCGTATTACCGCGGCTGCTGGCACGGAGTTAGCCGGTGCTTCTTCTGTCAGTAACGTCACAGCTAGCAGGTATTAACTACTAACCTTTCCTCCTGACTGAAAGTGCTTTACAACCCGAAGGCCTTCTTCACACACGCGGCATGGCTGCATCAGGCTTGCGCCCATTGTGCAATATTCCCCACTGCTGCCTCCCGTAGGAGTCTGGGCCGTGTCTCAGTCCCAGTGTGGCTGATCATCCTCTCAAACCAGCTAGGGATCGTCGCCTTGGTGAGCCATTACCTCACCAACTAGCTAATCCCACTTGGGCCAATCTAAAGGCGAGAGCCGAAGCCCCCTTTGGTCCGTAGACATTATGCGGTATTAGCAGTCGTTTCCAACTGTTGTCCCCCACCTAAAGGCATGTTCCCAAGCATTACTCACCCGTCCGCCGCTCGTCATCTTCTAGCAAGCTAGAAATGTTACCGCTCGACTTGCATGTGTTAGGCCTGCCGCCAGCGTTCAATCTGAGCCATGATCAAACTCTTCAATTAAAAAGTTTTATGTCTTTCGACAGCTCAATGAATTCTGAATTTATTTAATATCTTTCGATATTGAATTGACTGTGCTGAATAATTACTAAAAGTAACTATTCTGTTGGTCACTCAGTTTCTCTTTCGAGAAATCACATTGAGACTCTAAATTTGTTTGCCTTGTTACTTGCTCAATAAAGAACGAAGTAGCTTGGCTGTTAGAACTCAATCTGTACGAGTGCCCACACAGATGATTGCTTTATATTGTTAAAGAGCTATACCGGTTACCCGGTTGCGATTAAAGCGTTTAACTTTATCTCGCTAGGGCTGCGCATATTACGCTTTCCTATTTTTTTGTCAACACTTAATTTTAAACTTTATCAAAAATCTAAACTCAAGTTTTACTCGACTTTCTGAGCAGCTCCTGCTTCGCTATGCGTTGGCGTTCCCCGTCTCAGTGAGGTCGCATTATAGGGAGAATCGATTTTAACGCAAGCGTTTTTAAAGGCTTTTTTGCATTTAATTGTTACCCCAAAGATACCCCACCTAGACACACACGTTACCCACAAAACCCTGTGGATAACCCTGCATTTATCCTCTTTTTAAATGTAGAAAACAAAAAAGCATCTTTAGTTAGATGCTTTTATAAAGGTTCTAATTAGCCGTTAATATAAAATACTATAGAGCTTGCGGCGATATTTAGCGGCTAATGCATCGCCGTCAGGTAAAGAGGCGATTATTGCTAAGAAGTTTGGTTTGGCTTCATCATAGTTAAGATCTTTTTTAAGGATAGTAAAGAGTGCTTCTAATGCTTCTTCTTTCCTTCCTGCTTCATTGAGTAGGTTACTAAGTTCCATTTGTAATTCAAGCTCATTGGGATGCTTGGCTACTCTTTCTTGCAATGCTTTTATTTCAGGTGAATCGGTTGCCTCTAATGCGGCCTCACATTTTGCCTTAATATTATTAAAGTATGCATCTTGCTCTTTTACATCTATTGTTTCTATTAACGCAGCGGCTTCATCTAGTTTGTGAATCTGTATACATATATCTGCAAGCACTAATTTAATTCTCGCATTACGACTATCTAATTCATACGCTTGCTTAGCATGATTAAACGCGGCATTTAAATCACTATTAATAAGTGCTTGCTTGGCTTGCTCTAATAAAAGGTCTTGTTGCGCAGGTAAATGTTTAGATAATGCATCACGAACTTGGCTTTCTGTTTGAGCACCCGCTAATACATCAACTGGAGCTGAGTCTTTTAATAACACTAAAGTAGGTAAGGTTTGCAATCCAACTTGTTGGGCAAGTTGAGAGGCAAGTGCCTGCTCTGCATCGCAGTCTAAGTTTGCGACTACTATATAGTTGCTGTATTCAGCAGCTAACTTATCTAAAATAGCTGCTTGGCTAATACACTCTGGGCTTTGTGGAGAAAAAAAGTTAAGTAGTACTAACTTTTGTTGTGATGTTTCACCCAATACTTGCTGAAGGTTTTGTGCGTTAAGACTAACTATATTACTCATTGAATTATTGCCATGTTCATCTATTTAGGTTTTTATATGGTGATGAAGATAATAATTACAAGTCACCTGTTTAAATCATTTAAATACAATTGAAGGTAGTGAGGGAAATATGAAATTAGCGTATGTAAGTGCATTGTGTTTATTAGTCAGCCCATTATTGAATGCGCAAGCACTTAAGTTGGATCTTGATACCAGCATGCCGGCAATAGAAAAACTTTACTTAGACCTACATCAATCACCTGAATTGTCATATAAGGAAAAGCAAACAGGTAAAAAAATCGCTGAACGACTTCAGAAATTAGGGTTTGACGTAACCGATAATATAGGTGGTTATGGTGTAGTCGGAATTTACAAAAATGGTCAAGGCCCTACCGTCATGATCAGAACTGATACTGATGGCCTGCCTATAACAGAGCAAACAGGCAAAACTTACGCATCAACTATTACCACAATTAATGATCAAGGTAGTGAAGTTGGCGTTATGCATGGCTGTGGTCATGATATTCATATGAGCTCTTTTATTGGCACTGCAGAGCAATTAATTATGCATAAAAATCAGTGGCAAGGTACTTTAATGATGGTTGCTCAACCCGCTGAAGAAGTAGGCGGTGGTGCAAAAGCAATGCTCAAGGAAGGATTATTTAGCAAATACGCTAAACCTGATCATATTATTGCTTTGCATGTAAGCGCTAATGTTGCTGCGGGTAAAGTGGCAATGAAAAATGAATACACCATGGCCAGTGTTGATTCTGTCGATATTAGTATAAAAGGAAAAGGTGGCCACGGTGCTTACCCGCATACAACTATTGACCCTGTGATCATCGCAGCTCGAACAATACTTGCACTACAAACAATTACTAGTCGAGAGCTTTCTCCACTTGAACCTTCAGTGATAACGGTGGGTTCCATTCATGGTGGCTCTAAACACAATGTTATTTCTGATGAAGTTAAGTTGCAACTTACGCTACGCAGCTACAATCCAGATGTACGTAACGCACAAATAGCGGCAATTAAACGTATTACTGCAGGTATAGCACAAAGCGCAGGCCTCGAGGAATCTCTTTACCCTGTAGTGAAAGTTCATGAAGATGAATCAATTCCATCAACTTATAATAATCCAGTACAAACTAATCTTGTTCGAAACGCTATAAAAAGTGCGATAGGTGATGTAAACGTGCTCGAAACAGAAGCGGTAATGGCCGGTGAAGACTTTGGATTATACGGGCGCACCGACGAAAATATTCCTATCACCTTATTTTGGCTAGGTGGCGTTAACCAACAACAGTACGCCAAGGCAATAAAAAATAACGAAACACTGCCCTCGTTACATTCAAGTAAATTTGCGCCTGATTATAAAGTAGCACTGCCTACAGGAATAAAGGCTATGAGTAACGCCGCTGTGGCACTATTCAATCAGTAACCTTCAACGCTATATGTAAGCCCTGCGATTAATTTACCGTAGGGCTTTTTTTATAACTCGACTTTTTATACGGCGCTTTTTTTGTACGTTTGGCAAAGCGCTTTTTTTGTACGTTTGGCAAAGCGCTTTTTAGGTGACGTTTTAGGTAACAGTGCAAATGCCTGACTATTGCAGTTCGCCGCTTGGCTTACAAAATTAGTTAAATCGGCTAATAAAGGTTGTATAAACTGCTGATAACTCATTGCTTGCTGTGCAATATCACCTAAACTCGACTCCCATTTTGCAGTTAAGTCGGGGCTTGATAACCCCTCTGGTAATACACTAATTAATGCCAGACCTGTTTCAGTTGCTTTAATTGCTTTTCCCTCACGTTTTAAAAAGCGACGTTTAAATAACAGCTCAATAATGCCTGCACGCGTTGCTTCTGTACCGAGGCCATCTGTTTCTTTTAATATTTTTTTGATTTGCAGGTCTTTTACATAACGGCTAATTCCCGTCATAGCAGCAAGTAAGGTTGCATCGGTAAAATGAGCCGGAGGAGATGTATGCTTTTGCACCACTTCACCTTTAGTACAAGTAAGTGCCATGCCTTTTTCTAAATAAGGTAATGTAGCTTCTTCTTTAAGTTCCGACTTACCCATGAGCAATTTAAAACCTAAGCTTACATCTTGCTTTGCACTTGCTTTAAATAAACCACCGGCTATGGTTACCTCTACTTTGCTTTCGTTATATATGTAGTCGGGATAAAACTGAATTAAATAGTGTCGACTTATTAACTGATAAATTTTTGCTTCATCATTGGCTAAACTCACACTTTTTAACTGTTTAGCTGTCGGCACAATGGCGTGATGAGCGGCCACTTTTGCATCATTAAAACATTTACTACGTTGTTTTGCATTTGCCTCATTTACCAGCTCTACTGACTGCCCACCATTTACGGCTATCGCTTTTAAAATAGCAGGTGCATCTTGGTGATGCTCTCTCGGTAAGTAACGGTTATCTGAGCGTGGGTAGGTAATTAATTTATGACGTTCATATAAAACTTGGCAAATATCGAGTACTTTTTGTGCTGGCATCCCAAAAGCTTTAGCAGCATCTATTTGTAAAGCAGATAAGTTATAAGGAAGAGGCGCGGTTTGTTTTTTTTGCTTTTGCTCAAGCGCTGTTACATTTGCGGGCTGATTAGCAATGCGTGAAGTCACATTTTCGGCTAAGGCTTTATTAAGTACTCTGCCCTCTTCATCTTGATATGGTTCGCACGCTTTACTCGGTATCCACTTAGCAGTAAATGATTGCTGCTCAGGTGTAACAAGATGAGCAAGTACTTCATAAAATGGTTTGGATACAAAATTTGCGATTTCATTATCACGATTTACAACTAAACCTAAAATAGGTGTTTGTACTCGCCCAACCGACAACACATTACCAAAGCCCGCTTTTTGCCCAGCTAGCGTATAAGCTCGCGTTAAATTCATACCAAACAACCAATCAGCACGAGACCGTGCTAAAGCAGATACACTTAAAGGGATAAAATCACGGTTAGCACACATACTATTTATTGACTTTTTAACTGCCGTTAAGTTTAAGTCACTGATCAATAAACGCTGAATATTTTGTTTTTTTGCTTGGCTGATTTTTGCTTGTTCTATAACTTCATCAACTAATAACTGGCCTTCACGGTCAGGATCGCCAGCATGTACAAGTGTTGTTGCTTTTTTGATTAGCTTTTTTAAAATAGTGAGTTGTTTACGAGTTTTAGGCTTTGCTTTAAGTTGCCAATGCTCAGGCACAATAGGTAAATGTTCAAACTGCCACTTTTTAAAACGCTCATCATAATCATCGGGTTCTGCTTGCTCAAGCAAATGACCTATGCACCAAGATACGCAATCACCATTTGCCACTTCAATATAGCCATCATGCTTTTTATGCGGTTTAGGAAGTGCGTCTGCAATAGCGCGACCCAAAGAGGGTTTTTCAGCAATATAAAGTTTCATAACATAGCTCTAACACTGTTCATATAAACAGTAGTCTAGCACATCATTTTAAACGAGGGGTATTTTTGTCGTTATAAGCTTAAAGCTTTATTTCGCTTATTAACAAAAATATATAAAAGCGGTAGATAACATATAACAACAGTAGCGATATTTATTAAGGGCATAAATGTTTGATACATAACAGTACTATACGATAAATCCCAAAGATGGCGATCTACTAAACGAAACAATTGCAGAATAGGGGCAGCAATAACCACAAGTTGGCCAAGTACACATTGCCACAAATGCACTTTATCTTTAAGACCCCAATAAGCAATAAGGGCCATCCAAGTAATATCTGTTAATGCCCATACAAGGTAACGGTATATATAAATACCATCATCAAACGCCATTAAACTTGAGTAGGTCACAGTGCCAAATAAGAAAAAAGCGGCGGTAATAACAACGAACCTAAGAGCTAAATAATCTTTGAGGATAAAGAATATAAAAATAGCCGGACTCAAAATAAGAACCCAGCTTTTACTTAATATACTTACAAAATACAAAAACCATTCAGGCAAACTAAATAACCTTACTTAACTTTTGTATCTTCATCAGTTCCATCGCCGTTACCAGGCATACTACAATACTTAGTCAACATATTCGCCCCATTACATTTGTTAATAATGTTGCACTCTACGCTAAAAAAGGTACATAGCCAAGTCATTCTATCTTACATCAATTGGCGCTGACTCTTTTGCCTTACCTTGTAAAATAGATATTTCTACACGGCGATTGCGTCTGCGATCTTCGCGGGAATCATTAGGTACTAAAGGTCGTGTTTCTGCACGCCCTACCACCATCATTCTGGTTTTATCAAAACCTGGAACTTTTTGTAATTCACTCGCTACCGCAACTGCGCGTTTAGAGGATAAATCCCAGTTATTAATGTAAAGCTCGTTGGATACCTGAAAATCATCCGTATGACCAGACACCGTAATTTCACCGGGTACATCTTTAAGTAATCGGCCAATATCTTGAATGATAGGTTTAAATTGTGGTTGTAAAAATGCACTCCCCGATGGAAACGAGCCATTTTCTCTAATACGAATTATGATTTGCTGCCCTAAAGATTCAAGCTCAATAGCCCCATCAATAATTTGTTTTTCAAGCTGTTGCGCAATTTTTTTAACTAAGTCATTTATTTGCTCTTGATCAGCAGCAGACACTGCCGTAGCTGCAGCAACTTCCTCTGAGGTACTGCTTGATTCACCACCTCGCTTTTCACCACGTTGCTCTTGACGTCCACCTGCGGAGCTTTCATCTCCCGCCTGAAACTCAAGCATTTGTTGAGTCATTTCAACCGTTTGTTGCTGAATGGTTTCTATAGGAGTTGGCTCAGGTTTACCCGGCGTAAACTCCATAGCAATAACAGATGTCCCTTTTGGAATGTCTTTTACCTCTATTTTATTTTGTACACCAAAAGCAAACTTCATTGAGCCCGCAATTTGTTTAAATTTAAGTACATCCATTTCAGAAAATGCGAGTAAAAGTACAAAAAAGCACATTAATAGCGACATTAAATCGGCAAATGTCCCCATCCATGCAGGTAACCCTGGAGGAGGGCATTTGCACTCTTCATCTGACATAATTATTCCTCAGTATTGACTGCGCGTTTTGATTCAGCTAGATAATTTTTCAAAATTCCTTCAATTACTTTAGGATTTTGGCCATCTTGGATGCCTAATACCGCATCTAAAATTAAGCGCTGATTCATGGCCTCTTCGTCTTTACGCAGTTCAAGTTTTACCTGAATAGGAATGGCGACAACATTCGCCAAAAATGCCCCATACAACGTTGTTAACAAGGCTACCGCCATTGCAGGTCCGATTGCTTTTGGATCATCCATGTTCGAGAGCATAGCCACTAAGCCTATCAACGTACCGATCATCCCCATTGCGGGAGCAATATCACCTAGCGACTTAAATAAGCTTGCGCCCATTTCATGACGAGTCGTCGTCAGGGAAATATCTTTTTGTAATGTTGCACGCACAACATCCGCATCATGCCCATCCACGAGCATATCAACGCCTTTGCGCATGAATGGATTTGGAATTTCGGCTTCTTCTAAGGCTAAAAACCCGCCTTTTCGGGCAGAATCTGCTAGCTCAACCGCCTTTTCAATTAACGCTTCAGGGGGTTCAATTTTAAACATAAACGCTTTTGCACATACTTTACCAATGCCAAGAAATTGCGACATGGTAAAATTAGATAAAACGATAAAAAGGGAACCACCAAATACGATAACCACAGAAGGGGTATTGTAAAACATAGCGACTTCACCGCTACTACTCATAAACATGGACATGACAATTAAGCCAATTGCGCCAAGGATCCCAATAATGGTTGCTAAATCCACATTCCCTCCAAAGGTTTTATATTTTTTCTTCGCAAGCGTTGTTATTAATTGTTTATCGGCAAGATACTGAAATACTTAAGTGATTTTTATGATAAACGGTAAAATTACGATTAGTCCTATTTTAGATCAACATAGGTAATCAACCTAATTAATCAAAATTAATAATTTTAAAAAATAACGTTGAAACGCAATAAAACCCAATCAACAGCATTTATCTATCAAAAAACAATATCATTCTTTGACCTAGTTTAGCATTCCCCCTAAAATTGGCGTCTAAATTTATTATGTAAGTTGAAAATAAAGATGGCGACTAAAAAACCTGAAAATTTAAGTTTCGAACAAGCACTAGAAGAGCTAACAACAATTGTCAGTGAAATGGAACAAGGTGATTTATCGCTTGAACAGTCTTTAAAGCAATTTGAGCGAGGTATTGCACTTGCGAGCGCATCTTCAGGCAAACTTCAACAAGCTGAGCAAAAGGTGTCGATATTAATGGGTAATGACGAAAAAGCACCGCTTACTCAGTTTGATAACGATTTGGAATAATTGTGAGCATAAAAGAACAAATAAAGCTCGCTCAAGATGATGTAGTCAATACACTCAACCTTTATTTCGAACAACCACTTGAAAGCGACAACACCATAAAAGAAGCCACACATTACAGTCTAATGAATGGCGGGAAGAGATTACGCCCTTTTTTGGTTTATACCACAGGCAAAATGCTCGGTGCTGAAAAACGTGATTTAGATGTGCTGGCAGCAGCCATTGAATGCATTCATAGTTATTCATTAGTGCATGACGATTTACCTGCGATGGATGATGACGACTTACGCCGTGGTCGCCCTACTTGCCATATTGTATACGGTGAAGCACAAGCGATTTTAGCTGGAGATGCACTGCAAACTTTAGCATTTGAACTTATTGCCAAGCATAAATTTAAATGCTCGACTGAAGCACAATTAAAAATGATCGCAGCATTAGCGCATGCTTCGGGGTTACAAGGTATGGTTGCCGGACAAGGCCGTGATATTGCAGCAACCGATAAGGTTATTACTGTTGATGAGTTAGAACGTATTCATAAACTTAAAACCGGTGCGCTAATAAATTGTGCGATTACTCTTGGTGCACTGTGTGCTCCTAATACGAGCCAACAAACTTTAGATAACTTATCAACTTTTGGATACGCTATAGGGCTTGCATTTCAGGTTCATGACGATATTTTAGATGTTGAGGGCGATACGCTTACTTTAGGCAAGCCACAAGGGTCAGATATTGCAGCGAATAAAGCGACATACCCCGCTTTATTAGGTATGCTAGGCGCTAAGCAAAAAGCACAAAATTTAATACAACAAGCCCATGAGGCATTAGCTAACATTGACGCAGACACAACAGATTTAGCGGCATTGGCAAACTATTTAATTGAACGTGACCATTAAACATGGCTAAACCGTATTAAATCTTAGAACAAAATTATTACTGAATATTAAGTCGCCTTTTAAACCTCGTTTGTTTTGAGGAGGGTTAATATTAGCGAAGGATATATAAAAAACCATGACACTTGATAGCAGCAAGTATCCATTACTTGATTTGGTGAACGAACCAGCCCACTTGCGAGAGTTAGCACAAGATAAGCTTCCTGCATTTAGCCATGAATTGCGTGACTATTTAGTCAATTCGGTATCGCAAAGTAGCGGTCATTTAGCGTCTGGTTTAGGAACCGTAGAACTTACCGTTGCATTACATTATGTATACAACACACCCGATGACCGTTTGGTCTGGGATGTGGGCCATCAAGCTTATCCGCATAAAATACTGACTGGCCGCCGTGACCAAATGCATACCATTCGCCAAAAAGACGGATTGCACCCTTTCCCTTTTAGAGATGAAAGTGAATACGATACCTTTAGTGTTGGCCATTCAAGTACCTCAATTTCTGCGGCGCTGGGTATGTCCATTGCTGCGCAAAAAGAAGGCAAAGGGCGTAAAACAGTCGCGGTAATCGGCGATGGCGCAATTACTGCGGGTATGGCCTTTGAAGCAATGAACCACCTTGGCGATGTTAAATCAGACATGCTGATCATTTTGAACGATAACGAAATGTCGATATCTGAAAACGTCGGTGCGTTAACCAATCATTTTGCGCGTATTTTATCAGGTAGCTTTTATACCAACATCCGCGAAGGCAGTAAAAAGCTGCTCTCTGGTGTACCGCCGGTAAAAGAGCTTGCCAGCCGTATGGAAGAACATATTAAAGGGATGATGATCCCGGGTACTTTTTTTGAAGAATTAGGTCTAAATTACATTGGCCCAATTGATGGACATGATGTGAATATGTTGGTTGATACGCTGCGCAATATGCGTAACTTAAAAGGCCCACAGCTTTTACATATAAAAACCCAAAAAGGCAAAGGTTATAAGCCTGCCGAAGCCGATCCGATTGGTTATCATGGCGTACCAAAATTTGATCCTGCAACATCAAGCTTACCAAAATCTAAGCCAGGTGCGGCGACTTTCTCAAATGTGTTTGGTGATTGGCTTTGTGACATGGCCGAGCAAGACAGTAAACTCATGGCAATCACGCCAGCTATGCGTGAAGGTTCAGGTATGGTACGTTTTTCTAAAGTGTATCCAGAACAATACTTTGACGTAGCGATAGCAGAACAACACGCCGTTACTCTTGCTGCAGGTTTTGCCTGTGAGGGCTTAAAGCCCGTTGTGGCTATCTATTCTAGCTTTTTACAACGCGCGTACGATCAACTAATTCACGACGTTGCACTGCAAAACCTACCGGTATTATTTGCTATAGACCGCGCCGGTATTGTTGGAGCCGATGGTGAAACCCATCAAGGCGCCTACGACTTAAGCTTTATGCGCTGTATACCTAACATGGTCATTATGGCCCCAAGTGATACTAACGAATGCCGTCATATGCTTTATACAGGCTATCAAGCTAATTGTCCTGTTGCTGTTCGTTACCCGCGTGGTAGTGCAGGCTCAGCAGACATTCAAAGCACTATGCAAAAGCTAGAAATTGGTAAAGCGAATGTAATTAAAAAAGGTACTAAAGTGGCTATATTGTCATTTGGTACCTTGCTTGAAAACGCACAACTTGCCACTAATGAGCTCAATGCTACATTAGTAAACATGCGATTTATTAAGCCACTTGATACGGCATTAATTGATGAGCTGATTAATGATAACGATATTATTGTAACCCTTGAAGATAACGCGATTGCGGGCGGTGCAGGCTCTGCAGTTAATGAATATTTAGCGAGCATTAAAGCCGATGTAAAAGTGCTTAACTTAGGTATTCCTGATGAATTCATTAAACATGGCACACAACAGCAAATGCACGATGAAATGGGGTTAGGTGAACATGGTATTTTAACTTCAATTAAAGCATTTATGAGCTAATACTTATAGTGTTTAATAAAAAAGGAGCCATTGGCTCCTTTTTTATTGCTCATCTATAATCTCTAGCGCATCCACACCTTAATGTCGGCTAGACCATTGCTTTGTAACAAACCAATTTGCTGTTCAACATTGGGGTTTTGCTCAAACTCAAATGCATCTAATTGCTCGTCAAAGGTAATATTAGCGACGCCATCGCCGCCGCGTTTTTTAACTTGATGTAATGCTATGTCAGCTAGATTAATTGATGTTTCCCAGCTAATAACTTGCCCACCTAAAAGAGGTAAAGGATAGAACGACCACCCGACTGACGCTGTTATATTGGTTGTTTCACCGTTAGGAAGCTGAAACGAATAATCAGCAATTGCTTGGCATAATTCAGATACATAGCTGTCGATTAAATTACATTTAAAATCGCGCAATAACAGTAAAAACTCATCACCACTCCAACGGGCAACATAATCAGAACCTTGGGTACGCGAGTTAAGTAATGCCGCTACTTGTTGTAAACAGCTATCTCCGGCAATAGGGCCATAGGCATCGTTAATGCGGCTAAAGTTATCTAAATTAATAATTAACAATACCAACGATTTACCTTGAGCCTGCAATGACTGCGAGTTACGCTGAAAATGCTCAATATCTTTTGGTAGTTGATCAAACAAAAAACGGCGACTTCTCAGCCCTGTTAGCTCATCAGAGTGACTAACAAGCTTAAGCTGAGAGTTTACTTGGTTTAATTTATCGTTTGCTTGGCGAAGCTCAAGGGTTCGCTCAGTAATAAGCCCCTCAAGAACTTGCTGCTTACGTCGCTCTTGAACTTTAAATACCCAAAACACCAAATAAAAGAGCAACACAAAACCACTGGTGATCAGTAATCTAAAATATATAGTTTCACCAAATCGTTCAGGCACCACAAAAGCGTATTCGGCCGATTGCGCTTTGCCCCAATCTTCACCTTGACGTTTTGTCTCTAATTCAAATAAAAACATACCTGCTGGTAAGTTAGTGTAAATTGCTTCTCGGCGGGTATTTGCATAGCGCCAATCATTATCAAGCCCATTGAGTTTATACCTAAACTCTATACTTGCAGGTGCATAGTAATCGATGGCGGTATAGGTAAGCGTTACATCACGCTCGTCAGTTTTAAGTACTGGCTTTTTACCTAACGCAGCCGCAGTAAGTTTTCGTGATGGCGTGGTTAAAGTTTCTATAGTTGGTTTAAGTGAACGCAGTCCAAATAATTCTACGTCTTTAGGAATTTCTACAACACCTTGCAAGCTGGGATACCAAATTGAATTATCCATATCAACCACCGCATCATGGCCTAAACCATTACAGCATTGACTTGCTTTACCATCGAGCTGTCGATCAAATGAAGAGATCACTTCCTCCACTTTTAGGCTTTCAATGTTGGCTTTGAATTGCTCAACCGGCATGCGATAAACCCCTTTCATGGTGCTTACCCAAATACGTTTTGTAGTATCATCGTATTCAAGACTAAATATAGAACCGTATGGCAGCCCATTGGCGGCATCTAATTGCTGCCACTGCCCTTGTCCACTGCGATAAAACAAACCATCGTTAAGCGAGCCAATTAAAATCCCCACACCTTTAATGTGTAAAATGCTAGTCACGTACGCACTTTCCAAAGTGGTTTGGTCGCCTATTTTTTCTATCCCGCGTTCAGTAAAGTAATACGCCCCTTTACTGGTACCAATCACGCCAAAATTTGGTTTATCTAAAACATAGGTTACAAACTTACTGCCTAAAAAAGCATTGTACGCAAAAGGGTTTAAGCCATTGTAATTTAAACGATATAAGCCTCGCCCAGTGCCCACCCAAAAGCCGCCTTTAGTCGACGTACTAATAGCAAATACAGGATTATCACTCAACGCACGGGCAGGAAAACTATATAAGGTATTCGACTCGTAGAAAAACAAACCTCTACCAGTGGCAACATAAAGACGATTGCCGTCAAACTGTAAGTCATGTACTGAGGCGTTGCCATACTTGGTACTGTTAATGACATTGATAAACGTTTTATCGGCATCGAAATAGCCTACGCCGCTTTTGTTGGCAATCCATAACTTACCATCTGGTGATTTACTAATGGCCATAACCGCTTCGGTCATTTTAGAAATGGCTGAATGGCGCTCTATTCGCCCTTCGTGAGCAAGCCAAAGTCCCTCACTAAAACTCGCTAACCATATATTATTTTCATCATCTCTAAATATATCGGCAAACCAAATACTTTGATCTAATTGACTGGGCTCAACCCATTGCCAATCATCCGATTTCCCTCTGAACAATAAGCGCCCATAAGTCGATACCCACAGGCCACCATTGCCATCACTCATAAACTTATAAACGGCTGAGTTGTTAGCGTTAGGCAGCGGAAATGGGCGTAGCTCATCATCTAAATCTAAAAAGTAAGCACCTAGCTCAGAAGCAAGATATAAATTGCCATTTAAAAAGGATAAGTCGTGAACAATTGTTTGCGCTAAACGATCAGGCAAGGCCACTTTAGCGGTAAGCTCTAAGCGCAATTTAGAAAAATCAGACGCGCTTTGCGTCAAGCGCAATAAATTACGATCGTTAACCAGCCAAATTCCCTCGGGTGAGAGCGCCATTTTACTGACTGACCCTACTATTTGGGTGATCGCAGTGGCATTTACGATAGGGCTCGGATTGTTTAGCTGGTCGCGCAGCTCTATCTGGCCTCTGTCTATGTAATAAAGCCCATTAGCTGCTATCCAAATACTGCCTTTAGAGTCTTCAAGAATATCTCTAACAGGGCCTTTAATATTAAACTCTTGTGCGGTTAGCTTTTCTGGGTCTATAACAACGAGGCCGTTTTTCGTGCCTATCCATAATAGTCCTTGGCCATCAATCAGTAATTTATTGATGCCATTGCTGGGTAAAAACAGACTATTTTGAGTGTTGTAATTAGTAAAAGTGTTACCATCAAATCGGCTTAATCCGAATTGCGTACCAAGCCACATGTAGCCTTGGTTATCTTGCACCACACTTTTAAGGGATTGTGAGGGAAGTCCGTCTTTAATGTTCCATTGTTTAACTACGTAATCAGTAATTGAAGCCGTACTTGGCATGGCACACATCAAGAGTACACAAACCAATAAAAATCGCATCATAGTGCTGCCACCTAGTTAAACAAATAATAAATTAAAAGGGTAGTAAACCTACTTTTATCAATGCTTGCAAACAAATAAGCGAAAAAATACCTGCAAGTACATCATCGGCCATAATACCAAACCCACCATGAGCACGTTTATCAAGTATACGAATCGGCCCTGGCTTTGCTATATCAAAAAAGCGAAATAGTAAAAAGCCCACTAATAAGGTTTGCCAATTCAGTGCTGCACCAATCATCGTTATATAGTAACCAGCGACTTCATCCCAAACAATAGCGGGGTGGTCATGAACTTGAAGGTCATCAGCTGTTTTTCCACATGCCCAAATACCAAATATACTGATCACCACCGCAAATACAATTTGTAACCATAACGGAAAATGCATGGTAATAAAAATAAATGGTAACGCCGCTAAAGTACCAAATGTACCAGGGGCTTTAGGCGCAAGCCCTGTACCAAAACCCAAACCAAAAAATTGATGTGGGCGTTTTAAATTAAATAATCGGTTTTTATTCAAACCTGCTCCTTGGAAAAGTGCTCAAAGCCTTTGTGCTCAAAAACAAACTTTTCACCTTGGTGTAATAATTCTATATTCCCGTCACCACTTTTGATTTGGCCGATACAGGTTGCTTCTACACCGTATTGGCGCAACTTAATATCGAGCATACTCTTATTACTGTCTGGGACAGTGTAAAGTAGTTCATAGTCATCGCCATAGTTGAGTATAAAAGGAAGCTGTTGCTCAAAATCAAGACTCGCTTGCATCGCATCAGAAGTAGGTACATTTTCAATATTGATTGTTGCACTGACCTGTGACAAATCCAAAATGTGCCCTAAGTCAGCAAGTAAACCGTCTGAAATATCAATCGCTGATGACGCTAAGCCACGCAAAGCTTGTCCGGCGGCCACGCGTGGCGTTGGAAAGTTTAAACATTTATTAATATGCTTTAAATGTTCAGGTGCAACTGGCAAACCTTGTTTTTTTGACTCAATTGCCAAACCAGCATCACCTAGCGGTCCGGTTACAAAAATCCAGTCGCCCACTTTTGCGCCACTTCGACACAGTGCTTTACCTTCAGGAACCGTGCCTTTTGCACAAATAGTAATACTGAGTGGGCCTTGAGTCGTATCGCCACCAATAATTTGTACATTAAAGTACTCAGCAATTTCATGCATGCCGTCAGTCAGCTCTGCAATCCATTGTGGATCGATACTTGGCAACGTGAGTGCAACCGATACCCATGTAGGCTCTGCACCCATGGCAGCTAAATCACTTAAATTTACTGCCAGAGCTCGATGCCCTAATGCGCGAGGAGAGATATCATGAAAAAAATGCACCCCAGCAACTAAGGTATCTGTTGTTATAGCAAGCTGGCAGTTTGCTGGTACTGTGACAAGCGCACAGTCATCTCCAATCCCTAAATTAACATCGCGACGAGTGATACCGCGACCTTTAAAGTAGTGATTAATTAATTCAAATTCCTTCATACACAAAAAAGCCGACCTATGCCGGCTCTCCTTTTTAACGGTTATTTATAACAACTCACTGAAATTAATATGCAGCTTAAGTTGTTATGACTTGCGTAACTGTTTTACAGCTTTATCAAGTACACCGTTTACAAATTTATGGCTATCTTCAGCACCAAACATTTTCGCTAATTCAATGCTTTCATTGATAGCCACTTTGTAAGGAACATCTTCACGAAATTTAAGCTCGTAGCTGCTTAAACGTAAGATTGCACGTTCAACTTCGTCTAATTCATCAAATGGACGAGTTAAATGAGGCGATACAGCTTCGTCTAGTTGCTTATGATTTACGGCAACTCCACGTGCTAAATCTTTAAAATATTCAACATCAATTTTAGTCACATCGTTTTCGATCAACATTTGTTGTTCGATATCGGCAATCGCATTGCCGCTTAATTGCCATGAATACACGGCTTGAAGTGCTAATATACGTGCTTTACGTCTTGCTGCTGGTTTCACAAAAATTCCTTAAACTTAAATTTTATCTAACACATTAACCATTTCAAGCGCACCTAAAGCAGCTTCGCCGCCTTTGTTACCCATTTTGGTACCTGCGCGCTCAATTGCTTGCTCAATGCTTTCAGTGGTTAATACGCCAAATGCAACCGGGATATCATACTCAAGCGATACTTGTGCAAGCCCTTTATTTGACTCGCCAGCGACGAGATCAAAGTGAGGCGTGCCCCCTCTGATCACTACACCTAAGGCGATAATTGCATCATATTCTTTTTTTGCTGCAACGCGTTTCGCTGCTAAAGGTAATTCAACCGCACCGGGTACGTAAATCACGGTAATATCGTCTTCTGATACTCCACCAGTACGTTTTAGCTCATCAACAGCACCTGCAAGCAAGCTACTACCAATAAAGTCATTAAAACGAGAAATGACAATGGCAAACTTTTTGCCTGGAGCGTATTTATTACCTTCAATAATTTTCATTTGATAACCCTAAAAATAAGTTTAAGCGATTTCGGTTGCGCAAAAATTGATGCGCATTATACCACATAAATAAAATAATAACCTAGCGCGTAATTATTGTGGCTCTACGTAGTCAACCACTTCTAAATGGAACCCTGATAATGCATGGTATTTTTTAGGTAAACTCATCAAACGCATTTTTTGAATACCTAAATCAGCCAGAATTTGCGAACCCACACCTACGGTGCGCGAAGTACCTTGAAATTTACGTGGCGTCACATTTTCACCCGCATCAGCTGCGGCAAACGCTTTTACTGTGGCTTCTAACTCTTCAGTGCTTTCTTGCTTACCTAAAATAACTAAGGCGCCATTATGCTCAGCAATATAAGCCATTGCTTGCGATAAACCCCAACTACGGTCAGCATTGCGATCAGAGAGTAAAATATCGTTAAAAGTACTTTGTAAATGCACACGTACTAAGGTCGGTTCTTGTTGTTTTATTTCACCTTTAAGCAGTGCATAGTGTAACTGCCCATCAATGGTGTCTTTGTAAGTCACTAAGTCAAACTCACCATGTTCAGTTGGCAATTTACATTTTGCAACTTGCTCAATTGTGGTTTCGTTTAGGTTGCGGTACTCGATTAAATCAGCAATGGTGCCAATTTTAATATCATGTTGCTTAGCAAATACTTCTAAATCAGGACGACGCGCCATGGTGCCATCTTCATTTAGGATTTCTACAATCACTGATGATGGCTCAAGCCCTGCTAAACGCGCTAAGTCACACCCCGCTTCTGTATGCCCTGCACGTGTTAACACGCCGCCTGGTTGCGCCATAATAGGAAAAATATGACCTGGTTGTACAATATCGCTTGGCACAGCGCCTTTCGCAATGGCAGCTTGAACAGTGCGAGCACGATCCGCTGCAGAAATACCTGTGGTGACCCCTTTTGATGCTTCAATTGACATGGTGAAATTAGTTGAGAATGCGGCACCATTATTTTTTACCATTAATGGTAAATCAAGCTGCGAGCAACGCTCTTGAGTCATCGTTAAACAAATTAGTCCACGGCCATGAGTCGCCATAAAGTTAATCGCTTCTGCACTAATGTGTTCAGCAGCAATAATTAAATCGCCTTCATTTTCTCTGTCTTCATCATCCATTAAAATAACCATTTTACCGGCTTTAATGTCATCAATTATTTCTTGTGCGCTGTTTAAATTCATAAGTTGCTCGTATAAGTTGTCAATGTCGTTATTTTATAAAGCCCGCTTTAGCGAGTAAGCTCATCGAAATATCTGAACCCGAAGGTTGGTCAGCCCCTCTAACTAGGCGCTCTAAATAACGTGCTATTTGGTCGACCTCTAAATTAACCTGGGTGCCAACTTTAAAGTCAGCTATGGTCGTTTGCTCGCTGGTGTGGGGCACAATCGTCAGTTTAAATTTATTACCTTCAACCGCATTAACCGTCAGGCTAATACCATCAATACAAACCGACCCTTTGTAAGGAATGTATTTCATTAAATTTTCATCGGTGGCTAACCAATATTCTGTTGCTCGCGCATTGGCATTAATCGCTGTAATAGTAGCAATACCATCTACATGGCCAGATACTAAATGACCACCGAGGCGCGAAACAGGTTGCATCGCCTTTTCTAGATTAACGGTTTGCCCTAATGCGTAATGTGCAAATCCCGTTAAGCTAATCGTTTCATTTGATAAGTCAGCACTAAAGCCATCAATATGCTTATCAACAACCGTCAGGCAGACACCATTAGTTGCAATACTGTCACCTAACTTAACATCACTCATATCAAGGTTTTTACTTTGGATACGAATAGCTAAATCACCTTGTTTTTTTTGTAATAACGCAATTTTACCTGTCGCTTCAACTATTCCAGTAAACATAGTGCTACTCTTTATATAAAATGATTAATGAGCTTTTTTTAGTGCTGTGATACGTAAATCATCACCAATTGACACACACTCATTAAAAGTTAAATTAATGGTATTTTGCATACTCATTAACTCTGGGAAATTCAGTAAACTTTTAGCATCGCAGCCCATTAATTTAGGGGCAATGTAAAAAACAAACTCATCAATTAAATCAAGTTCTGTCATTTTGCCAGCCAGTGTTGCTCCGGCCTCTAGCCACACATTATTAAACTGCAATTGGGCTAGCGTGTTTAACACGGCCAGTAAATCTACTTTATTATTATTTTCAGGTACTTCAATCTGTTTAACAAAATGAGGCCACTGATGCGATTTATCAACCTTGGTGGTAAATATTATCACCTCACTTTGAATTGAAAATAAGGCAAGATCAGGGGTAAGCCTATTTTGTGAGTCAATAACAACGCGAACCGGTTGGCGCAGTGGTAAATCAGTTGGTAAAGAATACGGTAACTCTTCTGGGCGCACATTTAATTTTGCATCATCCATTAATACCGTATCGGCACCGGTTAAAATTGCACAGCTTTGTGCTCGGTATAGTTGCACATCTTGGCGCGCTGCGGGGCCAGTGATCCATTTACTTTGCCCGTTTTTAAGCGCCGTTTTACCATCTATACTTGCGGCCATTTTGCAAGTCACAAAGGGTAATCCCTGCTCCATGCGCTTAAAAAACCCAAGGTTTAATGCGCGAGCTTGCGCTTCAAGTAACCCGTAAGCGACTTCTATACCAGCATCCGCTAAAATTTTCAGACCTTTGCCTGCAACTTGCGGGTTGCTGTCAACCATAGCAGCGATCACTTTTTTAACACCTGCTGCTTTTAGCCCTTCAGCACATGGCGGTGTTCGACCATAATGACTGCAAGGCTCAAGTGTTACATAAGCGGTTGCGCCTTTTGCATTTTCACCAGCCATAGCCAGTGCGTTTACCTCTGCGTGACCTTGACCCGCTAACTGATGAAACCCTTCACCTATTACTTTATTATTTTTTACGAGTACGCAGCCAACATTAGGATTAGGAGTGGTGGTAAAGCGCCCTTTTTTTGCCAGTTCAATAGCGCGAGCCATGTAGCGTTTATCATCCTCTGAAAACGAACTTTGCATGCTCATTACTATTCTCCTAAGCGGGCTATTTCTTCACCAAATTCGCGTATATCTTCAAACGAGCGATATACAGAGGCAAATCTTACATAGGCCACTTTATCTAACTTTTTAAGCGCTTCCATAATGCACTCACCCACCAAATGGCTAGACACTTCGCGTTCGCCAGTGGCACGTAATTGCGACTTAATAATATTAACCACTTCGTCAACTTGCTCAGTGCTTACGGGACGTTTTTCGAGGGCGCGAGTTAAGCCATTTAGTAACTTATCTTCATTAAACGGTTCGCGGCTGCCATCTTGCTTGATGACCCGTGGCATCACTAATTCAGCCCCTTCAAAGGTGGTAAATCGTTCGTGGCATTCATTACATTCACGACGTCTACGTACTTGGTGTCCTCCACCTACAAGGCGAGAATCAATAACTTTAGTATCTTTGGCGGTGCAAAAAGGGCAATGCATAACTGTGTGTTTCCGTTTTAAAAACAAAAAATGGCCGCTATCATAGCGGCCATTATCATATCAAAAATGTGTGCAGTTGTGATCTAAATTACTATTTTACTCTTGGATTAAGCGTAAACAGGTAATTTTGCACAAATTGCTTTCACTTTTTCTTTTACTTGCGCTTGTACTGACTCATCTTCGATGTTGTCTAGTACATCACAGATCCAGCCCGCTAACTCTTTTGATTCAGCTTCTTTAAAGCCACGACGAGTGATTGCTGGTGAACCAATACGCAGACCAGAGGTAACAAATGGTGAACGTGGATCGTTCGGTACTGAGTTTTTGTTAACCGTGATATTCGCATTACCTAGGGCAGCATCTGCATCTTTACCTGTGATATCTTTGTCGATTAAGTCAAGTAAGAATAAGTGGTTATCAGTTTTACCCGATACTACTTTGTAGCCGCGCTCTTGTAATACCGCAACCATTGCTTGTGCATTTTTAACAACTTGTGCTTGGTATGTTTTAAACTCAGGTTGAAGTGCTTCTTTAAATGCAACCGCTTTAGCAGCAATAACATGACATAAAGGACCACCTTGGCCACCTGGGAAAACAGCGCTGTTTAGCTTTTTGTAAATTTCTTCATCGCCACACGCAGAGATGATTAAACCACCGCGAGGACCCGCTAATGTTTTGTGTGTTGTGGTTGTTACAACGTGAGCAAATGGCACTGGGCTTGGGTAAACACCCGCAGCAATTAAACCTGCAACGTGCGCCATATCAACAAATAAGTAAGCACCTACTTTGTCTGCAATTTCACGGAACTTAGCCCAATCAACAATACCTGAGTATGCAGAAAAACCAGCAATGATCATTTTTGGTTTGTGCTCAAGTGCTAACGCTTCAACTTGTGCGTAATCAATTTCGCCAGTTTCTTCGTTAAGGCCATACTGAATTGCGTTGTATGTTTTACCAGAGAAGTTTACGTGTGAGCCATGTGTTAAGTGACCACCGTGCGCTAGGCTCATGCCTAATACAGTGTCAAGTGGGCTTAAAAGAGCTTGGAAAACAGCAGCATTCGCTTGTGAACCGGCATGAGGTTGCACATTTGCGTAATCTGTACCAAATAATTCATTTGCGCGGTCAATAGCAAGTTGCTCAACTACGTCTACGTGCTCACAGCCACCGTAGTAACGTTTGCCCGGGTAACCTTCAGCGTATTTGTTAGTCAGCTGAGAACCCTGCGCTTCAAGTACGCGTGGGCTACAGTAGTTTTCAGATGCAATTAACTCAATATGTTCTTCCTGACGTGATGTTTCTTTGCTCATCGCGTCAAATAACTCTGGATCAAAGTCCGAAATATTCATGCTACGTTCTAACATTGGGGTCTCCTGGGCAACGTGTATGGGTATTTTTTAGAGGCTTTATTGTACGCTTAAAACGACGTTTTGCCTACGCTCTTAAGTTGAGGATATTTAAACAGGGATTGAAACTATTTCACAGCATTTTGATGATGATATTTTTTTATAAACTAATAACAATTTTAAATGAATTTTATTTACTACATTTATATAGCTTATGCGTTATGTCTAAAGCGATGCACAAACAAACAAAAAAAGCGGCCTAAGCCGCTTTTATTATTTGCCTTTTTTAGGCTAGCTTTTTAAACAATTCTGTACGCAAAATACCATAATCGTTGTGCATATCCGTGGCTAAACACGGTTTTGCTAATGCATCAGCTAACGGCTTTGGCATATCTAATTCAACATTAAGGATATCCTCAACGCTGTCTTTAAATTTGGCCGGATGCGCAGTCGCTAAAAAAATCCCCACAGCATCTGCCGCCTTATTTTCTACAAGACCTTGGTAAGCAATTGCGGTGTGAGGCTCTGCAATATAGCCAAGCTGTTGAATTTTTTTCATCACTGTTTGTGTTTGCTGCTCATCAACACTCACCGAATAAAAGTTATCATAACTAAACCAGTTATTATCTAACATTGATTGCACACGTGGCCAGTTATTAGGTTTACTCACATCCATTGCATTTGAAAGCGATTCAATTGTCGCATTAGGCGTCCAATTTTTATCAAGCATAAAGCGCGGTACTGTGTCGTTTTGGTTTGTAGTCGCGCTTAGTTTACCTACAGGCATACCAATAACCGCGCCAATCATAGCCGCACACACATTACCAAAGTTACCACTCGGTACTGAAATATGCGCTGTAGCACGCTTTTCTTTTGGCAGCTGTGCAATGGCTTCAAAGTAATAACACACCTGCGCGACTAAACGGCTAATGTTAATTGAATTTGCTGAGTTTAAACCTAACTTCGATTTTAGCTCTTCATCTAAAAATGATTTTTTAACCAATTCTTGGCAATCATCAAAACTACCCTCAATCGCATAACAATGAATGTTGTCACCAAGCGTTGTAAATAACTTTTGCTGCGCTAATGAAATTTTACCTTTAGGGTATAAAATAACGACATCAATATTTGGTTTGTTATAAAAAGCATGCGCTACGGCAGCCCCAGTATCACCCGATGTTGCAGTTAAAATAGTGACTTTTTCACCTTGATTAAATTGCGCCAAGCACTCGGCCATAAAACGGCCACCAAAATCTTTAAATGCCAGTGTTGGGCCGTGAAATAACTCTAAGCAATAGGTATTATCTTCAACTTCCACCAGCTTAACCGGAAAGTTAAACGCATTCTTAACCATCTGGGCAACAGTATCACTTGGTAGCTCGTCACCAATAAGGTGCGATAAAATTTTGCCGCTGCGAGTAACAAAGTCCATATCTAGTAATGCATCAACATCACTTAATGGCGCTAACGACTCTGGAAAAAACACACCTTGATTACGCCCTAGTCCTGTTTTTACAGCTTCAACAAACGACACTTTTTGTGAATATTCTTTTAAATTATGTAATTGCATGACTCTTTATCCTATAAAACATTTAATTGACGCGTGCCGTCGTTATCTAATTTACAAATATGGCAAAAGCCTTGCTCGTTGATGTAATTTTCCTCTAGCCACTGCGCGCATTGCTCTGCCGCTTCAAGCGTTTTACATACACTAAACAAGGTTGGCCCTGCGCCTGAAATACTCACAACTTCAGCACCCAGTGCTGGTAAGCTTGCTTTGGCATCACTAAAGCCGCTTATAAGTGGCGCACGGTATGGCTCTGCTATTTCGTCTTTCATAATGCTTAATGCATCATCAAAACGCCCTGTTAACAGTAAGCTACTAAACGCCGATAAACGCTGTGCAAACTCAACCCCGGCATGCATACTGAGCTCTTTTGGTAAAACAGAGCGCGCTTTTGCGGTATTGAGCGAAAAGCCCGGAAATGCGGCGACGTAATACCAGTTTTCATCAACAGGTAAAGCAATAGATTTATCAGGAATTAAATCACCGGTTAGCTGTAAGCCGCCTAAATAACACGGTGTGATGTTATCGTAATGGCGCCCCCCACTTACAATGGCTTCAAAATCTGCCATAAGCTCAATGAGCTCTACTTGGCTTAAATTAGTTTTGGCAAATTTATCCAGTGCTGCAAATGTCGCCACCACAGAGCAGGCACTTGAGCCTAATCCCGAACCAATCGGCAAATTTTTCCTAAGTTCGAGCTTTACCGCAGGCATATCAGGCGCAACATGCGCTCTAAAGTGCACTAAACACTGATACGCTAAATTTTCTTGCGCATCACTAGGTAGCTTATGTGCGTAGTCGCCTGTACAAATAAATTCATCACTCGATGCGGCATTAACAATCGCCACATCACCTAATAAACCGCCATCAATGGGCGCAAGTGCGGCGCCCAGCGCATCAAAGCCAACGGCAAAATTACCAATAGACGCCGGAGCATATACTTCAATCATGACTGACTCCTAGCGAGATAATGTTTTTAAGATGTCTGCAAATACACCCGCAGCCGTTACTGCAGAGCCTGCCCCATAACCACGAATTACAAACGGACGCGGTTGGTAGTATTGGCTTAAAATAGCCAGCGCATTTTCACCATCACGAATAACATTCAATGCATGTGATGAATCCACCGCTTCGATTCCGACTTTACAGTGACCATTTTTAATTGTGCCTACATAGCGAAGTACTTTACCTTCACTTGCTGCACTTTGAACACGGTCGTTAAAACCAGCATCTAAACTAGGTAATTTCGCCATAAACTGCTCAACATTGTCATCTTGGGCAAAACCCGGCGGTAAAACCGACTCCACTTCAATATCGCTAAGCTCCAATTTCATACCGGCTTCGCGTGCAATGATAAGTAGCTTACGTGCTACGTCAGTTCCCGATAAGTCATCGCGTGGGTCGGGCTCTGTAAACCCGCTTTCTTTGGCTTTAATTGTTGCCTCAGAAAGTGATAAACCATCTTCTAGTGCACCAAACATGTATGAAAGCGAGCCTGATAAAATACCACTAAACTCAAGTAACTCATCACCTGCACCAAACAACGATTGCAAGTTATCGATTACAGGTAAACCTGCACCTACGTTAGTTTCGTATAAAAACTTACGATTATTTTTATGTGTTGCGGCAATTAAATCTTGGTAATACGTATATGAGCTCGTGGTGGCTTTTTTATTGGCAGCCACAACATGAAAACCTGCATTTAAAAAATCTACATATTGTGCAGCTAAGGCATCTGATGAAGTACAGTCAACTAGCACTGGATTAACTAAATGATTTTGCTTAACAAACTGCTCGACCAGTTTTAAATCAAACGCTTGCTCTGACTGCGCCAGTTTTTGCTGCCAATCATCAAACGCAATTCCCTCACCATCAAGGTGTAATTGACGAGAGTTGGCAACACCATATAGGTTTAATTTAATATTACGTTTTTCAAGCCATGCTTGTTGACGCTCAAGCTGGTTAATTAGCTCCTGGCCGACTAAGCCACAGCCCAATAAAAACACATCAATTGAAGGTACATGAGTAAAGAAGTTTTCATGGCAAATTTTAACCGCGTCATTACATAATTCACCGTCAATAACGGCTGAAATAGCACTTTCTGTTGAATCTTGCGCTATGGCAACAATGTTTACTTGCGCTTGTGCAAGCGATGCAAAAAACTTAGCCGCCAACCCTTTATGGGCACGCATGTTATCACCAACTAACGTTACTATTGCTAAATTACGTTGCACATTTACCGGCTCAATGAGCCCCGCTTTTGACTCTAAGTCAAAGGCTACTTGCAACGCACTTAACGCTAGATTTAAATCGCTTTCATGCACACAAAAGCTAATGCTAAATTCACATGATGACTGGGTAATAAGTACAATTGACACGTTATCATGGGCTAATGCATTAAATACTTTCGATGCCATGCCCACTTTGCCCTTCATACCTGGGCCTGAAACGGTCAACATAGCTAAGTTTTGCAAGCTTGAGAGTGCTTTTACTGGTTCATCAGATACCGTATCGTTACTAATTAGTGAGCCCTGTGCGTCTGGATTATGCGTGTTTTTAATTTCGCATGGCACTCCTGCTTTTGCACACGGTAGGATAGTTTTAGGGTGCAATACTTTAGCGCCAAAATAAGAAAGCTCCATCGCTTCTTTATAAGACAGGAAATCAACCTTAGTGGCTTTTTTGATATAGCGCGGATCGGCGCTGTAAACACCATCAACGTCAGTCCAAATTTGACACACTTGTGCTTCTAAACACGCTGCAGCAATCGCTGCCGAGTAGTCAGACCCATTACGACCAAGTGTTGTGAGCTCCCCTTCATCATTACTTGCGGTAAAGCCCGGCATAATATAAACCGTCGCAGGGGATTCTTTTAACACGGCTTGAAAACGTGCCTTACTGGCCACTAAATCCGCTTCTGCGTCTATGTATCCGCCGGTTGAAACAATACAATCTGTTGCTTGTAAATAATGCGCGTTATGATCGGCTAATAGGCTTTGCATTAGCGATACGCTAACACGCTCACCAAAGCTAATAATGAATGCTCTGACCTTATCAGGGCAGCACTTTATCAGTGCAATACCATCAAGCTTATTTTTAAGTTCGTTAAAGTCAGGCCAGTTTTGAACTGCTCCTTGCTTTTCCTCTACCGCCGCTTTAAGCGTATTGCATCGGCTAGTCAGTGAATGCCATTGTTCACTAAAGTCATTCCCCTGCTCTGCAGTACTAGCTAAATTAACTAACGAGTCCGTCATGCCACCTGGGGCTGACAGTACCAGTAACATTTCATCTTTTAATTGTGCCTTAGCGAGTGCAGCAACTTGCTCTAAACAGGCAAAATCAGCGAGCGATGAGCCACCAAATTTTAATACGCGCATTTTTTATGTTTCCTCATTCCATAAAACGAAAAAAGGCCTGTGTTCTAAGTGAACACAGGCCTTTAAATTTGTTGCACCGACCTATGCCACTATCCAGTAAGAATGGTGGTTGTAATAATAATGGTCGTTACAAGACTAAATGTTTTCATAAGCTTAAGACTGCCTTAACACAGGCTATTCTGTCAACCCTAAATTAGCAGATAAAACAGTCTTTTTCATCATGAATTTTATTAATAAATGCCAAACTTATGCAAAACTGCACTCAGTTGCGTTTTATTAATTGGTTTATGAATAAAATCAATTGCGCCCAGTTGTGCGACACGTGCTTGCATTTCTTGTTGGATATCAGCAGAGATCACTAATACATAAGACTCTATTTTAGAAATTTTGATTTGCTCAAGTACTTCAATACCGTCAACTTCAGGCATGGTTAAATCAAGACACAAAAGATCGAAATGCCTTTGACGCAATTGCTCCAAAGCGTCTTTACCGTTAGTTGCTTGCTGAATATCGGCATCAATACACTCTTTTAAACAGCGTATTACCTGTTTGCGAGCAACGGTGGAATCATCACAGACTAAAATAGAAAAACGCATTATAATGACTCATTAATTAAACTTATACAAAACACCTAAACCCACAGTAAAATTAGTTGGTTGCCCAATCCGCAACAGTCAAAATTATAACCAAATTAGCAACGAGCAGATTATTTATTGTAACTTCTATTAAAGTTATCAATAAAATGCTTAATTGCACAATACAAATTAGTAAATTAACTATTTCCAAGTAAAAAACAGCCTATCCAAACCAACGGTTCTCAAACAGAAACCCCATGCATATAAAACAGAATGATTGCTTATTTAACAACGCTAAATAGCAATATTATAAAATATATGTTTATTTTTAATCATTTATTAACTAATGTTTATAAGCGTACATTAACAGTTGAATAATTTAAGGAAATATAAGCCTCCCATGCCGCAAAAAAGTCTTTCAACAAAGTTACTCACTCGGGTTTTATCAGTTTATTTTATACTGACCTTTGTGGTGACCTGCGGGCAAATTTTCGCAGAGTACGTCAATACTAAAGATTACATACGCAATGAACTTGGCACATTACAAAAGACCTTTGGTAGAAGTTTAACCAGAGCAATTTGGGAGCTAAATATAAAGCAAACCATCACAACCGCCGAAGGATTACTCGATATACCTATGGTTGAGGGGGTTATTATTCGTGACGATAATGGCGCTATTATTTCTCAATTAGGCCGCGCGCTAAATATTCACAATCTTTACAGTCAGCAACTTGTGCAAGAAGATGTCATGGTAGAGGACACCAAAGCCGGTTTATTTGGCTATACATTCCCACTTATTTTTGAGTTTTCAGGACGAGCAACGCAAGTAGGCGATGTTACTTTATTTTCTAGTCGCGATGTAATTTTTAGTCGCATTATGCTCTCTATCTACTTTTTGATTGGTAATGCCATGATTAAAACAACCTTTTTAATCATCTTATTTTTAATTGCATTTAGAAAGTTACTCACCGAGCCTCTTACTCAATTAACCGAGCAAATTGAATACCTTGAGTTAGAAGAGCTTGATGGTCAACAGGTTAAAATAGTCACCGATGAAAATAACGAGCTTAAAGTAATGGAACGCTCTTTTAACAATCTGATTTCGAAGGTTGTTGAGTATAAAAAAGAGTTAAAACAAACTCAGCATGACCTAATTGAAAGCAATCAAAAACTGGATCAACAAAACTTACAACTTGAACAAGATGTTGCGCGTAAAACATCAAATTTAAGCCAAGCAATGATCGATCTGCAACAACAAAAATATGAACTAGAGCGACAAAAAGCAGTTTTAACAGAAGAAGTCGATTTACGAAAGCAAACCGAACAAGAACTGTTAAGCAAACAAACTCAGCTACAAAGCTCGCTCGATGAATTAAGCTTTGCGCAAGAGCAACTGGTTGGCTCAGAAAAAATGGCGGTATTAGGCGGCTTAGTGGCGGGGATCACTCATGAAATTAATACCCCTATTGGCATTGGCGTTACTGCCACCTCTTTTCTACAAGAGCGATTAACCGAAATAGAAACTGCGTATAAAAATAAATCATTATCGTCTGCGTCGTTAGAAGGCTTTATTAATGATGCAGCGCAAAGCGCTCAACTGCTCTCTCACAACTTAGAACGTGCCTCAGATTTAATAACCAGCTTTAAACAAATTGCGGTAGATCAGGCCAGTGAAGCCCTAAGAACAATTAACTTTAAAGACTACATCAATGAAGTTATACGCTCTTTGCACCCACAAATTAAAAAAACATCTCACAGCATTCGCCTACATTGCCCAGATGATTTAATTATTAACTTACCTGCGGGAGTCATTAGCCAAATATTTACGAACCTAATTATGAACTCATTAGTGCATGGTTTTGAAAATATAAACAGCGGCCAAATCACCATAGATGTGAATACTGATGAAAACGACCTCATCATTAATTATCAAGATAATGGTTTAGGTTTAAAACCGGCTCAACTAAAGCGTTTATTTGACCCATTTTTTACCACCAAGCGTGATGAGGGTGGCAGCGGCTTAGGTGCCCATATTATTTTTAATCTAGTAAAACAAGCGCTCAATGGTAAAATTGAAGTAAGTAGTGAGCCTGGGCAAGGGTTACACTACCGTATTTCGTTCCCTAAAAACATGTCATCTCCCCTGCCACTTTTTAAACTCGATTAAGCTAAATCAGCCGTTTCTAGAAGCGGCTTTTATTGCTATGATTGCACAAATTTTTTAAATGGATCATTCCCCTATGTGGTTTAGTAACCTTATATGCTATCGCTTTAAACAAGACGTTTCATACACACAAGAAGACTTTGATAAGGCATTAGAGCAAGATCTATTTCGTCCTTGTACTGGCCAAGAGTTGGCAACATTTGGTTGGACAAAAGCATTTGGTAAACATGGTGAAACTCTTTCTCATTTCTCACAAAAAAGTATTTTAGTGTGCGCTAAGCGTGAAGAAAAAGTATTACCAGCCTCGGTAATAAATGAGCTGGTAGCAGAAAAAGTTGATCAGATTGAAGCCGAAGAAAATCGCCCAGTAAAGAAAAAAGAAAAAGATGAATTAAAAGAAAACATCTTACACACCTTATTGCCACAAGCATTTAAAAAATCGAGCTTGCAGTTTGCTTTTATAGACCAAGAAAATGGGTGGGTGGTAGTTAATAGTGCAAGCTTTAATAAAGCAGAGGAACTACTTGCTCTATTACGTAAATCATTAGGGACATTACCCGTTGTTCCTGCGTTTGCTAATTATGATTTAGACGTATTTTTAACTGACTGGCTTACTAACTTTAGTACTCCAGAGGGCTTTGCAATTGGATCAGACGCTGAACTTGAAGAAGCTGATGACAGTGGCGCCCAGGTAAAACTTAAAGGCCATGACCTATCGTGTGACGAAGTGAAGTCGCACCTTGAAAGTGGTAAGCGCGTTACTAAGCTTGCCCTTGATTGGCAAGAGCGCGTTAAATTTATGCTACAAAACGATGGCTCAATTAAACGTTTAAGCTATTCAGAAACACTTAAAGAAGAAAATGCCGATATTCCTAAAGAAGATATGGCGGTTAAATTAGATGCTGATTTTATTCTTGCATCTGAAGAAATTAAGCAATTGCTAGAAGAGCTTACACAGGGCTTAGGTGATGCTGAAGATTTAGCGTAAAAGCTTTATAAAATAGTATTACAACTAAAAAGCACGATTAAATCGTGCTTTTTATTGCTCAAAAATTTAGCTAAACATTTTTTTTACGTCTTCAACCATATGCAAGTATTCCTCACTCTCTAACATTTCTAATGAAGGAAAAATGCCTTTATCAATATAGGTTTGTAGCGCCGCAGATTTATCTGATACTTGTAGGGTTCCCTCAAGGATTGCACCAATGCGAATAAAGTCGATATAACTCACTTCAGCAGTACGATGATTCACATCTGCCCAGTGCTGTGCAACCTCTACAAACACATCAGGGAATTCCCATGCTTTCATTATTGAGCCACCAATTTTACCGCTTAAACGTTGAATTGCATGCGCCAAAAAACTCGGATTGGCAAACACTTCTGGGTGTCGCTCAGCCTCAGTTAAAATCGGTAACACCCCAATATTATAAACCAATGAAGCTAGTGTAATGGCATCACGGTTAAGCGAAGTGTGAGTATTTCTTTTTAAGTAAAACTCCATTAATGAAATAGAGTGCGAGGCCACATGCAGCGTTTTATGCCACGCCTTTCCCATGTAACCTTTAATTAACTCGTTGTTAGATAAAAATAACTGCTCCATTGCCATGGCTGTAGCAATATTTTTTATTTGCCTAAGCCCAATGCGTGTAACAGCTTGGTGCAAGTTAGACACCTTTACAGCTCGGCCCATAATTGCACTATTTGCGACTTTGATCATCCGCGCCGACAATGCAGGATCATGTGCTATCACATCTGACATTTGCATCAAATTAACATCGGGGTTATCTGCGGCTTGACGAACCTTAATCACTACCTCAGGTAACGTAGGCAACACCAGTGTGTCGTTGTTAATTCTGTCAACTAAAATAGTGAGTAAGGCATTTTCTGTAGACATAAAATATCCCTTTGCTTAATGACCTACACTTTACAGCAAGTCTTATATTATTAATTATTTCAAAGCTTAGTAGTATTAAACATATACCTAAAATAAAAAGAATTGTAGATAATTATTGATTATTTACCAGCGCCCCCTCATGAGTGCACTCTAACGCCTAATACTTGCTATTTGCTAGTATGTTTTGCTTTAATGCAAACATGCTAAGGCACACTAATACTCATTCAGTACCTTAATTTACAGTATACAAGTTATAAAATAGACTTTTTAAAGGCAATATAATGATCTTAAATAAAATTAGCCAAGCAATACTGCTCTCTGGCATCGTTTTTCTTAGTGCCTGCTCTGAGCAAGCACCGTCTTCAAACAATACGCCGCAAAGCTCAGCGCCAACGGCTTCTCAAGCGCCTTCAGGGCCAACACTCGTTAATATTGACCGTCAACGCTTAGACATATACACAGACTTTAGCTTACAAAGCGATTTGTCACACTTATCTGATAACCAAAAAGCCATGGTTGCCAAGCTTATTGATGCTTCAAAAATTATGGACGATTTATTTTGGAAACAAGCATTTGGTGAAGATAAACAAAGCTTTTTAGCACAATTAGATGATGAAAAAGTACGTCAGTTTGCAGATATAAACTACGGCCCATGGGATCGCTTAAATGGCGATGAAGTATTTTTATCTGGCTATAAAGAAAAGCCGCTTGGGGCAGGTTTTTATCCGGCCGACATCACCAAAGAAGAGCTTAATAACGCTGATGTAAAAGATAAAACAGGGCTTTACTCACTTATTAAACGCGATGAACTAGGTAATTTATACAGCACGCCTTATTCAGAAGAATATGCCGTAGAACTTGCCCAAGCAGCTAAGTTACTTAGAGACGCTAGCAAATTAGCTGACGACAAAGAATTTGCCAACTACCTAAACTTACGAGCTGACGCAATACAAAGCGATGACTTCCAAGCCTCTGACTTTGCTTGGATGGATATGAAAAATAATCCTATCGATGTTGTTATTGGCCCAATTGAAAACTACGAAGACCAATTATTTGGTTACCGTGCTGCCTATGAATCGTATGTACTAATTAAAGATTTAAAATGGAGCGAGCGCCTGGCTAAATTTGCTGCCTTTTTACCTGAGCTGCAAAAAGGCTTACCTGTTGATAGCAAGTACAAGCAAGAAGTACCTGGCTCAGATGCTGATTTAAATGCCTACGATGTTGTTTATTATGCTGGGCACTCAAATGCCGGCAGTAAAACCATTGCAATTAACTTACCCAATGATGAGCAAGTGCAGCTAGAAAAAGGCACACGTCGCTTACAGCTTAAAAATGCAATGCGAGCGAAGTTTGATAAAATTTTAGTCCCTATCGCAGAGCAGTTAATTGTGCCAGAGCAACGTAAACACATTACCTTTGATGCATTTTTTGCTAACACTATGTTCCATGAAGTAGCTCACGGTTTAGGAATTAAAAACACCATAACGGGTAAAGGTACTGTTCGCCAATCACTTCAAGAGCACGCTAGCGCCTTGGAAGAAGGTAAAGCCGATATTCTTGGTTTATACATGGTTGAACAGTTACTTAAAAAAGGTGAAATCACCGAAGGTACATTAGAAGATTACTACACCACTTTTATGGCGGGTATTTTCCGCTCAGTGCGCTTTGGTGCATCAAGTGCACATGGTAAAGCAAATATGATCCGCTTTAACTTTTTTGCTCAAGAAGGTGCCTTCTCTAAAAATGAAGACGGCTTGTATAGCATCAACATGGATAAAATGGGCGACGCTATGGCTAAATTATCGCGCCTTATTTTAACCCTACAAGGTGACGGTGATTACGAAAAAGTTGATCAACTGATTGCAACTCATGGCGATATTAAAGCGGAACTAGCTAAAGATTTAGAAAAGTTAAGCAAAGCGAACATCCCTGTAGATGTAACCTTCAAACAAGGTAAAGAGGTACTTGGCCTTAATTAATAAAAACCAACCACATAAAAAAAGCGTTACACTGTAACGCTTTTTTTATTATTTGAATTATTTATCACTCATCACTTTACGAACAACCGGCTCAAGGCTTGCCATTCCCCACTGCTTACCGGTTTCAATCGCAGACTCTATATCAGCACCTTGTTGATGGGCTGAAATAGCCATTAGCGCACCAACACGATTACTGCTCGCACAATGAACAACCACTGACTCACCTTTAAGTTCTTCTAAAAGGCTAGCTAATCGTTTTGCATTGTCGATGTTTACATCTTGTGCACCTGCAATCTCAATTGCGTGATAGCTCATTCCTAAAGAATTAACTAATGCCCCTTCATCCCAGTCTTGCTCATCTGCTGCACGTAAATTAATAACATGCTTAACATTAGCTTGCGACAATTGCTTAAACTGTGCATCACTGGGCTGGGCTGCTGAAAAAACCAAGTTGTTATGTGCTGCAAAGTTTTTAATATTAGCGTTATTTACCACATCTATAACTACAGGTTGCTCACTGGCTATCACTGTTGATACTGCAACTGCAGCAATAAATACACTCGTACAGAGCTGTTTGATTAATTTCATACTACCCCCTCAAAGTAACTCATTTTGATTTTTAAAAATGCGCTTTTAATTGCTCTATCTGCTCATGAGTATAAGGCACACTCGGAAACTTGCCCCATACCGGCGCAGGCCATGCAATATCTGTTTTAAAACGCGCTATATGATGAATGTGTAATTGCGGCACCATATTACCCAATGCGGCTACATTTAACTTATCAGGATTAAACACCTCCATTAACAAATGACTGAGTTTCGCTGACTCGTGTAAATAAGTAATTTGTTGCTGCTCGGTTAAATCAATAATCTCTTTTAAGCCCGCTATTCTGGGGACCAATACAAACCAAGGATATTGGCTGTCGTTTAATAGCAACACCTTACAAAGTGGCCAATCAGCCAGTTCAATACAATCTCTTTTCAGTTCAGGTGCTAAGATAAATGATGTTTTGCTCATGTTAAAGTCCTTAGATTATTTTACCGCATACTTTATAGCATTTAGTTGCAGTTGCACACGCTTGTGCTTTACCATCGAGATAATTTTATGTAAGTAAAGGCAATCCTGTGTTAAAAAAACTAAAACATCTCTCACTGGCAATTCCCCTACTCGCGGGCGCATTAAGCGCAGAAGCTGAGCCGCTAACGCTTGAGCGTATATTTGATGATCCGAGCTTAGCAGGCAAATCTCCGGTACAACTTAAGTTTTCGCCTGATGGTAGCCGGGTTACCTACTTACAAGGTAAAGCCAATGACTATAACCGCTACGATTTATGGGAATATAATTTAAAAGATAATACCAACCGGTTGTTAGTTGATTCGGCGCAGTTATTTTCAGGCCCAGAAAATCTCTCCGATGAAGAAAAAGCACGCCGCGAACGCCAACGTATTTTTGGAAAAGGTATCCTTGAATATAAATGGTCAAAAGATGGGAAAGCACTGTTATTCCCTCTTAATGGCGATCTTTATTACTATGACTTAGATGCTAAAAATAGTAAAAAGCTGACTAACACAGACGCATTTGAAACCGATGCGCGTTTCTCTCCAAAAGGAAATTTCGTATCCTTTATCCGAGAGCAAAACCTATATGCACTAGAGCTGGCTTCAGGTAAAGAAATTCAGTTAAGTAAAGATGGCGGTGGCGTAATTAAAAACGGCATGGCCGAATTTGTGGCGCAAGAAGAAATGAGCCGTATGACCGGTTATTGGTGGGCAAATGATGAATCTAAAATCGCCTTTACTCGCGTTGATGAAAGCCCTGTTCAAGAAGCGATTCGTAACGAAATTTATGCTGATGAAGTAAAACTATTTAACCAGCGTTATCCATTTACTGGCACCAATAATGTTGACATTCAACTTGGAGTGGTAAAACTTAATGATCAAGCAGTTGACTGGATTGACTTAGGCGACGATAAAGATATTTATATTGCCCGCGCTAAGTGGCTAAACGACAGCAGTACGCTCTCTTATCAATGGCAAAACCGCTCGCAACATAGCTTAGAATTACGTTTTTACAACACTAAAACAAAACAGCAAACCGTTGCTTTAACTGAAAAAAGTGATACCTGGATCAACTTGCATTTTGACCTTGAATTTTTAAAAGATAAAAAGCATTTTGTATGGGCCTCAGAGCGCGATGGATTTAAGCACCTTTATTTATATCGTAATAACGGCCAACTTATCCGCCAGATTACCGCAGGTGATTGGGTCGTAGATAGCCTAAAAGGGATAGA
The DNA here is from genome assembly GCF_000576475.1 of Pseudoalteromonas sp. SCSIO_11900. Lineage (NCBI taxonomy): Bacteria > Pseudomonadati > Pseudomonadota > Gammaproteobacteria > Alteromonadales > Pseudoalteromonadaceae > Pseudoalteromonas > Pseudoalteromonas sp. SCSIO_11900. The sequence continues at coordinate 167,189 of NZ_KK070023.1, forward strand.
TGAAAAAAATGGCGTTGTTTACTTTGCTGCACGTAAAGATACCCCGCTAGAGAGCCATTTATACAGTGCGCCTTTATTTAAAAAAGGGGCTATGAAGCGCATTACTGAAAAAGGCCAATACCATAATGTCGTTCTAGCGAAAGATAATAAAACTTTCATTGATAATAGCTCATCGGTTAATAAGCCAAATTCAGCTGCACTGCGCAAAATTAATGGTGAGTTTATTACGTGGCTTGAAGAGAATAAGCTTGATGACTCTCACCCACTTACCCCGTATCTAACTGATTTAGCCCAGCCCGAATACGGCACAATTACCGCTGAAGACGGCCAAATTATGCATTATCGTTTATTTAAACCAGCAAATATGGCAAAGGGTAAAAAGCATCCGGTTATTGTCAACGTTTACGGTGGTCCTCATGCTCAGCGAGTAACCAATAGCTGGCGCAGTAAAAATTTATATTTTCAATACATGGCGCAACAAGGTTATGTAATTTTTCAACTTGATAACCGAGGCTCTTACAATCGCGGTAAGAAGTTTGAAGATGCAATTTATAAGCACTTAGGCGTTGTAGAGGTGGCGGATCAAATCAAAGGCGTTGAGTTTTTACGTACTCTTGATTACGTAGACCCTGCTCGCATAGGCATATACGGCCACAGCTACGGTGGTTATATGGCGCTAATGACCATGTTTAAAGCAGGCGATTACTTCAGCGCGGGTGTATCTGGTGCTCCGGTTACCGACTGGGCTCTATACGACACCCATTATACCGAGCGCTATTTGGGTCACCCTGATACTAATGCCCAAGGCTATATCGACAGTGCGGTGTTCCCATACGCTGAAGGCTTAAAAGGCCCATTAATGATTTACCATGGTATGGCCGATGACAACGTATTATTTACCCATGCCACTAAATTGTTTAAACAGCTGCAAGATAACAATCAACAGTTTGAAATGATGACTTACCCGGGCTCAAAACATAGCCTTCGCGGTAAACAAGTTCAAACTCATTTACATCAAACTATAACAAACTTCTTTAACCGTAATTTTAATACAAAGTAACTAAAATTGGGTTAATTATTCGACTAAAGGCTGATACAAGTATCAGCCTTTTTTTATGCAGATAAGCTATATTGAAACGTCAACAAACAATAATTAAATTCATTATAAGCACCCGTTAAATAAAAGTTCGGCCTATCCTTTTTATTGTATTTACGCAAACTAGTTAACAAAGAGAGTATTAAAAATACAATATAAGGAAAATAAAACCGTATTAGCCTATATTTTAACTATGCTTATTTAAGAGAAATAATGCTCTAATACGGGAACATGCATATGCCAAACCTCCGTCGTTTTACTATATTTCAACGTTTAGCCATTTTAGTAGGGATTGTAATTTTTGGTTTAATTGTTTTGAGTATTTCGAGTTTAAGTAATCAATATAAATCGCTTAAAAATGAGCAATACCTAAAAACAAAAAATGTGGTGGAAACTGCTTATAGCATCATTACACACTACGCAGCGCTTGAACAAAGTCAAACACTCACTCGTGCACAAGCACAATCTCAAGCGATGGCCTCAATACGCTCATTGCGTTACGATGATACTAACTATTTTTGGATCAACAATTATCAGCCAACCATGGTAATGCACCCAATTAAACCAGCCCTTGAAGGGAAAGATTTAACGAATAATAAAGACCCTGATGGCACCCCTTTATTTGTTGAAATGGTTGATGTTGTTAAAAAATCCGGCGAAGGCTATGTGCCTTACAAGTGGCCAAAACCCGGCAGCGACAAACCCGTAGATAAAATTGCGTATGTAAAAGGCTTTAATCAATGGCAATGGATCATCGGCTCGGGCGTTTACCTCGATACTATAGACAGTGCCTTTTCGCAGCAACGTACTATTATCGTTATCAATGTGATGATTATGATCGTCGTTGTCGTACTTTTTAGCTACTTTATTGGTCACAGTATTTTAACGCCGACTCGTTTAGCAGCAGAAATGATGAAAGATATCTCTCAAGGTGAGGGGGATTTAACTCGTACGCTTAACGAAAATGGCAATGATGAAATATCTCAACTGTCGAGATCATTTAATTTATTTGTCTCTAAAATTAGGGAGTCTTTGGTGCTGGTTGCAAAAAGCGCAAACGATGTAAACGAGCATGCCCATGCTGTAGATGATTCTAGCAAAACCAGCCAGTCGTTTATTGAGCTTCAAAACGACAGTAGCACCCAAGTAGCCGCGGCAATGGAGCAAATGACTCATCAAATTCATGATGTTAGCCGTAATGCCGAAGCTGCTGAGCAAGCCGCAAATGATGCTGCTAGTAATGCATCAACGGGTAAAAATGTAGTGTCGAAAACCATTACCGCCATTGAAACCCTCTCTAGTAATATAGAAACTGTCAGCAAAGTGACCGCCGAACTTGCTCAAGAGAGTAATAATATTGGCTCGGTACTTGATGTTATTAGAAGCATTGCTGAACAAACCAATCTGTTAGCGCTAAACGCAGCTATTGAAGCTGCAAGAGCAGGTGAACATGGAAGAGGCTTTGCAGTTGTAGCCGACGAAGTAAGAACACTTGCCAGCCGGACAGGTAAAAGCACGGATGAAATTCAAGCTATGATAGCTAAGCTTCAAGAAGGGGCTAAAGCTGCAGTTGAAGCGGTAAAATCTAGCCAAGAGATTTCTATTTCTACGGTTGAACAAGCCTCTTCTGCTAATGCATCACTTGATGAAATAGACAGGCTGGTATCGGTGATCACCGACATGAACGGCCAAATTGCTCGCGCCACAGAGCAGCAAACATCAGCCGCAGACGAGGTGAATTTAAGAATTAATGATTTATCACAATCTACAAAGCAATCATTGGGTAACACTAAAGATTTAACTCGCGCTAGCGACAAACTCAAACAAAGCAGTGTTGAGTTATCAAGCGTGGTATCGCGCTTTAAGCTTAGTTAACCTTAACTCCGGATAATAAATACCTTTGACCAATTAAAAAGCCCTGATTTTCAGGGCTTTTTAGGATTATTTATAGAAAATTATAAACAATAGCGGGCAAATAAACTGCTAACTGACGCTGCAGTTGGTTTACCATGTTGCCAGTCGCCGCCTTCAACGCCACTACCAGCAATATCCATATGTACATAAGGAAGTGGTAAAGTAGATTCATTACCATGCTTATCTAATCCACCTACCACAGCTAAAAATGCCATAGGGAATTGATGGCCGCGCGCTGTGACAGCAGAAGCCGCATTATTACTAGAAAGCACATCGTCAGCTAAAGTGCGTGGTTTTATAAAATCATAATCTTCACGGCGTGAACGCGACACTTCAGCACCGTCAGCCCATAAATCACCACAATCGGCCAATTGGCGTGAAATATTAGCACTACGCGCTGGTCCATTCTCAACATATGCGCCATAGGGTCCCATCGCGCGCGCAGCATGCCCTGTTAAAGTAGCCACTGTAAACAACGTTGGATTTATTTCGTTTTTAGCTAAATCTTTCATTTCGCTAAGTAAATCACCCATAGCTAAACGCCCTTCGGCATCGGTATTACCAATACGTACTCGTACACCTTCACGGCTAGTAATTATTTCATCAGGGACGAAACAATCTGAACCAATGGAGTTGCGTACAACCGCCAAAAAGGCAATCACTTTAACGCCTTTAGGCTGATAATCTGCTACTGCTTTCATAAATCCAGCAACCGAGGCCGCACCGCCTTTATCGCGGCTCATGCCCGCCATAAAACCACCGACTTTTAAATCTGCACCGCCCGTGTCATAGACTAAACCTTTACCAACAAACATCAGTGTTCGGGTTACTTCACCCTCAGGCACGTATTCAAGTTTAACAACGCGTGGATGATGGCGCTCTACCGCATACGACGCACGAGCAACGGTACTTAGCATGGGGTAATGCTTATCAATGGCAGCTAAATCATCAATCACATCAACGCTCACCGCACTATTTTCAAATAACTCACTACAGTAATCGGCAAAACGTGGGGGGGCCATGCGCTCAGGCTCGGTGCCACATAAATCACGTGCGGCATATTGCCCGGCAGCTAACGCATTGACTGCTTTAATTGTTTGCTCATTGGCATCAATTAAGCCTATTTGAGTAATAGGCTCAATACCTTGACCATGAAATTCACGCGCTTCTAGGGGTTGCCATAATGCTTGGCATGCGCCTAAGTAAGCCACTTCAAGAGCGTGTTGATAACGGCCATCTGTATTTAAAGCGGGTAAATAAATAGCAGGGTTAACACTACCTGATGCTTTTGCCTCATTAATGGCTAATTTGGCTGCATCAAAATAACGACGAACGTCATCATAATCTCTATTTAAAGGGCCTGTTGGCGCTAACACGACACGTTTACCGGCAATCACTAACAAGGTGACTTGGTTGCCGATGCGAGAGTCTACTTGGGCTTGGTCTAAAATTGCATCACGCAGTGGCGTATTTGGTAAATGAGAAAAGTCGTTGCTGATAATAATAAGTGCATCATGCGATGTACAATCTAGGCTTGCACTTACCGGCTTTGCCAGTACTGCTTTTGGATATGCCATAAAAAAGGATCCTGTTAGAAAACGTAGTCCCTATTATTATTTATTTAGCAATTTATAACCAGTGTACTGCGATAACCTGCTTACTTACTGGCAACTTGGAGTTACGCGTTTTACACATCTAAAATACTAAGCTGTAAATTATGCTCTGGTTGGTTTTTAATACCCACGCCAATTCCCAATAAGCGCACCGGTTGTTGTAATCCACGTTGGTAGGCTTTGGCGAGTAACTCTTTAAAAATAGCCGTGTTTAATTGATGCGCAGCTTGATCTGCTGAGGTCACTACAAAATTAGCAAATTTAACTTTAACACTTAATTTATTAATTTTATGTTGTAGTTGCTGTTTATTTAATCGAACCACGAGTTCATCTAACAGTTGCGGTAATTGTTCAAGGCATTCATCTAGGCTGTTTTTGTTGTATTCATAAGTATGTTCCACACTCAATGACTTACGTACCCGCTCAGTTGAAACTCGCCCTATATGTTCACCCATGCACTTTTGATATAACGACACACCAAAATTACCCACATGCTGTTGCATCCAATTAGCCCCTTTTTCGCGCACATCTTGCCCCGTGTATAACCCTTTTAAATTAAGCTTTTCTAGAGTTACTTTACCCACTCCTGGAATTTTACCTAATGGCAATTGGGCTAAAAACGAGTCAACCTGCTCAGGCAATACCACAAATTGCCCATTAGGCTTATTTTCATCACTGGCTATTTTGGCAATAAACTTTATTGGGGCAATACCTGCAGATGCAGTCAGTCCTGTGGTATTAAAAATATCGGTACGAATTTGCTCTGCAATTAACGTTGCACTGCCCTTAAAAGCAGTACTGTGGCTCACATCTAAATATGCTTCATCAAGCGAAAGAGGTTCTACTAGGTCAGTATAGCGGTTAAAAATGGCGCGGATCTGTGTTGATACTTGTTTATAAACAGTCATTCTGCCAGGCACAATAACTAAGTCAGGGCAAAGCTGTTTGGCATGATAGTTAGACATAGCAGAGCGCACCCCATACTCTCTGGCAATATAGTTAGCGGTAGAGAGCACTCCACGGCGACTATTTCCGCCAATTGCCAGTGGTACGCTGGCAAGCTTAGGATTGTCGCGCATTTCTACGGCCGCATAAAAGCAGTCCATATCTATATGAATAAACTTTTTCATCACACAATAATAACTGTTTATTTATACAGCCATTATTGTGGAATCACTTTTAATTAGCAAGCATGTTATTGCTTAAAAAGAGCGTTTACTTTTCTTTGGCTTATTAAAACAATACATCCAAAATAAAATTTCTAAAGAAAAGCCTAATAAAATCAAAACAATTGCCCCAGCCTCATTACCCATAGCGTAACAAGTAAACGACGCTATAAAAACGGTGCATGCCAATAACCAATTAATTATATCCTGCATAGTTATCTCCTTGTGTGTTAATAGTTACTATAGCCATGAATTTAAAGAGGTACAATTTTTACTCAAGGGTTTTTATTTAGCACTGTTGTTCTTTTAAGGTTAAGGTTTGTTCAATCTGAGGCAGTTTACCCGCGGCGCAAGGTTTATAGCCTAATGGTTTAAATAAAAAAGGCGCAAAGCTTCCATGTTCTGCTTACGTCCCTTATTTACATCCATGAGGGCAATACAGAGTAGCTCCACCCCTAGTTATAATTCCCTTGAGCTCATCCGACCATATTGCTAATCTAAATGCTTTAAAACTAAGAGCAATAAATACATGGAAACGTTTAAACAACAACACCCTATTCATACCGACATTACTGTAGCATGGGGCGATATGGATGCCCTACAGCATGTTAATAACTGTGTTTATCTTCGTTATTTTGAAATAGCCAGAATCGACTTTTTAAATAAATTAAATTTATTTGATACTATCAATGCTAAAGCCACAGGCCCTGTGATCAGTGAAAATAATATTCGTTATAAGCGTCCCGTTACCTTTCCCGACACATTAAGCGTAGGTATTACCATTAGTGATATTAAATCTGACCGCTTTGTAATGAACTACAGTGTGTTTAGTCATGCGCAAAACGCGATAACAACCACCGGCATGTCAAAAGTGGTGATGTTTGACTTTAAAACAGGCCAAAAAGCCACGATCACTGAGCCATTGTTATCGGCTTTAAAAGCAAACTCTCAAACCGAATAATTAGGATTAGCAATGCAATATAGTCAATTAGGCAGCAGTGGGGTTAGCGTTTCAAGAGTGTGTTTAGGTAGCATGACCTGGGGAGTACAAAACACCCAATATGATGCCGACCAACAGATAGCCTATGCGCTTGAGCAGGGTGTGAACTTTATTGACACAGCAGAAATGTATGCTGTTCCTCCCTCTCCCGATACCTACGGTAAAACAGAAGAAATTATAGGCAATTGGATAGCACGTAATTCACAAAAACGAAAAGACATTGTTATTGCAACTAAAATTGCCGGTAATGGGCTTTCTTGGATCCGTGATGGCGGCAATATTACCCGCCAAGCTGTTATTGATGCGGTTGATCATTCTCTAAAACGCCTACAAACCGACTATATTGATTTATACCAGCTACACTGGCCAAATCGCCGTACCCCTCACTTTGCTAGGCAATGGCCTGGTATGCTTAAATTTACCGAGGTAGATGCAAAACAACACACCGCTGATATGCTTGATATTTTAGAGGGGTTAGATGCGTGTGTTAAAGCAGGAAAAATTAAACATTGTGGGCTTTCTGATGATACGCCTTGGGGAATTAGCCAATTTTTAAATTTATCAAAAGAGCATAACTTGCCAAAAATGGTGTCTATCCAAAACGAGTTTAGCCTAGTACATGCCAAAGATTGGCCTTATTTAATAGAACAATGTGTACATGAAGATATTGCTTATTTACCTTGGTCACCATTAGCCGCAGGGCTATTAACCGGTAAATACCTAAATGGATCGCGCCCTGAAGGCTCTCGCTGGACATTTATGCAGCGTAACGGTATTTTTCGTGATACGCCACAATCACAAAAGGCGACCAAAGAGTATGTTGAACTTGCCCATGCACACGCTATCACCCCAGCTCAATTAGCGCTGGCTTGGTGTAATCAAGTTGATGGAGTGACATCATCTATTATTGGTGCCACTACTATGGCGCAATTAAAGGAAGACATTGATGCGTTTGACCTAACACTGAGCGATGACGTGTTATCAGCGATTGATATCATATTTAGAAATAATCCAATGCCTTACTAATGAAATCAAGCAAAGGGTAAATGTTATTCAATAATGTTGATTCTTTGCTATTTTTTATGTTTATTTTTTAAGCGCCAAGGTATAATTAAATACAGTCATTTAATAAAGAATTATCAGCTTTTTATGGATACAGCTCGTTATTTCTGCCTGCTATTTTTAATATTCTCGAGTAACAGTATTAGCCAATCTAAAAATCAGCTCACTGAAATTTTATGGCTACAAAGCAACACACCGCCTTTTCACTTAAACTCAGAGAATACTCAAATGGGCTTGTGTGACAATTTAACTAAGCAACTAATCAGTAGTATAAAGGATGTAAAACATACTCGATTATTTGTTCCACAAAAACGAATTAATAAATATATCAAAGAAGGCAAAAATGTCTGCTTTCCATGCGTAATCCATAAAAAGAGCACCAACGAAGTCTATACATACTCACGTCCTACCTCTATTTACCCTGAGTTTAGTATTATTACAACTAACCAAAAAGCAAAAACACTTACTAAAGCACATGGTAATCCTATAAATTTAATTAGTTTACTTAGCGATGAACGCTTTACCTATGGACAAGCCGCAGCACGACGTTTTTCACCACACATAAATATGATTATTGAAAACTCTTTGAGCCATCATAACGTGTCCTTGAGCTTAAGTAGTGATAATGAGAGTGGCGTTGTGATCGATAGGTTGAGGCATGGCTTTTTAGACTACTCGCTCGATTACCCTTTTATGGCCAGTTACTTTAACCAGCAACAACACCCTATAAAAATAGTTAGTATACCCATAGCTCAAAATACGCGCTCATTAATCAAAGGAGCTGTAGGCTGTGCGACTAATGCGCCTAATGATTTTGCTAATCAGGCAATTAAGAAAATTAATGCGGCATTAGAAAGTACCATACTAGAATCAGCTGCTCATCAACTAAGCCAGCGACACTGGCTAAGTGAACATATCGATAATTTTGATAAACAATATTATCAACACATAATTAACTTTGACTCACAGACCAATGATGCTCCAATAAACACTGCTGACCAGAATAAAGAGCAACGTTAAACTCTCGTCCAGTATTAACCATCCCTACGCCAGCAGGCGTGCCAGTCATAATAATGTCGCCTTCTTCGAGGCTCATAAACTGACTAACCTCAGCCAATATTTGTGCAGGTTGGTGCAACATAAGTTGGCTATCACCATGTTGAACCGGCTTGCCATCAATATGTAATTCAAATATAAACGATGTCATCTCTGGCGTTAATTCAATAAACTCACTAAATAAAACTGAACCGTCAAATGCTTTAGCACGCTCCCACGGCAGGCCTTTTTCTTTTAAGCTGCTTTGCAAAGCGCGTTTAGTCAAATCAAGTCCAATGCCCACGCCCACAAGTTGTTTATTTTTAACCGCAAAGCATAACTCTGTTTCGTAGTGCAATGTATCGCCAAGATGAGTAGCGAGTAAGGTATCAGTGATCGCGCTATTAGGCTTATTAAAAACCACCATTTGCTCTGGGTGTTCGTTGTTTAATTCAGCTATATGCGCACTGTAATTACGCCCCACACAGACTATTTTTGAAGGTTGTATGCTCTGCGAAGCCAGCTTTATTTGATTCATTTTCTCACCTGTTAATTACAAAACGCGTTTAATATTTTGGCATACTCTCAAATTATTAACGCAAAAGCGAATACAGTTTTATCATGCTTTTATGACTACTACTGAGCTAAATATAATCAATGATACAGACTGAAATAAAAAGTAGACGTGTATAATTTGGTAGGTTTTTGTATACCCGTTTTTAAAGCAATAAACAGGTACATTTAGTACCTGCTTATTGATAGATTATTAATAGGTTATTGACTACTTACAAGTAACACTACTTTGCTCGGCAGCATTTGCTGTAATAGCCAGCTTAGCAATAGATACATGCCAATCACCTTGCGAGCTTAACTGCCAAGGGGGGAACACTTGTGCTAAATCAACACCTTGCTCTGCAAAACAACTTAAGTTGATGTTTAATGTTTGCCATTGACCTGATTGCTCAAGGTTATCAGCAATATCAAACTTACCCTGACAATTCTCACCACACCCCATACCAACCCATAACGGACTAGCTGCGGCTTTATCTACTTTAATTTGCATTTGCAGTTGGCCATTGTTTTCAACGTATGAACGTAAGTCAGATGGAAACGCAGCCGCTAAATTAACCCCAGCCATCGCTTGGCCATTAAAACGAATTGCACGGGCATCTTCTTGCACCTCTTTATCAAATGTTTGGATGCTCACCGCACCTAATGACTCGCGACTGCTCGCCACCGTTTTTTGTTGCTCACCACTTTTTAAAACCAGTGACCACGGTGCTTTAATTGCACGCTCAAACAATACTAAATCATCCAGTTTTTCAGTCTGTTGAGTTTGCTCCACCAGGTCATCTTTTAAGACATTACTATCGTTGTAAGTTAAACCAAAACCATAAGGAAGTAATGGACTGTAACCTCCGTCGTTACGGTTTTCATTATCGATTGGATTATTCGGCCAGGAAAACGATAGCTTGCTTTTAAAGTCATGATTAATTGAACCGTCTGCATTTTTAAACAAGACATCACTAATTGCATCGCCTTCACTACCTAGAAGCCAAATAGCAACGAACGCATCACTGGCGTTAAGCTCAGCATTAACCCACATAGGGCGACCGCTTATAAATAATGAAACAACAGGGATTCCCGCATCTTTAAACTTACGCAGTAGCGCTAAGTCGCTTTTATTACCGCGCTGGTATTCGAGGTTATCAACATCACCATTAACTTCTGCGTATGGTAAACGTCCGGTGATCATCACCTAGATATTGACATTCCAAGGCAATAATTGTTCTATGTCTGGCTCAGGCTGACAAAGCTCATCGAGGCAATGCATGATGTAATCAAATGGCGTTAAGCCGTTGGATCTTGCAGTTTCGATGATGCTGTATAGGTGAGCGCTTGCTATTGCGCCGCGTGAGGTTTGGCTAAACATCCAGTTCTTACGGCCAATAACAAATGGTTTGATAGCGCGCTCGGCGCGGTTATTGTCGATATTAAGCTGACCATTTTCAATGGTAAACTATAAGCTTATGCCATTGATTAGCGAGATAGGTTGCTGCCTCTGCTAACTTGTTTTTCCCGACTAAACGTGGCTGATTTTGCTCTAGCTATTTATGCAGTTTATCGATAATAGATTTCGCTTGCTCTTGCCTTATTTCATGCTTTTGTGCTGGTGTTTTATCGTTGAGTTTTGATTCAATGCCGTACAGTTTTTGAATAAGACTCAAGACTACGTCGGCTTTGCCTGTCTTGTTTTTACCCTGCACGTGTTTTGCTTCTATAAATTTACGACGTGCATGGGCCCAGCAACCAACGAGTGTTGATTGCGTTTGTGTATACGCTTGATAACCATCAACCTGTAAATAGCCCGAATAGCCATCCAGATAATTAACCACACAGGAAGCAGCCCGGCTGGTTTGATAGTCGTAAAGCACAATGTTTGGTATTGGGTTGTGTTTATTTATAGCCGATGGCGAATCCGTGCCGGTACAATATAGTCACATGTAACTTTTTACTTTGTCGGCGTTGAGCACATTGACCGTCGTTTCATCGGCATGTATCGCAGGCTGTTTAAGTAACGCGTGTTTCAGTCGTTGTATCAGCGGTTCAAACAAGGTAGCGGATGCGAGTACCCAGTCACTCAGGGTTTTACGGCTAAGCTCAATGACGTATTGCTTGAACATCGACTCTTGTCTGTGCAGTGGCAGTGCATATTGATATTGGCTGGTGATGATTTGACTTAACAAACTGGACGTGGCCATGCCTTTGTTGATGGCCATGTTTGGCATCTTGGCTTGTTTAATACTGTTATTCGACCCTGACTTATCACATTCACGACACGCGTACTTTGGGCGAATATGCTCAATGACTTTTATCTTTGCGGGGACGAAGTCGAGCTTTTCGCTGACGTCTTCACCCATTTTATACAACTCATTACCACAGCAGTTACACACCTTGTCTTCTTCGGCAATGTCATGAATCACTTGCTCACGGGGTAAGTCTTTGGGTAATGGTTTGCGCTTTGGTGTTTTGCGAGTGTAGCTAATCTCTTGTGTAGCAAGCTATCAGGTTGCTCAATGATGTCTTCGGCTTCATTAAACAATTCACTTTGTGCGTCAAAGACTTCGGCACTTTTACCAAATTGTTTTTGTTGCGCTAGGCGGAACTGTTCCTCTAGATAACGGTTTCTTGCAGTCGCTTGCGCTAATTTTTCAGCGTGCTCTGCCAGCAGCTTTTTAAGCAAAGCCGGATCGTCTGCAAGGCAGTTAACATCAATATTCATCCTTTTATTTTATAATGTTTTTTACCGTAAACTAGCGTAATGCAATGGTTAATATTGATCCCGCGACGATCTAAATAATGCTAGCGTTTTCGATGTTGATTTGTTGATGCCCTATGACATCATACCCAGATAATAACCAGTGTAATTGTTGCTCGGTTAAGTTTAGGGTACAGGGCAAAGCCTGTGTTATCCCAATACAATATCTTCAGCTTATCTCGGCTTTTATTACAAAAAACAAACACGGCACCGGATAGCACTGACAGTTCGAGTTCACTTTCAACAATTTAGGTGCTTTTGCAGCGTCTTGTAACTTAGACCGATATTTATAAAAGTTTGAAGTGGGTAACATGTTTTCTTTACAAAATGCGACAATAGATAAGCCGCTGGTTTGTTGCTGCTCAATCAATTTTTGCCAGTCATTAAGGGTTCTTTTTTGCATAATACCTCCAGTAGAAACTGACGGTATTTTCAATTAATTAAATCCACTCAGGTGTCGTTGCTCGGACGCTTACCTTACATTAGCGGTCCTTTATGAAAAAAAGACGCTCAAGAGCGTTTAAACGGACATAAACAAGCACTTGCTGAACACGACATTGAGTTTAATGAAAACAGTTTGTATGAAGGCGACTTTATAGAGGACAGCGGCTACGAAGGATTTACTGCTCTTTATAAAAAAATCCCTCCATTACCGCCTTAGTGTGCGCCAATGACGAAATGGCAACGGGTGCAATGGTCAGTGCCAGAGATCATGGCATTGAACTACCCGCACAACTTTCAAGAATAGGCTACGATAACGTGTTCTTTACCCGCCATGTATACCCCCTTTTAAGCACTATTAATTACCCAATAGATGAAATGGGTAAAGTAGCTGCACAGTGGGTACTGAGCCATGTATATCAAAAAAGCGTACAGCCTATTCAAACTTTATTTCAGCCCGAATTAGTCATACGCCAATCGGTCGTTAATATTACCTAGCTAATTATTATATAAATTGGCAAATAGTGGCGTTAAACAAGTTTACTTAATAGCGCCAAGTTTATTGGTTTAAGCAAAACTTGCTCTATTTCTAGCTGCCTAATGTGTACGGCATCAGGCTCCATTCCACTAATAATAACTCGTTGAATATCGGGATAGTGTTCTTTAATAAACCCAGCAAGCTCTAAACCTGAACCATCGGGTAAATGCATATCGAGTAATACTTTGTCGTAATTACTGTCTTGTTTAAGCGCTGTACAACACGCCTCTATACTAGTTGCAATAGTGGTTTCTACATCCAAGCTTTCTAATAAAAGCTGAGTTATTTGTGCGGCATCAGCATCGTCTTCCACTAATAAAAAACGCTTTATGCTAGTATTATGTTTTGGCGTTGGTTGTATCGATGAAACACGCTGTGTTTTTTTCCCCAGCGCTGACTCTAAGCATTGGTAAAGTAAGTTGGAATCCACAGGTTTAGCAATCATATCATCAAACCCTAGCGCGGTTAGTTCGTTATGAATACCTTTCATGGTGGCCGCGGTTAAAGCAATAATCGCCCCTTTAAACCCTAACTTTCTAAGTTCAATGGCAGCTTCTTTTCCACCCATCACCGGCATATGAATATCTAAAAATATAATATCGTAAGCGGCGCGCCCCTCTGCGAGTTGCTTTTTAACCTTATCAAGCGCTTGTTTGCCATTATCAGCATAATCTACATCAGCACCCGCTGAGCCAATTAAATGGCCAACCAACACGCGTAAATCGCGTAAGTCATCCACCACCAACACTTTACCACTTACTTCGCATGGCGCTACTTTTTGCTGCATGTTGGGGGTTAAATCAAGTTTTAATAAATTGCGCTCTACCTGTCTGATATCACCAGGGTATAAGGAAATGGTAAACGTTGAGCCCTCACCTACATAAGAATCTAATGAAATAGTACCCTGCATACGACTAAGTAGCTCAGAACAAATAGCTAATCCCAAGCCCGCACCACCTACTGAGCGCGACTCTACATCTGCAATTTGCTCAAAAGGCTTAAAGATGAGTGCTTGTTTTTCTGGAGCAATACCCAAGCCTGAATCTTTAATGCTAAAAAAGAGCATTTCACGATCAGCCTCCGTCTCTGTCCATGCGTTAACGATAATTTCGCCTTGCTCGGTAAATTTTATCGCATTATTGATCAGGTTAATGAGAATTTGTCGAACCCGAGTAGCATCTACACGAATAACTAATGGCAAAGGCTCCAGTGATTCAAATTTTAATGATAAACCTTTATCAAGGGCTGATACACGCATTAGCGTAAACACGTCGGCCATTAGGCTATCAAGATTAACATCCCCCAAGCTTAGCTCAAGCTTATCGACTGCAATTTTAGATAAATCTAAAACATCATTCAGTAAGCTCAATAAGTGCTTGCCATTACGATAAATAACACCCAACTCATTTTCAGCTTGCTTGCTAAAATCACTGAGCATAAGTAGTTCGGTATAGCCTAAAATAGACGACAAGGGAGTTCGTAGTTCGTGGCTTAAATGCGCTAAAAAGCGGTCTTTTGAACGGTTTTCAGCCTCCGCTTTTAAACGTTCAACTCGCTCATCTTCTACATCGCGGCGCGCTAAAGCATAACGAATAGAACGGGCAAACCGGCTACCACTCATTTCACTTTTAACTAAGTAATCAACCGCACCAGCATCAAGCGCAGCCGAATCTAGCGCATCGTTAGATTGCCCCGTTAACATGATAATAGGCCCACAAAAGCCATTCTTAATTGCTTGCTTTAAAACACTTAAGCCATCTGAGGCACCTAAGCGATAGTCAAGCAGGCAAATATCATGCTCATTTTTACTTAGTACATGTATTGCCTGCTCAGGAGAGCTTATCCACTCTATGTTAAACACATGGGAACTGAGCTGCTCTAAATAGTCACGAGTAAGAATATAATCATCTTCATCATCTTCAACCAATAGCAGTTTCGTTGCCTTTGCTAACATAGCGTCTCCTATTTTAATTATATGCTTAATCGTTAAACGTGCTTGGTAGCTCTACAAATTCAACCCAGTATTTACCTAACGTTTTCATCAACTCAACTAAACCATCAAAAGTTACTGGCTTGGTAATATATGACGCCGCACCTAAATCGTAACCTTTAACCATATCCTCTTCTTGCTTTGAAGTAGTTAAAATAACAACGGGAATACCTTTTAAATTAGGGTTGGCTTTAATCGCTTGAAGTGCTTCACGTCCATCCATTCTCGGCATGTTTAAGTCGAGTAAAATCAAGCCAGGTCTTGGTGACAGGGTTTTATCTTCAAACTTGCCTGTACGCTCTAAATACTCTAAAAGCTCTACACCGTCTTCAACAAAGTGTAATTCATTTAAAACGCGACTTTCAGCGAGAGCCTCTTGGGTTAATAAACGATCATCTTCATCATCGTCTGCCATTAAAATTATAATGGGTTTTACGTTTGTTAATGGCATATTATGCCTCTCCTTGTAATGTGAATAACTCTGCATCCACAGGTAGTTTAATAATGAAGGTTGCGCCTTCGTTAGGGGTGCTTATTGCTTTAATAGTTCCTCCATGTCGCTCTACAATTCTGCGACATACAGATAATCCAACGCCGGTTCCTTTATATTGAGAACGCCCATGTAAACGCTGAAATGGCACAAATATTTTATCTGCATACTCAGCTGAAAAGCCGATACCATTATCTTTTACAGTAATAACATGCCAACTTACTTTACTATTATGGTCTTCACTAAACTCGCTAATTCGTTCAAAGCTAATATCAATAACAGGGTTTACGTTAGGCGCTCTAAACTTAACAGCATTTGAAATTAAGTTTAAAAACAGCTGATGCATTTGACTCGGATCAGCCTGAATGATTGGCATATCAACCGTTATCACTTGCGCATTAGACTCGTTAATGGCTATTTCTAAATCGCTTAAAACATCATTAAGTATGCTATTTAGATTGGTGTCGGTAAAATCTTTACCTCGAGTTGTTACTCGAGAGAACTCTAATAAATCATTAATTAAATTAGACATGCGCTGCGCAGCATTTTTCATTCGAGCAATGTAGTCAGTTCCTTTTTCACCTAACTCGTCTTTAAACATGCTTTCAAGACGATCGCTAAATGCTTGAATTTTTCTCAGCGGCTCTTGCAAGTCATGACTGGCAACAAAAGCAAACTCTTCTAACTCACGGTTACTGCGACTTAACTCATCAGAATATAACGTAAGTTCTTGGGTACGTTCGGTCACTTTACTGGCTAAGGTTTCGTTTTGCATTTCGAGCTCAGCTCGATATACCGCCGCATTTTTTAAGTTAAGCCGCGCAAGTAAAAACATACCACCAATAAGTAAAGCACTCGTGATGGCTGTAATTGCAAAAGTAATTTTTGCCTCGTTTTTTATTTGCGCTAATTTAGAAAAGTGACTGACTTTAAATAACAGCTCTCGATCTTGAATATCATTAACAAGTACACGAATCTCTCGGTATAGGTCACGCCCTTTATGAGAGTTGAGTATGAGCATTGCACGTTCTTCTTTGTCATTTAATGCTAATTGAACTGTGCTTTTAAGCTCAGCAATTTTACTATCAACTAATAAAATTAACGTTGCAATACGCTCAGCTTGCCCCTCAATTTCAGAGTTTAAAGAGCGAACATAATCGGTTTGCGATTCAATTTGTGCAATCGCATCGTAATATGGAACTAAGTAATCATCGTCCTGCGTTAATAAATACCCGCGCTGCCCTGATTCAGCCTGCACTACAGAGAGATGCATTTGCTCAATGGCTGTACTTAGCATATTAGTATTATCTAAACTTTGCTGAGTACGCGTTAAGCCTTGTATGGTATTAACCGCTAAAAATGCATTACCTACAATAATGCATAGTATTATGGAGATAAATAACGCCCATATAACATTTGCTTTGCCTTGCTGTTTGCGTTTAATCATTTATCGTCCTGGTTTTTATTATTTTGAGTCTGAAATAAGCTGTAAACTGTCACTACATGCTTGGCAATTAACAATTATTTTATCGAGTGCCTCGAGTGCTTTTTCGACGGGCATATCGTTTTCAAGTACTAGCTTGATAAGCTCAGCATTCATTGAAATACGATTTAACGGTGCTCGCGCATCATGTACTAGTTCGTTTAAAGGCTTTATTTGTTTAGTTAATGCCATACTATCCTCATGTTGTTTTATTTATATTCGCCAATGCCACCATATGCGTTAAGGCGGTTATAAAGCGTTTTAGTACTTATACCTAACATTTGTGCAGCCAATGTTTTATTACCTTGTACTTTATCGAGTGTTGCATGAATAAGCTCTTTTTCAACTTCTTCAATGGTTTGCCCTGCAGAAACCTGATTTTCCTGAGCTTGATTATTTACTCGTGAAAAAGGTGACTCTAGGTTATTTGGCAGTGCCACATCGCTTGTTTGTGGATCGCTCATAATAAAAGCGCGGTGAATAGCGTGACGAAGTTCGCGTACATTACCTGGCCAGTCGTACGTTTGCAGCTCTTTAAGTTGCTCGTTCGTCCAGCTAAAAGCAGTGCCATTTTCGTCATTTAACTGCTCTAAAAAAACTTTTGCCAGTAATGGAATATCGTCTTTTCGTTCACGTAATGGCGGTATATCAATAGGAAATACGGCAAGCCTAAAGTAAATATCTTCACGTAAAATATTATTTTGGGCTAAATCGATTAAAGAACGGTTGGTCGCAGAAATAACGCGGCAGTTAGTTGGAATTTCTCGGTTGCCACCTACCCTTGTTACTTTTTTTGTTTCTAATACGCGCAATAAATTAGGCTGCATGCCAATGGGCATTTCAGTGACTTCATCTAAAAATAAGGTGCCATTATTTGCCTGTTCAAACACGCCCTCTTTGCGGGCTATCGCCCCTGTAAAGGCACCTTTTTCATGACCAAATAATTCACTGCCAATAAGCTCTTTTGAAAGGGCGCCACAGTTGCTAGCAACTAAAGGTCCTTCGCATTGACTGGCATTATGAATCGCTTGTGCAACCACTTCTTTACCGGCACCACTTTCACCTACTAACATTACGTTAGCCTGTGTTTTAGCAACACGTTCTATCATAGTATAGAGCTTTTGCATTGCCTCAGATTCACCAATTAAGGTATCAAAATGATGGGTGATAGCGTTTTTCTTAGCTTTTTTAACAGTTTTTTTAGAACCATTTAAAACCAGTTCTAAATCTTCTCGCTGCAGCGGCTTTAATAAATGCGTTACATTGGGCTCACACATATCGGCTAAAATCCCCTTAACCGATGGGTGCCCTGAAATAAGCGTGACTTTAGGAGATTGACCAATCATTTTCAAATGATCTAATAAGTGCAAGCCGCTACCATCGGGTAACATGAAATCCAGTAATATATGATCAAAGGAATTATTCTCAAACCACTGATGCGCTTCTTCTAAACTGGTTGCAGTTTGAATATTATGCCCAAGAAACTCAACAATGTGACAAATAACATCACTAAATTCGATGTCGTCATCAACTAAAAGTATATTTAACATGATTAATCCCTATGCTTTTTTATTATTCTACTCACCCCTTTCAACAAATGAAAGATATACAGAGCATGGTCAAAACAATGACATTTTATTTTTTTATAATTCGCTATTATAACTAAGATATATGTATAAGCGCTGAAATTAACAAGCTTTGCAGCTAATTACTTTTTAACAATGAAGTAATTAATATAACCAGCTGATATAATTTACCTTTATTGCTGGAGTCGTTATGCGCTTATTAAAAACCACTATTCACCCCACTATTAATATTACTCATGGTTGTCAGTTTACTCGCCCTACTGCTCGCGCAATTGTATTTAAACAACAGCATATTTTATTAATGTACACTCAGCGCTATGACGATTTCAGTTTACCCGGTGGTGGCATAGACTCAAATGAAAGCATTAAACAAGGACTTATCAGAGAGCTCAATGAAGAAACTGGCGCGCAAAATATAAAAATTTGCAGTGAGTTTGGCCTCTATGAAGAATATCGTCCTTGGTACAAAGATGACTTTGATATTATTCATATAAAGTCATACTGTTATGTATGCGAAATTAACGAACAACTCGGCCAAGCACAGCTTGAGCACTATGAGCAACAAAATGGTATGCAAGCTAAATGGGTAAATATTTTTGAGGCGATAGCTCACAACGAACGCACATTAGCTAATAGCGATAAACAAGGATTGTCGATTATTCGAGAAACCTTTTTATTAAAAGAAATTGCCAAACAGTTCTTTTAATAAGTTTACATTGCTGCATTTTACGTTCCTATTTGAGGTTCAGCAAGACTTTTTTTTACTAATATAAAATCGATATAAACCAAATAAGTTACTACTTAAAAATAGGCTTTCCATAATTATTGCCACAGGGGAGCCAGCAAAAATATTATGCGTTATCCAAAAAGAGGTTCCCACCACCATACATAACCTTAAGTGCAAGTCTCTATTTTGAAATGAAGCAATGGTTTGTATTAATGTCGCCACCAGCGCAAAGCCACTAAACCAATCTTGCCATGTTAAATAAACGGCTAAACAACTCACTGCCATAAATCCAAACATGACCCAAGTATGCTTAAAGTATATGCAGTAAAAATAACGTAACGCGGCAATAAGCATTAAGCAGGCGGCACTGTTATAACCCAAAATAAAAAAGTGGACTGAGGTTAATAACACAGAGGTAAATAAACAACATAAGATAATACGTCGAGACTTAAACTGAAATGAAGCTAAGTCGAGTAAAGTCGCGACGGCAACCAATGATTGGGCAATTAAAAACATAACACTCCAAGGCACTTAAGGCATAAAAATGAGGAGTGTATAGTGCTTTATATAAACAGCACTTAACTTAAGTTAAGTCGCTTACGAATTCGTGATAACGAAATGGCCGAAATACCTATATACATAGCCACTTGGCTTAAACTTAACTGCGCCAACCAATGCGGTTTATGTTTAAGCAAGTAACAGTATCGCTGCTCGGGGCTGTTGAGTAATAAAAATGCTTCTTTGGCTTCTTTAAATATTAGTTGCTGCGCAATGAGCTGCTGCTTAATGAGTTGGTACTGTGCTTGCTCAAATAGTGTTAGCGGTACTTTAATTACACTTGCCTCATTAATTACTTTTAATTGATAAAAAGCGGGGCTTGAGGTCATCCAATTGGCAAACAGCAATGCAAACTCATTTTTAAAATAAAACTCTTTGCATTTTTGCCCGCCATCAATATCATCATGAATAGCACCTAAAACCCCCTCCATAATTAAATAGCCATAACGCTGTACATCGCCTTGGGGCAATAACACGGTATTGCGCGCGACAAGCTGTTGAGGGTAAATACCTGCCAATTGTGATTTAAGCTTATTTATAAGCACTTCGTAACTATCGCCAAGCGATAAAAGTGGGTTGTCAGACATTAAACATTACCATTTTTCCATTAAAATATGCGTAATATCCGCAGCTGATACCCCCACCCGAGGCACATACTTCTGACCACACCATAAAGGCGAAAAATCACTTTGGCCTGCTTTTTCAGCGCATGTTCTTAATGCTGTTATTGCGCTACTAGCATGAGGAAACGAAGGCACGCCCTCAGGCATAGTACCTAACTCGAGCATGACGCGGTTTTGAATACCCCGCGCGGCTCGACCAGAGAACAAAGTAGTAAGCGCGGTGCTATCTTGAGCCTGCTCTAAAATAGCTTGCTGATGTAAAGCAGATGTTTTTGCTTCTTTACATAATAAATAAGCGCTACCGACTTGAACTCCACTTACCCCCAGCGCTTTCATATGCTTTACATCATCTGGCATTGCAATACCTCCTGCAGCAATAATCGGTAATGATAAATGCTCAACACAACGCTTAACTAACTGCTCAGTGGTTTGTTGCAAGCTTAAATCCATTGATAAAAAATGCCCTCGATGCCCACCAGCTTCTAAACCTTGAGCAATAACAGCATCAGCGCCATTTTCACTGAGCCAAATAGCTTCATCTAAAGTGGTCGCCGTTGAAATTACTTTAGCGCCCCAGTTTTTTATTTGCGCCACAATAGCGTGCTCAGGTAAACCAAAATGAAAACTCACAACTGCAGGTTTATAGGGAGCAATAATATCTACAACGGCTTGGTTTATAGGCTGACGGGATGCCTCTGCGGTTAAACTTTGCGGGTCAATTTCATACTCTGCAAAATAAGGGGTCAGCATATTATGCCATTGCTGCTTTTGTTGGCTGGTGTAATCTGTAACCGTGTGACAAAAAAAGTTTAGATTAAATGGTTTATCTGTTTTTTGAGTAAGCAAGTAGAGCTGTTCAACTAACTGTGCTGGCGTTAACATAGCGCAAGGCAACGACCCTAGCCCACCAGCTTCACAAACGCTTGCAGCCAACTCAACGCTTTGTACGCCCGCCATGGGCGCTTGAATAAGAGGTAAATCGATATTAAACAATGACTGTATCATCTAACTACTCCCTGTAACTTTTTCAACAACTTGCAGTATTTACAGAACCATAGCAAAAACAACGAACAAACAAAATCTAGATTTTTGTATGAAGTAATATAAAAACCATTATTAACAAAAAGTTATGAATTATTATAAACTATCACCCAACTGGCTTTGGTTTTGCACCTACCCTATTACATAATTTGTTAGGAGGTAAAATGAGTAACACAGTAGATACGATCAATCCAGCAACTGAGCAAGTCATCAATAGCTATACGCTGCTTTCTCAAGCTCAAGCAGAACAAGTGATCGAAAAGTCTCATGAAACATACTTAACATGGCGATTAACCTCGTTTACTGAGCGCGCTAAATACCTGAATAAGCTAGCCTCTTTATTTGAAGAGCAAAAAGAAACGCTTGCTAAACTGATGACCGAAGAAATGGGTAAAGTGTACGAACAAGGCTTTCAAGAAG
This sequence comes from Pseudoalteromonas sp. SCSIO_11900, assembly GCF_000576475.1. Lineage (NCBI taxonomy): Bacteria > Pseudomonadati > Pseudomonadota > Gammaproteobacteria > Alteromonadales > Pseudoalteromonadaceae > Pseudoalteromonas > Pseudoalteromonas sp. SCSIO_11900. Next base: position 189,291 of record NZ_KK070023.1, read on the forward strand.
TGCAGCTTTGTGCTGACATTTGCCGTTATACCGCAGAACATGGCGCCGATATGCTGAGCGACGAAGAACGCGATATGCAAGGCGGTCGTGCAATTATAAGTTATCGCCCCACTGGCGTGTTGCTAGGTATTCAGCCATGGAACTTCCCACTTTATCAAGTTATTAGATACAGCGCCGCAAATATTATGGCGGGTAATACCACGGTATTAAAACACGCGGGCAATGTGTTTGGTATGGCTGAAAAAATAGATACCTTATTTAAACAAGCTGGGTTCCCTGAGCATTGCTTTAGTAACTTACTAATTGACGGAAAAACAGCCAGCGCACTTATCTCTCATAAACACATTAGTGGCGTTACCTTCACAGGAAGTGATGGCACAGGCAAAAAAGTAGCTGAGCAGGCCGGTAAGCACGTTAAAAAAACCGTACTAGAACTGGGTAGTAATGACGCTTATGTTGTACTTGATGATGCTGACCTCGCACTGGCAGTTAAAACCTGTTTGCAGGGCCGCATTATTAACAATGGCCAAACCTGTGTGGCTGCCAAGCGTTTTGTGGTAGTTGACTCATTATACAATGACTTTAAAGAAGCACTGAGCCAGCAATTTAAAGCAATTAAAATGGGCGACCCTATGGATAAAGATACTGAACTGGGCCCTATGGCACGAGAAGATTTACGCGACAAAATTCATCAGCAAGTGCAAGACTCGGTAAATGCAGGCGCAAAAGTAATTGTAGGCGGCGAAATTCCGAAGCAAACAGGCTATTACTACCCACCTACAGTACTAGAAAATTTATCACCAGGGATGCCTGCATATGATGACGAATTATTTGGCCCTGTGGCATCTTTGATTAAAGCCAAAGATAATGACGACGCTATGCGTATTGCCAACGACTCCCGTTATGGACTAGGCGGCGGCATCTTTTCAAAAGATGAGAAAAAAGCCATTGAGCTGGCTAAAAAGCATTTTGATACCGGTATGATCAACATAAACGGTTACGGACTGGCACAACCGAACCTACCATTTGGCGGTGTTAAAGACAGTGGCTATGGCAGAGAACATGGCGGCTTTGGTATTCGCGAGTTTGTGAATGTTAAAAGCATCATGATTAATAGCTAATATCAGGTATCTGGTTAATAAAACTAAACACCGCGCTTGTAATAAGCGCGGTGTTTTTTGCCTGATAAATCTAAAAACCTGAATTGGGCTGTTTTAAAAACTCGCGTTCTTCTTCTGTAGACTCCCGCCCCAGTATTTTATTACGATGCGGGTAACGATTAAATCTATCGATAATCGCTTTATGTTGATACTCAAAGTCTAAGTTATTTTGAATACCTAACGCCTTAAATAACCGGACTGCTTCCTTATGAATTAACTGCGATTCGCTGTGCATAAAAGGCATATACAAAAATACTCGCTGCTCATCCGTCAACTTCTTATCAAACCCTTTTGTGATGGCCGATTGTGCTAACGCTAAAGCCATTGAATCACAGGCGAATGATGCTGGCTTGTCACGATAAATATTTCGCGAGAACTGATCAAGCACGATAATTTCAGCTAGGCTGCCTAATGCACTCTCACGCCATTGAAATAACTCACTCGCACTCGCTTGCTGGTGTAATTGGCCAAAACGAGCCTGAATCATCAAATCAAACGCCTCGTCTTTTTGCCACCACTGCTTTGGCTCAAGCTCTGTAAACCAAAAGTCGATAATTTTATTAAACATAATGAATCTCTTTGTTAATTAACACTCAACTAAATAGCTCGCTATATAATCCCGCAAATTTAAAAGCACGACCCTAATGTATTAACTTTGCCTTTCGCCTAAAGCCTTTAACCTAACACCTGTACTTAATCTAGCCTTTTTCAAACCTAGGCACTTTACGTTTATCGGCTTTGCTCATAGCAAGCTCTTGTATGTCTTGCTGTTTAAGCTCGCTGGGCTTTGTTTCGAGTGATTGCTGATTAGCATCTTCATAAACAAGTTCGGTAAGCAGAGCAAAGTGATCGGAGCCATATTTAGCAAGACGTTTGATACGCTTTACGGTAAAACCTGTAGAGTGAAATAAGTGATCGAGCGGCCAGCGCATAAAAAAGTAACCAGCATGAAAAGTGTTATAAAAGCCCCGTCCTTTACGTGGGTCTAAAAAGCCACTGATTTGCATAAATAAACGGGTGCTGCGTGACCAAGCTACATCATTTAAATCGCCGGCGACTATCGTTGGGCGGCTTGGATTTTTAAGCGCTTTAGCCACCATTATTAGTTCGCTATCGCGCGGACGCGATGAATCTTTTTCTGTTGGGCTTGGTGGCGCGGGATGAATAAAATGCCCCTGCATTTTTAGCCCTTGGTGGTTTTCAAATAAAATATGAATAGAGGGAATATTATCTTCTATGAGTTCACAAATTTGTGCATCGAGTATGTTAAATTTACTAAATACATGCATGCCGTAACGGTTATCTTTTGGGCACTGTACTTGATAAGGGTAGTTTTTTTTAAGCACAGATAACTTATCTTGCCACCAGCTATCGCTTTCTAAGGTGATAAGTAAATCGGGCTGATATTTATCGACTAAGTTAATTAACTGCTCACTATGTCGATTCGACATCAGTACATTAGCGCATAAGATTCTGATGCTATGATCACTACTTTTTGGCGCTGTTAATACTTCTTTTTTAGCAAACCAAGTGTAGGGATAAATCCACTTAGCTTGCAAAACTAAAATAACAAAAGCGACCACCGCTACGAGTGAGTAAGCAATTAAGCCGCTTTGCCACATACCTATTAGTGCAACGATAATTACAGCGCTTGCTAGGTAGCACACCTGCAAGCGCACAAAGTCGCAACTACGTATCAAGTAATGCTGACTGTATGACAGGGGTAATAAGGTTATTAATAACAACAAGCCAGTAACTATGACCAATACAGTGAGCATTTATAAATCCTAATAGCGCTGTAAAATAGAGAGTATTTCACGAGTGTCGTGCACTAGGTGAATAATAGTGCGATCAATTTCAACTCGCACTGTGTCTCTTTCTCGGTCTATTACTCTAGCACGCTTATAAATGTCATGCCCAAGGATATCACCTTGATGATAAGATCTGTGCCACCCTGGTGGAGTCCACCCTTGACGAATTAACTGCTTGGCTTGTTTCTTAGAAAGCCATTTTTTATTATGGTCTTGGTTATTTTTTTGCTTTTTCCAGTGATGCTTGTTTGCGTGTTTATTCACATGCTTACCTGCATGTTTGTCTTTGTGTAGTACAGCAAATGCGTTTGTTGCCGTTAGCGCAAAAACCATTAATAAAATACTGATTAATGTTTTCATGGCTGTTCTCCAGTGTGGTTATTACTGAAGATTATTAACGCTTAAGCCTGAACAACACATGAAACCCTAAAGTTAGCGCTGTTTGTACTGTGTTTTACAATGACTGCGCATAATCGCGGGGTCGCGCAACTTTAGGTGTTTAGTTTTACGCCCGGCATGGCGCTTACGCCACACTTTAAATGAGCCACTAGATATGTGGTCACGCATAAAATTAACTAATTGTGAGTAATTTAGCCCATAAAGATTTTCAATGGCTTCAAACGGCGTTCTGTCTTCCCATGCCATTTCTATAATGCGTGATTGCTGTTCTTGGTTAAACATATTTATTCCAAATTCTGTTGATACGCAAAAGTTAAACTTAGCGATCATCACTTGCTTGTGATGTTAAAAATATAACCTCTTTTCATTTATTAACTTTAATTAAGTGTATGATTAATCTACACACTGAAACCGGAGCTAAAAGGATGTTTACAAAACTACCTAAGTGGGTCGAATATGGTGCGTTTACCCTCGCTTTTATTGCCGGTATGGTAAACGCAGTAGGTTTATTAGGGTTTGAACAGCAAGCAATTTCTCATGTTTCGGGGTCGGTGACTTCATTAGCTATTGAACTTACTACCAACATCAATGCAGCGTTATTTTTAATTGCGATTGTACTGAGCTTTATATTTGGCTCGGCATTAACAGGCTTAATGCTCTCAGGCGGGTCACTTAAGTTAGGACGCCATTACGATACGCTCTTATTTATTGAGGGTATTTTACTACTGGTAAGCGCACAGCTACTTCAACATTCATATCCTTACGCACTTACACTCGCCTCTGCCGCCTGCGGCTTACAAAATGCTTTAGCCACTAACTACAGCGGTGCTGTAGTGCGTACCACTCATTTAACCGGTATTTTTACCGATTTGGGTTTGATGTTTGGTAAAGCCCTAAAAGGAGAAGCTTTTGACAATAGAAAATGCTTGGTCTTTACATTAATTGTTGCCGGTTTTTTAACCGGTGGAGTGGTAGGCGTATTGCTATTTAAACATTACTCAGTGCTCACTTTAGTTTTTCCGGGTATTTTTTGTATTGTTTTATCGATTACTTATCGGGTTTATAGGTTGAGTGTGCTTTAACCAATTCACAAACTCCCCTACCCTAAACTTATCAACTTGCCGATGTGCTGGAATTTATGAAATATTACTATTTACCCTCTTTATTGTTATGCAGTCAGTTAAGTTTAATTAATAGTGCGTGTGCTGAAGATACCGCGCAATCAATTGAACGTATCACCACCACAGCATCACGTAGTGAAGCGCTCTCCACCCCATTACCTTTGGTGATCAGTGTATTAAGCGAATCACAACTTGAGCTTATAGCCCCTACCCATGTAGAAGAAGCACTGCAACGCGTTGCAGGTGCCAATATACAACGTGGTAATGGTCAAGAATATTTACCCGCCCTGCGCTCGCAGGTGCTTTCTGGTACGGGGGCTTGTGGAGGGATTTTAACTGCTGAAGATGGTATTGCACTTCGTGCAGCTGGGTTTTGCAATATTAATGAGCTGTTTGAAGCACATAGCGAAATGGCACAGCGTATTGAGGTATTAAAAGGCCCAGGCTCTGCACTGTATGGCTCAAATGCAGTGCATGGCGTAATTAACGTCATTACACCAGACACGACCCAAGGTGGTGGTTTACTGGGTGTTGATTATGGCTCTTACGGTTATGCTCGCTATAAATTGCGTGCAGGCCATGCTATGGATAATTCAGGGTTCGGTATTAATGCCAGCTTTACCGATGATGGCGGTTACCGAGATGATGAAAGCGTTAAACAACAAAAAATAAATGTGCGACATCGGTACGCTAACAACAACTTAAGTTTAATATCGGGGTTGACCTATACCGACTTAGACCAACAAACCGCAGGGTATATTAGTGGCTTTCAAAGCTATAAAGATGAATATATTGCACAGCAAAATTTTGATCCTGACGCCTTTAGAAAAGCCCGTTCGCTTAGGGCTTGGAGTAAAGCAAGCTGGCAATTAGGTGAGAACACACTGGTTGTTACTCCTTATATTCGTGACCAAAGCATGGACTTTTTCAAACACTTTTTACCCGGTACTCCGCTCGAAAAAAACAGTCAAACGGGGTTTGGCCTACAATCGCTTTATCAACATTATGTGAACGACAATACGAACTTAAAGCTTGGCTTTGATGGTGAGTTTACCCAAGCCGATTTTTTACAAGCCCAAGATAACCCCACCCAAGGCTCTGCGTTTTTAGTAGCCACTGTGCCGCAAGGTAAACATTACGATTACCAAGTCGATGCAACCTTATACGCTCCATTTGCCGCTATTGATTGGCAGCTTAATGACTGGCTTATTACCGCTGGGCTGCGTTATGAGCACATGCAATATGACTATCAAAATAATATGCTTGCAGGGCGTACAAAAGAGGATGGCAACGAATGTGGTTTTGGTGGCTGTCGTTATAGCCGCCCCAAAAGCACTAAAAACAGCTTTAGTAATCTTTCGCCAAAACTCGGGGTGAGCTATCAGCTTAATACTAACAATACATTATACGCTAATTTTTCAAGAGGCTATCGAGCCCCCCAAGCGGCTGAACTCTATCAATTACAGCGCGAGCAAAGTACTGCCGACTTAGACGCAGAAATAGCTAATAATGCTGAGGTGGGTATTAAAGGGATGTACAACAATACTCGCTATGGCTTATCGATGTATGCGATGAGCAAGCACAATACCATCTACCGCGACAGTGACTTTTTTACTGTTAATGACGGCCAAACTCGGCATCGCGGTATTGAGCTTGAATTAGCGCATAGCTTTAATCAGCATTTATCTGTTAATTTTGCAGGCACCTATGCCAAGCATACGTACTCGAATGAGCAAATTATTGGCAGCATTAATATTAAAGGTAACGATATTGATACCGCACCTCGAAAGGTTGCTAATATCGATTTTAACTGGCAAGCCAACGAGAGTATTAGCCTTGCGTTGCAATGGCACTATGTGGGCCGCTACTTTACCGACCCTGAAAACTTACATGAATATCAAGGCCACGATATTTTAAGCTTGCGCGGCCAGTGGCAAATTAGCCCACATTTATTACTCAGTGCGCGAATAATAAACCTAACAGACACTGCTTACGCTGAGCGCGCCGATTACACCAGTTTTACTGGCGAGCGTTACTTCCCAGGAAAACCGCGTAATGCCATGATTTCGGCAACTTATAATTGGTAGGCAACTAGTTCGCTCATGTAACGCATGGGCGATTTTTTCATTACCTTTTTGAACATAGTAATAAACGCACTCACCGATTCATAACCTAATAACTCTGATACCTGTTGTACACTTTGCTGATTAGATAACGCCTGCAGTGCAATTATAATATGCAATTGAGTACGCCATTTACCAAAGGTCATGCCTGTTTCTTTTTTTATCAATCGCGCTAAAGTACGCTCAGTTAAAGCAAATTGCTGCGCCCATTGTGGTAATGTTTTGCGGCTATTAGGCTGACTAATAAGCTGATCACTCATGTTTTTAATCACACTATTTTTTGATAGTACAAAATCTAAAGGTTGAATTGGCATATCCACTAATTGATCAAATAATACTTGTGCAAGCCGCGCGGTTTTACCTATTAAGCTATAGTTTTGCTGGTTACCTGCCAAACTAAGCATTAATTCTTTTACAAGAGGACTGATAGTTAATGTACAGGCTGTAGCTGGCATTCCTTGTAAGTTTACATCAATAAATAAATGGCATAAATGCGCATTATCAGATGCCCTATTACTGTGCTCTACATTTGCTGGGATCCAAATAGCACTGTGGGTAGGTACCATCCACATTTTTGTTGCTACTTCACAAGTAACATAGCCGTATAGAGCTAAAATTAACTGCCCTTTTGGGTGTGTATGCAGTGGAATTTCACGGCTAAGCTGGGCATATTCTATTTTTGCAATAATCGGCTGCGGCATGATTTCAAAGTTTATTATTTCATTCCAATCTTGGGAAAGCTGCATTTTGTCCGTTTTTAGTTATTTAATGTCTCTTTTACTAAATTATAGTGATGATTAAGCCTTTATACTAGGCTCAATTGCCTCTTGCTAAATAACTAACCTGCTAGGACATTTACCTTGTTAATCCAACAACCTCAATCTCGTTTATCTTTCGCATTATTAATACTGGGTATTTTACTTATTGCTAGTAACTTACGTGCGCCGGTGACTGGTTTAGCGCCTGTATTGGACCAAATAATTCTTAGTTTTAATTTAAGCGCATCACAAGCCGGTATGCTTACCACCTTACCTTTAATTGCATTTGCTGTAGCAAGCCCATTAGCAACTAGTATAGCTAAAAGACAAGGTTTAGAAGTATCGCTATTCATTGCTCTTATTTTGATTGGCCTAGGCTTAGCATCACGCATGATAGATTCTGTGCCGATACTCTATTTAGGCACCGTTGTCATCGGGGGAGGCATTGCAATAGGTAATGTACTGTTACCGAGTTTAATTAAGCGCGACTTTGCACATAAAGTAGCAGTAATGACCTCGGCGTATGTACTTGCTATGGGTATTTTTGGTGGTAGTTACTCAGCGTTAATTATTCCACTTGCAGAATATAAACAAATGGGTTGGCAAATCGCTTTGGCCAGTTATGCGTTAATTACTTTACTAAGTTTATTTATTTGGTTACCGCAATTAAAGCTACGCACCAAACCAACTAAAGATCTAGTTGAAAATACCGATGAGGTTAAAGTGTGGCACCAAGCGCTTGCGTGGCAAATTACCTTGCTACTTGGCTGTAATTCGTTATTTACTTATATAATTATTGGCTGGTTACCAAGTATATTAATTGACAGCGGCTTCAATGCACAGCAAGCGGGTGCATTACAAGGCTCATTTCAGGTGGCTTCGGCATTGCCTGGTATTATCTTAATTCCTTTATTAGCAAAACTGAAAGATCAGCGTGTACTCACCTTTGCCTTAGGAGTATTGGCAAGCCTATCTTCAATAGGACTACTGTATATGCCAGTACATGCGTTTGTGTGGTCAATTACTATGGGGTTTTGCTCGGGTGCATGCTTTATATTGGGCTTGTCGTTTATAAGTTTACGTACTCACGACTCACATCAAGCTGCTGCCCTTTCAGGTATGGCGCAGTGTATTGGTTATTTACTTGCCGCTACGGGGCCTATTATTGCAGGTGCACTACATAGTTATTTTGGTAACTGGACATCTACTTTGTGGTTTTGCGCGAGTGCGAGTGCACTAAGCGCTATGTTTGGCTATTTAGGCGGACGGAATATTACTATGCGCAACAAGGCCTAAGTGTAAATTAAAGGTGGGCCGTGCAATCATAAGCCCACTGTTTATACTTTAAACTAGTTTAATAAGCCTGAATTGCTTTTTGCCACGCTGCATTATCCAAAAGCGTTCAAACAACGAAATATCAAGCTGCGCATGCTCGTCAGTAACGACCATACTGTTAATTTTAATCGCATTAGCTGTTATTAATTCACGCGCCTGTCGCTTTGAGCTGGCCAGTTTACTTTTAACTAATAACTCAGCAATACTTATTTGCGTGTCGCTAATAGTGTTCACGGTTAGCCCATCTTGCTCTAACTGTTCAAGCTCTGCCAAGGTGAGTGTTTGCACCTGACCATTAAATAACAACTCAGTGATACGCTGCGCACTTGCCAAGCCTTCTTCAGCATGAACAAAACGTGTTAATTGCTCAGCTAAAATGCGCTGTGCTTGAGGCTTTTGGCCGCTTATCTTATCGTTTGCTTCTATGGCCTCAATTTCTTTAACTGATAAAAAAGTATAAAAACGCAAAAAGTTATACACATCAGCATCTTCACAATTTAACCAAAACTGATAAAAGCGATACGGTGAGGTTTTTTTAGGCTCGAGCCAAATAGCACCGCCCTCAGTTTTTCCAAATTTTGTGCCATCTGACTTAGTAATAAGTGGCAGTGTTAAACCAAACACTGTTTGCTGGTTTAAACGGCGGGTTAAATCAATTCCACTGATAATATTACCCCACTGATCGTTACCGCCTATCTGCAAAGTACAATTTAACTCACTATTGAGCTTAGCAAAGTCATAAGACTGCAATAAGGAGTAACTAAATTCAGTAAACGACAACCCTTGGTCTGGACGTTGCAAACGTTGTTTTACTGACTCGCGGTTGAACATGGTGTTAATTGAAAAGTGTTTACCTACATCACGAAAAAAGTCTAATACATCAATACAGCTAAACCAGTCAGCGTTATTTTTTATTTGCAGTGGCTGGTTTAAATGCGGACCAAGTAAACTCTCAACTTGGTTTGCAAGCGCATCCACCCATTGCGACACCGTTTGCTTGGTGTTTAGACTGCGCTCAGTGGCTTTAAAACTCGGGTCACCAATCAACCCTGTAGCACCCCCAATTAATGCCACACCTTGATGCCCTGCATCCATAAAACGCTTTAGCATTATTAATGGTACTAAGTGCCCTATGTGTAAGCTACCTGCGGTAGGATCGAAGCCACAGTAAACCACCTGTGGAGTTTTAAGCTTATGGGTTAATTGCTCAATATTACTCACTTGAGAGACTAAACCACGCTGCGTAATGTCATTAAGTAAATGTGCTGTCATCGTATTTCTCAAAATTATCTATAAGAAAAATACTAATTAAACTCAGCGATGGGCACTATATCCCTAAAGGGACATAATCGCGTTTTATTTTGTGTGCATTAAATGATTTAAAAACAATCGAAAAAATTCACTCAGTGAAGCAACGTTTAACTGCGAATATATACGTTTGCGATGGTTTTTAACTGTACCTAGGGCAATCCCAAGCTGAGCAGCAATATCTGCGGAGTCGCAACCTTGCACAATTAAACAAGCCACTTGATGCTCTCGTTGAGTAAGTTGTAGGTTAGCAAATGATGTGAGGGCATTTTCTATAAGCTGCCCAGTAACTGAATTATTAAATTGATTTAATAGTAATTTTTGGCTACCCCAATGTTGGCTACACAGTGCTTTTATTAAATTAAAATGTGCTATTAATTGCTGCTTTTGCAACGCAATAAAGCGTTGGTTATTGGATAATAAACCAAGGTAAATAACAATCGAGCGACCGTTACCTATATTAGTACAAATACTGAGCTCATCAGTCCAGCCAGTGTGAGTATAAAACTGCTGTTGATATGCTTTAAAGGTCAGTTCATCTTGGTAACGAGCTATATCAGCGAGCCGAAATACTCCTTCCTCAGCTTTACTAACCAGTTCAGTATAAAAAGGGTCGTTTACAAACGAGTTAGTAAGGTAGCGCTGAAATAAAAGTTCACGCTGTTTCTCGATAGAATCGAATAAATAAATGGGATGCTTATTTACTCTGCAAGCCAATACAACCGCACAATCAAACTCAACAATAAGGGCAATGTAATTAACCAGCTTTTGCGCAAAACTGGTCCCCTTTATAGCTTGTACACATTGCGCTAACGCATCTTGCTGAGTTAATTGCTGCTGCGAGTCCGACTGCATTATGATGCCATTTTACACTGAGTATTACTGATACAAGTTTGCTTGCTTAATACTGGCAAAATCATTAAAACGCACGCCGTGTTGGCGCATCACTTCAAGGATTTTTTTACTGATCATTTGTCGTAAATAAAACGGCTGATTCGGCACAAAATGATGAATAGTATGAGTATGCCCAAAGTTAAAGCAAAATAAATTAAATGGCATAAACAAACGGCTGGTGATGACGTGAGTTTGTTCAAGCATATTATTAACACCGCCGTAATAATGCATACTTGAAGTAACAAAATTAAGTGAGCTCGAACGCACAATATTAGGCACAATCAGCACCACCATTAGAAATTCAAACACATTCATTACATCAAGCAGCAATACAGGTGAATTAGCAGCCAATGGAGTGAACAAATTAACTAAGTGAAACACAATTACGCTATATAAAATGGCGAAATACGCAGTGGTAATTGGAAAACCTGCATTAAACACTTTAAAGAAGCTAAACCCATTAATTTCTTTACTAAAACGTTTTGCATTAATTAATAAACCGAGTAATCCATCAACAATTACCAAAGCACGTAAAAACGGATTTTTAATACCATTACCTACCAAACGTTCTTCTAAGTCTTGCTCAGTACCCGACGTTTTATGATGATGTAAATGTATCTTGCGACGGTACCATGGGCTTATGGTATTAGGACGCATCAGCCACACGGTTAACATCATAAAATTATGCAAAAATGGTTGGTTGCTAAAATACTGTTTGTGGATTAAGTCATGCTCAAGCTCATGGGAAATTGAGGTAGCAATCGCCGCTAAAATAATGCATAGCCAAGCGGGAATAATAGCAAAATAATACAGCGTGCCAATTCCGATTAATGCACTCAAAGAAAGTAATAAAATAGTCATTCCTAAGGTATTTTGATGCATTAATAGCGGGTGTTTTTTACGCAGTAATGCTTCTTCAGCCTTAATCGCTTTTACAATGGCTTGAATATTCTGTTTTGCGGTTAGTTGAGTCATGGTGTTTTATTCGCAACAAGAGGTTGAGGTATATAATACCCGAGTCAAAACACATTGCATAACTTGTCACACCCGTATCAATGAAAAATACGATTAAAGTAGGCACGTGTTTACTATATAACCATAGTTCTGGATAAGAAACCTATCTCAAGCAGGGCTTAAGGTTAGGTAAACCAAAACGTTTACTGGGCAAGTTTAGATCAAAACCTACTGCTTATAAAAGTAGCAATGTTGGACACATTTTTTGTAATTAAAATCCGGCAACTCAAATCTTAGGCATAAAAAAACCCCTGCTAAATCTAGCAGGGGCTATAAAAAGTGGTACCAGCGGCCGGACTTGAACCGGCACGCCTTGCGGCAGGGGATTTTGAATCCCCCATGTATACCAATTTCATCACGCTGGCATCATTTTTCTTTAACCTTCTAAACACGAGAAGATAAAGAAAAACCACTTAAGAGTGAAAGATTATGTACCCTCTTCCATCTCATTGCCTAGCATTATACAAACAATAAGCAAAGCGGCAAGCGTTTTATGTATTAAGCGTGATCGACCGCTTAACATTTAGGCAACCATTAACATTTGAGCCAATATCGAGTTAAGCACGTAGCGTAATAGGTAGTATTTAATGGCTTATTTGCTAAACTATCGCGCACATTAACAGTGAGAGTATATTTATGTCGGCTGAGTTTCCACGAGCAGGGTTTTGGCGTCGTTTTGCGTCATTGGTGTACGACACATTAGCTATTATCGCTTTTGCGATGCTAGCGGTGGTATTGTATTTATTTGCTATCCAAGGACTTATTTCCCTTGATGTTATTGCCCTCAATGGCGCTGAAGATGTATCTGCACGAATTCAGGATTCACTATTACTTTCTGGTATTCGCAGCTCGCTGCTGGTGCTTGTTGGCTTGGTCTTTTTTGGCTATTTTTGGACAAAAAGCGGGCAAACAATTGGTATGCGCGCATGGCGCTTAAAAGTGCAAACCAGCCAAGGAAGTTTAATTAGCTGGCCACAAGCTATTATCCGCAGTATCAGCGCATTACTTGGTTTAGGGAATTTAATGGTATTAGTCGACTTTAAAAATAAAAAAGCACTGCAAGATTACTTATCAAAAACCGAAGTAGTTACGCTCACCAAAGAAGAAAATAAACGCGTGTATCGCGAACTATGATATCAATCCGCAATAATACTTAATTAAGCTAATTGGTATAACCTCAAGCTAAAGCATAAAAAACGCGGCACTTTTAAAAAAGGCCGCGTTTTTTAATAAAGCTACAAATTAAACCCGCTTATTCATCAAATAAGCTGCAAACCCAGTAAATAAAATGCTCGGTAGAACGGCGCCTACAATGGCTGGAATTTGATATACCATTACCACTGGGCCAAATATCTCATTGGTTAAGTGGAACACTATCCCCGTTACCACTCCCATAATAATTCGTGCACCCATAGTTACAGTTCGTAGCGGACCAAATATAAACGATAAGGCAACCAACAACATCACAGCAATAGACACGGGCTGCATTAACTTACGCCATAACGCTAAATCATAGGTACTGGTGTCTTGTTCATTTTGCTGTAAATAAGCTAAATATGACCACAATCCGGAAAACGACAAAGACTCTGGTTTTACTGAAACCACGCCAAGTTTTTCCCCGGTAAGCTGCGACGGATAAAACTCTTCAGTAACTTGCTCCGTGGTAATAAGCTCTTCACTGATCAATACTTTATTCACATCGCGCAGTAACCAGCCATTATCACGCCCTACCGCTTCTTTTGCTTTAGTAATTTGTGTAAGTAGTAACGACTTATCAAAGTGGTACATATTTACGCCGCGGAGCATGCCGTTTTGGTCAACGTCTTCAATATTAATAAAGTTACTGCCATCTTTAGCCCACACGCCTTTTTGAGCATTAAATACATCCCCACCATGAATAGCTTGGTTACGCATTTCCTTAGCGTGCAATTGAGCTGCGGGCGCCCCCCACTCACCTAATGCCATTACGCACAGCGCCATAAAAATTGCGGTTTTCATTACCGAGCCAATAATTTGTAAACGCGACATACCCGCTGCTTGCATCACTACCAGCTCACTATTAGAGGCCAAAGCACCTAGCCCTGTTAAGCCACCGATAAGTGCTGCCATTGGGAAAAACACCACTAAATCGCCGGGCATACTATAAATGGTATATAGCAAGGCGGTCATAATATCGTAACTACCACGGCCAACCGATTTAAGCTGCTCTATAAATTTTATTAAAGTACTGATCCCCACCAATACCATTAGTGCAAATCCAGTCGTTTGCATAATGCTACGGCCTAAATACCAATCAAGCGTTTTCATCATATGTGTTGCTCCCGTTTAGTCACGACAGCTTTTAGCCAAACACCTAATGGGCGGCCTTTAATAATTAATAAACTACCTATAAATAATGCACTTAGGTGAATCCACCATAGGCCAATAGAGGGCGGAATTTTCCCATCTTCTACCGCAAATTTAGCCGCATTGAGTAAAATGAAATACCCTAAATATAAGCTCAAAGCAGGCACTAATTTAGCAAATTTACCTTGGCGTGGATTAACAACGCTAAGAGGTACTGCTAGTAAAGTTAATAATGGAATAGATAACGGAATAGCTAAACGCCATTGCCACTGTGCAATTGCTTCGGGAGTATTAATTGACATAAGTTCACGAGTTGGCACAGCTTCTAACTTACGCCGCTGATGTTCTATTTCTTGTTCGCGAATCTGTACGCTGTAGCCATCAAACTCAGTTAAGTTAAGTGAAGGCGCTTCGCCGTCAGTTTCGTAGCGCTTACCGTCAGTAAGTACTAACTGCTGCTCACCATTTTGTGCTTCAATTACAACGCCTTGCTCAGCGTATACTAAACGCGCTAAATCGCCTTTTTCACTATCTGGCAACTGTGCAACAAATACTTTATTAAGTTCTTTGCCGCCATTTTCAATATTATGAATAAATACCACGGCTTTTTCATTACCGGTTTGTTGAAAACGCCCAGCTCTAAGCGCCGATAATCCAGCATCCGCCTTTGCTTGCTCTTTTAATTGATATTCTTGCTCGCTAGCCCAAGGTGCAACATACAAGGTAAGTACCGCGGCGAGTAACGCTAAGATGACACTAGAAATAAGCGTAATGCGCACCACATACCACTCACTCACGCCACAAGCTTTAAGTACTGTCATTTCACTGTCAGCGTAAATACGGCTATAAGCTAAAATAATTCCTAAAAATAAGCTCAGAGGTAAAATTAATGATGCTAACTGTGGCAACTTAAGCGCAATCATGGCAAACACAAGCTTTGCTGGGATGCTCCCCTCTGAGGCATCACCAAGAATAACAACAAACTTTTGCGACAAAAATATGGTCATTAAAGTTAAAAATACGGCGACCTGCGATTTTAAAACCTCAGTGGTCAAATAACGGAAAATTAGCAACATTCGCCCCTGTTAAACATGGAATTTCAATATAATAATAAAAAACGATGAGTGAACTAGTTAATTCACTCATTTTAAATGAGTATTAAGCACATATTATAAGCCATCAATATTAATTATCCTACCTAACATCACGATATAATGTTGCATTAGTAACCCTTAAGCATATAAAGTTCAAATACACAGTAAGAGTCGAGTAAAATCTACTAATATTAGCGCTAGACCTAAAAATTTAGGTAAAAAGACTAGAAAACACATTTTTAGTCCCAATTTAGCTTCTATAGATGACTCAAAATCAGGAGTGACAATGGAATTCAACGTAAAAAGTGGTAGCCCAGAAAAACAACGCAGTGCGTGTATTGTTGTGGGTGTATATGAACCACGCAGGTTATCCCCCATTGGTGAACAACTTGATAAAATCAGCGATGGTTATATCTCAAATTTATTACGTCGTGGCGACTTAGAAGGTAAGCCAGGGCAAGTATTACTATTACACCATGTACCTAATATTTTAAGCGAACGTATTCTACTCGTTGGCTGCGGTAAAGAACGCGAACTAGACGATAAACAATATAAACAAATTATTTCAAAAACTATCAACACCTTAAATGAAACAGGCTCGATGGAAGCAGTGTGCTTTTTAACTGAGCAACACGTTAAAGGCCGTGATACCTATTGGAAAGTGCGTCAAGCGGTAGAAACAACCCAAGACTGTTTATACACCTTCAATCAGCTAAAAAGTAAGAAAGTAGACCCTCGTCGTCCACTACGTAAAATGGTATTTAACGTTCCTACGCGCCGCGAGCTGACTATAGGTGAAAGTGCCATTGAGCATGGCCTAGCGATTGCTGCTGGCAGCAAATTGTGCAAAGACGTTGCCAATATGCCGCCTAATATTTGCAATCCAGCGTACCTTGGCGAGCAAGCCAAAGAACTGGAAGCTAATTTTGACAACATCACTGTTGAGCTAATTGGCGAAGATAAAATGGCCGAACTAGGAATGAACTCATACCTAGCAGTTGGTCGTGGTAGTGATAACGAATCAGTTATGTCAGTAATTAACTACAAAGGCGCAGGCGATGACCAAGCGCCTATCGTATTAGTTGGTAAAGGCTTAACCTTTGACTCAGGCGGTATTTCATTAAAACCAGGCGAAAGCATGGATGAAATGAAATACGACATGGGGGGCGCAGCTGGTGTTATTGGCGCTATGCGCTCGCTTGCACAAATGCAGCTACCTATAAACGTAATTGGTGTTTTAGCCGGCTGTGAAAACATGCCAAGCTCAAACGCCTATCGCCCAGGTGATATTTTAACCACTATGTCTGGACAAACGGTTGAAGTACTTAATACTGATGCCGAAGGCCGTTTAGTGTTATGTGACGCGCTAACCTATGTTGAGCGTTTTGAACCAGAAACCGTGATTGATGTGGCTACATTA
Organism: Pseudoalteromonas sp. SCSIO_11900; assembly: GCF_000576475.1. Classification (NCBI taxonomy): domain Bacteria; kingdom Pseudomonadati; phylum Pseudomonadota; class Gammaproteobacteria; order Alteromonadales; family Pseudoalteromonadaceae; genus Pseudoalteromonas; species Pseudoalteromonas sp. SCSIO_11900. The sequence continues at coordinate 206,074 of NZ_KK070023.1, forward strand.
ACCGGTGCGTGTATTGTTGCTTTAGGTGCCCACGCTACGGGTTTATTAGCAAACCATAATCCACTGGCGCATGATTTATTAAAAGCGTCGGAGCAAAGTGGCGATCGTGCATGGCAACTGCCATTATGGGATGATTATCAAGATCAACTAGAAAGCCCGTTTGCCGACTTTACTAACTTAGGTGGCCGAGCTGCAGGCACTATTACCGCGGCCTGTTTCTTATCTAAATTTACTAAAAAGTATAATTGGGCTCATTTAGATATTGCCGGTACGGCATGGCGCAGCGGCGCTAAAAAAGGCGCAACAGGTCGTCCTGTTCCTATGCTGACTCAGTATTTATTGAACCGAGCTGGTATTAGCGAAGCGACTCACGACTAACAAACCAACACAGGGCTTCACAGCTCAATGTAGAGTATTAAATAAGGCGCTTTTAAAGCGCCTTATTTATTGGGTATTAATTGAAGCAACCCCCGTTATATGGCAAAATCCCCTTCTTAATTTGTGTGTATTTAATAACAGCACAATCAATGTCATGGGAAATCCCGATACAATGAACATGAATGCCCAGTTTTTCATTTTAAAGCAACAAGATGAGTCATTAGCTAAAGCCGATGATCACTTTACTTTAGCAGCTCAAATAGCTGGGCAACAGTATCGGCTTGGTCAACGCGTATTTATTTTTGTAGATAGCGAAGAAACCGCCAACAGCATTGACGAAACTATTTGGACATTTGATGCCGACAGTTTTGTACCTCACAATTTACAAGGCGAAGGCCCAAAAGGCGGCGCACCTGTAGAAATAGGCACAACACCACCCGTTGGTAATCGTAAAGTATTAATTAACTTGGCCAATCACTTACCGGATTTTATTCGTCGGTTTAACCAAGTTTTTGATTTTGTACCCGTAGAGTCCGTAGCCAAACAAGCCGCTCGTGAGCGCTTTAAAAAACTACGCCAACTCGGTGCCAATATCACCACGCAAGATATTAATCGCTAACGCTCACTGCGTACAAAGCTAACTAACTCATTTAAGTACTTATTTAAGGTTCTGTGTAATGGATAAAACCTACAATCCGCAAGATATTGAACAGTCTCTCTATCAAGACTGGGAACAAAAAGGCTACTTTAAGCCATCTGGCCAAGGCACCCCATATTCAATTATGATCCCGCCGCCAAATGTCACAGGTAGCTTACACATGGGCCACGCTTTCCAAGATACCATCATGGACACCTTAACACGCTTTAAACGTATGCAAGGTAACAATACGTTGTGGCAAGTAGGTACTGACCACGCAGGTATTGCCACACAAATGCTAGTAGAGCGTAAGCTTGCGGCAGAAGAAGGTAAAACACGCCATGATTTGGGCCGTGATGCATTCATCGAAAAAATTTGGGAATGGAAAAACGAGTCTGGTGGCACAATCACTAAACAACTTCGCCGCCTAGGTGCTTCTGTTGATTGGGACCGTGAACGTTTTACTATGGACGATGGCCTATCAGAAGCTGTTAAAGAAGTATTTGTACGCCTTCATAAAGAAAACCTAATTTACCGTGGTAAACGCCTAGTAAACTGGGATCCAAAATTACACACGGCGATTTCTGATCTTGAAGTTGAAAATAAAGACAAACAAGGCCACATGTGGAACTTACGCTACCCACTGGCTGATGGTGTAAAAACACAAGACGGTAAAGACTACATTGTTGTAGCCACTACGCGCCCAGAAACAATGCTGGGTGACTCTGGTGTGGCCGTAAACCCAGATGACGAGCGCTACCAAGACCTAATCGGTAAAGAGATTTTACTACCGATTGTTAATCGTCGTATTAAAATTGTTGCCGATGAACATGCCGATAAAGACAAAGGCACGGGCTGTGTAAAAATCACGCCAGCGCACGACTTTAACGATAACGAAGTAGGTAAACGTCATCAAATGCCGATGATTAATATCTTCGATAAAGACGCGGCTATTTTAACTAAAGGTGAAACCTACACCTTTGATGGTAAAGAACTTGAATTTGACGCGCCAATTCCTGAGCGCTTACATGGCCTTGACCGTTTTGACGCACGTAAAGCGATTGTGGCTGAATTTGAAGAGCTAGGCCTACTTGAAAAAATTGAAGACCATGGCCTAACTGTTCCTTACGGTGATCGCTCTGGTGTGGTTATTGAACCACTACTTACTGACCAATGGTATGTACGTGTTGCACCACTTGCTGAACCTGCAAAAGACGCAGTTAAAAACGGCGACATTCAGTTTGTACCTAAGCAATACGAAAACATGTACTTTTCGTGGATGAACGACATACAAGATTGGTGTATTTCACGCCAGCTTTGGTGGGGTCACCGTATTCCAGCTTGGTACGATAGCGAAGGCAACGTATACGTTGGTCGTGATGAAGCGGAAGTACGCCGCGATAACAATATTGCAGATAGCGTAGCGCTTAGCCAAGATGAAGACGTTCTTGATACTTGGTTTTCATCAGCACTGTGGACCTTCTCAACCCAAGGTTGGCCAGAAAATACTAATGACTTAAAAACCTTCCACCCATCTGACGTGTTGGTAACCGGTTTTGATATCATTTTCTTCTGGGTTGCACGTATGATCATGATGACGCTGCACTTTATAAAAGATGAAAATGGCAAGCCACAAGTTCCGTTTAAAACCGTGTATGTAACGGGCTTAATACGTGACGATAACGGCGACAAAATGTCTAAGTCAAAAGGTAACGTACTTGACCCTCTAGATATGATTGACGGCATTGAGCTTGAAGACTTAGTACAAAAGCGTACTGGCAATATGATGCAGCCAAAACTTGCTGCAAAAATCGAAAAAGATACCCGTAAAGTATTTGCAAATGGTATTGAAGCTCATGGTACCGATGCACTTCGCTTTACCCTTGCTGCGATGGCATCTACCGGTCGTGATATTAACTGGGACATGAATCGCCTTGAAGGTTACCGTAACTTCTGTAATAAACTATGGAACGCGAGCCGTTACGTATTAATGAACACAGAAGAGCAAGACTGTGGTTTTGCAAATGATGCTGAAAAAGAGTTCTCGTTAGCTGATCGTTGGATTTTAGGCCAATATGAAGCAACAGTTAAAACCTACATTGAGCACCTTGATAACTACCGCTTTGATTTAGCCGCTAATACACTTTACGAATTCACTTGGAACCAGTTCTGTGATTGGTACTTAGAGCTAACTAAACCCGTATTATTTAAAGGCAGTGAAGCACAACAGCGCGGTACACGTAATACACTTATTACAGTACTTGAGAGCTTACTACGCCTAATGCACCCAATGATGCCATACATCACTGAAACGATTTGGCAACGTGTAGCACCACTTGCAGGCCTTGAAACTACAGGCACTAGCATTATGGTACAAGGCTTCCCTGTTTATAATGAAGCAAGCGTTGATGCACAAGCGATGGACGATTTAGAGTGGGTTAAACAATTCATTTTAGCTATTCGTAATATTCGTGGTGAAATGGATATTAGCCCAAGCAAACCGCTTAGCGTATTACTTGCCAACGCATCAAGCGATGATGTTCGCCGCATTGAGCAGAACAAATCATTCTTAGCATCACTTGCTAAACTTGAAGAGTTTACAATGCTTGAAAACAAAGACGGGGCACCTGCGTGTGCAACCTCTTATGTTGGCAACCTTGAAATTATGATCCCAATGGCGGGCTTAATTGATGTTGAAGCCGAGCTTGCACGTATTAACAAGCAACTCGAAAAAGCAGAAAAAGGCCTAGCACAAGTGCAAAACAAACTAGCAAACGAAAAGTTTGTAAACAATGCACCTGAAGCCGTACTTGCAAAAGAAAACGCTAAATTAGCTGAATTCACCGATGCTAAAACTAAGCTACTTGAGCAAAAAACTAAAATAGAAAGCTTATAAGCTTTCATAAAATGCCTATTAACACTATTTAATAGGCATTAAAAAAGCCGCTCACTTTAATTAAAGTGAGCGGCTTTTTTGTGCCTTGCATTTAACTACAAAGCACTTCTACATTAGAACTTGTAGTTGTACTGAGCGCCAAGTAATACCGCATGGCCTTTAGATTCAAACTCAAATCCTTCTTCTTCAAAGTTTTGAGTTTTACCACGGATAATACTTACACCAAGATCAACGTTTGAGTTTTGATCAATTGCATAGTTACCACCAAACGAGAACCAAAAACGATCTGTATCTGGGATTGAGATAGATAAGTGGTCTTGTGATACAGGAGACTCATCAAATGCTACACCTGCACGTAACAATAAGTTTTCACTGTATTGATAATCAGAACCGATTGCGTAGCGCATAGAGTCAGAAAAGCTTTCGTCTTTTTCAAATCCAATAAACTTATCGCCTGTAGGAGCTGTTACTTGTGCTTCTAATGATTCAAAGCTGCTCCAACCTGTCCATAATACACTGTAATGTAAGCCTAACTTGTCATCTAACTGATGAGAACCAGAAAATTCGGCTATTGCAGGAAGTGTAATATCAACAGAACCAGGGTATTTCACCCCATCAGTACCACCAAAACTTGTAGATAGAGCACTAGAAAAATCGCCATCAAATGTGATGTCTGTTTCGCTGCGGTAATTAAAACCAAAGCGGCTATTATCGTCTAATTGATACATTAGACCAACATTTAAACCGAAACCAGTATCATCACCTTTCAAGTTTCTAGCTTCAGTTTGAGCTGGCAAAGGTAGTGGAGTCTCGCCTAAATGTCTAACAATCTCAGCCTCTGCATAAATCACATTTAAGCCAATACCGTAGCTAAATTTCTCGGTAACTTTATAGGCAACGCTTGCATTTAAGTTAACTGTGAAAATTTCTGTTTTACCAGCAATTTGACCTGCTGAGTAATCATCTTCAAAATCTGTTGATAAACCAAAGTTAGAAAACGCACCAAAACCAATTGATACTTTATCGTTGTAAGGCATAGTGAAGTAAGCTGCTGGCACGACTGCACTTGGTGCGATGCTGTCGTCATCTAATGATGACTCATCAATACCTGTTGGCGCGCCTTCACCTTCTAAGCTTACATCTGGAATTACGCCAATAGCAGCAACACTTAGCTGCTTGTCTTTAAATAAAGTCATTAATGCTGGGTTACGTGCAACTACAGACGCGTCGTCTGCGATAGATGCTTCACCAGCATATGCACGGCCTAAACCCGATGCATTTTGCTCTGATAATTGAAACGCGGCTGCAAAAGTATCAGCTGAAACAAATGCCAGCGATGCAGCAATAAGAGTTTTAGTAAATTTCATTGTTGTGTCCTTAGCCAAACTTACTGTTTGGATAGCTATGTGTGTTGTTATTAGAGTTTCAAACCCGCGTACACTACCTTAATTTTTTATAAAAAACCCTACTAAAACGTTAAAAAAGGCCAAAAAACACGTTTTTTAACGACAATTTAACAACTATTTAAAACTCATCGGAGCAGAAGTATGGTATTAGAGTATATACTCTAATGATATTAATTCTCATTTGCATTGACTTGAAATACTTTGCAATTTACACTGCCAATAAAATCATCAAGGGAGAAAACAGTGATCATTTTACTTATTGTTACAGCGCTTACTTTTTGTGGCTTAAGTGTTTATTTCTTTTATAAAGCAAATTATTGCGCGTGTACGCAGGCAGGTAAATGTGACAACCCAGTTAATCTCTATTGGTTAGCAGCCATTAGCATGGCAATTATTTCTTTGGTTTTTTGCTGCTTAGCGCTGCATGTAGAATTAGGCACATTACTGTGGATAACGTTAATGGGTAATTGCTTTTTAGGTGGGTATATTTCTGCTAAAACAAACAGAAAAAGACGATGCAAAAATACTAAAGCAGTAAATGCTCTTTTAAAAGTCGAGGTAAGTTAATTTTATAATCAGCGGGGGATCTCTCAAGTAACATAGCGCTAAATTCTCAAAAAGGTGTTTGGCTTAGCAGCAGAGAAGCGTTGAAGCACCTTAAAATATCAGGCTGTGAGCTAATGCAACTCCTTAGCTAGATGTAAAAATGTGCTAGTTAGAGTATTAGATTAACACTTTTAAAAATTAATGGTGCTTTTAAGTCAACGTTTTTAACTTGGTCACACTCAGGTCACCATTTACTTGGATGTTAGTATTTACTATCAATAAAAGATAACGGAGCAAATCGCGCTCTCGGCAGGGATCGAACCTGCAACTTAGCCTTCGTAAAAACCTATACCCTGATAATCGATTATAGGAATAAAATATGTCTAACCTTTAAATTATTAATTACAGGTATACCCTAAATATTTAATACTTATGAGTCCCTTTTATTTGCATCACCGCTTTGAGAAAAACTATAGTCAGCTAATATTTAAAAGAGAAAAAAGCTTTCCAGTTGTCGTAAGCCATTTTAACTTTTACAAAATAAGATACATTTTTTAAAAAGCTAAACTACACACTTTAAGCAAACACCTTAACCAGCTCTCTTATTTACCCAATTCAGATGTGGATTAAGAAACTTAAAGCTATAAGAATAATGCCCGAAAAAAACCAAACTCCACAGTATTTCACCCAGTAATTACTATTAAGATAAGTGACATTAGGATTGTTAGAGTCAATTAAAATTGTACAATCAATCCCATTTTTAAACTGGGCTATAAGCTGCTGATCAAAAGCAACAAAAACACTATAAAAATTACCTTTAAATTTATAGCTGACTAATATCCTCTTGTAGTGCAAAAGCTCTAAATTGCGCACGTTATTATCAATTACATTGTTAATGTTTACAATTTTGCAAACTCGCCAATGGTGCTTATCATAACGAATCCTGAGCCATCTTATAAATGTTAGTAAGCTCAACATAACGAAACAAAGCCCTAATAATAAAAGTAATAAGCTATTCATTTTTTAATGACTTATAAATATAATGTGCAGTTATAAGATCACTTAACGCTGTGCCAACAGACTTAAATACTGTTATATCGGATTCACATTTTCTCTCATAGTTATTTTTTTTAGCTAGCTCCGCAAGCTCGCCGGATATATTAGCTTCATCAAAAACTCCCTCAGAAATAGGAATCAACAATTCACCAGCTTCAGCAAGAACATTTTCCTTGCTATCTACATATACCTTACTTTGTGCGATAGTAACACTGTCACATTCGCGCGAGTCGCAGCGATGATTACCAATCAAATCAACATGCGTACCAGGCTTTAACCAACCACCTTTAAATAATGGCGTTGGTGAACCTGTTGCGCAGCTGATCACATCGGCACTTTTAATAACTTTTTCACAACTTTGTCCGATAACAAACTCAATATCAGTAAATGCACGCTGTAAGCTATTGTGTAAAACAGCAACTTTATCTTGATTACGCCCAATTAACGTTACACATTTAAAATCGCGCACACTCAAGTGTGCTCGAACCATATACTCAGCTAAATTGCCGCTGCCAAAAAACACTAAATGCTGGCTATCTTTTCGCGATAAATAGTAGCTTGCCAAAGCAGATACTACAGCTGTGCGCCAAAGTGTTACACGTGTACCATCAACCAGAGCAAGAGGTTCACCATGAGCGCGAGAGAACAGCATTATTTTTGAATAAAGTGACGCATACTCACTATCAGTATTACTTGGAAAGTAGGTAAATGCCTTTACTCCAATAACCTGTTCATTCCATGCTGGTAATACGGCAAATGCGTCATGGTTTGTGTCTGTTTTATCTAACTCATACACATGACGCTTGGGCATAGTAAACTGCTGAGCAAACCCTTTTTGTAAAGCAATGCGAAGCGAGTCAAAATCTAGGACAGCATCAATTTGCGTTTGATCTATTACTTTCATCCTACCCCTCCAATTCGAACGGCTTAGGGGCGTGGGTTAATACTTCATAACCATTTTGAGTTATTAAAATATCGTCTTCTATTCGTACACCACCAAAATTCGGAATGTAAATACCAGGTTCAATCGTGATCACATTACCTGCCTCTAATACATGACGGCAATTTTTATTAATAAAGGGCAACTCATGTAAAAACAAGCCAACTCCATGGCCCAACCCTTGCCCTGCCCATTTACCAAAACCAGAGTCATCGAGTACTTGCTGTGAGATGTTTTGTAAGTCTAGACAGTCAACACCTGCTTTGAGTAGGTTGATCGCTGCTTGCTGAGCATTGCTTACGCTTTGATAGATTGCTGATTGTTTCTTTGAAGCTTTACCAAGTACATAACTGCGAGTCATATCAGAGCGGTAACCATTCACCACTGCGCCAAAATCAAGAGTAATAAAATCACCTTTAGATAGAGTACGTTCACTCGGGCTGCCATGAGGCAGTGCACAACGCTCTCCAAACATTAAAATAGTGGCAAACGACATTCCTTCAGAGCCTAGTTTTTGCATTCTGAATTCAAGTTCCAGCGCTAGGTCTCGCTCTGTTACACCTTCTTTAAAATAGGGTAATGTTTGTCTAAGCGCTTCGTCAGCAATGGCTGCAGCCGCTTTTATTTGCTCGACTTCCCAATCATTTTTAACCATGCGTAAACGTTCAACCATACCGGTAACTTGTGTAACTGTATGACTAGTTAACTCACTTGCCACTTGCTGCCAAAGTGCAACATCAATAAAAGCGGCATCAAAACCTAATTGACTATTAGTCGTTAAAAAACGATTTATGCACTGACCTAATGTTTCACTATCACGATCACGGCTGACAACCTCAAAGCCAATAGACTCTTCTTGAGCTCGGCCAAAATAGCGATAATCGGTTATTAGTACACTTTCCTCCGCAGTTATTAACGCGTAAGCAGCATTACCGCTAAAGCCACTTAAGTAACGAATATTTTCATGGCCTAATACGAGTAGCGCTGTTAACCCATTTTTTTTTAATGCCTGCTTTAGTAATTGTTGGCGAGAGGTAAATTGATTTTTCATCGAAATATAAATCCTTGCTTTAGGGGATCATTTGGATCAATTAAAAAAGTATGTTTGCCAGTGACAAAGGCTTCACCGCTCACTCTAGGTATTACTGCATGGGTATCAGCTAACATGCGTTGCGCTTTTAGCTCAACTGAAAATATAGAGCCTAAAATACTCTCTATTTTTATTTGCTGTCCTAATTTAAGCCTGCCTTTTGCAAACTCTAATGCAGCTCTGGCACTCACGCCGGTACCCGTAGGGCTGCGATCTAATTCGCCCTCAGCAAAAATGCAGACATGGCGGCTAAATACAGAATGACTTTTTTGTGAATTTGAATAGAAAATCACCCCATATAAAAAGCTTAATGTATCATCGGTCGGGTGTTTTGGTTGGTACTGGCTATTAACATCCTGCTTAATGATTTTTCCTAAGCTAATAATTTGTTCATGATTGTTGGGCGCCAAACTTACATCCAAAGTATCAGCATCTACAAAAGCATAATAAGCGCCGCCATAAGCAATATCACAATTGACGGCACCAAACAGAGGTATTTCTATTGGCATATCAAGTTTTTCTGCATAACTTGCAACATTATTAAAACAAACACTTATTAGTTGGTTATTTCGAAGAGTAATATACGCCTTGATAAGCCCTGCTGGTGTATCTATACGTAACTCATTAACGCCTTCAATAAAGTTGCAAATGCTGCTATCTTTAGCTGCTGTGGCAAGCGCTATGATAGCGTGACCACACATTGTGCTATAGCCTTCATTATGTAAAAACAGTACGCCAAAATGGCTATCTTTACGTTCAGGTTTTGTGATCAACGCGCCGTACATATCAGCATGACCTCGGGGTTCGAACATCAGTGCTTTACGTAGGTGATCGAATCTTGTTAGGCAATCAGCTCGCTTTTCAATCATGGTTTGCCCTTGTAGTTCAGCAAACCCATCAATGATTATGCGTAAAGGTTCACCGCCGGTATGCATATCAAGAGTATCCACTTGCAGCCAACCATCTTTAGGCTGTTGCCAATGAGAATATAAACTGTTCGTCATAGTTAACCTTAAAATTTATACGAAAAATGCCAAGCAGTTTCCTGCTCAGCATTAAGGCTGTATGGCTCAAATGAGCATGTGCTTAAACATCAAAACAACACACTAATATTACCCTCAGATAAATAGCTTAGTAGGTTGTTTTCAAACAGCTGTTTCACCAGGGAGTTAAAACTCTATACGTGCAACTAAAGACACATAACGCGCGCCTTGACGCCCCGTCACGAGTCCATAGTCTGGATTCAGTTCTAAGCCATTATCACCGTACTGCGCACGCTCTTCATTGATTGACATAGCACTATCACCATCAAATAAGTTATAGACGGTGCCTTTTAAAGTCATATCGGTACCAAAAAAGTCCGTGTTATAAGTCAAAGACATATCGACATTCGTTAACCAAGGTAGGTTTCCTTTGCTACCACGAGGAGCTGGATTACCATTTTCATCGTAATGTGATGCTTGATCATAGTATTGGCTAATACACGCATCCCAAGGATTCCCCTCTGCACAGCTATCTACGCCCGCTGGATGAACTGAGAAGTAACTTTTTGGACGGCCTGATGTAGTGCGGGCAACAAGGCCTATGGTCAGAGCTTCGGTGATGTTATATGCACCACTGAATTTAAATGCATGGCGGTGGTCGTTAGGTAAATTACCGTAGCCGTGATCCATCAAATCGCCATAGTCATAAGAGGTTGTCCAGCCTGGGTCGGCTTGATCATTATCTGTTTTCACAAGCCCTTCGGTGTTACCATAACTATGTGACCAGGTATACGAGGTGTTAATACGTAAATCATCCGTCACATTACCATCTAGAGTAAACTCAAGTGCTAAGTACTTACGATGCGCCTCTGGTAAAGCAAGTTCATCAGCACTTAAATTAACCTCATCAACCTGACCATCACCGTCAAAATCATATGACATTTGAATAGCTTCACCTGGGTTATTCAGCACATAATAAGAGCCTTGACCCACGTTATCGGTAATACCCATTTCAGCCAGTTTTTTAGCTAATACCGGGCCGACATCAGTGTCTTCAACACTGCGTCCAAGGTCACGATAAATCGCGCGTACACCCGCTGACATAGTATCGAACACTTCTTGCTGATAGCCGATAGTAAATTCATCACTGTACATTGGTTTTAATGAAGATGAAGCAATCAATCCTGGTTCAGTAATACCACGCTGACGCCAACGCCTATCTCGTAGCATATCTCCTCTGCTTGGTGAGCCATCAGCCATCAAACTTGGTGCACCGTTTGCGTCTAATTCATCTAACTCAAAATACTCAAACCATTCAATTGAAGCTGATCCTTGGGTGATATTCATGTTCGCAGATACGGGTTGAAAATAGCGTCCATACGTAGCAAAGATCTTAGCACTGCCATCACCCGACACATCATAAATTGCTTGCAAACGCGGTGCTATTTGATTGTCAATATCAACGAAGGCACGCCCATCTGATACCGTGTTTTCAAACTGGCTATAGCGTAGCCCCATGTTAAACACTAAACTATCGGTTGCTTGCCATGAATCATTAATATAAAAAGCGAGTGAAGTTGTATCAGAATCGACTTCGCGACTTCGAACTCGTCTTTCTATAAAATCACTTCCCAAAGGTGCACCTGATACATCATTTTCACCGGCAGTTTTGACCGTCCACCAGCCCTCTGCATCACCAATGCCGTTTTGGCCTTCAAAGTAATCCACTTTTACATTAGTGTAATCGACACCAAACTGGATTGAGTGCATATCTAAATCCCAGTTGAAATCAATTCTTGCTTGGTCGCGCGTGAATTCTTGTTCTGTCACAGACGAGTTTGTATGTTGACTCAAAGTGACAAAGCCATCACGCTCATCCCAAACACCTGGATTTGGTGATGCAACCACATTTTCAACGTTTTCAGTCACTCGCCCAACAACTGCTGAAACAGAAAAAGTATCAGTTAGGTAGCCATTATAATTTAAGCTATATACTTTACCGCCATCTTCCCCTGGTGCATCCACACCTTGTTGCTCACCAATCACATTCTCTTGCCAGCTGTAAACAAAGGTTTTATCGGTCCAAGTGCGCTTATTGTTCATTGCTGAAAAGCCCACTGAGTGATCTTCATTTATAAACCAATCTACTTTAGTGAACCAGCGGTCTTCATCACGCTCAAAATCAGAAAAAGTTGTTTGTCCTGCGCCTGTAGACTCTTCACGGCGAGGTGCGAATAAACCATAAAAAAACAGGGTATCTTCGATAATTGCACCACTAGCCCATAACTGTAGTTCTTTAAAGTCGTAACTACTTTGCTGTGTATTGGTGCTAATTGTGCCATTTTCTTGATAAATAGAATCGTGCTGGCTACGTAAACTATCAGGATCCCAACGTACTTCTGCCCCGAAGTTAAAGTCATTTTCACCGGATTTAGACACTGCATTAACAATACCGCCAAGTGCTCCACCAAATTTAGGACTAACACCCCCTGTTTTCACTTGCGTTTGTGAAATAGCTTCCCATGGCAAGCGAATTGAACCCAGACCTGTACGAATACTGGTTACGTTTAAGCCATTAAAGTAATAACCATTTTCAGCTGCTGACGAACCACCAAAGCTCGATGCACCATTAAAATTTGCGCCGCCCGGAGCCGCAGTGCCTGGAGCTAGTAAAGCGATACTTTCAAATCCTGTGTTTACTGGCATTGCTTTTAATTCAGCATCACTGAATGTTAAACCCGAAGTAGATGAGGCCATATCAACACGGCGAATGGCTGATCCCGTAACAGCAATGCGCTCAATATCGCTACCGGCTTTATATAATTGTGCATCGAGAATAATGGATTGCCCAATCGTCACAGCGACATTTTCTTCTACTAACGGCTCAAAACCTTCTTTGCTTATAGTGACATCATATATCCCAACGGGCACATTGCGCAGTAAATATTCACCATCATTATTGCTGATAATGGTATACACTAAACCTTTACTTTTATGCTTTAAAGTTATTGTTGCCCCAGTTAAATCGTTGCCAGCGTGGGCCACCACATGACCTTTAACAACACTACTACCATCAACTGCTTTTGCTGTAGGGGTCATTATTAATGCAGCTGTTACCGCCGTTGCTAACAGCGATTTAATGCCTATTCCCCGAGTTTGCTTTTTATTATTTGTAAACATGTGAATGTTCCCTTGTTCCTGTTGGTTTTTAATGCCTATCTAACTTAGACAACAAAAAATATACACCTATTACATATTGTATACAATATTAAATATACACAAAATTCACATTTAAAAATAACCAACTGATCTTAATAGTAAAAAAATTTATGAACTTTCGACCCAACAGAAAGGAGCTATTTATGGTGCTAATTGGAATAATAAAAAGAGGGGAAAGGCATCACTTCTTTATTATTGCTGCTGGAAAGCTAAAGCGATGCCTAAAGTTATAAATTAGAGTTTAGTAGCCTGTACTTATTGCCAGATATATTTTTTTAATTACTATTTTCACCTTCTAATTTTATAAGTAATCTTTTTATATCGTTTTTAGCTTTAACAATATGATTTTTTAGAAATTCACAGGCATTTTGACAGTCTTTTTTTCTGCATAACTCGAGTAAAGTACGGTGCTCTTCAGGAGCTTTTGTTAAACCGCCTGCCAATAAAATATGCATACGTACATAGCGCTCTGAGTTTTTGCTGTACATATCAACCAACTCACGGGTTTGTGGGCGCGCGGCGCGGCTGTATAATTTAGCATGAAACTGGCTGTTTAAATCGCCAGTGGCAAGGTGGGTATCGCCGGCATCCATGGCACTTTCAAGCTCAGTTAAAATAAGCTCGGCATCAATTAAGTCTTGATCAGTTAAGCTTTGTATTGAATGTTTTAATAGCTCGGCTTCAAGAAGTGCTCTGAGGTCAAAAATCTCATCAATTTGCGATGCCGAAAGCTGTGTAGCAGTCGCACCTTTATGAGCTTCAAAATTGACTAGTCCTTCGGCTTCTAGTTGTAGCAAAGCTTCACGTACTGGAATCCGACTTACGTTTAGCTCAGTGGCTAATGCTGCTTGACGTAATGGATCTCCCGCTTTTATTTCACCTGAAAGAATTTTTTCACGGATAGCTTCTGCAACAAGCTGAGTTCGAGTTTTATGTTCTATGGCCATAGTAATTTCTATAAATTGCATTTGGTATACATTATACCTATAAAAACACGCATGCCAAGTTAGAATCCTTCACAATAAAGAGATAGCGGGAAATGCAATTTCCACTCCCGCTACAATTAACTAAGACTGATAGCAAATTGGTCGCAAAAATCTCAACATTGCATTTAACCCAACGGAAGTGCTACGTACATCTGTGGAGCTCGGAAATGGTCCACCATGGTTCATTGAGCTACACACTTCTACACCGGTTGGCATTTGATTGTGTATTAAACGCCCTACTTTGTATTGTAGCGCTTCAATGACTTTTTCTGCACTAACGAAATCATCACTACTTCCATGCACACTTGCTGTCAGCTGACCTTCAAGCGCTGCGACTAGTAAACTTAACTGCTCCATGCTTTCATACCGAACCAATAAAGCGGCTGGGCCAAATACTTCTTCACGTAATGCAGGGGTTGCTAAATAGGTATCAACATTACAGGCAAATACATGGGCATTACCATGAAAGTCTTCTGTAAGTGCGCCTTTTGCAATAAGCTCTACGTTTTCGAGCTCACTGCGCTGGCTAACTTGCTTTTTAAAGGTCTTCACAATACCTGGGGTTAATAAAGTATCTGAGGCGGCTGCACTAATGCAGTTGGCTACCTCGGCTTCTAATTCATCACAGCCCGTTGGTACCAGCCATAAACCAGGACTGGTACAAAATTGGCCATTACCCATTAGCATTGATTGGCAAAGAGCTTCAGCCATAGCTTTACCTTCATTTTGCGCTCTATTGGGTAAAACTATTTGTGGGTTTATGCTACCTAGCTCACCATAAAATGGAATTGGTTCTTGGCGTTTCGCTATAGTAGCTTGCAGTAAGTTAGCCACATTAAACGACCCAGTAAAACCGACTGCTTTAATGGCCGGAGCTGCGACTAATTGATGCGAAATATCGTAAACATCACTTTGCAGCACTGAAAATACACCTAGCGGCATATCACATTCTTTAATCGCAGCAAGCGCTGCACGAGCCATTAGCTCCCCTGTGCCTGGATGCGCAGTATGATTTTTAACAATCACTGGGCAGCCTGCTGCAAGTGCGGCGGCGGTATCCCCCCCGAGTGTTGAAAATGCATACGGAAAATTAGACGCACCAAATACAGCTACAGGCCCAAGCGGTAAGTAATTAAGCTCTGTACGAGGTTTAGGTAGTGGCGAGCGATTACTATCAGCTTCATCAATCAGCTTTAAACCTAGTGGTGAATCTGGGTTTTCACGCAGTGCACTGGCAAATGCTTTTAACTGATTAACCGTGCGCATTCGCTCACCTTGTAAGCGTGCCATAGGTAAATTGGTTTCTTGCGCGGTTTGCGTTAGTAAATCATCGCCAAGTGCTAAAATTTGCTCTGCAATACACTCTAAAAAATCTGCACGCTGACTAAAACTCGTTTTTCTGTACTCGATAAAAGCATTATCAGCAGCATCAACTGCCGTATTTAACTGAGTACTCGTTACATTAAAGTAGCGTGTCGATAATGGTTGATTTTTAGCCGGTGAAAAGGCTTGAAATTCACCTTGCTCAGCGCGACCTTGCCATTGTCCGGCAATTAGGCTTTGTCCTGTTAATGTCATGCTTTTCTCCTCGTTAAATTACTTGAAACCCATAGGCATATGGGTCGTCGTCATCTACTGTAATGGTGCTCGTTCCGGTTACCCGAGACCAGCCGCGAATGCTAGGTAAAATAGCAGTTTGACCTGCCACTTCAGACACCTGCTCTATACAGCCAATAAACTGGCTGCCAATATAACTTTCATGAATAAATGCATCGCCTTGCTGCAATAAGCCTTTACTAAACAACTGAGCCATGCGGGCGCTAGTGCCTGTTCCGCATGGTGAGCGGTCAATGGCTTTATCACCATAAAAAACCGCATTAGCGGCGTCAGAACCAGAGTTTTTAGGTATACCTGTCCACAACACATGGCTAGCACCTTGAACGGTAGAATCAAGTGGATGTATACATTGTATTTTGGCGTTAATGGCATCGCG
The DNA here is from genome assembly GCF_000576475.1 of Pseudoalteromonas sp. SCSIO_11900. NCBI lineage: Bacteria > Pseudomonadati > Pseudomonadota > Gammaproteobacteria > Alteromonadales > Pseudoalteromonadaceae > Pseudoalteromonas > Pseudoalteromonas sp. SCSIO_11900. The sequence goes on from NZ_KK070023.1 coordinate 222,204, forward strand.
CACTAGGGGGCTGTACTTGAGTATTTGCCCCGCGCTTAAATGTTCAATGCCCTTAAAGTTACCCTGTGGCTCGACAATAATATAAAAGTTACCACCAAAAGCGATATCAACCTTTAACTCACCCAACTCTGTGATATTGATATAAATAGACTGATGCGCCAAATAAGCAGGCACATTATAAATTTTAACCCACTGTACTTTGCCATCCGTCATTTCATAATTGACCTGAACTCGTCCTGCTGGCGTATCCAGTTTTAAAGTACCGGGGGTTTTAGCATGTAGCAAACCATGCTCTAAGGCGAAGGTAACAATACCCATTGTACCGTGGCCACACATGGGTAAGCAGCCGGAAGTTTCTACAAATAAAATGGCTGCATCACCATCTTCGCTAGTAGGTGGGTATAAAAAACCGCCCGACATCATATCGTGACCTCTGGGCTCAAACATGAGCGCTTGACGGATCCAATCATGGTTAGCTAAAAAGTCTTGGCGCTTTTCACTCATGGTATTGCCCTGTAACACAGGATGGCCACTTGTTATAAGCCGCACAGGGTTACCGCAAGTATGGCCATCTATACAAAAAAATGTTCCTTTGCGCATCACTTAATCCAATTTAGGTTTATTTACATCAACACAATACGCTTTCGCAGTATCGTTAAGCGTTGATGAAGAAGTTTTTTCATTTACAACCAGTAGTTTAAAATCTGCTATAGCTTTTACTATAGCGCTGCCAACTAGTTGCCATGTAGAGCTAACTAACTCATCACTATAAAACTGAGCGGCCATTGCTGGGTTTATACCATGCCAATTGGTTTTCATTTGCCTATTCCGAACTGAATTTATGCTTGATATGATAAGTATATTGTATACAATAATCAATATCCTATTTTAATATTAAATTTATAGGTACACACCCTTAAAAGATTACAAATAACAAATTACACATAACTAATTGAAAGTTATAACTAAAAATGACTTAGAAAGAGCTTGTAGAGTTTTTTTCTTACTACTTGTCAGTAAATACAATATCGATTTATTTTTTAAAAAACGTATAGCGTTTTACTTTTATCATCAGGGGAAGGTAGTTTTGGCCAATAAAAAAACACAAAGAGTCGCTGTGATCGGTGCTGGTGTAATTGGTATTTGCACAGCTTTACAGTTACAACAAGCTGGCTTTGCAGTGACGCTATACGATGAAAATGGCCTAGCGCAAGGCTGCTCAAAAGGTAATGCTGGGCACTTTGCCACCGAACAGGTATTTCCTCTAGCGCAGGTAGCATTATTAAAAAAATTACCTGCTATGCTTTTTAACCCATTAGGGCCATTGCGCATTGATTGGCGCTATGCAATAAAAGCACTTCCTTGGTTTTGGCAATTTATTAAAAATATGCCAAGCGCCAAATTCATTTCACATACACGCGCTCTCAAAGCCTTAAATGAACATGCGATCCATGCTTATGAAAGATTATTAGCAAACTATCAGCTTGACCACCTGCTTACTAAACAAGGGAGTTTACTTACCTTTGAAAAAACCCCATTGGTTGATGTGCAGCGCACCTTGGCTATGTACCAAGCACAAGGAATTAAGGTAAAGCTACTTGATGCAAAGCAAGTACATGCTCTAGAGCCCAGTTTATCCGACAAAATAAATCACGCTTTATTATTTGAAGACGTTGCTCATAGTATTGAACCACATTTATTTTGTATCCAATTAGCGCAAAAGTTCAGTTTATTAAAGGGGCAATTTCGTCAACAGAAAGTAGTTGCTATCACGCCTAAAAATGAAGGTTTTATGGTGAGTGATGAACAAGATAGTCTCAATTTCGATAAAGTCGTGATCGCAGCGGGTGCTTGGAGTGCCTCTCTCATCGAGCCGCTTGGATACACAGCACCTTTAGATACCGAGCGTGGTTACCACTGTATGGTTAATATTAACCATGGCCTAACACGGCCCGTAGCTTCTGCTGAACGGAGTCTTATCATGACCCCGATGAGTCAAGGGTTAAGAGTGGCAGGCACAGTGGAGTTTGCGGGTATAAATAGAAAGGCTAACAATAAACGTGCATTAGCTTTACTGCCCCATGCACAAGCGTTATTAGCTAGCCAGCCTCTTAGTGCCACGACTACATGGATGGGCTGTAGGCCATCATTGCCTGACTCATTACCCATAATAGGCCAAGCCCCCAATCACAATAACCTGTACTTTGCCTTTGGTCATCAGCATTTAGGGTTGACACAAGGAGCCATAACTGCCGAGTTAATTACAGATTTGTGTCTCAATAAAGCCCCCTCCATAAATTTAGAGCCATATTCTATAAACCGGTTTATGCGCTAATTCTTTAAAAATTATAATTAAACAAATACATAGGAGAACCTAATGATGACCAAAGGTATTAGTACTCAAACGAAAGAACAAGCACTTGCTAGTCTTTCCAATATGACTCGCGATTTAATTCCCATTCAAGCTGATGAGCATCTAGCCCGTATTGCCCGTGCTCAAGAGTATATGCAAGCCAATAATATTGATGCCATTTACTTAAATGCAGGGACTAACCTTACTTACTTTACGGGTATGCGCTGGTACGCAAGTGAGCGCATGGTCGGTGCTATTTTACCCGCGAAGGGCGAAGTACAATATATAGCCCCTGATTTTGAAATTGGCTCTCTCAATGGCTTTAAAGTTATAGAAGGCCCAATTCGCGGCTGGCTTGAACACGAAAGTCCTTATGCATTATTTGTCAAAGTGCTCACCGAAATGGGCATTGCTGAGAGTGGCACTGTAGGGATTGACGAAAGCGCGCAGTTTTTCATTTTCGATGGCATAAATAAAGCGCAAACAGGCTTAAACCTCGTTAATGCACAGCCTGTTACAGCTCATTGCCGCATGCATAAGTCAGCCAATGAACTAATGCTAATACAGCGTGCGATGGATATGACCTTAAAAGTTCATCAGGCCACAGCTAGCATGCTATATGAGGGTATAAGCACAACTGAGGTAGAAGAATTTATTAAACAAGCGCACAAAAAAGTTGGCGCGCCTGGTAACTACTTTTGCATCGTTTTGTTTGGCCTCGCTACATCATTTCCTCATGGTGTCAAAGAGCCACAAATTCTTAAAAAAGGAGATATGGTTTTAATTGATACTGGCTGTAAAGTACACGACTACTTATCAGATATAACTCGCACTTACGTATTTGGTGAAGCTACAGACCGCCAACGCCAATTTTGGAATTATGAAAAAGCCGCACAAATGGCCGCTTTTGATGCAGCTCAAATAGGTCAAAGTTGTGAGAGTGTCGACAACGCTGCCCGCTCTTACTTAGCAGAGCAAGGCCTTGGCCCTGAGTATCAAACACCTGGCTGCCCACACCGTACCGGTCATGGTATAGGCTTAGACATCCATGAATGGCCTTATTTGGTCGGCGGTGACAAAACATCTCTAGCCGCTGGTATGTGCTTTAGTAATGAGCCAATGCTCGTTGTACCTGGTGAATTTGGTGTGCGTTTAGAGGATCACTTTTATATGACTGAGAATGGTCCAAAGTGGTTCACTGAACCCGCTCATAGCCTCGAAAACCCATTTGGGTTATAAGATAAATATACTCATTGCTGCACGGCGAATACTTACCGTGCAGCTAATTAGTACTTGAAAGAACTAGACAACGAATTAGCCTAACAAGTCCAAAGCTTTAAGCCTCTCTCGTGCTAAAAGATATCTTGCACGAACGTCATCAATTTGCTGTTGAGTTAATTTATTACCGAAAGTACGAAGTCCACCATCCTTATCGTCATGATGAATTCCAAATGCGCACTTAAGGTACTCCATAAGTAGCGGTTGAGCATCCAAGTAAGAGATGGAATTCATAGCCTGAGAAATTTTGTTAGCCTCAGCCCATTCCCCTTTATTTACATACTCCTGCATCGTCACACTCGCTTTTGGAAAGATACAACCTACACCTGTGATCCCGCCACATGCTCCTGCTAGTCCGGCATGCACAGTGACAGTGTCTACACCTGCCAAAATTTTTGCATCTTTGTTTTCTAGCATTATCGTCTCAATGATTGAAACATCTGACGTCGATATTTTTAACGCAGTTACTTCAGGAAGCGCAGCAAGTTTTTTAAGAAGCTCGGTTGAGAGCGCATGGTAGCCAGCTGCATCTGGGTTGTTATAAGGCATAATTGTAATGCCAGCCTCTTTAGCTGCTGTTGCACAAAGCGCATAATATGCATACATATCTTCATCACTAGGTGCTTCTTTGGTTTTTGGTGGCATAACCATGACAGTATCTACGCCAACAGATGCAAGTTGCTTTACAATTTCAGCTATTTCTTCTTTCGTTTCTGCCGCTGCGCCACTGATCAGTGGGACACCATATTCTTTTGCAACATCAGAAAGAGCTTCAAGTAAAGAAAGACGCTGATCAACACTTAGATAACTATTTTCACCTAATGTGCCTGAGCCAACAAGCCCCCCCATTCTACTACCGCCTTTCCCTTGTACTTTTAAAATTTCTGCAGCGTACTTTTTTGTTGTATCAAAATCAATTTCAAGTACCCCAGATTCAGGCTCTTTTAGCCATGTGAATACGGCCGGCATAACTGAAAAGCGCCAATCTGTGTTCGTTGTTTTCATCATATTTCCTGTTGCTTAAAGGTAACTCCTATAAATACTAACACAAATAGAATATTGTATACAATATTCTATTTGTGTTAGTTCTCTTGTGATTTGTGAAGCTTAAGCAGTGGTGATTAATTTATGCCATAGTGTGATTAGTCTGGTGAACTGAATTAAACAGTGTCAATTATTGGCACCATTTACCTTGCTTTTGAGCAATTAGTAATAAGTGTGCTGCGCTCCATGAAAAGTTAGGCGCTCCTTGTTGCTCACCATTAAGCGGATTATAGTTCTCACGTATTGGTGCATTAGAAAGCAAACCATTGGCATGATTTAATAGCTTTTCACTTAGTTGCTGAGCTTGTTTGCAATAACCGTAATGACTCATACCTACTAACCCAAAGTAAGCTTGATCAAGCCATACACGTCCACGCCAATAAATATCCGCACCGAAAGCCGGGTTAGTCAGCGCAGCACTGCCAAGCGGAACGTAAGTATTAAACTCATTGTTATCAAGCATTGTTTTTACCACATCACTGGCCTGTTCCATACTCGCTACTTGATTAAACAACGGTGACCACCCTTCAGGACCTTTGCCTCTTTTTACTAAAGTCCTCCCAGCGCAACCATTCGCTAAGGGGGTATCTGCTATTTCAATGTCGTAGTAGAAGCCTGTATTTTTATCAAACATGCACCGATTGATATAATCCCTTAACTGAGCGGCTTGCCTTAAAAAATAACTTGCTTGGTGCGGTAACTTAAGCTGCTTCGCTATTTTACTTAAATAACGGTTATCAGCAGCCATATAAGAGGCTTGATCCACAGATTCTTGCAATAATGAATACCCAACTAATGTACCTGTATCATTACGATTTTCTGCAAAACCAACGTGCCAGTCACCACGAATCCCGCCGTTTTTTATATAACGATTTAACTGTTGATTATTTATAAAACCAAACACAGCAGCATCATCACGACCAGATTCCCAAGATGCGGCTGTTTGAGCCGGAACTTTAATTTCTAAGGTTGCTTCATCGCTTAGGTAAGTCCTATAGTTTTTTAAGCCACTTTTTGTTCGCCAACCTGCCGAGGTTTTTACTTTAAACAATAACTTACCGTCACGAGTATTATGAGCTTTATCAATAGTGGCACCATACTCAGGCACACCGTTTTTGTTATGATCACGGTTGCGTAACCACCATTCACGATAAGCAACTAGTTTAGGATACATGCGTCTGAGCCACTGAGTATCGCCTGTATTTTCAAACACCTGCCACACAGCCCAAGCTGCCAAGCTTGGCTTAGTATTACGCTCATTCCAATTTGTGCCGTCACCACCGCGTTTTGCACTAAAATTATAGGCCACTAAGTCAGGTATAAATCCAGCATCCCATGGCCTGACAGCATCGTTTGGCGTTATTTGATGCTCAAACACAGCATTCAAATTTTGTTTTGCAAGCTCTGGATTAAATGTTACCAGTGCATATGCCTGCTTGTAACTATCCCAAGGCCAAGTTTGATTACCTGAAAACCAGCGACCGGTCACGGCAGGACTAACGGTATCAAAACCTACTGCACCAGCTTTACTGCGCCAATTTCCAATTAACGTTTCAACACTTTTTACCGCAAGTTTTTGTAGAGCTGGTTGCTTGTTACTAATTGGCTGTGTGGCTTTATTTATATACTCTTGCCAACGTAATTTACTACGTGATAAATAGTGTTCGGGTTGCTTTAAAATTTCATCAATAATCTCTCTTTCACGTACCGCTTCTTGATTATTTAATAAATATGAATAGCTTGTGTAGAATGTACGATTGTTTTTTATGTGCGTTGTGCTTGAGTAACTTAGGTCGTCATGACGTGTTCTAACCGCTAACGTTTTTTTAAGCAATAACTGTGAGCTCCCCGAAGTGAGTATGTGTCCATGCGCCCTTACTTTGCCAAAACTAATCGCAATACTATTGTTGGTGACTTGCCATTGGGGATTTAATTCCGGATAAACCACAAATGGCGAACGCCCCTCTCTTTCAGTGCCATTGTTAGCACGTAAATGGTTTATAAGCTTTCCTGTGAAATGTAATGTAACAGGCTCAGTGGTTTTAATCTGTGTTTTGACTAATGAAGTGCGATTTGTCACAAAGCGCAAAGTAAGTATTATGTTTACCCCGTCACCGCTTAGCTCTTGTACTAACGCGCCGGGTAAGCTGTAAGCCCGCATTGCTAGTTTCACTTTATTGGCCTCGTCAATTTTCTGGCCTTTATAAACAGTCAGCTTTTCCAAATAAGGTGCTATAAAATTTAAATACTCCTCAGTAACAATAGCAGGCCCGGTGAACGCGCCGGCATTTTCATCTGTTGGTAGCAAATGTCCATGCCATGCGCCTAAATCAAAAAGAGGGCTAAAACGTTGGTGGCCGCCTTGCTCAAAGTCCTGCATATAATATGGGCTTCCGGTTCTATCTATTAAGTTTTTATAATCAACCACCTCACTAGCAGCAGCCTCACAATGACTGATTAAAAGCACGGTGATTAAAATAAACAGATTTTTAAAAATCATTTATTTAGCCCTTTTTGTATCGCGCTAATAAATAAAAACCAAATCCGGTAACTAGTGCAATGCCTGCAAATAATAGCCACATGATTTCGGGGGACTTTATCTCTTTGACTAGGTAACCATAACTCCACCCAGACAAAAATCCAGCAAATAAAAAGCCTAATGCCATAGACACAAAGTAATAACCCATAAACATCGCAGCACTGCCTTTTGGAGCTATGCTGGCAACATACTCTTGGCTTTTTGGTGAGGTGAGCATTTCACCAAAAGCAATTAATAATATAACCGTTACCACTACTAAACCTCCCAACTGGCTTAGTAATACCCCCGCACTCATTAATAACAACACTAAAAAAGCACCTGCTGTGACAAGTAAACCGCTTATTAAGACAGATATAACTTTAAAATGCTGACATTTAACACTTACTATTATTTGTAACAGAACAATAGCTGCAAAATCTAAATTAATCAGGTATTCAGGGTTTACCTGTCGGTATTTAAGCCACTGCTGCGCCACTTGCATACTTTGCTCAGCTGAAAAGTTAGAAGCACTAGCTTGTTTAAAAAATAACGCTATTTCAGCAACAGGAACATTGACTTTTAAGTGGACTAACTCTAGACGCACTGCCTCTAAATTTATCTCTTTGACTGGTGTTAGACTTTGAGTAGCAGCCAGTGTTTGCAGTTTGTTACTTAAAGCTTGAATATCAACATAAGCAAAAAAATCCACTGCTGATTGACCAAAGTAACTCAAGAGTGCAACTAAATCTTGAGTATCAATATAGTCACGTATAAACAGAGGTAGAGTATAAAAAAGTTGGTTATATACCGTCCAAAACCCCGTTAATATTGCTAAATATAGTGCAAAACTACGATTGCTAACCCTCACCGGTTGTAGATACCATTTAGACGCTTTTTGCACGCTTACGCACTTATCCCATAACCAGTTCGCAGCTAACCAAATCGTAATTAGCGAAAAAGCTTGAGTATATGTTAACCAGCTAACTCCCCCCGTCATTAAAATAATTACACTGGTAAACAGTAATAATGCGAAACGGCTGTTACCCAAAACATGTTGAGCTTGCTGTAAAACCGCTGCCGCCCCTATGCTGCTACGTAGTTTGCTGCTTGACTCACGGTAAAAGAGCAATGGAATAAAATTAACAACTATCCAAGATGCCGACATAATAAATACCGCATCCCAACTAATAGTCCGTAAATACCCAGCCACTAACGGGCCTATGAAGCCCCCCAAATTAACCATAGTGTAAAAAATACCAAAGCCTAAACCCCGGTTACTGTCGTTAGTGTTTTGACTTATAGTGCCAACTACCACAGGCTTAAAGCAGGATGCACCAAAAGCGACTAACATTAAAATCATAAAGAACGAATTAAAGTCTGTCACTTGACCCAAAAAGTAATAACTCGGCGCCATCACAATAAATGAGCATGTAAACATTTTTTTATAGCCATAGCGATCGGCAAAAGCCCCAGTGATCACAGGTAATAAATATAAAAAAAACGGAATTATCCCCTGTACTGCACCTCGCTCTGCATCACTAAATCCGACCCCCCCTTGTTCAACGGGTGTGGTCATATACACCGATGATACAGCAAAGAAACCATACCAGGCTAAACGCTCAAAAATTTCCATGGTATTAGCCAAATAGAAACCTAACCCAAAGCTACGCCAAGTTTGTTTATTTTTATCGATTCCCTGCTGTGCTGCTGATTGTAATTGTTGGTTATTATTCATAGTTTACTTTTTCAATTAAACACAGTATTTTATATTGCATACAATATACACTTAAAGCAAATAAAATGACAAAAATTATATCTCTCACATTATTAACTTTACTACTCACGGCCTGTCAGCCCACGCCTAATTCTAGTGCGAATAATAATAAGCCTAGTATTGGCAATATAAAAAGCAGCTCAAGTAAAATGCAAGCAAACATTACCGTGCAGGGCTATACCAGCACACTCAATAATATCGATATAGAGTTTTTAGGAAAAAAAATTCCATATACATATAGCGATGGCAAAATAGGAAATAGTCGGGGCTACAACTGGTGGGTAAGTAAGCACTTTGCGCTAAAAAGTGATCTACCTAAAGAAAAAGTCACGCTATACTTAGAGTTACTTGAAATGGCATATCCACATTATGTTGCTTTATTTGGTATGGCTCCCCCTAATATTGAACGCCAACGCATTGCCGTTGTTTATGGTAGTAGTCGATCCCGTGTTCGAGAAGCCATGCTTGATGATGGTTTTTTACGTGGGGTACATAAAACTGCCGGTGGTGAAACCATGTTTTATAACCGTGCCGGATATAATTTCCCCAGCCACCGTGAGCACCACCAGCGCTATATAGTTATTCACGAAACCATGCATGCTTTTCATATGGCATTAAACGGCCATTCAACGTGGGCACCTAATTGGATCACCGAAGGTTTAGCGGATTCGATTGCTCACCATGTTTATGATCCTAAGCAAAAACAACTCACCGTCATGGTATTTGATCGCGCCCCAATGAATTACATTGAAACCGGTTTAAAACAATATTACAGTGCAAATAAACCTACAATTGAAGAAATAAATGACGATCCTGCACTAAAACGTGGACTTAATTTTTTTATAATTCATTACCTTTTAAGCTCTCCTGAACGGGCACAGTACTTTGCTCACTTTATTGAAGAGCTAAGACTAGCGAACCCACACAGCGAAGCCACACTTTCAACAGCTAACTCACTGCTTAAAAGTACTTTTAAAAATTGGTCGGAAATAGAACAAGGTTTTGCTGATTTTGTAGAAAATATCCAGCCTAGCTTCCATATTGTATCAGGACCTTGGGAGCAAGACGGTAACGCTTACTGGCTACGTAATACTCAATCAACGGCGTTATCACGATTAGATATTAATCCCCCCGCAACTGCCAACCACCCAGTCATGGACTTTCCAGCGCCAAAGCCGAGTTCGCTCATTGATGTGGTAAATAAAAACCAAGTGGCCGCGTTAATCGAATTTGAAGCTGCTCAATTACATCGAGGAAACATTGGCATAGCATTACAAGGTAAGCGTAACCAAAAAAACCAAAAATATCGCCGTACTTTTGTTGGTGAAGAGCAGGCAAGTGATGATCAATTGCTGATGCTGGTTGTTGAAGATGGCAGTCACTTAATTATAAATGCACAAAACTACGATAACTTTAAAACAAAGCAAATAGCCCTGACACCTGAGATAAAAGGTGCATTAATTGCAGATAAGAAACTTGCAATAAATCTAACGCTCGAGCAAACACAGTTACGCGTTAACTTACACGCTCAAAGTGACAGTAAAAAAGTAACCCAACAATTTTCTATTCCCCTGAATAAGCAAATGATTTCAACACTTAACAGCGAAAAGATCAGCTTATTAGGTCAAAATAACAACCATAAAATCACCCCGTACTTATTTAACCCTACCCCCACTCGCTTGGTGTCTGTCACAGCAGAGAATGCGCTTACAAACCCTTGGCTTTTTAAAAATTATGCTCTATTAAACCGAGTGTTTAAAACCTGCCAGCAACACGAGAGATTTATACCACAATGCGATCTTGAATTGAGTAATATTTTGGCAAAACTCCCCTCTATTGAGCTGCACGATGAAGCCAGTTCTGAACTAGAGTTCTTGGAAAATCAATATATAGCCACATTAAATAATACTGGTTTTAGTACTCTATCCGGGGTTAAATCTGATATTTATTATCACCAAAAAAGGCCTTTTTTAAGAGTGGTCAATCCAACTGGTTCCCCTTTAGAAATTACTGCACAAGTAACACTCATAGATAGCGCTGATAAGCTAATCAAAACTCATCAGCTCAAACGCAACTTGACTCTAGGAACACATAATATCTCACTGCCAACAGAAATAAATGCTGATAAGATTACTATTGCGCAAACTCTCAAATGGAAGTCGTTAACGCACCAAACTTCGCTCTCCAAACGAGTAACCCCGTTTAATGGCGTTGAGTTAAATATAGTAAAATCGAAAGAGCATGAAGACCATTGGTTAGTAGAGCTTAATTTATCTGGGCCTTATTCTGGAGATACAATTGGTGACATTATTCTAACCTCGACATCATTCGAGCAAGCCACTCCCGCAAAATCTCAACAGAAAAGTGTTGATTTAGCACCTTATGAACAAAAAACATACATCTTCAAAGTAACAAAAACTGACAAACCACAACAGATTTCTGTAAAGGCCATTTTAAATGTTGATGGTGAGCCTATTCGTCTTATTCAAGAGCTAACTTTGTCCTAAGCTTAACAATAGGACAAACGCCACTTTCGAAAGAAAGTGGCTTTAAGCTTCTCTTTAGATAACCATTATTTAGTCCAGCGTTAACTGAGTTGCTTCCTTTCTCTTCATACTCAGCCACCTATGCCCTAATTTAATTACCTTTCAATGTACTCATCAATATTGAAGTTGTCAGCTTTATCGACACTTTTGCAACGTAAGTACAATTGAATGTTTATTTATCAACTTTACATCCAAGTAGTTCAATTTATAAAAAAGATAAAGGGGTGTTTTGACTTTGAAGAAATGAGCCTTTGCATTTGTTTCTTTATAAAAAAAGAGCCACCAGAAAACTGATGACTCCATTATATAAAATACGTGAGATCACGCTTTAAGTTTATATATTAACTAACGACACCCTTGACTGTTAAAGTCGACGACTAAGCTTGCACCAGTGCTATTACCAGCTACTTTTAGGTAGCCCCAATATTCACTCTGGCCTGAAATATAAATACACTCTCCATTTCCGCTATTATTTGACTCAGCCACTTCGTTGTTACCATTTGGCCAACCACTTGCAGCGTAGCTTAGACTTAAATCACCACTACCATTAGCGGTGGTGATCGCAATACCATTTTGGCCTTGAACATCTGCAATGCTAAACCACATAGGATCGCTATTACCTAGACAAATTACTTCGCCATCATTTAAGCGGCCACGGCTTCGGCTGCCTTGACTAGCACACACATCTGGCACGTTAGAAGTCACTTGGGTAAATGATGCTGTTAACTGAACGTTATCAAATGCATTATAACCTCTAACCATCACATGGTATCGGCCTACTTGTGCAGGGTTTATAGCACACGACTCTTCGTTACCACCAATGTAAGGGCGACAATCATATATAGCTTCACTCGGTGCTGCTTCAAAACTTACATATAAATCCGCATCACCTGTACCACCAGTTAAATTAAACATAAGGTCGCTGGCGCCTGAAGGAACATCAAAAGTGAAATATAAAAATTCATCTTGAGCGCCACTGATGTTAATTGGCTGGCTATTCAATAGCACACCATCATCAACACTACTGTCAGCTTCGATAGTTGCTACTGTAGTGACAGTTTGGCTTGCACCTTCATTATCAACCACAGTTAATGTTATGGTGTATTCTCCTGCACTTGTGTAACTATGAGTAGGATTGGCCAGATTTGAACTGCTACCATCGCCAAAGTTCCATTGATAACTGGCGATACTACCATCGCTATCATTACTACCATTACTCGTGAAGCTAATATTGTTATTTTGCATGCCAGAATATGGGCCATTAATTTGTGCTATTGGTGGGGTATTAGTGCTCGTACCTGCCACTAAGTCATCGCACCACTGTACAAATTCATTCTCATAGTTATTGGCCCACTCTACAGTTTTTGATTTATAGGCACTCCAATTACCAGTGCGGGTATGAGCCAACATGGCATCAAGTTCGTTGTTGTGACGTTCAAACATAAAGCGAACAGCTAAGTAACCCCAGCGATAAATTCGATCTTGATCAAATCCATCATAGGTGGTGTCAAAAATTTGCGCTAGTGTATAGCGCGAGCCATCACTAATAGTGGCTTTTGCAGCATCGTTGTTATTTAAATTAGCAACATACTCTGCAACCCCCTCTGACCACCAGACAATATCTTCTGTGGGTGCGTTAAAGTCACCATATAAGTCGAAACGGCCATCTAAATAGTGAACATACTCGTGCTCTAAGTTCCATACATAGTGCTCTGCATTGGCATAACTTGCTTCATATGCTACGAAATTAGCTTGGTTACCAACTACAGATGGGGCACCTTCTAAATACATACCGCCATTGTTAGTATCTATACCAAAGATAGCACCTGCGTACTTGCTATAATCGTCACTACTGTCAAAAATATTTACTTGTAAAAAGTTATTGTTGTCATCAGCTACAGGGGTGTTATTTGTGGCTAGCTTATTATGAAAAAGCCCTTCTTCAGCGCCCATAGCATCACATGCTGCTGCATGTTGAATAGCCGTCATATTTTGCGAGCGAATTTTTATAGTACTACTACAGCTATAATTTTGTGACAACACTTGTTGAGTTAGTTCATCAACAAAGCCACAAATACCGTAGTCATTACAATCTGCGTAATAACTTACAGAATCAGCTGCTGCAAGCCATACTGCATCACCATAACCAAAACTGTTATAGGTGCTAAAAATAGCTTTCAAACCAGTATCAACACTTGCTTGTATTGGCGTGCCTGAATATTGTTTTAAACGAGCTAGTTCACTGGCAGCGTTAACAATTAAGTATTGTGCATCTGAGTCTATCATCCACTGCTTTTGAGTAAATGCGCTTAGCTTAGCAACTAAGTCAGTATCAGTGCCGATAGCGGTTACAAATGCATCATTCCACTGGCCACGATAAAGTAGCGTGAAAATACCATTAACAGCACTACGCATATTCCATTTTGCAGCATAACTCTCATTGAAGCGCGTTAACCACTGCTTTACCACGTTTAAGTAACGATGCTGCTGCTCAGCACTATCCATAGTTATGATAACTTCAGCAAGTGTTTTACCGTGTCCATCATTATCATCATAAAAGTGGCTATTGTTTACAAATGCATCTATAGCATCAACTACTGCAGGCTGTACCCAAGAACTAAAATTCACGTCACCGTTGTAAAACTCAACATAAAAACCCGCACGCAAATATAAAAACAGCGCTTCTAAGTCAACATCTCCACCTCCAGCATAAGTCTGTGAGAGTGACTTAGCATGATTTGCAACGGCATACATGTTATCTGAACTGTAAACTTGACTCTGAATAGAGGATGGCGCACTAAATAGTTCATTAATACAACTAGTACCTTGGCTTTTAAGTTCAGTGATAATTGTACTAGTGCTTGCACTTGCCATCGCAGCTAAATCACAACTGACAACGGCGGCTTGGCTGCGCATCATAAATTGATTAAGTTGTTGTGGCTGCTTTTGCAACTCAGCTATAGGGGCTTTTTCATTATTTTGGTGATCTACACCGTGATAATGTGTGCGCTCAACTTCTGCATTTTTTGGTGTAAACAAGCGCTCTTGCAGGTTAGCTGATTGAGCTAAAGAGCTTGCTCCAAGTATAGGTAGCGCCAGAATTAATGTTTTAATTTTCATAATTTACCTTTGATAATTATTGTTTTCTCAATCCAACTCGAAAAGAGAAATACTTTTGTAACATTAAATTATCATTGTATACAATATATTTTATATTTAAATAACAGTGTAAGTAGCTCCTGTTGATGGTTTGACGAAAGAAATAAGGTCTGAAGTTAATCTATATTTCAACTAAGAAAACAAAGTCATTAAATATTTAGGATGAGAAGTATGGCTAGAAAGGACAAAGCTGTAGATATGCGTAAATGTAAATACACTCTAAATTTAAGATAAACTTTTATTACGCAAAAGTAACGAAATTGTCAGCTCTTAAAATTAAAATAGTTTTAAGTTGGCCACACTCAGGTCATCATTTGTTTAGATATTAGTATTTACTATCTAGAAAAGGAAAGGGACCAAATGGCGCTCTCGGTAGGGATCGAACCTACAACTTAGCCTCCGGAGGGCCACGTGATATCCATTTCACCACGAGAGCACATTTGTTGCCTCCACATCAACTCGCGATATCAATGCTTTAGCATGCGCAATAATAAAGGCATCTTTGTATAAATACCAGCATGATTCGTTTACATGTCTATAATTTGAGCTAATCACTTAACAAAAGGTAAAAAAAGCGCTATTTATTTATATCCTATAAAAAACAGTAACGCTTTAGACACATATTATCTATTATTGTCACTGGACGGAAAGATTAAATACGAGGAAGTAATTATGAAGATAATGTCAACAGAACAAGTTGCTGAGTTTTTAGGAGTTAAAGTCGAGCGAGTTAAACGCCTTGCTCGAGAAAGCCTATTAATCGCTAAATCAGAAGATGATAACGGCGAAAAGCAATTTGACGCTGATGAAGTAGCAAAATACAAAGAGCTTGCGGAACGCTTTGGCGGACTTTAACCCTCCATTAAAGCAATAAGCTCATCCAGTTGCGCGCGCAATACAACAACCTGATTGTTTATAGCGCGTTGCTCATACCAACCTATACATAACAGTAAATAAACTAACTGATAGCAATTGAGTTTGTGCATAGATAAATAAAATTGTTCTGATAGGGTGTGCGTTTTGTAATTGTTAAGCAGAGCCTGCTTGCCTGAAGCATCTAATTTAAAACTAACCGCTAACGCAGCAAGATCAAAATACACATCATTTGTTTGAGCATACTCAAAATCGATTAAATAAACACCTTTCGGGTTTACCACGATATTTTCTTTGACTAAGTCGTTATGGCAAAAGCCGCTATCTACGGGCATGTTGGCTATGCTTTTTAATGTCTTGTTTATGAGCTTTTCATACTGTTTAAACACTAATAAATGCTGATAGGCTTGCAATTCCAAAGCTATATTCATTGCCTCATTATTAGTTGTATACGCATGAAGCTTAACAAGTTTAGTCAGTAGCGGCATCGCCAAATAAGACTCTGCAACCTCTCCCTCTATATAGTTAAAAGCTGCGCGCTTATTTTGCTTATCGAGCCATATGGGGGCAGAGCAAACTTGTTGTTTACTGAGCTCATACTGAGCATGTAACCCTACTTGTGGCCAATACGATTTATAACACTTTAATAAATAAGCTTGGCTGTCAGTACGGATCAAAAAGTTATCGTTGCTTAGACCGTTAACCAAATACTCTGTTGCGGTTATTGTGCTCGGTACTAAAAACGCGCTACAAATATTAACTAACTGAGAATGCTGATTCATAGATTAAAGTTGCGCCATGGGCTTGGCTTGGCTTTGCTCGTATTCTTCGTACCACGTTTTAAACCCCCATGCTGCCATAACGGTATAAAATACAAATAAAACAAGGGTTGGGTAATAGCCTTTTTCATAGTACAAATACATAGAGGCCGCATCAATGACTATCCAATAGAGCCAATTTTCTAGTACTTTTTTAGCTACCAGATACGTAGTAACCACAGCAAAGCAAGTTGTGAAACTATCAAGATAGGCAAAATCTGCATGCGTATAGTTTTGCATTACATAGCCAATTGCTAATGACACTAATGTAGTGAGTACAATTAAAATAATATGTCGGTTTACCGGCCAGGATGTAATTAGTCGCTGCGCTTGATTAGTCTTGCCTTTGCGCCACACGACCCAACCAAACACCGCCATATACATATAATAAAAGTTTAGTAACGACTCCATTAGCAGCGCGCCATTCCAATACATAATGGTATAAATAAGCGTACTAAAAAAAGCCGCAGGCCAGCACCATAAGTTCTCTTTAATGGCCAGTAATAAATACGCCATCGACAAAGCAACCGCAATATATTCCCAATGCGACATAGCAGTAAAACCACTGAGTATTTGCGTTACAAAATCCATCATTATAAAACGACCGTGTTTGTTAAGAGGTTATTCGGGAGATAAATCGCCCGAAATAAATTTACACACAAATATAGCTTTACCAAATTGCTCATATGAATGTTTAATTTCTGTGCTGATCACTTGCATAACTAGATCATAATCACCAAATATTTGGGTTGACATCGTATTCGTGATCACTTTGAGTTCTTCGTAAGCATTAACTCTGTCGATAAAGCCTTTAATAAAAGGAATGTAATCTTGGTGGAGCGGGTATTTACTGATCTCTACTGATAATTTCATTTCAAACTCACCTTTTTAATTATTTGATTTCAACTAATCATTCAACGCAACTTAAATACAGTGTAAAATTACACTAACACTCAATTTAAATGAGCTCATTATGGCACGCAGAATTACCTACACTTTTAAAAATCAACCGCGCGAAATTAACTTCGCCAAAGATAAATACCACGATATGTATCAGGCTATTGCGGCTGCCGAAGGTATCGATTTAACTAACTACTTAAACATGGTACGCCAAATTGAAATGACCTCTAAAGGGTCATCGGCTGTGCGTAACTTTCGTGATCAAGAATTTGCTCGCATGGGCTTTAGCGATATTTACTTTATAAAAGAGTAACGATACCGATTAAGTGAGCATCACGATCATTCTAGCAATGTAAACTTAATGGGTATTTTTAAAATAAATATTAGCGCTGGTACTCATAACTTACGCGCGGTGTAATATTACACAATAACTCGTAAGATATAGTATCAGCACATTGTGCAATTTCTTCTACCGGTAACTCGGGGCCCCACATCACCACCTCATCGCCTACTTTGATGCTATCAGCATTTTCACCAATATCAACACTGATCATATCCATAGAGATGTTGCCAGCAATACCATAACGTTTGCCAGCAATCACTACAGGGGTACCATGTTTAGCATGACGCGGATAGCCATCACCATAGCCCATAGCAACAACTGCAAGCTTAGTCGGCTGAGCACTTTGCCATCTACCACCATAACCAACACCTTGCGCAGCATCAACATCGCGAATTGCAATAACCTTAGTGGTTAAGCGCATCACCGGCTTAAGCTGATGATCTTTTCCAGAAGTGTTAAGCATTGGTGATACACCATACATCATCAAGCCTGGACGCACCCACTCGCCATGACCGGCAGGCCAAGCAATAATACCGGCCGAATTTGCTAAACAATGTGCTTGTTGTTTGCCTTGCACTAATGAATCAAACAAAGCAATTTGCTCTGCTGTTTTGGGATCATTAACATCATCGGCACTGGAAAAGTGCGTCATTAAATTGATTGCATCTTTAGCGTTATTAGTCGCTTGCAAGCGCTGATAAAAATCATTCAATTGCGTTGGTGCAACCCCTAAACGATGCATACCCGTATTGATTTTTAACCAGCAACTGATTGGTGCATCGAGCTTTGCATTTTCAAGTGCTCTGAGCTGGTTTTCATCATGGATTATGGTTTGAAAGTTATTGGCTAATAAAATCGGCAACTCATCTTGATGGAAAAAACCTTCCAGCAACACAATAGGCTTGGTCAGCCCGCCAGCTCGCAGTGCGAGCGCTTCATCTATTCGTGCCACTGCAAATGCGTCGGCATCATTAAGGTGCTGCGCTATTTTTACTAAACCATGACCATAAGCATTGGCTTTTAATACCGCCATTACTTTACTGTTAGGCGCAAACTGTCGCACTTGCGCTAAATTATGAGCAAGTGCTTGTAAGTTAATTTCGGCAATAGCTAAGCGCATTAGTAATCATCATCTACAGCAGGCCCCGCGTAATTATCAAAGCGAGAGAATTGACCTTGGAAGGTTAGGCGCACTTTACCAATCGGACCGTTACGCTGTTTACCGATGATAATTTCTGCAACACCTTTATCAGTACTGTCTTCGTTGTATACTTCGTCACGATAAATAAACATGATTAAATCGGCATCTTGCTCAATAGAGCCCGACTCACGCAAATCTGAGTTAATTGGGCGTTTATCAGCACGTTGCTCTAGGGTACGGTTAAGCTGCGATAGTGCAACAACCGGACACTGTAATTCTTTTGCTAATGCTTTAAGTGAACGTGAAATTTCGGCAATTTCTAAGGTACGATTATCTGACAAGCTAGGTACGCGCATTAATTGTAGGTAATCGACCATGATCATACTTATCCCACCATGATCGCGGGCAATACGACGTGCACGTGAACGTACATCAGTGGGTGTTAAGCCTGAAGCGTCATCAACATACATTTTGCCTTTTTCCATGAGTAACCCCATGGTTGATGAAAGGCGCGCCCAGTCATCGTCATCTAGCTGACCAGTACGTACTTTGGTTTGGTTAATTCGGCCAAGGGACGCCAGCATCCTCATCATAATTTGTTCAGAGGGCATCTCTAGTGAGTAGATAAGTACAGGCTTGTCTTGGGTCATTGCTGCATGCTCAGCAAGGTTCATCGCAAAGGTAGTTTTACCCATCGATGGACGTGCTGCTACAATAATTAAATCTGAGGGCTGCAGACCAGTCGTCATTTTATCTAAATCAGCATAACCTGTGCTTACACCGGTAACACCATCTTGTGGTGACTGATAAAGCTCTTCTATTTTATCAACGGTTTTTTCAAGTATGTTGTGAATGCTTTGCGGGCCATCACTACTTTTTGTACGTTGCTCAGCAATTTTAAATACTTTGCTCTCAGCAAAGTCGAGTAAATCGTGACTTGTGCGCCCTTCAGGGTTAAAGCCTGCCTCAGCAATTTCATTGGCAACACCAATCATTTCACGCACAACTGCACGCTCGCGTACAATGCTAGCGTAAGCATCAATATTAGCAGCACTTGGGGTGTTTTTAGCTATTTCGGCTAAATACGCAAAGCCGCCAATCCCTGAAAGCTGATTATTTTTTTCTAAACTTTCAGAAATAGTAATTAAATCAATCGGATCACCAATTTCAGCCAGTGCTGTCATTGCCTCAAAAATAAGCTTATGGGTACGGGTATAAAAGTCCTGTGACACAACAAGTTCAGCTACGCGATCAAATGCTTGATTATCAAGCATTAAACCACCTAAAACAGATTGTTCAGCTTCTATTGAATGGGGAGGAACTTTAAGAGTGTCGACTTGCTTATCTGGTTTGGCCATAACTTCACAGTACTAAAATTGAATGGCTCTATTCTATCGACTTGGCAGGGCTGTGCAAATAGCAAAGCAGGAAATCTTTCCTGCTTTTTGTAACTTAAAATAAAATGGATGATTATTGGCGCTTAAGTCCAATCGTCCCACTTATGGTATTCATTTCTACACTGGCATCGGTGCCATTAGCATTAAACTTAATTCCACTAGCTGGGCCATACTTGGCTTTTTGCACTTGGTCGCTCGTTAGCTGGTTGTCAATTTTACCGCCGGCATGGGCTTGCACTTCAAATTGTGCCGATAAATCAGCTGGAAAGTAAAACTCAGCATTGCCACTTACAGATTCAAAACTTACATCAGCATCACTTAAAAGGCGATTAATACGCACTTCAACTTCGCCATTTACAGTGCTTATTTGTAACTCTTTGATTGCATCGAAGGTAAGATTGATATCACCGTTTACGTTTTCTAAGCGAATATCATTAGCAGTCGAGTTTGATTTTATATTCCCATTAACCGCATTAAAACGAACTTCTCCGTTTGATTGCTGATCATCAATTGCGCCATTTACAGTTTCAAATTGCACTTTACCACTGAGGTTTTTTGCGTTGATGTCACCGTTAACACTAGTAAGCTTAATATCGCCGTTAAGATCATTTACTGTAATGGCGCCATTGACTACATCAATTTCAGTGCCTCTTTTTAACTCTTTTGCAGTTACCGAAGCGTTAACCCCAACATACTCCAGCGCACTGCTTTGAGGCATGAAAATAGTTAGCGTTGAGCCATTATTGTTATTATCCCAATTTGAAAGATCAGGCATTTTTACAATAAACTGAGTTTTATTACCCTGTGTTTTAAGAGTGTAGCCTTGTGCTTTATCGTCAAGCTCGCCGCTCACTTTAAATTGATTTTTCTCCCAGCCCATAATATTTACATTGCCGCGCTGATTTTCTATATGAATAACGCCACCGTTTGGTACTTCAATTTGTTGTTCTATTTTTTCACCGGCAAATACAGCCATTGGTAATAAAGCTATTCCAAGTATTATTGCTTTCATTTATTTCTCCTAGATTTGTTGCCAACGCGGTGCATGCACCTTGTTAATTAAGTCGAGTTGTTGTTGATATACTTGCGCTAACATGGACAGTAGCGCCTTATTTTGTGGTTCATTTTCAAGTGTTTGCTTTATAGCCTGCTCAGCATCTTCAAGTTCTTTTAGCTGCACTTGCCAGTTATCTGTTAATGCCGCTTGGCTTTGGTATTGAACAAGTAAACTTTGTTTTTGCTTAGTAAAAAAATCACTCATCGCCACAGCGGTATTTGTCTCTGGAGATGTAAAAAACACCATAGTGCTAACCAAAGCAGCCACACAACATGCCGCAATGGCAGTTAGCTTCGGCCAAACTACACTCTTAACTGTACTTGCCTGCTTATTAGTCATTATGGCGCGCTCAATCCCATCCCAGAGCTCTTTATCGGGTGTTATATTTTTATTTAATTGTGTTAGCGACTCATTTAAGTAGTCATCAAAATTTGTTTTACTCATTTTCGTACCACTGTTTTAATAATTGCCTTGCACGATGATATTGCGCCTTACTAGAGCCTACAGCCATGCCTAGCAAGGTTGCTATTTCTTCATGCCTATAACCTTCAACGGCATACAGTACAAATACCATTCTTGCACGCTCAGGCAGCCTAACGATTAATTTATCTAAGCCATTTAAGCCATTGCAGTCATTTGCAGATTGCTCATCCATACCGCTTTGTTCAAAGCTAATAACTTTATTAAACCAATGTTTTTGCTTACGCACATAGCTAATAGCAATATTACTGGTGACACTGTAAAGCCAGGTAGAAAATTGCGAACGCCCATCAAATTGCGCTATTTTGTGCCATACCTGTACAAATACTTCTTGAGTTGCATCTTGCGCATGCCCCTCATCGGCTATTAGTCTCAGGCATAAGCCATAAACTTTTGCTTTATGCATGTCATAGAGCGCTTTATAGGCTAACTGGTCGCCGTTTTTAACTTGATCAATAAGCATTTGCTGCACTTGATCAGTTATTGGCTGATTAGCGTCCATTAACATCGCAAATTTTTCCTGTTTATAATTATGTAATTGCAATTTAACTTATTAGACGCGAGGAGAAATAGAAAGGTTTAAATGAAATAAATTTTTTTGAAAATAAAGGTTTAACTTAGAAAAGTGTTTGATTTAATCCACAGCAAACAATTTATTGTTTTGAATTACAAATTTTAGATACAAAAAAACCGTGCAAAGCACGGTTTTTTTTAACTTAATTTTAAAAATTAAGCTTCAGCAATAACGATTACTTTAATAGTAGCTGTTACGTCTGAGTGTACTGCGATTGCAACGTCAAATTCGCCAGTCTCACGGATAGTACCTAGAGGTAAACGAACTTCTGATTTAGCAACTTCAACACCAACAGCTGAGATAGCGTCAGCGATGTCACGAGTACCGATTGAACCGAATAATTTACCTTCGTCACCAGCTTTAGATACTAATGTAACTTCTGCTAATGCTTCAAGTTTGTCAGCGCGTGCTTGTGCTGCAGTTAACTGTTCAGCGATTTTTGCTTCTAGTTCTGCGCGACGTGCGTCAAACGTTTCAATGTTTGCTTTAGTTGCAGGAACTGCCTTACCTTGTGGGAAAAGGAAGTTACGTGCGAAGCCAGATTTAACAACAACCTGGTCACCTAGGCCACCTAGGTTAGCGATCTTATCTAGTAGAATAACTTGCATGTTTCTACACCTTTTAAAAACGTGTTAATCCGCTGCTTACTTATGTAAGTCAGTGTATGGAAGAAGGGCTAAGTAGCGAGCACGCTTAATAGCAGTTGCTAGCTGGCGCTGGTATTTAGCGCTAGTACCTGTGATACGGCTAGGTACGATTTTGCCACTTTCTGTAACATAGTTTCTAAGAGTAGCTAGATCTTTGTAATCGATTTGTTGTACGCCTTCCGCTTTAAAGCGGCAGAACTTACGACGTCTGAAATAACGTGCCATGAGATTAATTCCTCAAATAATTCTTTCTATATGCTGAGCATGCAAAACCAATTGGCTAAGGCCGTTACGACCTTCGTGGCGATTTAAAAAACCACTCACTTGCAATGCCTGCCCAACGTGCAAATGTTGAGTCTGTTGTTGCATTTGCTTACCACTGGCAACCACCTGAAGCCTCACATAACTATTACGGTTAAGATCTGCTTCAACTTGCATTGATTTATGTTCTACAACAAAAATACAATGCGGTATACCCGCGGGGCTTTGGCTAAACTTGGGTGTTTTACAAACAACCCCCGATATAACCAGCTGATTCGTATATGGGCTAACCATTATAGTAACTGCTGACTACGTGCCATGCTAGGACTCAAAACAATTAAGCAGCTGGTGCTTCTTTCTTCTCTTCTCTTACAAGAGGAGACGCTTCAGTTACAGCGTTTTTAGTACGCATAACTAAGTTACGAAGCACTGCATCGTTGTAGCGGAAAGTAGTTTCTAGCTCGCTGATTACTTCAGTTGGTGCTTCAACGTTCATAAGAACATAATGAGCTTTATGAAGCTTGTTGATTGGGTAAGCCAGTTGACGACGGCCCCAGTCTTCAAGACGGTGGATAGTACCACCTGCTTCAGTGATAGAACCAGTATAACGTTCGATCATACCAGCAACTTGCTCACTCTGATCAGGGTGAACCATGAATACGATTTCGTAATGACGCATGGATATTCCTTACGGTTAATAGAGCCTTCTACCGTTTCGGCCGGTCGGTTTAAGGCAAGGAATTAATAGTTTAAAAGCCGAAATGAGCGCGCATTTTACGCCTAGTAGGATAATTAAGCAAGCAGGTTTTTAAGCTTTGATAGATAAGCGTTAAAGGCTTCGGGAAGACATTATTAGATGCTCCCTTTATATCAATAAGTAAAATAAAGATAAGTGTTCAATATTTACTAGGTAGGCGTGAGCTTGCTCGCTTGAAAAGCGAAGCTTTTAATTACTTAAGCCCTACATTTTCCCCTAAAATATAAACATTTACTCAAATCTAAAGCCGTGCAATTATTAGACAACACATTATTTAATAAGGATATTTATGAAGCTCTTACTATCGTTTGTGTTAATAGTTACTTTTAGTACACCTTTTTTAAGCTATGCAGACACCGCTACAACCGACATAACCGTGGGTAAAAAGTCATTCTACAATCAAAAATACTTAACGAAGACAGACCTATCAGAATATTCATACCTGACAATGTAAAAGATGATCAGCCGCTCTATGTTATTTATTTACTTGATGGTGTTGAGCACTTTCATACGGCATCTGGCGTTATAAAATCCCTCATTGATTACGAGCAGATACCTAATGCAATGCTTGTTGCTGTTGATACAACCAACCGCGTTCGTGATTACTTACTTAAAGTACAAGGTGAGCCTAAAACGGAGTTTCAAACCTTTGTTAAAAATAAATGGCCTGACGCAGGGCAAACCGATAATTTTTTAAAGTTTGCGTCTGATGAACTCATGCCCTATATAAATAGCAACTACCCAACTAATGGTTACAACACCTTAATTGGTCATTCTAATGCTGGTACATTAGCGCTTTATACTTTAGTTAATCAACCGGCACTATTTAACAACTACATAGCTATAAGCCCAAATAGTTGCTGGAGTGATGAAGAGTTAAAAAGTAATATTATTAAATACACTAAAAACCCTAAAGGCGGTCAAGCGTTATTTATTAGTGTTGCAAGTGAAGGCGCACGCTTTTATACCGGCATATTAAATACTTTAGTAAATTTAGAGCAACAAATGCCCACGCAGCTAAAATGGAAATATAAGCATTATCCCACTTTTACTCATATGGGCACCATACTTCCAGCACTAGCGATAGCCTAATTCACTTATTTAGCGACCTAATATTTAAAGTGACTGACGAGCACGGAAAATTTGCAGATGCATCATTGATTACCGGTTACTACCAAGCACTTAGTGATA
The DNA here is from genome assembly GCF_000576475.1 of Pseudoalteromonas sp. SCSIO_11900. Lineage (NCBI taxonomy): Bacteria > Pseudomonadati > Pseudomonadota > Gammaproteobacteria > Alteromonadales > Pseudoalteromonadaceae > Pseudoalteromonas > Pseudoalteromonas sp. SCSIO_11900. The sequence goes on from NZ_KK070023.1 coordinate 247,315, forward strand.
AGTACGGATTTGAGCTTAAAATTCCACACGATGTGTACGTAGAATTTGCCCACAGCTAGCAAGAGTTTGGTAACACTAAAAAAGCTACTTAAACACTTTACTAACAATTACCCTAATGCTGCTTACTCTCACATGCGATTATCGCAAGGCTACACTGCTAATAAATAGTTCAAAGAGGCATTCACTAGTATGAAACACGCACTAGAGCTTGCTAAACAGAACTCGCGTGACCCGCTGTTAATCGATGCACTGCAAGATATGGTGAATGAATCACAAGAAAATTTGTAGCTCATTAATTTAAAAGCATTACGAGCTTTGCTCGTCGCGTCAGCAAGCTGTACGAATACACTAAAAAAAGCATTAGCCTATAAAAAAACCGATGCTTAAACTAAACATCGGTTTTTCTTTGGCTGAAAGCTGACAGCTAAAAACTGACCGCTTATCTTTATCACTTCCCTATCGCTTCTTTAGCGAATAGGTGTTTGATTGGGCCCAAGTTATCAACGAGTGAAAGCCCTACTCCACGAATCAGCTTTTTAACAGGGTTTGCACCTTCAAATAGCTCTTTTAGCCCTTGCATCATGGCAATGTGTTTTTGTGCATCGAGTTTACGGGTGCGCTCGTAATCACGCAGTGTGCGCGTACTTGCAAATTCTTTGGTGTCTTGACTTAGTAACTCGATTAAATAAGCCGCGTCTTTTAGACCTAGGTTCATACCCAGCCCTGCCAATGGGTGAATGGTATGCGCTGCATCGCCCATTAGCACCACGTTGCCACTTACCCATTGCTGGGCATAACGCATTTTAAGTGGGAACGCGACGCGCTTACTTTGCACTTCACATAAACCGCATTGGCCATCTATTGCAGCCATAACTGCTTTATTAAAAGTGGTGTCGTCCATTGCTAACAATTCATCACAATGATTCGGGCTGGTAGACCACACAATTGAATGAGTATGCTCATCGCTCAATGGCAAGAACGCTAGCGGCCCTGTAGGTAAAAACACTTGGCGTGCGGTATTTTTGTGTGACTCTTTGGTTTTAACTGTCGCTACTAACGCATGATGATCGTAATCTTTAAAGCTCAGCGCCATATTAAACTGTTTACGAATCGCTGAATTTGCACCATCAGCCGCCACCAGCAACTTAGCAATAATAGGCTCACCAGTTTTTAAATTAATAAATACATCAGACTCGCTTTGGTGTATTTGCTGATACTCGGTATTAAACATGAGTGTGGCATTACTTTGCTGCTCAAGCTCTTTTATTAGTGCAAAGCGAATAATGTCGTTTTCAACTATGTGCCCTAAATGGTCAAGCTCAAGTTGATCGTTATTAAAGGCTATTTTTCCAAAGCTATCGGCATCACGTACATCCATGTGCGTATAAGCACAAGCACGCTCAGCTATTATGTGTGGCCATACATTTAACTGCTCGAGCAAGGTTTGGCTGGCAATACTCAATGCGCTTACACGTAAACCATAGTCATCGCTCGGTGGAGCTTGAGTTGGCGCTGCATCTAACACAACCACACTGACATTCGCTTTAGCAAGCCCTAGCGCCAGCGTTAAACCTATGCAGCCACCACCCACTATACAAACCTGTACTTGTTTCATAAACGTGTACCTTGTTTAACTTGTCCCATTAACTGTTTAGCCAATGGGGCTTTGAATGCGGGGAATAAATCCATCGAAAACAACCCAATACTGCGACCCAATGCTAACACCCGTGATGAATTTGAAAAAAGTCGAACCAAGGCATCGGTCAATGTCATTACCGTTTTTATATCATCACTGCGCTTAACTGAATATTGACGGGTAAAGGCATAACTCCCTAAATCATGTTCACTGTTTGCTATTAAGTCACTAAGCACTTGTACGTCGCGCAGCCCTAAATTAAAGCCTTGACCTGCAATTGGGTGAATGGCGTGTGCCGCGTTACCTATTACCACAGTACGGTGCGCCGTCAACGATTCGACTTGCCCATAAACCAGTGGATAACTGGCGCGCATCCCTACTTTTATAAACCGCCCAGCACGATAACCAAAGGTGATTTGCAGTACGCTTAAAAAGTCTGACTCACTTAATGTCATATGCTGCTCAATATGCTCTTGGCGCATACACCATACTAACGAATAGCGGTTATTGCTCATGGGTAATAAAGCCATAGGACCATTTTGGGTAAAACGCTCAAACGCATGATGGTTATGTCCACCAGCCACTTCTATATTGGCAATAATCGCGCCTTGTTCGTAAGGCTGGGTATTAAAACCTAGGCCTAGCAAGTGACGTGTTGGCGATTGTGCACCGTCGGCAATCACTAACAGCTTAGCGCTTAGTTTTTCACTACTTTGTAATGTCAGTTCATTACTATCGGCGTTTTGTTTTATCGCCGTTACGCTATCAGGGCAAAAAAGCGATATATTTGATTGCGTTAAACGCTGATGCAGCGCTCTACCAAATGGATTTACCTCAACCACATAACCTAATGAGGATTTAGTAAACTCATCACTGTGTATATGGGTTTTACCAAAATGTCCTTTGTCTGATACACTGACTTTTTTTATGGCTGCCGCATAGGGAGCGTTTATTTCAAATAAATTGAGGCTTTGTAAATACTCCACCGACTGCTGTGCAAGCGCTATGCTTCTGTCGTCAAAACTTGGGTGATAATCTGTGGTTACTTGGTTTGCTTCAACCACGGCAATATGTAGGCTGGGATTTTTTTTACTTATGCTCAGTGCGCAACTTGCGCCCACTAAACCACCGCCAATAACTACAACATCAAACTGCTTAGTCACTTTTATCTCCAAGCTTATACGTTTATAGCGCTTTGCATTAACGCTTCTATTTCGCTAATTTTTTTAGGCACGGTAATCGTTAAGTTTTCGTGACCTGACTCCGTTACTAATAAGTTATCTTCAATACGAATACCTATGCCTTGGTATTTTTTGGGTGCGTTTGAATCTTTACTAATATAAAGCCCAGGTTCAATGGTCAGTACCATACCAGGCTCAAATGCACGCTCTTCATTATTTACTCGGTAATCGCCTACATCGTGAACATCGAGTCCTAACCAGTGGCCAAGACCATGCATATAATATTCTTTACATGCCCCTTGCGCCATTAGCTCATCAAAGTCGCCGGTTAAAATACCTAAATCAAGTAAACCTTGGGTTAGCACTTGCATAGCTAATTTATTAGCCTGCGATAAGTAGCCACCGGGCTTTACTTCGTTAAATGCCACTTCTTGCGCTTTAAGCACAATATTATAAAGCGCAGCTTGCTCGGTGCTAAATTTACCATTAACAGGGAAAGTACGAGTAATGTCAGCCGCATAACCTTGTAGCTCACAACCTGAATCAATCAGCACTAGGTCACCATTGCTTAATACATCGCTATTTTGGGTGTAGTGCAAAATATTAGCATTATCGCCACTCCCCACAATGGTGCCATAAGCTGGATATGGCGCACCGTTCATTGCATAGTGATGATGAAGCTCTGCCTCTAATTGAAACTCGGTTGCGCCAACGTGGGAAAAGCGCATAGCACGCATGTGTGCTCGAGCACTTATTTCGCAGCCTTCACGCATAATGTTAATTTCGCTTGGCGATTTAAATAGGCGCATTTCATGTAATAACGGACGAATATCTTTAATTGTACTCGGTGCTGTATCGCCTTTTTTGGGAGCACTGCGCAAAGTATTGAGCATTGAAAATACTTTGCCGTCAAAGGTAGGATACGTCCCTTGTGCATAAAATAAAACCTGTTGGCCGTTCACCAAACTCAATAATTGTTCGTTTAGTTCACTTAATGCATAAGTTTTGTCGAATAAGTATTCGCTTTGCGCTTTTTCAAAACCAATGCGCCTGCCGTGCCATACCTCTGCAAGTTTATCTTTATCTAAACAAAACAATATAGAAGGCGTATCACTGTCTTTGCATAACACCAATACCGCATCGGGTTCGTTAAAACCAGTTAAGTAAAAAAAGTCACTGTCTTGTCTAAACGGGTAGTGAGTATCTCGACTACGTGTGAGCTCGGTTGAAGCAGGAATTATCGCAATACTGTTGCTATCCATTGCCGCCAATAAACGCTCGCGGCGCGCTTTAAACTCTGACTTTTGTATTTCAACCATTAATAACTAACCCATTACTTTTGTTGTATTGCTAAATTAATGCAGTGTTTTTTTGTTACTTTGTGGGTTTTGCTCTTTGCCAAGTTCAGCAAAACACAGTAACACCGATACGCGTACGTACTCAATCACTTCATGCAGTGCTTGGTTATCTTCTTCGGTTTCTTCAAAGGTTGTATCAAGGCGCGTAATTTCGCTAAAGTCGCTAATCACTTCTTTTACATCTGCCGACAGCTTGCCGTAGTCTTTTTGCTTTAAGCCAAAGCCCAGCATAAACCCAGCTACCCATGATACGAGCCCATTGGCTTGATCGATGAGTGTTTCGTCATCACTCGGTAAAAACAAATCAAATTGAAACTCTTCATGGTTAAAGCTTTCAACAACTTGTTGATAAACTTTACCAAAAAACTGTTTTAAATCGTTGCTAAACGAATCGCCATCATTAAATACGTCGCTCAGTAAGCCTAAGTATTCTTTATCGTCAATGCTTAGCCCACAAGCAAGTAAGCCGCTAATAACGCCATGCGCTTCAGCAGGTGATACAAATATTTCATTTTTCTCTAAAAGAAGTTGGGCTTTTTCGTAATCTGGTAAGTTATTCATAATGACGTCTTCGCTTTGCTAATTAAAGCAATGCTACCACTCGATAAAAAGCAACTCCAATGAATTCTATGACTGAGGTCAAAAGCAAGCGATTGAAAAGCTGATTAAGTTCAAAAAGCAATCTTAAAAGTAAATACAAGATTAAATTTGCAGGAAAACTGAGCGAACGGTTTAATTTTTTGCGTTTGGGGTTTAAGGATTGGAATATGTCTTATATACTGAATTTGTTCCCTGGGGTGCAGGAGCTTGGTTAAGTCCCTGAGCCGATAAATTTTATACCAGGATTTTTGTTCGTCTACTATTGTGCAAGCTCGGCATGTACCGAGAAGCCTACGGTAAACCGCAGATTTCCGCCCTGAAACCTCAAGGTTTCAGGACTGACACCGGGCACCGCATTCTCGGGGAACACCTCCAATAACTTAAATCCCTCAGCAATTACTTTTATACCCTTGTTTTATTAATCACCTAGTTATTATAAAAAAACACCGAACTGAATTTTTACAGTCCGATGCTTTACTTACTAGTACCTGAAACTTAGTGTCTGAGAACTCTACTTATCTATGTAGTCTGCACTTACTTAAACCAACCTTGAAAGCGCTCCATCAGCATATAGTTAACCGGAACGAGTAATAAAGTTATAAAGGTCGCAAATATAATCCCAAAACCTAGGCTTACTGCCATAGGAATTAAAAACTGAGCCTGAGTTGCCTTTTCAAACAGCAGCGGCATTAAGCCTATAAAAGTGGTTAAACTAGTTAGCATAACCGGGCGAAAACGCGCTACGCCGGCGGTTTTAACAGCTTCCATCAAATCAAGCCCTTCACTGCGCTTTTTATTAATAAAATCAACCAATACTAACGAGTCGTTCACCACGACCCCAATTAACGCGAGCATTCCCAGCAAACTCATAATGGTAAGCTCCATAGCCATGATCCAATGGCCGATTACTGCGCCAATCATACCAAAAGGAATAATGCTCATCACCACCAGTGGTTGTAAGTACGATTTAAAGGGAATTGCGAGCAACCCATAAATTACAAAAAATACAAATACCATTCCCCACAGTAACGAACCAAACGATTCGCGCTGCTCTTTGGCTTCACCTTCTAATGAATGGCTTACACCTGGGTATTGTTGCACCAGTTCATCTAAGTAGGTTTTTAAATCAGCTTGAAGCACGGTCATATTGGTATCGGCTTTTTCTACATCCGCCGACACATTAAGTGTACGGTAACGATCAATACGGGTAATGGTTGATGGGCTTTGACCAGGTACTAAAGTGGCCACGTGTGACAGCGGCACTCGCCCACCATTAGGCGTTTGTATTAATATATCTTTTAAATCAGCAACTGAGCGCCTTTCATCTATAGGTAAGCGCACCATAACGCGCACATCATCACGCCCGCGTTGAATGCGCTGTACTTGTACACCAAAAAACGAGTTACGCACTTGTCTTGATACATCAACTCTATTTAATCCAAGTGCAAGCCCTTGCTCTGTTAGCTCTATTTGTAGCTCTTCTTTACCATCAGACATGCTATCGGCAATATCAAACACGCTTGGATAAGTGGCCAATCGTTGTTTAATTTGCTCAGCAACTGTTTGCAGTGTGGTTATGGAATTACCCGATAATTGAATATCAATTGGGTTTGAGCTTCTACCTATTTCTGCTCTAAATGTGAGACTTTCAGCCCCTGGGATCACCCCTATTAATTGCCGCCACTCTTTTACCAACTCACGCGAACCAATATCAGACTCTCGTTGTTCTGCTGGGGTGATTTCAAAGCGCACACTACCCGAATTAGCCGCACCGCCTCGCCCGCCAGTGCTGGCTAAAATATTAAGGATAATACTTTGCCCTGTTTCTTCATCTTGATACTTACGCTGAAGCTCTCTGGCTTTATCTGACATATCAATAATGTATTTATTCGTGACTTCAAACGGTGTTCCCGCAGGAAAAGTTAAATTAACCCGAACTGTTTCACTGGGAATACGTGGGAAGAAAATAAACTTAGTCCAACCACTGGTGAGCATGGTTAAAATAATTAAAAACACGCCCATAAATAAACTGACTGTGGCCAGTTTGTTGCGTAGCGCTAGCCCTAATACGGGTTGGTAATATTTTAAAATGGCATGCTCAAAACCATCTGCAAAACGTTGTTGGAGTTGCTCTAATTTAGAACCTTTGCCTTTTTGCTGGCGCAGTTTGATATATTTTAAATGCGCTGGCAGCACAAATTTAGATTCAATCAATGAAAACAATAATACCGGGATAACCACCACCGGAATTTGCGCAAAAATAGCGCCTCGTGCGCCTTCTATAAAACCTAACGGTAAAAAAGCGGCCACGGTGGTTAACACGCCAAATGTAACTGGCGTGGCTACTTCTTGAGTTCCTTTTATAGCAGCCTCTTCGCCCGATTTGGCGGTTTTTAAATGGGTATACACGTTTTCACCGGTAACAATGGCATCGTCCACCACAATCCCTAGCACCAATATAAAACCAAATAAGCTGATCACATTTATGGTCACGCCAAAGGCGGCCATTGCCATAAACGCACCCATAAATGAAACTGGAATACCAATAAATACCCAAAACGCGATGGCAGGTCTTAAAAATAATGTCAGTAACCCCAGTACCAAAATCCCCCCCTGTAAAGCATTGCTAGTTAGGGTAGCAATACGGCTTTTTACTACCTCAGAGTCATCATCCCAATAGCTTAAATAAAACCCTTGCGGTAAATTAGCTTGCTCACTGGTAATATAGTTTTTAACTGCATCGGCCACTTCTATCGCACTTTGCGGACCAATGCGGTACACATCAATAAATGCGGCTTGTTTGCCATTAAAGCGGGTGCGCACGGGGGTTTCTTCAAAATCATCGTTAATGGTTGCAATATCACTTAAGCGAATAATAGTGCCATCGGCTTGATTTTTTATCACAATGCTTGCAAATTCATCTTTGCGGTAAGCTTGCCCTTTAGAGCGAATAAGTACATCGCCGCCCTCTGTTTTAAGGTTTCCTGCTGAAATATCAGAACTTGAATTGGCAATGGCACTGGATATTTGCGCCAAGGTTAAATCGTATTGGCGCAGCGTATCTTGGCTTACTTCGATTGCCAGCTCATAATTACGTACGCCACTAAGTTCAACTTGGGTAATCGCCGGAATACGCAGCAATTCATCACGGACTTGCTCTGCATATTCTAGGGTTTCTTTTTCGTTGTAGTCACTTGAAACAGTGACTGCTATTACTTCACGCTTACGCTGGATTAACCCTATTACTGGTTTTTCTGCATCGGCTGGAAAGGTATTAATGGCATCGACACGGCTCTTTATATCCGCTAACAATTCACGCTCGTCGTAGCCAGTGTCAACCTCAACGCTCACTTGTGATGACCCCTCAGAAGAGCGGCTCGATATTTGTTTAATACCTTCGAGATCTTGTAATGCTTCTTCTATTCGTATGGTGACCCCTTTTTCAGCATCTTCTGGGGTTGAACCACGTAAACTCACACTAATATTTATACGATCAGAAACAAACGAGGGAAACACCTCTAACGGTAACTTAGAAGACAGGCTGAATAGGCCGCCCAACACAATACTAATTAGCAGTAAGTTGGCAGCCACATGATTACGTGTAAACCAAGCGATCATGGCTGCTCTCCTGGTTTTTGTGCTTTAAGAGTCGCATCCATTATCTGCACTGGCGTACCTGAACTCACTTGACCCAGTGGCGTCAGCACTAATTGACTACCCGCTTCAAGACCTTTACTCACAATGCCTTGCAGCGCATTTTGCCACGCTAAAGCAATATTTTTACGCTGTAGTGTGCCATTTTCAACCACATAAACATAACTGCCTTGATATATCGCACTATTGGGAATAACGAGTACCTGAGAGGCGACTTTGCCATTAATTTTAGCTTTAACGTATTGCCCTATTTTTACTGGGTATTGATTATCACTGGTTGATTTATAAGGGTCATTAATTTTAGCCACCACATACAATTGCTGAGCACTTTCATCTATTGCGCCCTCAGTACGAATAAGTTGGCCTTGCCATTGTTGCTCGCCAATTAAATCTGAAGTGAAATTAACCGCTGAGCCACGCTGATTTTTAGCACCATCTCGATATTGCTCAGGTAAATTAATAAAAGGCAGATCTTTATTCTTTATCGGTAAGCGTATTTCAACACTGTCGGTTGCATAAATTGTCGCCAACTGCATATTGTTAGATACCACCTGACCTAAGTCAACGCTGCGGTTTAATACTCGCCCAGCATAAGGGGCTTTAATTTTAGTACGTTCAAGATTTAGTTGCGCTCTTTCCAATTGTGCTTGTGCTGACAAAACCTGTGCTTGCGCTGCAGCTAGCTGTGGCTTTCTAAGTACTAAAATACTCGGTTCAGACTCATTGCCTAAACGTTGCCAATCAGTAAGCGCTTGTCGGCCTCGCGCTTGCTCTTCTAATAAGTTTTGCTCGGCATTGAGCAAATTAGCTTGTGCTGATTTAACTTCTGCTTTTAAATCGCGATCATCTAACTGAAGTAACACATCGCCTTTTTCAAAAAAGCCGCCTTCGCGGAACTGCTCATTTATATCAATAATCAGCCCAGAAACCTGAGCCACCAACATACTTTGAGTTCGTGGTTTAACCGTACCAAAGCTATCAATTTCAACGGGGTAGTCAATTAACTGCAATGGTTTTACCGCTACATTAATTTTTGCTTTTGGCGGTGCTGAAAAACGTGATGCTTTAGGCGGGTTTCCTTTAATAAACATCACCGAAAAAATGGTCGCTATAATAATAGCAGCGGGAACAATTATTTTTTGTTTGTTGAGTTTCATAGTGCTTGCTCATCCTGTGCGGATCTTGATTTTGCAAAGTCGCCCCCAAGAGCAACATGTAATTTAATGCGATTTGTGAGTAATTGGTTTTTAATTTCAATCAGTGAACTTTGTGCATCAAACGAGCGTGCTTGTGCATCTAATACGGTGGTGTAGCTCACTAAACCACTTTGATATTGTTCAAACGATAATTGCTCTGCTGCTAAGGCATTTTCTTGTGCCTGCAAGGTGCTTTGGTAGCGTGCCTTTAAAGATTGTTGTAGGGTAATAGCATTTTCAACATCACCAAATGCATCATATAAAGATTGCAGATAGGCTTGCTCTTGCTTTTGCGTTTGTAAACTGGCTATTTCCTCGTTCGCAGCAAGTCGCCCAGCGTCAAAAATAGGCGCTGAAATGCTACCAATAAGTGACCACGCAAGACTTGAAGCAGAAAATAAGTCGCTTACCCTGTTAGTGCTATCGCTTAAACCTGCCGCTAAATTTAAACTCGGAAAACGCTGTTTATGCGCATACGCAAGCGAAGCGTCGCTGGCTAATAACTGATACCAACTAGCACGCAACGCAGGTTTGCGAGTAATAAGCTCCGATGGTAAACCAAGGGGCATGTCGTCATTAATTACAGGTAGGTCGTTATTCGCTGCTATCAATCCTTTTGGATACTCCCCCAATAAACGCTCAAGGCTACGTGCAGCTTGAGTCAAATTTGCTTTTTGGGTTGCTATACGAGAGCGTTCATTGTTTAACTCATTGCGAGCTAAATAAACATCTAACGCTTCATTTAAACCTTGGCGATAACCCGACTCAATAATCTCGAGGTTTTGCTGGGCGTTAGCTTCTCTGCGCTTAAACAAATCAAGTAATTGCTCTGCACTGATTAAGTTAAACCAATTTGTTATAACATCTGCAATAAGCTGTTGTTTAGTTTGCTCATAGCGAGCTTGCTGAGCAAGGTAGTTGAGGTTGTCTCTACGCTTTGCATCCGAGAGTTTACCCCATAAATCAATTTCATAACCTAACTCTAACGATACAGAGCTTGAGTTATTATAACTAACCGGACGATTATCTTTGCTTCGCCCTACTCGCGTTGAAATATCTAAACTGGGCCATAAAGCGGCACCGGTGACAATTAATTGCTGTTTTTGTATTTCTACATCAAAACGGTTTTGCAATAGTTGCTGATTGTTTTTTAGCGCTTGAGTAACTAGCTGCTTTACTGTTGGTGAAGCAAGTTTATTAAACCATATGTCGTTGACAGCAACTACTGATTCAACAGCTGTTTGTTGCCACTGATCTGGGAGTGTATTCGGTGCTTGCTCACGTAGTTGCGGGTTTAAGTTACTCGTACAACCACTCAGCAGCATAATACTTATTGCCAATAAAGATGGCTTATATTGCCACATCATGTTTAAACCTGATTAATGCTATTTATGAATGTTATTCAAGCACTTTAGCAAACGTTGCTCAATTGACTTTACATAACATTACATACTTTGCGATGAAATTATAAGTGCCGTAGATACGCCAATCATTAACATATTGATCACAAATCAATAAACAACCTAATTTTTAGCCAAAAAAGCTGAATAAAGTTCTCAAAGAGGTATGAAAAGGACAGAGGGACTTACTGTTTATGACGTGCTAGAAAAATAGAGCAGGATAGAAAAAACTTAGAAACAAAAAAGCCCCGCATATGCGAGGCTTTGTATAAATGGTGCCTCGACCCGGAATCGAACCAGGGACACGAGGATTTTCAATCCTCTGCTCTACCAACTGAGCTATCGAGGCACTTAAACAGTGCTAGTGAACTACTTTGAGCAATATCACTTTTATAAATGGTGCCGACTAACCGAGTCGAACGGTTGACCTACTGATTACAAGTCAGTTGCTCTACCAGCTGAGCTAAGTCGGCACACTAAACTGTGTGCTAAGGCACTTTATCAATTTTAAAGATTGATAACTTCTTTGTAAATGGTGCCTCGACCCGGAATCGAACCAGGGACACGAGGATTTTCAATCCTCTGCTCTACCAACTGAGCTATCGAGGCACTTAAACAGTGCTAGTGAACTACTTTGAGCAATTTCACTTTTATAAATGGTGCCGACTAACCGAGTCGAACGGTTGACCTACTGATTACAAGTCAGTTGCTCTACCAGCTGAGCTAAGTCGGCACACTAAACTGTGTGCTAAGGCACGTGTAATAACGTTTAATCTTATGATTTGAAACACTATTACTTTAATAATGGTGCCTCGACCCGGAATCGAACCAGGGACACGAGGATTTTCAATCCTCTGCTCTACCAACTGAGCTATCGAGGCACTTAAACAGTGCTAATTAAAAATCTTAACTGATTTTTAATGCAATTCCCAGCTAGCTCTACTAACTGGCTATCTGGGCGTGCGGCGTATTAAACGAGTTTTGCCCCTACAAGTCAACTTTTTTTTTATTCTTTATAATCGTTTGAACGGTTTTCAAACAACTCGAGGCTATTTTCGTTAATACAGTGTATTTATCCAACAAAAGAGTTTAAAAAACGTAGTGAATTATTTTTTTTAGGTGTTACGATTGAATAATAACTTTCGGTACAGGCTTACCGTTTTAATAATAAGACCACAGGAAAACTCATGCAGAGCAAGCCCTCTTCAGCAATAAAAGGCCTACTACCTTTATTCTTAGTTAGTAACCTTATAATAACCGCATTATTTGTAGTCGCCTTTGTGCTTTATTCACAAGGCAATGCTGATAACAACGCATCTGCTCCAACCTCTAATGTATCGTTAACAAAACTTGCTGAGCGTCTTGATCAGCCCTTAGCAGAAGCATTAACAATATACGAGCAAGACAAGGTCACGCAATTACTCGATATGACCACCTTACTCAATGATGATTATAAATATACGCTCCACCGTTTTAATGCCAATAATCAAGCCGAGTTAGTTTATAGCAATAACAGTAAAGCAATTGCGCCTTTAGCTGTTAATAAATATATTAAAGAACAAAATACTCTTCATCATTTAATCTCATCAGAGGGACAGGTAATTGGAGAGCTTATTATTGAGCAAACACAGTCCTCAGTTACACAATCAAATCAACACTCACCACTAAATGCCTATATTGTAGTCTTTGCTGCACTGGTAGTGCTGTTTGTATTAGCATTCATGCTGAATAAATACATTAACAAGCGATTACATAAAAATACAGATTCACTTACTCAAGAACTAAAAGAAATTACGCAAAACGATAACTATCAAAGCACCCTAAATGAGCAACTAGAGGGTGGTTTAGAAACGGTAGCTCAACAAGTTAATTTGTTACTCAAAAAGGTGAGTAAGGTTCAAGCTGACGATCAAGCGGCGAAAAAAGAATTAAAAAAATTACAAACAAGCCTTGAAACAGAAGTACAAAACAGAACCTTTGAGTTAGAAAAACAAACGCAAAAAGCGCTAAAAGCCAGTGAAACTAAAACCACCTTTTTAGCCACTATGAGTCATGAAATAAGAACACCAATGAATGGCGTAATTGGTACCATTGATTTACTTCGTCAAACAGAACTTGATGGTGCACAGCAACGTTTAAGTACAATTATTCGTGAATCTGCATTTTCGTTACTCAGTATCTTAGATGATATTTTGGATTTTTCTAAAATTGAAGCAGGAAAGCTCAATATAGACCCGACTCCCTTCTCTGTTGCAGATACGCTAGAAGAAGTTGCAAAGGTGTTATCGTCTGTTGCAAAAAACCGTCACCTAGAACTCGATTTATCAATTGCACCCGATATTCCTAATAACCTTATGGGCGACTCAGTCAGGGTTCGCCAAGTACTTTATAACTTATGTAGCAATGCCATTAAATTTACCAGCACTAACGGCTCTACCCAAGGTAGAGTGAAAATATCGGTTGAAGTGGCACATAACACTGCCGACCATTTTACACTCCGTTTTTGTGTAGTTGATAATGGTAAAGGAATGAGTCAGTCCCAATTAAGGAAAATATTCAGCCCATTTACTCAAGCTGAAAGCTCAATTACCCGAGAATTTGGCGGTACAGGACTTGGGCTTTCAATTTGTAAAAGCTTAACCGAGCTAATGCTTGGTACTATACATGTTACAAGCCATGAGGGGATTGGTAGTGAGTTTACCGTTGAACTGCCTTTTTCAACGGCAGGTAAAACTGAATTTGCCCATAAAAATACACTCAATGGTAAACATGTCGTTGTTGTTAGTGACAATGCTGAACGCGGCAAGGTAATTTATCGTTACTTATCATTTATGGGGGCTAAAATAACCTATGCCCATGAGCAAAATGATATAGAAAATCATCAAGACACAAAGGATATTATTTGGGTTGTTGATGGTATTGACGACATGAGCAGTATTAGTACCTTGCTAAGAAGTTTACTTTACTCACTAGAAGATAATAATCAGCAAATGGTGGTGTTAAGTAAGCTGGATGAAGCCGTTATTAATCATAAAAATATTTTTTATATTAATGCTTCACCACTGTGTAAATCTAACTTTATGCTTTCAATTTTGGTTGCGGCGGGCTTACATAAACCTAAGCAAATAAAAAAAGCTAAAAGCATGAATCATTACTTAAATTCAGAAGAAGCACTCGCTGCAAATAGGCTTGTTTTATTGGTAGAAGATAACTTACTAAACCAAGAGGTACTTACCGAGCAGTTACACATACTAGGGTATAGTGTGGAAGTAGCGAATAATGGTGAGGAAGGCATAGAGATGTGGCGTAAAAACAGCTATTCGCTCATCCTAACCGATTTACATATGCCGAAAATGTCTGGCTACGATATGGTTGAAAAGATTAGAGAGGAAGCGGCACTGTTAGAAGCAATCGATGCTCAACCTTATATTATTGCTGTAACAGCCAATGCCTTAAAAGGCGAAAGAGAGCGCTGCTTAGCTGTGGGAATTAATGACTTTATAACTAAACCGATTGAGTTAAATGCGCTTGAGGACATATTAAATCAATGGAGCGATTTAGATAATAAACAGCCAAAACAAATTAGCTCAGCTGAAAAGCCAGCCATGCCTATTAACATGGAGTCTGCCAACAAATATATAAATGGCGATGATGCTAAAAAAATTCGCTTCTTTAAAATGTATTTAGAGCAAAGCCAAGAACAAATTAAATCAATCAACTTTGCGGTACTACAAAAGAGTCAAAGTGAAATTATAGCTGCCTGCCATCAATTGAAATCTATATCAAAAACAGTGGGGGCTAATATTGTGGCTGATTTAGCGCAGTCATTTGAGGATAAGTGTAAGGCTGATGAAATCAATGCCGATGAGTTAATTGAGATGAGAGATGAGCTCGAAATTGAATATTCAAGAGCAGCACAATTTTTAAAAGAACAAATTAGAAACCACGATCAACAAGATGACTTGATTTAACTAAACTGATCATAGGTATGCACAACAAAAAAGGGCTTTTTAGCCCTTTTTTAACGATTATTTTTCTACTGGCTTATAGCCTTCAATCTCAACCTCTTTTCCTTCAAATAAAAAGCCAACCATTTGCTCTTCTAAAAAGGTACGATGTTCTGGGTCCATCATATTTAAATGCTTTTCGTTGATCAGCATCGTTTGTTTATGCTGCCACTGTCCCCATGCTTCTTTAGATATATTATTAAAAATCTTTTCGCCAATTTCCCCAGGATAAAGTTGAAATCCAAGGCCTTCAGCTTCTTTTTGTAACTTTTGACAAAATACAGTACGTGCCATGATTTATTCTCTCTAACGCTAAATGCTGCTAGTTTAACCTATTGGGCTCATTTGTTTAACCAACTTTTTAGTCGGTGCAGCTAAACCCACCTCTATTGATTGATCAAGTGGATACCATATTAATTGCTTGTCGTTCACCACATCAGGGATTTGCTGAACATTGAGCACATGTGGGTTTATGGTTAGCTCAAAATGTGAGAACACATGGCTAAAAGGTGCTAATATCTCAAGCTCACTTTTTAGCCCTTGCTGTGCTAAAAAAGTATCAAGCTCACTGTGCTCATTAAATTCAAAAAATCCAAATAACCCCCCCCAAATGCCACTACTTGGGCGTTTTTCCATGAGTACTTTGTCGTTATGTTTAATAATTAACTGATGACAACTTTTTTTAGGCACTGCTTTTTTAGGTTTAGAATGTGGGAACTCTTTAACCTTACCCGCATTAAAAGCACCACATTGTGTTTTTAACGGGCATGCTTTACAGTCAAAACGACTTCGTGAACAAAGGCTTGCCCCTAAATCCATCATAGCTTGATTAAACTCAGTCACATTATTTTTAGGGGTGAGTTGTTCACTTAAATGCCACAGCTGATTTTCTACCTTTTTGACGCCATACCAACCTTCAACCATGAAAAATCGCGCAAGCACTCTTTTAACATTACCATCAAGAATAGGATGATGCTGCCCCAAAGATAAAGATAAAACAGCACCGGCAGTGGAGCGCCCTATTCCGGGTAAATCCATTACCTCTTCAAGTGTGCTGGGAAACTGGCCTTGATATTTGTCTCGCACTATTTTGGCCGTTTTATGTAAGTTGCGCGCGCGTGCATAGTAACCTAGACCAGTCCAGTGATGCAGAACCTGATCTTCATCAGCATTTGCTAAAGCAATAATATCGGGAAAGCTTTGCATAAACTTTTCGAAATAAGGAATAACAGTCACAACTTGGGTTTGCTGCAGCATCACCTCAGACACCCAAACTTTATAAGGTGTTTTAGCTAATTGCCATGGCAATGTTTTGCGCCCATGGAGATGATACCAATCAACTACTTGGTTAGAAAACCAATCAGACTGCTGCTTTTTTAAATCCAACATATTTACTTTTTTACTAATGCTTAATGGCGGCTCAGTCTATTGTAGTTGTTGAAAAGATCAAGCTATAACGCCCTAGAGCTTGTCAACCCCGCGCGGGTCAGGGATAATACGCAACCATTTTTAAACACATTGTTTTGTCAGGCCAATAATATGAGTGAATCAAGTAACAACAACCTTGAGCAAGCTAAGCAAGAAGGTAAGTATATCCGCACTATTCGTAGTTTTGTAAAACGCGAAGGCCGATTAACCAAAGGCCAAGCCGCTGCAATCGAAAAATGCTGGCCAACAATGGGGCTTGAGCATAAAAACGGCCTACTTGATTTAAACGCAGTATTTGGAAATGACAATGATGTAGTGTTAGAAATTGGCTTTGGTATGGGCAAGTCATTGGTTGAAATGGCAAAAAATGCACCACATCTTAACTTTATCGGTATAGAAGTACATCGCCCAGGCGTTGGCGCGTGCTTAATGGATGCCGACGAAGCAGGCGTTACTAATCTTCGTGTATTTGAACACGACGCCGTTGAAGTCCTTGCAGATTGTATAAGTGATGAAAGCTTATCGACCTTACAATTGTTCTTCCCTGATCCATGGCACAAAAAGCGTCACCATAAGCGCCGTATTGTACAAACTGAGTTTGCAGAAAAACTACGCTCTAAATTAAAAATTGGCGGCGTTTTTCATATGGCAACCGATTGGGAAAACTATGCAGAGCATATGCTTGAAGTAATGCAAGCAGCACCTGGTTACAAAAACCAATCAGAGACTAACGACTATGTACCTCGTCCTGATTCACGCCCGCTGACTAAGTTTGAACAACGTGGCCACCGTTTAGGCCATGGCGTATGGGATTTAATGTTCGAACGTACTAAATAACCGTTAATTTAATAATCAAGTAAGGTAAAGCCATTTATGAGCGTATTAACCAATCCGAGCCTATTATTACTTCGCAACAGCGAGGAGCTAAAAGGTAAATCAATATTGGTGGTCAACTTTGTTCAAGATGGCTTTTTAAATGAGCTAAAAACGCTCAACCCACAAAGTAAAATAACGGCTTTTAGCTATAACCATGCAAATGGTGAATTTGCTAAAAACATATCGGGTATAAATGTAGAAGTTAATCACACGATTAGCGCCGGTGAATATGATTTAGTAATTCTTTATTACCCCAAGTCTAAGCCCGAGCTATTAATGGCATTAGACAACATACGTGCAGTGATAAGTAAAGAAGCTGAGCTGCTAGTCGTTGGCGAAAACAAAAGCGGTGTAAAATCAATTGAAAAGCAACTCGCCAATAAAACTGCGTTTAGTAATAAAATTGACTCTGCAAAACACTGCGTTTTATATTCATTTTCAGAAATAACCCTGAATTCAACATTTGATATTAGTACTTACCACAAAGAGTTTGTGGTAAACGTAAGTGATATTGAGTTTACTGCTGTAAGTATTCCCGGCGTGTTTAACCATGGCGGCCTTGATGCAGGCACTAAAATGCTATTAGAAAATGCACCAAATATAAAACACGGTAACGTTCTTGACTTTGGTTGTGGCGCGGGGCTTATTGCTACGTTTTTAGGGCTAAAAAATCCGGCTCTTACATTTACATGTAGTGATGTAAGCGCACTAGCTGCCTATGCAACAACACAAACGCTTAAACTTAATAACGTTAATGGTGAAGCCGTACTGAGCGATGGTTTAAACAGCATTGCAGGTAAGTTTGATTTAATTATTAGTAACCCACCATTTCATACCGGTATTGCGACCGATTACACAGTAGCCGAATCGTTTTTAAATAATGCCAAACAGCACCTAACTAAAACAGGTAAGCTCACTATTGTTGCTAATAGCTTTTTAAAATATCCACCTATTTTAGAAGCCCAATTTGATAGTTATCAAACAGTGTTTAAGAATAATAAGTTTGCTGTATACAGTAGCTAAAACTAATTATTAATCCCCTATCAAAATATAGATATGCGGTATATTAGCCGCATATTTACTTTATGACGTAGATTAACTAAAAATAAATAGTGTAATTAAGCTAATCTTTTTGCTTCACTTTTTCCTGTTTTTGCTAAACTAATATTTATTACATTCACAATTGACACGGATGACCCTCTCGCAATGCCTAAAACTGTAGAGCAAAATAGCATTCGTAGTATATTGTTTAAAACCATCATGCTTATAACAGCCATCTGTTTGCTATTATCTCTTTCTATTTCTACTTACTTAAGTACACAAGAGCAAAAAAAGCAGCTCATTAGTAAACTTGTGCTGGTGTCAGAGATCATTGCCTTTGATGCAATGCCGTCATTACTGAATAAAAATAGACCTGCAGAAGAAAGGCGGTTAAAGCTTCTTCAACAAGTCTCATCGGTCACAAACTTACATATTTATGCGCTAGATGAGCAAACAAATAAACCAGTATTTTTTACCAGTTTTAATGCTCAAAAATCGCCACCTGTACCAATCAAAACAGACAGTATTAACGACTTTATAGAACCCCAAGTAGGTGATGAGTTTATTGAGTACATTACTCCAATACTCAATAATGATCAGTTACTGGGTTATGTGTATATTAGGGGCAGCTTGGATAACTTAAATAAGTTTATCACTAAAAAAATTATAGTTGATATTGCCATTATCGCTTTAATACTTATTTTTATCTCTTTGATTATTTTAAGGCTACAAAAAAGGATAGCCAGCCCAATAGAAAACTTAAGCTTGTTACTACAAAATATAGCTAAAAATCATAACTACTACGCCCGGGCGCCTTTAACAAACTTAACTGAAATAACCAGGCTTTCTAACAGCTTAAATGTAATGCTGGCGCGAACACAAAGACAAATAGAGCGCCACGAAGAAGATAAAAAAGAAATTAAGCTACTAAACTCAAATCTTGAAGAAAAAGTAAGCCAACGAACCATCGCGCTCAGAGAAGCAAATAAAGAGTTGCTATCTACACTTGAAAAGATGCACCAATACCAAACTCAAATTGTCGAAAACAAAAAAATGGCTTCATTAGGGCAAATGGTGGCAGGTGTAGCTCATGAGGTAAATACCCCTATAGGGCTTGGGATCACCGGTTCTACTTTACTAAGGGATAAACTCGCGGAGCTACAAATTAACTTTCAAAATAAGTCATTGACTGCCAGTCAATTTGAGCAATTTACTAACGATGGCATTGAAAACTTAGATCTCATCTACAGTAGTTTAAACCGTGTCGCAGAGCTTATTTCTAACTTTAAGAAAGTGGCCGTGATCAAAGATGATGAAATCACTAGCACCGTTCACTTTCAGCAGCTCATAAACGATACATTATTGTCTATGGGGCAAGAATTAAGAATAAAAAATCCTAAAGTTCTTATAAATTGTCCAGCAGATTTAACCGTTGAAAGTAAAAAAGGGCCACTGCAGCAAGTTTTCCATCAACTAATTTTAAACTCCCTACTACACGGATTTGTAGCTGGCGGTGACAATGTAGTGCAAATTGATATTGTGGCAACAAGCACAAAAACACAAATTACCTACACCGATAACGGCCTAGGTGTAGAGAGCAACATAAGAGCGAAAATTTTTGACCCTTTTGTTACTTCAAAACGCGGTCAAGGAGCCAGTGGATTAGGCATGCATTTAGTTTACAACTTAGTGACCCAGGCTTTGGCTGGAGAAATTGTATTAGATACTGAGTATCAATCAGGAGCACGATTTATTATTACGCTATTTTAAAAAGTGAAATAAATCCGTTGTCTGCTCTTGAATTACGACTTTATGACCATACTAAGACAGCACTCATTGAACAGCTGTATCATTAATGCTGTATTTTCACATAATTAATGAACTTAATTGTGTTTAACATATCACATACATTGATGAAAAATTGTAAAGTGATATAATTTCGTTTTGAATTAGTCTGATTATTTTAAGTATCTTTAGGTGGTTGATGGATGTATCAATTATTAAAGGAAATGGCTTCGACTTTATAATTCAAGTTATACATCCAACGTTAAGTATCAATTAAGCCGCGGTTTTTAATAATAGTTTAAGCGCGCAGCTGTTTTTATCTAATTTGTTTTTACTTGTTAACATTTAGATATAATCCTATAATTCTAGTAGTCGGTTTTGATGATCACACCGATTTTAAAATAAAACACTCTACAAAAAGGTTAATTAAAAATGCAAACGCCAGTCATTCTGATCGTAGAGGATGAAGACGTAACTAGACTAAACCTCGTTAGTTTATTTGAAGCCGAAGGTTACAAAGTTATTGAAGCCATTGATGGCGATGATATGCATGATAAGCTTACAAATAACGATGACGTCAATCTTGTAGTTATGGACATCAATCTGCCAGGTAAAAACGGGCTTATTTTAGCTCGCGAATTACGCCAAAAACGCAAAGTTGGTCTTATTTTCTTAACAGGCCGTGACAACGATGTAGACCGTATTTTAGGTCTTGAAATTGGTGCTGATGACTATATTACTAAGCCCTTCAACCCGCGTGAATTAACTATTCGTGCTCGTAACTTAATTACGCGTACTGCATTAGGTGGTGAAGAGTCTGCTATTGAAACAAATGGCGTGATCACCTTTAACGGTTGGGAACTTGACGAAAATAGTCGCTGCCTTACTTCTCCAAACGGAGACGCGAAACGTCTACCTAAAGGCGAATACAGAGCACTGCGTTTAATGCTTGACTCTCCGGGTCGTATATTTAGCCGTGAGCAACTAATTAAACACATGACTGGCCGAGAGCTTCGCGCTAACGACCGTACGGTTGACGTAACAATTCGTCGTATCCGCAAACACTTTGAAAGCGACAACTCAACATCTGAGTTAATCAGCACCATCCATGGTGAAGGTTACCGTTTCATTGGTAAAATCGATAGCTAATTAGTTATTACTCTAATTGCTGTAAAAATAAATGAAGGGCCTGTTGTCCTTCATTTATTTTATCTGTTAACTCCTCAAGCCACACAGCTAACACTTCGTCACTTTGCTCCAGCGCCCCATGCTCCATTTGCTTTGCATGCAACTGAACATCATTAAGACCGACCGAACCAGCCGCACCTTTTAACTTATGCGCAACCGATTTGTACTCTTCTCTATCAGCAGCGTTTAACGAAGCTAACAGTTCTTGTTGGTACTGCGGATTTAGCTTTGCGAACAACTGGCTACTGCGTTTAAATACTTCAACGCCCATCGAATTTACAAAGTCTTCAATGGTTTCAACATCCAACAAGTCAGTATTAATTTGATTTAATAACGCTTGATTGACCACTCGTTGAGGAGCCTCGGTTTGCACTTGCTTAATGCCAAAGAGTTCAGCGAGCATATTATCTAACTTGCTTGTGTTTATTGGTTTAGCTAGTGCGCCTTGAATAGAAATACCCTCAAGCTCCTCTTCAGCACTGCGTACATTGGCCGTTAATGCCACTATTGGAAGCTGATCAAAATGACTTTGAGCGCGAATTTGTCTTGCCACTTCGTCACCATTAATATCAGGCAACTGCATATCAAGTAAGACTAAATCTAAGTCATCTTCAGTTTCGACAAACGATAAAGCATCTTCACCCGTTTCAGCCCACAGCACTTCGTGTCCACGTTGCTCTAGTAGGTTAGTAGCAATTTCAGCATTAAGTGGCACATCCTCCACTAATAAAATATATAAGCTACGCCCAACATAACTATGTTCGGTAGGAGCACTACATAAATTCAGCGGAATTTGTACCGTAAAGCAGCTGCCCTCTCCTGGGGTACTATTAACCGTTATTGTGCCTTTCATTGCGCTTACTAACGCTTTGGTGACAGCTAAGCCAATACCTGAACCAATGGCATTGGTGCCTTTAAGATCTGGCGCTTTATAGTACATGTCAAAAATGCGTGTTAGTTGCTCTTGTGGAATGCCTTCACCGGTATCGAGTATTTTAATAATAAGCCAAGGGCCATCTTCACGGTTTTCTCTGGCACAATCTAAGGTTACGCTCCCTTGTTGAGTAAACTTAACAGCGTTATTAATTAAGTTCCACACCACTTGGCGTAAACGGGTCGGGTCAAGCAAAGCATATATGTCAAGCATGCCAGAACGCTTCACTTCAAACGAAAGCTCTTTTTGCTCAGCAATAAGGCCTGCAAAGTTAACTACATCGTTGATAAAGTCCGAAACATTAATTTCGTTGGCGGCAATATCTAACTGCTCACGGTCAATTTTATCTAAATCTATAATATCGTTGAATATATTACCTAGTGTTTCGGCGCTTGAAAACACGGTATTACACCAACTGCGTTGCTGTTTGTTTAGTTCGGTATCCAGTAGCATGCGCGTTAAGCCCACAATACCATTAAGCGGTGTGCGTAACTCATGGCTTAATGTGGCAATAAATTTCCCTTTATCTTTATAAGCTGTTTCTAGTGCCTGCGCAGCTTCTTTACGACTGGTAATATCACGGCCAAACGCAAGTAAACCAATGTAATCCCCTTGTTCATTAATAAAGGGAAGTTTACGCAATTCAAACCACCTAATTTCACCGTTTACTGAGTACTCCACATCTATAGTTAAACCTTGGTGCGTACGCTCAACCTGCTCATCGGTTCTGAGTACTTCTGATAAAAAGTGGCTTGGGAATATTTCTTCTGCGGCTTTACCAATAAGTTCACCACTGGTTTTACCCATCACCTCTTCAAACATTTTATTACAACCAGCAAACACCCCGTTGTTATCGCGGTAATAAAATAAATCCGGCGAGGAGTCTACAATTGAGCGCAGTAACATGCCTTGCTGTGCGAGTTCTTGTTGTGTTTTTTTACGCTCTGCAATTTCACGCCTAAGCTCTTCTATTGCTCGGTGTTTGGCATGAAAAGCCATTTTACGTTCGTCAATTTCAATGTTTAAGCGATTAATATTGTCTTTGAGGGTTTGATTTAAAAGCTTCTCTTGTTTTGTGGCACTATCTAAATAAGCATAAGAGGCATCAAGTTGCCGAATAGAGTTTAATAATATGCTGATAACTAAAGGAGAAACAACCGAGGTAAAAAATACCACGGCGAGTATATCAACCAAGTTTACTTCGCCTATGGCAACGTAATAAAACATACTTGATAAAACCAGCGATATTGTCAGTAATAATGCATAGCAAATAGCTGCAGTTTTAAACTCACCAAAACGAGTTATTGAACTGGAAAGAACTCTAACCCACGGGTTCAAAGAAGAATCAGTCATATATCAGTTTTTCTCTTAGCTAAATGCTTAGGGTCTGTTGACCTTTCAAGGTTAAAGGCTAATTTTAGCATTTTCTATCAGCTATTTTCATGTTGTGCGACAAAAACAATAAAATTTCATGTTTGGTGTTATTTGCTGCATTTCAGCAAATCTTTATTTAGTGTAAAATGCGGCGTTTTAAATATTGCAAATAACGAGTAACGTATCATGCAAAAAACTATGCCAGATATTGCTAACACGGCTGCCGCATTACAAACAGGTAAATTAGACTGGGTAGGTATGGGCGATATAGAGCTGCCTTTTATTTTTGAATCTCTTGATTTAGCTCCAGTTACCGTTAATGCAAAAGCACGCGCCTTTGTTAATTTACACAAAGAAGATGCTAAAGGCATTCATATGTCGCGACTATTTTTAGCGTTGGATCACCTCTCAACTGAGCAACAGGTCAATCCAGAAACCTTAGCACAAGCCTTAGATACCTTTATCACCAGTCATGAAGGCTTAAGTGATAAAGCACACATTGAATTTAAATTTGAATTGCCGCTACGTCGTAAGTCATTACTTAGTGGTAAAGCAGGTTGGAAAAGCTATCCCATTGTACTTACCAGCACTATAAATCAAGGCGTTATTAGTTTTGAGCTCAGCGTTGATGTGACTTATTCATCAACTTGCCCCTGCTCTGCAGCATTGGCTCGCCAATTAATTCAAAACGCATTCAGCGAAAATTTTTCTCAAGAAACACTCACTCAATCAGAAGTTTTAGAGTGGCTTGGAACAACTCAAGGCATTGTAGCAACCCCGCATTCACAGCGTTCAATTGCTAATGTTAAAGTTAAATTAGCAAATAACATTAAACAGTTTGATGTGGTTAACTTAATAAACTTACTAGAAGATGAGCTAAAGACACCAGTACAAGCTGCGGTAAAACGTGAAGACGAACAAGAGTTTGCTCGCTTAAACGGTCAAAATTTAATGTTTTGTGAAGACGCAGCACGAAAAATTAAAACGACGCTAGAGTCAAAAGAGTTTACCGATTATTTCCTGCAAATTAACCATTATGAGTCTTTACATGCTCATGATGCAGTTGCGATTGCCGTAAAAGGTATTGAAGGCGGTTATAAAGCATAATAGTGCTCATCCCCACTCGTTAATAAAACAACCATAACAACTATTTGGGCACATAAATTGCTTTAGAAAAGCAGTGTCAATTTGTTGTTATGGAGTTACCGTATGGAATTCGCTTTATTATTAATATTAGTGCTAGTTGTTGGGGCATCTGTCGTTGCGTCAAAATTTAATGATGACGGCGGAAACCCTTATCCTTTTACTCGTAAGCAAAGTGTATTTACCCAAGTAGAAGGGGCGTTTCTGAATTTATTAGAGCGCGCCGTTGGCGATCAATATAAAATTGTTAGTCGCGTTAAACTAATCGATGTGATTGACTGTAAACAAGGCCTGTCTGTTAAATCTAAACGTGCGGCAATGGCTAAAGCAAAAAATAAGCAGCTCGACTTTGTTTTAGTAGATAAAGAAAAAATGACCATAGTGGCTGCGGTTGACTTAGTTAATAACGCCAATAAAGATGGCCACAAAGCACAGCGCGACTGGTTTGTTAATGGCGCATTGGAAGCCGCAGGTATTCCACATATTCGTATGAAAGTGAAGGCAGGCTACCACCCAAGCGAAGTACGCGATGCAATTATGTTTAAATTAGGTAAGCCAGCGGTATCTAAATCTTCACGACCCACGCGTGTTAGAGTTCATAAACCTGCGGTATTGTCTCCTTCTCAAGCAAAGGCACAATCAACAGCCCTTGCTGAAATATAATCAATAAGTTTATAAAGTGCGGGCTTTTTAAGCTCGCATTTTTGTTTGTTTTACCCCACGTTATTTTTTGCAGTATAATCACCGTATTCAAACTCAGGAATTTAACACTATGAATGTTGGTATTATTGGCGCAATGGAGCCAGAAGTTAAAATTTTGCGCGAGGCGATGCAAAATCCACAAGTTTTAACCAAGGCTGGTTTTACTTTTTACACAGGCGAGCTTGCAGGCAATACCGTCACTTTAGTGCAATCAGGTATTGGTAAAGTCGCTTCGACAATCGCAACCACATTACTTATCGATAACTTCAATCCAGATTGTGTTATTAACACTGGCTCTGCCGGTGGATTCGACCCATCACTAAACGTTGGCGATGTAGTAATTTCATCTGAAGTACGTCATCACGATGTTGATGTAACAGCGTTTGGTTACGAAATTGGCCAAGTACCACAAATGCCAGCAGGTTTTACTGCTCACCCTAAACTTGTAGAAGCCGCCGAGCAAACAATTGCACAAATTAGTGAAGTAAAAACCCTTGTCGGTTTAATTTGCACCGGCGACTCGTTTATGTGCGACCCTGTTCGTATTGAAAAAGCACGCAGTGACTTCCCTACAATGCTAGCAGTAGAGATGGAAGGTGCATCAATTGCGCAAACGTGTTTTGCACTTAATACACCATTTGTTGTTATTCGCTCAATGTCTGATATTGCAGGCAAAGAGTCGCCGCAATCATTTGAAGAATACTTAGAAACAGCCTCTATAAATTCATCAAAAATGGTCGTAGCTTTACTTGAGAAATTAACGGCGGTTACGCTGTAAATGCTCAATAATATTGTTCAAAATCATTTGGACTTTATTGTATTTATTTGTGCGCTCCTTGCTGAGCGCTTTTTACCTTTAGTAAGTTGGTATCACCCTAACCACATACTCTCTGCTATTTTTAGCGCTATAAGCCAGCGTATTTATAAAAAAACAGACACCAAGCAATATCATTACTTAGCAGCCTCAATGGCAAGTACGCTTATACTTAGTACTGTGCTTATTATTGTAGTTTTACTGCTTCAGTTTGCCTTTTACCCCGAGCTGTTATCAGGTCTTATTCTATATTTATGCCTAGAAAACAGTAACCTGAATAAAAAAGCGATACGCATAGCTAGGCTAGTCAAAAAAAATCAAAAATCGACAGCACGCGAATTATTAAAGCCACTAGTAGCCCGAGAAGTTATTGCACTTTCAAGCCCCGGGATTATTAAAGCCATTATGGAAAGTGTCATACTTAGAACGGCGCGTCATTACTTTGTGGTAATTTTCATATTTTTAGTATTGGGCCCCGTCGCCGCTCTAGCCTATCGTTTAATCACTTTAATTCAACAGGCGTGGCGAAGTGATATAGCTCCAAATAGCTCTTTTTTGATGCCGCTTAAACTGGTTCTTTTTATTGTTGAGTACATTCCCATACGTTTACTCGCGCTGACAATTGCCTCACTAAAGGCCAGTAAAAAAAGCATGCATTATATTAAGCATTATGGCCGACACTTCTATCAAACCAATACAGGCTGGTTACTTAGTGTATGTTCTGCATCTTTGGGGGTACAACTTGGTGGGCCTGCTATTTATAATACACAGCGTTTTAATAAAATGCGTGTCGGTGTAGAGCGTCTTCCCAACGCCGATGACGTACCACAACTACTCAATACACTTAACCAAACTCGCCTTTTTTGGTTTCTGATTATTATTAGCGTTGAAGTTATTAAGGCTGTTCTCGTTTTTAAGTTCGCATAAAAAAACCAGCCGTAGCTTAATGCAGATCAGTTAAGAATATTTTTATGATCACTTGACTGATCTTTCCATAGCTTCAAAATCCGATATTAGAAATAATATCGGATTTTTTTATGTCTCTCATTCAGCACTTCGATAACATGTCTTCATTTTTAAATGATGTACATACACTAGATAAACTTAAACAGGTTCTTGACCCTGGTATTCTTGAACAAGCATTTAAACATGCAGGTGTTGCTACTGTGCGTAAAAGGCGATTACCGCTAGAAGCTATTATGTGGTCTGTAATTGGAATGAGTTTATTCCGAAACGAAACCGTTTGGGATATCGCTAATAGACTCGACATCTCTTTACCCGGAAAAAACAAATTAGTCGCGCCAAGTGCGCTAGTTCAAGGCCGACAAAGGTTAGGCTATGAGTCAGTCCAACATACATTTCAATTACTTGCACACAAAACCTTTTCCACCCAGTCTTTTGAACAATGGTGCGGACTTAATTTACTCGCTGTTGATGGCGTTAGTTTTCGAACTCATGATAATCAAGATAACAGAGAAGCATTTGGCAGTGACAGTAATCAACATGGAGAAGTAAGCTACCCACAAGTACGAATGTGTAGCCTTATGGAAGTATCTAGCCATTTACTGTTAGATAGCAGCTTTGACTCCCGTCGCATAGGTGAAATGAGCTTAGCTCAACGACTATTACCAGCCGTACCAGATAATTCTCTTACCTTGTTTGACCGCGGCTATTACTCATTAGGACTGTTGCATCAGTGGCAAAACCAAGGAGATAACACTCACTGGATGTTACCCGCGAGGAAGGATTTACAGTATCAAGTTGAACATAGTATAAATGACAATGATAAAATAGTGATTTTGTCCACAAGTCCTCAAGCCAGAAAGAAATTTGAGTCATTACCAGAGACCTTGATGGCAAGATTAACCACCTATAAAGTGGATGGAAAAAGCTATCGTGTTCTCAGCTCTCTCATTGACCCTTTACGATTTCCATATGAAGAATTAACAGAGGTTTATACTCAACGCTGGGAAATTGAGCTGGCGTTTAGAGAAATAAAGCAGGGATTGAATCATAGCAAACACACGTTACGTAGTAAGAAACCAGACATGGTACGTCAAGAGTTATGGGGGTTATTACTCGCTTACAATTTAATACGTATCGTCATGCTTGATGCAACTAAAGGTGAGGATATTTTGCCTACACAGCTAAGCTTTAGCCAATCTATGCGACAGGTTATCGCTTTCTTTATGTTTACGCCAATACATAGTGCAAGTAAGTTGCCTATTCATTACGATGAGTTACTAACAACACTTAGATTGTTTATTTTACCCGATAGGTTACCAGATAGGCATTATCCAAGGGTGATAAGAAAGAAGCCGAATAAGTACCCCTATAAAAGAAAATGCCAGTCAGTTCTTAACTGACTGGCATTAAGCCGTAGCTGGTTTTTATAATGTCCGAAGTTTTAAGCTACGGTGATATTTGCAAATTTGCGTTTACCTACTTGATAAATAGCCGTTGTGCCTTTTGCAATTTCCAATTTGGTATCTGTAATTTTGTCTTCGCCGTTAAGCTTTACAGCACCTTGTTTGATCATCCTCATGGCTTCTGAGGTACTCGCCACTAAGCCCGCTTCTTTAAGTAAGTTAGCGATTAAAATTGACGCTTCATCAATATTAACTGTCAGCTCAGGGATTTCATCTGGCAAGGCTTTTTTCTGAAAACGCTGGATGAAGTCATCATGAGCAGCTTGCGCATCAGCTTCACTGTGAAAACGCGCAATTAGCTCTTTAGCTAATTCAATTTTAATATCGCGCGGGTTAGTGCCCTGCTCTACACGCTGTTTTTGCGCTGCAATTTGCTCAATAGAAAGGCTACTTAGCAAATCGTAGTAACGCCACATGAGTACGTCACTAATTGACATGATTTTACCGAACATATCTGAAGGCGTATCAGTAATACCAATATAATTACCGAGTGACTTCGACATTTTCTGAACGCCGTCAGTTCCCTCAAGTAAAGGCATCATTAATACTGTTTGTGGTTTTTGACCTTCATCTTTTTGCAGCTCACGACCCATTAATAGGTTAAAACGCTGATCGGTGCCGCCTAGCTCAACATCTGACTCTAATGCGACTGAATCCCAGCCTTGCACCAGTGGATACAAAAACTCATGAATCGCAATCGATTGACCGCCAGCATAGCGCTTTTTAAAATCATCACGCTCAAGCATACGCGCCACAGTTTGACGCGCGGCTAATTTTATCATCCCCGCAGCGCCTAATTTCTCCATCCACGTAGAGTTAAAAGCGACGGTTGTTTTAGCCGGGTCTAAAATTTTGAACACCTGCTCTTTATAGGTTTCGGCGTTGGCAAGCACGTCATCACGTGTAAGTGGTTTACGGGTCACATTTTTGCCCGTTGGATCGCCAATCATACCGGTAAAATCACCAATTAAAAAAATAACCTCATGACCTAAATCTTGAAAGGTTTTCATTTTATTAATGAGTACAGTGTGACCTAGGTGTAAATCTGGAGCCGTAGGATCAAAACCAGCTTTAATTTTTAGCTTTTTCCCCGACTTTAATTTTTCAACCAACTCATCTTCAATTAATATCTCTTCTGCACCGCGTTTTATCTCTGCTAGAGCGGTTTGTAAATCCACTGTGTGTTACTCCAAAAATTCTGACAACGAAGGGGTGTAATATGCTCACGGTTTATTGCTAGCGCGTTATCACAAAGCAAATAAAACTATTTAGCTAACATAACAAATTTCCACCTAATTAGAACAACTTTTTTAACTAATCGCAGCACCAACCAAATTGCAGGGTGTACGTTCTAAAAGGGGATATAAACGAGCGATTAATAATACGCCAAAAGTGTTTATCACAAACTAAAAACAGTTTACAAATTAATCACTTCTCGTAATTAAACCGTTTTATAAACTAATATAACATTATGATGAAAAAGCAAAGTATCCAAGAATATAAAATAGTGTAACAGTTCAACTTTAAACACAAACAGCCTGAATACCCTACGATTTTAGCCTAATTTAACTCGAGTTTAAATCTACAAAATACTAGTATTCACAGATTATTCGTTATATCCTGCAATATAACCTATTTATTATCTTGACAGCAGAAAAAGGCACGTTATGGTTCACGTGGTTAACACGCTCCCCAAAAAACACAAAATGCTTATTCTAGGTTTGGTTTCTGCTATTGTTGCCTTAGCCTTTCTTCCTTCTGAAAAAGCCACTGCATCCAAAGACAATAGTGAAAACACACTAGAAATTGGTAAGCGCTATGAATTACAAATTAAAGTAGGTGAGAACGAAAAACTCACTGACCTAAATTCAGAGCAGGCAGCACAAAAACTTCCAGAATATGATTTTGTCGATCACCAAGTTAAAAATGGTGACAATTTAGCGATTATTTTTAAGCGCGCTGGTTTTTCTGCACAAACGCTGCATAAACTTGTAAACACCAACGCTGAAACACGTAAGCTAACTAAAATTCACCCAGGTGAAACGTTAAGCTTTGCTACCGCCGAAGACGGTTCATTAGCTCAATTACGCTACGTTATTTCTAAAACGGATACGCTATTCGTCACACTTAATGACGAAGGCCAATACGACACCTCAATTGACAGCAAAGAAATAGAAACACTGAGCAAAACAGCCGGTGGGGAAATTTCAAGTAGCTTTTGGACCTCTGCAATTGCAGCAGGTTTAAGTGAACGCCAAATCATGAACTTTGCCGATATATTTGGTTGGGACGTCGATTTTGCAAACGACATCCGCAAGGGTGACGAATTTGGCTTAATTTATGAGTCTCATTTTGTTGACGGTGAGTTTATTGGCACCGGTAAAATAATTGCCGCTGAATTTATAAACCAAGGTGAGCGTTACACCGCTATTCGTCACACAGACGGTAACTTTTACACCCCTGAAGGCCGTAGTATGAAAAAAGCCTTTTTGCGGGCGCCTGTTAATTTCAAATATATTAGTTCAAGCTTTAACCCTCGCCGCCTACACCCCGTTACAGGACAAGTGAAAGCACATCGCGGCATTGATTACGCTGCACGTACCGGTACGCCAGTTGTATCATCGGGTAATGGTAAAGTAATTAAAGCAGGCTATAGCAAATATAATGGTAATTACGTATTTATTAGCCATGGTACTCAATATGTTACTAAGTACTTACACCTTAACAAGCGCCTAGTCAGAACAGGGCAAAAGGTAAAACAGGGAGAAAAAATAGGTACTGTTGGCTCAACTGGTCGTGTAACCGGTGCGCATTTACATTATGAGTTTTTGGTTAACGGCGTTCACCGTAACCCTAAAACCGTAAAACTACCTAAGTCTGAACCATTACCTCGTTCAGAGCTTGCTAAATTTAAGCCTATTGCTGATAACTTTATCGCACAACTAGAGCGCAGTCGTGAGCTACAACTAGCACTTAG
This sequence comes from Pseudoalteromonas sp. SCSIO_11900, assembly GCF_000576475.1. Lineage (NCBI taxonomy): Bacteria > Pseudomonadati > Pseudomonadota > Gammaproteobacteria > Alteromonadales > Pseudoalteromonadaceae > Pseudoalteromonas > Pseudoalteromonas sp. SCSIO_11900. The sequence goes on from NZ_KK070023.1 coordinate 279,038, forward strand.
ATAACCACTTCACTGATTAAATAAAAAAGCCTTTGCTGGGGTTACCCGCAAAGGCTTTTTTGTGTGTGATATTTAAGTTTCAAACTTAATTTACAAGTACGTAAATTAGCTGCACAACCAAAGATATCATGACTAATGGCCAAATATACTTGCTGTATTTGGTAGCACCCTCTAGCCCCATTCTACTTTGGTACTTTTCTAGCAAAGGAATAATGATCACCAAAGCAATCACTAAGCTAATTAAAATGACAAATATATTCATATCAACACCTTTGTATTATACCAATTCGTTCAAATAATATTGAAACGGGTATTAACTCACGGCAAAGCGCAGCCTTTCGCGCTAATATATAACTCATACCAATGCTCTCGACTTAAATTAATATTAATTGCATCACTCGATGCCTTAATACGATCTACATTAGTTGTGCCTATAATTGGCTGAATCGATGCAGGATGGCGAAGTAGCCATGCCAATACAATAGCTTCTGCACTTGTGCCATATAAAACAGCAAGCTTACTAACTAAAATACTCGTGTTTACATCCGCTTGTGACGCTTTTGACAGGTCACCGCCTGAGTATAAACCTTGGCACAAACTGCCCCAACTCTGAATTTGAATGTCATGCTCACGACAATACTCAACACACCCTGGGGTAAAGTTAATATCTTTGCCATCGGCATTACCCACATAAATGCCCTCATCAACCCACTGATGTTTTTGTAAACTGGCCTCTATTTGATTTGCCACAATTGGCATATCTAAAGCGCGCTGCAAAAACCTTATTTGATGTTGAGACATATTTGAAACTGCAAAATGACGCACTTTGCCACTTTCTTTTAAACAGCTAAATATTTGCGCAACTTCCTCCACCTCCATTAATGGATCAGGGCGATGCAACATAAGCACATCTAAGTAGTCGGTATTTAATCGTTTAAGTGAGCCCTCAACAGAACGCTCAATCCAATCAGCAGAAAAATCATAACGCTGCGGGTTTTTCTCATCAGCAAAGCGAATACCACACTTAGACTGAATATACATTTGTTCTCTAAGCTCAGGGCGCTCAGCCAACGCATTACCAAAAACGTGCTCAGCTTTGCCTAAAGTATAAATATCAGCGTGATCAAAAAAGTTAATCCCGCTTTCCAATGCTGCGTCTATGCATGAATGGGCTTGCTTTAAGTGCCCACTGTTAATGGCGTCTTTATTCCAAGCACCTCCTAAACCCATACAACCAAATACAAGCTTACTAACCTTGGGTAAATATTTTGCCAGCGGTGTGTGTAACATTTGACAGCCCTTTAAAAAAATGAAGAGTGATTACTTTAAACAAAAAACCCTATACAAGAAACCGCTTAATCTAAAACATTAAATTTTAGGCAAAAAAAAGCGCAGTAAACTGCGCTAATGGTTGGATTAAATATTACTAGCCAACAAGTGCTAATAAAATACCTGCAGCAACAGCACTTCCCAGTACGCCAGCTACATTAGGCCCCATGGCATGCATCAGTAAAAAGTTGTGCGGGTTATTTTCAAGACCGACTTTATTAACTACACGAGCCGCCATAGGAACAGCCGATACACCCGCTGCACCAATTAATGGATTAATTGGGGTTTTTGATATTTTATTTAAGCCTTTTGCCATAAATACACCTGAGGCCGTACCAATAGCAAACGCCATTGCGCCCAGTACTAAAATACCAATGGTTTCCACTGTTAAGAACTGCTCGGCAGCAAGCTTAGAGCCTACCGCTAGTCCTAGAAATATGGTGGTTATATTAATAATTTCGTTTTGAGCACTGTTACTTAGCCTATCGACCACACCCGACTCACGCATTAAGTTACCTAAACAAAACATACCAACCAGTGGAATGGCGGCTGGTAAAAAGAGCGCAGTTAAAGTAAGTACCATCAGCGGAAAAATAATTTTTTCCTTTTTTGATACTTTACGCAGTTCTGGCATTTGAATTTTACGCTCTTCAGGCGTTGTAAACGCACGCATGATAGGCGGCTGAATAATAGGAACCAACGCCATGTATGAGTACGCAGCCACGGCTATAGCACCTAATAAATCAGGCGCCAGTTTTGACGCTAAAAAGATAGCGGTTGGCCCATCAGCGCCACCAATAATGGCAATTGCTGACGCATCTTGTAAACTAAACTCAAACCCTGGGATAAAGTTAAGTAAAATAGCCCCAAATAAGGTAGCAAAAATACCAAACTGCGCCGCAGCACCTAATAACAACATACGCGGGTTGGCAATTAACGCACTAAAGTCAGTGAGCGCGCCCACTCCCATAAATATTAATAACGGAAAAATTCCGGTATCAATACCTACATAGTAAACATAATAAAGTAAGCCACCAGGGTCAGATAAACCTGCCACAGGAATATTAGTTAAAATAGCACCAAAACCAATGGGCAGTAATAGTAGCGGCTCAAAGTTTTTAACTATAGCTAAAAATAATAACAAACAACCAACGGCAATCATGATCAGCCCAGGAAATGTAAAGTTAGCAATGCCTGTGGCATGCCAGAGGTTTAAAATACCATCCATCCTCTAATTACTCCTTAAGCTAATGCAATCATTGCATCGCCGGTTGACACTGAATCACCTTCAGAGACAAGCACGTCTGCAATTGTACCGGTATGCATGGCGCGTACTTCGGTTTCCATTTTCATGGCTTCCATAATAATCACCACATCGCCTTCATTTACTACCTGACCTGGCTTTACTTTAATTTTAAAGATATTACCGGCAAGTGGCGCATTAAGAGTTTCACCTGAAACAACTGATGCCGACTGCGGAATATGCTCAGAGTCTTTTAGCGTCACCTCTTTAAGCTCACCGCCTTGAGCAACCACGACATCGTATACTTTGCCATCTACTTTAACGCTGTATTGCTCAGCCTTAACGCCTTTATTGTTTGCCGCTGATTTTTCAGGTGCTTTATTTGAGCTATCATCAGCGCTGGGAACAGGTTCAAATGCGTCAGGGTTATTACGGTTTTTAATAAACTTCAAACCAATTTGTGGGAATAAGGCATACGTGAGCACATCATCAATTTGCTCATCAGCAAGCGTTAAGCCTTGCTCTTGCGCAAGTTTACTTAATTCAGCTTCTAAAGTTTCAAGTTCAGGTTTAATAATATCTGCAGGGCGACAGGTAATTGCTTCGCTGCCATCAAGTACACGCTCTTGTAACTCTTTATTCATAGGAGCAGGTGTTGAACCATACTCACCTTTTAATACGCCAGCGGTTTCTTTGGTGATGGTTTTATAGCGCTCGCCAGTAAGCACATTAAGTACTGCCTGAGTACCAACAATTTGCGAGGTCGGTGTAACTAATGGAATAAAGCCCAAATCCTCACGCACCCGTGGAATTTCAAGTAATACTTCGTTTAGTTTATCAGCAGCGCCTTGCTCTTTAAGCTGATTTTCCATGTTAGTTAACATACCACCTGGCACTTGGGCTAATAAAATTCGGCCATCAACACCTTTTAAACTGCCTTCAAACGCAGCGTACTTTTTACGTACGTCTCTAAAGTAAGCTGCAATTTCTTCAAGGTGGTTTAAATCAAGCCCAGTATCACGCTCAGTACCTTCCACGATTGCAGCAATTGTTTCAGTTGCTGAATGACCATAAGTCATACTCATAGACGATACAGCCGTATCGAGCATATCAATACCGGCATCAATCGCTTTTTGATACGTTGCGGTACTTAAACCCGTTGTTGCATGACATTGCATGGCAATAGGAATTGAAACCGTTTCTTTTAAGCCTTTAATCAGTTTTTCTGCATCATAAGGCTTAAGCAATCCCGCCATATCTTTAATACAAATTGAATGACAACCTAATTCTTCAAGTTGCTTAGCAAGTGTTAGCCACATATCCAATGTGTGTACTGGGCTTACCGTGTAAGAAATCGTACCTTGGGCATGCGCGCCTACCTTAACCGCCGCTTTTATAGCAGTTTCTAAGTTACGTACATCATTCATGGCATCAAAAATGCGAAATACGTCTACGCCATTTTTGTGTGCGCGCTCAACAAACTTTTCAACAACGTCATCAGCATAATGGCGATACCCCAATAAGTTTTGACCGCGAAGTAACATTTGCTGGGGTGTATTTGGCATCGCCTTTTTAAGCGCGCGAATACGCTCCCAAGGATCTTCGCCTAAATAACGAATACATGAGTCAAAGGTAGCCCCACCCCAAGACTCTATAGACCAATAACCTGCGTCATCAATTTTTTTTGCAATAGGTAACATGTCGTCTAATCGCATGCGGGTAGCTAAAAGCGACTGATGGGCGTCTCGAAGTACGAGTTCTGTTATTTTTAATTTAGCCATTGGTATGCTCCTCTAATTATTATTTGTTTTGTACTGAGCAATGGCAGCACTAATTGCAGCGATGTGCTCATTTGGCACACCTTGAGATTTAAAAGATGGTGTTCTCTGTGATACTTCAAGTTCTGGCTGAGAAAATTTGCTAGCCAGCTTAGACATAACTGTCACTGCACCAATCAATAAAGAAAGAAATACAAACACACCCACCATACCGGTTAGCATTAAATTGCCTGCAGTTGTAAGCAAAGCCCCTATATCCATAATTCTCCCCTGTTCAAAACTGAATACATAAAAAGTCAGTTTATTTAAATAAATATTCACCAATAGTAACAAAAACTACTCTTTTGTCTACACATTGTAAATTGGTAAAACCAATTAATCTAAAAGTAACATATCACCAATAAGGTTAACACCACCTAAAATAGCTTATTTAACCTATATATATAGATGGTAAAAATGTTCGTTATAAATAAAGAATATATAAAAACCCTAATATTCTGTAAAAACACATAAAAATATACCAAATGAGCTAATCCACTAAAAACTGCCAAAGCAAATGCTAATTGGTCTTACCAAAATAACGACTGTAAAAACTATTTATTATCTCATCAGACACCACTGTGAATAAGTTACAGATAAAACCGTAAAAATTACCAACCTAATATAAAGCCAAATTCAAAAAGATAAGTTAAACTATTGATTTAAAACAAAATAAAATACTGGCATATTACTCGCTTATATAAAAACAACACTTTAACACTTAGATAAATCAAGGAGATGACAATGTTACGCTGGACAATTACATTTTTGGTGATCGCACTAATCGCAGCCGTTTTAGGATTTGGTGGTATTGCAGGAGCCGCAGCAGGAATTGCTAAGATCATATTTTTTATCTTTATAGTTTTACTGGTTATTTCACTTGTCTCTGGCGCTTTACGTGGTAAAAGCCCCAAGTAGATAAGAAACAACGAACTTTTTAAATTTATATACAAGGAATTACATTATGAAATCATCAACACTTAAAGCAGCAGCTATTGGCCTATTCGCAAGTGCATTTATTATGGGTTGTGAAGACAATCATGCAGAAGAAGCCGGTGAACGCATCGACGAAGCCGTGACAGATGTTCAAAATAAAGTAGAAGATGCCTGTGAAGAAGTAAAAGAAGGTGTCAACGCTGAAGAAACAAATTGCTAATTCAGCCCCCTTTTTAAAAAGCGACCATTTGGTCGCTTTTTTTTGTGTTTAGTATTAGTCGCCAAGTTGCTACCCATTAATTATAAACTCTGAACTATTAATTCTTTTTAAGCTGCGCATTTACCACATAGCTTGCTAAAATGATAAAAAATAGCTTTTAAGTATAGATGCATGGTATTTACGACAACCTATAAACTCGATAAACCTTACTTTTATGAATGCTTCGACCAATCGCTGCCTTATAGTAAACGCGCGCAACCTAAATATTTTTTATTAGCACTGCTTGTTGTATTGGGATTATTTGGTATTTATGGTTTAGGAGATCATTACCTAGGTACATTTTTGCTGATGCTAGCCCTACTCGAATGCATCGCCTTTTACTATCGCCGCCCATGGTGGGTTACCAGGCAAATGCTAAGCAGAGCGTCTGGTTCTGAAGTCACTCTCACCTTCGACGAAGACGGAATAAAATCAACCAATCATTACAAAAATTACCAGTTAGCTTGGCACGACATTAACGAAATTATTACTACAGATTGTGGACTATTGTTAAAAAGTAAAAGCGGTATGCAATACATTTCTAAGGCAATACTCGACGAAGAAACGATTGATTTTATAAACAAAAAAGCCACTCAGTGAGTGGCTTTTACAAATGTCATAGTTATATTAACTAGCACATTTTATACTATGTTGATTAAGCATTGCCCGGATTAGGGTTAGACTTTTCAGCTTGTATGCGCATGTAAATTTCTTCACGATGAACTGATACGTCTTTAGGTGCGTTAACACCGATACGAACTTGATTTCCTTTAACACCCAGAACAGTAACGGTTACTTCGTCACCAATCATCAGGGTCTCGCCTACTCTACGAGTTAGTATTAGCATTCTCTTGCTCCCATGTTCCAATAAAATTATAAGATTCCGAACAAACATTTTAATTAAAATTAGACTAAAAAGTAAGTAAAAACCCTCAATCTATTCATTTTCTGTTAAAAATGTCTTATGTAATGCACGAACAGCCAGCTCGAGGTATTTTTCATCTATTAAAACTGAAATTTTGATCTCTGAGGTGGCAACAAACATCACATCAATGTTTTCTTGTGCTAACGAATCAAAAAATAAGCTCGCTACCCCGGAATGAGATTTCATCCCCATACCCACCGCTGACACTTTCGCCACATTGGTCGATCCGTCAATTGCCTGTGCATCAAATTGCTGTTGCTCAGCCGTTAACAAATCAAGTGCGTTTAAGTAATCATTTAAATGCACAGTAAAAACATAGTCGACTTTTTCAACTTTATGATTAATTTGATTAATCATATCTATTTCGATGCCATTATCAGCAAAAAGTTTCAAAACTTTTGCAAGATGTTTGGTGCCTTGCGGCATTCCATGCACCTTAATTAAGCACTCATCTCGATTAAATGCAATACCCGATACGACATTGCTTGTCACGTCGCACTCCTCAAAACTAATTAACGTGCCTTCATCGGGTTTAAAGCTAGATAACACCCGCAGAGGAACATTGTGTTTACCAGCAGATTCTACAGAGCGAATATGTAACACTTTAGCGCCTAAACTTGCCAGCTCAAGCATTTCGGCAAAGGTGACATGACTTAAACGTCGTGCGTTAGGTTCCACACGCGGGTCTGTAGTATATACGCCATCAACATCGGTATAGATCTGACACTCATCGGCTTTTATTGCACCCGCTATTTCAACCGCAGAGGTATCGGTACCACCACGCCCAAGTGTCGTCACATTACCCTCAATATCGCGCCCCTGAAAGCCGGCAATAATAGCAATGCGGTTGTGTTCAAGCTCATGTTTTAAACGCGTTGCAGCTACGTCTTCCACCCGCGCTTTACCGAACATGTTATCGGTTAATATATTCACCTGATCGGCTAACAAGCTTACCGCAGAATGACCGCGTTTAATAATCGCCATCGCTAATAAAGCTATAGAGACTTGTTCACCGGTACTCAGTAATACATCGAGTTCACGACTACTCGGGCGAGAGTCGATTTGTTTGGCAAGATTAATTAAGCGATTGGTTTCTCCCGACATTGCCGAAAGCACCACAACCACTTGGTGGCCTTGTTGCTTAGTTTTAACAACAAGGTCGGCGACCGCTTCAATACGCTCTATTGAGCCTACCGAAGTGCCGCCAAATTTTTGAACTATAAGTGCCACTTAAGCTTAAGTACGCTCAGTTAACCAAGCTGTTACGCTATCAAGTGCTGCTGTTAAATTTTGTGGCTCAGAACCACCCGCTTGCGCCATATCTGGACGACCGCCGCCTTTACCACCGACTTGGCCTGCCATGTGATTAACTAACTCACCCGCTTTTACTTTGCCAGTTAAGTCTTTAGTTACACCCGCAATTAGGCTTACTTTGTCGCCGCTGGCAACACCTAAGGCAATAACACCTGAGCCAATTTTATTTTTAAGGTCGTCAACCATACCGCGAAGCGCTTTTGATTCTGTGCCCTCAACGTTGGCCACTAACAATTTAACCCCGTTAATTTCAACCACTGAATCAAGTAACGATGCACCTGCCGCACTGGCTAGTTTATCGTTAAGCTGGGCAACTTGTTTTTCAAGCCCTTTCGACTTTTCAAGCAAGGCAGTTACTTTTTCAAGCACTGACGTATTGTCACCTTTTACAAGCGCTGCAACATCAGCTAATTGTTGCTCTTGCTCGCTTACATAAGCAATTGCCTCTGCACCTGTTACCGCTTCAATACGACGAACACCGGCAGCAATACCGCTTTCAGATACAATTTTGAATAAACCAATATCACCCGCACGCTCTACGTGTGTACCACCACAAAGCTCAATTGAGTAATCACCTATGGTTACTACACGTACTTCGTCATCGTACTTTTCGCCAAACAATGCCATAGCACCTTTTGCTTTAGCATCATCAATTGCCATTAGCTCAGTATTAAGTGCAAAGTTACGACGAATTTGGTCATTTACTACACGTTCAATTTCGCGCAGTTCTTGTTTGGTCACAGCTTCAAAATGAGAGAAGTCAAAACGCAGACGATCTGGCTGCACAAGTGAGCCTTTTTGCGATACGTGCTCACCTAAAAGCTGACGCAGTGCTTCATGCAAAATATGTGTAGCGGTGTGGTTTTTCTTAATGCTTTCACGACGCGCATCGTCAATGGTCGCATCCACTTTATCGTTAACGCCAATACGTCCTTGAACTGTTCCATGATGAGCAAAAGCATTACCCAATTTAGTGGTATTCGTTACATTAAACTCACCACCGGCAACAGTAATTGTTCCGCTATCACCAATTTGGCCGCCTGATTCAGCGTAAAACGGAGTACGGTCTAAAACAATAATACCTTGCTGACCATCTTCTAATAACGATACCGATTCGCCACCGGCAAAAATTTCTACCACAGTGCCACGGTAATGATTACTATCATAGCCTTTAAAATCAGTGTGCTTATCTGATTTTAATTGCTCATTATAATCTGCACCAAATTTGCCTGCTTGCTGTGCTGTTTTACGTTGCACTGCCATACATGCTTCAAAACCTTTATGGTCAATGGTCATTTGGCGCTCTCGCGCTACATCGGCTGTTAAATCGGCAGGGAAACCATAGGTATCGTAAAGTTTAAATACTAAGTCACCTGGGATCACATCCCCGGTTAAATCACTCAAGCTTTCTTCTAAAATAGCTAAACCACGCTCAAGCGTTTTACCAAACTGCTCTTCTTCAATACGCAGTACTTTTTCAATAATTTCTTGTTGCTTAGCAAGTTCTGGGTACGCTTGACCCATTTGCTCAATAAGTGCAGCAACCAATTTATAGAAAAACGCGCCTTTAGCACCTAACTTATTACCGTGACGTACTGCACGACGAATAATACGACGCAATACATAACCACGGCCTTCATTTGATGGCATAACCCCATCTGAAATTAAAAACGCACACGAACGAATATGATCGGCTACCACGCGAAGCGATTTATCATCCATATCTTGTGCATTAGTAACGCTTGCAGCGGCCGCAATTAAGCCTTGGAATAAGTCGATTTCGTAGTTTGAATGCACACCTTGTAAAATAGCTGAAATACGCTCAAGGCCCATACCAGTATCAACAGATTGCTTAGGAAGTGGCAGCATAGTTCCGTCGCTTTGACGGTTGTATTGCATAAATACTAAGTTCCAAATTTCAATGAAACGGTCACCATCTTCTTCAGGTGTGCCAGGAGGACCGCCCCAAATATGCTCGCCATGATCATAAAATATTTCAGAACATGGACCACAAGGACCGGTATCACCCATAGACCAAAAGTTATCGCTCGTTGCAATACGAATAATACGATCTTCAGGTAAGCCTATATCGTTAGCCCAGTAGCCAAAGGCTTCTTCGTCATCATGATAAATAGTTACTAACAGCTTTTCTTTTGGTAGTTTTACAACCTCAGTTAAAAACTCCCACGCAAATTTAATTGCATCTTGCTTAAAGTAATCACCAAAGCTGAAATTACCTAGCATTTCAAAAAAGGTATGATGACGTGCTGTGTAACCTACGTTTTCTAAATCGTTATGTTTACCACCAGCGCGCACACAACGCTGCGAACTAGTTGCGCGTGTGTAAGGGCGGCTTTCAGCGCCTAAAAATACATCTTTAAATTGCACCATACCGGCATTATTAAATAACAACGTGGCATCGTTACCCGGTATAAGCGAACTAGAAGGAACAACTTGGTGTTGCTTGCTGGCAAAAAAGTCTAAAAACTGTTGCCTAATTTGTGCGGTAGTCATGTGCTGCATGTGAAAGTCTCACCTGTATTTACTGTGCTTGCATTGCAAAATTTATTTGATCATAGCTAAATCCTCGATACATTAAGTAGCGCACGCGCTTAGCTTTTTCTTTGTACTCGAGGTTTGCCGGTGTCGTTGAATATTTTTTGTTGTACGCTTCCTGCGCGAGCTCAAACCAATCTATTTCCAGCTCTTCAATCACTGTTTCAAGCAGTGCTCTATCAATCCCTTTACTCATGGCCTCACTTTGAATTCGCTTTAAGCCATGGCATTTAAATATGTGCTTTCTTACAAACCCTTCACAGTAACGCTGCTCGTTAATAAAATTGTGCTTTTCGCACCAATCAAGCAGGTTTTCTATGAACTCGTCGGTTGCTTCTCTTTGCTGTAACTTTTGGGTTAACTCTCGGCGCGAATACTCTTGCCTTCCTAGTAACCAAAGCACATAGTTTTTTAACTTTTGTTTTAACGTATCATCCATTAAGCGTCAAAGCGCCCGCTTTGCTCGCTACTTAAAGGCTTAATGTTACTGTCATCACTTGGTGGCACAACGGGCATAAAAATAGCCTGATAAGAAACAAAGAAACTAATGTAGCAAATTGGCATTAAAATCAACAGCGGTAGTAGCGATAAGAACATCGACACCACTATTAATAATGCGCAAATAATACCATAAACACTCAGTGGTAAAATATTATAATAAAACACCATAAACGAACTTTTTAAGGCATTTAAAATACGTTGTTCTTTATTAAAGTAAACCAGCGGTACCGCATAGGCAAACGAAGTAAAGTATATCGACAGCGCAATTAAAAACAGTGCCACATTGGCAAACGAAATACTCTTAAGCATTTGGCTAATTGCTGTATTAGGATCTAAGTCAGGCTGCGTCATAACCGCCATCGCATCGGCAAATAAACCATTGGCGAGCAGCGCAATTAAAATACCGGCACCCATTTGATAAAGCGCTAAGCGAAATAAGCCTAACCGATTTCCTTTTGCTGAAAAGGGCTTCAAAATGTCGGCTAACATAATTTTTCCGCCTTGCTGCTTGGTAAGCACGGCTTGATAAAAACCAGCGGTTAAAAATGGTGTAGCCAATGCTGCGACTATTTGTAATAACGGCAAAAATAAAGACAACAAGCCAACAATGCCAATAAACAAGTGCATAAAGATAAAGGTTAATGGCTGAGTTTTAAAAATTAGCCAACCCGCTTTAAACCATTTTAATGCCGCATCCGCTTTAAAAATTCGTAATTGTGTAGACATACTTGCTCTTAATTAAAACAAAACACGCCGAGTATAACTCGGCGTTGGTTGGTATTACAGAGGTGGCGGCGATAAATGCCGTTAATATTAGGGTCTGTTGCCCTTTACGGATTAAAATTTGTTCAAACTAGGGGCGATTTAATCGCGGCGCGAGGTTTGTAACCTAGTGGGCTAAGTAAAAACCGAGCAACAAAGAGTAAATCGCCCCTAGGCAGAACCCTTCGGGCAGCGCCTGTTTGGCATTGATGCTGCGTTATCGCCTATTTATGGGGAATAACCACACCACATAGGCTCTGCCTTGCCTAAATACCAAACAGACTGCTGCAAATTCAACCTTGAAAGGTCAACAGACCCTAAGGTTTTTTAATTTTCTTAATATCAAGCATATGAGAGCCATGCTTAATTTTAGTCTCTAAATACGCCTTGTTACCTGAAAGCCCAGCTTTTATATGTGCATGAGTGCCCACAACAGAGTCCACCTCTATGCCAGCATCTTTTAATGCGTTAAGCTTTTTAGGATTGTTAGTCATTAATTTTACATGCTTTAAATTAAGCGCATTGAGCATTAACACAGCATCCGAAAAATCACGTAAATCATCAGCAAAGCCCAAATGATTGTTGGCCTCGTAAGTGTTCATACCTTGTGACTGCAGTACATACGCATCAATTTTATTATATAAACCAATACCACGCCCTTCTTGGCGTAAATAAAGTAAAATACCGCCTTGTTCGTGCATCATTTCAATACACTCATTTAACTGCTCACCGCAATCACAACGTGACGAGTGAAACACATCACCGGTTAAGCATTCAGAATGCATACGAATAAGCGGAACACCTTGCTCGGTATCGGCGTTATTAAACACTATAGCAACATGCTCTTGGCCATCTTTTAAGCCACTAAATGAGATAATTTCTGCAGGAATATCACTATTTTTGCCAACATTAAGCTGGACTCTTGCTCTTACTTGCGCCACGACCAATCCAAATATTAAAAAACTACGACACGATAAAGTGATAATATCACAAAAGTTCAAAATTGGATCGTAGTACACCCTAAGTAATGTCAAATATATTGCGACGACAGCGGCTATTTTCAATATGTAAGCATAAATATATTAGCAACGCATATTCACCTTGGTTTACCTAAAATGATGACATACACATAAGGATTTGCTAATTTACCACCAACAAATAATAGGGATCATTATGAAACTAAATAAACGTGTATTACTGATGGGCTTAAGTTTATCTGTATTAAGTACTATGTCATTTGCCAAACAAGCAAATAGCGCTCAAGCTGTTTTCAGCGACGCGTATCAAAATTACTTAAATGCGGTTAAAACCAAGGAAAATGTGCAACAAGCCGCGGAGCAGGCTTACACATTAGGTAAAGCTGTTTACGGTGATAATTCAGATAACACCGCAAACTTAGCGATTAACTATGCAAAATCAATTAATGGCTATGGCAAAAAATGGATTGAAAAACGTTTTTCACTATATCAACAAGCCTACACTATTTTAGTTAACAACCATGGTAACCAATCGTTAGAAACCGTTGATTCTTTAGTTGGTATGGCTAATTTTGCCCCCTCAGCTCAAAAAGCGGACTATTATTTAGAGCAAGTAATTGCAATAGCAAATACAGAAAATAGACCTAAATTTTTGGCCGATATGAAATTAGAAGCGGCAACCATATTAGCCAATAAATTCAGCTACGAAAAATACCGTGAAGCTAAAAACTACTTGGAAGAGGCCGATGAGTATTACCAGGCTAACTTACCTAAAAACTCAGTTGAACAAATAAAAGCTGACTTTTTAATGGCGTCGTTTGCTGAGGGTAGAAAAAGATACGACCAAGCAATTGAACGGCTTAATCGTGTAGTAAAGGTCTTTGATGAAAACTTAAGTTACGATCACAGCGCTGAGCTTACCGCACACTCAAGATTAATTGGCTTGTATGAAAAACAAGGCAAAAGTGATGAAGCCACCAAACACTGCATCGCGATTGCTAAAATGGTGCCGTGGAAAGAAAGCCAAGAGCAAACGCCGCTATACCGCGTTAACCCTAAATACCCTACAAACAAAGCGCGCTTTCGTAAAGATGGAAAAGTCGTTATGGAGTTTGAAGTGGATGAGTCTGGCTTTGTAAAAAATCCGCAAGTACTTAGCTCTGAGGGTGGCGTGGCCTTTGAAAAATCGGCAGTAGAAGCATTAGCGCAATGGCGCTATGCACCTAAGTTTGAACATGGAAAAGCCGTTGCAGCAACTTCCAAAGTACAGCTCGACTTTAAAGTAAACCGTTAATAACATACCAAAGGCGCGTTGAGCGCCTTTTTAGTTTATTCTACTTTAACTTAGCTAAAATGTTGTCGCTGGCGGCCTCTATTAAATCAAGTACCTTTTCAAAGCCATCATCACCGCCATAGTAAGGATCGGGAATTGCGCTTTGTGTTTGCTCGCCATACTCTAAAAACAACGCAAGCTTGTACTGCAAATGTTCAGGGCAACGTGCAGTTAAATCTGCGAGGTTTTGCGTATCGGCTGCTAAAATTAAATCAAACTCGCTAAAATCACTACTACGCACCTTGCGCGAAAAAATACCTTTAAAACTATAACCACGTTTTTCACCAGCCTGCATTGAGCGTTTATCTGGTGAGTTACCTTCATGGTGCCCAATAGTCCCTGCCGAGTCCACTAGCAGATCAATACCTAACTTTTTAGCGCGAGCTTTTAATACCGCCTCAGCCGTCGGAGATCGACAAATATTACCTAAACAAACAATCAGTACTTTTTTCACTTATGGCTCCCTAAGCTTTGCAAAAAATCAGTGATAAACGTTATTTTAATGAGGCTAATATTTTTTGTTCGCCTTCAAGCATGCTCTGCATAGCGGTCCCCTGCTTTACACGGCAATGTAAAGCAGCAAGCTTAGGCCAGCGCGACTTATCAAGTTGCTCACCGCCATGCTCCATATTCATTAACTGGCAGCTCACTGCAATGTCGGCAAGAGTTAAGCTGTTACCAACAAAAAATTCGTTATTACCTAAATAACCTTCTAAATAATCAAATAAAGGCGGTAATTTTTCATTTAATGCACTTTGCACTAATACTTCATCGGTTTGCTTTTGCATTGTAGGAGCAATAATACGCTGCTGAAATACCGTAAATGTTGCAAAAGGAGCCAGCTCGTAATCTGCGTATTTTTCTAACCAGCGAACGGCTGCACGTTGCTCTATAGTATCACCGAGTAAAGCCGGTGAATTAAGGTGTTTTTCATCAAGGTATTGGCAAATAACGCTAGAATCCGCCAAGCTTAGCTCGTCGTCTTTTAGCGCCGGAATACGCCCCAACGGGTTAATTTCTAAAAACCAATCAGGTTGATTAAACGGCGAGACTATTTCGAGTTTATAGTCCAGTTGCTTAAGCGCTAAACATACACGTACTTTACGTACATAGGGAGAAAGCGGGACACCATAGAGAATTATGCTCATTGTGATTCCTATAAATTAAAACTGCTTTAAAATTGCGTCATCGTAGTCATCGGCATTAAGGGTTAAGTTGAACTTGGCCGCAACGCTATCTAACTCGGCTTGTTTAATTGCTAAATCATCCATGGTGATGGTGTTATCGTCAAGCTTCCATAATAATCGTGAGCCCGCATAACTATAGTGAATGGCTAATAGCGCATCGGGATTACCTTCTCGTCCCGCTGCTTTTAGCTTAGCCATTTTACGAGTGATTTTATTAAGCGCTTGTTTAAGCTCCCATACATACACCACCTCGGTCATAAAAGGATGTGTTCGGTATTTATTTAACAACCAACCTATGCCAATACTCGTAACAATTACGCCTAATAAGTTCCAATGAAAATGACCCCCACTTTCATCGGGAAATAATGCAATTAAGGTTTGTGAAATTGCTAAACTGCCCACAGCTAAACCTGCTGCACAGCCGACTATAACGCGGTTTAAATGTTTACGATAACGAGCTTTATCTATTTGAATAAGTTGCATAGTTGCCTAAAATTAAAAAACTAAAAAATACACAGCCACCATTGTAGCTAAACCCACCACAGAGTTTCGACTCTTTTTAATAAAATACCCGTAGTTTTTGATTTAACGCCGGTTTTATACTGCTTGCAACATAAAACCAACCAACGATTTTATTTGCACCCACTTATTAGGCATAGGATAGTAGACAACAAATACGACTCAGTTTAGGACCATCATGATAAAAACACTGATTGCTGCAAGCTTAATTTTTTCTTCTTCTAATGCGTTAGCTAATTTAAATACACCGCTAACCCCAGAAGAATTGCGAATTGAAAAAGCCAGCCAAGCGATGCCTAGCGTGCTAAGCGCTTTTGCCAGCGAAGTTAATCAATTTGAGCAGCAATTCAAGTCACTCTCAAGCTATGCACAAGCCGTAGATACCGTTAATGACTACTCAAAACGATTATGGTTTAGTGCAAAAAAACGCATCGCTACAACGCAAAACTTAGATGATCGCGCACTTTACTGGGCTCGCTTACAATCAAGCAAAATTATTCGCACCACAAAGCCTGCATTTTCGCTGAGCGCCGCGCAGCAAACAGTGTTATTAACGTTGCTAGAAAACGGAAGCCGAGGTCGCACAGACCTAAGCTACTCACAAAACACCACAAAAAAAATATTACTAACCGGGTTTGACCCATTTTTACTTGATAGAAATATAAACCAAAGCAACCCATCGGGCGTGGCTGCGTTACTTCTTGATGGCCAAGTCATTAACTATAAAGGGATTAGTGCTGAAATAAACACAGTGATGGTGCCTGTGCGTTATGAAGACTTTGATCAAGGCATTATAGAATCTTTACTTGCCCCTTATTACGCACTTAATAATGTTGATATGGTGGTTACCGTTAGTATGGGTAGTAAAGACTTTGACCTTGAGCGCTTTCCAGGCAAGCGCCGCAGTGTAACAGCGCCCGACAACGCCAATATAGTGTATGGAGGCAGTAAAACAGCGCCGCTCATTCCAAGCTTAAACGACCGCCCATTACCCGGTACTGAGTTTGTAGAATTTAGCTTACCCGTTAGCGCTATGTTAAGCGCAAAAGGCCCTTTTCCTATTAATGATAACCATCATGTTATTACCCTAAAAAAAGACTTTGAGCCTAACAGTTTCGATGAATTAAAAGACGCTATTGCAGTGCGAGGCGGTGGCGGTGGTTATCTGTCTAACGAAATTTCGTACCGCAGTATTCGGCTGCGTAATCAGCTAAATTCAGATATTCCGACTGGGCATATTCACACCCCTCGAATTGCCCAGTTTGAACCCGAAACCGAAGCTAAAATAGTTAAGCAAATTCAAGCTATGTTAGAGCGCAGTTTAGTCGCGATCTAACATCGTTTGCTTTTTTAGCGTTAAAACAACAATTAAATAATAAAGCGTAGGAGCACTTAAGTACTTTTATGCTTTATTACTTTAAACCGCTAAAAAAGCATGCTGCAATTACATTAAAATTAAATGTGCTTTGTATCAGCTTTGGCTATTTTGTAATAAAAACTCATTACTTTAATTATTAACTAGATCTTCACAAATTGTGTTCTATGCTCATTTGAGGTTCAGACCTTATTACAGGGACATAGCAATGCTCACAATTAACCACTTTTTAATTCTTTAAATGTAACTATTCAGCCTCATTTGAAATGAATATATCAGGCAGCTGATTTTTGAATAATAACTCAAGGGCTAGGCTTGCAGATACATATTGTTTTCTGCAAGTCGATAAATAGCTTCTCAGCAAGCAGAACATTTCAGCTCCCTGCCTACTTCTAAATCACCCCGGTATTTTTTCTTTAAGTAAGGTTTGCATATCCTTCGCTCATTGCATGCCGTCTTGCTCCCAAGCCCTTCCTAATTCTCGGATGTGGTGAGCATTACATAATGCATGTTGGCATTGGGTATATTGATAATATGGCTTCCAATGGTCATGGCATAGCACACCGGTAAAGTGCGGTAAAATACCGCCCTCATCAACATGCAAAGTTTGATGCGGGTTTTGTAATGCCGCTTTGATGATACCTTCTGCGCCCGATGACTTTACCAGTGCCGCTGCTTGTTCATTAAAGTTAAATAAACTGCCGGCACTGAGCGGAATACCTAGTTGGTCACTAAAGTATTCTTCAATGCGGTTATAAGGGAGTAATTGATATTGTGATAAGTAAACCACATGGGCTTTCACACCAACACCATATTGAATAGAACGGTTAACACCTTGGGGGAATTCACCAACAAACCGCTTCCCTTGCTCATTCTCAAGGATTTGAGCCTGGTATTCGGTCACCACTTCACTGATATCTATATCGACGACTTGTCGCTTTTGAAAACCCACCTCACGATAGTGACCTTTAGGTAAAAAATCTCGGTCAACTAAAATGACTTGTACCTCATCAGGTGTTTCTGTTTGAGTCAGCGTTTTACCTACTCGGCCTTTTTGTCCGCCAGCTGATTTTTCTGACTTCTCTCTCGTTGGCTTTGTACGGTTGATATCTTTTGATGGAGGAATGCTACTATTTTGACTATTAAGTCCTAATTTACTAGCTAACCTGAACTCTGATTAAGAGATTTACTAACACATTGAATCAATAAAAGATATTTGTGTTTATTTATCTCTAGCTAGAGATTTTTAGTGAAAACAAGGCGAAATTACGCGTCAATAGCTCGCCTATTGCAAGTAAATTCAACGCAGTTAGCGCTGAAAATAGCTGCTTGAGATGGATTTATTATCCGGAGTTCAGGTTAGCTAGCATAACAACGACAACAAGAATGAGTTCAATAGACATCTTCAACGCTGGCGAGAGTGTTTTATCTTCTTGTAACTGAGTTTAGTTTGCTCAACTATTTCAGTGATATTTATGCGGTTTAAATTCATTAAAGCTAGAGCAATAGGGTAATCGCTCTAGCTTGGCATACTGGCAGGATCAGCCAATAGCTAAAAAGATCCTTAGAAAATAGTTTGTCTTGGTGAATAGTTACGAAAAAATAAACAAAAAAATTACCGAATATCTGCAAAACGGTGAAATGAAAATATTATTAAATGATTATTTTATTCATTAACCTCTATTTAAAGTCTGCATAGGGCTGCGCCATATAAAACTCCCTTTTACAGCTTGGAAAACCTTCTCGCTTGCTCTAGTATCTAGTTGTCTTAGCTCATAATTTGCATTTTAATGAAATCATTTCCGTCACTGTACTTTGCTAATTTATTTTTAATTATTGGTACCGGTTTACTTACTACCTATTTAGCGCTTTATTTAGGTAAACAAGGCACGTCCACGTTTTGGATAGGCTTGATGACCTCGTGTTATTACCTTGGCTTATTACTGGGTTCAAAACTTGGCTATCATCTTATTAAATCGGTGGGTCACATAAGAACCTTTGCAGCAAGTACTGCGGCGGTTACTGCCTGTGTGGCTGCTCACGGGGTGAGTGATAATCTTTATATATGGTTAGGCCTTAGGTTTTTTGTTGGCTTAGGTATGATGTGTAATTACATGGTGCTAGAAAGCTGGCTGAATGAACAGTCAGCCCCCGAATCACGCGGCCGGGTATTCTCGTTTTATATGATCACTTCATACTTGGGGATGATTTTAGGGCAATTAGCGCTCGCACAATTTCCTGAGCTAGGTTATGCGCCGCTATTTTTAGTCTGCATGGCGTTAGCAATCGGCATTATTCCTATTTCTATCACCCGCAGAATCCACCCAAAACCCTTAAAACCGATAAAAATGAGCCTATTTGATTACGCTAAAAAAGTGCCACAATCGCTTACTGCGGTCCACTTTGCAGGCATTATCAATGGTAGCTTTTATGGTCTAGCACCTATTTTTGCTAAGTTATCAGGCTTTAACGCCGCTGAAATTGCTATTTTTATGTCGCTAACTATTTTAGCTGGCCTGCTGGCACAGTGGCCAATGGGCATGCTTTCTGACCGTATTCGCCGTAGTTTATTAATTCGTACTAATGCCATAGCCATAGGCATTGTGAGTTTGGCATTGTTTTTATTACCAAGCTCACAGTTAATTGCTTACATACTGACCTTTATATTTGGTTTGTTTGCCTTTACTTTATATCCGCTTTGTTCGGCACTGGCCAATTCGCGAGTTGAAGACGAAGAACGCGTAGGCGTGTCATCAGCGTTATTGGTTGCTTTTGGCGCTGGGGCAGCAATAGGCTCAACAGTTAACGCACAGATCATGAGCTACTTTGGGCACCAAGCATTGTATGCGTCTATTTCGCTATTAACCGTAACCATGTATTTATTACTCACGTTTATTAATTCTAAACAAAAAGTAGAGCAGCCTGAACCCAGTGATTATGTGGTGGGTACTTCTGATGTAACTAACTCGCCACTGGCTGCCACTATGGATCCCCGTATTGAAGAAACCACCGCACAAGATCAAATGTTGGTTGTGGATGACGAAGAAATAGATGATGAGTTTTTTGAACATCCCCAAGGGGAGCTGTTTAAAGACCTGGAAAACGAGCAAAAAAATGCATAGCGCTTGCTATGCACTAACAAACAACTAATGAACACTCAATGGCGCTGCACTTTCAGCCTCAATTAAATGAAGCGTCTCAAAAGTTAACCAACAAAATTAGAGAAAATATCAATAATTTTTAAGCTAATAAGAGCAATTATAAACACCTAACAATTAACGTTGTTTACAATTAAAAACAATAATAATTGCATACTAATCACTTTTTGTTTATAAATGACCTCGGAACGGATTCTTGAACAATGTCATAAGCTTATCAGTGTAAACACATCTCCAAGTGTTCGTTTAATTATTGATCCCATACGAACATTGGAAAATTTCATGTTAAAAAATAAAAAACATTTTGCAACAGCCCTAATTGCTGCACTTGCAGCTGCCACTTTATCTGGCTGTGCAACTACTTCATCAAAAGCTATAGATACACCAACAGTCGCAACTTACAACACCACTTACTCTGGCACCAAGAGTAAATTAGTTGTGGGTCAGTTTGTAAATCGCTCAAGTTTTCAAAATGGTATATTTTCATCAGGCCAAGATCGCTTAGGTAGCCAAGCAAAAACAACCTTAATGAGCCACTTACAACAAACTAACCGTTTTAGTGTGCTGGATCGCGACAATATGCAAGCACTTGCAGAAGAAGCTAAATTAACAGGCGCAAAGCAAGTAATTAGCGGTGCAAAGTATGTAGTAACTGGCGATGTAACTGAATTTGGCCGTAAAGCCATAGGTGATCGCCAATTATTCGGTTTATTAGGAAAAGGCAAGTCGCAAATTGCATACGCCAAAGTAACACTTAACATTGTTGATGTAACAACATCAGAAGTTATTTACTCAGTACAAGGTGCTGGCGAGTACAGCTTATCAGAGCGTGAAGTAGTTGGCTTTGGTAGCACAGCTTCATACGATGCAACATTAAACGGAAAAGTACTCGATTTAGCGATTCGTGAAGTGGTAAACAAACTAGTTACTGGTCTTGAATCGGGTCAATGGGGTAGTAAAGCATGAAAAAGCTAATCGCTACCGCTATAGTATGCGTCGCGCTTACTGGGTGTAATAACACCAAAGAACCTCTTTATTATTACGGTGACTATAACAGCGCCGTTTATGCTTATTTAAAAGCAGATGAAGTTTCGGTTGAAGAGCAAATAACTATTCTAGAGCAGGTTATTGCTGATGCAGCTAATAACAGTAAAGCAATAGCACCAGGATTACATGCTCATTTAGGTATGCTGTATTTTGATACAGGCAATGCTGTGAAAAGTATTGCTCATTTTGAAACAGAAAAACAATTATTTCCTGAATCAGTTCAGTACATCGACTTTCTTCTAAAATCGGCAAAGGGTGCTTAATATGCGTTATTTAAAGCTAATCTCTATCGCAACATTATTAACAGCACTCGCAGGCTGTGTATCACCGCCCCCGAGCCATGATTACAGTGCATTTAGACAAGCAGATCCTCATTCAATTCTTGTGTTGCCTCCTTTAAACAACACACCAGAAGTAATCGCGCCATATAGTGTAATGACACAAATGATGACTCCTATCGCTGAATCTGGTTTTTATGTATTTCCTGTCGCGGTTGTTGATCAAACCTTTAAAGGTAATGGCTTAACGGTTGCAAACGATATCCACCAAGTGCCCGTTAAAAAGCTACATGATATTTTTGGTGCTGATTCAGCCTTATATATCAACATTGAAGAATACGGTACCAGCTACGTAGTTATTTCAAGTGAAACAGCGGTCACCGTATCAGCAAGACTTGTTGATTTACGCACTGGCGAAGTCCTATGGCAGGATAAGGCGAGAGCATCGTCTGCTGAGCAACAAAACAACAACACTGGTGGTGGTTTAGTCGGAATGCTAGTTGTTGCAGCTATTAATCAAATTGCTGAAACAGTGAGTGATAAAGGCTTTGAAGTTGCAGCAATTACTTCTAATCGTTTGCTTTCATCTGATACATACAATGGTTTATTGTATGGCCCACGCTCGCCAAACTACGGCCAGCCCGCGCTAAGTGAAAAGAAACAGTAGTTTGTAATTAAATATACAAAAGCCGAGTTAAATACTAACTCGGCTTTTTAATAAATTAAATTTTAAAACTATTTAACTCCTTTTCTATTTGCTAGCCGTTATAGCTCTGAAACAACATAATAAGTTAATTTGGAGCGACTTATGCACACACTTGAATTCCCTAAAAACCCCATGTTCAAAGCATCAACAGCTGTTATTGGCGGTGTCGCGATCACCTTTATCGCATTTGCCTTTATGCAATACTTAATTAGTGGCGAGCAAAGAGCACCTATTAAATTGGGTGATGATATTACTGTTGAGATTTTTCAAGCACCAGAAGATAAACAAACCACGCATATTAAAAGAATACCGCCACCACCCACACCTAAAGTGCCGCCTAAAGCACCACCACGTGTAACACCTAGTAATGAGCCAATAACAGCAATAAACACAGCACCACCCATAGTAATTGACAGACTTGGTGACGATATGAAGCAAATAATTGCCCGCCCTACGGGAGATGCTTCACCCATTGTGCGTATAAACCCTAAATACCCAACTACCGCAGCACGTGATGGTATAGAAGGCTGGGTGCAACTTAGCTTTAATATTTCACCCACTGGTGAAGTGATTGATGCCACAGTAATAAATGCCGAACCAAAACGCATATTTGATCGCGAAGCACTTCGCGCCATTAAACGCTGGAAATATCGTCCAAAAGTAATTGAAGGTGTGGCACAATTACAAACAGGTCAAACCGTACAGCTTGATTTTAAATTAGACAGTTCGCAGTAAAGGAATAAGCGCCTATGCTATTGAGTATTAAGTCATGGTTATTTGAAGTGCCAAGCAAAGACTGCATGGCGCGGTATGCAATAAGTGGCGACAATCGCCACTTAGAGCAGCTTATTGCCTTATACAGTAACGATTTATACCACTACCTAGTTACCCAATCTAATACTCACTTAGCATGCGATGTAAGCCAACAAACATGGCTAAAGGTTATTGAAAAGCGCCACCTTTACCAAGCACAAACCACGCCCAAAGCGTGGTTATTTAAACTTGCACGTAACACTCTAATAGACGAATACCGCAAACAGCAACACTTTATAGAGCTTGACGAAAACAGCAAACTGCCTGCGCAAAATAACAATCAAAGTGTATATAGCAATAATTATTGTAATTGAGTAAACAAAAAATATAGAGCGTCCCTACGATAATCCAGTAAGATAAGCGTCTACAAAAACAGTAAATATATAAACCTACAATTTGAATGGGTGGTACGTTGGGTTTCGCTACGCTCTGCCCAACCTACAAAACAATTAAACTCGTTACTAAGTAAGCTACAAACGTTAAACCGCCGCCTACTAATGCATAGGGTAACTGGGTTTTAACGTGGGTAAGTAGGTCGCAGCCTGAGGCAATGGCCGATACTGCGCTGGTGTCGGATATAGGGGAGCAGTGATCGCCAAATATGCCGCCGCCTAAAATAGCGCCTACCACCAGCGATGGCGGTAAACCAAGCGCTTGAATAAGCGGTACACCAATGGGGATGAGTATGGCAAATGTGCCCCACGAGGTGCCTGTAGTAAACGACATAACCGCGCCAGTTAAAAACAGCACGGGCACTATTAAATATATCGGTAAGTAATCGCCAACCAAAGATGCGACAAACACGCCTGTACCTAGCTCTTTTAAGCTTGCACCCAGTGTAAGCGACAACAGTACTATGGCCACTAACGGCATTAATTCGCCCATGCCTTTAAAGCCGGTATCAACAAGTTGGTGATGGGTAAATTGGCGCGAGCCAATCATTAAACAATAGGCTACAACAATAGCTAAAACCGTGGCGTACAATACTGATTTTGAACCGCTGCCCTCGGCAAGTACGCCGTTACCGGTATAAAACATAAAGCCAACCATACTAACAATTAGCGTTAACAGTGGCACTAGCATAAAGCGTGCTTTAGAGCCTTTTACTTCTTCTTTTAGCTCGGTTGTTTGTAGCTCTAGTTTTTGTTCAGCTACTTTCATTGGGCCATGTACTTTATCAAAGGCAATGGTATAAAAAACAATAACCAAGGTGATTATGGCGTAAAAGTTATAGCCTACACTGCCCCACAGCACTGATACGGCCGACTCGCCTAATTCGTAATTACCTAGCAAGCCCAGTACGAATGCCCCCCAGCCGTTTAGTAATATTAAAATACACACAGGGGCGCTGGTGCTATCGATTATGTAGGCTAAACGCGCGCGGCTCATTTTAAATTTGTCGAACAGACCGCGAGATAAAATACCCGAGGTAAGTACACTTAAGTTTGACTCTATAAATACCGCTACGCCGGTAAACATAGTTAAAAAGCCTACTTGGCGCTTACTTTTAGCAACACCTTTATTCATTAGCAAATTAACGGTAGCAGCGACACCGCCAGACTCGCGAATATAAGCCAGTAATGCGCCTATTAAAATACTAAATATGAGTATACGGGTATTACCTGGCGAACTTGCTACCGAAATAATGCGCTCTATAGTATTTAAAAATGTATTAAATACGCTATTTCCTTCGCCCTGAATGGCCAGTAAAAACTCTGATGAAGCCACTGCCACCAAAAGAGCCATAATCACTTCTTTACGCCAAAACACGATAGCAATGGCAATCAGTGGCGGTAAAATAGAATACCAATGCATAAACAAACCTTATTTATTTTTATAATGACGACGCTTTACTTAACTTAATAGATATAAGCAATTAAGTCACTTACTAACGCTTATTGATTTAATAATGCCTCATAAACAAGCGACACAATAGAGCCGTATTGCGCTGTTTCAAAATTTTTCCCTACAAATTGATAGTGCTTTTCAGTACCTTTAATAGGAGTATGCCGCGCATTAGTGAGTAAAATAATGGCCAAATCGTAGGCCGGATCAATCACGGTGACTGTGCCTGTCCACCCTGTGTGGCCATAGGCCTGAGCGCTGGCATAAGGGCCAAAGTGCCAGCGCCGCGCTTGGTTATTTCCCGCAAGACGAAAACCTAACCCGTAGGTTTCATCACTGCTTTGTGGCGTTAAAAATTGCGCTAAGCTACTGGCGTTAAAAATTTGCGTATCGCCATAACCACCTTTGTTAAGTAGAACTTGGCACAGCACAGCTAAATCGGGAGCGTTACTAAATAATCCCGCATGGCCTGCAACACCATCAAGCGAATAATAAGCACGTTCGTCATGCACCTGCCCTTGCAGTACATTGGTGCGAATATTATCAAAATGAATACGCCCATCTCGAGTATTACCGCTAAGCTCCGTGGCAGCAAACTGCTGACGGTTAAAGCCTTTTTTAAGCGGGTTAAATAAGGTGTTATTGAGTTTTAAAGGCGCGTAAATATGCTGCTCTAGGTATTCATCGAGTGGTTGGCCGCTAATTCGCTCAATTAAAACACCTAAAATCATGTAATCAATATCAGAGTAAACATGCGGCGCTGTAGGTTCAGCGGTTAATGGCACGCTTGTTAATAATAGCTGTTTCGTGGTTTCGCTTGTTTGTGAGAAAAACGCATCGCCGTAAGCGGTGTCTTTTCGATGAAAATCAAACACTGGCGGATAACCGGCACTATGAGTTAGTAAGTCTTTTACTTGACGGTGCTCTCGACCACCTCCCTGATACTCTTTTAAGTATGAATGCACCGTATGATTTATGTTTAACTTCCCCTCGCTGACCAATTTCATTAATGCAAAGTTAGTAGCAAATATTTTAGTATTTGAGGCTAAGTCAAATAAGGTATTGGTTTGCATAGGCTCTGGGCGCAGTAGCATTAAATCACTTTGCTGATATTGTTTTGCATCGCCATACGCGGTTAATTTTAATACCTTACCCGCTTTAACAACCGCTAGTACCGCTCCTGGAAAGCCTGCTTTTATATCGTTTTCAATTAAGGTATCAACTTGGCTAAAGTCGATTTCTTTTGTGGCGGTATTTTCTAAGGTAGCAAATGCAAAGCGCAGGGTTAAACTGCCGCCAGCAGGTTGAATATTCTCTACCTTAAAGGTGTTCACGCCGTTATGCGTATAGTACCCTAAATTAAAGTCGTACTCGGTGTTAGCGCGTAAAGGCTCATTAAGAGAGAGCTTTTTATTATTGATGTATATATCGGCGCTAACCGCACTGACATTTTGTAGCAATAGTTGTCCACGACCCCGGTAGGCTTTAAAAGTGCCGCGGTTATTTACATATTCTCTGCTGCTGGGATTTGGCTCAGGAAAGGTAGCAATCACCTGCGCATTAGCTAACGCGTTAATATGATTAGCCGTTAAAGGGCGCTCTGATTTAATTGCTGTAGAGCGACTACAGCCCGCAATAATAATGCTCAGCAGCAATATAACTACTTTATAGTACGTTTTATTGTTTATCATTTTTAAAGCCCAATGCACGCATCCCTTTTATCAATACAGCAAATAAGGCGCTCTTTGCTGTTTAAACTGTTTAAGCCCGGCTTGCCAACTTTGTTTAATTTCCTCAGCTGAGTGCCCTGCTTCTATGGCGAGCCTTAATTTATCAGTTCCTGCGAGCTTATCCATAAAATCGGCACGTTCAAAAAACAGCTGTTTAGCCTGTGTAAGCTGCTGGTAAGCATTAATTAAATAATTTAAGTTTAAACCGATGGTATCACTATGGCGTAAATCAATCCCTTTCACTAGCTGATCTTTAAATTTAGGATTAAGCGCTGCGCCTTTTATTGAGCGAGGGGTAAAGCTAAAGTCCCCAAGTGCTACTGGTGAATAACCAATAACCTGAAAGGCAAAGTCAGTTCCTCTACCTATACTAATAGGAGTGGCTTCAAAAAAGCAAAGTGATGGGTAAAGCGCAATTGATTGATCGTTGGGTAAATTAGGGCTTGGTTTTACCGGCAAACTATATGGTGTTGTGCGGGTGTAGCCGGCAACAGGGATCACATTTAGCTTTAAATCACGAGCCTGATTGATCCACCCCTCACCTTTGATCATGTTAGCAAGCTCGCCTACCGTCATACCATGCAGTACAGGGATTGGGTGCATACCCACAAACGATTTAAACTTCGGTTCTAAAATTGGCCCGTCAATGTGGCTAATATTAGGATTTGGCCTATCGAGTACTATAAATTCAACCCCCTGCTCGGCCGCGGCTTCCATCATGTAATGCATAGAGCTTATGTAGGTATAAAAGCGTACGCCCACGTCTTGAATATCAAAAATAATTACATCTACATTTTGCAATGACTCGGGGGTTGGCTTTTTGTTTTTACCGTAAATAGAAATAAGCGCAATACCAGTTTTGCTATCAACGGCGTTTTGTATATGAGCACCGGCATCGTGATCGCCTCGAAAGCCATGCTCAGGTGCAAAAATTTTAGTGATGTTGATGTTTTTAGCCAGCAAGCTATCAACTAAATGCGTTTGCCCCACTACAGAGGTTTGGTTAACCACCAGCCCTACACGTTTGTTTTTTAATTGGGGTGCATACAAAGCAAATTGCTCTGCACCAACGGCGATTGCATGTTTAGCCTCATTTGCATGTGTAGCAACGGTAAAAAGTGCACTTAGTATAAAAAAGAAGATAAAAAACACGGTTTTAAACATACAGCAAGATCCTTTTAAACAAGACGTTTAAAATAACACAGCTAAGTTTAAAGAGCAGCTTAGGTTTTAAGAATTAGCGGTCAGCGGTCAGCGGTCAGCGGTCAGCGGTCAGCGGTCAGCGGTCAGCGGTCAGCGGTCAGCGGTCAGCGGTCAGCGGTCAGCGGTCAGCGGTCAGCGGTCAGCGGTCAGCGGTCAGCGGTCAGCGGTCAGCGGTCAGGTAATAAAAATAAAACACCGAGCCTTTTGCAAGCGAAATTTTTAGGTTTTAGTGGGATTTTACCTCGCCCAGGTTTTAGCAATGAGAAACTGTATTTCTAACGTGAGTAAGCACTACGTCCACATTAAAAGTTGACGATGATATTATTTGTAGAATGTAGCTTGCTGGCGTTTAAATACTCATGGTGATTTTGAACGTCTCATTTACTCCTCTTTCACTTCTCTTTGTGCATTTAGGTTTTTAAGGGCGTTATTCACAAAGAGGTTAAGAGGCGCTGCGCTTTTAAAGAAGTGGCTGAATGCAAAATTTAGCGGTGTGTATAATTGGGTTTAACTAATATCTGTTAGCCTTCTCAAATTTCAGACACAAAAAAACCGACTTTCGTCGGTTTCTTTTCTATTAACTTTAATTGTAATAGAAAGTGGTGGGCGCAGGACGTATCTTCTAAGAGTGAACCTCCAACCGCCTGGTTCGTAGCTTACTACTTTCCCATATTCACTTTATTTCAGACACAAAAAAACCGACTTTCGTCGGTTTCTTTTCTATTAACTTTAATTGTAATAGAAAGTGGTGGGCGCAGGACGTATCTTCTAAGAGTGAACCTCCAACCGCCTGGTTCGTAGCCAGGTACTCTATCCAGCTGAGCTATGCGCCCACTTTCATATTTACTTATTTATACTCTAAGTGAGAGTTGAAAGTGGTGGGCGTAGGACGTATCTAATAAGAATGAACCTCCGACCGCTTGGCGTTAGCCAACACTTTACTTATTTATACTCTTAGCAGGAGTTGCAATGAAAGTGGTGGGCGCAGGAGGATTCGAACCTCCGACCGCCTGGTTCGTAGCCAGGTACTCTATCCAGCTGAGCTATGCGCCCACTTTCATTTTGCTTATTTTAACTCTAAGCAGAGCGTTCTCTAAAAGAGAGTAAAGTATGGTGGGCGCAGGAGGATTCGAACCTCCGACCGCCTGGTTCGTAGCCAGGTACTCTATCCAGCTGAGCTATGCGCCCATACTTTATTTTACAAGATGCGCCATTTAAAAAATGGTGGAGAGGGAGGGATTCGAACCCTCGATAGAGCTACAAACTCTATACTCCCTTAGCAGGGGAGCTCCTTCGGCCACTCGGACACCTCTCCGTCTTGTGGGGCGTATAATAAAGATTTCAGAAAATATGTCAAACACTTTTCTGACAAAAGTGACTATATGGCTATAGATTGCACATATGTTTAGTTTTACAGTGAAATTAGTTCGAAATTTAATCGGGTTAGGCATTTGGCGTGCTTGAGTTTACACCCATCACTGGCACTAGTTCGTCCGTAAGTTCAGCAAGGTATTGCTCTTGATAGCCTAACTTCTGAAACTCAGCAATACACGCACGATAATATGCTTGTCGCTGTTGTTCAGTGGTGTTTTCATCAGATAAAGGTTCTACTTGTTTAACTTTCATATTATTTTTCTAAGTCCTTTAGAAATTTTTATTTTTTACGACTAAGAATGACAGCGTATAAATTTCCGCCACATTTTAGCTAAAAAATTTACATAAATACAACACAATGTTTAAAAAACAATCATACCA
Source organism: Pseudoalteromonas sp. SCSIO_11900 (assembly GCF_000576475.1). NCBI lineage: Bacteria > Pseudomonadati > Pseudomonadota > Gammaproteobacteria > Alteromonadales > Pseudoalteromonadaceae > Pseudoalteromonas > Pseudoalteromonas sp. SCSIO_11900. The sequence continues at coordinate 308,606 of NZ_KK070023.1, forward strand.
AAAAGTTATATCACTGCTGTAATGTTGCTAAGCAGTGGAGTAACCATATGCGAGTGAAACTGAATTAAAGGTTAATTGCTCTTTATACCTAGACTTCATTATTAATGTGAAAACAATTAATTAAAAGACTTAATGAGCAGTTTAGGCAATGTCTCACAAACAATAGGGCAAAAAAAACGCCGCTAGTTAGCGGCGTTGATAATTTTTTAGTTTATTCCTTCAAGCTTAGTCTGCTTGTGGGCGCATATGTGGGAATAAAATAACATCTTTGATAGTTGATGAGTCAGTAAACAACATGACTAAACGGTCAATACCAATCCCTTCACCCGCTGTTGGTGGTAAACCATACTCTAACGCGCGAATGTAGTCTTCGTCGTAGTGCATTGCTTCATCATCACCTGCGTCTTTTTCTTCAACTTGGCGAGAAAAACGCTCAGCTTGATCTTGTGCATCATTAAGCTCAGAGAAACCATTTGCTAGTTCACGGCCACCAACAAAGAATTCAAAGCGGTCAGTTACAAATGGGTTTTCGTCGTTACGACGTGCAAGTGGAGACACTTCCCACGGGTACCCTGTGATAAATGTAGGTTGGATAAGCATATGCTCAGCCGTTTCTTCAAATATTTCACATAAAAACTTACCCGGGCCCCATACGCAGTTTTCAGGAATTTTAACATGCACTTGTTTAGCGTACGCTTTTAATTCTTCAAAGTGGTTTTCTGGGTCGTTAAATACCGCAGCATCAAACTCAGGGTTATATTTTAAGATTGCGTCGCTCATGCTTAAACGTGTGAACGGTTGACCAAAGTCATACTCTACTGAATCAATCACTTCACCGTTTTCATCTTTAGTAGTGTTAACAACGATTGGGCTACCCAATACGTTAGTTGCAACTGTACGCAACATGTCTTCGGTGATGTTCATTAAATCAATGTAGTCAGCGTATGCTTGGTAGAACTCAATCATGGTGAATTCTGGGTTGTGACGCGTTGATAACCCTTCGTTACGGAAGTTACGGTTAATTTCGAATACACGGTCAAAACCACCTACTACTAAACGCTTTAAGTAAAGCTCAGGCGCAATACGTAAGTACATGTCGATATCAAGCGCATTATGATGAGTCACAAACGGACGCGCAGATGCACCACCAGGAATAACCTGTAGCATTGGCGTTTCTACTTCCATAAAATCGCGGTCTGCTAAAAAGCGACGAATACCTTCAACCACTTGTGAACGAATACGGAATGTTTCACGCGTTGCTTCGTTAGTAATTAAATCAACATAACGCTGACGGTATTTCGTTTCTTGATCCGACAGGCCATGGAATTTTTCAGGAAGTGGACGAAGTGACTTAGTCAGTAGTTCGTACTCAGCCATATCTACGTATAAATCACCTTTACCCGATTTATTAAGTGGCCCTTTAACACCAATAATATCGCCAATATCAAGCTGGCCATATTTTGCTTTTAAATCTTTTTGAACGTCTTTTGATGCATAAACTTGTACACGGCCTTTCATATCTTGAATAGACATAAACGGACCACGCTTAGCAAGAATACGACCTGCAATCGATACTACGTGCTGTAATTCGATTAATTCTTCTTTACTCTTATCACCAAACTCAGCCTGCAAATCTGCCGTGTAATGCTCACGACGGAATTGGTTTGGATGACCGTTGGCTGGGCAATTTGCGCGAATAGCGTCTAATTTGCCGCGACGCTCAGCGATTAACTTATTTTCGTCTTGGATTTGATCAGTCATTTTTTAGCTCTTTTTTAGCTTGGTGGTTATAAGCCAGATTTTAAGCTGGCTTCAATAAATTTGTCTAAGTCGCCATCGAGTACCGCTTGAGTATTACGGTTTTCAACGCCGGTACGTAAATCTTTAATACGCGAGTCATCAAGTACGTAAGAACGAATTTGACTTCCCCAGCCAATATCTGACTTGTTGTCTTCTTGGCTTTGCTTTTCTGCATTTTGCTGTTGTAGCTCAAGCTCAAATAATTTCGCTTTTAACTGCTTCATTGCTTGGGCTTTATTTTTATGCTGCGAGCGCTCGTTTTGACACTGCACCACAGTATTAGTTGGCACGTGAGTAATACGTACCGCTGATTCAGTGGTATTTACGTGCTGACCACCCGCGCCTGATGCACGGTAAACGTCTATACGCAAGTCAGACGGATTAATGTCAATTTCAATATTGTCATCAACTTCTGGGTAAACAAACGCAGAAGCAAACGAGGTATGACGACGACCACTTGAGTCAAATGGACTTTTACGAACGAGGCGGTGTACGCCTGTTTCAGTGCGTAACCAACCATATGCATACTCACCAGAAAAACGTACCGTTGCGCCTTTAATACCGGCAACATCACCATCGGTCGCTTCAACAAGCTCTACTTTAAAGCCTTTTGCTTCACCCCAGCGTAAATACATGCGAAGTAAAATATTACACCAGTCTTGCGCTTCAGTACCGCCAGAGCCTGACTGTAAATCAAGGTAGGCATCGTTTGAATCGTGAGAACCTGAAAACATACGACGAAACTCAAGCCCTTCAAGCTGCTGATTTAAATCAGCTAGTTCACTTTGTGCTTCATCAAAGGTGTCTTGATCTTCGGCTTCAACAGCAAGCTCTACTAACCCTTCAACGTCGTCAGTACCCGCCACTAAGGTGTCAATGGTTTCAACAACGGCTTCTAGTGCTGACTTTTCACGACCAAGGGCTTGTGCGCGCTCAGGTTCATTCCATACGGCTGAATCTTCAAGTTCGGCGTTAACTTCTTCTAAACGTTCTTGTTTAAGAGCGTAGTCAAAGGTACCCCCGAAGCAGTTCAGTACGTTCGCGAATTTCCTTGATTTGATTAATCACAGGATTCACTTCAAACATGTACATTACTCCAAAATGGCTAGGTTATTGCGCACTTAAAAAAGAGACTGAGCGCAATTAAAAATCATCAAATAATAAAAACGCCCGATTTTAACAAAAAACCGCGCGTTTTATTAGCCTTTTATGCATGGTTTGAAGATATTTTTTAGCCCACTTTTTCAAGCTCTCTTACAATCAGTTGTAAGCTAAATTTACCTCTAAATTCATTTATATCGAGCTGGTACGCTACTTTAACAAACTGCGCCTCGGTATCTGGCCACGCTTTTACATCAATGCCAAAAGCTATGGCGTCAACTAAACGTGCAGATTGGTGTTTAAGGACTAACTTTAGGTGTTTTTCACCCACAATGCGCTGCTGTATCACTTCAAAGGTGTGTTCAAATATCGGCTCAGGAAATTGCTGCCCCCACGGGCCTGATTGCTTTAATAATTGTGCAAAATCCATGCTAAAGCAGTCGTTAGGTAGCTCACCATCGGTAAACACAATGCAACGTTTACTTTCTTCACTTAGTTGCGCGCTGACCGCACTTTCAAACGCACGTTTAAACTCAGTAAATTGCTGCTCGTTAATACTTAACCCTGCCGCCATTGCGTGGCCGCCAAATTTATTAATTAAACCAGGCTGCGCGGTGTTTAATCCCTCAAGTAAGTCGCGCATATGCAAGCCTTCAATAGAGCGACATGAGCCTTTAATTTCACCGTTTTCACCACCGGCAAATATCACAGTTGGCCGGTGGTACTTTTCTTTTAAGCGCCCGGCTAAAATACCAATTACCCCTTGGTGCCAATCGTCTTGGTACAAACAAATGGCATCGGGCACACTGTCTTCTTTAAAGGCGAGCCTATCGAGCACCGCTTGCGCTTCTACTTGCATGCCTTGCTCTATTTCACGTCTGGCAAAGTTTAAGCTATCAAGCTCACCGGCTATGCGTCTTGCTTGATTTATGTCGTTGCTAAGTAAACACGCTATGCCTAGACTCATGTCGTCTAAGCGCCCTGCTGCATTTAAGCGTGGAGCAAGCGAAAAACCAAAGTCACTGGCGCTCAAACGCGCGGCATTGCGATTAGCCACTTCAATCAGTGCGGTAATACCTGGGCGAGTTTTACCGCTGCGAATACGAGCCAAGCCTTGGTGCACTAAGGTGCGGTTGTTCGCATCAAGTGCCACCACATCGGCTACCGTACCTAACGCTACAATATCAAGCAAATCAGCTATATTTGGCATAGGATGATGGTTAAAGTAGCCTTGTTCACGCAGCGCACTTCTCAGGGCAATGAGTAAATAAAACGCCACACCAACACCAGCTATCGACTTAGAAGGAAAATCACAGTCATGACGATTAGGATTAACAATAGCATCGGCGTTAGGCAGTTGTTCGCCTTGCAAGTGGTGATCTGTTACCAGTACTTTTATGCCTGCGGCTTTAACAATCTCAATGCCTGCGATACACGATATGCCATTATCGACGGTGATCACTAAATCGGGCTTCATTGTCACTATTTGCTCAGCCAATGCTGGGCTTAAGCCGTACCCTAAACTAAAGCGGTCTGGTACTAAGTAATCTAAGTGGGTAAAGCCAAACATGGCTAGCCCTTGCATTAAGGTGGCGGTGCTGGTTGCGCCATCGGCGTCAAAATCGCCCACAATAAGTATTTTGCTTTGTGCGTGTAGGGCTTCAATTAACAGTTGGCTGGCTTTGTCTATATCTTTAAAAAGTTTGAAGTCGTGGAGTGTAGCTGCGCTATTGTTTAGCTCATCGGCATGGGAAACATTTCGCGTGGCATAAATTTGCTTAATAACAGGGTGAAGATGGCTCGGCAGATGAGAGTCGTCAACGGGTTCTCGCGCAATGATCATTTTTTTCATGCTAGTTTTTAACTTATGATGTTCATGATATAAGACAAAAAAAGGCCATAAAGGCCTTTTTAAACACATACTCGCGGTATTGCTTAGCCCGCTTTGTTAGCCTCAAGCGCTGCGCTTAATGCCGCAGCAGGCTGATAACCTGGGATCATCGTGCCATCTTCTAAAATAATAGCCGGTGTACCGCTAATACCAAAACTCTGGCCTAACTGATAATGCTCAGCAACAGGTGCGCTACAGCCTTTAACAATTTGGGTATCTGCACCTGATTTAGCTTCAGTTAATGCTTCTTGCTGATCTTTCGCACACCATACATTCATTAAATCAGCGTAACCAGATCCTTGCAGACCGCCACGCGGAAACGCTAAATACTTAACGGTAATACCCGCATCAAGTAAGTCATCTAGTTCACGGTGTAATTTACGACAGTAACCACAGCTAATATCGGTAAATACAGTAATGCTGTGCTTCTCTTCAGGCGCTTTGTAAACAATCATTGAGTCTTCGTATTCTTTTAACCCTGATTGGCGCACACCATTAAGTGCTTGCTCGGTTAGGTTACTACGGTTGTTTAAATCGATTAGCGTACCTTGCATTAAAAATTGACCGTCAGGACTTGCATACAGCACACCTTTATTGGTGATCAATTCTTTTAAGCCTGCAACTGGGCTTGGATTAATTTGTTTAACGGTTACCCCTAGCGCGGCAAATTTCGTCACGATAGGATCATTGGCATCGGGTGTTACTGCAACGCCATTAGCAAAGGCGCTCAAACTAGTGCACAACATGGCACCTGCTAACATTAATTTTTTCATAACGGGTTCTCTATCTTAAAAATACTTATCTTATCGTGTCTATATGACCGGCTTAGTGACAAAAAAATTCGCTTAAGCACGAGGATGATGCTCAGTATGTACCGATTTTAATCGTTCATTCGCTACATGCGTATAAATTTGGGTAGTTGATAGGTCGCTGTGGCCAAGCATCATCTGCACCACACGCAAGTCAGCCCCATGATTTAATAAATGCGTTGCAAATGCATGTCGCAAGGTATGGGGTGATAACGGCGACTCAACGGATGCCAAAATAGCATAGTGTTTGATCCGATGCCAAAAAGTTTGTCGTGTCATGCCTACCCCTCGTTTAGAAGGAAACACAAAATCGGTGGCATGTTTTATCATTTGCGCGCGCCCAAGCTTAAAAAATTGCTCGAGCCAGTACATGGCCTCTTCACCTAATGGCACTAATCGCTCTTTGTTACCTTTACCTTTTACAAACACCACAGCTTGGCGCAAATTTATTTGCTCCATTCTAAGTCCCACCAGCTCGGTTACCCGCAGGCCTGTTGCATACAGTAACTCCAGCATGGCTTTGTCGCGCAACCCCATTGGCTCTTCAATAGTGGGGGCACTTAATAGCGCCTCTACTTCAGCCTCAGAAAGCGTTTTTGGTAACGACTGCCCCGCTTTAGGCTGAGCAATATTAACCATAGGTGAGTCGCTAATTATTTTTTCGCGTACAAAGTACTGATAAAAACGTTTTAATGCACTAATACTGCGTGCAGTACTGCGTGGTTTTAGCCCTAAATCAACGCGGTGTGCTAGGTAACTTTCAACATCTAAGCTGGTTACCGTCATTAAGTTTTCGCCTTTTAAAAATTGGCAAAACTTATCTAAGTCACTGCGATAAGCGCTCAGTGTGTTTTCACTTACGCCTTGCTCTAAATAGAGGCTATCAAGAAAGGTTTCTAAAAAGTCGCTATTGCTGCTTAGCTCAGTATTTTGTTCAGGTAAATCGTCAGATAGCGTTGTCACGTTGTGATCTCATGTTGGTAATACCACGGGAGAAGGTATCAATTAAAAATACCTTACGGTAAACTTGAGCCTATCATAACAGGCAATTACATAGTGATAAATACGATGCAGATTGGTTTATTTTTTGGTTCTACTACCTGCTATACCGAAATGGCGGCAGAAAAAATACGCGACATTATTGGCGCCGATATCGTCAGTTTACATAATATTAAAGACGAACCGCTTAAAAACGCTGAGCAATACGACTTTATCATTTTTGGTATTTCTACGTGGGACTTTGGCGAAATTCAAGAAGACTGGGAATCAAAGTGGGACGACATAAAAGATGTCGACTTAAATGGTAAAACCATTGCTTTGTTTGGCATGGGCGACCAGCAAGGGTATGGTCAGTGGTTTCAAGACGCATTAGGCATGCTTCACGACGAAATAAATGCCCAAGCCATTACTCAATTAGGCTTTTGGCCGAACGACAGTAATTACGAATTTGAAGCATCAAAAGCACTTACCGAAGACGGTAAACAGTTTGTAGGTTTAGCATTAGATGAAGACAGTCAGTACGAGCTAAGCGACGAGCGTATTGCCACTTGGGTAGAACAAGTGATGACAGAGTACGCTGAAACCCTATAACTCACTATTGCAAAGAGCGCTGCCATGCAGCGCTTTTTAATTCTTAACTATTCTACTTTTAACCAGTATTGGTTACGGTAAAAAAAGCCCACATAACCACGCACTTCAAGTTTTTCGCCATTTTGCTGCGGTGTTAAACGCACGCTGTAGGTTTTACCGTTATTTGGGTCGAGTATTTCACCGTCTTCCCAACTACCGTTACCCGCATAGGTCACATCTTCAATAATGGTCATCCCCAACATAGGCTGATTCTTTTTATCTCCATCACACTCGGTGCAAAGTGCATCTTGCTTGGCTTTATTGAGTATTTTTTCAATTTTACCAGTCAGCACGCCATCTTGCTCAGTAATGCGTACGTACGACTTAGCCTCGTTAGTCTCTTCGTTAATAGTTTTCCAAAGCCCAACCGGTGTGGGGTTAGCAAAAACCTCAGAGGTGTTAAATAAGCTACCCGCTAAAAGGGCTAGTAATAGTATTTTTTTTGTTTTTTTAGTTAATAAATTCATCAGATCACTTTAAACATGAGTCAATAATTGTGCCATACTAACAACCCTTTATAAAACACTCTACGTAAAAATGCTTTAGGCATACAGCGTGGTATTACATATTTAAATAAAACGCCTTGCACAGTGCAATGTAGTCTTGACTGTAAGCATTACTTAACTCCCTTATGCATAGGGTGCTTTTACTTACTTCGCAATCATCAAAACTAAAAGTCATCAAACTGCGGCTAAAGGGCTTATTTGGCATAGCTTGTACTTGGCAGTGACGATTTAAATACAGCCCTTGCTGCTGTGCTAATGTTATAAATAACTGCGCCTCAGTGGTGGGTAAAATAAGATTAAAACGCGAATGTTGATGACTTAGGTGCCTATACGCACCAAGCAGTTCTGCAAAGCTTAAACCATCGGTATGGCGAGCGATATTTCGCGCTGCATTATCACCTTTTAAACTGTGATTGAAATAAGGCGGATTAACTATAACACAATCAAATAAACCAGCAGCCTCAAACTGCTGAATAGACTGATGGTAAATACTAATATCCGGCCAAGGACTTTGCTGGCAATTTTGAAAAGCCTGCTGATAGGCTGCTTCATCAACTTCAACCGCGCTCACCTTTAAATGTGGCGCTCGTTGCTTACACATTAGAGCCAGTAACCCTGTACCTGTTCCTATATCAAGTAACGTATTTGCGTGGCTTAAATCAGCCCATGCGCCCAGTAAAATACCATCGGTAGAGACCTTCATGGCGCACTGGTCGTGCTCAACCTTAAATTGTTTAAATGCAAAACCAGACATTTTTTCACCTTTTCATTCACCAAGCAGGTTTAAGTGCGTATAATTAACGGCAATTGTCCCCTATTTTTGACACTCTATGCAATTTTCTGAATTTGATCTTGATGATAAGCTACTCAATGCTATTAATAAAATGGGCTATGAAACTCCCACTAGCATTCAACAACAAGCCATTCCTGAGGCGTTGCAAGGACGCGATATTTTAGCGTCTGCACCAACAGGTACAGGTAAAACGGCGGCATTTTTAATTCCGGCAATTCAATATTTAATGGATTTTCCGCGTCGTGATCCGGGCTTTGCACGGGTATTAATTATGACCCCAACGCGCGAGCTTGCTTATCAAATTCATGAACAATGTGAGTTACTTGCAAAGCAAACCCAGTTAAAAATTGGGGTGGTTACCGGCGGTATAAACTACGGTACACACAAAGAAATTTTTGAAAATAATAACGACATTTTAATCGCCACACCTGGGCGTTTAATGGAGTATTTGGAAACCGAAAACTTCCACGCAGAAAACGTAGAAATGCTCATTCTTGATGAAGCCGACCGCATGCTCGACATGGGTTTTCGTAAAGAAATGCTGCGCATTTGTGATGAAGCTAAAAACCGTCGTCAGTGCTTTTTATTCTCAGCCACCCTTGAAGGTGACAGCGTAGAATTATTTGCTGAGCGTATTTTAAACGACCCCGCGCTACTTGAAGCCGAATCATCACGCAAAGAAAAAGCTAAAATACATCAATGGGTTCATTTAGCGGATGATTATCATCATAAACTTGAGCTATTAGTTAACACCTTAAATGGCCCTGACGTAAGTAAAGCGATTGTGTTTGTAAAAACCCGTGAGCGTCTTGAAACCCTTATTGGTGAACTAACCAATAACGGCGTAAAAGCTGCGTGGCTACGTGGTGAAATGCCACAAGACAAACGCATGAAAGCCATGGAAAATTTCCACAGTGGCAAAACTCGCATTTTGGTAGCAACTGATGTCGCCGCGCGCGGTATTGATGTAGCTGATATAAGCCACGTAATTAATTTTGATATGCCTCGCACTGCAGATGTATACGTACACCGTATTGGCCGTACAGGTCGCGCGGGTAAAAAAGGTATTGCAATTTCACTCATTGAAGCGCACGACATTGGCATACTTTACAAAGTAGAACGTTACATAGAGCAAAAGCTAAAACGCCGTGTATTTAAAGGATTAGAGCCAAAGCATAAAGAAGCCAAACCACCGGTTAAAAAGCGTAAAGATCCAGTAAAAATGAAAGCAAAGAAAAAAGCCAAAGCTAAAAAGAAAAAATAGCTTTAGCTTTAACACATTTAATTGAGCCGACGTTTGTCGGCTTTTTTGTGGCTTAAAAACAGTGAGTAAGCTATTCATAGTAATATGTAAAAAATACTTAGCTGAATAACCAATTAATAAAATAGTAATTTATTTCAAATAGTTAATCTTGGAATGAAACTTGTAACCCTATCGAATATACGAGTATTAAAACGCCGAGTAATGGCATTGTTTTTTAGTAACACACTAAGGATATAGTTATGAGTCGCATTAAATTTACTATCGGTTTTATTTCGTTTTGTTGTTTATTTTTATTAGCCTCTGCTTTTAAAGTCAGTGCAGCAACGCATTTAGCTGTAGTTAGCAGTGTGGCTACACAACCTAATTTACAACAATCTATTACTCATGAATTGCGCACTAACCCAAATTTAAAGTTAGAAAAACTAAACGTACACGTTAATGACGGTGACGTTGAACTTAAAGGCGAAGCCAATAACGGTTTTGAACGCGCTCTTGCACAAAAGTTTTTAGAAAATATGGATGGGGTTAAAATCATTCATAACAAAATTAGTGTCATTTAATATAACTTTTTCTTAACTAATACACTTAACTTATCCCTCAGCGCTGCTTGTTTCTCCAACACAAGCGGCGCTTTTTTATAGTTTGCACAATATAATTCACTGCAGAGCATATTCCCAAGCCAGTTTAAAAACTTAATTAAATGCCTTTTAGTTTACGCATCAATCGCGACGCTCATTGCAGCTGCTTATACTTTTGAAACCTTTATTTATAAACACTTATTATAAAGCGCTTACATCAAGCTTGGGCTCTAGTTCGGTTGATTAAATAATCTATTTTGAGATGAGAAACCTTATCGATATAGTTTTCTAATTGAGGCGTTTTTAAGGCGTTAGCGCAAGGCTTTAATTACTTCAGGTTATCAATTGGGTCTGTTGTTCTTTCAAGGTTGAATTTGCAGCAGTCTGTTTGGTATTTAGCCAAAGGTTCTGCCCAGGGACATTTACTCTTTGTTGTCTATATGGATGGTGGTAAGGAGTGTGAGCTGGATACGGAAGCTTTGCTCGGTTTTTACTTATTATTACATGGATGTAAGCCAGTAGAATAAAGCAGGAGCAGTTATCGAGCCCACTAGGCAACAAACCTCGCGTCGCGATTAAATAGCTCTTAGTTTGAACTAATTTTAATCCGCAAAGGTTAACAGTCCCTTATATTATTTATTATAAAAAGCGCGTTTTACTTTGTAAAAACGCGCTGATAGTCAGTAACTATTTCCCAATGCTTTTACCTTCGGGGTTTTAAATTATTTACTCACCTTGGCTTGCATCAGTATTATTGTCACCCTCTTTATTTGCTGACTGCAGATTTATTTTATCACTTATCATGGCATCGAGTTTTTCACCGCCCTTTATACCAAAATCCAACGTACGAATAGGAAACGGAATACTAATATCAGCGGCATCGAGTGCTTGCTTAACGGCCACAACCCCTTTGTGACGCACTGTCATAAAATCAGGCTCACCAGGGTATTTGATCCAAAACCACACCAACAAGTTTATACTGCTATCACCAAAGCCTTCGGCATAAACAGCGGTTTCATTTTTGCGGATCACAAAGTCAAATTGGTTAATTTTGTCGACGATGACCTCACTGGCTTTTTCTATGTCGTCAGCGTAAGAAATACCCACCGGCACTTCGATTCGTCTTACCCCTAAGGTACTGTAATTACGCAGTACATTTCTAAATAGTATTTTATTAGGTACTAGTATCAATTGCCCGTAAAAGCTCTCTATTAGTGTGTTGCGCAAGTTTATTGAGTGTACCGAACCAAACACATTATCGGTTTCTATGACATCACCCGCTTTAAACGGTTTACGAATTCCCATGGCAATACCCGCTATCAGGTTTTCGGTCATATCTTGAAAAGCAAAACCAATGGCAAGACCAACAATACCTGCACCAGCAAGCAGAGAAGTGACGGTACTTTTTAAGCCCATAAAATCAAGGGCAATAAATACCCCCACACTCAGTACAATAACTTTAAATATTGAGGCCATTAAATCGGCAATTTGCGTAGAGTCGAGCGAGCGACGTAAAACATTTTTCATTCCTTTGCCTGCCAAACGGGCAATAAATGAAAATATAATGGCAATAATTACTGCAACGATAAAGTTTGGGATATGACTTATAACTACATCAAACCAACCGCCAAGCTTTTCTTCTATCAACTTTTCGGCTTCTGTAATTGAGGGAATTGAGAGCATTTATTTTATACCTTAGTTAGGGTTAGTAATCTAAGGCCTGCAAAAATAACGCCAGTATAAAAAAGCCATGCAATGCATGGCTTATTAAATACTTTAAACGATGAGTTAGTTTTGCTCTTCGCGTAAAAATACCGGTTCAAGTTCTTTGGTGGTTGCCTCTGGGCTAAAGTAATAGCCGGCCACAGTAAACTCTTTGAGTTGGCTTAATTGAGTCACTTGATTTTCAATGATGTAGCGTGCCATCATGCCGCGCGCTTTTTTAGCGTAAAAGCTAATCACTTTATATTGGCCGTTTTTACAGTCTTTAAAGTGTGGTGTAATAATGTGTGCGTTAAGCGTTTTTTTATCTACTGCTTTAAAGTATTCGTTAGAGGCTAGATTTACTAAGTATTGTGCATCTTGTGCCGCTAATACGTCGTTAAGTTTATTAGCAATAATACTGCCCCAAAACTCATATAAGTTTTTACCCCGGCTATTTTCAAGTTTTGTACCCATTTCTAAGCGATAAGCCTGCATTAGATCAAGCGGCTTTAATACTCCGTATAATCCCGAAAGTATACGTAAATGGTCTTGAGCGTAATCAAGCTGCTTAGTAGTGAGGGTATTAGCATCTAACCCGCCGTATACATCGCCGTTAAAGGCAAGCACGGCCTGTTTAGCATTATTAGTAGTGAATGGTTGTGCCCACTCACTAAAACGCGCTGCGTTGAGGCCTGCGAGTTTATCGCTAATTTTCATTAAACTACCAATTTGCGCAGGAGTTAGTTCACGGCATACTTTCATGAGCGCTTCGCTGTGCTCAAGTAATTCAGGTTGAGTGAACTTATCTGTTGCGGGTGGCGTGTCGTAATCAAGATTCTTTGCTGGTGAAATAACAGTGATCATAGTTAGCTATTGACTTGTAAATTATTTAATGTCAATTTCAACATTAAATGAAACGAAAAGCACGTTTTGTTTAAAATTATCCTACCTAAAACTCAACCGTTACCGTTTTTTTATTGATAAGGACATAAGACCTATCAAGCATTATCACACTGTTGCAGTATAGCTATATTAAGGTAGTTTAGATTTTCTTTTAACTTGCTTGGAATGAGGAAAAGCAAATGACTAGCGCTCTACAAAGGCTTAAACAACATTCTTCTATCGTGGCCGACACGGGCGATATAGAAGCCATAAAAAAACATCAACCTGAAGATGCGACTACCAATCCATCGCTACTTTTAAAAGCGAGCGAGATTGAAGCTTACAAACCTTATCTGGATAAAGCATGGCAGTATGCAAAAGAAACAGAGCAGCAGCCTGCAAAACAGCTAGAGCTAGCTTGTGATTATTTTGCAGTATTACTTGGTAAAGAAATTAGTGAAATTGTACCGGGTTATATTTCTACCGAAGTTGATGCACGTTTGTCATTTGATACCCAAGCAACAATTAATAAAGCACACACACTATTGAGCCTTTACGAAAAAGAAGGCGTAAGCAAAGACAAAATTTTAATTAAAATAGCGTCAACGTGGGAAGGTATTAAAGCGGCTGAGCAATTAGAAAAAGAAGGCACTAAGTGTAACCTTACTTTATTATTCAGCGATGCCCAAGCGCGCGCTTGTGCTGATGCAAACGTATTTTTAATCTCTCCATTTGTTGGCCGTATTTTAGATTGGCACGTGGCAAACGGTATGGAAAAACCAACCGATCCGCTTCAAGATCCGGGTGTGCAATCTGTACGTAGCATTTTTGAGTTTTACAAACGTCACGACTACAAAACCGTAGTTATGGGCGCAAGCTTTCGTAATACCGGTGAAATTATTGCACTTACAGGATGCGATAAGCTAACAATTAGCCCAAATCTTTTAGAAGATTTGGGTAATTTAGAAGGTGCTGAAGAATACTTGCTAGCAAGTGATATTGCTAAAGAGCCAAAACCTGAGCCACTTAGCGAAACACAGTTCCGTTGGTTACATAACCAAGATGCCATGGCGACTGAAAAACTCGCTGAAGGTATTCGCTCATTTGCAGATGCACAGGAACAATTAGAAGCACGCTTTAAAGCGATGTAGCTAACCGCTGTTTTAAGAGTTTAAAAACGTCGCTTATTGCGGCGTTTTTTATACCTACAATTTTATTTTAAATACTCGCCTTGTCCCCATTTAATTGCTGTTCTCATTGTTCTTCATCAAAATACCACCCGTTAGTAATAGTTTCGTCACATTTATATTCTATTTTATTAATAGCTGTGGTATTGATACTGCCGAGGTTCAAAAAGTGGTCAATAGGAGATAATCAATGGATAGCCTAAACGAAATAATAGAGATATTAGAAGGTTCTGATACATCGAAAAAAACCTCTCAAAAAAATAAAAAAAGAAAATGGCGCGAAATAGAAGCAATAAAAGATAAGCAACGTTTGCGCAAAGAACTACAGGAGCTTGACTATTTTGCAGATAGTGTTGCTATTGATGAGTTAGAGTTTTAACCAACATAAGCAACTAAAAAGGCTTTCATTAATGAAAGCCTTTTTTAATGCCTATTACCCTATACCTGCCAATTAATGGGCTGCGCCCCTTGCGCTATTAACAGTTCATTGGTTTTGGAAAAGTGCTGGCAACCAAAAAAGCCGCGATGCGCTGAAAGCGGCGAAGGATGAGGCCCTGCCAATACATGATGGCGCTGGCGATCAATACTTTTACCTTTTTTTTGTGCATGTGCGCCCCATAAAATAAACACCACACCTTGGCAGTGCTCATTTATATGAGCAATCACGTTATCGGTAAATTGCTCCCAACCTAAGTGTTTATGGGAATGGGCTTGCCCTTGCTCTACAGTTAATACTGTATTGAGCAAAAATACACCTTGCTTTGCCCAGCCTTGTAAATAGCCGTGTTCTGGCGTGGTAAAGCCATTAATATCAGTTACTAACTCTTTATAAATGTTTTTAAGCGAAGGCGGGAGCTTTTTAACCTCAGGCAATACTGAAAAACACAAACCATGCGCTTGCCCTTCTCCATGGTAAGGGTCTTGACCTAATATAACCACTTTAATGTCGCTAAGTGGAGTTGCATCAAATGCGCTAAACACCTGTGATTTTGGCGGATATACTGCAGTGCCTTCACCTCGTTTATTCGCAATATATTCAAGGGTTTGCTGCATATATGTTTGGCTAAGTTCATGGTTTAAAAAAGATGACCAGTTGCTCATAATTGACTCTTAATAAATTCTCTAGATATATCTACTTTGTCACACATCTGCGCTAATCCATCCAACATTCTGGGGGTAAACCGATGTAATAAATCAGCATTGACGCTAATAAATTGCTCATACTTTACCGCAGGGATTTCAGGCCATTGCTGCCAATTTACCGTAGGCATTACCCTTTTTGATTTTTCATCAGGAATAATAATAACTTGTGGCTTAGTAACTATCACATTTTCGATGCTAATTTGTGGGTAATCTGTGTCGCTGTTTGCAAATACATTGGTTACTTGGCAAGTTTCGATTAACTGATTGATCCATGTATTTTTTGATACAGTCATCATAGGCTCAGGCCACAACTGATAAAACCCAGTAAGCGTGGTTTTATCTTTCTGTGTAACTTTAATTGCGTTGAGTTTGGCCGTAAATGTCTCGGCTACTTGTTTACTTTGCTCAATATGACCCGTTATTTGACCTAGTTTTAATATTTCCGAAGCAACCCCTTCAATAGAACTTGGATCACTTAAATATAATTCAATTCCTAAACGCTTTATTTTTGCTAAATCTTCAGCCTGATTACCACTTTTCCACGCAATCACCATGTCAGGTTTTAGCATGAGTAACTTTTCAATAGAAATGCCATTGTAGCCACCAATACGCTCAATTTTAGTCGCTTCTTGCGGATAATCTGCGTAATCCAGCGTGCCCACTATTAAATCACCCGCCCCAATAGCATATAAATTTTCAACTATGTGTGGTGCTAAAGCCACTATACGAAGCGGCCTGTCAGCTAGGGCTTGAGGTACATTAACAGCAAACAATAACAGCCAAAAAACAATACGCTTTAACATTAGTAATCAAAGCCTTTCAATGCTTTTACGCCCGACTCAAACGCATGTTTTACATTACGTACTTCACTTACCGTATCGGCAAGCTCTATTAAGGTGCGATGCGCAGCACGACCAGTAATAATTACCGATTGCATAGGCGGTCTATTATTTACAGCAACAACCACTTCTTCAAGGTCGATATAACCATAGGTCACCATATAGGTGAGTTCATCGAGTAGTACCACATCGATACTGCTGTCGCTTAGCATCCGCTTTGACTCTTGCCATGTTGCTTGCGCTGCCGCGGTATCGGCCTCTTTATTTTGCGTATCCCACGTAAACCCGGTGTTCATAACAGCAAATTCAACCCCAGCACCTTGCAGTAAATTACGCTCACCACACTCCCATGTGCCTTTAATAAACTGACATACCGCAGCTTTTTTACCGTGCCCAACACAGCGTGCAACCACACCAAAACCAGAAGTCGATTTGCCTTTACCGTTACCAGTAATAACCTGAAAAATGCCTTTTTCTCGTTGCGCTGCGGCTACTCGCGCATCAACCTGTTCTTTTACTTTTTGTTGACGCTGTTGGTGCTTGTCGTTAGTTGATTCAGTCATTGTTATGTCCTTGATAAATTTTAATAATTTGTTCAATATTTAAATGCGCTTTACACATATCAGCTAGGCGTTCTAATTGGCGTTCACGATGCTCATTTATACTAATCGCACTAATTGCACTTTCTGGTTTCACCCACTTTAACAGCTGCTCTGTGGCTGCAGGGCTATCAAACAAGCCATGTAAATAGGTACCAGCAATGGCATTATCGTCACTCACAAAACCATCGGTTTTAAAGTCATTGGGGTGTTTATTAAAGCGAATGAGTGGCTTGTAGAGCGCCTTACCTTGACTAATACCTGCATGTATTTCGTAGCCATCACATGCAACCTGTTGCTCATTTAAATTAAGCACTGCGCTCACTCGGCTTAACACTTTTTGCTCACCCAATAGGGTATCAAAATCGCTAAGCGCTAAACCCGCCACTTGCCCCAACGATGACTCCACCCTATTTGGATCACTGATAGTATTGCCCAGCATTTGCATACCACCGCAAATACCCAATACTTTGCCACCATAACGTAGATGGCGCTTAATTTGCTGATCCCAGCCTTCATTTTTTAAAAACGCGAGATCGCTGAGTACATTTTTACTGCCAGGTACAATAATTAAATCAACAGCAGGAATTGCTTGTGTATGGCGCACATAGGTTATATTTATATTCGGGTGTAATCGCAGAGCATCAAAATCGGTATGGTTACTAATATGTGGCACTAACAGTACAGCAATATTTATACTGGCATCGGCCACATTATTATCTATGGCCACAGCATCTTCTGCATCAAGTGCTAAATCATGCAAGTAAGGTAATACCCCTAATACAGGTTTACCGGTGTACTCCTCGAGCCAATCTAGCCCACCTTGTAATAAACTAATATCACCACGAAAACGGTTAATCACAAAGCCTTTTACCCGTGCTTGCTCAGACTCGCTTAATAACGCCAAAGTCCCGACTAAGTGCGCAAATACTCCTCCTTTATCAATATCGGCAATAATAATAACAGGGCAATCCACTTGCTCGGCGTAACCCATATTTGCAATATCGTTTGCGCGTAAATTAATTTCGGCTGGGCTGCCAGCCCCTTCTACCAGTAATAAATCAAAGCGTTTAGCTAAACGCTTATGCGAGGTTAATACTGCATCCATAGCCACTTTTTTGTAGTCATGGTAAGCATCGGCTTCCATATTGCTGATAGCTCTACCATGAATAATAACTTGTGCGCCGGTATCACTATTGGGTTTGAGTAATATAGGGTTAAAGTCGATTTCAGGTTCAACTTTTGCGGCTATGGCTTGTAATGCTTGGGCTCTGCCAATTTCGCCACCATCGTGCGTTACGGCACTATTGAGCGCCATATTTTGTGGTTTAAACGGTGCAACATTAACCCCTTGGTTAGCAAACACTCTGCAAAGTGCTGCCACTAAGGTGCTTTTACCCGCATCGGAGGTGGTACCTTGTACCATTAATGTTTTCATTATTTACCCACCAGCTGGCGCTTACGAAAATACAAGATACTTAAAAAGAATAGACTACCAATGGCCGCCGTGATCACCCCTATTGGCAGCTCTTGGTTAGCGAGTAATGAACGTGCCAGTACATCGACCCATACCATAAATATACCCCCGACTAATCCGGTCATTAACAATCCAACACTACTGCCTTGAGAGATAAAAAAGCGCACTATGTGCGGCACCATTAAGCCAACAAAGCCAATTCCGCCACACATAGCAACCAACACGGCAGTGATCAATGAGCTTAAAATAAGCATTAAAATTCGAAAGCGATGCACCCGAACACCAAGCGTTGTTGCGCTTTCATCACCTAACAACATGGCATTAAGTTGACGTCTAAAACCTAACATAATGACTGTACATGTAATGATGACCAAGGCAGGTAATAACAGTGACGGCCATTGCGCCCTAGCAAAACTTCCCAAAGTCCAAAATAAAATAGCCGCGACGGCCTGCGGATCGCTCCAATAAAGTAACAAACTGGTAAAGGCGCTAAATAAAAATGATAAGGCCACCCCAGCCAATAACATCGACTCAACTTGGGCGTTGCGTTGACTGCCAGCAATTAAAATTAATAACCCCATTGCTACTAAACTGCCAATTAAGGCTGCTGCTGATAGCGCAATGCCTGCGCCTATTCCAACAAAAGCCATTAATACTACGACTCCTAATGATGCTCCCGACGAAATACCAAACAAATAAGGGTCAGCCAATGGATTACGAGTAACTGTTTGTAATATCAATCCAGCAATCGCTAAACCGCTGCCGGCCAAAAAAGCCAGTAACGTACGTGGCATTCTTAATTCAATAATAATGCGGCTGGTAAATGAGGCCTCGCTTGAAAAAGTTAAGCTATGGTATACATCTGCGAGCGAGGTAGGGGCAGCACCAAAGCTCAATGCCACAAATAAACTAAATACAGCGCATAACAGTGCAATAATTAACGCCACACCATGGTTAGACATAATCGTCATGTTATTGGTATCCATAATAATAGGTAATATGGGGAATAGACTCACCATTGGACGCCGTTTGAGGGTGAGTACTAACTTGCGCGCAAACACCAAAAACCTCATCAAGCATTTGCTCGGTAATCACCTTATTAGGCTTTCCCGCGCTAGCGATTTCTCCGTTTTTAATAACCACTAATTCATCGCACATAGCTGCCGCTAAATTTAAATCATGAAATGAAGCAAACACAGTAATGCCCAAAGATTTAGCCAGCTCCATTAATTGAATTTGATATTTAACGTCAAGGTGGCTTGTGGGTTCATCCATAATGAGTAGCTGTGGTTGCTGCACAATCGCTCTGGCAATAAGCGCTCGTTGCTTTTCACCGCCAGATAGTGAGTCAAATGACTGATTGCTATGAGATTCAAGCCCAACACGACTAATAGCCTGCGCTATTTTTTGTTTATCTGCTTGGGTGGTCGAGCTAAATAGCGTTTTATGCGGAGTAAGCCCTAGAGCTACAACATCGAATAACGAGAGATTAAATTGCGACGGTGTTTCTTGTAGCACTACCGCAACTTGCTTGGCATAGTCTTCGCTTTTTAGCTGCCAAATATCGGTATCGTTAAATTTAATGTCGCCTGCTGATGGCTGATTAAATCGATATAAGCACCGCAGTAAACTCGACTTTCCTGCCCCATTAGGGCCAATTAAACCAATAAATTTACCACGCTCAATGCTCACATTAATGTGCTTAAGAATTAATGTATTGTTCACTCGCCAAGAAACGTTGTTAACGGTTAAAAGCGGTAAGTTTAAAGAGGTGTGAGTGTGCAAAAAATTATCCTAGGCAGGGAAACACCCACACTCAGTACTAATACGTACCAAAAAGAAAATGAGTTAACCCGCTCGTTATATGAAGTTTTAAGGCATTTGTATTTGACTTACAGTAAAACTGATCACAATTACGGGAATAGTTGAGGAGTCCCACCTCATTCCAAATGCTTGGCTATTATGCGCAGATACGTAAATAATTTAAAGCAAAAAAACCGCACTCAACTGAGTGCGGTTAAAAGGGAGTGTTTTAACTAAGGTTTAGTTAAAACTTATATTCCATACCTAAACCTAGGTAATCTTGGTCAACGTTGTTGTCCATATCAAAGCTTGAGTAAAAACCAAATATTTTAAGGTTTTTGTTTAGCTTATGGTCAACACCTACCGATATCGCGCTTTTATCATCGCTGTCATCAAAATCCATTGTTTGGTATTGCATTTTGAAAGTGTTGCTACCCATAAGGTAAGCTGCATTCACTAAGTAACCGTCAGCCTCAGCGCTGCCATCTACTTTTTCTTGTGTTTGGTACATAGCGCCAACTCTAAAATCTTCAATTTTACCTTGAACTGTTGCACGCACTACATCGTAACCATTGACTTCGCTATCAGCAGCAATGGCAGCATATACTGCGCTCTTTTTAAGTGCTGAGTCACCGTAGGTCACTGCCATTGAATAACCGTTATCTGCATCTACATCGTCTTCGGCAATAAATGTAGCAAGTACTTTAAAGCCTTCGTAGCTTTTAGATGTATAAGTGATCGAATCACCTAAGCGGTTTTCACCTTTAAAAACATTTTTAATATCGCCTTCAAGGTCATTAAATAAATCTAACTTACCTTGTGATTGTTTAAGCGCTGTATCGTTACGACCCACAACAACTTGACCATAGGCACCTTTTAAACCTACGTACTGGTTACGTGCAGAAATATTGTCGTCATTATCACCTTTCGAGTCAGCATCAGATACATCAACTTGAAACTCAAACTTATAAACTGCTTCTAATCCATCAGTAATCTTTTCAGATCCTTTTAGGCCAAAGCGAGATGCATTACTTTTAATTTCAGTGAAAGACCCTTCACCATCATCAGATGATTGAACTGTTACATTTGCTTTACCGTAAATATCTACCTCTGCAAGTGCATTAAAAGATAAACCACTAAGTAGGGCTAAGCATAAGCTCGATTTTGCAAATTTCATGTTATTTCCTCGATAATCACAAGAGACTAATTTTTAAAACAGCGGCAGTGTGTCACTACTAAATGACAAAAATATTACAAAGGACACATTTTTGTCTTTTTAAGTTAATAAAACTGCATTAAATCTGAAATCAAAATAACATGTAAAATAAACTGCCTACTGACTACCTACTTTGTTTCAATAAACTCGGTGTCATTCGCGACAGCAAATTAACCAAGGTTTCTATCAAGTCTTTCTGTTCGTTATCTCTATGATAGGCAACAAATACATCTCTTGAAGTATTTTCTACCCCTTTAACATGAAAAAGTTCGCCTTTTTCTAAATGATCTTTAACTAATACCTGTGGAATAAACGCACTGCCGCCACATTGCAGTATTAAATCAAGCGCAATTCGTCCTGTACTGGTTCTAAAATAAGGCGGTGTTTTACCGGTAAACTGACGCGCATGCCAAAGAGAAAACGTGGTTCCCCAATCAACATACACATATTGATTATCAAAAAAGTTATCACTGGTTGCCGTATCGTAACCACTCACCGGAATAATAGGCAGTTCACAAATACGTTCAACCACAAGTTCATCAACTTTAGGGGGATCAAACAAAATGGCTAAATCAAGTGTGCGCTCCAACAATAAGCGAGTACTTTCTTGTTGCGCCTTCACTTCTGCCACCAGCGATACACCAGGCATAGCCGATACAATATTTGTAATACCAAACTGTAAAAATGCATCCCAAATATTAGGCGTACCTGCTAAACTAATTTGCTTATGCATATTATCTGCAAGTGCAACATCCACTTTGGCTCTTTGCATCCCGGTAATAATCATTTGCGCATGCGGTAACAAGCGCTCACCTGGTGCGGTGAGTTGAATATTATTACGCTGACGAATAAATAAATTTACGCCTAAGCCCTGCTCTAATTGGCGAATTCTAAAACTCACCGCAGACTGCGTTATGTATAGGTTTTCTGCCGCTTTACCAAAATGGCGAGTACGCACCACTTCAACAAATGTTTTTAATAAATCTATGTCCAATTTTTTATCCTCACGATAAAAATTTTTTGTTTAAAAAAATAGCGATTATGTCCCATACTCCAGCTAATAATTGGTATGAGGGTACAGCTATGAGCAATGATATTTCACTACTTCGTCAAGCATTCGTAAGTCAACGTCAATTTTATGATGACCAAAACTTTCCACGCGGATTTAGCCGCAGCGGACACTTTACCCTGTTAGAGGCAAGTATTTTAGAACAGCACGGTGTTGTTTTAAAAAGCCTGTATAATAAAACAGTTGAGCCACAAAACGAACATCAGCAACAATTTGTAAATGCTGTCAGTGGCATAATAGAGCCAAGTAACCCAATTGAGCGAGCATGGGTTAAATATTTAAAGTTAACAACCTGCAAAACAAAATTCCATACATTATTTGGACGCTCAAAAATTTCAGGACCAACACCAATAAGCCAAGATTATTATTCTGAGGCAGACAATCTATAAGTCACTACAATAGTTGCTTTTTGGCGTTTTAGCAGTTACAACTTGTATAAGCAAACACTTTTGCAAAATTTAAACAAGGCTGTTACGTGACGCACAGAATACTTATTGTTGAAGACACTCCTACTATTGCGCGAGTGCAAAAGCATATCGCGCAAAAAGTCGGCTACGAGGTTGATATTGCTCAATCGTTGGCTGAGACTAAAGAGCTTATAAGTAAGCACCATTATTTTTGCGCAGTGGTCGACTTTATATTACCTGACGCGCCACAAGGTGAAGCGGTTCCATGCACCATTGCTGCAGATATTCCTACCATAGTGATGACAGGCAATATCGATAAGCATACCCGTGATACCGTTGAAAAATACCCCATTATTGATTACATCATCAAAGGCAATAAACAAGCCTACGAGTATTTAGAGAAGCAGCTTTACCGCCTACCCCGTAATAAGCATGTAAAAGTATTGGTTGTTGATGACTCTGCGTCAACACGTCAGTATATTTGTAGCTTATTAACACGTCACAAATATCAAATATTACAAGCAGCCGATGGCCTAGAGGCGCTTAAAGAGCTTGAAAGCACCCCCGATATTTCTGTGATTATTACCGACAAAGAAATGCCTAATATGGGCGGTATTGAGCTATGTAATGAAATTAGACGCATTTATAGTAATAACGAAAAAGCCATTATTGGTATTTCAGGCGCTACTTCGTCTAATTTATCTGCCTTATTTTTAAAAAATGGAGCAAATGACTATTTATACAAACCATTTAACAGTGAAGAATTTTACTGCCGGTTAAGCCAAAACGTCGATATGCTAGAGCATATCGAAACTATAAAACGACAAGCCAATACAGATTACTTAACTAAACTCCCTAATCGTCGTTACTTTTTTGAAGAGGCTAACAAGTCATTAAAGCAGTTTAAAAAAGCAAAAGCACCAGCCATGTTAGCTATGCTTGATATTGACCATTTTAAAGCTATTAATGATACCTATGGCCATGATGCCGGAGATGAAGTGCTTAAAGGGCTGGCTGTATGCTTTAATAAATATTTTGAAAACCAATTGGTTGCCCGTTTAGGCGGAGAAGAATTTGCGGTATTTTTTACTGAACTGACCGAGCAAGAAGCACTAAAACGACTAGAAAGTTTTCGATTATTTATTGAGCTTAATAGCCATGAGTTTAGCCAAGCACAAATCAAGTTTACGCTGTCGATAGGCTTCAGCCACAGTGAAACCTATCAAATTGACGAACTATTAAAACAAGCCGACTTAAAGCTCTACAAAGCCAAAGAGTCGGGGCGTAATAAAGTGGTTTAGTTAACTAAACCACACCTGAGGCGACAATGGCTGCTTTTCTGCGTTTACGCGACTGATGATATGAATCCCAACTAAAAATAGCCAGTGCACTCCAAATACACGCAAAGGTAATTACACGCTCAGCATCAAACACTTCACCATAAAACACCACTGCTAAAATAAACATTAAGCTAGGCCCTATGTACTGAAAAAACCCAAGCGTAGTGTATTGCAATCGCTTAGCCGCGCCGGTAAAACACAGCAATGGCAGTGTAGTCACTATACCTGCACTTACTAATAGCGCATTAGTTAGCCAATCATTCGCTGGTAAATTAGACGTTTCAGTCGGCACCATTAACCACCAATAGGTCAGTGCCACCGGTAATAATATTAATGCCTCAATTAAAATCCCAGGCAGGGCATCAACCTGTAGTTTTTTACGTAATAGGCCATATAACGCAAAAGAAGTCGCTAACGAAAATGCCACAACCGGAAATGAACCAAAACTAATTAACTGTAATAAAACACCTGTAAAAGCCAAGGCAACAGCAGCTCCTTGCAACTTACGTAACCGCTCGTTTAAAAACACCATACCAAGTAATACATTTAACAAAGGATTGATATAGTAGCCTAAGCTGGCATCTAGCATGTGGTTGTTATTAATAGCCCATATAAACAACCCCCAGTTAAACCCCAATAAGGTCGAGGTAACAACTAGCATCAGAATTAATTTAGGTTGGATTAAAATGCGTTTAATTTTATTCCAGTAGTTGAGCACACTCACCACCAAAATAAGAAACATCACTGACCAAATAACACGATGCATTAAAATTTCAAATGCTGATACATGTTGGATCATCTTAAAATAAATGGGTGCTAGGCCCCACATAAAAAAGGCGAGGCAGGCAAAAATGGCGCCCTTTCGCTGCTCGGTATCAATCGACATAGTAACCACTTGATGATTTAAAAGGCCGTAAGTTTAACCCCCTCTCACTTTTTAGCCAACTAAATACGTGCCCGTTCCAAACGCTATTTGTACCGACTGCTCGTTATGTAACTCCATTCGGCACACGCACACTTTATTTCCTGAGCGAATAAGTGTGGCGCTGGCAATAAATACCTCCCCTTTACCTGGGCGTAAATAATCAGTACGTAAATCTATAGTGCCCAGTGTGGCTAACTTTTTATGCACACTGGGTAAGTCGGCATCGTCTAGTTTTCCTATTACACTTGCTGCAGCAAGCATTCCGCCTACATTGTCGAGCACCGCAGAAATCACTCCACCGTGAAGAATCTTTTGCGCCGGATTACCAATTAATACGTCTTGCCAAGGAAATGATATTTTAGCTTGTTCAGTACTAAGTGACTCTACTGCTATTTTTAAAAACTGGTTAAAGGGCATGTTATTAACAAACAGCGCCCCTACTTGATCGATCAACATTTCTTTATTCATTATTATTCTCTATGTTTTCAGTGGTACGATGAGTAAAGCACAGCTTGAGGCTATTGTAACCCCCTGCAGATTTTAGTTTATCACTACAGATGTGTGTACCAAGTAATGAAAGCTAAAGACATCCTGATAAAAAACCACTAAAATAGCGCCGATGAATACACTAACTCCTTCTCCTAATACGCTTGTGCGTAAACCCGAAACTGTACTCAAACAAGTGTTTGGTTACAGTGAATTTCGCGACGGTCAAAGTGCAGTAATTGATGCCGCCATTAATGGCCAAGATTCATTAGTATTACTGCCCACCGGTGGTGGTAAATCGGTGTGTTACCAAATACCCGCGTTGGTATTAGAGGGAGTCACCATTGTTATTTCTCCGCTGATCTCTTTAATGCAAGATCAAGTCACCCAGTTACAAGCACTGGGAGTTAAGGCCGCTTATGTCAATAACAGCCTAGCTCGCGAAGAACAACAATTAGTGTATCAGCAATTGCATCAAGGGCTGATAAAGCTACTTTATGTAGCTCCTGAAAAAGTGCTACAACGCGACTTTTTAGAGCGGCTCTCTCATTTGAATGTTAGCTTGTTTGCTATTGATGAAGCACACTGTGTTTCTCATTGGGGTCACGATTTTAGACCGCATTATTTTCGTTTAAATGAGCTTAAACAACGCTTTGCACATGTGCCTATGATGGCACTCACTGCCACTGCCGATAAAGCGACTCGCTTTGATATTGTTGAGCAACTCAAGCTACAACAGCCCTACATTCATACCGGCAGTTTTGATCGCCCTAATATTCGTTACACCATAGAAGAAAAATTTAAACCTATGGTGCAATTACTGCGTTATTTAAAAGAGCAAAAAAATCAAAGTGGTATTATTTATTGCACCAGTCGTAAACGTGTTGATGATATAGCTGAAAAGCTTGCTGATGCAGGCCTTAATGCTGCCGCTTACCATGCGGGAATGAGTAACGAGCAACGTCAGTTTGTGCAAACCGGGTTTGCCCGTGACGATATTCAAATTGTGGTTGCCACCGTTGCCTTTGGTATGGGAATTAACAAGCCTAACGTACGCTTTGTTCTGCATTACGACATTCCAAAAAGTATTGAAGCTTATTACCAAGAAACAGGCCGTGCTGGACGAGATGGGCTTGCTGCAGAGGCCATCATGTATTTTGACCCTGCCGATATAGGTCGGGTTAGACGCTTTTTTGAAGATATTGACGATGAACAGCGCCGCCGCGTAGAAGAGCAGCGCTTTAATGCCATGGCCAGCTTTGCCGAAGCACAAACGTGTCGCCGTCAAATATTATTGAACTACTTTAGTGAGTACCAACGCGAGCCCTGTGGTAACTGTGACATTTGCTTAAATCCACCTAAAAGTTTTGATGGCACATTGGTCGCACAGCAAGCACTTTCGTGTGTGTATCGCGCACAGCAACGGTTTGGGTTAGGTTACATTGTAGAATTATTACGTGGCGCGAATACTAGCCGCATTCGTGATAACAACCACCATGAACTCAGCACCTATGGCATAGGTAAAGATAAAAGCAGTGAGTTTTGGCTCAGTATTTTACGCCAACTTATTCATCAAGGGCTATTAAGCCAAGATATAACCCAAGGCGCTTCATTGCGTTTAACTGAAGCTGCACGCGCTATTTTAAAAGGTGAATATGCACTGCAATTGGCCGAGCCTCGCTTACAAGCTAAACACGTTTATCAGGATAAGTTAGCGCAGTTTAATTACGATAAAAAACTATTCGCTCGCCTGCGTGCATTGCGTAAAGAGTTAGCCGATGCCGATGATGTGCCGCCTTATGTAGTCTTTAACGATAAAACGCTAGCCGAAATGGCGCAGCTTATGCCCACTAACGACAGTGAATTTTTAAAAGTGTCGGGGGTTGGTTTTACTAAATTAAACAAGTATGGCGGTGAGTTTTTAACCGCAATTCGACATTACCTAGCAACGCAATAAGCCCCTTATGACCGAACTTGAATACGATCACACACATCAATGTATTATTGTTAAACCGACAGAGCTGCCGCACGATGAAGACTTTGAATTGTGGGGAACGTTATTTTTGCACAGCGATGAAATTAGCATTAATGAGTATGCCGCTGGGGCAGATCGCCATCAACTGCGTTTTAACTATGCTAACCACACGTTTAATTTAAATTTTGAGCATTATAGCCAAAGTGTGTGGATTAATGGTGAAGGGCAAGATGCCGACAACCTATTGGCAGCGTTAACATTTTATTTAACTTAAATGCATAGCTAATACCTTATAATCGCTATAAAAATAAAACTAAATCTGTCTTTTACTTACATATCAATAACAATGATGTAAGCTAAGAGTAAGTGTTTTATTTTGCAAAATAGCGCTAAAGAGGGTCAATGTTAAATAGAAAATGGATTGCACGTAGTTGTTTTAGCCTTTCTATTTCGAGTATGTTTATGCTCAGCGTTTGTGCGCAAGAAGCGCCACTAGCCCAAAGCTGCCCTAGTGACGACTCATCACAAACTCATGAAAATAATTTGCGTCGTCAAATTACATCTCAAACTCCAACACTCACAGCACAAAGTAACACTAAAATTGCCTCCATCACTTTGCAACAGCTTAATGTATTTAATACTGAACTAGAGGCTGAAAACAATGCATTATTTCGTTTCGCCAATCGGGCACACATACAAACCGAGCCTGAGGTAATTAAGAGTATTTTACTGTTTAAGTCAGGCGATACCTTTAATCCAAAAGCGCTGGCCGAATCTGAGCGGTTACTGAGAAAACAAAGTTATTTATATGATGCACAAATTATTGCTGACGAAAATTGTGATGGAAATATTGATGTAACAGTAATTACTCGAGACTTATGGACTTTACTGCCCGAACTTAGTTTTAGCCGTAGTGGTGGTGAAAATAAATCAAGTATTGGTTTTCGCGAATCTAACTTATTTGGTTGGGGCAAACGGTTATCGTTTGCACGTAAAACAAACAGTGACCGAAATGGTTATTTATTTGTTTACGATGATCCTAATATCTTATCAACTCGCTACCGAGGGCGTTTAGAGTATGCCGACAACAGCGACGGCAAAAGTCATTTAGTTGAACTAACCTACCCGTTTTATGCCATCCATACGCCCTATAGTTATGGCGCCCTGAGTTACTCAACCCAACGAGAAGAAGCCTTATACATCAGAGGTGAAAAGTTTAGTGAGTTTGAACAAAAAACCGACCTAAACCAGGTATTTTTTGGCCATTCTAAAGCCCTTAGTCATAACTGGACCCAGCGCTTGAGCCTTGGTTATATTGATGAGCAACACACTTTCAAAGCGATTGATTCTACCACTACAGCAGTGGCTGAAAACAGAAGCTTAAGTTACCCCTACATCAGCGGCCATTGGTTTGAAGATAACTTTATAAAAGTACGTAACTTTGACAGTATTTATCGTACTGAGGATTTAAATTTAGGTTGGAATATCAAAGCCACCCTGGGCTACTCCGATGAATCAATAAGTAACGACGATAGCCGCGCTGTGTACTCGTTTAATTTTAACAAAGCCCATTTTAGCACTAACCATACCCTTTGGCGTTTTCATGCAGATATTCAAGGCTATTGGAATAACGAGAAAAAACAGCTCGAAAACTTGCTCACTACTAGCCAAATTCAATATTATTTAAATACCAGTATTGATCAATCTTGGTATGTAAAAGCAAGGCTGCAATACGCAAAAAACCTCACTAATGATAAACAGCTCACCCTAGGGGGCGAAACTGGACTTCGTGGCTATCCTATGGAATTTCAACATGGGGATCGGAGTTTTTTAGTCAGTTTAGAAAAGCGCTATTACTGGGAATATGACTTACTACAGCTGTTTAAAGTGGGAGGGGCAGCCTTTTTAGATATTGGTCGAGCTTGGTATAACAACGACTCGAACACTCAGTATCAAGTTGAGAACACCCCAGTGCTAAAAAATGTGGGCTTAGGTTTGCGCCTTGCGCCAAGTCGCGCCAATGCGGGTACCATGATCCACCTTGATATAGCCGCGCCGCTAAATAAATATGATGATGTTGACTCGGTACAATGGCTGCTCAGCGTCAAAAATTCTTTTTAAAATCACTACTGCGCGCCTACGTTAAACGTTACACTTTGCGCCTATCATTATTGTGAGAATAGATTTTGGAATTAATCACCCTTTTAAAGCTTTTGGGCACACAATATAAACTTATCGTGACCGTGATTGCCCTTTTGAGCTTTCCGCTACTATTAAAAGTAACTAAAAAATTACTCGAAAAAGCTATCAGAGGTAAAATAGATTTACACCGAAAGTACCGTGCAGAGCTACTACTAAAAATAATACTCGCCTTTGTGATGCTGTGTTTAGTATTAGTTTTTTGGGGAATAGAACTGCGTGGTTTACTGGTATTAGGCTCTTCTTTATTTGCCATGCTAGGCGTTGCATTATTTGCGGCGTGGTCATTGCTGAGTAACTTAACCGCGTTTTTACTGATGTTTATTCAAAATGACTGCCGTGTAGGCTATTGGGTAAGAATTGTGGATGGAGCCAACGCCATTGAAGGGCGTATTATTGAAATGGGGCTGATGAATGTCTTACTCGAACACGTTGATGGCCACAGAGTGATTTACCCTAATAACTTATTTGTTACCCGCCCGGTGTTAGTGCTTAATACGGAGCCTAAACCAACAAAAGCGCCTAAAATTAAACGCATTATTGGCCCTAAACCGCGTAGCTAAACAACACCTATTAAAAAACCGCGTTAGCTTAAAACTAAGGCGGTTTTTTATATCGACAGATAGAGTCATACCAATTCACTTAATTGAGCAAATTGGTATTAATTGTTTAGTTCAGCCGTTTTCAGCTCATCATCTAAATCATTTATCTCATCAATAAACGTTTCTAACTGCTGCTCTACCAAGCTATTTGCATGTGCAAAATAAGCAATATGGAATACGGCATCGCCTTCATTTACCAGTGGCATGGTTTGCTGGCCAATAATAATACCGCTTCGAGGAGCAAGGAGTTCAAGTTCTGAATCGCCAAGCGGACTGCTAATATAAGCAAGCACTTGGCTTTTCATTACTCGCTCACCTAACGATACTTGCGCTCTTACTATGCCGTCTACTTCTGCACGCACCCAACTAGTGGAACTTGCAATCACAGGATCAGGCAGTTTTTTAGGACGTTTACCACGTATCATTTTTAAATGTCGCATAACATAATCAACCCCTTGCACGCCTGCAGCAATCGCAATAGGGTCAAAGCGCAGTGCTTCACCCGCCTCATAAGTAATAACAGGTATACCTAAATTAGCGGCTTCACTACGCAGCGAGCCATTACGTAATGACGCATCTATAACCGCAGGCGTACCAAAGGCTTTAGCCATTTGCGCTGTTGCTTCATCGGCTAAATTAGCGCGAATTTGCGGTAAGTTAGTACGGTGAATCGCCCCCGTATGCAAATCAATAATATGCGTACAATGCACAGCTACTTGGTTAAAAAACATATACGCCATACGACCTGCTAATGAACCACGCTCAGACCCCGGAAAACTTCGGTTCATATCACGGCGATCGGGCAAATAACGCGATTTATGAATAAAACCAAATACATTCACAATCGGGACCGCTATTAATGTACCACGCAGCTGATTAGGGTCGATTTTAGCCAGTAACTGGCGCACAACCTCAACCCCATTTAGTTCGTCGCCGTGTATAGCCGCACACACCATCAATACAGGGCCTTCCATTACACCGTTAACCACTTCAATAGGAATATTAAGCGGTGAATGGGTGTAAAGCTTTGCAGCTTCTAGCGCGAGTGTTTTACGTTCACCTACACCAATACTTTCACCTAATAGGGTGAAAGGTCGGTTAATTTTAACCTTTGCCACGAGTTGCCGTTCCTTTACTTGCAGCATTTTTCTCGATGAAATCAATCACCATGCCCGCAATATCTTTACCTGTTGCCACTTCAATCCCTTCAAGACCTGGCGATGAATTTACTTCCATAACCAAAGGACCACGAGATGAGCGAAGTAAGTCAACGCCAGCAACGTTTAAGCCCATTGCTTTTGCCGCTGCTACCGCTGTTTTACGCTCTTCTGGCGTAATACGCACCAGTGTAGCGCTACCACCACGGTGAAGATTTGAGCGGAACTCGCCTTCCTGTGCTTGGCGTTTCATTGCAGCAATCACTTTATCTCCGAGTACAAAACAACGAATATCCGCACCACCCGCTTCTTTAATATATTCTTGTACCATGATATTGGCTTTTAAACCCATAAACGCTTCAATAACACTTTCAGCCGCTTTACGTGTTTCAGCAAGTACCACACCAATACCTTGAGTACCCTCAAGTAGCTTAATAACGACCGGTGCGCCACCTACCATTTCGAGTAAGTCTTTTACGTCATCTGGCTTGCTAGCAAAGCCTGTTACTGGCATGCCTACGCCTTTGCGTGATAATAATTGTAGAGAACGTAATTTATCGCGCGAACGAGAAATAGCCACAGATTCATTAACCGGATAAACACCCATCATTTCAAACTGGCGTAATACAGAACAGCCATAAAAAGTAACTGATGCGCCAATACGCGGAACAATGGCATCAAAATCTTTTAGGTTTTCGCCGCGGTAATGGATTTCAGGTTGATCTGAGTTTATATTCATATAACAACGTAGCGCGTTAATCACTTTTACTTCATGACCACGTTGCTCAGCCGCTTCAATTAAACGACGCGTTGAATATAAATTTTTGTTGCGAGATAAAATACCAATTTTCATAGTTAAAACCTTAACTAAATTATGTTGAGCAAGCACATATAAGTATGTTGCTACTCAACGAATTCTTATAATAAATGTGATAAAGCCGGATCAACGACTATACGATTTTCCATAGCTGTGCGCCCTAATAACATTCTAAACTTCATTGACGCACGACTTGTTAATGTAATTTCTATTGGCCAACTAAATTCGCCGGCATGTAATGTAGTTTCAATAAAGTAACGCAGTTCTTTTTGGCCACTAGAGCTGGTAACGTACTTCATTTTTTTAACTTTGGCATTGCAGGTAATTTGCGTTTGCTCGTCTTCTTGCAATGGTTGGGCTATAAATTTAACCCATTTTTCACCTTCCACTTCATATTCTTCAATATTAATTGCATGAATACAGGAAGTACGTGCACCGGTATCTATTTTTGCTTTAATTTGCTCGATGCCCAGCTCGGGTAAACTCAACCACTCACGCCAACCAACTGTTATTTTTGTCGTCATAAATGTGCCCTTAGTAAAAAAAGTGTTTTATACGCTACAGCAAATAAAACACCAACAAAATAAATTCATCTACTCGATAAGCCGATTTGATTGACCTTTTAAGTTAACTCGTTTAACAATGCAGTTCTTACGTATGCATTTAACCATAGGCTAAAACATAAGTTTTTGTTGCTAAACTCAGTTTAACATATACAAAGTAAAGCTAAATTTTATTTAACTAGGGTCTGTGGACCTTTACGAATTAATATTTGTTCAAACTAGGGGCAATTTAATCGCGGCGCGAGGTTTGTAACCTAGTGGGCTAAGTAAAAATCGAGCAAAGCTTCCGCGTCCTGCTCACGCCCCTTACCTACATCCATGTAGGCAACAAAGAGTTAATTGCCCCTAGGCAGAACCCTTCGGGCAGCGCTTATTTGGCATTGATGCTGTGTTATCGACTATTTATGGGGAATAACCACACTCTGCCTTGCCTAAATATCAAATAGATTGCTGAAATTTAACCTTGAAAGATAAACAGATCCTAAATACATTACAGTTAACTGTATTAAAAACATACTACCGATGAGAAATTATTATGATTAATGGCTTACTTCATGCACTTATTCTTGATGAAAAAGGCGGTGCACGCCCCATAGAAAACAGCAAGCAATTACACCAATGGCAACCTACTGATGGAAAACTGTGGGTGCATATGGACTACAGCCAAACAGATGCGGTGGATTGGTTAAAAAACTGCGAGCTGTTAAACGACTATGAACTGGAATCACTCACTGCTGATGAACCGCGTCCACGAATAACGCCAACAACGAATGGCCATATGTTATTTTTACGCGGGATCAACTTAAACCCAGCACAAAGCCCTGAAGACATGGTATCTATTCGGTTATTTATAAATAACGATGTGGTGATCACCACGCGTAAGCGCCGATTATTATCAGTGCAAGATATTCTAGCCTCGTTGAATAATAATGAGGGGCCATGCAGTATTTCTGAATTGGTGTGTACATTAGCGCACAAGCTCACTTCACGTATGCAAACAGTAATTGATGAGCTAGATGAAAGCTTAGATGATTTTGAAGAGGAAATTGATGAGCCCAGTAAAAAGTTTGATAACCAAGGCTTGTCGCAACTTCGCCGTCAAACCATCGCGCTAAAGCGTTACTTAAAACCACAAAAAGAAGCACTCAGTAGCATGGTTAATAATCATTACCCATGGCTTTTTGACGATGATAAAGCCAAGCTAAATGAAACCACCAATTTACTTATTCGCTATTTAGAAGAGCTCGATAGTTCAATAGAGCGCGCACTTGTTATCCAACAAACCATTACAAATCAGGTCTCTGAGCAATTAAATCAGCGGATGTATGTAATGTCGGTGGTGGCTGCTTTATTTTTACCGCTGGGCTTTCTAACGGGATTATTGGGGGTCAATGTCGGCGGTATACCTGGAACAGAAAGCCCTTATGCATTCACTGCATTTGTGGTGTTTTTAATTGTTTTGACTGGTGGGATTGGTATTTACTTTAAAAATAAAAAGTGGCTGTAATTACAATACAGCTCCAACAAGGCACAAAAAAGGCGAACATCATTGTTCGCCTTTTGCATTGGTAACCATTACTCTTGAAAGTAAGTGCCCCAACCATCGTATTCAACATCGCATTCAACAGCAAGTTGCGCGAGTTTATCAACGTCTTCCATTATCACGTCGACA
Source organism: Pseudoalteromonas sp. SCSIO_11900 (assembly GCF_000576475.1). Lineage (NCBI taxonomy): Bacteria > Pseudomonadati > Pseudomonadota > Gammaproteobacteria > Alteromonadales > Pseudoalteromonadaceae > Pseudoalteromonas > Pseudoalteromonas sp. SCSIO_11900. The sequence goes on from NZ_KK070023.1 coordinate 343,039, forward strand.
TCTAATTCGGCTTCAACAACAATGTCAAAACTCCAAATTTTTTCACCGTCTTCAAGCTCAAGTTCTGCTGGCTCTTCTACATCGTAACCTAGTTTAAACGCAGCCAATGCCGCTTGTTCTAACTTAGTAAAGTCTTCACATACAAAGTGGTGTTCTACTTCATAAAGAATTTCTGGATCGGACCCATCTTCAAGTAGTGAAGTTACGATGTCTTCACTTATTTCACGCCAGTTTTCCATTATTTCTCTCTCACTTGAGCATCTAATTCTGTTATTTTAGCAGCCATAATACTGTGCACACTTTTAGCATGTTCACGGGCACTGATACTGTTATCAAGTGCTATGGGGGCTAACATTTCAATGTAAATTGTACCATTATCCCAGCGATTTAGTTTAATGGTTTTATCGGTTGTGTTCATACATACTGGCACAACAGGCACCTCTGCACTCATTGCGGTATGAAATGCACCGGTTTTAAAGGGGAGTAAACCACGACCATAACTACGCGTCCCCTCAGGGAACATCCACACCGATAAGCCTTTTTGTTTTATTTTAGCCGCTGCTTTTGAGATTGTGCCAGCAGCTTTTGAACGATTTGATCGGTCGATTAAAATATTACCCGACAACCAATAAAGCTGACCAAAAAATGGGATCCATTTAAGACTTTTTTTGCCAACGCTCACACAATTTTTTGGTACCATAGCTGGAATAGTAAATAAATCGTAGCTATTTTGATGATTCGCTACATACACAGCAGGCCCCACCTTAAGCGCATCAGGATGATATTTTAGTTCTAATTTAACCCCAAGCATTTTAGCCATTGAGCCAAACCAACTTGCAATAACGTGCACATTACTAGGATGAAATGGTCTAAAAATTGATAACAACAAACCAAAAAAACAACTTAATAATATAAACAACAGCATTATTAAAATACGTATAACAGCTAGCAAGTGCGCCTCTCCAATATAACCACAATCATATATTGCTTTATTATAACGTTATTTTGTTGCGCAGACGAGAAAATAGCGCACAAGCGTTCGCTGAAATAAAACAGTCATAAAAAAACGGCTTACCTAAGTAAGCCGTTATCTAGTTTAGTCTAATTTTCCGAGTGTTTTAACTTTGCTCAGTATCTGAATTTGGCTCATCAACTTGCTGCGGCGTCAACTCTACCACGGCTTCATCAACGCGCTGTAAACCACGAGGTAACTTGTTCCCTCTGCGGCCTCGCTCGCCATGGTAATGCTCAAGGTCGCTTGGTTTAAGCGTCAATTTACGCTTACCTGCATGCAGCGTAACACTGCTCCCTTGCGGCACAACAGCTAATACTTTTACAAACTCTTCGCGCGCTTGTACTTTAGCGCCCGGAATAGAAATAATCTTATTGCCCTTGCCTTTACCTAGCTTAGGTAAATCACGCAGTGGGAATAACAACATTCGCCCCTCGTTAGAAATTGCCATACAGTAATCACTGGCAACGTCATTAACCCGTATTGGCGATAACAACACACCACCTTTTGGCACACTCACTAAGGCTTTACCGTTTTTGTTTTTACTGACTAAATCTTTAAAGTCAGTAATAAAGCCATAACCGGCATCAGAAGCCATTAGCAATACTTGAGCGTCTTCACCCATAACTACGTGCTCAAAGCTTGCGCCTGAGGTTAAGTTAAAGCGCCCTGTCATCGGCTCGCCTTGGCTTCTTGCAGAAGGAAGGCTATGGGCATCGGTCGCAAATGCACGCCCTGCTGAATCTAAAAATACTGCCGGTTGATTACTTTTACCTCGCGCTGATGCTTTATAGCCATCACCGGCGCGGTAATTTAACCCTTCTACATCTAAGTCATGCCCCTTACCAACACGTGCCCAGCCTTTCTCAGATAGAACAACAGTCACAGACTCTGAAGGGATTAAATCTTTTTCGCTCAGAGCTTTGGCTTCCACACGCTCAATAACAGGTGAGCGACGATCGTCACCATACATTTCTGCGGCTTCTTGAATTTCTTTTTTAAGCAACGTCGACATGCGACGGTCTGAGCCTAATGTTTGCTCTAATTTGTCACGCTCTTTGGCTAATTCGTCTTGCTCACCACGAATTTTAAACTCTTCAAGTTTTGCTAAATGGCGAAGTTTTAATTCTAAAATGGCTTCCGCTTGAATATCGGTTAACTCAAAGCGTTCCATTAATAATGGTTTAGGCTTATCTTCAGAGCGGATAATTTCTATAACTTCGTCAATATTTAAAAAGGCAGCAAGCAAGCCCTCTAAAATATGTAATCTTGCGAGTACTTTATCGAGTCGATATTGCAAACGACGACGCACTGTTTCACGTCTAAAAGTCAGCCATTCAGTTAAAATACTACGTAAGTCTTTAACTTGTGGACGGCCATCTAAGCCCAGCATATTTAAGTTTACGCGGTAATTTTTTTCAAGATCGGTTGTTGCAAATAAGTGCGCCATTAATGGTTCAGCTTTAATTCGGTTTGAACGCGGCACAATCACAATACGGGTTGGATTTTCGTGATCAGACTCATCACGTAAGTCAGCCACCATTGGTAACTTTTTAGCGTTCATTTGCGCTGCAATTTGCTCAAGTACTTTTGCACCCGAACATTGGTGCGGCAAAGCGGTAATGACGATATCGCCCTGCTCTTCACAATACACTGCACGCATTTTAATTGAGCCACGGCCGGTTTTATAAATTTTGTGAATATCAGTTTTAGGCGTAATTATTTCAGCATCGGTTGGGTAATCTGGCGCATGCACTAAATCCAGTAACTCTTCGAGCTCTGTTTTTGGCTTATCAAGTAATAAACAACAGGCACTGGCCACTTCACGCACATTATGCGGCGGTATATCGGTTGCCATACCCACAGCAATACCAGTTACCCCATTAAGTAATATATGCGGTAAGCGCGATGGCAACACTAAAGGCTCATCCATGGTGCCATCGAAGTTTGGCGTCCAATCAACGGTCCCTTGGCCTAATTCTTTAAGTAATACCTCAGAGAATTTAGATAAACGCGCTTCGGTATAACGCATTGCCGCAAATGACTTAGGATCATCAGCTGCACCCCAGTTACCTTGACCATCAACTAAGGGGTAGCGATAAGAGAACGGCTGCGCCATCAGTACCATGGCTTCATAACAGGCACTATCACCATGAGGATGGTATTTACCTAATACGTCACCCACGGTACGGGCTGATTTTTTGTATTTTGCATTTGCCGATAATCCCAACTCACTCATCGCATAAATAATACGACGTTGCACTGGTTTTAGGCCGTCACCAACGTGCGGTAAGGCACGATCCATGATCACGTACATTGAATAATTTAAATAGGCGTCTTCGGTAAAACGCCCCATTGTTTGTTGTTCAATTCCTTGCATTAGCAAGGTATCTGTATCACTCATTAAAGCTTACCTAGTTTTTCTTATAGCTTACGCGGTAAATTACGTTTGCGTAATCATCGCTTACCAATAGACTGCCATCATTTAATTGTGCAAATGCAACAGGGCGTCCAAATGTCGTTTCGTCTTGCATAAAGCCGGTGATCAGTGGCGTATACTTTGTTACCTTGGCATTTTCTATAGTTGCCACTGCCACTTTATAACCGACCTTTTTAGAGCGGTTCCATGAACCGTGCTCAGCTACAAATAACTGTTGTTTATAGCTATCAGGGAACTGCTTGCCGGTATAAAAATGAATACCTAATGGCGCAACATGCGCACCTAATGCCAATGCAGGTTGAGTGTAGTCAGCAATGTTTTTGCCTTCACCAAACTCCGGATCAACAATAACGCCGCCATGCACGTATGGAAAACCAAAATGTTCTTCTTCTTTAGTGATGCGGTTTAGCTCATCGGGTGGAATATCATCCCCCATCATGTCGCGGCCATTATCGCTAAACCATAGCATTTGCGTGCTAGGGTGAAAGTCAAAGCCTACAGTATTGCGCACACCTTTGGCTAAAGTGGTTATTTCTTTGGTGTCGGTGTTTAATGAAAAAATACGACCAAACCGAGGATCTTCTTCGCAAATATTACAAGGAACACCCACCGGAATAATCAGCTCGCCGTTTGGCGCAAAGCGTAAAAACTTCCAGCCATGGTGGCGCTCTGACGGTAAATCGCTATAAAACACTTCATACTCAGGGTTTTTGAGGTGTTTATCGATATTTTTAAAACGAATAATACGGTGCACTTCACCGACATATAAGTCACCGTCTTTAATCGCTAAACCCGAGGGCATATTCAGCCCCTCTGCAATCACCATTTTTTTATCTGCAACGCCGTCGCTGTTATGATCAATCAATGCATACACATTACCCGCATTACGCGAACCTGCATACACTATACCTCGGCTTGATACTGCAATTTGCCGAGCATTTTCAACATCATCAGCAAATAAGCTTATTTCAAACCCTGGGGCAGCCGTCAGCTTGTCGAGAATATTTTTCGCCATCACTGGCGATGACATAAAGCCGACTAACAACAGTGTGCTAAATAGTCTTTTCATTTGCCTCTCCTGTAGCCCAAAGGCTTATTAAACTTGTGCTTTGTTACCGTGATCTTCAAGCCATTGGCGGCGATCTGATGAACGCTTTTTAGCAAGTAACATATCCATCATTTCCATTGTTTGCTGCTCTTCATCAAGTGTTAGCTGCACTAAACGACGGGTATTTGGATCCATGGTTGTTTCACGCAATTGTAGCGGGTTCATTTCACCCAAGCCTTTAAAGCGTTGTACGTTTACCTTACCGCGTTTTTTCTCTGCTTCTATACGCGCTAAAATGCCCGTTTTTTCATCTTCATCAAGCGCGTAATAAACATCTTTACCAATATCAATTCTAAACAGCGGTGGCATAGCAACATACACATGCCCAGTTTTTACCAGTTGTGGGAAGTGGCGCACAAATAAGGCACACAATAAAGTGGCAATGTGCAGTCCATCCGAGTCAGCATCCGCTAATATACATATTTTATTGTAACGCAGCCCAGATAAATCACTTGAATCGGGGTCAATACCCAATGCCACTGAAATATCATGCACTTCTTGAGAGGCCAAAATTTGCCCTGATTCTACTTCCCAAGTATTTAAAATTTTACCTCTTAGTGGCATGATCGCCTGAAACTCACGATCTCGCGCTTGTTTAGCTGAGCCACCCGCTGAATCACCCTCTACTAAAAACAATTCCGTGCGGTCATTATCAGCAGCACTACAATCGGTCAGTTTGCCTGGTAATGCAGGGCCTGAAGTAACACGTTTACGAACTACTTTCTTAGCCGCGCGTAAGCGACGCTGTGCATTTGAAATACACAATTCAGAAAGTAACTCTGCGGTGTCAGTGTGCTCATTTAGCCATAAGCTAAAGGCATCTTTTACGACACCCGATACAAACGCAGCACATGAACGTGATGAGAGTTTTTCTTTGGTTTGCCCTGCAAATTGTGGGTCTTGCATTTTTACCGACAATACATAACTACAGCGTTCCCAAATATCATCTGGGGTGAGCTTTACACCACGTGGTAATAAGTTTCTAAATTCACAAAATTCACGCATCGCCTCTAAAAGCCCTTGGCGCAGGCCATTAACATGGGTGCCACCTTGTGCGGTAGGAATTAAGTTTACATAACTTTCGGCTGTTGACTCACCGCCTTCAGGCATCCATACAACGGCCCAATCAGCGCCTTCAATAGAACTTGAAAACTCACCTACAAATGGGTCTTTAGGCAGTATCTCATAGCCTTTAACTGCTTCTACTAAGTAATCTTTTAAGCCGGTTTCATAAAACCACTCTTGGGTTTCTTTCGTTTGTTTATTTACAAACTTAATACGCAAACCGGGGCATAGTACCGCTTTGGCTTTTAATAAATGGTTAAGCTTAGTCAGTGAAAAGTTAGCAGAATCAAAATAGCTGGTATCTGGCCAAAAGCGCACAGTAGTACCGGTATTGCGTTTACCCACTGAGCCAATAACATTTAAATCTTCAACTTTATCGCCATGCTCAAAAGCCATTCTAAATTGCTGTGCGTCACGGCGAACCGTTACTTCCACGCGGGTAGATAGCGCATTAACCACCGAGATACCTACCCCATGCAAACCACCAGAGAACTGGTAATTTTTATTTGAAAACTTACCACCTGCGTGTAATTTGGTAAATATTAGTTCAACCCCAGGAATACCTTCTTCAGGGTGAATATCTATCGGCATGCCCCGACCATCATCGCTCACTTCAAGTGAGTTATCTTCATGCAAAATGACATCAATACGCGTCGCATGCCCGGCCATTGCTTCATCAACACTGTTATCAATAACCTCTTGGCCTAAATGATTGGGGCGCGATGTGTCTGTATACATGCCTGGGCGGCGCTTTACCGGCTCTAATCCATTAAGTACTTCAATGGCTTCGGCGTTATAATTTTGTTGAGTCATAGTTTTTATCTTTATATACGCTAATATCTGATTTTAAGAAAATCGACAATGCTTGAAAAAGCTCGCTCAAAGCCATTAAAGCTATGATCGCCGCCAAATTCAATTAACTGTTTACATTGTGAGTAATACTTTATTGCGTGCTGAAAATTTAACACTTCATCCCCTGTTTGCTGTAATAAATACAACAGTTCAGGGTGTTTTAACTCTGTCACCGTTAATGCTTTTAACGCATCTATATGACGAGATTGTAATTGGTAATTATAATCTTGATACGGATTATAATTAGGCCCAAGTATAGGCTCTAATAATGTATATGGGGCAACGGCAGGATTAATTATCACCGCAGGAATTTGATAACGCTGTGATAAATACGTGGCAAAAAAACCACCTAACGAGCTGCCCAATAATACGGTATTCGGTGTTAATAGTTGTTCAAGCGCTATAATCGCCTCTATAGGTTCATGATTTAAGCGTGGCACACAATAATCAACATCATAGTGTGCCATAAGCTCACCAAAGCGCACAGCTTTATATGATTTTTCAGAGCTATTAAAACCGTGAATATAGATTACTCGTTTAACCATACCACGTCCGTGCGTATGTGCACCTTTTGTTGCTCAGCATTTAAGTGCAGCATACGATAAGCCGCCCCTTTATCTTCTTGCTGCCAAGTAGCACTGTGCTTTGTAAACTGCACGGAACTGGCCGGTGTCGCGTAAATATCAAGCTCTCTAAATTGCTGTTGGTAGTCATTGTGAACATGCCCATGAAACAGCGCATCAACGCGGCCATTATTAACTAATAAATTTAATAGCTGCGGCCCATTTTCTAGCATGTGTTTATCTAGGTAGCCATTAATAGGCAGTGGGTTGTGATGACAAAATGCAATATGACGATTATCTGAATCGACTAAACACGCCATAATTTCCTCTAAATGCGAGGGCGTCACCCACCCAGCAGGGGTATTTCCTTTAGAATTAATTAATATCAGTTCAAACCCTTGCGCCACAATATGTTTAGCGCGTTGTATTTGCCCGCCACTAATTAAATTGAGCTGATCAATTTCATCATGATTACCAGGAACCCAAAATACGGGGCAATCAAGGTCACTATTATGAATCAGTTCAGCAAATAATAAATAGGAATTAAAGCTGTGATCTTGGGTTAAATCGCCACCAAATATCAAGGCATCAGGCTGCTGTTTTGCTATATCTGTAAGTGCCCTAGTAAAATGTTCTGCGGTGTTAACCCCAAAATACTCGCTCTGCTTATCGCTAAAAAGATGACAATCCGTTATATGGGCTAAACGAAGCTGGGCTTGCTCAAAATAATACGTATCATCAAACCAAGCCATTATTTACATCCCAATTAAGTGTTGATTGACCTCGCTCTACACAGGCAACCAACCAATCATATAAAAAAGCATTCAACTGATATTTTTCATCTTTTTGATGCATTTTTGGGTTAGGGTAGCCATAGGAAGGTTTGATTCGTTGGTGGTAATCATGGTGGACAATTTCGGCTACCTTAGCATCATTATATAAGCGCACTGTTAAATACAAAGGCGAAATATCACTTACCATTCCTGATAACTGTTTAATAGATATATCAAGGGTGTACTTGGCAATATCATCTATGTTGATGGCAAATTTACTGTGGCCCAGTTTGATTTCTCTGACACTGCCAATCGCTCGTTCACGAGGTAGTAATTTTAAAAGGCGTACGTAATTATGCTCACAAAGCGTTAAATACTTTGGAAGGCTTTGAATATACCGATTAGTGGTTAAAATTGCTGTCAAAATACCGCCATTACTATTAAAAATTAAAAACTATGCCCACTTTTTACGTATCTTATCGCGATTTAGCGCTAACCATTGCAAGCTAATTACGGTAGCGGCATTATCTATTTCACCACGATTAAGTCGCTGCAGTGCTTCGTCTACGTGCATAATATGGGTTTTAATATCTTCACCTTCGGTTTCTAACCCATAAATGCCAGTACTCATTTGGCTTAAATCGGCGTGAGCTAAATATAAGAACAAACGCTCTGTAGTACCGCCGGGGCTTGAAAGGTAAGACAACATAAACTCAAGTTCTGTTAAATTAAGCCCAGCTTCTTCAAACGCTTCTTTTTTAACAACCGACTCGTAATCTTCACTGCCATCGGTCATGCCCGCTATACATTCTAACAGCCAAGGCGTGTGTTTGCTTTTAATTGCGCCAATTCGAATTTGTTCAATTAGCAACACTTGCTCAGTCACTGGATCATAAGGTAATACTGCGACCGCATCTCCGCGTTCAAGAATTTCTCGACGAATTACCTCAGACTCTCCACCCGCAAATAAGGCATGCTTAAATTGATAAAGGTTTATTTTAAAAAAACCATCATACAAATTTTCAATTGGTTTTAATCTCACATCGTCATGAGTAAATTGAGTACGACTTTTATTCGCCATGTTTTTTATTTCCTTTTGAAAGCGCAGATACATCAACGCCTTGAATGCCAGCCCTATTAAAACGCTAAATTAAGCGAATTAGGCGTGTTAGGTATATATTCTGTTACACTTGAGAACGTTGTTTTACTAATTTTTTTTTTAGTTATTAAGTAAAACAGGTTAACATGCCTGTAGTACAAAAATTGTCTAAGGACCGAACATCACATGAAAAAGAACATCCTTGCAGCACTGGTTAGTTTATCATGCGCATTGGGCTCAACCGTAGCCAATGCTGAAGATTTACTTCAAGTTTTTGAAATCGCAACAGCCAACGATCCTACCGTTTTAAAAGCAAAAGCCCAAGCTGATGCTCAATCATACCAAAGCGATCGCGCTATGAGCGCACTATTACCGCAAATTGGCTTGACTATGAGTTACACAAAGTCTGACTCAACTTCCTTCAGACAATCTGAGGATTTATCTTCTCTTGATAAAATTAATGCTGAAAACGACGAGTTTTCTCGTGGTATTAGCTTAAGCCAAACGTTATTTGATTTAGGCGCATGGAATTCATTAGGTATAGCCGACAAACAAGCACTTCAAGCAAGCGGCCAATACGACTTTGCCAAGCAAAACCTAATTGTGCGTGTTGCTGAGGGCTATTTTAACGTACTTAGCGCTATTGATAACCTTGAATTTGTACAAGCTGAAAAACGTGCCATTGAGCGCCAACTTGAACAAACTAAACAGCGTTACGCTGTAGGTTTAACGGCTATTACCGATGTACATGAAGCACAAGCACAATTTGATAACTCAGTAGCGCAAGAAATCATTGCTAATAATGCGGTAGAAACAGCCCGTGAGCAACTACGTGAGATCACTGGTAAGTACCACGCAAAGCTAGATATGTTAAACACCGAAACGTTTTCTACGGTTAAGCCAAGTACGCCTGCAACTGATTTAGTTAAAATAGCGAAAGACAAAAACTTAAATCTGCAAGTATCAAAAATAACGGTTGATATAGCTAAAGAACAAATTGAACTCGCAAAAGCAGGTCATTACCCAAAACTAACTTTAAATGCTAGCTACGGCGACTCATTAACAGATAGTGAGTTAAATGGCGCTAGTTTTGACGACCAACCTCGTTCAGATTCAAGCACTATTGGACTAAACTTTAGCGTCCCACTTTACTCAGGTGGCGCAACGGTTGCTGCAACAGAGCAAGCACGCGCATTTTACGTTGCTGCTAGCCAAGATTTTGAAACCGATTATCGCGCAGTAACTCGCTCTGTTATTACTTCTTATAACCAAGTGGTATCTGATATTGCGACCTATAAAGCGCTTGAACAAGCGGTTATTTCAGCACAAAGCGCATTAAAAGCCACTGAAGCGGGTTTTGAAGTGGGTACACGTACCATTGTTGATGTGCTCGTCAGTACGCAAAACTTATACAACGCAAAGCGTAATCTTGCTGATGTGCGTTATCGCTATGTTGTGTCAACGCTTCGTCTAAAACAAGCGACAGGCACATTAAGCCGTGAAGATTTAGTGGGTATAAACCAAGGTTTAAATACTGTTAACTAAGCAGACGACTTCATTATAAATAATCACTAAAGCCAGCTTTTTGCTGGCTTTTTGTATTTTTGAGCGCATAGCGTTAAACTAGGGTCTGTTGACCTTTCAAGGTTAAATTTGCAGCAGCCTGTTTGGTATTTAGGCAAGGCAGAGCTTATGTGGTGTGGTTATTCCCCATAAATAGGCGATAACGTAGTATCAATGCCAAACAGGCGCTGCCAGAAGGGTTCTGCCTAGGGGCAATTAACTCTTTGTTGCTCGGTTTTTACTTAGCCCACTAGGTTACAAACCTCGCGCCGCGATTAAATTGCCCCTAGTTTGAACAAATATTAATCCGCAAAGGTCAACAGACCCTAGCCTTTTATTTTTAGAGAAATTTTTGTGGTTAACTCATCCCCTTTTAAAGCCTCTTTTTTAGGTCCTCGTTATTGGCTAACTTGGATTGGTGTCTTATTTTTATATCTCATTTCATGGTTACCGCAAAAACTACAATTAGCTATGGGTAAACAGCTAGGACGCTTGGTTCATAAATATATGAAGCGCAGAAGGCATATTGCTGAAGTTAATATTAAACACTGTTTCCCCACAATGAGCGAAGCCGAGCAACAACAGCTGGTACTTAAAAATATGGAAAATACCGGTATTGCTATGGTTGAAACCGGTATGGCTTGGTGGTGGCCACAGTGGCGGGTCAAAAAAGTACTCGGGTCAATAAAAGGACTTGAGCATTATGAGCGCGTTCAACAATCAGGTAAAGGTGTTTTATTACTTGTTCCACATATACTTCATCTTGAAATGGCTAGCCGAGTGATGGGGTTAAAGTGCCAAGGTATTGGTTTTTATCGCCCACATAATAATCCGCTGATGGAGTATTTCATCACCAACGGACGTCTTCGCTCTAACGAGTACATGGTTGGTAAAAAGGACGTAAAAGGGCTATTAAAATCATTAAAAAATAAAAAGCTGTGTTATTACTTACCCGATCAGGATTATGGCCGTAACCGCTGTGAGTTTGTGCCTTTTTACGCAGTACCCGATACAGCAACCACCACTGGTACACTAATGTTTGCAGGTAGTAAAAACTGCGAAACAATGAGCTTAATTGCTTACAGGGATAACAACGGAAAGTATCACTTAGAAATCGTACCTGAGCTTGAAAACTTCCCAAGCGGCGATGATAAAGCCGATGTAACACGTGTTAATCAGCGCATGGAGCAATCAATAAATGCCGCCCCTGAACAATATATGTGGTTGCATAGACGTTTTAAAACACGCCCCGATAAAGACGCCCCCTCCTTCTATTAAAGATGGGTTACTAAAATAACAAAGACGAGTGACAGCGATGTGGTTTTGGATTAGATATATACTTTTAGCTTTATTGTTAATTGGTGCAGCCATCTATTTTCTACTAAATGGTTCGTCGTCATTTAATTATCAACAAACCAATAACGCTGCGGCCGAAGGGTTATCGCGGTTTTATGCATCAATTCGAAATAGAGTTTCTGTCAATAAAGACAATCACAAATTTATAATTGAACTCGAAAAACCCGACCTTAGCCTTGATAGAGCGCTAAACCAACGCTCTTTTGTAGTAGAGCCTATGCCTTTAAATTGGAGCGGAGAAGTAGGCCCGCGTCGTTTTCAACGTGATTCAACCTTGCGTACTGTACTGACCCAATACGCTAATAACGAAGGTATTACTTTAATGTGGTACTTAGACAAAGATTACGTAATAAAAGATCACTTTCGTATAGATAGCAGTTTTAACTCCGCTTTATACCGCGTTAGCCGCTCTATTAATGATGACTTTTCAAATGAAGTGTATGCGTTTTTCTGCCCTGAACAACGTGCAGCGGTTATTACCGAGCTACCGTCTGAATTTGTACGCTCAAACTGTTTAAAGCTAAGCAATTAACTACATTGGGTTTAATTTTGTTGATATGCGCTCAAATATTGCTGAGCGCATAACATTAAATTGCTCAATCTAGCCCAAATATTGCCTTCCAAACAGTGCTAACATTATTGATATTTTCACTAAACTCTTCGCGTTTAACGCAGCGACCTTGCTGGTCTAAGCTCAATACATGATAGCGTGAGCGATAGTCTATATACGCTTTAATAAGCTGCTGTTTTTGAATATCGCTGATACAGCCAATTTTAGCCGCATCAGTTAAAATTCTCACATTGTCAGAATTATCGCATAAGTGGGTAAACTCATGGGCATGTTTTAATACCAAGTATTGCGTTATAAACTCAATATCGGTCATGGCACCTACATCTTGTTTTAAGTCAAATTGCTGCGCATTGCCTTTAGCCAAATGGGCACGCATTTTTTCGCGCATTTTAATCACGTCTGCCTTTAAAGTATCTTCATCACGTTGTTGGCACAATATCTCGGCGCGAATTTGTGCAAACCGTGTTACTAATTCAGCTTGGCCTAAAATCAGCCTGGCTCTAACCAGGGCTTGATGCTCCCATGTCCATGCTTGCGTTTGCTGATAATGATTAAAGCTTTCTAGGTTAATAGCTAATAGCCCTGATGCACCTTCTGGACGCAGACGAGTATCTAACTCATATAAAATACCTGAGGCGGTACGGGTATTAAATAAATGCATTAATCGTTGTGCGAGTTTTAAATAAAACTGCCTTGAGTCAATCGCTTTATCACCATTGGTGTAGCTTGTACCATCATGGTTATGCACAAAGACTAAATCGAGATCAGAGTCATACCCCACCTCAAAACCGCCAGTTTTACCATACGCAATAACCGCAAACCCCTTGTTTTCATCATCGGTGTTAGGTGGCATACCAAAGCGTTTTACGCAGTGGTACCACGCAATATTTACAGCCTGATCGACTATAGCTTCAGCCAATGCTGTTAAGTGATCGCTTACTTTCATTACATCAATAACGCCCGTCGCATCAGCTGCGGCAATGCGTAATTGATGGGTTTGCTTAAACTGACGCAGCGCTTCCATTTGCTGCTCTAAATCGTCATGTTCAATGCGTAAAAAATACTGCCTTATTTCATCTTTATACGCAGTTAATGGGGTTGGCTTGTAAAGCACAGCTGGGTCGATAAGTTCATCGAGCAAAATGGGGTATAATGAAATATGCTCGCCAATCCATTTACTGTGACAACAAAGTAAAACCAATTGTTTTAGCGTTCCTGGATTTTCATACAGCAACTCGAGATAAGCGGTGCGCGAAATAATTTTATTTAATATTTGGCATACCGTTGCAAAGGCGCTAGCACTGGCATTAAAGTCGTTTAACTGTTTAAGTAATGCCGGCATTAATTTATCAAGAATATCGCGCCCACGATTGCCGACTTTAGCTTTAGAAACTCGTTGTTTAAAGTCGTGTAATGGTGTTTGCCATTCATCTCTGAGCTCATTTAAAAAGCTAACATCGCCGTGATCCCAAGCACTAATAAACGCCCCTTCACAGGTATCAAGTGGTTCAGTTTCTTCGCCTATAACCTGTGTAAATTCGTTATGTATTTGGCTCATCACATGTTCTATTTTCACAAGCGTTGCAGCAAAATCGGCCTGAGCGAGCAACACATTGAGTCGCTGTTGATTTAGCTCATCATCGGGCAGTGTTTGTGTTTGTTGATCATCAAATATTTGTAGGTATTGCTCTACTTTGCGTAAGTATAAGTAATTGCTTTTTAAATCTTTAGCTTCAAGCTCATCAATAACTTGGCTTAGTGTTAACTCTTTTAATGCCATTAATAAAGATTGCGTTTGTAAGTTTGCCTCTCTGCCACCTCGCACCATTTGCAAAGCCTGAACAATAAACTCCACTTCGCGAATGCCACCACCACCTAACTTAATATTATTGGTTAAGCGCTTACGACGCACCTCTTGGGCAATCATAAGCTTCATTTTTCTTAGCGACTCAATAACCGAAAAATCAATATAACGGCGATACACAAAAGGCTTTAATAACGTATTAAACTCCTGCCAATAAATGTTAGGCGTGCCAATTAAGCGCCCTTTTAACATCGCGTAGCGCTCCCAATCACGCCCTTGCTCTTGGTAGTAATCTTCAATGGCATTAAAGCTCATTACCAACGGACCACTTTCCCCAAATGGTCGCAAACGCATATCTACACGAAAAACTTGGCCATCAACCGTACATTGATTAAGTGCTGTAATTAGCTTTTGGGCAACTTTAGTATAAAAGACAGGTGCTTCAAGCGAGCGACGCCCACCTTGGGTTTTAACATTGCGAGGATATGCAAAAATAAGATCGATATCAGATGAGTAATTGAGTTCTTGTCCACCTAGTTTACCCATTCCTAATACCATTAACGGTAACGGGTTGTTGTGCTCATCTAATGGCTCACCATTGGTTTTAGCGACATTTTTATAAGCCCATTGATTAGCACTGTCGATCAGTTTATCAGCAAGTTCACTAATATATTCAATACTATTTTCAATTGGGTTTTTGCAGCATAAATCTAAAAAAGCCACCTTTAACCAGTATTTTTCTCGGTATTGGCGCAGTAACTTATGGCACTCACTCTCTTCTATTTTAGTTATATCTAGCTGTGCAAAAGGGTCTAAAATTTCTCTATTTTTAATTTCGTGCTCACACAGTAACCAAGACAGTAGCGCAGGTTGAGAGCTTAAGCTGCGCCAAGCAAAATCACTTAACGCCAATAGCCGTATTATCTGCTGCTGGTTTTGTTGCTCTGGGTACAGCGCGGCAAAGCGTGTTTCACCGAGTTTTTGTAATTCAATAGGAAGCTGCGTGTCGTTACTCATCAATACCCTCTTTTATCTCACCAATAACCATACTAGAATGGTTAAAAACCTATCAAGGTAAATCTATTTAGGAACACCATGTCATATTTGTCATTATCTAACACTAGTTTAGTTGCGATTGCTATTAGTTTTGTGGTTATTTGTGTCATCATCATCAGTTTAAGAATTGTTACTCAAATAAAAGCAAAACAAGCACTTAAAGAAGAGTTGGCGCAGCATGATAACTTTGCAATGGGGATTAGTTTTGCCTCTGAAATATCTGTTGTTATAGCCACCATGGCGTTTTTATTTGATGAAATTAGTATTAGCACCGCACAATCAAATCCATTAAAAGTGATTTTGTTAATTGTGCTACTCTTTTCATTTATAAAAATGGGGCATTTAATCCATCGTAAATGGATATTACGCCGCTTTAATGAGGAAGCCGCAATACTAAAGCAAAACGTCTGTGCTGCGCTGGTTGACTCGGGGATGCTTATTGCCAATTGTATTTTAGCGCTGGGTTTATATACATGGACACATACTCAGGGGTTTAGTAATTTATTAATTGCCTCAGTAAGCTTTTTTGTGTTGCAAGGAATGTTTGCTTTGGACAGTAAAATACGTGAATACCGCTTTGCTGAAGCAAATCAAGGCGCCTCATTGCAAAGTAATTTTGGCTTAGAAAATACCTCTATTGGTATTCGCTATGCGGGTAAGTCAATTGGATTAGCACTTGCGGCGTATGCTGGTTTATCTAGTGCGGCATTTCAAAATGGTAAAATGGTAGAAAACTTATTTACCTTGGTAATGCATTGCGGTGTGATGTGGCTGTTACTATACTGTTTAACGTATATTATAAAAATTATTTCAATGCCTAATATCGACACCGCACTTGAGGTTGATCATCAAGATAATATTGGTATTGCGTGTATTGAATTTGCTGTATTTTGTGCTATTGGTTACTTACTTATAAGTATGTTTTCAATTTAGTACCAAACTGGTTAAATTAAGCCGTTACTAAACGTCCCTATTTAATAGTCTGGTAAATTAACAGGGACTTTAGGCATATGGAAATAAAAACAGCGAGTTATCTCTTAATTGATATAGGCAACGAATTTAGCCATTCATTAAACACTATATAAATACAAATGTTCCAGCTAAAAAAGACATCGTTATCGCTGGGGCTAATACCCAAAAACTGGTTAAAATGATGTTTGATGAACTCGTTAAAGGTTATTGCTATTGCGATATTGAAAACGAAATAAGCATTTCTGAGCTGACCAGCTACCTACACGAACACCACAATATTCTGAGGGTACTGTTTAACCCAAACAGACTACTTGCTCGCCGATGATACACAGCGCTTTATTTATAACTCACGGCATGAAAAACGCTATATGGTTATTCAAACAGATCAAGGCTATTAAATTAAGCCCATAAAAGATGAATGCCATTCAAACCATTTATCGTGTGATACAGACACAGCTCAAACTGCACAAGAGTTAACCGCGCTTTTAACCCCCGAATATGAAAAATAAATAATTGCACCCAAGCCTTTGCTTACTTACCATAGAGGGATATAACTTCTTATGTAAAAAAGTGATTTGCCATGCGAGTGCCCCATATTTATCAATCATCACCGATTGCTCTCAACACCCCTTTAAATCTTGACGATGACGCTGCAGGCCATGTAGGTCGTGTGCTACGTATGAAAGTGGGCGAACAGGTTTCTATGTTTAATGGTGAAGGGGGTGAATTTCTCAGTGAAATTATTGAAGTGAGTAAAAAAAACGTTGTTGTTATGCCCCTCGAATTTAATCCTCATGACGTTGAATCGCCATTAAAGATTCATTTAGGCCAGTGTGTATCTCGTGGTGATAAAATGGATTTTACCATTCAAAAGTCGGTTGAATTAGGGATCACTGAAATAACACCTATTTTTAGCCAGCGATGCGGCGTAAAACTCAGCGGCGACCGCCTAGAAAAAAAACACCAGCAATGGCAAAAAATAGCCATTGCTGCTGCAGAGCAGTCCGGGCGCAACTTTGTACCAACCATTAATCCTCCCGTAGATTTAAAACACTGGCTTGAACAGCAAACCGATGCAATTAAATTAACCTTACACCCGCGCGCCGAGCACAGCATTAAAACCATTACTGTTCCTGATGGTGGCGTGCGATTTTTAGTGGGCCCTGAAGGGGGATTTACCGATGATGAAATGGCGCAAACTAAACAACAAGAATTTGTAGATATTCGCTTAGGTCCGCGAGTACTTCGCACAGAAACAGCAGCGTTAACCGTTTTAAGTGCACTGCAATTACAATTTGGCGATTTAGCTAATTGAAATAACTAAAAGCACCCACATATCAAGATTACAGTTGTAAAAAACACATAAATTAAGGCACAGCGCATGGCAATTAAGTTAGGTATTATTTCAGATCCTATTAGTGGATTTAATATTAAAAAAGACACCGGTTTTGCAATGATGATGCAAGCACAAACCCGTGGCTACGAAATTTACTACATGGAAATGGATGATTTATCGCTGCGTCAAGGCAATGCCTACGCCACTGCAGCTAAAGCTCAAGTTTTTGATAACGCTCAAAAGTGGTACCAACTTGAAGAAAAAGAAACCATAGCGCTGGCTGATTTAGACGTTATTTTAATGCGTAAAGATCCGCCTTTTGATACTGAATATATTTACGCAACGTATATTTTAGAGCGTGCAGAGCAAGCAGGCACATTAGTGATTAATAAACCACAAAGCTTGCGCGACGCCAATGAAAAACTCTTTACAGCTTGGTTTAGTGAACACACGCCAGATACATTAGTAACGCGCAGCCAAAAACAAATCCGTGAGTTTTTAGCCCAGCATAAAGATATTATTTTAAAACCGCTTGATGGCATGGGTGGCGCCTCTATTTTTAGAGTAAAAGCCGATGATGCTAATATAGGCGTAATATGCGAAACCTTAACCGAGCATGGTAGCCGCTTTGCCATGGCGCAAAATTATATCCCAGAGATCACTCAAGGCGATAAGCGCGTATTGGTTGTTGATGGTGAAGTGATTCCTTATTGCTTAGCGCGTATTCCACAAAATGGCGAAACACGCGGTAATTTAGCCGCAGGCGGTCGTGGCGAAGCACGCCCAATTAGCGAATCAGATCTTAAGATTGCAAAGGCGGTCGCCCCTACTTTGAAAGAAAAAGGCTTAATATTTGTAGGTTTAGATATTATTGGTGATAAGTTAACTGAGATTAACGTAACAGCGCCAACCTGCGTAAAAGAAATTGAAGCCGCTTACGATATTTCAATTACCGGCATTTTATTTGACGCCATAGAGAAAAAGCTTAATAAATAAATTATCACTGAACCAGCTCTAAGATATAAAGCGATGACGCTTATTGTGCCATCGCTGAAAACTCGAATAAATTTTTAGTGTTAAAACATGGGACTATGCCATACTCAAGATTCAATAACTAAAAGGGTAAAACTTATGCAGTCATTAGAAAATCACTTTTTAATCGCAATGCCATCAATGCAAGACCCTTTTTTTAAACGTGCCGTCACTTATATTTGTGAACACAACGAAGAAGGCGCTATGGGATTGGTGATCAATCAGCCGATTGATGTCACTGTAGGTGAGTTACTCGACAAAATTGATATTGATAACGATAAATCTCAACATGCCGCGCAAGTGACTGTGTTTGCTGGCGGGCCGGTAAAAACAGACCGTGGCTTTGTGCTACATTCACCTAAACCTGGGTACTCGGCAAGCCAAAAGTTGAGCAGTGATATTATGATCACCACCTCAAAAGATGTGTTAGCCACGTTAACCACAGCCCAAGCACCCGAACAATTTATTATTACTTTAGGCTACTCCGGTTGGGAACAAGGTCAATTAGAGCAAGAGCTACTAGATAATAGCTGGCTGATCATTAAAGCCGATCCTAAGATAATTTTTGATACTCCAGTAGAAAAACGCTGGGAAATGGCAGTCTCTATGCTTGGTTTTGATATTGGCCAATTAAGCCCCGAAGCCGGACATGCGTAATAACATAAAAGATAAACATGACTAAAAAAACAGTAAAGCCGCAAGGTGAGCGTACAGTTATGGGATTTGACTTTGGTACCAAGAGTATTGGTATAGCTATTGGTCAGGAGCTCACAGGCAGCGCTACCAGCTTAAAAGCGGTGAAAGCCCAAGATGGCATTCCTAATTGGGATGACATTGCAGTGCAAGTAAAAGAGTGGCAACCCGATTTAATGGTTGTCGGGTTACCGCTAAACATGGATGGCACCTCACAAGAGGTTACCTTTAAAGCTAAAAAGTTTGCTAATCGTTTGCACAACCATTACGGCATTGCAGTTCATACTCAAGATGAGCGCTTAACGACTGCAGATGCAAAAGCACGATTGTTTGAACGTGGTGGCTATAAAAATTTAGGTAAAGGTAACGTAGATAATATGTCTGCGGTGATCATTCTAGAGAGTTTTTTTGAAGCCAGTTATAGTGAATAAAGCACTTAACCCACATAAAAAAAGCGCCTAAGGCGCTTTTTTTGTATCTAGGTCATATGCCTTTGTCATCAAGGCCATCAATGGTCACACCTTGCAAAAAGCCTGCGCCTTGCTGCTCGTTATTACGTAGTTTAATCATCAAGCGTAAGTCATTTGGCGAATCCGCATGATGCAGCGCATCGGCATAATTAATACGTTGCTGCCTGTAAAGCTCAAACAGCGCTTGGTCAAAGGTTTGCATGCCCATCTCTGTTGATTTAGCCATGGTTTCTTTAATGCCACCAATATTACCGTTTTTAATTAGCTCACTGACCATTGGCGTATTAAGTAATACCTCAATGGCAGCAACACGCCCTTCCCCATCAGAGGTCGGAATAAGTTGCTGAGCAATGATAGCGCGTAAATTTAATGCTAAGTCATATTTAAGCTTATCGTGCTTTTCTTTTGGTACCAAATGCATAATGCGGTCAATCGCTTGGTTAGCATTGTTAGCATGCAGGGTGGCAACACACAAATGACCCGTTTCTGCAAAGCTCAACGCATATTCCATGGTTTCTTGCGAACGAATTTCACCAATTAAAATAACATCAGGCGCTTGGCGCAAAGAGCTTTTAAGTGCTGATTCAAAGCTTTCAGTATCTAAACCCACTTCACGTTGGGTAATAATACTTTTTTGATGCTCATGCACAAATTCAATCGGATCTTCTATGGTTAAAATATGTCCACGTTGATTGCGATTTCTATACCCAATAAGTGCCGCCAAAGACGTTGATTTACCGGTTCCCGTACCACCCACAAATAACACGAGTCCGCGCTTTGACATAATCACATCGGTCAATGCAGAAGGTAATCCAAGCTCTTTAACGTCGGGAATTTTAGTGACGATTCGGCGAATAACCATGCCCGCTCTGTCGCGTTGCCAAAAAGCCGAAATACGAAAGCGCCCTTCGCTAGTTGCAACCGCAAAGTTACATTCTTTAGTGTTATGAAACTCTGCTTTTTGTTTTTCACTCATCGCTGATTCGACTAATTCCAGCGCTTGCTCATCTGTTAATTTATCGTCATTAAGAGGAGTTAACTCGCCGTTAATTTTAGCGCTAATAGGAAGTTGGCTCGATACAAATAAATCAGAGCCTTTTTTGTCGACCATTATTTGTAAAAAGTGATTTAAAGATAAAGTCATAATAATTCCTTAAGCGCTAAACTGTGTCTTATCTTGCGCTTTTGTATATGCCGCTGAATGAGTGATAATGCCACGGTTAACTAGGCTTGTTAAACATTGATCCATGGTTTGCATGCCTTGCGACGCACCGGTTTGAATTGATGAGTACATTTGTGCAATTTTATCTTCACGGATTAAGTTACGAATAGCAGGCGTTGCCAACATAATTTCATGTGCAGCCACTCGCCCTCCCCCTACTTTTTTTATCAGTGTTTGCGAAATAACTGCACGTAATGACTCAGAGAGCATAGAGCGGATCATATCTTTTTCTTCGCCAGGGAATACATCAATAATACGGTCAATGGTTTTAGGTGCAGAGGTCGTATGCAAAGTACCAAACACCAAGTGACCCGTTTCCGCAGCGGTCATAGCAAGGCGAATAGTTTCTAAGTCTCGTAGCTCACCAACCAAAATAACATCAGGGTCTTCACGAAGTGCGCTGCGTAGTGCATTAGAAAAGCTATGTGTATCACGATGAACTTCCCGCTGATTAATTAAGCTGAGTTTATTATCATGAACAAATTCGATAGGATCTTCAATAGTCAGCACATGATGATGCTTAGTTTGGTTAATGTAATCGACCATCGCCGCAAGCGTGGTCGACTTACCTGAACCTGTAGGGCCTGTGACTAACACTAGGCCTCGTGGGTTATCTGAAATTTGTTTAAATATTTCAGGTGCGCCTAAATCTTCAAGAGTGAGTACGTCACTCGGGATAGTACGAAACACAGCAGCAGGGCCACGATTAGAGTTAAAGGCATTTACACGAAAACGTGCTAAATTAGGGACTTCAAAAGAAAAATCCACTTCGAGATTTTGCTCATAGTCCTTACGCTGGTTATCGTTCATAATGTCATAAACCAGACTGCTGACTTCTTTATCTCCAAGTGCTGGTATATTAATACGTCGCACATCGCCATCAACACGTATCATAGGTGATACCCCTGATGATAAGTGCAAATCTGATGCTTTATGTTGCACACTAAATGCCAATAATTCGGTGATATCCATTTATGACTCCACAACTAACTGATAAATATATGGTTACAATAGCAGAACGACTCACATCCGCCTACGCTAG
This sequence comes from Pseudoalteromonas sp. SCSIO_11900, assembly GCF_000576475.1. NCBI lineage: Bacteria > Pseudomonadati > Pseudomonadota > Gammaproteobacteria > Alteromonadales > Pseudoalteromonadaceae > Pseudoalteromonas > Pseudoalteromonas sp. SCSIO_11900. Next base: position 365,068 of record NZ_KK070023.1, read on the forward strand.
AATTGCAGAGGCAGCGCACAAAGCACAACGTAATAGTAACGATATTACGTTACTTGCAGTATCTAAAACCAAACCCGCTACCGATATTATGGCAGCTTATGATCAAGGGCAACGTCAATTTGGTGAATCTTATGTTCAAGAGGCTGTAGATAAAATAGCGCAACTAGACACATTTAGCGATATTGTTTGGCATTTCATTGGCCCTATTCAGTCAAATAAAAGTGCTTTAGTCGCTGCCAATTTTGCTTGGGTGCAAAGTGTAGACAGACTTAAAATAGCCAAGCGCTTAAACTGTCAACGCCCTGAGACAATGCCGCCACTGAATGTACTTATTCAAGTCAATATTAGCGAAGAAGAAGCAAAGTCTGGTTGTCACCCCAATGAAATCACTGAGCTGGCGCAATATATAGACCAATGTGCCCATTTACAGTTGCGCGGACTGATGGCTATTCCCGCTAAAAGTGACGATGCAAACACGCAAATTCAATATTTTGAGCAATTACAAACTTGCTTTGATAAACTACAGACCCAATATCCTCATATAGATACGTTGTCGATGGGGATGAGTAACGATGTAGAAGCTGCCATAGCGGCAGGTTCAACCATGGTGAGGATTGGCACAGATATTTTTGGAACACGAACTTAAAAGGTGATAACAGACATATGTCAGATAAAAAAATCGCATTTATAGGCACAGGTAATATGAGCTACGCCATCATTGGTGGCATGGTAAAAAACGGCTTTAACGCAAATAATATTATTGCGACTAACCGCAACCAAGAAAAACTAGCTAAGGTAGCTGCCGATTTCAAAGTGCAAACCACCAGTGACAATAACGAAGCTATGCGCGATGCCGATGTCATTGTTTTGTCTGTTAAACCACAAATGATGGGCGATTTATGTCAATCATTTCAAGATTCAGGTGTCGACTTTAGCGATAAATTATTTATCTCAGTCGCGGCAGGGTTAACCGTTAAGCGCTTACGTGAAATGCTTGGTCAAGATGTAAAAATGGTACGTTGTATGCCAAATACGCCATCATTACTTGGCCGTGGTGTATCTGGCTTATATGGTGCAGGCGAAACCCAAAGCGAGCATGAGTTTGTACAGCAAGTATTTGAATGTACCGGTATTGTTGTATGGGTAGAGCAAGAATCACAAATTAACGATGTGATAGCTGTTACCGGCTCTTCACCGGCTTACTTTTTCTTATTTATGGAAGCCATTGAAGAAAAAGCCAAAGCGCTTGGGTTTAGTGATGAAGACGCACGCCGCTTAGTGCAGCAAACCGCCCTTGGCGCAGCTGAAATGGCACTTAGCCAAACTGATATTAGCATTTCACAATTACGTTCAAATGTGACATCAAAAGGCGGTACCACGCATGCAGCTGTTGAGCATTTAAAAGCACAAGGTTTAACTAAAACCGTAGGCGATGCAATGGATGCGTGTATTGCGCGTGCAGTGCAAATGGAACAAGAACTTTAAAACCATTTTTTATTGAAGGTTATACTATGAATGCCATGCAATTTTTAATTAGCACCTTGTTTGATCTATTTTTAATGGTGGTACTACTGCGTTTTTGGCTACAGTGGGCAAAAGCCGACTTTTACAATCCGATGAGCCAATTTGTGGTGAAAGCCACTTCGTTTGCAGTTAACCCGCTGCGAAAAATCGTTCCGGGGCTAGGCGGGCTTGATTTAGCCTCTTTGCTGCTGGCATTTATAGTGGCTGCGGCAAAAATAAGTACCCTAATGTGGCTTATTTATAGCTCTTGGGCTATTCAACCTGTGCTTATACAGGCGCTAATAACTGTTTTAAAAGAAGGTTTAAATTTAGTCTTTTGGGTGTTAATTATCCGCGCTATTTTAAGCTGGGTAAGCCAAGGCTATAACCCAATTGAAGCGGTATTCCATCAGCTTACTGAGCCAATGTTAAAGCCTATCCGTAAAGTTTTACCGCCACTAGGAGGCTTAGATTTATCGGTACTGGTACTAATCATCGGCATTCAGTTTTTACAAATGCTGCTAATGGACCTTTTAGCTTAAGCATAACGTAATATAAAAGAGGCCTAGTGCCTCTTTTTACATACTCAGGAGTTAACTATGCAACGTTTAATAAAGTTTTGTTTTATTGCTTGTCTCGCTTTAGCATTTAATGCGCACAGCGCACAAGAACAAGGCGCTCAATATAAAGAACTAGGCCCTTGGCAAGTTCATTATATAGCCTTTCCATCAACGTTTATTCAGCCACAAATAGCCAAAACGTACGGCCTGGAACGCAGTGGCTATAAAGGCATTGTTAATATTTCTATCTTAAAAAATGATGCCAATAAAACAGCGCAAAAAGCGACATTACAAGGCACCGCTAAAAACTTATTAGGTAACAAGCAAACCCTTAACTTTAAAGAAGTGGTTGAAGGCGATTCTGTTTATTACCTAGCACAAGTAGATTACACCAACGAAGAGATTTTACGTTTTGAAATTGAAATCCAACAAGGTAACCAGTTCCAAACATTAAAATTTCAGCAAAAATTTTACGTAGATTAAATATGACCAACACCTTAGTACTTGCAACCGGCAATCCCGGCAAAGTAAATGAGCTGGCTAACATGCTCAGCTCGCTTAACATTAATGTAGTACCACAAAGCGACTTTAATGTCAGTGACGTGGCCGAAACAGGCACCACGTTTGTAGAAAACGCGATAATTAAAGCGCGTCATGCAGCTAAAATAACTGGATTACCGGCTATTGCTGATGATTCGGGATTAGAAGTTGATAGCTTAAATGGCGCACCCGGTGTTTACTCTGCTCGCTTTGCCGGAGCGGGTGCCAGTGATCAAGATAATATCGATAAATTACTGGCTGATTTAGGCGATAACCCTAACCGACGCGCTCGTTTTTGGTGTGTGTTAGTACTGATGCGTCACGCCGACGACCCTACCCCACTTATTTGCAGTGCTAGCTGGGAGGGCGAAATTACCCTTAGCCAACACGGTGAAGGTGGCTTTGGCTACGATCCTATCTTTTTTGTGCCATCAGAAAACTGTACCAGTGCAGAGCTGACAAAAGCGCAAAAAAATGCCCTAAGTCATCGTGGGCAAGCACTTAAAATGTTACTGCAAGAGCTACAACACAAAGGCGGCCTGTGAACCTTCCTCCACTGAGTTTATATGTGCATGTGCCATGGTGCGTGCAAAAATGCCCTTATTGCGATTTTAATAGCCACGGGCAAAAAGGTGACATCCCTGAAGCTGAGTATGTACAGCATTTAATCGACGATTTAAAAGCTGATTTACACTTAGTACAAGGGCGTAAGATTCACAGTATTTTTATTGGCGGCGGCACACCAAGTCTATTAACCGGCGCGGCATACACCCGTTTACTCAAGGAAGTAGATAGCCTAATTGGCTTAAGCGATAACTGTGAAATTACCCTTGAAGCAAATCCCGGCACAGTCGAAACTGGCCGTTTCAAAGATTATGTAAAAGCAGGCATTAACCGTATCTCTATCGGTGTGCAAAGCATGCAGAACGATAAGTTAAAAGCTCTAGGTCGAATTCATGGTGCCGATGAAGCCAGTTATGCAGCACAACAAGCCAATGAAGCGGGATTAAATAGCTTTAATCTTGATTTAATGCATGGCTTACCAGGGCAGTCTCTTGATGATGCACTGAGTGATTTAAAACAAATTATTGCGCTCAATCCACCGCATATTTCTTGGTATCAGCTCACGATTGAGCCCAATACGCAATTTGCTTCAAAACCGCCGACTTTGCCACAAGATGAAACCTTATGGGATATTCAAGAGCAAGGCCAAGCATTATTAGCACAAGCTGGCTATCAGCAATATGAAATATCAGGGTATGCAAAACCTGGCTATCAATGCCAACATAACTTGAATTATTGGCGGTTTGGCGATTATCTTGGCATTGGCTGCGGCGCTCATGGTAAGGTCACTGATGCGAAAACGGGGGTGATAACACGCACTGAAAAGGTAAAACACCCTCGGGGCTACATGGATATTATTAAACCCTACCTGTACAAAAGCTGGCAAGTAGAGCAAGACGACTTAGCGTTTGAATTTTTTATGAATCGCTTTCGTTTAATAGAGCCATGCCCTATAAATGATTTTAATGCGCTGACGCAGCAACCACTGCAAAGCCAACAGCATGCACTAGATAAAGCCATTAATGCCGGTTTACTAACAAAAACAGACAGCCACTGGCACGTTACACTCCAAGGCCAACGTTTTTTAAATGATCTACTTGCGTTATTTGTTTAGTGACAATAATAGGTTTCTAACAACAAAAGGGAAACGAATGCGTAAACTTACTTTAATTGCTGCCACCATCAGCGTGGCACTACTTGCCGGTTGCCAACAAGCAACACAACAATCAACGTCTGCACCGGCGGTTCAAGCTCAACCTGTACAAAGTGAAATTGATAAAGCGAATGCTTTTTTTGAAGACACTTTTAATCGTGATGTAATGAGTAGCCCAGTTTATCAAACCTATATGGGCATCAAAAAAGATTACGATAAATGGGATGACAACAGCGAAGAAAAAGCGCTAAAAGACTTGGCACAAACTAAAGCCGATTTAGTCACGCTCAACAACATTGACCGTGCGCAATTAGATGCAGCTACTCAAGTAAGTTATGATTTAAAAAAACAAGATTTAGAAGCCAGCATTGCTGATTTCAAATGGCGTTACCATAACTACCCAGTAAACCAAATGTTTGGTACACATTCTATGGTGCCGGCTTTTTTAATTAACCAGCATCAAATTAGCAACGTAAAAGAAGCCAACGATTACATTGCCCGTTTAAACGGGGTTCCGGGTGTATTCGATCAACTGATTACCGACTTAGAAATTCGCGCCGATAAAAACATCATCGCCCCTAAATTTGTATTTCCACACGTGATTGATTCAAGCAAAAACATCATTAAAGGTGCGCCGTTTGAACAAGGTGAAGATTCAACTCTTTTGGCTGACTTTAAACGTAAAGTAAATGCATTAGAAATCGACCAAGCTGAAAAAGATGCACTTATTAGTAAAGCGACTGATGCATTAAAATCGGCAGTTAAACCTGCTTACTCTAAGTTAATCAACTACATTGCACAGTTAGAAAAACGTGCTGATGACCGTGACGGTGCTTGGAAATTCCCTGATGGCGAAGTGTTTTACAATAACGCACTGAAACGCACCACCACGACAGACCTTACAGCAAAAGAGATTCACGCCATTGGCCTTGCTGAAGTATCACGTATTCATGATGAAATGCGTGCTATTAAAGATAAAGTCGGCTTTGAGGGCGACTTAAACGCCTTTATGCAGTTTATGAAAACCGACAAGCAATTTTATTTAGCTAACACTGAAGCTGGTAAAGCGCAGTACCTAAGCGAAGCTAAAGGCTTAATTGATAACATGAAAACACGCTTAGATGAGCTGTTTATTGTAAAACCAAAAGCCGACATGATTGTAAAACGTGTTGAAGCATTCCGTGAAAAAGCGGCAGGTAAAGCGTTTTATCAGCAACCTGCGCCAGATGGTTCTCGCCCAGGTATTTACTACGCCAACCTATACGACATGGAAGCAATGCCTACGTACCAAATGGAAGCCTTGGCTTATCATGAGGGGATTCCGGGTCACCATATGCAAATTGCCATTTCACAAGAACTTGAAGGTGTACCTAAGTTCCGTAAATTTGGTGGTTACACAGCCTACATTGAAGGCTGGGGGTTATACTCAGAATTACTACCAAAAGAAATGGGCCTTTACGAAGACCCGTATTCAGATTTTGGTCGCTTAGCCATGGAATTATGGCGTGCATGTCGTTTAGTGGTTGATACCGGTATTCACGCAATGAAGTGGACTCGTCAAGAAGGTATTGATTACTACGTTAACAACACTCCTAACGCGACTTCTGACGGTGTGAAAATGGTTGAGCGCCACATTGTAATGCCATCTCAAGCAACGGCTTACAAAGTAGGTATGCTGAAAATTTTAGAACTACGTGAAGATGCTAAAATGCAACTTGGCGATAAGTTTGATATCCGCCAGTTCCACGATGTAGTGCTTAAAAATGGCCCTGTACCATTAAACGTACTAGAAAACTTCGTTAATGAGTGGATTGCCAGCAAACAAGCTTAATTTTTAAGTATTTACTTAAAGGTATAAAAGGTCGCAATTGCGGCCTTTTGTTTTATAAAGCAAAAAATTAAGCTAGGATAAAGTTGGAACTCAAGGAGAACAGAATGGATCTAAGCATACAGCTACTCAATGCGCGTATTAAACAACAGCAGTTTGATGAACTAGATAACGATTTTAAAAAGCTCACTGAGGCACAGCAAGTAATACAGCTTAATTACCTATTTGAAAGTGCGCTACGCATGAGTATTAAATACGATTTTATGCAAAACATCGCCATGCGTATTTTAACCACCAATACGCCACCAGCGCCGTTTATTGAAAAACTAACCAGTTTAGATGCGCTGAGCTTTTTTACGCCTGCACTTAAATTAAATAAGGGGTTTATTAGTACAGACGACACTGGCAATAACGCCCTGCATAATGTATTTAAGCAAGCAATGCCCACACAACTGCCTTTTAACTATGTTCGCTCGTTGATGTTATTTGAATCTAATGAAGAGTTACTACATGCGTTAGCACATACAAATAAGCAAGGGCTCACTCCGGTTGCCAGTTACATTGCCTATGCACATAAGCCAAACTTTCCGATAAAACATGAATTTTCGGCCTTGCTCGCATTAATGGAAATAGAGCAAAAACAAAATCCTGCAGCAAAATTACAAATACTTGAGGCATTAAAAAATAATCCCCCAAGCGAGATAACCTTGCTACTAAGCGCCGCTTATTTACAGCGCTCTACTGAACAAGTGGCGGCTCTAATCTGATAAGTAATATTCTACGCTGGTAACAACACGTACGTTTTTAATTTGCGGCGTGTTTGAATCCCGATCGCTAATGCTAAACTGCCCTTGGCGAGCGGTTTTAATTTTACCTAAGCGTGAATTTGAATCTTTAGCAAACTTATCTGCCACTTCACGAGCTTTTTCTGTGGCTTCTTGCACCATGGCTGGTTTTATATCGTTAAGCCCAGTAAAAATATACTCAATACGGGTTTGATAGTTGTCTTGCACAATAGCTATATTTTGTTTAGCTAACTGACTCACTTTGCTCAGTGCGTTTTTAACTTTATCAGGAGCATTTGAATACACAATAATATTTGAGCTAATAACATACCTAAACTTTTGATTATCATTCGCGTATTCACGGGCTTGCTTATCTATAATAGATTGAGTACCTGTCGATATTTCTTCATCATCAAAGCCGTGTAACTTTAAAAAAGCAATCACCGCATCGTTTTTTTGCTCAACTCGCTCAACAAGCTTTTCAAGATTGTTGTCGGCATCGTTAAACTGTAAAGGCCAAATAACGGTATCTGCCACAACTTCTCGTTCAGCTAACCCTTTTACCTGCACCGTGCGCTCCATCCCTTTAATATCAAGCGCAGCCCCTTTTACAATAAAACCCAATGCAATTAGGCCAATGCTTAAACACGCCGCTGCCATAACAACACTTAAATTCGATATTTTATTCACCTTAATCTCCTTGATTAGGGTCTGTTGACCTTTGCGGATTAAAACTTGTTCAAACTAGGGGCGATTTAATCGCGGCGCGAGGTTTGTAACCTAGTGGGCTAAGTAAAAACCGAGCAACAAAGAGTAAATCGCCCCTAGGCAGAACCCTTCGGGCAGCGCCTGTTTGGCATTTATGCTGCGTTATCGCCTATTTATGGGGAATAACCACACCACATAGGCTCTGCCTTGCCTAAATACCAAACAGACTGCTGCAAGTTTAACCTTGAAAGGTCAACAGACCCTAATATCAATAATAAGCACGTTCACGCTCGAAAAAACATAATAAACAGGTTACATTGAAAGGGTATAGATAGCAAAACTTAATCAGCCAAGGAAACGCAATGAGTCTAAAACGTATTAGCCAGTTTTTTAATCCAAGCTCAGTCGCTGTTATTGGGGCATCAAACACCCCTACTCGGGCTGGTAATGTGGTAATGCGTAATTTATTACAAGGCGGGTTTAAAGGGCCCATCATGCCCGTTACCCCCAATCATACTGCGGTGCATGGCGTATTAGCTTACCCAAGTATTGAGGCTCTCCCCAAAGTACCTGATTTAGCCGTTATTTGTACCAATAAAAACACCTTAATGAAAATTATTGAGCAGCTAGGTACGCTGGGGTGTCATAGCGCTATTATTATTGCTGATGGCCTAACAAGCGCGCAAAAACAAGAACTTAAAGATAATGCTGTGAAGCATAAGGTAACGCTGCTTGGCTCAAATTGCTTAGGGTTACTTATTCCGCATATAGGTTTAAACGCGAGTTTTTCGCACACTGTTGCCACGCCAGGTAAACTGGCTTTTGTGTCGCAATCAGCGGCTGTTTGTTCAACGATTCTTGATTGGGCTAAAAATAAAGAAATTGGCTTTTCATACTTTATATCTATGGGAGATTGTTTAGATATTGAGTTTGACGAAATACTCGACTTTTTAGGCCGCGATGCTAAAACCAAAGCTATCCTACTTTACATAGATAACATTAATGATATTCGCAGCTTTATTTCTGCCGCGCGTGCGGCGGCATTTTCTAAGCCCGTTATTGCTATTAAAACGGGCAGAACCAGTGCAGGCGCTCTTGCTGCTGAAATACACACCGGCGGAAAACAAAGCTCAGATGCAGTATATGATGCCATGTTTCAACGCGCAGGGATGTTAAGAGTAAATGATTTGCGCGAGCTTTTTGCCGCCACTCAAACCTTAGCAATGCACCCCAAATTATTGCAAGTAGAGCAGCTAACTATACTAACTAATGGCGGCGGCCCTGGAGTGATGGCCGTTGATGAACTTATTCAAAGCTCAGGTAAACTTGCTCAGCTTAGTGATAAAACGCGCGAAGCACTCAATAAAGTGATCCCACATTCAGACACAACATCCAACCCTGTCGATATATTTGGCGATTCTGCGCCAGTGCGTTACAAACACGCATTAGAAATACTGCTTAATGCTAAAGAAGTTAAAAACTTACTGATCATTCATACTCCATCGGCATTGGCCCCGAGTGAAAATTATGCTCAGGTTATTGTTGAGGCTCTGAACAAATTACCGAAAATGGCACGTCCGTATGTGATCACTAATTTCATGGGAGAAGATGCCGCCTTCGCAGCCAGGCGCATCTGCGCAAATAATGCCATTCCGACCTATCGTACCCCAGAAGGCGCAGTAGGTGCCTTTATGCACTTAGTAAGCTATCGTCGTAACCAAAAACATTTAACCCAAACGCCAGAATCAAACACCGATGATGCGACTATTAATAAAGCAGCAGCTAAAGCAGCTATTAAAGAGTTTTTAGATGATGAGCAACATTACTTATCAACCCATCAAGCGAGTCAAATTTTAAGTAGCTACGGTATAGACTGTATCCAAACTGAAGTAGCCTACACCCCTACTGAGGCAAAAGAGCAAGCAATAGAGCTAGGTTTTCCGGTCGCATTAAAATTGATGAGCCCCAGTATTCCCTCTAAGTCTGAAGTCGGTGGCGTAGTACTCAACCTCAATGATGCACAAGAGGTCGAGCAAACGGCATTTGCCATGCTGTTAAGAATAAAAAACACCTACCCTGATGCTATTATTGATGGCTTTTCGTTACAAAAAATGGCGCCAAGAGCAGGTGCCAATGAGCTGCGCATAGCCATTAAAACAGAGCCTAATTTTGGGCCAGTTATTTTATTAGGTGAAGCTGGCACAGGGCTTGAGTACGCTCAAGCGGCGGTGGCCTTGCCACCACTGAATATGAACCTAGCTAAATATTTAATTGCCGCCGCCCATGATAAGGGAGTTCTTAAAGATCGCATTCTGCCAGAAAAAGTAGATAAATATCGTTTATGTGCGCTACTGACCCGAATTTCTCAACTCGTTGTCGATCAACCGGATATCACCTCGTTAGAGCTAAATCCTATTTTAGCCAGTAATGGGCAGTTTTTAGTCCTTGATGCCACCATGAACCTAAATCAGTATCAGGTTCAGGCGCACCGAAAACGTTTATCAATCCGCCCTTATCCTATTGAGCTGGTTGAAACGGTGACCCTAAAAAATAAGACCTTAGCAACGCTCAGACCAATCAAACCAGAAGATGAGCAGGCACATCAAGAGTTTGACCGCTCCTTAAGCAAAGAAGATAGATACAAGCGCTTTTTTGGTGAATTGCCACAATTTAACCATGATCAACTCGCTAAAATGACGCAAATTGATTACGACCGCGAAATGGCATTTATTGTTACCCAAACACAAGACGAGCAACAGCACACATTAGGGGTTTCGCGAGTGATTATGGATCCCGATAACTTACAAGCAGAGTTTGCCATTGTGGTACGTTCTGATTGCCAAGGACTTGGGTTAGGGCGTATTTTAATGAACGCGGCTATTTCTCACTGCAGACGCCAAGGCGTGAAAACGGTTGAAGGTATCACCCTGCCAGAAAATACCGGCATGATTGAGTTGGCTCGTAAACTCGGGTTTAAAATAAGTCGTGATTTTGAAGAAGGCAGTATCAATATGCTGCTCACATTATAATAGGTACTATGCGTAAACTAAGACAAACCATAAACCAAGTATTTGAAGCGTCAGGTAAGTATCAGCGAGCGGGACACATTTTAGATATCATACTGATCAGTATCATTATGATTAATGTGGTGGCGATTGTACTTGAGTCGGTGCGCAGCATCGCAACCGAGTACTATAGCGAGTTTTTAATCTTGGAGCTGGTATCAGTGGCTATATTTAGTGCTGAATACCTAATACGTGCTTGGACCTGTGTCGATCGCGTAAAGTACGCCTCCATGAATTGCTCAAACACACAAAAACGGATTCGATATATTTTATCACCTCTGGCAATTATCGATTTAATTGCCATTTTGCCTAGTTTATTAATGTTTTTCTTTGCTATCGATTTGCGTTTTTTACGGGTACTGCGGTTGTTGCGGGTATTTAAGCTCACTCGTTATTCTCGAGCAATGCAATTGTTATTGCAGGCGTTTATTGATGAGTCGAGTTCATTACTGGCGGCATTTTTTATTATGTCTGTGTTACTTATTTTAGCCTCTTGCGGTATTTATTTATTAGAGCACGACATTCAACCAGACAAGTTCGGCTCTATTCCTGCAGCCATGTGGTGGGCAATGGCAACCCTGACTACGGTTGGTTATGGCGATGTTGTGCCTATAACGCCTATTGGTAAACTATTTGGTGGCGTAATCACGTTGGTGAGTATGGGGATGGTTGCCATACCAACCGGTTTATTAGCGTCGAGTTTCTCAGAGCAAATCCGCAAACGTCGCCAGCTCTTTGAAGATGCCACCCACGAGAAAATAACCGATGGTAAGCTTACTGATGAGCAGATGCATCACCTTGAGGAGTTACGCTACAAACTAGGGCTAAGTAAGCTAGAGGCCAATAAAGCAATAAAAGCGGAGCTAAATAAACGCAGCTCACACTTATTTTGCCGTCACTGTGGTAAACGTCCTTAATAAAATAATGTATTAAGCGGCGCTTTAAGCTTGTGAGAATACAGGGTGCCAATCGTGCTCAATAAGCTCAAGCACCTGCTCTTTAGGCACCGCTTTACTAAACAAGTAACCTTGAAAGTAGCTACAACCTTGCGCTTTTAAAAAAGCCAACTGATGTGCGCTTTCAACCCCTTCAGCAATGCACTCTTTACTTAAACTGCTTGCTAAAGCTAGTGTAGATTGAATAATCGCTTCGTTATCCGAATCAATACCAATATCTTGCACAAAGCTGCGATCTATTTTTAATACATCAATCGGAAAGCGCTTCAAATAAGTTAATGAGGCGTACCCTGTTCCAAAATCATCCATGTACAACTTACAACCTAGTTGCTTTAGTAAGTCCATATTTTTAAGCGCATGTTCTGAGTCTCGCATTAAAATAGACTCTGTTATTTCAAATACAATAGCCTCGGGCGGCAGTGCTGCATTGTTTAGTGCTTGGCGAATTTCAGGGACGAGTCCGATAAATTCAAAATCCAGTGCTGAGAGGTTAATTGATAGGTATAGATCAGGACACACTTTACGCCAACGAGCTAACTGCACCAAAGCACGCTTAAATGTTTGTAGCATTATTTTAGTGATTAAACCTATATTTTCAGCTACGTTTGCAAACTCTTGTGTACTCGCTAACTGATTATCAGGCCAGCGTAGTAACACCTCAAAGCCCACTGTTTTTTGCGTAGACGCATTAATAATGGGTTGATAATAATTACAAAATTCATGTTCATGATAAGCTTTGATCAACTGTGATTCTAAATGCATCGCCTTTTCAACACGTTGATTCATTTCTTGTTTGTAAAACTTATAACACCCTTCCAAGCCATCTTTAGCATAATAAAGCGCCACATTTGATGCTTTCAACAGTGCTTTATAATGCGCGGCATCATCAGGGAAAATAGCCACACCAATACTTAGGTGCACATTGACGCTTTGCTGATTCATAACAATGTCTTTACTCACGCAATCCATTAGTTTGGTGCATATAAGTAATACTTCTTCTATTTGCTGAATATCTTCAACTAGAATTACAAATTCATCACCGCCTAAACGCGCGACGCTATCACAACGGCGTAATGCTGTTTTCAAGCGGTTTGCCACCAGCTTTATTATCTCATCGGCGTTTTCTGTGCCAAATGAATCATTAAAATACTTAAACCGTTTTATATTAACGTGTAACAAAGCCACTTTACACTGATGGCGGCGCGCCTGATTGATGGCATGTATAGCTCTGTCGTTAAACAAGGTTCTATTTGGCAGCCCTGTAAGTGAATCGTAATTAGCTAGTATGTGCAGTTCGCTCTCAGCTAACTTTTGTGCATGAATATCCGTTAAAATAATCACGAAACTACTCAGCCTTTGGCTTTCATCAGCCACGGCGCTTATTTTAACCAGTACATGGCGTTGCTCTTTGTTTGCCAGAACGACAGTGTCTTCACATGAAAAATGTTCGCCCACTTCAAGCTTTTGCATAATTCGTAAATAATCAAAATAGCTACTGCGGGACATTCCCAAATTAAGCGCACGGGTTGAACGAGGCTCTGCTGATAAGCCAAAAGCGCTTTGCAGCGATTTATTTGAGGCACGTATATTAAAGTTTTTATCTAAGATAAACACCCAATCTCGGGTTTGTTCAAACGCGGCGGTAAATAACCGTGCATGCTCTTCAAACACCCTTTCACGTGTCATATTGGTATACGTACCGGCTACTTTTTGCGGCGTTTTTTTGTCCCATTCAACCACCTTGCCAAAGTCTTTGTACCAGCGCCAATGACCTTTGGCGTGGCGTAATCGGTAGGTACAATTAAAATACCCTTTATCTGTTGATAAAAATTCTAACCACTCCAACCTAAAAATAGCACGCTCGTGAGGGTGAATTTTTTCTAGGTAGTCATCTAAACTCACCGAGTCATCTTCGTAGCCTAATTCGTTGACTAATCTAGGCTGATAAATATTTAACTGGCTCGCCTGCCAATCCCATACCCCGGACTCACTTCCCTCTAGTGCAAGCTTTAAACGCGCTTCACTGTCTTGGCTTTCTTTGTGTGCTGCCAATAAGATACGCTGTATTTTGTTGCGCCTCATTACCCATGCAGTCACTATGGTGATCAATAAAATGGCATAAAGCGCTAAAAAGTATGGAGCACGCCATAGCGGATATTTCACTTTAATATTTAACGTTGCTGGCGCAGTATAGTTGCCGGTCAGTGGATCTTTTGCCCAGACTTTTAACTGGTAGCTGCCTGGGTTTAATTTAGGAAACACCACCCGATTATTTCGGGTATAACTTTTTTTACCTTTATCGAGCTGATATTCATAAATAATGCGCTCTTGGAAGCTAAATGACATCGCTGAAAATGCAATCTCAAGCCCGATATCATCATGGTTTAAAGTGATATTTTTTAATGGCTGCTGTAAATTTATAGACAAGTCCCGAGACATTAAGTTGATGCGCGTGATATTGACCTGATCTAATAAACCTTGGCTATTTTTATTGTCTTTAGGATCAAAGTAGGTAAAACCTTTGAGGCTACCGAAGGCAATTCGACCATCCGCTAACTTAGCCATAGCGCCATTATTAAACTCAGCAGAGAGCACCCCATCTGATGTTGTAAATTGCTGAAAATGAATTGTTTCAGGATTTAGTCGCCATATTCCTTTATGGCTACTCATCCAAATCATTCCCTCTTCATCAAGAACCATATCGTACAACAAGGTGCCTAGTTTATTTTTATCTAAATCAATTGTGTGCACTAACTCATAGGTCGTTACATCTATACCAATCAGCCCAAAATTAGATAACGATAGCCAAAGTATGCCTTGCCCATCTACCACGTAGGAAAGAATACTAACGGCTACATTTTCATGGTGTTTAGGCACTTTATAAATGGTGTTTAAACTTAAATCATTGGGGTTAAATTGATATAAAACGCCACCACTAAAAAATAATGGCTTCTCGGGTTGGTGCGGTAATGGGGGTAAAAAGCCATGCGCTAAAAAAGGGTCAAATTGTGCTAATTCGCCTTTTAAGTGAACTAATTGTCGGCTATCAATATTATATTTAAACATACCATGATCTGGGTGTACAAAATACAAATCCCCGTTTGGTAGCAATGTCAGGCCATGCATCCAATCATTTAAAAAAACCTGATTGGTAGGACTGTTAGTTTTTGGTTGGGTAAGTTGCTGAGTTTGCGGGTCAAAAATGAATAATCCTCGGTTTGAGTGCAGCCAGAGTTTATCTTTGTAAGGCATAATTTTGAAAATAGTAAACTCTGTGGTCAGTAAATCGACTTTATAATCTTTTAAATACACCTTTGAGCGATTACTTTTTAAATCAACCGCAGTTAAACCATTGTGTGTGCCTAACCATAGCTTTTCTTGGAACTCCTTAATTGACCATACCGAATGATGTGATAAACCATCCCCAATCAGTGCATTTCCCTCTACATTATAAAACTTGTAATTGTCGCCCGATAAATAAAATGCACCATCGGTTTTAGTGGCTAGCCACATTCCGCCCGATTTATCTTTCACCATATCAATAATACTGTTATCGGCGAGGGTGTACTTACTCTGTTGGATACGTTTATTTTTTACCACTTTTTTAGTAGTTAAATTAAAACAAAGCAGGCCTTTATCTGTTGCTAAATCGAGCACTCCTTGCTGATTATCAATATCCCAAACATTCAAATCGGCCAGTAATTTTTGGCTTGTAAATGATTGTTCGCGGTTGTTAAACATTACCTCTAAATTACTAATATCAACAGCGTATAAGCCCTTAACCGCACCAACAAGCAACTGATTGTTATTACCTAGCGCAAATGATTTCACATTATTTTGATAAATATGTACATCCGTTTCACTCAAGTGCTCGAGTGGCCTTACCTGCTGTGTTGCGATGTTAAAAACATACGCGCCGTCTGTGCTACCTATAAAAATATAACCGTTATAATGAAACAAAGTACGCACAAACGCATTTTCAAATTGCTCAGGAAGTGTAAATAAGGAGGTAATAGAGCCGTTGTCTATATCGAGTTTTGCAAACTCTCGGCCTTGTCCAATCCATAAGGTTTTATCATCGGTGGCTAACATAGTAAAAACGGACTGCTGTAGTATTTGCTCTTCTGTGACAGGTTTTTCTATGTATTGTTGGTAGGTATCCGTTTTCGGATCGTATCTGAACAAGCCTGCTAATAAGGAGGCAATCCAGATATGCCCTTGCTGGTCTTGATATATGCGATCAATGTTCGCCTCTTCTAACTCACCATTAGGGCCATTGATTGTAATAACTTGATAGCCATCGTAACGGTTAAGGCCTCCTTCAGTAGAGAGCCATAAATACCCATTGTTATCGATAAGCATGGTATTAACGTAACTTTGAGATAAGCCTTCGCTTGGGGATAATCGTTTTACTTGCGCTGTTACTTCAACGCTTATGAGCATAAACAGCACAAATATGGCTGTGATAAACCCATTAATACTCATACCCATGCTTGCCCTATTACTAATTTATGTTTTATTGATATTTCAATGCGGTAATATTTCGGTGCTTATAAGCATCAAATAGCGTTAATAATGCAGGAGTATATGTTAACACTTGGTTAAAACCAAGTGCTTGATAAAAATCAGTAAGGCGTTGATAAGCAAAGGTGTAAACAGGTTCTGTTTGCGCATTTAAAAGGGCAGCTAATAACTGGGTTGCCACCCCCTTTGAACGATAAGAAGGAGCCACGAACACCGTTGATAAAAATAAAAATGTGGGCTTATTCTGTAACCGGCAGGCGGCAATAATCGTATTATTATCGTAAGCGACCCAGACCTGATCCTGTTTATTAGCACGGCCGCGGACGTTATATAACGTATAAAACTTATTAACTAAGGGCGTTTTAATTGATTCTAATTGTTTAATTACAAGCATAGTAGGCAAACCCTAGCTAAGCATAATGGCCAAATACTGCTCAAATTTTTGTTTTAAAACACCTTGCTCTGCAACAGGACGACTATGCAGAGTGTCGTACACTTGCTCACGCGTTTTTTTACCGCGCTTAATTTGATAAGCCCAAAATGAGGCCTCGTAATCTAACTGAATTTGATACTTTTGCTCTCGCGGCAAGTTACACAGATTAAAACTCATATTCACTCCAATTATTAGTGGCTATAAACTTATTGTTGCCTGCATGAATACAGGTAAGTGGCGTGAGCAGCATACGGAGGCTTTGCTCGGCTTTTACTAGCCCACTAGGTTAAACAACTCGCCCGAGCGCCCCTAGTTTGAACAAATTTCCATCCGCAAAGGTCAACAGCCCCTCGCTCAATAAAACATAGATTATACGTTTAAGCTTATAAAAAACTAACTCTATAACTAATAAAAATAAGCGACTGTAAATAATTCAACGTAATCAATAATTGTTGGTGGTAACTTTTGCAAGATTACTAATGCAAACTGTGCAAAAGACAGACAATTTGTTACTATGGCTGCTTATTATCTTGCCGCAATTAATTGGAAATACTGACGTGCTTAAACGCTTTAACGGATTGCTGGTATTACTGTGCTTAGTTTTTAGTAATATGTCTTTTGCGCACAGTTATAGCTACACATTTAATCGCCCGCAAAACACTCAACAAGCAAACTATACCATTGAGCTATTACAATTGGCCTATACAGATATGGGCTTTAAACTAAATATTGTCGATTTTAATCGTCAAAATGCACTATTTGCAGCAGATAATGGCATGTTAGATGGGCAGCTTGCTCGCGATATCAGTATTGAAAGTGCCTATAAAAATTTAATTCGAGTTAACTATCCACTCTTTAAATTTAACCTTGAACTTTATAAACGCTGTGAGCCCAGCTCCACTAAAACCATAGATAGCGTTGCTATTATTTCCAGTTACCCTGTACAACAGCGATATTTAGACAGTATTGATTTTCAAGGTAAGGTAATTGAAGTTAAAAATAATAATACGCAGCTTAACTTACTGATCCAGCAAAAAGTACAAGGAGCGTTACTTATTGATTTTGCGATGGCAAATAAAACCATTCCTCCCTCTTTAGGCTGCTATGAAAAACAAGTCGTTGCAACCTACCCGCTTTATCATTATTTACATCACAGTCATGCGGATATTGTTCCCCAGCTAGAAGCAACACTGGATAAGTTACACAATAACGGCACAGTTGCAAAACTCAGGTCAAAATACAACCTACACTTTTAAAAATCAAAACCTTGTTGATCTGCTTGCGGTGATGATTGTGCCACTTTATTTTTTTGCTGTAAGTAACGTTTATAGCGCTGCTGGCATAAACTCAATACTTTTTTCTTTTGGGAATTCGTTAACGAATTCCATGTAAAACGCTCATCGCGACTGCGATAACAGCCTTTGCAATAACCGCGATTATTAACTAAGCAAATACCTTTACAAGGGCTAGGAATATCAAATATTTCAATTTGTTGCATTTTACCCTCCGGTATTAAAAGCATAGCCTGAGTATAGCGCTATTTTTGTGCAAAAAAAAAGCAGCAAATAAATTGCTGCTTTGTTGTTAGCTTAAGCTGTTAATTACTGCTTACAGCTTTGTTCATCTACTTGTGTTTTTCGATGAAATGGCTTGGCATACATAGCTAAAACCAAAGCCCTTAACTCTTCTGGCACCTTGGCCAAACGTGCTTCAAATTGTACTACGTCATTTTTATTGATCACCGCCTCAGTGCAGCCAGCAGCAATAAAGTTGCCTGGGTGTAAGTAAAACGAATCAATAATTTGCTTATCAATGGTTTTTGCCAGTTCATCGGCACTGTCACAACCTGACTCAATAGGCTGACCAAACGATAAATGCACATGCCCTTTGGCTGAACTAAACCCTTCAACAATGCTGGCAATATCTTCACCCGCCGATTTAACATACTTCCCATGATGTTGTTTATGATATAGCTCTTTTGCCTTAGCTATAGCACAAGGCTCGTATTGGTAAGAGATTGCAACTGGCACCACTTTGAGCTCTTTAATGTATTCGCCAAATTCTTTCTTTTGTTTACGGCCATTAAGTTGCAACATTTTTAAAAGCGCAGGATCAGTTTGATCAACCCCATCTTTAGCGCGCCCTTCTTTTTGGGCAATCCAAATTGAGTGCCCGCTACTGAGTGAATCATAAATATAAGCCGATAACTGAGTCAGCGCTTTTAACATCTCTTTTGGGGCTTTCGCTGAGCGTTTCACAATAAAACTTTTATTTAAGCGCATAAGCTCAGTAATGTAAGGAATTTGCAGCAAGTTATCGCCAATCGCAATTCTCACTGTTTTCATTTTATGCTGGAATAAGCCCCAATTAACCAGTGCAGGGTCAAGTACAATATCTCTGTGGTTTGAAACAAAAAGATAGGCTTGATTAGGGTCTAAGTCTTCTAAGCCAGAAAAAGTGACTTTTGAGGTGGTACGTTTTATTAATGTATTTAAGTAATGTGCCACTTCATTTTGTACATCTTCAACCGTTTTAACTTTGCCCCACTTTTTGCGCAACTGATGCTTTATTATAGCGCGTGCTAAAAACCCAACTGCGGATATAAAGCGTGGCAAATTGTATTTTGCAATTACATCAATAAACGCATTATCGTTAATTAATCGCGTTAATGAGGCGGCAACTTCATCGTCATTGTAAGGTCTTATATCTGCGTACTTATCTTCTAATTCAATCATTTACTGCATCTACAAAGTTAAAAACGGCGCGTTAAAACGCCCCGCTGTGTCTGATTTTGATTATAACTCAATCAAAAATACGAAACTAGCAATACTAAAGTTCGATTTACTGAGTTTTCATAGCGTTATAGTTTAACGCTGAGCCTAGCTGTCTTGCTAACAACGCATACGTATAGACTATGGCTATTAATTATTAATTTAAATGGGTAGACCTTACTAACAGCACTTTATTCAAGTTAACTTAGCAAGGCAGTTGATCATAATAACATGCCAGTTAAGCTTCAGTGGGCAGACCACATTTAAATATGGCTCTACAACTGCTAATGTAAACGCAACATGATAAACCCAATAACATTCAAATAGATGATACTCTTTTTATCACAAGCACTTCGCGTACAGGGGTTATTATTCCCTTAACACATACACTATTAGGACACACCGTGAACATAACAATTCTTGATAACGCTACACTGGCAAACACCTCACTTGATTGTATCTCAGCACTGGGAAAGCTTACCGTGCATCAGCTAACTAGCCCAGAGCAAGTGCTAGCACATAGCCAAAATGCAGAGGTGTTAATCACCAATAAAGTAGTGATTAATCGTGACACCATGGCACAATTAACATCACTCAAACTTATTTGTGTTAGTGCTACCGGCACCAATAATGTTGATTTAAATGCCGCGAAAGATTTAGGCATTGCGGTAACCAATGTTGCTGGTTATTCAACCCCCTCGGTTGTGCAGCACACCTTTTCGTTAATTACTAACTTATTAGGCAATACTCATCGCTACCAAGCGGACTGCCAACAAGGTGCATGGCAAAAAAGTGAAATGTTTTGTCGCCTTGATTACAGCTTTAATGACTTTCAGGGTAAAACATTAGCCATTATTGGTGGGGGAACTCTGGGCAATGCTGTATCTAAAGTGGCTGAAGCCTTTGGTGCTCATGTCATTGTTGCAGAGCGCAAAGGTGCTGAGTGTCGCCAAGGACGCACGCCTTTTGAAACCGCAATAAAAACAGCGGATATTATCAGCGTACATTGCCCACTTAATGATGAAACGCGTGACTTAATTACGCTTAATGAATTAAAAATGATGAAACCAACTGCGCTTATTATTAACACCGCGCGCGGGGGGATCATAAACGAAGCCGACTTAGCACAAGCCTTAAAAACCAATATGATTGCTGGTGCAGGTGTTGACGTACTAACCAAAGAGCCTGCTGAGCACAACAATCCACTGGCCAATTACACGGGAGATAACTTACTACTAACCCCACATATAGCGTGGGCCAGTACCGAATCTATTGCGCGCTTGGTTAAAGAAGTGAGTTTAAATATCGCTGCATTTAGTCAACAAGAGTCGCGTAATCGCTTGGTTTAATGCCGTTAAATTAAGTTAGTCAAAATAACTAAAAAGTGGCTTTTAATTTTATTTCTTAAAAAAGCCACTAACTCAAAAAATCACTTTAAAAATAAATAATTGATTTTTAAAGATTAAAAAACTGGCCTAGTCTTTGCTCTAAAGTCTGTAATTAATCATCTAGGATAATAAAAAATGAAAGAAACACTTTTAATCGCCGCCCTTACCGCTCCTTTTTTAACTGGCTGTGTTATTGCTGTATCCGATGGCGAAGCGGAGGGTCATTGGGCTGGTAATAGTTCTTCTAGCTGGCAGGCAACACATAAGAATAATCGTGAAATTATTTCAGGCTTGGCAATGGATAGCTCTTATCAGTCTGTATTAAAAGCCCTAAAAACACCTGACTTCACCGAATTACTTAAAAAAGAAGAGGATGTTTACCAAGTCTTATTTTATGCAACGCACAGCATCCATTCAGATGGTAAAATGACTAAAGATGAATGCACACCGTTGGTATTTAAAAATGATAAATTAGTTGGTATTGGTGCCTCAGCACTGCAAATGCTGACAAACTAAGTAACTACAGCATTTATTGGGCGCTAATTTGATTGCGCCCTAACTTTTTCGCATTATACAAACCGGAGTCAGCTTCTTCTAACAATGCTTTTTCAGTGTAAGCTTGGCTACTCTCACTAGAAGCAATACCGATGCTAATGGTGACGTGTGTAGCGTTTAAAGACGCATTATGTTCAATATTCAAATCATTAACGGCGTTACGTAACTTATTGGCAAAAGCAATTGCACCTTGCTGATTGGTTTCTGGTAATACGGCCACAAATTCTTCACCGCCGTAACGCGCAATAAAATCACCGCCACGCTCACATTGCGTGGCTAACGTTTTTGCCACTGTTTTTAAACATTCGTCTCCAGCTCGGTGGCCATAGTAGTCGTTATAACGTTTAAAATGATCAATATCTATGAGTAAAACGCACAAAGGAGAGTGGTTACGCTTACTTCTACGCCACTCTCTTTCTAAGTTCTCATCTAAATAACGTCTATTAGGTATTTCTGTTAAGCCATCAATAGAGGCAAGCATTTCTAGCAAATCATTTTTTTGCTTAATTAATAGCTGGTTCCGCACTCTAACTTTCACAATAGCGGCACTAAATGGCTTACCAATATAATCCATTGCGCCGAGCTCTAGCCCCTTTGCCTCATCTTCATGACGGTTGTTTGCAGAGATAAAAATAATAGGAATAGCCTGACTTATACTGTTCTCTTTTAGCTGTACGAGCACTTCATAACCATTCATACCAGGCATCATGATATCTAAAATGATTAAGTCTATTTGCGTGTGTTTAACAAACTCCAGCGCGTCTTCACCGCTTGTCACTAAGTAAACATCATGCTCATCGCTTAAGGTTTTTTCTAAAATGATTCGGTTATGCGCATCGTCATCTACAATTAATATTTTTGCTTTATTTATCATTGCTTACATCTAAAATTTTTATAAAAATATGAACTTGTTTTAACTGTATTATCAGCTCTTTAATTGCAGCATTGGCGTTCTTGTCGCCCACTTTTAATAATTGCTCAGTATGTTGAGCACATAATAATAATCGGTTAAACCCTAAGTTTCCTGCTATCCCTTTTAGACTATGCACTAAGCGTACCATTTCAATAGTAGGTATGTCTTTTTGAAGCTCAGCTGAATATGACTCATTTAACACCGCTAACTTAGTAAGCATGCTTTGCAATAGCTTCTCATCATTATTGAACTGTGTCAAAGCGAAGGTTTTATCAAAAAAGCAAGGCTTAGATATGCCTAAATCAGCTATCGATGCCAATAAAATAGGCGCAACCACGGGCTTAGTTAAATGTTTATTCATACCACTATTCAATGAACGTGCAATATCGGCAGGCTCACAATGTGCAGTTAATGCAAAAATAGGCAATTGCTGGGCGTCAAACTGTTGGCGTATTATTTGGGTTGCTTGATAGCCATCAATACCCGGCATTTGAATATCCATTAAAACCAAATCGGGGCGCAATATATTCACCCATTCAACCCCCTGTTTAGCATCACTAGCAGTCACAACATTCACTTCGGCTTTACACAATATACTGCTAATAATATCGAGGTTGAGCGGGTTATCATCTATGGCTAATACTAAGGTTCCCGCTATTTCTTCCTGTGGTTTATCCGCTTTATATTGAGTTACTTTCTTTAACTTTTCAGGGGTTAAACTAAGTAACCGCTGCGCCAGTGCACTGCGCGGTAAATACTGGCTAATAAAAGAGTCATTTATTGAAAGCTGACTCGGTTGCGAGTGCGCTATAACGATGAGTGAAGTAGTACGAGTGTGTAATACTGCTTTTATTGCTGACGTGAGAAAGGCAGGTACGTCATCAGCATCGATTACAATGGTATGCGCTTGTTGCAAACAATCAGGATCAGTTACGACTATTTCAAGAGCTTGATTATTGAAAAAAGGATGCGCGGTAATAACCTGATTAAGCAACTGACTCTTCGCGCTGGTTATCAGTAATAGTCTATCTGTAAAGCTTGCTGATTTCTCGGTATCTGTCGCTAAATCAAGCGTGAAGTAAAAATGACAGCCATGGCCTTTATCACTACTGAGTGCAATTTCACCTCCCATTAATGCCACACTATGCTTTACAATTGCTAGCCCTAAGCCAACCCCTTGATGCAAGCGAGTAGATGATTCATCACCTTGTGTAAAGGCATCAAATAAACGGCGTTGATCCGCTTGAGCAATCCCCACTCCTGTATCGATAACCTGAAAACAAATACGCTGCTCTTTATCGCCCTGGCTCGGCTGTAATGTCATTTTTAATGTCACACTGCCTTTATTGGTAAACTTAACGGCATTGGTAAGTAAGTTACCTAATACTTGTTGCAAACGAATTGTATCGCCGACTAAAAATGGAGAAATTTGCGAGTCTATGTCGATTTTTAGCTGTATCTGTTTTGTTTGGCATAAAGGTAAAATTAAACTTTCGCAGGTGTCAATCAAATCAACTAAGCACAATGGCGCTAATTGCAGCGTTGCTTCTTTACTTTCAACGCGGGCAAAATCAAGCATACTATTTAGCATCTGCAACAAATTATTAGCCGCATATTTTGCTTGGCTAGTTTGTTGAATTTGCCGCTGCGTTAACCCGTGCTCTGCGAGCATATCCAATAACCCCAACACGGCATTGAGGGGGGTGCGTATTTCGTGGCTTAAATTAGCAATAAAACGGCTTTTAGCTAACGTGGCACGCTCTGCATCATCTTTGGCTTTGGTAAGCTCTGTAACATCTTGAATATGAATAACATAATAAAGCGGCTGGCTATTTTCATTCCAAATTAACGACATACTCAACTGTAACCAGGCATTTAATCGGGTATGAGCCAAGGTTAAGTGAAACACCCTTTTTTTATTATTTAATAATTGCTGTAGTAACGCTTCAAGCTTCTTCCATTGTGTATTATTAAAAAGCGCATAAAAAGGAGTATCGGTTAATTTATCATGCTTGGAAAATAATTTTCGTGCGGCTTTGTTTACTTGTAAAATAGCGTACTCAAGCGACAGTAAAAACACCCCATTTGCGGCAAATTCAATTGCGCTTCTAAATATAGATTCAGACTCTTTTAATGCATACAAAGTATGTTGTTGTTCTGTAATATCACGGCCACCCCCCATAGTTCCTAATAATTGCTGCTGTTCATTGTAAAAGGGAGCAATGGTTAACTGATAAGTTCGCTCAGCAACATCTATGCGCTGCTGAATTTGCATTTTATGCTGTAATACTTGATATTCCAGCAAACTAATTTGTTCATACTCGTTACTTATGTTGTGTATTTGCTGCCCAAGGAGTTCACCTTGAGTTTTTCCAATAAACAACTCAAACGCTTTATTACAGCCTAAAAAAATGCCTTCTGTATTTTTAAAATAAATAAAATCAGGCACGCTATTAAGTACTGTGTTTAATAACGCTAAATGACGCTCTTTTGCTTGGTCGCTATGTTTTAGCTTTTGCGATTGTTGCCGTACTTGATCATCTAACTTTTGATTAGCATTTTGCAAAGAAATAACTAAGTGCTCATTTTTCGCAAAAATAGCTTTTACCCGCGCAAACCAAGGTTGCCAGTTTAACGGTATTTGGTAATTTAAATACCCGCTATTGTCATCGTTATGATGCTCTAAATAACGTATCAACTCGGTCATAGGTTTGATAAATATACGTTTGCTTAACCAAAAAAAGATGTAAAACATCAAACATAAAAATAAGACTAACAAAATAAACTCTATCAATACTTCATACACGATACCGCTTGAGAGGGTGTGCTTGTCAGCAAGAAACGCCAGATGAATAGGGTTCTTTTTTGAAGGTTGAATTAAAAATAATGAGTCTGCTCGCGCATTACTCTTTTGTGAGGGGCTTTTAATATTAGGCCAATAGGTCGATAACTTTATGGCTTGATTAATTGGCTGCTGTGAACTGGCAATAATTTCATTCTCTTGGTTGATAAAAACATACTCGCCTTGCTTTGAGGTTATTTTTTTCAACCAACTAGAGATAGCCTGTAAGTCATATATTAAAACAATATAATCTGAGGAGTTAAGCTCTCGCTGTCGGCCAACTGCAAAATATGCGTTATTGTCTACTTTAATAACGGCACTTGAAGTGAGTGTGTTCGCTGAAGGTAAGGGTTTAAAATCGCCATTAAGTACCTGCGTTAAAATATAACTTTGTGTATTGTTACGCCGAGCTAAATAAGCAAAGCCGCGCTCATCAACATAGGCTACAGAATGCAGCGACGACAGCAGCGCTAAGGCAGTGTTGAAAGACGGAGCCAGCGACATGACTTTTTGCCAGCGAGATAATGCCTGTTCGGAATAGCTGAATTGGCCTTTTCCTACTATTTCGCCATTAAAATGTGCTACCTGGCTATAATAATAATGCTCGTATTGATTAATGTTTTTTGTGAAGGCCTGATTCGCTGGTTGTGGGGCGTGTTTGTCATACATTATAAACATCGCATTAAGTAAATCGTCCATGGCTTGCATATCATGGTCAAGCTGCGCCGATAACGCACTAAAATCGGTGGTCTTTTTTGTTATTGCACGGTCCATTTTTATATCATAAAAATGCAAACACAAAAAAGAGGCCACCAATAAAGGGATTGCTAACGCCACAAAAACAGAGCGATGATAATGTTTTAGCGGTAAAAAATTCAACGACCTACCTAATTATTAGCTCAAAAATAAAACTGTAGACTATAGAGCCAAGATGTTAAGCGCAAGTTATAAATTTTCCTCGGCGAACGAAGCCAGTCGACTGCGTACTACCCCATTAAGATTTACGGTAGCACCACCTTCAAAATGTTTAAACCGCTCTACAATATAGGTAAGCCCCGAAGTAACCGCCGTTAAATAATTACTGTCTATTTGAGCTAAATTCCCAGTACAAATTAGTTTTGTTCCTTCCCCACAACGAGTAATAATAGTTTTTAGCTGAGAAGCCGTTAAGTTTTGGCTTTCATCTAAAATCACCACCGCATTTTGAATACTGCGTCCGCGCATAAAATTCACCGACTTAAACTGAATGTTGGCTTTTTCCATAATGTAATTACGGCTCGAAATTGGGTTTTCATCACCTTTATGCAGCACTTCTAAGGTATCGGTTATGGCAGCCAACCAAGGCGCCATTTTTTCTTCCTCAGTACCAGGCAAAAAGCCAATTGATTCTGCAATTTCAGGGGTATTACGGGTTACAATGACTTTGTCGTAAATACCTTTTTCAATCACCATCTCTAGCGCACACGCAAGTGCCAGTAAAGTTTTACCACATCCCGCTGGGCCGGTTAAAATAACAAGCTCAATAGACGTGTCGAGCAAGGCATCAAGAGCCATTGCTTGGTAAATATTTTTTGGTTTTATTCCCCATGCACTTTGATGCATCAACCGCTCTGCACCAATATCTTTAATGGTAATATGCTCACCATCATACGATTTAACTCTAGCGGCAAACTGATCGCCATCATCAAGTAAATATTCATTACAAAACACATCAGGAATTAAATCTTTAGGGATATGATGAACTGTTTCGCGTCCGTGTTGCTCAGTATTACACTGACCGACGTGCTGCCAAAAATCGCCCTCAATTTTTTTATAACCACTGGTGAGTAAATCAATATCGTCAATTAACTGATCAGTACGATAGTCTTCAACATATTTAAGCCCCGCCCCTTTGGCTTTTAAGCGCATGTTAATATCTTTAGTTACTAATATGACTTTTTTATCGCTATGCTGGTTTTGTAAATGCACCGCACAATTAATAATACGATGGTCGTTTTCATTGCCCGGCAAACCAGAAATAGAATCGGCAAATAAATGGTCGTTTACAATAATTAAGCTGCCTGTCGATCCGCCTTTTTTATTCTTTGGCAGCGTCACACCTTGTAGCATTTGTTCGGGAGTTGCCTGACTCAACACCCCATCAAGGCCACGAATAGCCACTCGCGCATCGCGGCTCACATCGTGTTTTCTATCTTTTATATGATCAAGTTCTTCCAATACGGTCATTGGGATAACCACTTGGTGCTCTTGGAATGACAAATACGCGAGGGGTTCGTGAAGTAATACATTGGTATCTAGCACATACATTTTACTATCAAAATTTGAAGCTTTTCCCATAGTACTTTCCTTACGTTTTATGATTTTTATGCTATACCCAATAAACTAATCAGTGGTTACTAATAAACTTGATTAATTACTTAGATATAATTTGAGTTTAGTCTATTTGTCATAAAAGTCTGTTTTATGACAAATATCATTTAGTTTGAATTTTCCACAAAATCGACGCACTAATGAGCGCTTTGGGTTGGTAATAATTCATACTTATAAAATTAATTAAAAGTCAGGCAAATAGCGCCTTGCAGTGGTGTTATCTAACAGGTAACATAGCCGCCTTTTTCTTCATAGACGAGACATACATGAATTTTTCCTTAGGTCAGCGTTGGATAAGTGACACAGAGTCAGATTTAGGATTGGGCACCGTTGTTGCCATTGATGGCCGCCAGGTCAGTATTTTATTTCCTGCCAGTGGTGAAAACCGTGTTTATTCTTCTGCAGAAGCACCGGTAACCCGCGTAGCATTTAATCCTGGGGATGTGATCCGAAGCGTTGAAGAATGGGAATTACAAGTCGAGTCTATTGAAGTGCAGGGTGAGTTACTGTGCTATCACGGAGAGCGTGTTGATAACGGTGAAAAAGTACAATTAAAAGAAACTTTTTTAGATCACTTTATCAAGTTCAATAAACCGCAAGACCGCTTATTTGCAGGCCAAGTAGACCGTTTTGATCGGTATACTTTGCGCTATCAAACCTGGTTACATC
This sequence comes from Pseudoalteromonas sp. SCSIO_11900, assembly GCF_000576475.1. Classification (NCBI taxonomy): domain Bacteria; kingdom Pseudomonadati; phylum Pseudomonadota; class Gammaproteobacteria; order Alteromonadales; family Pseudoalteromonadaceae; genus Pseudoalteromonas; species Pseudoalteromonas sp. SCSIO_11900. Next base: position 393,195 of record NZ_KK070023.1, read on the forward strand.
AGTTTGAACGTCAGCAATCACCTCTTAAAGGCTTAATCGGTCAACGCGCTAACCTTATTCCGCATCAGCTTTATATTGCTCAAGAAGTCGGTAAACGTTTTGCACCACGGGTATTGCTTTCTGATGAAGTAGGCTTAGGTAAAACCATCGAAGCGGGCATGATTTTACATCAACAAATTATCACCGGTCGTGCCAGCCGTGTACTTATTGTTGTGCCTGAGAACTTACAACACCAATGGTTAGTAGAAATGCTACGCCGTTTTAATTTATGTTTTTCAATTTTTGATGAAGAACGCTGCGACGAAGCGTTTGCTGATTCACCCAATGTATTTGATACCGAGCAACTGGTACTTACTAGCCTTGAGTTTTTAACCAAGAAAAAACGCTGGTTTGAACAAGCTACGTTGGCCGACTGGGATTTATTAGTAATCGATGAAGCGCATCATTTAAGCATTAACAACAATAAACCCAGTGCCGAATACCAACGTATGGCTGAGCTGAGCCAAGATATTCCTGGGCTAATTTTATTAACAGCAACACCAGATCAACTGGGTCATCGTAGTCATTTTGCTCGTTTACAACTGCTCGACCCAGATCGTTTTTACGACTATGACGTTTTTAAAGAAGAAGAAGCAAACTACAAAGACGTTGCCGAAGCTGCTAATCAGCTATTACAAGAACAAGCACTGGATGACAGCGCAAAAGCCACATTAATTGAGCTATTAAAAGAAACAGATATCACCGATATCCTTGAAAAAGCCCAACAAGGCGACCTTGCTGCACGTAAAGAAATACTCAATATGTTACTGGATCGCCATGGCACTGGGCGCATATTATTTAGAAATAGCCGCAGTGGCATTGATGGCTACCCTAGCCGTAAATTACATGCCTACCCAATGGCATTACCTAAGCAATACAAAACAGCAATGACCGTACTGGGTAATATGAGTGGCATTCAAAATGCCGAGCTCAGTGCGCAACGTGCACTTTTCCCTGAAAAAATATTTCAAGAATTTGAAGGTGAAAGCGCAAGTTGGGGATTATTTGACCCTCGCGTAGATTGGTTAATTGAAACGCTGAAAACACTCAAGCGTGAAAAAGTACTTCTTATTTGTGCTAAAGCCGAAACAGCGATTAGCCTTGAGCAAATATTACGTGAACGCGAAGCAATTAAAGCCTCTGTGTTCCACGAGGGCATGTCGATTATTGAACGTGACCGCGCTGCGGCATTCTTTGCCGATGAATACGATAACGCACAAATATTACTGTGTTCAGAAATTGGTTCAGAAGGTCGTAACTTCCAGTTCTCACATCACTTAGTGTTATTTGATTTACCACTCAACCCCGATTTACTTGAGCAACGTATTGGTCGATTAGACCGTATAGGGCAAACACAAGATGTGAACATTCACGTGCCTTATTTCGAAAACACAGCACAAGAAGTACTACTGCGTTGGTATAACGAAGGCTTAGATGCGTTTGAAAGCACATCAACCACTGGGCAGTTGCTGTATAAAGAGTTCAGCGAAGATTTACTTGAGTACATTGCAGCTCATAATTGTGATGAAGATGAGCTAGATCCACTCCTTGAGCAAGTAGCACAAAAAAACGCAGTATTACGTAAGCAAATGGAAAGTGGTCGAGATCGCTTGCTAGAGCTACATTCATCGGGACAGGGTGCTGCTGATTCACTTGTGGCTGACATTGAAAAGCTCGACAACCAGTTTGAACTGCCAAGCTACATGATCAACGTGTTCGACACCTTTGGTGTAAGCCAAGAAGATAAAGGTGAAAACACCATTATTTTAAAGCCCACTGAGCACATGTTAAACGCTTCGTTCCCATCGCTAAAAGACGATGGTATGACAGTAACCTTTGACCGCGATACAGCGCTTTCTCAGGAAGATGTGCACTTTATTAGTTGGGATCACCCTATGGTGCAAGGCACTATGGATATGATTTGTGATGATGATTTTGGTAGTTCATCGGTGGCGTTACTTAAAAACAAAAAGTTACCACCAGGCACCTTTTTTGTTGAGCTAATATTTGTTGCCGAAGCCATGGCACCAAAAGCACTGCAAGTTGGCCGCTTTTTACCCCCTACGCCAATTCGTATTTTACTCGATAAGAGCAGTAATAACTTAGGTGAAAATGTTGGTTTTGATGGCTTTAATCAGCAACTATCTGCGGTAGGTCGTCAAACTGCGAGTAAATTAGCTGGTGCATTACAAAGTGCGGTTCATCCAATGATCAACACCGCAAAAGACATGGCGCAACAAAAATTGGATGTTATCCGTGCCGAGTCATTAGTAAAAATGCAAACATCGTTAAGCGAAGAGCAACAGCGATTAGTTGCACTGAAGCAAATTAATCCAAACATTCGCCAAGAGGAAATTACCTTTTACGATAAACAACGCAATGAGCTAACTGCACATATTGAAAAAGCGCAGTTAAAACTTGATGCGATTCGTTTGATTGTGGTTTCGCACTAGAGAATCTAGCTGTCAGTCGTTAGTTAAAGATCAACTAGTGTGTGCATTGAAAAAAGCGCGATATTTATATCGCGCTTTTTACTTGAGCCTTTGCCTTCGCTCCACTAAAATAACGCACTTCAAAATCACTGAGGTTTGCCGTGTTAGTTAACTACAATCCCCCTATGAGCCCGTATTTAACTATACTGTTTCAAGACGATGATTTACTTATTGTAAATAAGCCTAGCGAGTTACTCACCGTCCCAGGTAAAGACCCAAAACATGCCGATAGTTTAATCAATCGCGTCAATCGTGTTTTTCCTAGTGCTAAAATTGTTCACCGTTTAGATATGGCTACCTCAGGCATACTTTGCTTAGCAATGAACAAAGCCGCTCATCGGCATTTAAGTATGCAATTTCAAGAGCGCGAAACAGCAAAACGTTACATTGCACGAGTATACGGACAACTTGAAACTGAAACCGGCTCAGTTGACTTACCGCTTATTTGTGATTGGCCGAATCGTCCTAAGCAAATGGTTGATCATGACAATGGCAAACCTTCGCTCACTCATTTTAAAGTGCTTGAACGTGAAGCACAGGCAACCCGTGTAGAGCTTACTCCTATTACAGGGCGCTCACATCAGCTGCGCGTGCACATGCTAAGCTTAGGCCACCCTATTTTAGGCGATCGCCTCTACGCCCATAAAGACGCACTTGCTGCTGCTCCTCGGTTACAGCTACATGCACAAATGCTACAACTCAAACACCCTGTAACGGAGCAAGTACTTACTTTTGAAGCTGAGAGCGAGTTTTAACACGGATTAATCTTTTAGCTATTTACTGTAAATAGCTAAACTTTAAGCGTGCTTCGCCGATACATAAATAAGATTTAAATAAAAAGCTTATTTATGTTTATTCCGCAGATGTTTAAAGCCATTATTACTACTCTTGTGCTTGGCTGTACGTTAATCGGTTTTCAAGCACTGAGTGCTGAGTATATCGCTCCTCCTCCCTTTTCAAAAAATATTGATGCGGATATCTCTCGCCTAGCCCAAAATGATGAAGTAAAGCCTATTTTAGCTGGTGATACTGAGTTTTTAACTTTATACAGTGAATATATAAGTGCCGACTTTAGAGGTGTAGTAATACTTATTCCTGACTGGCAATCAACGCCGACAAACAATGCAGGCATGAATTTTTTACGTAAAGAGCTGAATAATCAAGGGTATACCTCTTATGCAATGACAGTTCCTGATATTGATTGGCAAGCAGCTCAAGATGATGCAGCAAAAACGATTAATGATCCTGTGGGCAAAAATAATGAAACAGCCAACGCCAATACTAAGCCAGACACCAGTACACAAAAACAGCCCCATCATGCTGACTATGTTGAACAAGTAAATACTGAAGTGGTAGATAACTATAAATTAAAACTAGTCGCTCGCTACAAAGCTTTATACCAACAAGCTGCGATGGAGTCTGAGAATATTGTTGTTATTGCACAAGGCACCAGTGCTGGGGTGTTGTTGGAGCACTACGCTGAATTTTCAGACTCAAGAATAAACGCCTTCATTAGTTTAAGTAGCTACCTTCCTAATACAAAACGCAATGCAAAGTTAAGCCAAATAACATCTTTGGTCGCCCCTGCTTTGTTAGATATTTATTTTGCTACAGACAGTAATGATATCTTAATGAATCTTAAAAACCGCCAGCGTTGGGTTAACCGAAATGCAAAGTTTGATTATCGCCAACGCCAGTTGTTTGGATTACGCGATGCGCCGCAGCAACATGCGCGGCTAAGCAAAGAAATAGACGGGTTTTTACGCCGCCTTTTTTAAATACTCGTATGCCGCTTGAATATCTTGGCTTTTTTTAACCGCGACTTCCATCATATGCTTAGGTAAACCTTGCGATACCAGCTTATCAGGATGGTGCTGTGCCATGAGCTTACGGTAGGCTACTTTAATATCACGTTGCGATGCGTCTTTATTTAACCCTAATAAGGCCAATGCTTGCGAACGGTTCATATCATTACTTGGCGGTACATGATGCCCTGAGCCTTCACGGTAGCTGCTACTTTGACTTTGCTGCTGTTTAAAACGCTGTTGTTGCTGCCTAAAGTTAAACTCTGCTTGATAACGCTTTAATACAAAGGCAAAGTGTGCTTTAGACACACCTAGCTGCTTACTAACTTCTTGCAGTAAGTGCTTTTCTTGTGCGGCAAGCACGCCATCAGAAAACGCCATCTGGATTTGAATTTCTAAAAATAACTGCAGTAAATCGTAACGTTTAGCAAAACGTTCTTTAAAATCATAAACCGTATCTTTGAGAGAAAAGTCGCTGTCTTTACCCGATTGAAACGCCTGCTGCGCTTCACGGCGCTCTTCGCCTTTTAAGCCCATTTCATCCATAAACAGCGTCGCTGCTTTAATGTGGGTTTCGCTAACACGGCCATTCGACTTGGCAATATGTCCCATTACCGCAAAGCAACTCGAAAAAAACAACGCTTGGCGTTCGTTAACATCATCGCCTTTAAAAAGGTTAGAAAAGCCGCCAGCTTTATCAAAGTCTTTTTTTAAGCTTTTATCAAACATATGGCCTAGGTATAAGCCTAAAATGGCACCAAATATTTTGCCAAACATAAAACCAAAACAGAAACCGAGAATTTTTCCCCACATTTTAAAACTTACCTCTAATGTTTTATATTTAGCTTATGGCGCTAGTTGTTGGTTAAGAGCCGATAAACGCTCTGGCGTTCCTACATCGTCCCATTGGCCAATATAGAGTTCAGTGGAGACTAAATGTTCATTTAATTTTTCACGTAGCAAAGGGCCTAATGGCCGAATGCCTGGGGCTAGCCCCTCAAAAAAGTCAGCTTGATAGCGCCCTATCCCTGAAAAGGTATACCGCAGGCTACTTGTCGGTAAGTGGCTCAGTGTAAAATCGCCATCAGGATTATGCGCAGGGTTTTCAACCAATACAATGTGCGCCTCTTTAGGCTGTAAATGTAGCTGCATTAATGCACTGACATCATAGTCGCTGTAAACATCGCCATTAATCACAATAAATGACTCCCCTAATAAGGGAAGTGCTTGAATAATACCGCCTGCGGTTTCAAGCCCGCCCGTCACTTCTTGGCTATAGGTTATAGTCACGCCCCACGCGCGCCCATCAGCAAAATAGGTTTTTATTTTATCTCCTTGCCACGCAAGGTTAATTATTATTTGAGTAATACCTGCAGCCTTTAGGCGCATAATATGATGCTCAATCAGTGGTTTTCCCGCTACACATAACATAGGCTTAGGTAACTGTGCGGTGAGCGGCATCATACGTTTACCGCGCCCAGCGGCTAATATCATCGCCTTCATGGTTGTTCCTCTTTTAACCGCTGTTGCACCTTTGGCACCACGCTAGTTTTTATCAAAGCCGATAAGTCGCTAAGCTCAGGGTATTGTGCCGCCACCTCTATTACGTATTCAAGTGTAGGGAGTATGTTTGCTAAGTAACCTTGTTTACCATCACGCAAATATAAACGACAAAAAATACCCGCCGCTTTTAAATGGCGTTGTAAACCCGTTAAATCAAACCAATATTTAAATTCTGCAAATGACTCGTTAGCTATTAAACCTTGGCGTTTAAATTCGTCGTAACCAAACTCAAGTAAATGATTCAGCTCGTCTTTAGGCAATTTAAAGTAGCAGTCTCTTAAAAGTGAGACTAAGTCATAACATAACGGACCTTTTACCGCGTCTTGATAATCAATAATCGCCCATTGCTGCTCGCAGCGCATAATATTACGACTGTGATAATCCCGGTGCATTGTGACTGTGGGTTGCTCAAGCAGTGTATTTATTAGCAGCGCTGTGCTTGTTTGCCAAGTCTGTTGCTGCTCAGCGCTGAGCTCTGCGCTAATAAAATCATTAACCAGCCAATTTTTAAAAATATCCAACTCTAATGCAATAAAGTCACGGTCATACGGATTCATTGACGGCGCGGCTGGAGTTTTTGCCCACTTGGCACTTAAACTGATCAGTTGCTGGTAATACTCGCTGCGATTGGCATCATCAAGCAAGTCAGCTAAATGGGTGCTACCTAAATCACTTAGAATAAAAAAACCTTGCTGCTCGTCACTATGAATAATGGATGGTAATAAAAACCCCTGCTCAGAAAACACCTTGTTTAATGCAATATAAGGGACGTTGTTAACTTTTTTTGGATCGGAGTCCATCACAATAAAGTTTTTATTTTCAGCGTTTAACCTATAATAACGGCGAAAACTGGCATCTGCAGTTATTGCATTAAGCGCATAGGATTGCTCACTAAAGTGAGTATTAATAAACTGTTGTAAACTCTCAAAGCGTGTCATTTTATAAGCTATCTATTTTTCACTAATTACTTTGCCATTGTTTTCCTTTATTATGTATAGCTTGTAACTAATCACAGAGCATAAAGGTCGATAAATGAGCAAAACCTGGGGCATTTTGATGCTAAGCGTACTGAGCGCACCATCGCTTGCCGAAACTGAACTGACACACAATTTTTGTGGCACTTCAATGCAAACCAGAGCTTGGCAACCGCTTGCTGGCCTTGAGCTTGGAACGGTTGATATCAGCGCTGATGACGTTGAGCTTTTAGGAACGCAAAGCGCTGAATTTACTGGCAATGTTGATATTAACACCGTTAACATGAGTTTGTCCGCACAATCAGCACTGATTGATAAACAACGTGGCCTGCTTAATGCCACTGGCCCAATTACCTATCGCGATTATGTAAGCCACGTACAAAGTTCGGGCTTAAATGCCGATTTAAATAACTCAGCATTTAGTTTATTAGGCGCACAATATAGCCTAACACAACAACAAGGCAAAGGCGGCGCGGAAAAGCTCACCGTCGATAAGTCTGGCTTAATGCTGATGAATGCAAGCTTTACTGCGTGCCCAGGTAATACGCCTGTGTGGGCTATTGAAGCCGATGAAATAAACTTATCACGTGAAGAAGGCTGGGGCGAAACCTACAATGCCGTGCTACGTATTTTAGATACGCCGGTACTCTATTTACCTTATTTTACTTTCCCACTCGATGAGCGCCGTAAGTCAGGCTTATTAACGCCCAGCTTTTCAAGTTCAGATCGCTATGGATTAGAAACGATTACGCCTTATTATTGGAATATTGCCCCTAATTATGATGCCACTATTACCCCGCGTTATATGTCACGTAAGGGGCTACAATTACAAACTGAATTTAGATATTTAACCCCAGTGCACCAAGGTTTAGTGGCTGTAGAATATTTAAATAAAGATGACTCAGAGCCTGAGCTTAACGAGCGTTTTTTGTTTCATTGGCAACAAAAAAGTTATATTGGTGAAGACTGGCGAGCCAGTATTGATATTACCAATGTTAGTGATGATAACTACCTCACTGATTTAAACTCAACCTATGCAAGTAAAACCGATACGCAGCTTTATCGTACCGGCTCGCTAACCCATATGGGCGAAATGTGGCGTACTGATATAAAAATGCAAAACTTTGAAGTACTCGGTGACCACTTAGAATCATACACGGCGTTACCACAAATTAGCTTTACCCAAACCACCCCTTGGAAAATTGATTATTTCGATTTTAGTGTTTCAGGCGAGCTGAGCCATTTTACTAACAGCTCTGCGGTAATTGACCAAGCTACTCGCGTGCACATCGAACCTAAAGCACGCTTTGATTACAAAGAGTATGCCTGGTCATTTTTATCTGAAGTGAGCTTATTGCAAACTAACTATAAACAAGACGGTGATTTACAGGGTACACAGTATAGCGATAATGTTTCGCGTACTTTGCCTAAAGTGCGCTTATATTCTCAGCTTAACTTTGAGCGCGACACCTCAATTTTTATTGACGATGGTATTCAAACTCTAGAGCCACAAATTCAGTATTTATATACGCCTAATAAAGATCAGTCTGACATTGGCTTATACGATACCACCAAGTTACAAGATGACTTTTTTGGTTTATTCAGGGATGCGCGTTTTTCAAGTGTTGACCGAATTGCCGCAGCTAATCAATTTACATTAGGGGCTACAACGCGTTTATTTGATAAGAAAAATGAAGAAGTATTTAACTTCAGCGCAGGCCAAATATTTTATTTAAGTGATTCAGCCAAGCCTACAGAGCAAGGACTTAATAGCGATAGTAACTACAATGCCTTGTTTGCAGCGCAAACCATGTTACATTGGCACCGCCGCTGGTATTTATCGGGTGGTATTCAGTACGACACGGATGGCAAGCAAATTATCCAGTCAAATTTAACCTTAGACTATAAAGGTGACGATAATCAGCTGGTTCAATTGAACCATCGCTATGCAAATGATGTCTCAGGAAATACAATCGAGCAAGCGGGCTTATTTACAAGCATCCCTATCAGTGACGAGTGGCAATTTATTGCAAGTTACCATCGCGATCTTGATAATAACCGCAGTATTGAAGTATTGAGTGGATTACAGTATGAATCGTGCTGTTGGGCGTTCCAAATTACTGGCCATCGCCAAATTGAAACTGATTTAAATCAGTCAATTGGGCAACCCCAAGCCACTTTTGATTCGAGCATTCGTTTGAATTTTGTATTAAAAGGGCTTGGTAGTAAAAGCCGTTACGATGCTCAAAAATTATTACAACAAGGTATTTTTGGTTATCGTAGGCCGTATTTTCTTAATGACTAAACTGCTTTATTTATAGTAAAAATTTACAAATAACTATATTAATTTAGCCGTATTTAGCATTACAACAGTACTATTAGTAAGAGTAGTAAAAAGAATATGAATTTAAAAAAATTATTAACATCAGCAGTTTTAACGTTCAGCTTGTGCCAAAGTGCATTTGCCGCCCCTGTCGAAATAGACAAAGTAATTGGTATTGTAAACCAAGGCGTTATTTTAAAAAGTGAAGTAGACACTATTGTTGATCGCGTAAAAAAACAAGCAGAAAAACAAAACCAACAGCTGCCAAAAGACGAAACACTACGTGTTCAGGCGATTGAGCGTTTAGTAAATCAAACCTTGATGATGCAGATGGCTGAGCGCATGGGCTTAGAAATTTCAGATAGCCAGCTTGACCAAACACTTGCCAACATGGCTAAAGAGCAAGGCGGTACAATTGCTGATTTGCGTCGTACTATTGAAGCGTCGGGTGAGAGCTTTCAAGCTTACCGCGAAGAAATTCGTAAAGAGATAACCACGCAACAAGTTACACGTGCAAACGTAGACCGCCGTATATATGTAAGCGACCAAGAAATTGATAACTTACTAAAAATTATGGATAGCCAAGGCCAAAATGCCGAAGAATACGATATTGGTCACATACTTATCGATATTCCAAGTGGTGCAAGTGCAGACGACGTTAGCTCAGCAAAAACACGCGCAGACAAAGTTATTGAACTGCTGGAAGATGGCCAAGAATTTAAACGTATTGCCATTTCATCATCAAGCGGCTCAAAAGCGCTTGAAGGCGGACAATTAGGCTGGATGGGCATTAACGAAATGCCATCGTTATTTGCAGAAGCTGTAAAAGGTAAAAAGAAAGATGCGATTATTGGTCCACTTCGTTCCGGTGCGGGTTTCCACATCATTAAAGTGCAAGACGTACGTGGCCGCCAAGTAGTAGAAACCACTGAAGTTAAATCTCGCCATATTCTTATTAAGCCTTCAATTATTTTAAGTGAAGAAAAAGCTCGCACTATGTTAGCAGGCTTTGTTAAAGATTTACGCGCCGGCGATGCTGACTTTGCAGAACTTGCTAAAGAGCATTCACAAGACCCAGGTTCAGCACTTAAAGGCGGTCAATACGATTGGACTGATCCAACCACCTACGTGCCTGCGTTTAGAGATACGTTACTATCACTTGATAAAAACGAAATCAGCGAACCATTTAGAAGTCAGTTTGGCTGGCACATTGTGCAGTTACTAGATAAACGTGTTGCAGATAAGACAGAGCAAGCTAAACGCAATCGTGCACATGGCATGTTGTTTAATCGTAAATTTAAAGAAGAAAGCTTTAACTGGCAGCAAGAAATGCGCGAACAAGCCCACGTTGAAATTTTCCCAATAGACGAATAATTATGACCTTAAGAATTGCGGTAACCCCCGGTGAGCCTGCAGGCATTGGCCCAGACTTGCTATTAAAACTGGCACAGCACAGCTGGGATGCGCAACTAGTAGCGATTGCAGATGCATCGCTACTAAAACAACGCGCTAAGCATTTGGGTTTAAACATTGAATTAATTGAATTTGATGAACAAGCCAAAGCAATGTCTACAGCGGCTGGCAGCTTATATATTAAGCAAATTAATTTAGCAGAGCCCGTTGAGCTTGGCGTGCTTAATGACGCCAATGGACAATACGTGTTAGATACATTACGTATTGCCAGCGAGAAGAATATGGATGGTACATTTGATGCCGTTGTTACGGGGCCTGTTCACAAGGGTATTATTAACCAAGCCGGCATTTCTTTTAGTGGCCATACTGAGTACTTTGCTCAGCAATCAGGTACAGCTGATGTGGTTATGTTATTAGCCACTGAAGGTTTGCGTGTTGCCCTAGTAACCACACATATTCCGCTTGCTTATGTTTCTCGTGCCATTACGCAAGAGCGACTAGTTAAAGTAGCTAATATTCTTAATCATGACTTAAAAACGAAATTTGGTATTGAGCAACCACGCATTTTAGTCTGTGGCTTAAACCCTCATGCTGGTGAAGATGGCCATTTAGGCCGCGAAGAAATCGACACGATTACGCCTACGCTCAACCTACTAAGAGCTGAAGGGATGAACTTAATCGGTCCTTTACCAGCCGATACCCTATTTCAAGATAAATACCTAAATGAAGCCGATGCAGTGCTGGCTATGTATCACGATCAGGGATTACCTGTGCTAAAATATAAAGGATTTGGTAAGTCAGTGAATATAACTCTCGGCCTTCCATTTATTCGCACCTCAGTCGACCACGGTACTGCGCTTGATTTAGCCGGTACAGGCGATGCTGATGTTGGCAGTTTTGAATTAGCGATCCGCGAAGCAATTAAGCTCGCCCATGAAAAAGCACAGAATCAATGACCGATAAAGTACACTTAGGACACCGCGCCCGTAAACGTTTTGGCCAAAACTTTTTATTCGATGAGTCAATCATCGACAAAATCGTCACCGCTATCGATCCTAAACCGCAAGATAATTTAGTAGAAATTGGCCCAGGTCTAGGCGCTATTACCGAACCTGTTGCCGATTTAAGTGGCCATTTAACGGTTGTTGAGCTAGATAAAGATTTAGCCCAGCGTTTAATTGAACACCCTTTTTTAGGGCCAAAATTAACCGTAAACCAAGGCGATGCAATGAAGTTTGATTTTGCAAGCCTGGTTAAAGATGACAAAAAGCTAAAAGTATTCGGCAACCTGCCGTACAACATTTCAACGCCTTTGTTGTTTCACTTGTTTGAATTTGCCGATCATATTGAGCACATGCACTTTATGCTGCAAAAAGAAGTGGTAAAGCGCATGGTAGCAGGCCCAGGTAGTAAAACCTTTGGTCGCTTGAGTGTGATGACTCAGTATTATTGTCATGCGATGCCTGTGGTAGAAGTACCGCCTGAGTGCTTTAAACCGGCACCTAAAGTCGATTCTGCGGTTATTCGCTTAATCCCTAAAAAGGCACAGCAGCGCACCGCTAAAAGCGTTAAAATATTAAACACCGTTTGTTTAGAAGCGTTTAATCAGCGCCGTAAAACGTTGCGTAACAGCCTTGGCAACCTTCTAACAGCTGACGAATTAACCAGCATTGGCATTGATATTACTTTGCGTGCTGAGAGCCTGTCGTTACAACAATTTATTGATATAGCTAACTGGATTTATGACAACAAGCAGTAATAGTAATATAGGATCACCTGTAAAGGTATCTGTTGAAACGTTTTATGTGGAAGAGCAATCGCAACCCGAACTAGATAAGTTTGTGTTCGCCTACTCCGTTACTATAAAAAACCACAGTTTATGCAGTGCAAAGCTACTTAGCCGTTATTGGCTGATTACTGATGCCAATGGCAAAGAAGTAGAAGTGCAAGGCAAAGGTGTGGTGGGTGAAACCCCAGATATAGCTCCAGGTGAAAGCTACAAATATACCAGTGGTGCAATAATAGATACACCGGTAGGCACCATGCAGGGACATTACACTTTACGTAACGAGTTTGGTGCTGAATTTAAAGCACCCATAAACGTATTCCGCTTAGCCTGTCCTAATATCTTACACTGACAAAAACAGGTAACAATGGCCGACTACGCAATAGGTGATTTACAAGGCTGCTTTGACGAATTTAGTTTATTGTTAAAGCAAGTCGACTTTAACCCTAGCAAAGATCACTTATATTTAGTGGGTGATATTGTCGCTCGCGGTCCAAACTCGAAAGCGTGCCTTGATTATATTTATCAACATCAAGACAGTGTTAGCGTCACATTAGGCAATCATGACTTACACATGATTGCCTGTTATTTAAATAATGTTACACCTAACCCCAAAGACAGACTCACTGCACTGTTTAACAGTAGTAAACTGCCCCACTACATTGCGTTTTTACAAACTCAGCCTTTAGCTCTTTATTTAGAGCAGTATGATTGTTTTATCTCTCATGCAGGACTTAACCCTGATTGGTCATGCGTACATGCTATTGAACACGCTCAATTTGCTCAACAGTGTTACAGTCAAAACAATGCCGAGTTCTATTTTAAAAACATGTATCAGCCTCACCCGCTAAAATGGACTGAGCAACTTGATGATGCTGCTAAATTTCGTTACATCGTTAATTATTTCACTCGCATGCGCTTTATTACGCCTGATAATTTACTCGATTTTAATGCAAAAGAAGCAACAACAAATTCATCATCACTAATTCCTTGGTTTTCTCATCCTGCCATTATGAACGCTCAACATGACCTAATCTTTGGACACTGGGCAGCACTTGAAGGCAAAACGCCCTACAACCACCTTTATGCTCTAGACACGGGTTGCGTATGGGGTGGCTCAATGACACTAATAGAACTACAAAGTAAGCAAAAATTTTCAGAAAAATCACAACTTTTGTCTAAATAAACTGAAAAAAGTTAATACATCTGTTAAGTTTAAAAGTGGATGTTAAATTGCATAATTACAAAACATTCACAATATTGTGTAAAAAAAATAGTAATACTCTTAATTGAGTTAAACATAGGCAATAAACAAGTGTTAACGCCTTACATTATTTTTTATCCCTAATCGAAGACTTGTATTATGCATGCTTGGTTTGTAATTAAGTTTCGCGGTAAATTTAGCAACTAACTATTAACAGTAAAAATTAATTATTTTTAATTACTTAACTTATTGTTGAAAGCGCCGATAAGTTTTAATAGACGTATTTTTGAATGGAAAACCATATGAATCTAACAGTGAGTCAACGTATTTGGGGTGGTTTTATATTTATCACTTTATTACTTTTAATTATTGGCGGTAACTCTTTAATAAAAATAGCAAATATAGATCGTTCAACTCAAAAAGTTAATCAGCTATCGCTCCCTGCATTGAACAAAAGTGCACAATTACAAGCTGAATTTATTTTGATGAGTAAAGCCGCCCAAGCTAGTTTCCATATTACATCGGCTCAAGAACTCGCCTCATTAAAAGCTCAAATAGAAGAACAAAAACAAATATTTGATAAATTACACCGCGAACTACAACAAGTTGTTAAAGACGATCCACAATTAAACAAAAGTAGCCTTGAAGTTGAAAAAACCTATCAGAGCTTTTCAAATATCATAAGCAGCCTGCTTAAAGATAAAAACACCCAGCTAGTGCTTAACAAAAAGCTCAAAGCGCAACTAGACACCATTGAGCTCGCGGCAGAAGATGCCAACTCTATAGTGCTTGATATTATTGATATTGATGGTTTAGAGGATAATCATCCACGCGCTTATCAAGCAGCTAATAATCTAGAAAATAACTTTATGTCCGTGGTTACCAGCAGCACCGACATGCTAACCGTTAAAACGCTTAACACGCTCGATATTATCAAAAACGAGCAAGTGTATTACTTTGAAGAAGTCGTTCGTACCGTTTCATTAATAAAGCCGGCGATAGAGCAAAGTCACAGCAGCTTGTTTAATGACTTAAAGGGTTATATAGATACCCTAGAGAGCAATATTTTAGGTAACGATAGCCTTTCAGCGAATAAAAAGCGCCTTATTGACGCAATAAGCACAACCGAGCGTGAATTAGCAGAGTCTGAAAAAGCGACTAAAACAGCGCTTAGCCAAATTGACGAATTAGTATTACAAGCCAGTGGCGTTGCATTTACATTACAAGAAGGCGTACGTAGTGACGTAAACTCAGCTAATTTATGGACATGGATAGGTATGATCATTGCGACTATTATCGCTGTGCTTGTAGCCATCATTACGGTTAACCGTATTATTAAGCCATTAGCGGAAGTAAATCGTATTCTAGATATTGTTGCCAGTGGTGATATGACTCAACGCTTAGATGACAGCGCAAAAGATGAATTTGGTGAATTATCGAAAAGTTGTAATACCTTAATTGATAGTTTACGTAGCTTAATCACCGGTATTATTTCACGTTCAACACAACTTGCAGCCGCTTCTGAGCAAACCTCAACAATTACCGGTGAATCAAGCAAAGCAATCAGTAATCAGCAAGCGCAAGTAGAGCAAGCAGCAACCGCAACCACTGAAATGAGCAGCACATCACAAACAGTGAGTAATAGTGCACAACAAGCACTGAGCGAAATTAAAAATGCCGATAAAGAAGCGGAGCGCGTTAAAGGTATTTCAAATCAAAATAAAGCAACCATTGAGCAACTCGCCTACGAGGTAGACGAAGCATCAAGTGTTATCAATAAACTACACAAAGATAGCGCATCAATTGGTAGTATTTTAGATGTTATTCGCGGTATTGCGGAGCAAACTAACTTACTTGCACTTAATGCGGCTATTGAGGCTGCGCGTGCCGGCGAGCAAGGCAGAGGCTTTGCTGTGGTAGCTGATGAAGTAAGATCACTTGCAAGTAAAACACAAGAGTCGACCCAAGAAATTCAATCTATGATTGAGTCACTACAGTCGGGCGCTGAAGAAGCGGTTAAAGCTATGGAAAAAGGTAAAGAACGCGCGGTTTCGTGTGTTGAGCAAAGTGACTTAGCCAATAGTGCACTGGATTCAATTACCCTTGCAGTATCACAAGCGCATAATGTCAGTGAAGAGATATCAACAGCAGCACAAGAGCAACAACAAGTATCACAAGAGATCAGTGAGCGCTTAGAGTCTATTGTTGCTATTGCCGAGCAAACAGCAGAAGGCGCTGTACAAACGAATATTTCAAGTTCAGAAGTGGCTAAATTAGCCGAAGAGCTAAGAATATTAGTAGAGAACTTTAAAGTATAAATATCGCGCTGTAAGTAGCCTTAGAGCTACTTACAGCTCATACCCTAGTCAGTTACCGTAAAACCTCTTTCTTCCTCTTCAGGCATACTTAAATAGCTCATAACCGCACTCTAAATACACAATACCCAACGACTTAGCCCGTAAAATTATTTAATGCTCATACTCTTTATGTTTTTTAGTTATAAACAACTGATGCCATTATCTACGGAATAATTCGTGGCGCTTAACAAAAGCCAATTAGCGATTTAATTCAATGGGTATCATTACGGTGATATGGTTTCGGTGGATGATAGAGCAGATTTTAAAAACAAAAAACCCAGCATAAGCTGGGTTTTTACATTTCTGAAAGAAAACTAAATTACTTGATTTTAGCTTCTTTGAAAATCACATGTTTACGAGCCTTAGGATCGAATTTTTTGATTTCCATTTTTTCAGGCATGTTACGCTTGTTCTTGTCGGTAGTGTAGAAAAAACCAGTACCAGCAGTTGAAACTAAACGGATCTTATCGCGCATAATTCAGTTCCTTAAACTTTTTCGCCACGAGCACGGATTTCTGTAAGAACCGTGTCAATGCCTTTTTTATCGATAATACGCATACCTTTAGTAGTAGTGCGTAATGTTACAAAACGTTTTTCACTTTCAACCCAAAAACGGTGTGTTTGTAGGTTAGGTAGGAAACGACGTTTAGTCGCGTTTCTCGCGTGTGAACGGTGGTTACCAACCGCTGGACGCTTACCTGTAACTTGACATACTTTAGACATGTCTATATATCTCCAATAACTTCGCTCGAGCTTAATTTTCCCTAAGGCCATGTATTTGTGCCCTAGAGATAAATCGAAGGGCGCTCTTTATACAGCTTTTACAGGCAAAGATCAAATACTGATCTTATCCAACCAGCTCATGTGTAAATTTGATAGCGGCTAATTATAAAGATCGAATGCCCTTAGGGAAAGTAAAAACTGCATTTAAATTAAACTAATTTGCCAAAACGCACTAAACCGCTCATTTTTAGCACATATCTGTAAACGATAAACTCAAATCAGTCCCCGTTCGGCAAACGAAACACTACTTTCACCACCAATAATAATATGATCCAACACATTTATGTCGACTAATTGCAGTGCTTGGCACAATTTATTAGTAATGAGCTTATCGGCCTGACTCGGTTCTGCAATACCACTGGGGTGATTATGTGAAAAAATCACCGCCGCCGCATTATTTTTCAGTGCCGCCTTTACCACTTCACGCGGATATACACTGGCTGCGTTAATTGTGCCGTAAAATAATATTTCATCTTTTAATAAACGATTTTGACTATCAAGGTACAACACCATAAATACCTCTTGCTGCAATCCACGCATTTGCAGTGTTAAATAGTCATAAACGGCTTGTGGAGAGTTAAAAACGGCGTCGCGCACAAAGCCCTCTTGCATGTAACGCTGGCTTAGCTCAAGTACTGCTTGTAGCTGAACATATTTAGCCATTCCCAAGCCTTTTTGCGCACAAAATTCATCCATACTGGCATTAAACAAATTATGCAGGGTTTTATTTTCGTTAATCAAATGCTGCGCCAACTCTATGGCATTCATGCCGGGTAGGCCCGTGCGCAAAAATATAGCTAATAGTTCAGCATCAGAGAGTGCCTTTGCGCCCTTTTCTAGCAGTTTTTCTCGCGGGCGGAGCGAATTAGGTAATGACGTTAATTGCATGATTCATCCTTGAAAGATTACTGTACTGTATAACTGTAATGCAAAATCAAAAATTAGCGCGATAAAACGCATTTTATTTTAGCTGTCACGCTCAAAATTTGTTATTTTGGCCACCATATTTTATAAAATTGATGAACAACCATGATTAATTTAACAAATAAAAAAATAGTGCTGGGTATTAGCGGTGGAATTGCAGCGTATAAATGTGCTGAACTCGTAAGACGCTTAAAAGACCATGGTTGTGACGTTAAAGTTGTAATGACTGAATCAGCAAAACATTTTATCACCCCGCTAACCATGCAAGCTGTGAGTGGTGAAATGGTGTCTGACTCGTTGCTAGACCCATCAGCCGAAGCCGCTATGGGGCACATTGAATTTGCAAAATGGGCTGATTTAATTTTAGTTGCCCCTGCCACCAGCAATATTATTGCGAAAATGGCCGCAGGGATTGCTGACGACTTGCTCACGACTTTATTACTGGCGACCCCCGCAAAAGTAGCCATAGCGCCGGCAATGAATCAGCAAATGTACGCTCACCCTGCAACGCAAGCTAATTTAGCCACTTTAAAAGCACGCAACGTTGCTATATGGGGGCCAGGCAAAGGCGAGCAAGCTTGTGGTGATGTCGGTGCTGGGCGAATGCTTGAACCGCATGAATTAGTGAGCTTATGCACTGAGCCTGCTAAACCTGCGCTATTGGCAGGTAAAACAATTACAATTACTGCAGGTCCAACTCGTGAACCTCTCGATCCTGTTCGTTTTATATCAAACCACAGCTCTGGAAAAATGGGCTATGCACTGGCGCAAGCTGCGTTATCATTCGGCGCACACGTAAACTTAATTTCAGGCCCGGTAACTATTACAGCACCGCAAGGCGTTAATTTAATTAATATAGAAAGTGCTGAACAGTTACTGCATGAGTCACTCAAATATGCGCCTCACTCAGATGCCTTTATTGGTTGTGCCGCTGTGGCCGATTATCGTGCAGCAAGTATCGCCACGCAAAAAATGAAAAAACAAGGCGATGAACTCACTCTTAGCTTAGTTAAAAACCCAGATGTAATAGCCGCGGTCGCAAACCTCACACAAAACCGCCCTTACACCGTCGGCTTCGCCGCAGAAACGCAGAACGTTGCTAATTACGCAAAGGGGAAACTAACCAATAAAAACCTCGATATGATTTGTGCTAACGATGTATCGCACAGTGATGTAGGCTTTAATTCAGAGCGCAACGCACTCACCCTTTATTGGCAAAATGAACAACTCGACTTACCTGAAACCAGTAAAATAGAAATAGCGGTTAAAGTGATCGAACAGCTTGCCAAGCGATTATAAAAAGGCTGGAAACAAACTGAATAAAACATTAACATGATGACGCCTTGTGGCCTTTTAGTGTAATTTTACTGCGCTAAAATAGCTTAACGCTTGCGCATTACTAATGTATCGCTGTAATACGTGCAAAAACACCCCATTGAGTATTGCGCGCTGTAACACTTGGCACAAAGCTGTGTTATCGCACATTTATGTTGAAAAAAATAACTATTAAAAAAGGAATGTTCATGCCTGCGACAAAAAAAAGTAATCGCAAAGAGCAAATACTGCAAGCACTCGCACAAATGTTAGAAACCAGCCTAGGCCAGCGTATTACAACAGCCAAACTTGCCGCAGAAGTTGGCGTTTCTGAAGCCGCTCTTTATCGTCATTTTCCTAGCAAGGCGCGCATGTTTGAAGGGTTAATTGAATTTATTGAAGACACGCTGCTATCACGTATTAATCTTATTTTAGATAACGAGAAAGAAAGCAAAGCGCGTGTTTACAACACCCTATTACTGCTGCTAACGTTTGCTGAAAAAAACCCAGGCATAACCCGTATATTAACAGGCGACGCTCTACAGGGTGAACAAGAGCGACTTCGTGAGCGTGTACAAGGCTTGTTTGAAAAGCTAGAAACCCAATTCAAACAGATTCTTAGAGAGCGTAAATTACGTGAAGGTAAAAACTTTCAAAGTGATGAACTGACGCTAGCTAACTTTTTGCTTGCCTACGTTGAGGGTAAAATGAACCAATTTGTGCGCAGTAATTTTAGTGCACGACCTAGCGAGCAATTTGAAAAACAATGGCTAGAGCTTCAAAAAATTTGGTTATAAGATTCGAAGTAATACCTTGTTAGTGATGCTAACAAGGTATTAAATTAACCACTTCCACTCTTATTTTTACCGATGCCAAACACCTCACATCCCGTGGCCCGAAATCTAACCTTTCACCTTTTATTTTTAACTTCTCATCTCTGCCCTGCTACCACTTATCGTATCTACTCGAATTGTTATTAAAACTCGTTACAATAAAATAATGTTAAAAAACGAGAATCTATAATGAAAACACAACTCACTCTTGTAGGCTGTGCACTTATTACCAGCTTAACGAGCGCCAGTGCTTTAGCTAATAAGCCATTAGAATTTAAAGATGTATTTGATTTTAAATCTGCAAAAGGCACGCAGCTTTCTGAAAATGGTCAAATCCTATCTTTAAGTGCAACCCCTTATCGCGGGGATGCTACAGGGAAAGTCTACTCACTCAATAGCAATAAGCTTATTGCTGAGGTGGAACGAGGAACCCGTCCTACCATTAGCAAAATGGCAAACTGGGTCGCATTTACGCAGGTGCCTACTCTGCTTGAAAAAGAAACCACTAAGAAAAAAAGTGACTTAAAAAATAACTTAGTATTAGTGAACACCCAAACCGGTGAGCAGCAAAGCTTTAATAATGTAAAAGATTACGTGCTAGCTAATAACGGCCAGTGGCTGGTCTATCGCAAAAATGAAAACGCTGAAGAAGACGATAAAAAACTCGACAACGATAGCGCTATCACTGCCGACAAAAAAGATAAAAGCTATCCGCTGGTTATCATCAACTTAAGTGATAAGCGCACTCATACTCTTGAAAGTGCCTTTACCTATGGCATTAGTGCCACCAGCGATCAGCTATTAGTGAGTCAAAGCTATGTTGATGGCGGCAATAATCAAATTACTTTATTCTCACTCGATGATTTTACCAGCACCGTGTTAATTGATGAGCCCGGTGTGGTTGCTAGCAAAATAGCCTGGCACCCAATCGAAAAAACCGTTGCGTTTACCTTAGGCAACTATGTAAACGATGATAAGCGTCGTCGTCAGTACGAATTAACGCTCTGGCAAAACGACACGCTAACCACTGTGCAATCACCTAACCCAGAATGGTTAATGGGCAAAACCGCGACATTAACTTGGGCCGAAGATGGTACACGTTTATACTTTGAAAACCGCCCAAAACTCGTTGCAAAAGTTAAACAAAAAGAATACACAAATGAGTCATCACTGTATGACTTTGAAGTAATTCGCGACCATAAAGGATTAAATGTATGGCACAACAATGACGCGCAAATAAAACCGCGCGAAGAGCAGCAATGGAATGAAAATAATAAAAACCGTCATTACACTGCGGTATACCATGTAAATTCACAGCAAGTCGTTCAGTTAAGCACGCCAAATATGCCTGAGCTGTCGCTTAATACTGAGCGTGCCACGTCATTGTTAGGCTACTCAAATTTAGCGCATCTTGAAAAAGTAATGTATGGCGGTTTTTTTGCTGACTACTTTGCTGTTGATATAAACACGGGTAAACAGACTTCTATCATTAACGACTATCCATTTAGGCCGAGCCTTGCGCCCAATGGGCAGTTTGCTGCTTACTTTAATAATAACCAAGTACAGCTTAAAAACTTAGGTAATAATAAAGTGAGCGTACTCAGCAAGGCGATTAACGCCACGTTTGCCGATGACAAACACGACTATCCATCCAAGCAGCCTGGTTATGGTTTTGCAGGCTGGCTGAACGATAGCAGCGAAATACTGGTTTATAGCAAATACGATATTTGGTCATTTAACGTCAATACCAAGCAAGCTAAACGCTTAACTAATGGTAAAAAAAGTAATACGCAATACAGAGTGATCAAACTTGATAAAAACCAAGTAGGCTTTAACAACAATGATACGCTCCTGCTTTCTGCAATTAATTTACAAAGCAAGCAAAGTGAAGTGGCAAAACTTAATTTAGCAACTCTTGAAGTCACTAAATTACTTACAGGTAATAAGCGCTTTGATGTAGTTAAAAAAGCCAAAAATGCCGATAAATACTTATTTACTGAGCAAACCTATCAGCAATTTCCAGACATTTATCAAACAGACTCTAACTTTAAACAACCACAACGCGTAACTAACCTTAACCCTCAGATAAGCAACTTTGCTTGGGGACAAGCACCTGAACTCATTAGCTATAAAGGCTTTGATGGTGAAGATTTACAAGGGGTATTAATCAAGCCTGCCGGTTATAAAAAAGGCGATAAAGTGCCTGTTGTGGTGTACTTTTACCGCTACATGAGCCAGCGCATGTATGACTTTCCAAAAATGGAATTAAATCATCGCCCTAATTTCCCGATGTTTACCTCAAATGGCTACGCCATCTTTTTACCTGATATTCGCTTTGAAATAGGTCACCCTGGTAAATCCTCAACTCAAACCATGATCAACGCCACACAAAAGCTGATTGATTTAGGTATTGCCGATGCTAATAAAATAGGCTTACAAGGCCACTCTTGGGCGGGTTATCAAAGTGCATTTATGATCACCCAAACTGATATGTTTAAAGCAGTGGTATCGGGCGCGCCAGTATCAAACATGACCAGTGCTTACAGTGGCATTCGCTTAAAATCTGGACTTGCACGCCAATTTCAATACGAAACAGGGCAAAGCCGTATTGGTAAAAATTTATTTGAAGCACCTGAGCTTTATATTGAAAACTCGCCAGTCTTTTTTGCCGATAAAGTAAACACGCCAATTTTGATTATGTTTGGCGACAAAGATGATGCGGTGCCATGGCATGAAGGCGTGCAATATTACTTAGCGCTTCGTCGCGCAGGTAAAGACGCAACCTTTTTACAATATGAAGGTGAACCGCATCACCTAAAACAATTTCCAAATCAGGTCGATTTTTCAGTGCGTATGATGCAGTACTTTGATCATTACCTTAAAGGCAAACCGGCCGCTAAGTGGATGAAAGAAGGTGAAGCGTTTATCGAAGAGTAACCACTAGAAGTTAAAAACCCCGACTGCACTGCGTGATATCGGGGTTTTTAACTATGTAACCTTAACTTTGGTTAAGAGATTTACTAACGTATTGAATCAAAATTGATATTTATATTTATTTTCTCTAGCCAGAGATTTCCAGTGAAAACAAGGCGAAATTACGCGTCAATAGCTCGCCTATTGCAAGTAAATTCAACGTAGTTAGCGCTGTAAATAGCTGCTTGAGATAGATTTATTATCCAGAGTTCAGGTTAAATATATTTATCCAAAGCGAAAAGCCACTAAACCGACAAGAGCTGCAAATTTACTTGGATTAAAAGACCGTAAACATTTTAGAGAGCGCTACTTAAAGCCAGCCATTGATGCTGGAATTATAGAAATGACTATTCCAGAAAAACCAAATAGCAAAATGCAAAATGCAGCAGTATAAACTTACCCAGACGAGTTAAAAGCTTAAGTTATAAACAGAGCAGGAATAAACGCCACCTCAAAGATGAAGTGGCGTGTTAATACGCTGTTTCCAGCGAAATTTTATAATTGATTAAAAACGACTACGCGTACTGCCCGGCGGCAAATCCACAGCTCCACGCGTATTGAAAATTATAGCCTCCTAGCCAACCCGTTACATCGGTCACTTCGCCAATAAAGTATAAGCCTTTAGCTTTTTTAGCCTCAAATGTCTTTGAGCTCAACTCGTCGGTATCTACGCCGCCTAAAGTAACCTCTGCGGTTCTGTAACCCTCGGTACCATTTGGTTTAATTTGCCACGCATGAATATAATCAGCAAGCGCATCTATTTGGCCATGCGTTAGTTGATTAATATTACAATCGGGAATGGCGTTACTGGCGTGGAGTATTTCTACAAAGCGCTTAGGTAGGATAGTCGCGAGGCTATTTTTCAACGATTTTTGCGCTTGTGTTTCTCGCCAATTAGCTAGCTGTTGCTTTAAATCTAGTTCAGGCAGTAAATTGATCGTTACCGCCTGACCTGCTCGCCAAAATGAGCTTATTTGCAATATAGCAGGCCCAGATAGCCCACGATGAGTAAATAAAATATTCTCTTTAAATACGGTGCCATCTTCGCTTGCAACTTCACAAGGAATACTAATACCCGAAAGCCCTTCAAAACGGTCTTTATCGTGCTGATGTAAGGTAAAGGGAACTAGAGCAGCCATAGTCGGCAATATCTTTAAGCCAAATTGCTCTGCAATTTTATAGCCGATTGGCGTAGCACCCAGTTTAGGCATGGTTAACCCACCCGATGCAACCACAAGCGACTCACAAGTAAGTGTTTCTTGTTCAGTTGTCACACTATAGCCGGTAGCTGTTTTAGCGACATTTAACACTTCGCTGCGCAGTTTAATGGTAACGCCCGCCCACTCACACTCGGTTAGTAAAATATCAACAATGTCTTGTGCGCTATTGTCACAAAATAATTGCCCGAGTGTCTTATGGTGATATGCCAAACCATGTCGGTCTACAAGCTCTACAAAGTCGTGCTGCGTGTAGCGACTTAAGCACGATTTTACAAAATGGGGGTTAGCGCATAAATAGTTGCTAGGGCTTGCATTTTCATTTGTAAAATTACAACGCCCACCGCCACTAATTAAAATTTTACGTCCTGGCTTTTTACCCATATCAAGTACTGTGACGCTTCGGCCGCGATATCCTGCTTGTGCCGCACACATTAAACCAGCGGCTCCGGCACCAATCACTATCACATCAACGTGAGTCATTTAGTTATCTCTTAAAAACTTTTGTGAATTATAACAAAGTTTCAATAATAACCAGATAGCCAGAGCGTGTTTATCTTGAGCGTAAACAGGGTGCGTAAGCTTTGCTCGATTTTTACTTAGTCCACAAGGTTACAAATCGCGCGCCGCGGTTAACCTCTTCCTAGATTGAACTTATTTTAATCCGCAAAGGTCAACACCCCTTTTGTATTATTTTTAATTTATCAATAAAAGTTAATTAATGATAAAAAACCCAAAAAAAATATAATACATTAGGATTATTAATAATATAAAAACAAATACAAAACAACTGAAAGCGCACTAAATACGCGGTTATAACTAAATGAAATAGGTACATACGTATTTAATATTTCAAAGTGGTTAACAGATCATTTACCTTTGTACCCGCTTTGTGGATTTTCACAAATAATAATAAAACTAAGGGTAATTATGACTTCTAATAATTCATTCAAAAAATGCGCTGTTGCGCTAACAATAAGTACACTCTTTGCTGCCAGCTCAAGCATGGCTAACCTAGCGCAAGCAATCGCACCTTCAATGGCAGAAACCTCAGCCAAGTTACAAAATCAAGGTGGCTTTGAGACTCAATTCATCATTAAATATAAAAATAACAACGATATGATGAACACCTCAACCGCTGATGTATCACCAGCAATGATGAATAAAAAAGCGCAAAGCTTTGTAAAAAACTTCACCTCAAAAAAAGGCAAAGTTAAAGCTAAGTATGTTCGCGCAATGGCACTCAATAACCATCACGTAATGCGTGCCGATAAAAAACTAAACGCTGAAGAAGCCCAGCAGTTCATGCAAGAAATGGTTAATTCGGGTAATGTTGAATATATTGAAGTCGATCAAATGCTAAAACCATTTGCGACACCAAATGACCCGCGTTTTGATGATCAATGGCATTACTATGAGCAAGCCGGTGGACTTAACTTACCAACAGCTTGGGATACGGCAACAGGCAGTGGTGTGGTTGTCGCTGTGCTTGATACGGGCTACCGCCCTCACGTTGATTTAAACGCTAATATTTTACCAGGCTACGATATGATCTCTAATCTATCAGTCGCCAATGATGGCAATGGCCGTGACAACGATGCTCGCGATCCAGGGGATGCAGTTGCAGCTGGTGAATGTGGTAATAACGGTGCACAAGGCTCTAGTTGGCATGGTACTCACGTTGCAGGCACTGTCGCTGCAGTAACAAATAACGGTGAAGGCGTTGCTGGTGTTGCTTATGACGCCAAAGTAGTACCAGTGCGTGTATTGGGTAAATGTGGCGGTTTAACCTCAGATATTGCTGACGGTATCATTTGGGCCTCAGGTGGTAATGTATCGGGAACATCAGCAAATGCTAATCCTGCTGATGTAATTAACATGAGTTTAGGTGGTGCGGGTGCATGTAGTTCAACCACGCAAAATGCCATAAATACTGCACGTAACAACGGCACAGTTGTTGTTATTGCTGCAGGTAACGATAACGATAATTCTGCAAACTACAACCCAGGTAACTGTAATGGTGTTGTTAATGTTGCATCAGTTGGCCGTAATGGTGGCCGCGCTTATTACTCAAATTACGGAAATAATATTGATGTGGCAGCACCGGGTGGCGCGCAAAGCTTTGCCAATGATTCTGAAGGTGTTTTATCAACTTACAATTCAGGTTCAACAACACCATCAAGCGACAGTTATGGCTTTTCGCAAGGCACCTCAATGGCGGCTCCTCATGTTGCGGGTGTTGCTGCACTGATCAAACAAGCAAAACCAAACGCGACTCCTGATGAAATAGAAAGTATTTTAAAAACAACCACTCGTCCATTTTCTTCTACGTGTACCAGCTGTGGTACAGGTATTGTTGATGCGGCCGCTGCGGTTGCTGCAGCATCAGATGGTACACCGCCAACAACGGGTGATAACGAACTTGTTGATGGAGAAGTCAAAACCGGTTTAAGCGGTGCGGCAAGTGCACAAGACTTTTACACTATGACAGTACCAAGTGGTGCAACCAATGTTACTTTCACTATGAGTGGTGGCACAGGGGATGCTGACTTGTATGTACGTGCAGGTAGTAAACCAACCACAACCACTTATGATTGTCGTCCATATAAAGGTGGAAACAGTGAAGAATGTTCTATTGATAATCCAACAGCCGGCACTTACCATGTAATGCTGCGTGGTTATTCAGCCTACAGTGACGTGAGTTTAGTCGGTAACATTACGGGTGGTTCAACAGGTGGTGGTTCAGGCACACCTCAAGCAGGTGGTGGCACAGTGTCTGATATCACAGCAAATGCAGGTCAGTGGAAACATTACACGCTAGATGTACCGGCGGGTATGGCAAGCTTTACTGTTACAACGTCAGGCGGCACCGGTGATGCAGATTTATTTGTAAAATTTGGTAGCCAGCCAACAAGCTCAAGCTATGATTGTCGTCCATATAAAAATGGTAACGCCGAAACTTGTACTTTTAGTAATCCTCAAGCGGGAACATGGCACTTAAGTGTTAATGCGTATCAAACATTCTCTGGTTTAACGCTAAGCGGTCAATACCAGCCATAAAACATCCTCTTTAGATAAAAAAAGCCAATACACTGTATTAACACCACTCGTTTAAGAGCGAGTGGTGTTTTTTCGTTTATATCTAACCGGATATTTTTGTGTCTTTGCCAGCACCGCTCGCGGATAAGCTTTTCGCTTTCTTTTCTCCGGTAATATTAGCCGTTTACCGTTTTCACGTAGTTCTTTTAGCTTTTTAGGGATTGTCCCTGGGCTTCGACCTGAACACCATAAAAACTCGTCTTGTATGAGGTATAATGCGTTAATAAAACTGATGCGTAATGGCTCAACTTTATGGGCTTTAGCCATCTCTGCCATTTCAAGTCTCACGATATTATATGATGTCAGAATACCCCAGAGCTCTTGATAAATACCTTCCTGTTTCAGGCTCCGTAATGCTGGTTTATTTGATAGTTGATATTGCTTGAGCTCACCATAGCCTCGCTCTATTTCCCATCGTTGCCAATACACATCGAGTAGCGCTTTCAGCGGGTACTTTTCTGGACAGACGCATGAGGTGATGAACCCTTTTATTTCCCCTTTAGGTGTCGGAATTTGAATAAGCCTTGCTTGCCATGTATCACCTAGGTAAGGGGCTGATTTCTTAGCTTGTGGTGAAATAGGCATTGTTATTAAGTGGTCGTAATCGCTAAATGACTCCGTTATTTCATAGCGCATTTTGCTTTTGATGGGCGTAAGCCAATGATGATTTTCGCTAACGCCTTGCCAGCTCGTAAATAGTTCAGCCGAAAAGAAACCTCTATCAAATAGCGTCAATGAATATTCAGGTGCTGAGCCAACAAGCTGTTGAGCATAATGAATTTCACTTTGAGTAATGGGGCCAAACGCTGCATCGGATATTAAATGCGTTCTTGTCGACATCAAGGTCACAGCAAGTACTGAGGGGAAGTTTGTTGTCGATTTAGCATAGCCAAAGTGACGGTTACTCGGTGTATCTTGAGTTTTAAATTGTGTACCGTCAATGCTGAGCAGCTTTAAACCACACACGTCATCAAAAGTTTGCGACTGCTCCCACTGCGTTGCTGTATGTTTAAAAAGGTGTTTCATAGGCGCTGCGCCTAGCTTTTCTTTCCCTTTTATAATACTGCTCGTCGCCAATGGTGGAAGCTCTCCTTTAGCGTCAGGAAAAGCGAGCTCTAGTTTGTCACAGACTTCAGATATTGAGCGGTTTCTTAATAAACCAATCCCTAATACAAGCCAAGCAGCTTGCTCGGCGGGGAAACGTCGTTTACGCACAGAGGCTCTCCCTGTTTGAGTAACGGCTGCTTCAATCCACTCAAGGGGAATATGCTTAGTAAACGAATCAATATCACGATCTTGGCTAAACTCAGTAGTAAGGTGTAATTCTTTAATAAATTCAGACATAAAAATAGGCCACAACTTTTGTTGTAGCCTATTATGAAGCCTCTGAAAGATCGTTCAATTAACTTAAACGATCCGCATTAATACACTGTATCGGCTTTTTATTCTCTGATTAAAGTCGTCAGTGTTAAAGCTTGGCTAAAACAGCTTCAGCACTGCTTATTACAAACTCTTTGCCTTGTTCTACAAATAGACCAGTAACAACACCATTATCAACAACCATCGCGTATCGTTTTGAGCGTATTCCACCAAAGCCTGCGGTATCTTTTTCAAGCCCTAAAGCACAAGTAAAACTAGCATCACCGTCTGCAAGCATATCTATATGTTCTGCATTTTGTGACTCACCCCACGCTTTCATCACAAATGCATCGTTTACCGATACACAATAAATAGCGTCAATTCCCTTGGCCTTAATTTTATCAGCCAAGCTAATATATCCAGGTAAATGAGCATTCGAACACGTTGGTGTAAAAGCGCCTGGCACTGCAAATAACACGACTTTTTTATCTGCAAATAATTCATTGCTTGTCAGTGTTTGCATACCGTCATCGGTTAGCTTAGATAGACTAACTGCGGGTATTGTTTGACCTTGTTCAATCATGTTAAATCCTTTGGGTAACTACGTAGACTTTTAGCATACAGGTTAATATTTACGGTTTCGAGTTTATACCGAGATTAAACTGCATCACTGTCTAAACCCAATCCCTTTTTAATTGTTGCCATTTGCAGCGCTAGCTGCGAGCGAATATCAGACACCAACTCACTCAACTCATTTACTTGGCTTTTCTTATTATGCATTGATTGAGTAAAGTCACTAAGGAAATTGCTTTGCTGTTTTGCAAGCTCCATTGCTTCAACTGCAACTGTGTTTGTCTGCTGAGCATTATTTGCGACCCCTTCCGAGTTTGCTTGAAGCTCTTGGGCATTTTCGGTTTGTAATTGGGCATCTTCAGTTAACGCATTAATTTGTGAGTAGACCATTTGAGAGTTCTCACTTAATAACGCCAGCTGATCGTTAATCTCTTTTAACGAACCTTGGGTTTGCATGGCTAATTGCCTTACTTCATCAGCAACCACCGCAAAACCTCGACCTTGCACGCCGCTCAGTAACTCTTGCACACTGTGCATACCTTGTTCAATACGTTGCTGTGTATCAGAACTCGCATTAAGCATATTTTTAGCAAAACCAACACTTTGCTGCATTGCCTCATAAGTATTTTGTGCATTTTCAGCAGCCTGCGCGTTAATATGATTAACCTGCTCACCTATGTGTTGAATATTTCCTAGTAAACTTTCATTTTTAACAACTGTTTTAGGATTATTCACTGTAATATTTTTTAACTCATTACTTTCGATTAAAAATGCAAACCCATCTCGTAGTTGCCTCAAAGGCTGTAAAACCTGTTTACGTTGCACCCAATAAATACCAAAAGCTAATATTACTAAACCACCTATTGCGATTCCGAACACCCAAAAAACTTGTTGTTTAACGGTATCTTGCTGCGCTTTTAATGTTTGCTCTGCTTCAATCACTGTTTTTGATAACACGCTAATTTGTTCACGTAACTCATTCGTTCCAGAATTACGCTGCTTTGCTTGCGATAAAGTACTGCTTAAATCGCGCAAATAACGTTTAGGCCAACTCACCAACTCCGCTTTTATATCAGCATCCAGATCTTCTGGCTCTTCATCTACAAATAAAGCAAATTCATCAACCTCATTCATCACTCCTAAATTATGCAACTGTGCAATTTTTGCAGCGAGTAAGTTTTAAATTTTTTACGCTCTGTTGCAGGCTTTTTTCAATTTCAGGCTGGTAATCATTTAGCAGTTGATAGGTCGATAAAGATAAATTAACCACTTCACTATAATAGTCACTCGCCAACTTATTGTAGCTTAGAGCATGGGTACTTAGAGTTGAGGCTTTTTGTACATAATTTATAAGCGATGACGCTGAGCCCGCCATTTGTCTCAGTGCATTGTCTAAAAGCGCAGTATCGTTACCTGAGAGCTTTCCTAGAGCTCTGTATTTACCGTTAATGTCTTTATTTAGTGAAAATAGCTGTGTTGAAAGGCGCACTTCTAACTCAGAGGGAAGGATAGATAAAAGCTCAATGGAAGGATGTTTTAGGTAACTAATAAAAAACCGCGTATTGAAGTGACCCCCAATAGTTGGACATTCCAATTACTGGGGGTCTTTTTATGTCCAAACATCATCGAGCTTTTAAGCTCAAAATAGCAGAGCTCGCTTTGTCTGAAAGCTCTTCGACAGTAAGCAACAGATTTAATGTTACAGATAGGCAGGTCCGATATTGGACCGCTATTTATCGAATTCATGGCGCTGAAAGCTTCAGGTCTGTTCACAAACCTTATTCTCAAGCATTTAAGGTAGAAGTGTTAAAAACGATGACAGCAAACAGTTGGTCACTCGGTTATACCAGTGCTTTTTTCGATTTATCGTCCCCTGGCATTCTTTTTCAATGGCAAAAGCTTTATGCTCGTGATGGTATATCACGTCTCAAACCACAAATAAAAGGTAGGCCAGTCATGACTAATAATTCTTCTTCATCAAAACCAGTAGAGCAAATGACTGAGGAGGAGTTACGAGAAGAATTAGCATACTTACGAGCAGAGAATGATGTGCTAAAAAAGTTAGAAGCCTTGGCTCAAGCCAGAAAGAAAAAAGCAAAGACAAGACGATAGTCGTCGAAGAGTTCAAGGCAAAACATAGCTTACGACACCTTTTAAAGGCTACAGGGCTGCCAAAGAGTGTTTACTATTATCATCGCACTACTTGTAAGCAACCCTGTGCAAGCAATGATTTACTGGTAAAAATACGTGATATCTATCACGCGCATAAAGGACGATATGGCTATCGCAGAATTACGAGTGCTCTGAGAACAATGGGGGTACTTGTTAATCATAAGCGCGTTCAACGGCTGATGAATGAGTTAGGCCTCAAGTCAAAAGTAAGGCCTAAGCGTTATAAATCCTATAAAGGTGAAGTGGGTAAAATCGCAGAAAATACGCTTAACCGTGAGTTTAGTGCGCAGAAGCCAAATCAAAAATGGGTGACGGATGTGACAGAGTTTAAAGTGAATAATGAGAAGGTATATCTATCGCCTATGATTGACCTATTCAACCAAGAGGTAATCAGTTACGAAGTCAGAAAATCCGTTGCACTCCCTTTGGTAACTGACATGCTTAAAACAGCAACTGCTAGGTTGAAGCCAAATGAAAAGCCAGTTGTACACTCAGATCAAGGGTGGCAATATCAAAACAAACAATATCAAAATCATCTCAAGGAAAAAGGGTTGCAACAAAGTATGTCTAGAAAAGGAAATTGTTTAGATAATGCGGTTGCTGAGAACTTCTTCGGCATATTGAAGAGTGAGATGTACCACAACGAAACG
This sequence comes from Pseudoalteromonas sp. SCSIO_11900, assembly GCF_000576475.1. NCBI lineage: Bacteria > Pseudomonadati > Pseudomonadota > Gammaproteobacteria > Alteromonadales > Pseudoalteromonadaceae > Pseudoalteromonas > Pseudoalteromonas sp. SCSIO_11900. Next base: position 425,048 of record NZ_KK070023.1, read on the forward strand.
TTTAAAGACGTGAATGAGCTTATTGAAAACATCAAAGAATATATCGACTATTACAACAACGAGCGTATTAAGCTGAAACTAAAAGGCCTGAGTCCGATACAGTATCGAAATCAGGCCTTGGCAGCCGCTTAAAAATGAGTCCAACTTTATGGGGTCACTTCATATAAACGCGGTTTTTTTAAATTAAGCTTTTAATTAAAGGCCTGCGCGGTCTTTAATAATAGGGATTAAAGGTGATCCTGCATGATTTGCCTCAGCCCAGGCTATATCGGCACCATCTTCAAGTGAGCTCTTTGATAAGTTTTTAACAATGTACTCACCCGTATCAACCGCATTACTTGCAACAGCGTGACGCAATAAGTTATTACCATTACAGAAAACTGCATCATAGATATTACGAACTTTCACACGTGAACTTTTTAATTTGCTACGCAGACGGTTTTTATCATCACCAGCAATGTATTCACAGATTGAAACAGCTAACTGATCATTAGCGCTTACAGGCGCAGTATAAGCGAACGAACCCGCTGCAATAGCAGCAATTACAACTAGCTTCGGTAATTTAATCATTGACTGGATACCTTATATTAATGCTTTTTTCGTACTCTATTGTTTAATATTGTACCAACACGCTCAGATTTTGGCAATAATGTTAAGAAATTTTATTCAAAGTTACGAACTTATAACTATATTTATTTTTATCATCGGGCGTCATCAACATTTCATCTTCAATTTGCCAGTTTGCAACACTTTTATAATCAGGAAATTGTGTATCCCCTTCAACATCTAAGTCTATAAAGGTTAAATACAAGCGCTGCGCCTGCGCTAAAAACTGCTGGTAGATGTTTCCGCCACCAATTATCATCACCTCTGCAACATCATTAACAAGCTCAAGTGCAGCTTCTGGTGTGGTTACTGTTTCAATTCCTGATGCGTGATAGTCTTTATTACGAGTAATAATAATATTACGTCGCCCAGGTAACGGTCGGCCTATTGATTCAAATGTTTTGCGCCCCATAATAACGGGTTTACCAGAGGTTACTTTTTTAAAGTGCTGAAGGTCACCAGGTAAATGCCATGGCATTTTATTATCTAAGCCAATGACACGGTTGTTTGCCATTGCTGCAATCATTGAAATTATCACACTAAACACCTAATTCTTTATTATTAAAAAAATAAAAAAGGAGCGTTAGCTCCTTTTAAATATATACAATTATAATTAACGCTCGTAGACAACTTCTACGTCGTAATCATCTTCATCCCAATCATCCCAGTCATCATCATCGCCTTTAGTGGCTTTTTGATGGTAGGTATCCCACTTAAATTCAACCTCTTCGTCTGCCACTTCTACAAACTTCTCTCTAGGCATGTTATCAAGTAGCGTCATGATGTCGTGAATTAATGGCTGCGTATTTAATTTATTAATTGCAGCAATACTGTAAATATTTTCAGACTCACCCAACTCTTCTGCAATTTGCTCACATAAGGCTTTGGCTTCATCTTCAGGCAATAAATCAATTTTATTAAATACTAACCAGCGTGGCTTTTCAGCGAGCTTAGGGCTGTACTGGTGTAGCTCGTTGATGATTGCAAATGCATTATCAACAGGGTTAGAGCCATCAACTGGCATTACATCTATAATGTGTAAAAGCACACGACAACGCTCTAAATGCTTTAAGAAGCGAATACCTAATCCCGCTCCCTCTGACGCGCCTTCAATCAAACCTGGAATATCAGCAATTACAAATGATTTGTTTGCTTCAGGACGAACAACCCCTAAGTTAGGAATCAGCGTAGTAAATGGATAATCAGCTACTTTAGGTTTTGCAGCTGACACACTGCGGATAAAGGTTGATTTACCTGCATTTGGTAACCCAAGTAAGCCGACATCAGCCAGTAGCATTAGCTCTAACTTAAGGTTACGTACTTCACCCGGTGTGCCAAGTGTTTTTTGACGTGGAGCACGATTAGTACTTGATTTAAAACGCGCATTCCCCAAGCCATGGAAACCGCCTTTTGCAACCACAATTCGTTGACCATCTTGGGTTAAATCCCCTAATGATTCCTGTGTATCAACATCAATAATACGTGTACCAACAGGCACTTTAACGATCAGGTCTTCACCTTTCTTACCCGTACAATTACGGCTTTGACCGTTTGTACCGCGTTCTGCTCTGTGAAAACGCTCAAATTGATAGTCAATAAGGGTATTTAAGTTTTCATCAGCTTGTAGATAAACACTACCACCGTCTCCACCGTCACCGCCATCAGGTCCACCATCTGGAACATATTTCTCACGACGAAAAGACACGATGCCGCTGCCACCGTCACCAGCTTCTGCGCGAATTTCTACTTCATCTACAAACTTCATGATTACTCACTTTAGGGATTGGCTTGTTAATAACTCTATTATATACCTAAGTGGCCTATAGAGCACACTGAGCATAAAAACACTTGGGTATATATTTAAACATGCTTAAAACAAAAAACCCCGCAAAGGCGGGGTTTTTTAACTACCTTACTGATTACTCAGCTACGATAGTTACGTATTTACGGTTTAAAGGACCTTTTTGTTCAAACTGAACTTTACCATCTGCTTTTGCGAAGATAGTGTGGTCTTTACCGATACCTACGTTTGCGCCTGGGTGGAAACGAGTTCCACGCTGACGAACAATGATGCTACCCGCTAGAACTGATTCGCCACCAAAACGCTTAACACCTAAGCGTTTGCTTTCTGAATCGCGACCGTTACGAGTACTACCAGCTGCTTTTTTATGTGCCATTTCTAAGTACCTCTAATTAAGCGCTAATGCCAGTGATTTTAACTTCTGTGAACCATTGACGATGGCCCATTTGCTTACGAGAATGCTTACGGCGTCTAAATTTAACAACCTTAATCTTCTCACCGCGACCGTGTGAAACAACCTCAGCTGTTACTTTACCACCGTTTACGAACGGTACACCAATCTCGATCTTCTCACCATCAGCAACTAAAAGTACTGAATCAAATTCAACTGCTGCACCAGTTTCAACGTCTAATTTCTCAAGACGAATTGTTTGACCTTCAGTCACACGGTGCTGTTTACCACCACTTTGGAAAACCGCGTACATAATTAACTCCGTCTGTGCGCCCTCAAATCGACGCAACTAAAATATTCTTCAATAGGGCGCGAAGTTTACGCTAATGCGTAAAAACTAGCAAGCCTCTTTTTGTAATTAAATGAATAAAAAGTAGCTGCATTGAGAGCAATTCAATATTTCCTCCATTTTATATTAAAATCCCCCTTTGCCAAGCGCTTTTTAACGGTTACAGAAAATAAATTAGCAATAGCAAAGCGAGCCTATGTAGTTCAATTAACCACCAAGGGTGATTCAAAATTAAACCAGGGTGTTTAATCAATTATTCACAAGGTTAATAGGTCATTTAACCTAATTAAGGGTGTTTTTTTAAGGAATCATCACAAAATATCGAGCTAATGCATTTTTTGTTGTACAATCTGCGCCGTTCACACATTAAAATTGGCTCGGAGATCAATGGATATAAAAGCTATCCAGGCGTTAATCGAAAGCGATATGAATGACGTCAATCAACTAATACATGCGCAAATGCGCTCAGATGTGGCGTTAGTTAATCAACTTGGTTTGTATATTGTTAACAGCGGTGGCAAACGTGTTCGCCCTATGTTGGCTATTTTGGCGGCTAAAGCGCTAGGTTACCAAGGCAAAGATCACATTACGCTAGCAACTATCATTGAATTTATTCATACCGCAACGCTTTTACATGATGATGTTGTAGATGAATCTAATTTGCGCCGTGGCACACCTACAGCAAATGCTGAGTTTGGTAATGCTGCTAGCGTACTGGTGGGTGATTTTATTTACACCCGCTCGTTTCAGCTAATGGTGGGTCTTGGTAAAATGCAAATAATGCAAGTACTGGCTGATGCAACCAACATTATTGCTGAAGGTGAAGTGCTGCAATTAATGAACTGCAACGACCCTGATACCACTGAAGCCAGTTATATGCAGGTTATTTATTCTAAAACCGCCAAGCTATTTGAAGCAGCGACGGGCCTTGCGGCCATTATTACTGACCAAGACGATACTGTACTAGAGGCACTTAATTTGTATGGTATGCATTTAGGTACTGCTTTTCAGTTAGTGGATGATGTTTTAGATTACAACGCTGATGCCGACCAACTTGGTAAAAACATTGGCGATGATTTAGCTGAAGGTAAGCCGACGTTACCTCTTATATATGCAATGCAACACGGTAGTGAGCATCAAACACAGTTAATAAGAGACGCTATTGAGCACTGTAATGGTATGGAGCACCTTGACGAGATACTGGCTGCGCTCAAACATACCAATGCCCTTGAGTTCACCATGGAAAAAGCCGAGCAAGAAGCTAATAAAGCAATTGCCTGTTTAGATTGCTTAGCGGAGTCGAGTTACAAGCAAGCACTAATTAGCTTAGCTAGAATAGCGGTTGACCGCGACCACTAAGTAATACTGTGTAGATAATTCCGAGTAATAAAAAAGCCTGCAAACGCAGGCTTTTTTATTGGTTAATTTTGGCTATTACGCCATAAAATCAACACCTTCTTTGATATCTTTTTTCAACGTTTCAAGCATGTCATTTTTAGCTTGCTCTTCAAATGCGCTTAAAGTGCCGTAAGAAAGAATTTCTTCTACGCCATTTTTGCCTAAACGTACTGGGTGTGCAAAGTACTCTGCATCGCCATTTTCAACAGCAACGTATGCATAATCTACAACGTCTTCACCTTGTAGGCCTTTAACTAGAGACATACAAAAACGTGCTGCTGCAGCACCCATAGATAATGTTGCAGAACCACCGCCCGCTTTAGCATTAACTACTTCAGTACCTGCATTTTGGATACGAGGAGTTAGTGTAGCCACTTCTTCATCAGTGAAAGTAACACCTTCAACTTGAGAAAGTAACGGTAGAATGGTTGTGCCTGAGTGGCCACCAATCACTGGTACTTTAACACTTGCTACGTCTACGCCTTTAAGTTCAGCAATAAACGCTTCAGAACGGATCACATCGAGTGTTGTAATACCAAATACACGCTTAGCATCGTAAGTACCTGCTTTTTTGAATACTTCAGCAACAATCGGTACAGTGCCGTTAACTGGATTAGTGATAATACCTACAAGCGCTTTAGGACAGTTAGCAACAATGCCTTCTGCTAATGTTTTAATGATACCTGCGTTAACATTAAATAAATCTGCACGATCCATACCTGGCTTACGCGGCATACCCGCTGGGATTAAAACAATATCACAACCTGTTAATGCTTTATCTAGTGCATCTGCACCAAAACCTTCAACTTTTACATCTGTTGGGATATGAGAAAGGTCAACAGCAACACCAGGAACTACTGGCGCAACATCATATAGTGATAATTCTGAACCAGCTGGTAAGCCTGTTTTTAATAATAAAGACAACGCTTGACCGATACCACCTGCAGCACCTAATACAGCAACTTTCATTGGAATTCTCCGTGATTTGAGGAAGGAAATATTTGTGGTTCATAAGATAAAGAAATTAGCGACTAAAAACAAATTTATCCTGCCTATTTTAACTATATTTTCGACCATAGTTGTAAACTTTGCTGTTTAAACGCAGCAAAACCTAAACAACTGCTGCATAAATATGCATTTTTGTGTAGAATTTGCAGTATCGACAACATAACTAACTAGACACTATGCAACCACAAGACAAACAAGAAGCATTGGTAAAAGCCTTTAAAGCACTTTTAAAAGAAGAAAATTTTGGCTCACAAGGCGAAATAGTCGACGCATTAAAAGAACAAGGCTTTGATAATATTAGCCAAAGTAAAGTGTCGCGGATGTTAAGTAAGTTTGGCGCGGTACGTACCCGCAATGCAAAACAAGAAATGGTGTACTGTTTACCTGCCGAAATGGGTGTACCAACCGCTAAAAGCCCGTTACGCCAGTTAGTTATTGACATTATGCATAACGAAATGATGATTATTATTCGCACCAGCCCAGGCGCTGCGCAGCTAATTGCCCGTTTACTTGACTCATTAGGTAAAGCAGATGGCGTATTAGGAACAATTGCCGGCGATGACACTATTTTTATTGCGCCAGCGAAAGTATCAGAAATAGACCTCACATTAGAGCGTGTGCGTATTTTGTTTGATACGGTTTAAACACGTTTGGTTATCATTGTTACGGCTATGCTAATACGTAGCCGTTACTGGCTTGTTTTATAACTGCTTTAAAAATCGCACTGAGGGTGCAAAAAACGCAGAGCCCATATCTGCTTGAGTAAAATCAAGCCAATGATCGTAATGCTCCCCCTGCCCTAAACGGCTGTTGAGCACTTTCTCGAATGCATCCCCTTTAGCCGAGCACATAATCATTAACATTCCCTGCTCATACACGTCGCCATAAGGCATACTTTGATTTAGTAATAATGCTTGCCCCTGTTCATCTTTTAATTCACTTCGGGTCGCATGGCTGCTTTCAAGTGCGGGGCTTATTAGGGTATTGTCGAGACGAGTACGCCCCATTATTTGTTCTTGTTCTTGCAACGACAAGTGCTGCCATAACGTTAAGTCATGCTTATAGCGCTGAACATGAATATAGCTGCCTTGATCTTCAAAGCTATCGGGCTTATTAACGAGGGCCGTTACCCGTTTTTGACGACCATGCGGAGTATCGCCCGCATAAATAAAACCATTAAAATCACGGCCATCTAAAAAACGAAAATTTCGAATTTGCTCCACCAGCTCAACATCAGGGTTGAAAAGTTTTAATATTTGCAATGCAAACAGGTGGTTTACATCTTCTCTGTCTGAGCGGATTTGCACAAATAAATCGCATGGCCTTGCACTCATCACAAAATCGCTATGGGTAATATTAGGAAAGCCTCGCAGCTCACTTGGCATATAATCAGGCAGAATGTGTGGCCAATATTGCGCGCCAATGGCGACCATACAAGAAAGCATAGATTCAGAGAACTGATCACTAAACTCATCTTCAATATCGCTCACTTTTTTAAGCTTAGCGCGAAGTAGTTCGTCGTGACCATCAAGTACATTAAAAAATAAGTGCAAACCGTGTAAGTTTGCTTCAGCACAAATCCCTGATTGCGCTTGCGCCATTGTCATTCCTTACTTTTTAGAGCAAAACACAGCGATTAATTACGATTCAAAAAAATTCACCGTGTGCGGTTTTATTTTTATTATAACCTGTTCATTAATTTCAAATGACTGGCCATACTCGGCTGCAACTTCTATTTCTTGCTCATCAATAACCACAGTGTATACATAAGCAGAGCCAATAAAGCGACTACTTAATATACTAACCCGCTCACATTGCTGTTGCGTATCGTTATTACTAACAAGTTCAAGTTGATGCGGACGCACATAAATAACGCCCTTATCCGCCAAGCCATGCTGCTGTGGCTGTATTGATTCAACTACCCCAAACTGCGTTTGATATTCAGTGGCGGTTAATGCGGTGGCGCTTAAGTATATGCCCTGACCCAGAAACTCTGCAACCTCCTTTGAACGTGGTTTAGCAAAAAGCTGTTCTGGCGTACCTTGCTGCGCAATTTTACCTTGGTGCATAACCGCAAGCGTATCTGAAAAAGCAAACGCCTCTTCTTTTGAGTGAGTAACAAACACAGCCGATACTTGCTGCGCCTTAATAATGCGTCTAATGTCGGCAATTAACTCAAATCGTACTTGGGTATCAATATTAGAAAATGGCTCGTCAAGTAACAGTAAGCTAGGTTTATATGCTAATGCGCGTGCAATCGCTACTCGCTGCTGTTGCCCACCAGAGAGTTGATGAGGGAATCTATCGGCGCAGCCTACCAAGTGTACCAGCTTTAACATTTCATCCACGCGTGCGTGTTTATCTGCTTTGCTCATGCCGCTTAGGCCAAAGCCAATATTATTAGCCACCGTTAAATGCGGAAATAACGCATAGTCTTGAAACATCATGCCAATATTACGATGCTCAGGTGAAACAAACGTATTAGCATCACTGACTAGCTTACCATCAATAAATACTTGCCCTTGTTTGGCTTCAATTAATCCTGCAATGGCTTTAAGTGTGGTGGTTTTACCGCAGCCACTGGCTCCGAGTAAACACACTATTTCGTCTTTACCTAAGGTTAAATCTAAATTATCTATCACCTTAGTCCCGTTATATGCATAGCTCACGCCTTGTAAAATCAAACTACTCATTTAGCTACGCTGCTCCATTGAACGGTTAATAAAATATAACGGAATAAACCCCACCACCACAATAAACAAAGCCGATATAGAGGCCAGCTCTAATTGTTCATCGCTTACATACTGAAACACATGAGTTGCTAAGCTTTCAAAATCAAAAGGCCTTAACAACAACGCTGCGGGTAGCTCTTTCATACACTCGATAAAGACCAATAAACCGGCGGTTAATAAGCCTCTGCGTAATAAAGGTAAGTGCACTAAGCGTAATGTGCGCCCTTGGCTTTTTCCCATTGACTGGCTTGCCATATCAAGGGAGGGACTAATGCGTGAAAAGCTCGACTCAATAGCTCCGTGTGCAACGGCGTAAAACCGCACTATATAAGCAAAAATAATAGTGAGTAAGCTACCAGTAAGTAATAAGCCAATATCTAAATCATAAGGAGCTAAAGTGCGGTTAATAGTATTTTCTAATAGGGTGAGTGGCAACAATACCGCTATCGCTAATACTGTGCCGGGTAACGCATAGCCCGTACTGGCCAAACGCCCGGGTATTAATGGATTTTTTTGTTTAGCAATGCGCTGATAAAACACCACTAAAACACTCAGTATAATAGTCACCACACTGACTACAGCCGCCACTTTTAAACTTTGCCATGCATAGCTAAAAAACTCACTATTCCACGCTTGATCAAAATACATCACTGCATATTTGAGCAATACAACCATCGGAATAATAAACGAAATAATTAAAATAAAGCTACAAAACCCAGTTGCTAGCCACGCAGACTTACCTTTGAGGATATAAAGCGCTTCACTGTTCACGCTCGATTGACGCTCAAACACCGCTTGGTTACGACGGCTAAAACGCTCGGTGATCAATGCTAAGAACAGCAGTAGTAACATCACCCCTGAAATTTTTGCTGCTGCAGTTAATGAATAATAGCCAAACCAGGTATCGTATACAGCGGTGGTTAATGTACTGACAGCAAAATAGCTTACGGTGGCAAAATCAGCCATGGTTTCCATGCTGATCAAAGCAAGGGCCGCTACAATGGCACCACGGGATAATACAAGGCTGACTTTAAAAAAGCTTTTCCATGCATTTAGCCCCATTAACTGACTGGCTTGGACTAACTTAAAAGATTGTTCTCGCAGTGCAGTTTTAAAAATTAAATATAAATACGGGTAGAGTACCAGCGCAATCATAACAATAGCCCCTGGTAAGGTGCGTATATCAAAAAACCAGTAGTCACTTGGCGACTGCCAACCAAACCACTCTCTTAGAGTTATTTGTACCGGCCCCGCATAGTCGAGTAAATCAGTGTACACATAAGCAATAATATAAGTAGGCATGGCAAGAGGCAGCATCAATGCCCATTCAAACTGTTGTTTGCCAGGAAAACGACAATAAGCGGTGAGCCAACCCAGTGGTAACGCAATGGCGCAACTAAGCAGCCCTACACCTAAAACCAGTAATACGGTATTACTTATATAGTCCCACAGTACGGTATTCCACAGGTGGGTAAATACCTCTGAGTCGCCTTGTAAAGATTCTAATAGTAGGAAAAACAACGGGGTCGACAGCAATAACCCCGTCGACCACGCAATAAGCTGCCATTTCGACAGCTGAAATTTATAAGTCATTAAAGATCGAACTTCACCTCATCAATTAGCTTAAGGGCTAACGGACGATATTTGCTAATTTCATCAAGCGGTAAGCTGTCTTCCTTAAAGCTTCCCCATGATGCAACCAAACTAGAAAGTTTTACACCTGGCTTAACCGGATACTCCATATTGAGCGAGGCATACATATTTTGCGCCTTATTGTCGGTCATATACTCTATGAGTTTCAAGGCATTTTCAGGGTTTTTAGCATACTTAGTAATAACTGCACCCGATACATTTATATGTGAGCCTCGGTCAGTTTGATTTGGAAAGTTAATATGAACGGCTTCAGCCCATGGTTTTTGTGCTTCGTCTTGCAGCATTTTGCCTAAGTAATAACTATTACCTAAGGCTAAATTACATAAACCTTCTTTAACCGCTTTAACTTGCGCTCGATCGTTACCTTGAGGTTTACGCGCTAAATTAGCTTTTACACCCTCAAGCCATGTTTTCGTCTGTGCTTCACCATGATGAGCAATCATAGAAGCTACAAGGCCTAAGTTATATGGGTGTTTGCCAGAGCGAGTACAAATTTGTCCTTTGTATTGCGGCTCAGCAAGCGCTTCGTAGGTAAGGTTAGGCAATGCGCCTAAACGCTCTTTTGAAGAGTAAACATTACGCACGCGCTTAGTGAGCGCTACCCACTGGCCATCGCCATCACGAAATGCCGCCGGGACATTATTATTAACCTGCTTGCTTTCTATGGTTTGCGTAAGATTTAGCTCTTCTAATTGAATTAAAGCACTAAAGTTTGAGGTTAAAACTAAGTCGGCTTTGCTGTGTTTACCTTCACGCTTAACACGTTCTATTAAGCCTTTTTTAGCAAACACCACATTGGTTTTAATGCCCGTTTGCTGTGTAAAATCATCTAAAATAGGTTTAATTAAAAAAGGTTGTCGAAATGAGTAAATATTCACAACATCAGTTGCAACAGCCGGTGCTGAGGCAATTAATCCAACAACAAACACGAGTGTTTTTTTCATATTGTCTTACCTAACTAATAATTATTATCATTAATTTTACCGCGATGTACTAAAAAGTGCACACTTTATATAATCACTTCGTGATAAATACACCCAAAAAAGAAAACCCCTGTAAGACATCTCTTACGCTTATGACAGCTAATGAGTAAAAACACTCTGTATAACACCACAAAAACATAACAAGTCATTGTATTTTATATAATTTAAAAATATTTCATTTGTAAGAACCTAAACCATAAGCGGTTTTATCCTACATTTACTGCAAATCACTCTCTATAATTAACCCATAAATAAGCAACGACGCTTACCGAGTAAATGGAAACGGACTAACTACTCGAATTCCAAGGTTTGGTTTTTAGGATAACAGGGATTTAAGGACAGGCTCAGGATGAGTATCGCAATGGATTGTTGCATAAGGGATAGCATCCGGATGATGCGTAATGGATAACAACACGGAAAAGTTGTTGCTAAAGGATACGGAATAAGACGGACAGGCCATTAAGGCAACACAACGGAATGGTAGCAAAAGGAATGCACTCGGATGTGCTATAAGGATAGGTAATAGATTTTACCGTACAGGATGTTTCAAGGATTTAGGGAGACAGGCTCGGATAGCCTATATTACATAGAACTAGAAAGTAATATTGTAATAACAAGGAACGTAAAAATTGGAGTTGATTAGGTTCAATTGCAGGATGCAACAAAGTTAGAAGATTCCGCAAGCGCGACTAGAGATGGTTCGCGCTTTTCTTTTGCCTGAAAATCAACGGTCAGCCAAGATTATATACATTCAAACTATGAACAAGCATTAAACTCAGTTTTTTGAATGTACGTGCCCTGCTTTTTATTCGGGCCTGCCTTTATTGCGCTTACCTAGTAAATAGGCGTCGCGAAACTTAATAAAATGCTGCTCTAATTTAGTACTTGCATCAACCTCACCAGCCAATGCCAATACCATAATAGCCACTTCTGCCGTACCTAACTGGTGAGCATGGGGTGCTACACGTAATCGGTAATCTGAGAGCTTTTGTGCGGTAATAGAAAGCACTGGTAAGTTATCTAAATAAGGACTTTTGCGGATCATTTTTTTAGCTTCACGCCATGTACCATCTAAAAATATAAATAAAGGCGTTTTACCTGCAACAGGCTCTACTTGCGTTACTACTCTATCTGTTTCAACATCTTCTGCCGGAAAAATCACAAAAGGCTGATATTTATCATTATTCAATAATGCTAATAAAGCAGGATCTGGGGAGGTTCTATCCCAACGAAACGCATAATTGTCAGGGACTATTTCAGCAATTAAACGCCCTGTATTAGACGGTTTAAAACTTTCATTATGATACATCAGTAAACAAACCGCAGCGTCGCAACTTGCATACTCAGCGCCCTCACAAATACAGTAATGCTTGGCAATTAAGCATTGCTCACAGCGGTCCATCTTACCGCCCCGGGCATTAAACTCGCGTCGAGATTCACTTATTTGCTGGGCACGTAACGCTAAAACTGAATTTTTGAAACCTTGAGTCACTGTGGTTTATTACCTATAAATTGATGGCTGCGCATTGTAGCTAAAATAAAAGGAAATAGATATCTGCGGGCTGCGGGCTGCGGGCTGCGGGCTGCGGGCTGCGGGCTGCGGGCTGCGGGCTGCGGGCGCTAGTAAAATAAAACACCGAGCTTTTTGCAAGCATAACTTTTATGTTGCAGGCGTGAATTTATCTCGCGCAGGTTTAATTTTGAGGCTTTAAGCCCGTTGCCTGTTGCCCGGCACTCGCAGCTCGACATGCTTTAGTCTTTGTTTTTGCACCATAGAGACGCTGCGCTAGATAGAACAATCTTTTGCTAAACGCTGAGGCTATAAAAACAAAAAACCCAAGCCGAGGCTTGGGTTTTTTATCACGATTAACTAGAAGAAATTACTTCTTCTTTTTAACTGCTTTTTTGTTTGGTAAATCAGTGATTGAACCTTCAAAAATTTCAGCAGCAAGGCCGATTGATTCGTTCAATGTTGGGTGAGCATGAATTGTTAGCGCTAGGTCTTCACCATCTGCACCCATTTCAATACCTAGACCGATTTCGCCCAGCATTTCGCCTGCGTTAATACCAATCATAGCACCACCGATGATACGGCCGCTTTCTTTATCAAAAATAAGCTTAGTAGAACCTTCAGTACGTGAAGAGGCAATTGCACGACCCGATGCAGCCCAAGGGAATACTGCTGTTTCAATGCTTAAACCTTGCTCTTTCGCTTCTTTTTCAGTTACACCCGCCCATGCAATTTCAGGGTCAGTGTAAGCAATTGAAGGAATACACTTAGGATCAAAGTAATGTTTTTGACCAGAGATAACTTCAGCAGCAACATGACCTTCATGAACCGCTTTATGCGCAAGCATAGGCTGACCCACTAAGTCACCAATTGCAAAAATATGTTCTACGTTAGTACGTAATTGCTTATCAACGTTAATAAAACCACGCTCATCAACATTCACACCCGCTTTATCAGCGTCTAACATGTTACCGTTTGGTGTACGACCTACAGCAACAAGTACTTTGTCGTAACGAACTGGCTCTGCTGGTGCATTTTTGCCTTCAAAAGTAACATATAATCCGTCGTCTTTTGCTTCAACGCCAGTTACTTTAGTTGAAAGCATCACGTTAAACTTGTCTTTAACATGCTTTTGGTAAATTTTAATGATGTCTTTATCAGCAGCAGGAACAAGCTGGTCTGCAAATTCTACAACGTCAATTGCAGAACCTAGTGCACGGTAAACCGTACCCATTTCTAGACCAATAATACCACCACCTAAAACAAGTAGTTTTTCAGGAACATCTTTAAGCTCTAGCGCGCCCGTTGAATCAATAACACGATCATCTTCTGGGATGAAAGGTAAGTTTACAGGTTTAGAACCCGCAGCAATAATTGCGTTATCAAAGGTAATGGTTGTTTTACCGTCAGCGCCTTCAACATCTAAAGTGTTGCTACCAGTAAATTTACCGTAACCAGATACAACTTTTACTTTACGCATTTTAGCCATGCCGTCTAAGCCACCTGTAAGCTGGCTAACAACAGACTCTTTCCAAGAACGAACTTCATCTAAGTCAATTTTTGGTGCGCCAAAAGTAACGCCGTGAGATGACATTTCTGCAGCATCATCAATCACTTTAGCTACGTGTAAAAGTGCTTTAGAAGGAATACAACCAACATTAAGACATACACCGCCTAATGTCTCGCGAGATTCTACTAATGTAACTTCTAAGCCCAAGTCAGCAGCGCGAAAAGCCGCAGAGTAACCACCAGGACCACCGCCTAGTACAACAACTTGAGTTTTTAATTCGTTGCTCATGCTATTACCTTTATTGTTTGAACGGGACACAGCCCCAAAATTTAACTGCCATGTTTCTGCAAGGCAGAAAAGGGCATTTGTGCAAATATTGTATCATTGCAAATGATAAAAATCCCAGCTAAAAACAACTGGCTGGGATTTGATTTTACTCACTCTGTAGTGATCACATCACTAACTGGCGTATATCACTCATGTAACTTGCAAGAGTAACAGTAAAGCGTGCAGCAAGTGCACCGTCAATTACTCTATGGTCGTAAGACATTGAAAGTGGAACCATTAGCTTAGGCTCAAACTCTTTACCATTCCACTTAGGCTTCATTTCAGATTTAGACACACCTAAAATAGCCACCTCAGGTGCATTCACAATCGGCGTAAATGCCGTACCACCAATACCACCTAGGCTTGAAATAGTAAAACAACCACCTTGCATATCTGATGAACTTAACTTGCCATCACGCGCCTTTTTAGAAATATCCATAAGTTCGCGAGAGAGTTCAATAATGCCTTTTTTATCAACATCTTTGAACACTGGCACAACTAAGCCATTTGGCGTATCAACCGCTACACCAATATTGATGTACTTTTTAAGGATTAAGCTTTCGCCATCCTCTGAAAGCGATGAATTGAATGTCGGGAACTCAGCAAGCGCTTTAGCTGCTGCTTTCATTACAAATACGAGTGGCGTAATTTTAACACCTAGCTTTTTCTTCTCATTAAGCGCGTTTTGCTCTTTACGGAACTGCTCAAGGCTCGTGATATCCGCTTCATCAAACTGGGTAACATGTGGAATTTGTACCCAGTTACGGTGTAAGTTTTTACCTGACAGCTTTTGGATACGAGAGAGTTTTTTCTCTTCAATTTCACCAAACTTAGCAAAATCAACTTTTGGCCACGCAATTAATCCAAGCTCACCCCCACCGGCATTGCCTTTAGCTGCAGGCACTTGACCAGACTCAACTTGCTTAACCAGTTGTTTAACATAGTTTTGCACGTCTTCTTTAACAACACGGTTTTTACGGCCCGTGCCTTTAACGTTGGCAAGGTTAATACCAAACTCACGTGCTAAACGACGAACAACTGGCGATGCATGAGCATAAGCGCTGTTGTTTTCAAAGCTCTCAGCACTTGCTTTTTCAGGCGCAGCAGTTGGTTTTGACTCTGCTTGAGCTGCTGGCTTAGATTCAGCCTTTGCCTCGTCTTGTTTTGCAGGCGCGTCACTTGGCGTGCTACCTGCTACTTCAAATACAAAAATCAATGAGCCCGTTTTAACTTTATCGCCAGTCGCTACTTTAATTTCTTTTACAGTACCTGCAAACGGTGCTGGTACTTCCATTGCCGCTTTGTCGCCTTCAACGTTTAAGATAGATTGCTCTTCTTCTACGCTATCGCCAACCGCAACCATAACTTCGGTTACTTCAACTTCGTCGTCACCAATATCCGGTACGCTAACTTCTTTAGTGCTTGATGCCGATGCCTGTTCAGCAGACTTCTCTTGTGCTTTTGAATCAGCTGCTGGAGCACTTTGGTTATCACCACCCGCCACTTCAAAAACAAATACTAATGAGCCCGTTTTCACTTTGTCACCAGTATTTACTTTAATTTCTTTTACAGTGCCGGCAAAGGGTGCTGGTACTTCCATTGCCGCTTTGTCGCCTTCAACGTTTAAGATAGATTGCTCTTCTTCTACGCTATCGCCAACCGCAACCATAATTTCAGTTACTTCAACTTCGTCGTCACCAATATCTGGCACAGTCACTTCTTGAGTGTCAGAACCTGAAGCTTCTGCAGGTGCAGCAGCTTCAGCTTTAGCCGGCGCTTCGGGCTCACTTTGTGAACCAGTTTCTTCGCCTTCAAAAATCATAATTAACGAACCGGTTGTTACCGTGTCGCCTTCGCTTACTTTAATTTCTTTTACTGTACCTGCTTGCGCAGCAGGTACTTCCATCGCAGCTTTATCGCCTTCAACACTTAATAGTGATTGGTCAACTTCAACTTTATCGCCAACACTCACTAGTATTTCGGTTACTTCTACTTCATCGCCACCGATATCGGGTACTTTAATTTCAATACTCATTGCAAACCTCTTATGCGTACAGTGGATTAAGTTTGTTAGTGTCGATGTTGAATTTTTTAATTGCTTCAACAACCACTGACTTTTCAACTTCACCACGTTTAGCAAGTTCAGATAATGTCGCAACTACCACGTAGCTTGCGTTAACTTCAAAGTGACGACGTAGGTTTTCACGGCTGTCTGAACGACCGTAACCATCTGTACCCAATACTTTGTAGTTATTGCTTGGGATGAATGAACGCGCTTGTTCTGCGTAGTTTTTCATGTAATCCGTTGCAGCAACAGTGACTGAATCGTTTAATACGCTAGTGATGTATGGCGTTTTTTGCTCGCTTTCTGGGTTAAGCATGTTGAAACGTTCAACATCTTGTCCATCACGGGTAAGTTCATTGAATGATGTTACTGAGTAAACATCAGACGCAATACCAAACTCTTCGCTTAAAATGGCCGCCGCTTTACGCACTTCAGTCATGATAGTACCTGAGCTTAATAGCTGTACGTTGGCTTTTTTACCTTCGTAGCTTTCTAGCTTGTAAATACCTTTACGAATACCTTCTTCAGCGCCTTCTGGCATTGCTGGCTGATGGTAGTTTTCGTTCATTAGCGTTAGGTAGTAGTAAATATTTTCTTGATCTTCACCGTACATACGACGAATACCGTCTTGCACAATAACAGCTACTTCAAATGCATAAGTAGGATCGTAAGAAATACAGTTAGGTACTGTGTTTGCAAGAATGTGGCTGTGGCCATCTTCATGTTGTAAGCCTTCGCCATTTAGCGTTGTACGACCCGCTGTAGCACCTAATAAGAAACCACGTGCTTGTTGATCCCCAGCCATCCATGCCATGTCACCAACACGTTGGAAACCAAACATAGAGTAGTAAATGTAGAATGGGATCATCGGTAAGTCGTTGGTGCTGTATGATGTTGCAGCAGCAACCCATGACGACATTGCACCTAGCTCGTTAATACCTTCTTGTAGTACTTGTCCTGAGGTTGCTTCTTTGTAGTAAGAAACAATATCACGGTCTTGAGGGGTGTAATTTTGGCCATGTGGGTTGTAAATACCGATTTGACGGAATAAACCTTCCATACCAAAAGTACGTGCTTCATCGGCAATAATTGGCACAATATTTTTACCAATACCTTTATCTTTTAATAAAATATTAAGTGCACGTACAAAGCCCATAGTGGTTGAAATATCACGCTTTTGCTCTTCAAGTAACGGCTTGAACGCGTCTACTTCTGGCAACTGTAACTTTTCAGAGAACTTAGCAATACGTGTTGGCGTGTAACCTTGTAATGCCTCACGACGCGCATGTAGATACTTGTACTCTGGAGAATCTTTTTCAAGCTCTAAGTAGGGTAGCTCTTTTAATTGCTCTTCTGATACTAAATCATCTAAGCCTAAACGAGAGCGTAAGTGAGCCACATGCGACATATCCATTTTCTTAACTTGGTGCGCAATGTTTTTACCTTCAGCCGCTTCACCCATGCCGTAACCTTTTACAGTTTTAGCAAGGATCACGGTTGGACGACCTTTCGTTTCTTCTGCTTTTTTGAAGGCGGCAAACAGCTTTGAAGGCTCATGACCACCGCGCTTAAGGGCGAAAATTTCTTCATCGGTCATATCAGCAACAAGTGCTGCAGTTTCAGGGTAACGACCAAAGAAGTGCTCACGTACGTACGCGCCATCTTTTGCTTTATATGTTTGGTAATCACCATCAACAGTTTCGTTCATTAACTGTAGTAATTTACCTGTGGTGTCTTTAGCAAGCAGAATATCCCAACCGCTGCCCCAAACAAGTTTAATAACATTCCAGCCAGCGCCTTTAAATAGCCCCTCTAGCTCTTGAATGATTTTACCATTACCCATTACAGGGCCATCTAAGCGCTGTAGATTACAGTTAACTAAGTAACATAAGTTGTCTAGCTTTTCACGGGCAGCAAAAGAAATAGCACCACGTGATTCTGGCTCATCCATTTCACCGTCACCTAAAAACGCATATACACGTTGGTTTTTAGTGTCTTTTAAGCCACGGCCATCTAAGTATTTTAAGAATCGTGCTTGGTAAATTGAAGAAATTGGACCTAAGCCCATAGATACCGTTGGGAACTGCCAAAACTCAGGCATTAATTTAGGGTGAGGGTAAGAAGGTAAGCCTTTACCGTCTACTTCCTGACGGAAATTATCAAGCTGCTCAGCACTTAAACGCCCTTCAACAAATGCACGCGCATAAATACCCGGAGAAATATGACCTTGGTAATAGACTAAATCGCCGCCATCAACGTCATTTGGCGCTTTGAAGAAATGGTTAAAACACACTTCATAAAATGCAGCAGACGATTGGTAAGACGCCATATGGCCGCCTAAGTCGAGATCTTTTTTCGATGCACGCAATACAATCATAATCGCGTTCCAGCGAATAATTGAACGAATACGGCGCTCAAGATTTACATCACCAGGGTAGGCAGGTTCTTGATCAACCGGAATCGTATTAACGTAGTTTGTGTTAATGCCTGTTGGCATATCAACACCGTCTAAACGGGCTTGCTCTAACACTTGCTCAAGTAAAAACTGAGCTCGTTCAACACCTTCTTCGCGCACAACCGATTCAAGAGCTTGTAACCACTCTTGTGTTTCTAGCGCGTCTACGTCAATTTTATTGACTTCAGACATATGGAGGTTTCCTTATGTTTAAAATACTAATTTTATGTATTGAATACTTCACTGTTAAATCAAGTTAACAGTGAATGTACTTGCTTAATTTTGTTTGGTGCGTCTTAAACTACGTTCAATTCGCGAATGCTCTTTACCCGCTTCAAGCAATGCTTCTTCAATATAGGCTAAATGCGCATTACTCGCTAAACGAGCTTGTTCAGGATTACCGTCAATCACTGCATCCATTAATAAACGCCTGTGCTCGGCTAATTGGCTGCTTATATCTGACTTTTTAAGTAACACCGTTAAATTTTGTAAAACATTCTGCTCAAGTAAGCTTTGCATCCCTCTTACTAAATGCAGTAACACTACGTTATGAGACGCCTCAGCAATGCAAAAATGAAAGTCATTAATCGCTTTGGCTTTTTGCTTTAATTCATCTTTAGCTAATGCAATCTGATCAAAGCTCTGTTTTACTTTTGCAAAATCGTTGCTTGTTCCGCGAAGTGCTGCGTAATAAGCCGCAATTCCCTCTAGCGCATGACGAAATTCTAATAAATCAAATTGCGATTCGGGGTGTTTACTGATCAAATCAAACAACGGATCAGTCAGCCCCTCTTCCAATTGATTTTTTACATACGTTCCACCACCTTGACGACGGGTTACGAGCCCTTTTGCCTCAAGCTTTTGAATGGCTTCACGCAACGACGGACGCGACACTTCAAATTGCTTAGCGAGTTCACGCTCCGGTGGTAACTTTTCTCCTGGTGCTAACGACCCCTCAAGAATCATGTTCTCAAGTTGTTGTAAAATAACATCAGATAATTTTGCCGCTTTAATTTTTAAAGACATCAATCAACGTCCGCGTTGTATAAATGCTAACAGCCCATTAAATAAGGCTTTTAACTGAATGACCTGACCAAAAGGTAAATTGGTCATACCAAATTTTGCCATACGTTATCAAAAACCGTAATTACTGTCAATTTACAGCAGTTTTAAAGCCGTAAGGCCAGCGTAAGGTAATTTAAACAAAGTTCAAATAATACACAAAATACAGAGGATAAAGAAAGGTTAATAAGATGAAAAACAAATGGTCAGACCAGCTAGTTTTAATTTTCGGGGTTCGGGGTTCGGGGTTCGGGGTTCGGGGTTCGGGGTTCGGGGTTCGGGGTTCGGGGTTCGGCAGTAGGATAAAACATAGCACCTAATATAAACATACTTTTATAGTGTAAGTGAGAATTTACCTCCCGCATGTTTAGGGTCTAGGCTCTAGGCTCTAGGCTCTAGGCTCTAGGCTCTAGGCTCTAGGCTCTAGGCTCTAGGCTCTAGGCTAAAGGCTAAAGGTTAAAGGTTAAAGGTTAAAGGTTAAAGGTTAAAGGTTTTAAGCCCGTCCCCCATTCCCCGCTGCTCGTAGCCCGCCAGCTGCCAAGCTAAACACATTGCTTGACTTAATCTCTACCTAACACCTATTACCTAACCCCTGCTCTTTAACTTAAACCACCAAATAAAGTCATCAAGGCAATTAACACTAAGTAAAAAAGTACATTTCGCTTAACCAATTTGATCATGCAAGTGGCTTCAAAGGTGCAACCATAGTAGCGCTCTTCAACTTGTTCAGCCGCTAGCGCCGTATAAGTAACAACCTTGTGATTAGGGCTTGAAAAGTCAAACACGTAATGCAGCCAACAGCTAGTCCCTTTATTAAAGTTACCAATTACTAAATAGCCAAAACTGGTAATACGCGCTGGGAGCCAATCAAGCCAAAATAGTAAACGGTGGATAAGTTTAAAATGCTTAGCAATAACTTCATCGCGGTTGTCACTCACTAAGTCGGCAAAGGTACGTACTAATGCATAAAAAACAGCACCAGCAACGCCCAATACCACAAACCAAAATATAACCGCGCAATAAAACCTGAAATTAACCCAAGCCAGCGTTTGCCCTAAGGTTTCGCCGCCTTGTTGCTCCTCTGTGCGCTTTTGCCCCAATTGCAAAGCATACAAAGACGCAGCGGTTTGATCCCCTCGGGTCAATGCATTTAAATACGATTTATATAAAGCGCGTTGCTTAGCACAACCAAAACAAACGAGTAACACCGCCACATTAAAAACAAGTTGCCAAAGTGCAAAGTCAGATAAAAAATACACACACCCAACAGCAATCACAGGCAGTAATAACCAAATTAAAAACCCCGTAGCCGTGCCAAATAACCCTTTATTGGTCAATAAATTAACAGAGCGAGTTAAGTAGCCATTAGCGTAATAACTCATTTGCCAATGCGCAGAGCGAGCACCTAAACGCTCAAGTATCAGTGCTATTATTATTGAAACCAAAATCATGTTGTTACTCGCTTAATTTAGTTATTCAATTAGGTTAAAAAACTTACGCCAGTTAAAACTCGCTCCAGGGTCGGTTTTTCGCCCAGGGGCTATATCGCAATGCCCAACTATATTACTGGCTGTTATTTTTGGATAGCGCTGCATAATAGCCTGCGCCAATGCAGCTAAACTTTGATATTGCGCATCGGTATAGTTAGTTGTATCTGTGCCTTCAAGCTCTATACCTATACTAAAATCATTACAATTTTGTTGCCCAGCAAAGCACGAGCGCCCCGCATGCCATGCACGTTTTTCAAAAGGCACATACTGTATAACTTCGCCGCAGCGCTTAATAAAACAATGCGCTGACACCTTAAGCCCCTCTAGGTCACTAAAGCTAGGGTGCGCATTACAATCAATACACCCCATAAATAAATCATCAACGTACGGAGTGTTAAACTGCCCTGCAGGCAATGAAATATTATGAATAACCAACAGCGAAATATCGCACTGAGCAGGTCGCTCGTCAAAATGGCTACACGCCCGCTGGCTAATATTATTTATACCGCCTAAAGAATCTATTTTCATACTATTTATTTAAAACTTATGTAGCCCGCTGCCCATAGCCCGTTACCCGTAGCTCGCAGCGCTCAGGTTAATCAACCAAAATTGATGTATATCAAGATGCTAATAGATTTAAACCCATAAAGATAGCGTAATACTAAACGATACAATATAATTAATGTGTTAATTATTAGTTTAGTTGTTAGCCGCTTCTATTTAGTAATTAAACAGAGTAAAATTTAGTTAATTTATTTTCTATTATGAGCTTTTTCATGTCTATTTCGCATACCCTAATTAGCCAACTTGTTACCTTAGCGCTTAATGAAGACCTAAATTATCAAAGCGCTGAACAAGGCGATATTACCGCACAGCTTATTCCGCAAGCAGAGCAAGCCAATGCGAAAGTGATCACCCGTGAAGACTGCATCTTTTGTGGTAAAGACCTAATTATTGAAGTGTTCAAACAAGTCGACCCAAGTGTAGTTGTAAAAATATGCGTGAACGACGGCGACTTTGTCAGTGCCAATAGCACTTTATTTACCGCATCAGGTTCTGCTCGCGCTATTTTAACAGCCGAGCGCACCGCACTTAACTTTGTACAAACGCTTTCAGGCACAGCCACAACTACAGCGCACTATGTAAAAGAGTTAAGCGGTACTAGCACGCAACTGCTCGATACCCGTAAAACTATTCCAGGGCTTAGAGCGCTGCAAAAATATGCTGTTAAGTGTGGCGGCGGTGCAAACCACCGAATTGGTTTATTTGATGCGTTTTTAATTAAAGAAAACCACATAGCGGCCTGTGGAGGAATTAATAACGCAGTTACTCAAGCTAAGCTAAATCATGCCGATAAACCTATAGAGGTTGAAGTTGAATCGTTTGATGAGCTAGAACAAGCCATTAACGCAGGCGCCGACATTATTATGTTAGATAATTTTAGCCCCGAGCAAATACGCCAAGCAGTTAGCATTACAAATAAGCGCGCAAAACTTGAAGTGTCGGGCAATATGACCCTAGAAACACTCAAAGCCTACTCGCAAGCTGGGGTCGACTTTATTTCAAGCGGTGCGCTTACAAAAAATTTACAATCAATCGATTTATCGATGCGATTTGAGTAAATAATGCAAAAAATATTTACTCTTTATTTGCGCTAATTGATTGACAGGTTTTAAAAAAGGGCATTAAATAATTCAAAAGGATTATTTGTAACAAGTTATTAAATTAATGCGTTTTTTATAAAGTTTTTACATACAAAAGCGCAATAAACAGTGTTAAACTCATTCATATTGACTAGTTTTAAATACTTAATTAGTTAAAAAAATGGAGAAGCATTTATAGGGACAGAGTAAAAATAAGCGACAGGGTTTATTTTTATAATTAGCTTGTAACTTACGCGGGTTATAACTAACTTTTAATAGATAAGTTTATGCTCAAGTAAGGGAAAAATTAACGAATAACCGCCATGCAGTGTGTGTTTTAACGACCAATAATTTACCGCTTAAACACAGCATTGAATTGGCAAAAATAATTTTATTTTTTGTAGTAACAGGTTAAGTAAACACATAAGTTACAGTTTAAAAACTTATACCCGTTTGGCTTACCACAACATTATCCTTTAGGAGAGGAAACATGCAAACAATGACACAACAAAACCAAAAGGGTTTCACCCTAATTGAACTAATGATTGTAGTAGCAATCATCGGTATTTTAGCAGCAGTTGCACTGCCTGCTTATCAAAACTATACAGCAAAGTCTCAAGTAACTGCTTGTTTAGCTGAGATTTCGCCTGGTAAAACTGCATTCGAAATTTTAGTAAACGAAGGCGCAGCAGCAAGTTCAGCACAAACAGCAGCAGCTCTTGGGATTAATACCAATTCATGTTCTAAAGTAGAAGTGAGCATATCTGCAACCGGGAACATTACTGGTACTGTTGCAGGTGGTGCCAACGTTAATA
Organism: Pseudoalteromonas sp. SCSIO_11900; assembly: GCF_000576475.1. Taxonomy (NCBI): domain Bacteria; kingdom Pseudomonadati; phylum Pseudomonadota; class Gammaproteobacteria; order Alteromonadales; family Pseudoalteromonadaceae; genus Pseudoalteromonas; species Pseudoalteromonas sp. SCSIO_11900. Next base: position 448,846 of record NZ_KK070023.1, read on the forward strand.
ACAATACTGTTGTCTTAACTAGGAACGCATCTGGCGCCTGGTCTTGTAAAGCCAACACTAAAGATGAATATAAACCAACTGGATGTAAATCTTAAGTTATGTAAAAGGGCTCTTTAGCCCTTTTCTTTTCTAAATTAAAAGAACAAACAGTGCAAATTTCAAAAAAAACCTTCCTGTTAATATTAACCACTATGTTCACCTTAGCCATGCATTTTTATGCTAGCAATACAGGTGGAGAAGCTTTGCAGCTTCCTTTTAATGCTATCACCTTGGCTTTCACATCTTTATTAGTATTAATAGCCTTTTCAAATATAAACCAATCAGGCATAAAGTATGACGAATTTAGTAAAGCGTTATTCTTTTTTATACCACTAATTATGCTTCCTTATTTTTGGAGTGATTTTTACCAAGGGCTATCTGAGTCATTAAGGTTTATAGCTATATTATTGGGAAGTCTGCTTTATCTTTCCTTGCTACAAATAGATAAAAGTAAGTCCTTCTATTTAAAGTTATTACTGCTTATTACTGTAGCTTCACTTATTGAAGGGCTACTATCGCTTTATCAATATTATCTTTTTACCTCTTACTTTTATAATTTTGATTTAAGTTACGGCAGGCCTTATGGCGTATTTCAACAACCTAATGTACTAGCATCTTTTTTAGTTACAGGACTGTCGGTTTCACTTTTTATTTTAAGTCAGTACATTAACTTAACAAATAAAATTAAAGCCTTTTTATACTTTAATTCTCTTATCTCAATTTGGGTTACACTTTTATGTGAGTCTCGGATTGGTTACATCACTCTAGGAGTTGTAATTTTATTTTATTTACTCACCCAAGTAAGAAATAAAAATCTAAAAAAAATACTTCTATTATTAATATTACTTTCGAGCAGTTTAACTTACACTTTACCTTATAAAGGTGAAGCTGATGATCAAGGTAGAAAATACAGCGCTACGGACGCAGGCTCTCGCATTTATATATATGAGGACACACTAAACTTAATCCTCAAAAAACCGATACTAGGCTACGGTTATGGCAGCTTCCACAATGCACTTTTAGGCCAAAGCGCAATAGAAGCAGAGCAACGAAATAATACGAATATAGCCAAAAGTGTAGCCCACCCCCATAATGAGCTCCTCTACTGGTATATTGAAGGTGGTGTTGTAACTTTAATAGCTTTTCTACTGCTTATTACTGCACTCGCAAAAAGTATATTCCATACGAAAAAAAGAGTTCGGGGTAAATTATTACTGCTATTAGTCCCTATACTATTTCACTTACAAGTAGAGTTACCTTTTTATCACTCTATACCACACTTTATTGTGTTTATTATTTTATTAGCTTTCATAAACTCGAAGTCTGGTAACATTAGTCACTATGTAACGTCGAAAAAGGTTATTAGTGCTATAAAAATCTTGACCTTAATTTTATTTATATTAGTTACAGTATTTTCAATCTCAGCTATTCATACCTCTAAACAAGTTTTTAACTATGTTAAAACGCAAAACTATCAATATCTGAATGCAATAATTAACCCGGTTTCTGATTTTAAATCTATAAACATATTATCCAAGTCAACTGTAATTGAAGAAGCTATTTTAACCAATAACAGGGCTAAGCTAATTGAGTTAGTCAATTGGTCAAACGAATTTTTATCAGTGTACCCTAGTGCTTACTTAAGATACGAAAAAATAAGAATGCTAAAGCAGTTAGGTTCACTTAAACTTGCTGAAAATGAGATTAAAATTGCAAAGTTTTTATATCCTCAATATATTGAGGTATGGAATACGGGCGTTTGGTTAAACAATAGTTAATTAAAAGCAAGTAACTTGCTTACTAAAGTAGGGTTCAATGGCAAAAAAACAAGATGAAAAAGGGCTCGATACATTTCAATGGGTTGGTGTAAGTGCTCGAGGAAAGAAACTTGAAGGCGAACTTACCGGCTCAAGCATTGCTTTAGTTAAAGCGCAACTACGCAAACAAGGCATTACTCCCTCTAAAGTAAAGCGTAAAGCCAAGCCACTCTTTGGCATAAAAAGTGTACAAAAAATCACCCCGAAAGACATTGCCTTAGTGACCAGGCAGATAGCCACTATGCTGATGGCCGGTGTGCCGCTAATACAATCCATAGAAATGATAGGCTCTGGCTCCACTAATAAAAGTGTTAGTAAGCTCATGGGTGCTATTGGCGATGAAGTAAGAGCTGGCCAGCCGCTATCAACAGCGCTGAGAAAGCACCCTCGTTACTTTGATGATTTATATTGCGATTTAGTGGCTTCAGGTGAGCAATCTGGCGCGTTGGATAAAATATTTGATCGCGTTGCCCTTTATAAAGAAAAATCAGAAGCGCTTAAATCAAAAATTAAAAAAGCCATGTTTTACCCGATTGCGGTATTGGTGGTGGCGCTGATTGTTACCTCTATATTACTGATATTTGTAGTGCCGCAATTTCAAGATATTTTTGCCGGCTTTGGTGCAGAGCTCCCTGCCTTTACTTTATTTGTCATCGCCATTTCTGAATTTATGCAAGCCAACTGGTGGATAGCCCTAATTGTCGTTGTGGCGTTTGGTTATGTATTTAAAGAAGCCCATTTAAGAAGTTTAAAACTGCGTGACGCCACTGACCGCGCCATACTTAAACTCCCAGTTATCGGCATGATTTTAAATAAAGCGGCTGTTGCCCGCTATGCCCGTACCCTATCGACCACGTTTGCCGCCGGTGTACCGCTGGTAGATGCGCTTGATTCTGCAGCTGGTGCCTCAGGTAATGCAGTTTACCGTTATGCTATTTTAGAAATAAAAGCCGAGGTAAGTTCAGGTAATCAAATGAATTGGGCGATGCGTAACTCTAAAATATTCCCCGATATGGTAATACAAATGGTTGCCATTGGTGAAGAGTCAGGTTCGCTTGATGGCATGCTGGCTAAAGTAGCCACTATTTACGAGCAAGAAGTAGATGACGCGGTAGATGGCTTATCTAGCCTATTAGAACCCTTAATAATGGCGGTACTCGGCGTATTAGTTGGCGGATTAATTGTCGCCATGTACTTACCTATATTCCAACTAGGTTCAGTTATTTAGCTTCGAGCTTCGAGTTTCTAGGCCCGTTACCCGAAGCCCGTTGCCCGCAACTAAAGTGCGCGGTATAAAGCCCCGCCTTGTATCTCTCTGTAATAGATGATTAGCTATCATTTATTACATCGGAAGTTAGTGAGCTTGTAGCCCCGCCCAGTACTTGATACTGAGCCGTAGATTAAGCCCTAGCTTCCAATTCTCAACAAACTGAATGGTATCCAAGCACTCTTAGATTAAGTTGATGCTGTATGTACAAGGGGAGTAAGTAGAGATGATGTTTATTGGTTTTGATATCAGTAAAGATAAAGTTGATTTATGTTGGCTGAGAGATCCAATCACTAATAAAAAGAAAACAAAAGTATTTAAAAATAACCACCTAGCTTTCAAGGAAATTAAGCAGTGGCTTTTAAGTACAACCAAAACTATAGCTGAGGAAATCGTTATCACGGTAGAGCCAACCGGTGTTTACCATGAGCCGTTAATGTACTTTTTATACCAGCAAGGATTCAAAGGTGCAACCATAGTAGCGCTCTTCAACTTGTTCAGCCGCTAGCGCCGTATAAGTAACAACCTTGTGATTAGGGCTTGAAAAGTCAAACACGTAATGCAGCCAACAGCTAGTCCCTTTATTAAAGTTACCAATTACTAAATAGCCAAAACTGGTAATACGCGCTGGGAGCCAATCAAGCCAAAATAGTAAACGGTGGATAAGTTTAAAATGCTTAGCAATAACTTCATCGCGGTTGTCACTCACTAAGTCGGCAAAGGTACGTACTAATGCATAAAAAACAGCACCAG
>NZ_KK070023.1:452731-520910 GCF_000576475.1 Pseudoalteromonas sp. SCSIO_11900
GGCCTGTTATGTCTCGGGAGCTGACGTATATATTCGCCGCTAAAAATTTCAGCAGAGCTAAGCAAGCTGCTGCCTACTGTGGCTTAATACCGCGGCTGCATGAGTCTGGGAAAATGAAGGGCCGTACAACTATGAGCAAGCTAGGGCCCTCAAAAATAAGAAGTAAACTTTATATGGCAGCAGTAGTCGCTGGGCAGTGGAATTATAAGATACAACAGCAAAAAATAGCCTTGCTGAATAATGGCAAAACGTCGATGCAAATCATTGGCGCCAATATGCGTAAACTCATTCATATATGTTTTGGTGTAATAAAAAATCAAGAAGCGTTTAAGCTCCAAGAAAGTTAAATACGATCTTGAAGCCTATAAAGAGAGATGGTATCTACAGAACAATTAAAACGCGGTGGTTCCCCGCAACTCGTAGCCCGAACCTTTAACCTTTAACCTTTAACCTTTAACCTTTAACCTAATCCTAACTTTGCACTTAAATAAAACCACTGTATTATCAACGCAGAATTTAGTTTTAGGTAAGATAAATGCATACTTTTTTTATTGATATCATCACCGCAATGCAAAGCCATTTATGGTTTTACTTAACCACGATTGGCCTAGTGAGTTTATGTATTGGTAGCTTTTTAAATGTGGTGATTTATCGCTTGCCGCTAATGATGCAAAAAGAATGGCAAACTGAATGCCGCTTATTATTAGCCGATGAACTAACCAGCCAAAAGGCTAAACAGACCACTGAACACACTACTAACACGTTTAACTTAGTTAAACCCAATTCATGTTGCCCAAAGTGCAAAGCAGCCATTAAGCCATGGCAAAATATTCCTATTATTAGTTGGTTATTTTTAAAAGGACAATGCGCGACCTGTAACAACCCAATATCAGTTCGTTACCCTCTCGTTGAAGCCATTACCGCTATTTTAAGTTTAGTGGTTGCCTACCGCTTTGGTGCTACAGATCAGGCCCTTTTATATACTTTTGTTACTTGGATTTTAGTCGCGCTCACCTTTATTGATATTGACCACATGTTACTGCCGGACCAGCTTACTTTACCGCTAGTATGGCTTGCGCTTATAGCCGCTGTAATGGGCGTAACAATAAGCCCGAGTGATGCGATAATCGGGGCCGCCTGCGGCTATTTAAGCCTGTGGAGTATGTTTTGGCTATTTAAGCTATTAACCGGCAAAGAAGGCATGGGCTATGGCGACTTTAAGTTACTAGCGGTGTTTGGTGCTCTACTTGGCTGGCAGTCGCTATTAACCATTATTTTGCTCTCCAGCGTGGTTGGCGCTGTAATTGGCATTGCCCTGCTGAGCATTCAAGGTAAAGACAAAGCAACGCCTATTCCTTTTGGCCCTTACTTAGCAATAGCCGGTTGGATCACTATGCTATGGGGCACACAACTGCAAAACAGCTATTTTAATTTTATTGGCTACTAACTATGAGCAATACACAACATCATAAAAATAACTGGGTGCTAGGGCTAACCGGCGGGATTGGCTGCGGTAAAACTGCAGTTAGCGATATGTTGGCAGCACTAGGTATTACTATTGTGGATGCAGATATAGTGGCTCGCCAAGTGGTTGAACCCGGCACTGATGGCTTAAAAGCGATTATTGCGCATTTTGGCACTGACATACTCGATGAACATGGCGCTTTAAATCGTGGCGAGCTAAGAGCGCGTATTTTTAGTAACGCTGAGCAAAAAGCGTGGCTCAATGCCCTGCTGCACCCTTTAATACGCACTAAACTACTCACTGACTTAAAAAACGCGCAAAGCGACTACGTGGTGTTAGTTGCCCCACTATTATTTGAAAATGGGCTTGATGGCTACTGTCATCGTACTTTGCTAATAGATGTTCCCAAAGAGGTGCAAATTGCACGTACTACACAGCGCGACAATATAAGCACTGAACAAGCAAAACAAATTATTGACGCACAAATGTCTCGTGAGCATAAACAACAAAAAGCGGATGATATTTTAAATAATAACCGCGACCTAAGCGATGTAAAACAAGACTTACTTAAACTACATAATTATTATTTACAGCAAGCAAAGTCTACAATATAGAGTGACTAACCCAATCACAGCGCAATAAACTGATATTTTTATCAGTAAATTATCTGCTGCATTGGTACGATTAATGTATTCCTTTCTTTTTTCTGATAAATTGCTGACAAATGAAGGATTAAATCAGGTGCGCAATGAATATTAACTCACCGTTATTAAGAAAATTTATTACCCTCGGCCGGGTTGATACCGATACCATAAAAGCCAGGCAGCAAGACTTTGCGTCAACCGCAGAGCTTATCTCTAAATGTGGAAAAATAGACAGTAAAGATTTAGCGCAGCAATGCATTGATTTATTTAGAGTGCCTTTTTTTGATTTAAAAGATTTTAATGTTGCACAAATTCCTGCCGAGCTAGTTAAAGAAAAGCTGATCCGCAAACACCACATTTTGCCTTTGGTACAAAAAGGCAGGAAAGTGTATATTGCCGCCTCAGATCCTACCGATTACGGCGCTTTTGAAAACTTTGAATTTAGCACGGGTTTATCGTGCGAAGTAGTTGTGGTTGACTACGTCCAGCTCGATAACAAAATTGAGCAATTACTCGATGCCACTGGCAGTTTAAATTTAAGTGAAGATGAATTTAAAGAGTTTGCTGAACTCGATTCTGAGCAGCACAAAGAACACACCCCTAAAGACGATGACAAAGACGACGCCCCGATAATTGTCTACATTAATAAAATTTTAATGGATGCAATAAAAAAAGGCGCCTCAGATTTACACTTTGAACCTTATGAACACAAATATCGTATTCGCTTTCGCATAGATGGTATTTTGCACGAAGTTGCCAGCCCGCCAAAAACATTGGCCAGTAAGCTATCGGCGCGAATAAAAGTAATGTCGCGACTGGATATTGCAGAAAAGCGTAAACCACAAGACGGCCGTATTAAGCTTAAAATCACTGAGCGTAAAAGTATTGATTTTCGTGTTAGTACCATGCCCACTTTATGGGGCGAAAAAATTGTAATGCGTATTCTTGATTCATCAAGTGCCATGCTAGGTATTGATGTATTAGGCTATGAACCCGAGCAGAAAAAACTATACCTTGATGCACTTGAGCAACCGCAAGGCATGATTTTGGTTACCGGCCCAACCGGTTCGGGTAAAACGGTATCTTTGTATACGGGCTTAAATATACTCAATCAGCCGGAGCGGAATATTAGTACCGCCGAAGATCCGGTAGAAATTAACCTCGAAGGGGTTAACCAAGTACAAATAAATACTAAAGCCGATATGACCTTTGCTAATGCACTGCGGGCGTTTTTACGTCAAGATCCCGATGTGGTGATGGTGGGTGAAATACGTGATTTAGAAACTGCAGAAATATCAATTAAAGCGGCGCAAACCGGTCACTTGGTGCTCTCAACACTGCATACCAATTCAGCGCCAGAAACAATTACTCGTTTGTTAAATATGGGTGTACCCGCGTATAATGTGGCCAGTTCTATTAGTTTAATTATAGCTCAGCGTTTAGCCCGAAGGTTATGCTCTAAATGTAAAACACCAGAGCAATTACCTCGCGAAGAGCTTATACGCCAAGGCTTTAGTGAACAACAAATTCAAGACATGGTTTTATACGCACCTAAAGGCTGTGAAAACTGTACCGATGGCTACAAAGGCCGTGTTGGCATTTACGAAGTAATGAAAATTACGCCTGAAATAGCGCAAATTATAATGCGCGGCGGTAACTCATTAGAAATTGCTGAGGTATCACTTAAAGCAGGATATAACAATTTGCGTTTATCGGGTATTCGTAAAGCTGCAGAGGGTGTGACCTCACTTGCTGAGATTAATCGTGTCACTAGTTTTTAAATAGAAAGCTTAGCTGTTTATTATAAATTGAGTCGCAAAGCCTATATTAATGTGAGAGTAAATTATGCCAACAGTGGTTAACTGCCCAACCTGTAAAGCAAAAGTAGAATGGTCAGCACAAAGTCCGAATCGCCCTTTTTGTTCAAAACGTTGCCAACTTATTGATTTAGGTGAATGGTCGTTTGAAAATAATAAAATTTCAGCGCCAATTACATCTGCAGATGAGTTCAGCCAAGACATGATTGAAGATATTGAAGCAATGATGGCAAAAAACGAAGATGACTTTTTTAAGTGATTTTTAAAGGTTCGAGGTTCGAGGTTCGAGGTTCGAGGTTCGAGGTTCGAGAAACTTAAAAACCTTGCTGTTAACATAGCAAGGTTTTTTTATACCTGTAGCTGCGGGTTCAACCCGCGTCAGTGTTAGGTTTTAGGTTTTAGGTTTTAGGTTTTAGCAACAGGCAACTCTGGGGAGCGCAAAGCGCCTCTGCCCCCTCTGTGGTTCAAAATATTCTGTAAATACGCGGGGCTTCGGGTTGCGGACCTCGCCTCTCGCACCTAGCCCTTCTATCTGCGGCGTTGCTGTATTTTAGCTAACTTTTCTTTTTGCTCAGCGTTAAGCAATTGCATTACTTGATGCTGGGTTTTTAATTTAATTAACCCCAATTGCTGTTTCTTATCTTGGCGTGCGGTTAATAGCTCTTTCGCCGCGTTTTCGTCAAACGTTGGAGCGCTAAGTAGTGCATCCATTTTTGCTTTATGCGCTTCGCGCTGTGCTTTACGTGCTTCTTTATCGCCGCCACGTAGCGCTTTCATTTGCGTTTTTTGCGCTTCAAAAATAGCTTCAAGCTTAGTTTGCTGCTCGTCGGTTAGACTAAGTTTGTCTGCGCCGCGCTCAGAGAGTAAAAAACGCGCTTGAGAATGCCCTTGCTTATCGTGCATGCCGCCTTTTGCTAATACGCTACTGGCACCAAGTGTAGCCGTTGCTAGACCACAAATAAGTACTAATTTTGAAAGTGTATTTACTTTAGTCATAATCATCACCTTAATATTGGATGGATTGAATTTGATTGTGGCTGCTTAGCCAGTGAGTTAACTATACCGCTTGCAACGCAAAGTAACGCAAAGCAGTGTAAAGGTTGTGTAAAGATTCACTTTTACACAATTTAAGAAGTAAAATATCCATATAGAAATTGCCTAAGGGTTTGAAATGAAGCTATTAATGATTGATGACGACACAGGTTTGTGCGAACTACTCACTGAATATTTAGCCGCGCAAGGCTTTGACGTACAAAGCGTTCACGATGGCGAGCAAGGCTTAAAGCTTGCTTTGTCAAATGACTACGCGCTGATATTGCTTGATGTAATGCTCCCCACCCTTGATGGCTTTGAAGTACTTAAACAACTTAGGCAAACCAAGCTAACTCCGGTCATTATGCTCACTGCAAAAGGCGAAGACTTTGACCGCATTTTTGGCCTAGAGCTTGGCGCAGACGATTACATAGCTAAACCCTTTAATCACCGCGAGTTGCTTGCCCGTGTAAAAGCCATTACCCGCCGCATAGAGCACATTAATAGCCTAAACGTTGCAACGCCTAGCAAAATGAATGTAAATGGCATTACAGTTAATTTGGCAGCCCGAGAGGCCGCTATTAACGAGCACACCCTCACACTGACTGGCACAGAGTACGAAGTACTGGTGTTATTGATTAAAAATGCCGGCGAAGTTGTCAGCAAAGAGCAAATAAGTGAAGAAGTGCTCGGGAGGCGCTTAGCTTCGTTTGACCGCTCAATTGATATGCATGTGAGTAATATTCGAAAAAAAATAGCCGAGCATATCGCGGGTGAAAAAATTAAAACTATTCGAGGGACGGGTTATGTCTTTATCCAAGGAGAGTAAAGTAACGCGTTTTAGCTGGTTAAGACACCCTCGACATTATTTGTTTTTTAAAGTCTTTGCTTGGTTTTGGCTAACGATCATTGGCACTTTTACTGCGCTATTTTTCTTAAGTAATATTTCGCTGATCAATGCTATTAGCCATGACCCCCTAAAAGGGCCCAAGCAAAAAAATCTAGAACACTTGGCTCGAGGTATCGAACGTAGTGCACATAAACACAAGCGCTCTATTCATGACATTATTACTCACCCGCGTTTGAGTAAACGCAAGTTACTTTATTTAAATTCACTAAGTAGCGATGAGTTTTTGATCAGTAAAAAAGTTGAGAATAATATTGATTTTAGCTTACTGAACTTTAGTGAAGGCATGCCACCTCAAATTATTTTTACTGAATATTACCAAGCTTTTGGCCCTGTGCGCATTCGAGTACCTGAAGGCGAATTTGCGTTATATGAAATCGATATAAATCAACAGCGACCGCTCTTTATTCGCTTAAGATTGTTGCCGGTTTGGTTAAAAATTTCTATCGCCATTATCGCCTCACTTACATTAAGTTTTTTATTTAGTCGTAACTTAATTGCCCCTATAAATAGTTTAAAACAAGCTGCAATTAGGCTCTCAAATGGCGATTTAAGTGCGCGCGCATCAATAAATAGTCAACGAAAAGATGAGCTTGGAGTTTTAGGACGCGATTTTAACCGTATGGCTGATCAATTAGAGCAACTACTTAGCGCTCAAAAGCGTTTACTTGCCGATATATCCCATGAATTGCGCTCCCCACTAACACGCTTAAAAATGGCCACAGGGCTGGCGCAAATGCAAGCGAGTGAGGCCAGCCAATCGTATTTATTGCGTATTGAAAAAGAAGCAAATCAACTTGATAAAATGATAGCCGATGTATTGCAGGTATCGCGCTTAGAAGCCAATAGCCAACCTTTATCACTGCAAGCGCAGTCGTTACAAGTTATTGTTGACCATGTGATTAACGATGCTCAGTTTGAAGCAAAACAGCACAATAAAACGCTGCATATTCAAGGTGATGCTGAGGTAAATATAGAGTGCGACGAAATGCTGATTGCCAGTGCTCTAGAAAATATTTTACGTAATGCAATTAAATACGCACAACATACTATTAGCATCACCTTAAAACACAGTGATATCATCACTATACAAATATGTGATGACGGCCCTGGCGTTCCCGCAGCGCAACTTGATAAACTATGTGAGCCATTTTTTAGGCAATCAGACGCCCGCGACCGAGTCAGCGGCGGCACTGGGCTGGGTTTAGCCATTGCAAAAAATGCGGTGATTGCCCACGGCGGAAATTTAGCTTTATCAAATAAGGACGCTGGCGGGTTATGCGTTGAGATAAGCTTACCAATACAAAAGAGAGACCATGTTTTATAGCAATGAAAGCGAGCTTGAAAATAACCTGCCTGCCATTAATGAGTTTTATACTAATACACTCAAAAAAGCCTATTTAAGCACGGCTGCCGGTAAATTATTTTATGCTTACGCTAAGCCTAAACAGGCCCACACTGCCATTGTTATTAGTTCTGGGCGCATTGAAGGGCTCGATAAATACAAAGAGCTGCTTTGGGAGCTTTATTGTAATAATTTTGCTGTTTTTATTGTTGATCACCAAGGCCAAGGGCGCTCTTATCGGTTATTAAAAAACCCCCATAAAGGCTATGTCAAACAATTTGAAGATTACAGTCACGATCTTAATCAATTCAATCTTGAGGTGGTAAAGCAGCATTGGCAAGGTAAAAAACTACTGCTTAGCCATTCAATGGGCGGCGCTATTGCGTTTGATTACTTAGCACGTTACTCACATGACTTTAGTGGGGCGTTTTTATCTGCGCCCATGTTTGATATTCATACTAAAGGAATACCAAAACCCGTAGCACAGTTTATCGCCGCCAGTGCGTCATTATTAGGGTTCTCAGGGTGTTATGCGTTAGGACAAAGCGATTATACACCTGAAGAGTTTGCGCTTAACACTTTAACCAGTAGCCAAATACGCTATGATCAATTTAGGGCAACTTATCAGCAAACGCCACTATTACAATTAGGCGGTGTTACCTATGGCTGGCTGCATACTGTTTTTTCATTTATTAAAGCGCTCGATAAACTATCCATAACAACCCCGTTATTTATAGCCAGCGCAGAAAATGACGAAGTGGTTGATAACCAAGCTCAGCATAAGCTTGCAAGCCGACATAAAAACACCCTAATAAAGCAGTTTAAAGGGGCTAAGCACGAGCTGTTTTTTGAGCGGGACGAAATTCGCCAACCATTGCTGACAAGCCTTTATAAATTTTGTGATTCAATAGGTTAACTACTAAGCGACAGCGGATCTAGGTGAATCAAAATATCAACTTCAGATTCAAATTGCTGAGTGATCATCAGCTCCACTTCATCTGCCACTTTATGGGCACGAATAAGTGGTAAATTGTCATCAAGCTCTAAATGCAGTTGAATAAACTTAACTTTACCGCCCTGTCGAGTGCGAATACCGTGAACGCCATAAACATCATTATGGTTACGCGCTATTTCAAAAATACTTTGCTTTTCTTCATCGGGTAGCTCTTTGTCCATTAAATGCGAGGCACTTTCGGTCGCTATATCCCAACTGTTATACAATAAATAACCTGCCACACCGATAGCAAACAATGGGTCGGCATACAGTACGCCATAGTAGGCGAGTAAAATAGCAAGCAATACCGCCGCATTTAAAATTAAATCGCCCTTGTAGTGAACGGAGTCGGCTTTTATAGCGATTGATTCTGTGTGCTTCACGACTTTATTTTGCACAAATACAATTACCAAGGTACAAGCAATGGCAAAAATACTCACCCATACACCTAATAATGAGTGCGAAAGCTCAACTGGGTTTATTAATCGCTCGATACCGTGAAACATTAATAAACAGCCCGAGCCCGCAATAAATGCAGCTTGGCCTAACCCTGCAAGCGCCTCCGCTTTACCGTGACCAAACCGGTGGTCATCATCCGCAGGACGCAGTGCATACGATAAAACTAAAAAGCTCATTAGCGTCGCGGTAATATCCATTAATGAGTCGGTTAATGAGCCAAGCATTGACGCCGAACCCGACGCCAGCCAAGCCCATGCTTTGGTCGCAATCATTAGGCTCACCATGACCATGGTCACTATGCTTGAAGCTTTGACCCAAAATTCATAACTGCGATTATGCACGTATCTGTCCAAGTGTAAGTTGTATTTAATGTTTGTAGTATATCATTTTTTATTCATTGTTCGTGTATACTGAGCCAGTCAAATTAAAGATTTTATAGGGCTTATTGTGCTGGATATTGTTTTATACCAACCTGAAATTCCGCCTAACACCGGGAATATCATTCGTTTATGTGCCAATACTGGCTATTCATTGCATTTAATTGAACCGTTAGGGTTTGAGTGGGATGACAAACGTGTAAAACGCGCTGGACTTGACTATCACGAATTTAGCCATGTACAACGCCATGCCTCATTTGATGCTTATTTAGAAAAGTGCCAACCTAAAAAGGTGTATGCTTGCACTACTAAAGGTAGCCAATTTCATCACCAAGCACAGTATGAAGCGGGTGATTGCTTAGTATTCGGCCCAGAAACCCGAGGCTTACCTGATGACATGATTCAAGCACTGCCAAACGAGCAACGCGTGCGTATACCTATGCAAGCCGATAGTCGCAGTATGAATCTGTCTAATGCAGTAGCTGTGTTTGTGTATGAATCTTGGCGCCAGCTTGGCTTTGTAAACGCGCAGTAATTATTTACCAATAATAAAAAACCGACATTATTGAAGTGACCCCCAATAGTTGGACATTCCAATTACTGGGGGTCTTTTTATGTCCAAACATCATCGAGCTTTTAAGCTCAAAATAGCAGAGCTCGCTTTGTCTGAAAGCTCTTCGACAGTAAGCAACAGATTTAATGTTACAGATAGGCAGGTCCGATATTGGACCGCTATTTATCGAATTCATGGCGCTGAAAGCTTCAGGTCTGTTCACAAACCTTATTCTCAAGCATTTAAGGTAGAAGTGTTAAAAACGATGACAGCAAACAGTTGGTCACTCGGTTATACCAGTGCTTTTTTCGATTTATCGTCCCCTGGCATTCTTTTTCAATGGCAAAAGCTTTATGCTCGTGATGGTATATCACGTCTCAAACCACAAATAAAAGGTAGGCCAGTCATGACTAATAATTCTTCTTCATCAAAACCAGTAGAGCAAATGACTGAGGAGGAGTTACGAGAAGAATTAGCATACTTACGAGCAGAGAATGATGTGCTAAAAAAGTTAGAAGCCTTGGCTCAAGCCAGAAAGAAAAAAGCAAAGACAAGACGATAGTCGTCGAAGAGTTCAAGGCAAAACATAGCTTACGACACCTTTTAAAGGCTACAGGGCTGCCAAAGAGTGTTTACTATTATCATCGCACTACTTGTAAGCAACCCTGTGCAAGCAATGATTTACTGGTAAAAATACGTGATATCTATCACGCGCATAAAGGACGATATGGCTATCGCAGAATTACGAGTGCTCTGAGAACAATGGGGGTACTTGTTAATCATAAGCGCGTTCAACGGCTGATGAATGAGTTAGGCCTCAAGTCAAAAGTAAGGCCTAAGCGTTATAAATCCTATAAAGGTGAAGTGGGTAAAATCGCAGAAAATACGCTTAACCGTGAGTTTAGTGCGCAGAAGCCAAATCAAAAATGGGTGACGGATGTGACAGAGTTTAAAGTGAATAATGAGAAGGTATATCTATCGCCTATGATTGACCTATTCAACCAAGAGGTAATCAGTTACGAAGTCAGAAAATCCGTTGCACTCCCTTTGGTAACTGACATGCTTAAAACAGCAACTGCTAGGTTGAAGCCAAATGAAAAGCCAGTTGTACACTCAGATCAAGGGTGGCAATATCAAAACAAACAATATCAAAATCATCTCAAGGAAAAAGGGTTGCAACAAAGTATGTCTAGAAAAGGAAATTGTTTAGATAATGCGGTTGCTGAGAACTTCTTCGGCATATTGAAGAGTGAGATGTACCACAACGAAACGTTTAAAGACGTGAATGAGCTTATTGAAAACATCAAAGAATATATCGACTATTACAACAACGAGCGTATTAAGCTGAAACTAAAAGGCCTGAGTCCGATACAGTATCGAAATCAGGCCTTGGCAGCCGCTTAAAAATGAGTCCAACTTTATGGGGTCACTTCATTATGTCGGTTTTTTAATTTTTAAAGAATAGTGAAGCATTTATTCTGACTTTTGTTCACGACCTAATAAGGCCATAGCAGCCGCTTTCATGTCTTTATTTTCATAGAGTACTTTATATATTTGCTCGGTAATTGGCATTTCCACACCAGCGCGTTGAGCTAGTAAGTACACTTCTTTGGTATTTCTAAAGCCTTCAACCACTTGGCCGATTGATGCAATGGCATCATCAACACTCTCACCTTTGCCTAAGGCTAAACCAAAACGGCGATTGCGCGATTGGTTATCGGTACAGGTCAGAATTAAATCACCTAACCCAGCCATGCCCATGAAGGTTTCAGGTTTTGCACCCAGTGCACACCCTAAACGCGACAACTCTGCTAAACCACGAGTGATAAGCGCGGTACGAGCATTTGCACCAAACCCCACTCCATCAGAAATTCCCGCACCAATGGCAATCACGTTTTTAACCGCACCACCGAGCTGTATACCAATAAAATCATCATTGTTATACACCCTAAACGAGCGCCCGCAATGCAATAAATCGGCTATTTGTTTAGCAAATGCCGATGATGTTGATGACACCGAAATTGCAGTTGGTGATCCCATCGCCATTTCTTTGGCAAAGGTTGGCCCTGAAAGTACCGCTAATGGCACCTCTTCACCTAGCTCTTGCACTGCCACTTCTTGTAACAAACGCCCAGTATTTGGCTCTAGCCCTTTGGTGGCCCAAGCTATTTTTGCATTTGGGCGCAAAGCAGGTTTGATTTGCTTTAATGTGTCAGCAAATGCGTGGCTTGGCACAACAACCAAAACAATATCGCTACTTTGCGTTGCACGCTGTAAATCTGCTTCAAGGATTAAGGTGTCAGGAAAAGGAATATCAGGTAAGTAACGTTGATTTTTTCGCTCAGCTGCAAGCGTCGCAACGTCTTGGCTATTGCGTCCCCATAAAGTCACTTTGTGGCCATTTCGGGCTAAACAAATAGCAAGGGCGGTGCCATACGACCCCGCCCCTAAAACACTAACAGCTGATGTGGCTGTATTCATAAATTAAGCGTCTGCTGTAGCCTGCTCAGCTTGCGCTGTGCGTTGCTGCATGTACTGTGCAAATAATGCGTCAAAGTTAACTGGCGCAAGATTAAGTTGTGGGAACGTACCACGATTTACTAAGTTAGATACCGCTTCACGTGCATATGGGAATAACACGTTAGGGCAAAATGCACCTAGCATGTGCGCTAATTGCATTTCCTCAACGTCAGCAATCGTAAAGATACCTGCTTGTTGAATTTCACATAAAAACGCAGTTTCTTCACCGATAGATGCCGTTACAGTTAGCGCAAGCACTACTTCGTAAACACCTTCATCAAGCTTGTTAGAGCGCGTATCTAAATCTAATTTTACTTCTGGAGCCCACTCTTTTTGAAAAATAGCTGGCGAATTTGGCGTTTCAAACGACACATCTTTAGTGTAAATACGTTGAATAGTAAACTGTGCACCTGCATCAGCTTCTGCTGCTGCGTTTTGATTTTGTTCGTTCATTGTTATTCCTAACCTGTTATTTATTATAATTAATTAAATTAAGCACTGAGCTTAGCATCAAGGTGACCTTGCGCTTCTAGTGCCATCATGTCGTCACAGCCACCGATGTGTTCATCGTTGATAAAAATTTGTGGAACCGTGCTTGCGCCACCGGCTTTGGCGATCATTTCATCGCGAAGCTCTGGCTGAACGCCAATATCAATATTTGTGTATTTTACACCTTTGCTGTCTAACAGCGCTAATGCGCGATGGCAAAAAGGACAATATCCTTTGGTGTATAAAACAACGTTACTCATAATTAATCCTTAATCGGTTTAGCTAAGAGATATTAGCGACCGCTTGTTGTTGGCAGACTTGCTGATTGCCACGCACCCATACCGCCAGATAAAACATAAACCTGTTCATAGCCTGCTTTATGCATTGCGGTTGCAACACCTGAAGCAGTCATGCCTGCAGCACATACCACTATAATGGGTTTGCTCTTATACTTTTCAAGGGTTGAGAAATCAGATTCTTTAGCTTTTTCTGGGTTTAAGTGCACAGCACCGGCAATATGGCCGGTTTTAAACTCTTTTTGCCCACGCATATCAACAACCTGGCCGTCTTCGCGGTTAATTAGTAACGTTAACTGCTGAGGATTGATTTGACGAATTGCTGAAAATTTACTTTTTATTGCGCCACTAATAATAAGAAACGCAATCGCAACCCAAGCTAGGCTTAAAATTGGATGGTTTGAGACAAATTCAATATATTGATCCATTCGACTTCCACTATAAAGTTACATACTAAAACGGATGTTTTAGATATTTTAAATTCTTACCAATTGCACTTGCACAATGAGCAGTCACTCATCAGCAAATCAATAGAGCGCTGTTAGGCTACTCTGAATTTTAACCTACAATATAGGCTTAACTTACCCCACAACCCTATTCAATACTTGAATAAAATAGAGATTAGCCGCGCAAGTATACCCAAATCAGCTAAAAATGCGAGTTTAAGCACGCTTGAAAGCCACAATGCCCTGCTCTTTTTAACTGAAAAATAACCTAGCCCTTTAAAGTTTTTAATTTAGCCAATCCTAATTAAAAATTTTTAATATCTTCTTTTCATTGCTGATCCTAGCTATAAAACGCGGTATGCTAAGACTTGGCATGTTGGCATTAATGTTAGCGTGTATTTTAGCAACGCTAGGGTCTGTTGATCTTTCAAGGTTAAATTTGCAGCAGTCTGTTTGGTATTTAGGTAAGGCAGAGCCTATGTGGTGTGGTTATTCCCCATAAATAGGCGATAACGCAGCATCAATGACAAACAGGTGCTGCCCGAAGGGTTCTGCCTAGGGGCGATTTACTCTTTGTTGCCTACATGGATGTAGGTAAGGGGCGTGAGCAGGACGCGGAAGCTTTGCTCGGTTTTTACTTAGCCCACTAGGTTACAAACCTCGCGCCGCGATTAAACCGCCCCTAGTTTGAACAAATTTTAATCCGCAAAGGTCAACAGACCCTAATAGGAGTGACTATGACAGAGCATAAAAAACCACTGGTATTAATGATTTTAGATGGCTGGGGATACAGAGAAGATGAGCAAAGCAATGCTATTTTAGCTGCTAACACCCCTGTATTAGATGAGCTTTGGGCCACACGTCCTCATACATTAATTTCAGCATCGGGTTTAGATGTCGGTCTTCCTGATGGCCAAATGGGTAATTCTGAGGTGGGTCATGTTAATTTAGGCGCAGGCCGTATTGTGTATCAAGATTTTACCCGTATCACCAAAGCCATTGATGATGGCGAATTTGATACGACCCCTGCACTTGTTGAAAACATTGATAAAGCTGTTCATGCCAGCAAAGCTGTACACATTATGGGACTGTTAAGTCCAGGTGGCGTGCATAGCCACGAAGATCATATTGTTGCCAGTATACAACTGGCTGCAAAACGCGGCGCTAAAGAGGTGTACTTTCATGCCTTTTTAGATGGACGCGATACACCACCGCGTAGTGCTAAAGCGTCTATTGAGCGTATTGAAGCCTTATTTAGCGAACTTAAATGTGGCCGTTTAGCCTCACTAATTGGCCGTTACTATGCCATGGACAGAGACAACCGCTGGAACCGTGTTGAAAAAGCCTATAATTTAATCACCTTAGGTGAAGGTGATTTTGATTATGAAGAAGGCGTAAGTGCACTAAATGCCGCTTATGAGCGCGATGAAAATGACGAATTTGTAGCAGCCAGCACGATCACTCCTAAAGGCAGCGAACCTGTAAAAGTAAATGATGGCGACACCATTATATTTGCAAACTTTAGAGCAGACCGCGCACGCGAAATAACCCGCGCCTTTGTAGAACCAGGCTTTGACGGCTTTAATAAGAAAAAATCGCCTGAGCTTAGCGGCTTTGTGATGATGACTGAATACGCAGCCGATATAGATGCGCCTGTTGCTTTTGGCCCCTCGCCGCTTAATAACGTACTTGGCGAATGGTTTGAAAAACAAGGTAAAACTCAACTGCGTATTTCTGAAACTGAAAAATATGCTCATGTTACCTTTTTCTTCAGTGGTGGACGAGAAGATGAGTTTGACGGCGAAACCCGTGAACTTATCCCATCACCTCAGGTTGCAACTTATGATTTGCAGCCAGAAATGAACTCAAAAATGCTTACCGATAAGCTAGTAGAAGCAATAAAAAGTGGAAAATACGATGCCATTATTTGTAACTACCCTAATGGCGACATGGTCGGTCATTCAGGTGTATTTGAGGCTGCAGTTAAAGCCTGTGAGGCAGTAGATAACTGTATTGGCCGTGTAGTGGATGCATTGAAAGAATATGGCGGCGAAGCACTTATTACCGCCGATCATGGCAATGCAGAGCAAATGGCAAACCTTAAAACAGGCCAAGCGCACACAGCACATACCAGTGAGCCCGTGCCGTTTATTTATGTAGGTCGCGATGCACAAGCTTATTCAGGCAAAGCCTTGAGCGATGTTGCCCCAACCATGCTGCATTTAATGGGGTTAGAGCAACCTGCAGAAATGACAGGGTCGCCAATTATGGTGTTGAAATAACCTATGAAAAAAAGCGCATACCGCGTCATTGCGTGTATCTGTGTACTGCATTCATTAGTCACTGGCGTTGCCGTGGCTAATGAAGATCGCACTAAAAAAGACCTATCCCAAGTTCAAGTGGCTTTAGAGCAAAGCCAAGCTGAATATCAACAACAGCAAAAAGAAATAGCTAAACAGCAGCAAAAGCTAAAAGCACATGAACTCGCTATAGCGAAAAACGCTAAAGCACTCAATATGGCTGAGCAATCAGTTAAAAAAACACAACAACAGCAAGCAGAGCAACAACAACGCGCGATAAAGCTTGAAAAACAACAAGCCCAATTTCAGCGTGTGTTAGCAGCACAGTTAAAAAGTGCTTATATGGCAGGTAGTGATGACTATTCAAAAATGCTGCTTAACCAAGAAAATACCGCTAAATTTGAACGTACGCTTAGCTATTACAACTACTTAAATAAAGCCCGCATAAAGCAGCTTGATGAACTTAAAGCGCTGCAAATAGAAATTGCGAAAAACCAAGCTGAGCTTGAAAAAACAAAAGAAAAGCTAGTTGCTTTATTTGATGAACAAAAAAGGCGACAAGCAGCGCTTCTTGACGCTAAAAATGAGCGCCAAGCCAGCCTAAAAAATCTAAAAAAGCAGTTAAATAAAACAAAAAATTCAATTAGTTACTTAGAAGAGAACGAACAAACGCTGATAGCAACTATTAAAGAACTTGAAGAAGAAAAAACCACAAAAATTGAGCTATTGGGCCTAAATAAAAATAAAGGAAGATTAAGCTGGCCGAGTAAAGGCAAACTAACGCACAAGTTTGGCCAACGTAAGCACGGCGGAATTAACTGGAAAGGCGTATTAATTTCTGCTGCAGAGGGCACTTCAGTAAATAGCATTCATAACGGTCAGGTGGTATTTGCAGATTGGTTAAAAGGTTACGGCTGGGTGATTGTTGTGGACCACGGAGAAGGCTTTATGAGCTTATACGGGCATGCACAAACTTTGCTAAAAGACGTGGGCGATATGGTCAGAGAAGGTGAAAGCGTTGCATTAGTTGGGCAAAGCGGTGGACAAGCTGATTCTGGTCTATACTTTGAAATACGTCATAAAGGGCGTGCTGTTAATCCCATAAAATGGTGCAGGCGTATTTAGTATCAAAATAACTGCATCCTAGTAGAGGCAGTTATGATAAACACACACATTTGCCAAAAAAAAGTATCGCAAACAAAACCAATGTTTTGGTTTTGTTTGCAGTTATTTTTTTTATTGGCACTTTTTGGCTTTATAAATAATGCTCATGCCAGTTCGGTCAAAGATTTAGAAAGCCAAAAAATAAATGAAATACTGTTTAATATTCATACCTACTACGTTGATGATTTGGCACTGCATAACAGTGAATACATTGAATACAACACCTCTCAATTTGAACGTTTATACTCTAAACTCGATCCCTACTCTAAATATTTAGATAAAAATGAGCTAAATGCGTTATTTGATAATACCAATGGTCGCTATACTGGCTTAGGCATTGAGGTCAAAAATATTGAGCAGCGCACCACGATTGTTAAAGTAATTAATAATTCGCCTGCTAAACAAGTCGGCCTGCGAGCTGGCGATATTATTACAGCAGTTAATAATCAGCAGATTAAAAATAGTCCTATTGATATAGTCGCGCAGCAAATTAAAGACAGCCCCAACAATAAAGTACAACTAAGTATTATCCGAAATAACAATCTAACACCGCTCATATTTAACCTCAGCA
Organism: Pseudoalteromonas sp. SCSIO_11900; assembly: GCF_000576475.1. Taxonomy (NCBI): domain Bacteria; kingdom Pseudomonadati; phylum Pseudomonadota; class Gammaproteobacteria; order Alteromonadales; family Pseudoalteromonadaceae; genus Pseudoalteromonas; species Pseudoalteromonas sp. SCSIO_11900. The sequence goes on from NZ_KK070023.1 coordinate 470,111, forward strand.
GAAAACAAATAAAACTGGCCAGTGTAACTAAGCAACTACTTGATGCTGGTGGCGGTTATATTGCTATAAATACCTTTTCAAACCACACCTTGCATGAAGTTGCCTTACAAATAGCCGCTATGCAAAACCATTACGGCCACGCATTAAAAGGCCTGATTATTGATTTACGAGACAACCCTGGCGGGACTTTAAAAAGCGCGGTTGCTGTGGCAGATCTCTTTTTACAAGATGGTCTAATAGTAACAACCAAAGGACGTTTTTATGATTCTAATCAGTCGTTTTACGCTAAGCGCGGCGATATTTTAAAAGGCGCACCTATTGTTGTCCTGATTAATGAAAACTCAGCCTCAGCAGCAGAAATACTGGCTGCAGCACTAAAAGAAAATATGCGTGCAAAAATAGTGGGGAGTCAGTCGTTTGGCAAAGGATCGGTACAATCACTCATTCCATTAGGCGATGGTGATACCGCCTTAAAACTAACCACCGCACGCTACTTTACGCCATCAGGTGAATCGATTGAAGGTATTGGCGTAACTCCAAATGTGGCGATTAATCAAACAACACTTCCACAAACAAATAAAGCCGTTATAATAAAAAATGAACAATCAGAACAAAACTCCGTTTTTAACGCTGAAGAATTAGCCGATATCCAGTTAGTAAAAGCAAAACAGCTACTTAGCATGCAATAAAAACGGTAAACTATTTAAAGATAATAAAAATTATAAAACGTGAAAATTATAAATTTAATGGTGTTAGCTGGGCTTTTTTTAGCCTTATTTGCAACAACGAGTGCTGTTAAAGCCAAGCAAATAGCCATAGTGATCGATGATATTGGATATCATCAACGTGATTTAGAATTCCTGAGTTTACCTGGGCAGTTGTCCTATTCAATATTGCCCCACACCCCCTATTCTCAAATATTTGCAACCCTTGCTAGTCAGTCAAATAAAGAGCTCCTGTTGCATGTTCCTATGCAGGCTTTAAATGGTAAAAAACTCGGGCCAGGTGCGCTCACTTTAAATATGGATAAAGCAAAACTTCAACAAACGCTCGGGAATGCGCTGGCGAGTTTACCGCAAGTTAAAGGAGTTAATAACCATATGGGCTCTGCGCTGACTCAACAAAGCCAAGCAATGAAATGGACCATGGAAGTACTCAAAAAACGCCAGCTATATTTTCTTGATAGCCGTACAACTGAATTAAGCCAAGCTCAGAATGCAGCCAACTTTTTGGGAGTGGAAAACATTAGCCGACATGTATTTTTAGACAATATAACGACTACAGAGCAACTACAATTAAGATTAGAAGAGCTAAAATCAAAAGCAACTAAGTATCAGTTTGCCATTGCAATAGCGCATCCCTACCCCGAAACCATCGATTTTTTACGCCACGCTTTGCCGCAATTAAGTGAGCAAGGATTTGAACTGGTGCCAGTATCGCAACTGGTCGAACGTAAATATGTACAAATAGCTCAGCAACAAGCTATTTCATTAAACTGATGGGGTAAGTAAACATCCTACCCCGTCAGTTAATTTAACTCACTTAAGCGCATTATATTTATAAAATAAACGTCGCTACTTTGGCATTTAAATCTGTAGCTCTGTCTTTTAATACTTCAGCTTGGCTTAAATGCGCAGTGGCTGAGATAGTAATTTCATCGGTTACATCTTTAATGGCGACCGTATTTCGAGTAATTTCATTGGTCACTTGCGTTTGCTCTTCTGCTGCAACCGCTATTTGACCCGCCATATCAGAAATTTCATTCACTGCTAAGGTGATTTCCTCTAGTGCGTGAGCTGCTGCATTAACATCATCCACACTATTGTTAGCATACCCCTTACTGCTGTCCATCAAGCTCACTGCTTTTTTAGTCGTATTTTGTAAGGTTTCTATGGTGGTGTAAATTTCTGCTGTGGAGTTTTGCGTTCTTCTTGATAGAACACGCACCTCATCGGCAACCACTGCAAAGCCACGCCCTTGTTCACCAGCACGGGCAGCCTCTATTGCGGCATTGAGTGCTAAGAGATTTGTTTGCTCAGCAATTTCTTGAATTGTGGTCAAAATACTCGATATAGCCTGAGCATGTAAGCTTAGTTCGCCAATGACGGTGGTTGTTTGGTCTATTTCACCAGCAAGTGAGTTAATCGTGTTTCTGGTTTTATCAACTAACAGTTTACCTTCACAACTACTTTGCGCTGACTGCTGTGATGCCGTCGCGGTATTTTCGGCATTAGCAGCAATCTCATGGGTTGCACTTGCCATCTCTGTGACCGCAGTGGCAACCATCGCTACTTCTTGTTGCTGACGCTGCAACTCACTGACACTGTTTTGATTGGTGATTAAGCTTTTCTCTGCATCAAAATCTAAATCAGTAGCTAACTGGCGAATATGGCTTATAAGCTCATGCTGGCTGCTTACAAAGCGATTAAAACTATCAGCCAGTACCCCAACCTCATCTTGTGTATCAACACTAATACGCTGGGTCAAATCACCGTTACCATCAGCAATTGTTGATAACGCTTGAGATACTCGGCTTAACGGCGCAAGCAACACACTTAATAACCATGAAATAGCCAACACGCTCAATAAAAGTACCACACTGACTAATACGAGTTGAGTTACTAATAAACTAATTAATGGTGCCTCTAAGGTTTCTTTATCCAGTACAAATAGCAACTGCCAATCGGTATTATTTATATTTTCACCCCAAACAAGCTTCTCTCGGCCTTCATCTTTAAAATAAAGGGGAGTAAATTCACCGTTTTGACTATTAGATAAAATGAATTGGTGATTTATTTTCGAGTCAATATGCGTAATATCTGCCATTACTTTTTTAGTGTCTTTATAGGCAATCACAGTGCCATCTTGATGCATCATGATGCCATACCCATTTGCCGGTAAAGACATAGTATTAACATCATTAACTAAAGACTCAATCGATAAATCACCCGCTACCACGCCACTTTGTGTGGTTTTAGCAATAGAAACAACCAACTGATTAAACGCAGTATCTAAATAAGGTTTGGTAATTACGGTGCCATTTTTCAGCTGTGCTTGTTTATACCATGGACGAGTGCGCGGGTCGTAGCCGGTTCGATCAATACTTAGATCAGAGTCAGTCATTTTCCCGATACTATCTCCAAAGTAAGTTAATTGAAAACCACCCGACACTTGGGCTTGCTGTAATGCGCTGAGCGTATTGCCCTCAACCATACTCGCAACTGACTCTATGATCTGCTGACGACTAGCTAGCCAATCTTCAATACTCGCAGCTTGCTGCTTACCAGACTGACTTACATTATCAATACTGCTTTTTAACAGTAACGCTTTTTGAGAGGTGTAGCTATTCCACGATAGCAATACAATAATAACGGCTAGGGCAAGAACCACCGATAGCAAGATCTTTTTCTTTAGTGAATATGAGTTCATATTGAGTGTAAATACTCGCGTTAAATGAAATTGAAAGGCAATAAGCACAGTAATTAACAGTTTAATTTAGGCTACGGTTTGAACGACAAGTCGCTCAGGTGCGCGAATATTTTCATATACCCAAATTAAAAACAAACTAAAATCATGTATTTAAATTAAAACCAAACTTATTCATTAACTTTAACTAGGGTATATTTAATTAAAAGATATACAGATGTGACTAGAGGTAAGCAAAATAAGAAAGACGATACTTTTTGTTAACCTCTTTTTTTAACTAAAAAAAAGCCCCGCATTTTCATGCAGGGCTTTATAACTTTATAAGTGCGATTAACTCATCGCGCTTTGTAATTTTTTCATTGCTGTTTTTTCCAGCTGGCGAACACGCTCTGCTGATACGCTGTATTTTTCAGCCAACTCTTGCAGTGTTGCTTTATCATCTGACAACCAGCGTGCGCTAACGATATCTTGAGAACGCTCATCGAGGGTTTTCAAAGCGCTAAATAATCGCGTATGCGACTGCTCTTGCCATTGTTGCTGCTCAATATCATCGGCTAAGTCAGCAGTACCATCCGTTAAGTATTGCACTGGTGAGTAAGTACTGGTTGGCGCATCGTCGTTATCGTCGCCTGTTAAGTCAAAGCCCATGTCTTGGCCGCTCATACGCGACTCCATTTCACGCACTTCTTTTTCACTCACACCTAGCTCGCTCGCTACTGTGCTAACTTCAGCTTGATTAAACCAGCCTAAACGTTTTTTGTTTTTACGAAGATTAAAAAACAGTTTACGTTGCGCTTTGGTTGTCGCAACTTTTACGATACGCCAGTTTTTAAGCACAAACTCATGAATTTCGGCTTTGATCCAATGAACCGCAAATGAAACCAAACGTACACCCACTGATGGGTCAAAACGTTTTACTGCCTTCATCAGTCCAATGTTACCCTCTTGAATTAAATCAGCTTGTGGTAACCCGTAACCCGAGTAGCTTTTAGCTATGTGCGCTACAAAGCGCAAATGCGACATAATGAGTTGCTTTGCAGCACTAAGATCGCCTTCTTCCTGAAGTTTTTTTGCAAGTTCCTGCTCTTGCTCAACTTTAAGCATAGGAATAGTACTAACAGCTTGAAGATAGCCATCCATACTTGCGCTTTGTTGCCCAACTGTAAGTGCCATTGCGTATAAATCTTTACTCATTTTTCACCTCGGTGATAAACATTTGAAACCATCTTAGCACTCTTTTAGTAAGAGTGCTAACTTGAATTTAAAACTTTTTTGAATCATAAATCAAGTGGTTTTTTTAGTGTTAAGTCAGTCTACACTAGGCGACTGAATAACCTATGAATTAGTTTAGGGTCTGTTGACCTTTCAAGGTTAAATTTACAGCAGTCTGTTTGGTATTTAGGCAAGGCAGAGCCTATGTGGTGTGGTTATTCCCCATAAATAGGTGATAACGCAGCATCAATGCCAAACAGGCGCTGCCCAAAGGGTTCTGCCTAGGGGCGATTTACTCTTTGTTGCTCGGTTTTTACTTAGCCCACTAGGTTACAAACCTCGCGCCGCGATTAAACCGCCCCTAGTTTGAACAAATTTTAATCCGCAAAGGTCAACAGACCCTAGCCAAAGCAAAGATTAATCTTTTTGCTTTGGCTTTTTATAATTTTAAACTTAAAACATGACAGTTTTAAGAATTATATTAGGGCCCTAAACCTTATCGGGTTCTATTTCTGAGATGTAACGGTTAACCGATAAGTAAGAACCAATAAAGCCTAAGCTAGTGGCCAACAATACCAACGCGCCAAATTCATTAAGGCTAAGCCCTATTAGCGTAAAGCTGGTTTGATATACCCCTGCAACACTGCTTACCGCAGCAGATAGCCACCACATCATTAATGCTACGCAAATAAAAGCAAACAATCCGCCAATCACGCCATACCAAATGCCAGTCCATAAAAAGGGGGCATGAATAAAGGTATTAGTTGCCCCTACGAGCTTCATTACCTGTATTTCTTCTTTTTTATCCATAATAGATAAACGAATTGTGTTGCCTATAATAAGCGTCACTGAGGTAAGTAATAATAGCGCAATCGTAATTACACTTTCTTTTAGTAAACTGAGTAATGCATTTAAACGTTCAAGCCAAGCAATATCAAGCTTACCAAAATCAACTTCGCGTTCACCTTCAAGTTTTTTAAGCAATAGCTTAGCCGCATTAGGTTGGCTATGTCGCTGGGTTGGTGTAACTAGAACCACATTCGGTAATGGGTTACTATCTAGGTATTCTAAAGCTTGACCAAACCCAGACATTTCTTTAAATTCATCCAAAGCCTCAGTGCGAGAAATAAAAGTCACACGTTGTATTTCAGGATATAGCGCTAAGCGTTTAACTAGAGTTTGCGTTTCTTGCTCGCTCATATCCTCTTTTACAAACAAGGATATTTCGCTGGCTTGCTCAAAACCACTACTCACTTGCTGCACATTTTTAACCACTAAATATAACGTTGCGGGCAACGTTAAACTCAAACCCAGAACAGCAATGGTCATCATAGAGGCTAATGGCGTGCGCCACATTTCCCCAAGACTGTACACACCTTGGCGAAAAATATTAATAATGAAAAAGTAACCGCCAGAGAATACGGATTTTTTTTGTTTATCATTACTATTTTGACGGCTTTTGAATAGTAAACTCATAATACACCCTCAGCCAGTGGATCTTGGCTCATCCGCCCATCATGAAGCGTTAAGCTACGATACTTCATTCGTGATACTAACCCCAAGTCATGGGTGGCAATTAAAACCGTGGTGCCATGCTTATTAAAGTCTTCGAACAGGCGTAATATTTCCATTGATAACTCAGGATCAAGGTTACCGGTAGGTTCATCAGCTAATAGTATAGGAGGAGAATTAACAATGGCTCGTGCAATCCCTACACGTTGCTGCTCACCGCCAGAGAGTGTGGAGGGATGACAGCGTACTTTATCTAACAAGCCCACTTTATCGAGCGCGCCATGCACACGCTTGGCAATTTGCTTGTGGTGAGTCCCTTCAATAATTAAGGGCAAAGCAACGTTATCGAATACCGTGTATCGTTCTAATAGACGATGATTTTGAAAAATAATACCAATGTCGCGGCGTGCATACGGAATTTGTCGTGAATTTAACTTATTTAAATCCACGCCATTGATAAACACATTGCCCGCAGAAGGACGTTCCATCAAGCTAATAAGCTTTAAAAGTGTACTTTTACCGGCACCACTGTGGCCCGTTAAAAAAGCCAGTTCGCCTGGTTTTATATGAAAACTCACTTTTTCAAGCGCGCGATGCCCACCGGCATAGGTTTTACTTACTTGCTGAAAATTTATCATTTTTTATTATTGCCAATTTATTGTTAGCCTTAAGCTCTAAAATAAAATGGTATTCCTCGCAATTAAAAAGGGAGCAGGCTCCCTTTTGGTAAATTAAGCGTCGTCCTCATCTTGACTAAATAGCGCGTCAATAAAGTCATCGCTCTTGAAGGTACGTAAATCATCAATACTTTCACCTACGCCAATGTAACGAATAGGAATATTAAACTTATCGGCAACGGCAAAAATAACCCCACCTTTAGCAGTACCATCAAGCTTTGATAATGTGATACCGGTTAAACCTACACATTGATTAAATAAGTTTACTTGGCTAATTGCATTTTGGCCTGTACCAGCATCAATAGTCAGCATCACTTCATGAGGTGCATCAGGGTCTACTTTTTTCATTACACGGGCTATTTTTTCAAGCTCTTGCATTAAGTTATCTTTATTTTGCAAGCGCCCTGCTGTATCAGCAATTAACACATCGACATTACGTGCTTTTGCAGCTTGAAAAGCATCAAATACTACCGATGCACTATCAGCACCTGTATGTTGAGCTATTACCGGAATGCTGTTGCGTTCACCCCATACTTGAAGCTGCTCTACCGCTGCAGCTCTAAAAGTATCACCGGCAGCAAGCATGACCGACTTACCTTGATTTTGGAATTGTTTGGCCATTTTACCAATGGTGGTGGTTTTACCTACGCCGTTTACCCCTACCATTAAAATAACAAAAGGTTTTTTATCTGCTGGTATTTCTAAAGGCTGCTCTGCTGTTTTTAGCATAGTTGCCATTTCTTGTTTCATAAGCTCATAAAGCGCATCACCATCTTTAAGTTGCTTGCGATCGGCTGCATCAGTTAAATTATCAATAAGCTTCATGGTGGTATCAACACCGAGATCAGCAGTAAGTAACTGAGTCTCTAGCTCTTCAAATAACTCGTCGTCAATTTTTTTACCGCTAAAAATTGACGAAAAACCAGAGCCAATATTAACTCGAGTTTTAAGTAAGCCTTTTTTGAGACGAGAGAAAAAGCCTTCTTTTTTAGGTTTTTCCGCTTTCTTTGCTTCTTCCTCTGCAAGCTCTGCGGTCAGTCGCTGTTGCTCTAGGCGTTCAGCCTCTTCTTCAGCTGCAATACGCTCTTGCTCTAAACGCTCATTTTCAGCTTGCTCTGCTGCAATACGCTGTTGCTCTAAACGTTCATTTTCAGCTTGCTCTGCTGCAATGCGCTGTTGCTCTAAACGCTCATTCTCAGCTTGCTCTGCTGCAATACGCTGTTGTTCTAAACGTTCATTCTCTGCTTGCTCTGCTGCAATACGCTGTTGCTCTAAACGCTCATTCTCAGCTTGCTCTGCTGCAATACGCTGTTGTTCTAAACGCTCATTTTCAGCTTGCTCTGCTGCAATGCGCTGTTGCTCTAAACGCTCATTCTCAGCTTGCTCTGCTGCAATACGCTGTTGTTCTAAGCGCTCATTCTCAGCTTGCTCTGCTGCAATACGCTGTTGCTCTAAACGTTCATTTTCAGCTTGTTCAGCCGCGATACGTTCTTGCTCTAACAACATTTTCGCTTCTTGTTCAGCTAAACGTTTAGCTTGCTCTTGTCTTTGCTGCTCTGCATCCGCCTGTTGTTTAGCTAATAGCTCAGCGTTAGCTTGTTCAATCGCTCGTTTTTCTGCCTCCGCCGCGCGTTGTGCTTGCGCCTGTGTCTCTTGCTCTAAACGTTCAGCTTCTGCTTTTTCAGCTGCTATACGCTCTTGCTGTAACAACATTTGCGCTTCTTGCTCTGCTAAACGTTGAGCTTGCTCTTGTCTTTGCTGCTCGGCATCTGCCTGTTGTTTAGCCAATAGCTCAGCGTTAGCTTGTTCAATCGCTTGTTTTTCTGCTGCCGCAGCGCGTTGTGCTTGCGCCTGTTTTTCTTGCTCTAAACGCTCTGTCTCTGCTTTTTCGGCAGCTATTTGTTGTTCGGCTTTTTCAGCTTGCTCTTGCGCTAAACGTTCTGCTTCAGCTTGTTCAGCTGCAATTCGGGCTTGTTCTAAACGTTCGGCTTCAGCTTCCAAACGCTCTGCCTCGGCTTTCTCTGCTGCTAAGCGCTCCTGTTCGGCTTTTTCTGCCTGCTCGTTTGCCAATGCTTGTTGTTTATCAGCTTCTGCTTGTTTTTTATCTGACTTGCCAAAACCGAGCCACGACATGAATTTACTTTTTTTTGCCATACTTGCTAATAACCACTTATAAAAATCTGATAAACTAACGATAATGATAGCGTGCTTTTAAGCCTAAATAATTGCTTTTTAGCAACACGTTATCCTCGAGGGTGCATAATAGTAACACTTTTAGCGCAGTTGAAAAATGACACGCCGTGATATGATTGCAATATTATCTGAGCTAGATCATAGATACCAATTTTTAGTGAGTTAAATGAGAAAAAAAATCACACCAAATAACACCACCCATAAATCAGTCGATGGCGTTATTAGAATCATTAGCGGCCAATTTCGCGGTCGAAAACTGCCAGTAAAAGACGTTCAAGGCTTGCGCCCTACAACCGACAGAATAAAAGAAACAGTGTTCAATTGGTTAATGCACGATACCCGCGATGCGCGCACTCTCGATTGCTTTGCCGGTTCCGGAGGTTTAGGGTTCGAAGCGCTATCTCGCTTTGCTAAAAACACCACATTTTTAGAACTTGATCCGTTAGCAGCAAAACAGCTAACGCAAAATGTTGCCACCCTTAATGCGCAAAATGCACAGGTACTCAATACTAATACCCTGACCTTTCTTGAAAGCAAAAACACCAATGACACATTTAATTTAGTTTTTATTGACCCGCCATTTCGCAAAAATTTAGCCCAATCATGCTGTGATTTATTAGAAAATAATCAATGGCTCGACCCTGACGCACTAATATATGTTGAAGTAGAAACCGAGTTAACTTCGTTTAAAGCACCTAATAACTGGTTGTTAATAAAAGAAAAAAAAGCTGGGCAAGTTTTTTGCAGGCTATACCAACGGCATATAAATTAGCACTGTTTTAGCCGTCGGGTTTCTGTTAATATTATCCTTTACATGTGGTGTTGCTTCGGATTACAATACCGCACCATTTTTGAACCACTTGATCAATGTTTGATCAACTTGAGCAACGCTCATAATTTAGGTAGGTGAATTTTTAATGCCAGTAATTAAAGTAAGAGAGAACGAACCGTTTGACGTAGCACTTCGTCGCTTCAAGCGTTCATGTGAAAAAGCAGGTATCCTTTCAGAAGTTCGTCGTCGCGAGCACTATGAAAAACCAACAGCTGAGCGTAAGCGTAAAAAAGCAGCTGCTGTTAAACGTCACATGAAAAAACTTTCTCGTGATAACGCTCGTCGCGTTAAATTATACTAATATATTAGGTCTTGTATAAATGAGCCTTTTAATAACGCTAAAAGATGCGCAAAAAGATGCGATGAGAGCTAAAGACAAACAACGTCTTAATCCTATTCGCATGGTACTTGCTGCAATCAAGCAACGTGAAATTGACGAGCAAATAACACTAGACGACGCAGGTATTACCTCCGTTATAGTGAAGCTTGTTAAACAACGTCGCGACTCTTACACTCAGTACAAAGATGCTGGGCGTGATGATTTAGCTGAAATTGAAGCCAATGAGATTACAGCACTTGAAGCTTTTTTACCTCAACAATTGAGTGAAGAAGAAATCATTGCTCTCATTGACGCGGCTATTGCTGATACTAATGCAGCAGGTATGCAAGACATGGGTAAAGTAATGGGTATAATCAAAAGCAAAGCCGAAGGTCGTGCCGATATGGGCAAAATCTCAGGTTTAATTAAGCAACGATTAACTGCCTAATACTCCCACATACATTAAGTATGATTGAAGTAAACCGAGCCTTGAGCTCGGTTTCTTCGTTTAGAGCACTTCAAAAAAATATGCATTTGTGTTCCAATCTCTGCGTATTATAATTCGCTTTTAACACTTTTATATTTACCTTAGGGCTGTACTTTAAACAATGGCTGGAAAGATCCCACGCAACTTTATCGATGATTTATTGGCACGAACCGATATTGTCGACCTGATTGACTCAAAGGTAGGGTTGAAAAAAGCGGGCAAAGACTATCAAGCTTGCTGTCCTTTTCACAATGAAAAATCGCCTTCGTTTACTGTATCGCAAGATAAACAGTTTTATCATTGCTTTGGCTGTGGCGCTAACGGCAATGCTATTTCTTTTGTTATGGAATATGACAAACTTGAGTTTGTTGATGCAATTGAAGAGCTAGCCAGTTTACTTAACCTAGATGTTCCTCGCGAACAAGGAAGTAGTAATGGCCCAGAACGCACCGCAGCACAAAAACGTTCAGACTACGATTTAATGCTCCATGCAGCGCGTTTTTATCAACACCAGTTAAAACATCATAGTAATTCTGAAACAGTCATAGACTATGTAAAAGGTCGCGGCTTAAGCGGCGCAACAGTTAAAAAGTTTATGATGGGCTATGCGCCCAGCGAATGGGAAGGCCTCTGCCAACAGCTTGGACGTAATCAAGAACAAAAAGAGCAATTAGTTGAGCTGAAGCTCGCATCTGAAAAAACGCCAGGTAAGCAATTCGATTTTTTCCGTGATCGTTTAATGTTTCCTATTCGTGATAAACGCGGTCGCGTCATTGCTTTTGGTGGCCGTGTAATGCAAGCAGATCAGGGGCCAAAATATTTAAACTCTCCTGAAACACGAATATTCCACAAAGGCTTTGAACTTTATGGCCTTTATGAAGCAAAACAAGCACATAAAAGACTCGATCATGTACTTATAGTAGAAGGTTATATGGACGTCGTTGCGCTGGCTGAACAAGGCATAGAATACGCAGTTGCCGCACTCGGCACAGCGACAACCAGCGAGCATATGCACACCTTATTTAGAACCACTGACAAAGTTATTTGTTGCTACGACGGTGACCGTGCAGGTAAAGATGCCGCGTGGCGCGCACTGGAAAATGCACTTCCTTACTTAAACGATGGCAAAGCACTGCATTTTGTATTTTTACCCGATGGTGAAGACCCTGATTCACTCGTTCAACAAGAAGGTAAAGAGGCTTTTGAGCAGCGGCTAGAAAACGCCGATGACTTCACTAAAGTGCTGTTTAATAAACTAAGTAAAGAGATTGATTTAACGCTCGATTCCGGTAAGGCTAAGTTACTCAGTGCAGCACTGCCATTAATTGAAAAAATCCCAAGTGAGTTCTATCAAGAAAATATCTTGGAGCAACTTGGCAGATTAATTGGTCGCACCCGTGAGCAACTCAATAATCACTTAAAAACACCAAAACAGCAGCAGGCAATTGAACGTAAATTTAAAATTACACCGATGCGCCAAGCGATAGGCATTTTAGTTCAGCACCCTAATTTGGCAAAAAGCGTGCCCTACTTGCCTGATTTAGCACAAATGAATATTGCAGGAATCGGCTTGTTATTACGCCTACAACATCAAGTGTTACAAAAAGATGGCATTACCACTGCACAAATTCTTGAATCATTTAGAGGTACTGATGACTATGAGCCATTAACTAAGTTGGCTACATGGCAACATCAAATAGATGAAGAGCGTTTAGAGACTGTTTTTCAAAATACTTTTAAATTTATTGAAGATCAGTGTTTAAATTATCGACTAGAGACCCTATTAATAAAAGACAAGACACAGGGCTTAAATAGCGATGAACGACTAGAATGTCATTTGCTAATGACAGCGTTAAAAACGACTAATAGTTAGGGTCTGTTTATCTTTCGAGGTTAAGTTTACAGCAGTGTGTTTGGTATTTAGACAAGGCAGAGCCTATGTAGTGTGGTTATTTCACATAAATAGGCGATAACGCAGCATAAATGCCAAACACGCGCTGCCCTTTGGGTTCGACCCAAGGGAGGTTTACTCTTTGTTGTTCGGTTTTTACTTAGCCCACTAGGTTACAAACCTCGCGCCGCGATTAAACCACCCTTGGATTGAACAAACTTTAATCCTGAAAGACCAACAGACCCTAGTCAGATTTGATTTAGGCTGTTATACTGTGCTATTCACTGCGTCACATTATTCTGGTTAGCCTTTGAGCAAACTCCATGATGGCGCCTGTTGTATCAACTTATCAGAGTGGAAGAAACAATCTCTATGGATCCAACTCCTCAGTCACAATTAAAACTTCTGATTCAAAAAGGTAAAGAGCAAGGTTACTTAACTTTTGCAGAAGTTAATGATCACCTTCCACAAGATATTATCGACTCAGATCAAGTAGAAGATATCATTAGCATGATTAATGACATGGGTATCAAGGTTAGCGAAAACGCGCCTGATGCTGATGAATTAATGATGCAAGAAACCACGACAGACGAAGACGCAGCGGAAGCTGCCGCTGCAGCCCTTGCTACTGTAGAAAAAGAAATCGGCCGTACAACAGACCCTGTTCGCATGTACATGCGTGAAATGGGTACTGTTGAACTTCTTACCCGTGAAGGCGAAATTGTTATCGCTAAACGTATTGAAGAAGGCATTAACCAAGTACAGATTTCGGTTGCTGAATACCCAGAAGCGATCACTTACCTACTTGAACAGTGGGATAAGTTTGAAGCAGAAGAGATGCGCCTTAGCGACATTATCTCTGGCTTTTTCGATCCTGATGCAGACGAAGCACCACCAATTGCTGCCACTAACATTGGTTCTGAATTAAGCGAAAAACAGCTTGATGACAGCGACGATGATGATGACAGCGATGATGAAGACGAAGAAGAAGTAGATACAGGTCCAGATCCTGAAGAAGCGCGCATCCATTTCGAAAACTTACGTGATTTATACACTAAAGCACGTGAAACATTCGATAAAAAAGGTCGCTCTCATCCAGAATCTCAAGCCGCTATTTTAGAAATTGGTGAGTTGTTCAGAACCTTTAAACTTGTGCCTAAACAATTTGACCGCATGGTTAATAACATGCGTGAAATGATGGACCGAGTTCGCGTTCAAGAACGTCTTATCATGAAGCATGCAGTACAAGTTTCAAAGCTTCCAAAGAAAACCTTTGTTAAGCACTTTGCAAACAACGAAACTGACACAGCATGGCTTGATATTGAAATTGCAGCTAACGAAAAGCATTCAGCTAAACTTGAAGAAGTGAAGCCTGAAATACTTCGTTGTATTAGCAAACTTTCTTCAATGGAAGAAAGCACTGGCTTAAGCATTGAACGTATTAAAGATATAAACCGTCGCATGAGTATTGGTGAAGCGAAAGCGCGCCGTGCTAAAAAAGAGATGGTAGAAGCGAACTTACGTCTTGTAATTTCAATCGCTAAAAAATACACCAACCGTGGTTTACAGTTCTTAGATTTAATCCAAGAAGGTAACATTGGTTTGATGAAAGCGGTTGATAAGTTTGAATACCGTCGTGGTTATAAGTTTTCAACTTATGCTACGTGGTGGATCCGTCAAGCAATTACGCGCTCTATTGCTGACCAAGCAAGAACAATCCGTATTCCAGTACATATGATTGAAACGATCAATAAATTGAACCGTATTTCACGTCAAATGTTACAAGAAATGGGTCGTGAGCCAAATCCAGAAGAATTAGCTGAACGCATGATGATGCCTGAGGATAAAATCCGTAAGGTACTTAAGATTGCAAAAGAGCCAATTTCAATGGAAACACCAATTGGTGATGATGAAGATTCGCACTTAGGTGACTTTATCGAAGATACGACTATTGATTCGCCAATCGATTCGGCAACAATGGAGTCTCTTCGTGGCGCAACTAACGACGTGCTCGCTGGCTTAACAGCCCGTGAAGCGAAAGTACTACGTATGCGTTTTGGTATTGATATGAATACCGACCACACGTTAGAAGAAGTAGGTAAACAGTTTGACGTAACACGTGAACGTATTCGTCAAATTGAGGCGAAGGCACTGCGTAAATTACGTCACCCTTCTCGCTCTGATTTACTGAAAAGCTTTTTAGACGCTAAATAATCTAGCGTTACATTATAAGTTAACTTAAAAGGCCGCTGTAGCGGCCTTTTTTCTATTTCAAGGAAATAAACATGGCTTGGATCCAAATCCGTATCAATGCCAATGCTGCAACTGCTGATGCAGTCAGTGACCTATTAATGGAAGCAGGCAGTGCTTCTGTTACTTTTATTGATGCTAAAGACACGCCTATCTATGAGCCTAAAATTGGCACTGTTGTATTTTGGGCTGACACCACAGTAATTGGCTTGTTCGAAGCTAATCACGATATGAACGCAGTGGTTGCGTTATTAAAACGCCATGATGAGCTAAAAGACAATTTAGTTTACAAAATTGAGCAACTCGAAGATAAAGACTGGGAACGTGAGTGGATGGATAACTTTCACCCTATTCAATTTGGCGAAAAACTCTGGATTTGTCCAAGCTGGCGCGACATTCCAGACCCAGACGCAGTCAATGTACTACTTGATCCTGGTCTTGCTTTTGGTACTGGTACACACGCCACTACAGCACTGTGTTTAAAATGGTTAGAAAGCCAAGACTTAACTGGTAAAACCGTGGTCGATTTTGGCTGTGGCTCAGGCATATTGGGTATTGCAGCAATAAAATTAGGTGCTGAGCGCATGATTGGGATAGACATTGACCCACAAGCGCTAGAAGCAAGCCTAGATAACGCTAATCGCAATGGTGTTGCTGACAAGCTTGAAGTGTACCTTCCAGAAAATCAACCTGAGTTTACTGCTGACATTGTAGTGGCAAATATTTTAGCGCAACCACTTCGTGAGCTTCATAGTGTTATTTTAGGGTTATTAAAGCCAGGCGGTAAAATTGCCATGTCGGGCATTTTAGAAGAACAAGCACAATCGGTTGCTGATATATATGCGCCCTTTATTGAGCTCGATGAAATTGCCATTGAAGGCGATTGGACCCGAGTAAGTGGCATTAAAAAAGCATAATAGTGCGTTATTAAAAAATTTAGAGTATTAACTCAAAAGTCGTATCTAAAGCCTGTATTTAACAGGCTTTACTATTTTTTTACATAATAAAAAATAAAGGTTTTTTATTATAAAAACAACGACCGTTCAAAATTCACACAAATAAACCGCTTCGTCATACGGTTATCAAATGTCAATACAAAAAGAGCAAAAAAAAGTCACTTTTGTTCAATTTATAGCCTTTGATTTTTGCGCAAAAAGCCGTAAACTTAGCGCCCCTTGAAAAGAGGCCTATTGAATATCGTGCGTATCGGTTCATACCAACTTGAGAATAATGTCATTGTCGCGCCTATGGCGGGCATAACGGACAGACCATTTAGACAGCTATGTCGTCGTTTAGGCGCTGGCCTTGCTGTGTCTGAAATGCTGTCGTCTAATCCGAAGGTTTGGAAAACCGAAAAGTCGATGAACCGAATGGATCATTCTGGTGAGTCGGGTATACGTGCGGTGCAAATTGCAGGAGCAGACCCTGAGCTTATGGCACAGGCCGCACAATTCAATGTTGCAAACGGTGCACAGATCATAGATATCAATATGGGGTGCCCAGCAAAAAAAGTGAACAAGAAACTTGCAGGCTCAGCCTTATTACAGTTTCCAGAACTCGTGGAAGAGATTATTGATGCCGTAGTAAATGCGGTTGATATACCTGTGACACTTAAAATCCGTACCGGATGGGATCAGGACAACCGTAATGGTGTAGAGATTGCAAGAATAGCTGAACGTTATGGCATTGCATCACTGGCTGTACATGGTCGCACGCGCGCATGTATGTATAAAGGTGATGCTGAGTACGCCACAATTAGGGATATAAAACGTTCAGTGTCGATACCTGTCGTTGCTAATGGTGATATTACATCACCTGAAAAAGCAAAGCAGGTTTTGGACTATACGGGTGCAGATGCCATTATGATTGGTCGAGCCGCCCAAGGTCGCCCTTGGATATTTAGGGAGATAGACCACTATTTGCGAACTGGTGAACATATGCAGCCACCTGCTATTGCAGAGGTGCGCAGTATTTTAATGGAGCATTTAACCAACCTCCATATGTTTTACGGTGAGCCAATGGGAGCACGAATCGCTCGCAAACATGTATCTTGGTATTTGCAAACCCATGACAGTGATGGTCAGTTTAGGCGAGTATTTAATGCGCTCGACAATTCAGAGGCACAGGTCGTCGCATTAGAGCAATACTTTAAAACACTAGCAGCTAACTAAGAAAGAAAGAGACTTTATAATGTTCGAACAAAACGTGACTTCTCCATTTATCACTAACCCTCATGTTCAGTCACACGAGAAACCGCAGCCATTGCGTGATGCAGTGAAAAAAGCTGTTCACCACTACTTAAAGCAGCTTAACGGTCAAGATGTGCAAGACGTTTACGACCTTGTTCTTTCTGAGCTAGAAGCGCCATTGCTTGAAGAAGTAATGACTTACACACGTGGCAATCAAACTCGTGCGGCAATTTTACTAGGTATCAACCGTGGTACTTTACGTAAAAAGCTTAAAAAATACGGTATGAACTGATACCAGCTATATTGAAACCGTAATCATTCTAACGAGCTAAATAAGCCCCTAACTGCGTTAAAAATTTTTATGTAGAATAACTACACAGCAAAATTTTTGCCTTGTTATTGACTTATTTCTCTGTCGTTATAGTTGCTTACTAATCCAATACAGCTGGTATAAAGTATTTTGAGTAAAAAGCACCTTAGGGTGCTTTTTTTATTTGTAAAATTTATTAACGAAATTGCAAAATGCTCACGCTTTATGGGTCGTTATAAGTCGTTTTTTAAGTCGTAATCAGTTAAAATACGCGCTTCTAAGCTAGCTCATTAACTGAGGAAATCAAACTACAATGGATACACATCGTCCTATACGTCGCGCACTTTTGAGTGTGTCAGACAAAACCGGTATTGTTGAATTTGCCCGTGCACTAGAAGCACAAGGTGTTGAAATACTCTCAACTGGCGGCACGTGTAAACTACTTGCTGATAATGCGATTAAAGTTACCGAAGTATCAGATCACACCGGACACCCTGAGATCATGGATGGTCGCGTAAAAACCCTACACCCAAAAATTCATGGCGGTATTCTTGCTCGTCGTGGCCAAGATGAAGGCGTGATGGCAGATAACAATATTTCTGCTATCGACATCGTTGTAGTTAACTTATACCCCTTTGCGAATACTGTCGCTCAAGAAAACTGCAGCCTTGAAGATGCTATAGAAAACATCGATATTGGCGGCCCAACGATGGTACGTGCGGCAGCTAAAAATCACAAAGATGTGACGATTGTTGTTAACGCAAACGACTACGACCGTGTTATTAGCGAAATGCAAAATAACAATGGCTCAACAACCTACAAAACTCGCTTTGACTTAGCTATTGCAGCGTATGAGCATACAGCGCAGTACGATGGCATGATTGCTAACTACTTCGGTAAAATGGTTCCTGATTACACAGAGGAAGCTGCTATCGATACTAAGTTCCCGCGTACTATCAATATGCAATTCACTAAAAAACAAGATATGCGTTACGGTGAAAATTCGCATCAAGATGCCGCGTTTTATGTTGAAAACGACATCTCTGAAGCGTCAGTGGCGACAGCCACTCAACTGCAAGGTAAAGCATTATCGTTTAACAATATTGCCGACACCGATGCCGCACTTGAGTGTGTTAAAGAATTTGATGTACCGGCGTGTGTTATTGTAAAACATGCTAATCCATGTGGTGTTTCAATTGGCGAAAATATCTTAGAAGCATACGATCGCGCCTTCAAAACTGATCCAACGTCAGCGTTTGGCGGCATTATCGCTTTTAACCAAGAACTTGATGCTAAGACTGCACAAGCGATTGTTGAACGTCAATTTGTTGAAGTTATTATTGCGCCAAGCGTGAGTGCAGAAGCCGCTCAAATAGTATCAGCTAAACAAAACGTACGTTTATTAGAGTGTGGTGAGTTCTCTGCTAAAGGCACAGGCCATGACATTAAACGTGTTAATGGCGGTGTACTTATTCAAGACCGTGATTTAGGTATGGTAACGCAAGGCGACTTAACGGTTGTCTCTAAGCGCCAGCCTTCTGAGCAAGAACTTAAAGACTTACTGTTCTGTTGGAAAGTGGCTAAATTTGTTAAATCAAACGCCATTGTTTATGCCCGCGACGGTATGACTATTGGTGTTGGCGCAGGCCAAATGAGCCGCGTTTACTCAGCTAAAATTGCCGGTATTAAAGCCGCTGATGAAAACCTTGAAGTAAAAGGCTCGGTAATGGCATCAGATGCATTTTTCCCATTCCGTGATGGCATTGATGCTGCAGCCGCAGCAGGTATTACCGCGGTTATTCAACCGGGTGGTTCAATGCGCGATGAAGAAGTAATTGCTGCCGCTGACGAAGCTGGTATGGCAATGGTGTTTACCGGTATGCGCCACTTCCGTCATTAATCGCATAAAGAGCTAACGGGTTCAGTTAGCTCTTTTTGTTTGCACCAAATTCACGTATTCTGCTTATTCTATAACCATGACTAACAATTATAATGTGAAGGATTAGACGATGAAATTTGCACTAAAATCTCTACTGGTTGCCACACTGTCATTAAGCTCAACAATGGTATTGGCACACAACCATGGCCACGACTCAGCATTAACAAATGCAGTTAAAGCAAGCGAGCGTAGCAGTGAGCGCGATCAATACCGCAATCCTGTAGAAACACTCGAATTTTTTGGCTTTAAACCATCTATGACCGTGGTAGAAATTGCCCCAGGTGGTGGTTGGTACAGTGAAATTTTAGCGCCAGCGCTGAAAGAGCAAGGCACCTATTATGCTGCGCACTTCCCTGCTGATTCATCGGTTGGTTATTACCAACGTTCTCTTGCTGGCTTTAAGGCTAAAATCGCTGAAGACGCCCGCTTTAGTCACGTTAAACTCACTGAGTTTGCCCCTTCTACACATTTAGATATTGCTCCTGCGGCTAGCGCTGATATGGTACTGACTTTTCGTAATGTCCATAACTGGTACATGAGCAAAGATAAAGAAGCTGCAAGCAATGCGTTTAAGTCTTTTTACAAAGCACTTAAACCTGGCGGCACTTTAGGTGTGGTTGAACACCGCCTACCAGAAGAGCAAGATGATGAGATGCAAAAATCATCAGGTTATATGAAGCAAAGTGTAGTTATTGCACTTGCTGAACAAGCAGGTTTTGAACTTGAAGCAAAAAGCGATATTAATGCAAACCCTCTTGATACAGCCGATCACCCTAAAGGGGTATGGACCCTTCCACCGAGCCTTAGACTTGGCGAGCAAGATGCCGCTAAATATAAAGCCATAGGTGAAAGCGACCGTATGACGCTGAAATTTAAAAAACCGCTTTAAATAGGATATTCGCCATGAATGTATTAGTCATTGGCAGCGGCGGCCGCGAACACGCACTTGCGTTCAAAGCCGCTCAAAATACAAAAGTAAACACTGTTTATGTTGCTCCAGGTAATGCGGGCACAGCCCTTGAGCCAAAACTTGAGAACGTAGCAATTAACGTTGAAGACCTTGATGGGCTACTTAGCTTTGCCCAACAAAATAATGTTGAGCTAACCATTGTTGGCCCTGAAGTGCCACTAGTATTAGGGGTTGTTGATAAGTTCCGTGAACACGGCTTAGCTATTTTTGGCCCAACCGCCGGTGCAGCCCAGCTTGAAGGGTCTAAATCGTTCACTAAAGACTTTTTAGCACGTCATGCTATCCCAACCGCTGATTACCAAACGTTTGAACAAATCGACCCTGCGCTTGCCTACTTAAAAGAGAAAGGCGCACCGATTGTTATTAAAGCCGATGGTTTAGCGGCTGGTAAAGGCGTTATTGTTGCCATGACCGAACGCGATGCTGAAGAGGCTATTCGCGATATGCTTGCGGGTAATGCCTTTGGTGACGCCGGTAGTCGTGTAGTCATTGAAGAGTTTTTAGAAGGTGAAGAAGCGTCGTTTATTGTCATGGTTGATGGTAAAAACGTACTGCCGTTTGCAACCAGCCAAGACCATAAACGCGCTTACAATGGCGATCAAGGTCCTAACACCGGTGGTATGGGTGCATACTCACCAGCGCCTGTAGTAACCGATGAAATTCATCAGCGCATTATGAACGAAGTGATCTACCCAACGGTAGAAGGTATGGCTAGCGAAGGCCATCCGTACACTGGCTTTTTGTATGCAGGCTTGATGATAGATGAGACAGGTACACCAAAGGTTATTGAATATAACTGTCGTTTTGGCGATCCTGAAACACAACCTATGATGCTACGCTTACAATCAGACTTAGTTGAATTAATTGAAGCTGCTAACCGTGTAGAGCTTGATAAAACCACCATTGAGTTTGATTCACGTGCTGCAGTAGGTGTTGTTTTAGCCGCTAAAGGCTACCCTGATAACTACCCGAAAGGTGATGCTATTAGTGGCTTGAAAGTAACTTACCCTGAAGGCGAAAAAGTCTTCCATGCAGGGACTAAGCAAGACGGCGATAACGTAGTGACTGCCGGTGGTCGTGTACTGTGTGCTACTGCACTGGGTAATACAGTTACACAAGCGCAGCAGCGTGCCTATAAACTGGTTGATGAAATCAACTGGGATGGTATGGAGTACCGTACTGACATTGCTTATCGCGCAATTGCTCGTGAACAATCATAACGATTGATAACTAACGAGTAAATTTTATAAAAGCGCAGATTATCTGCGCTTTTTACTGCTACACTATAAAAAAGTAATCTGGACATAGATTAATATTGGAATTTAAAACTTTACGCTATCATGCCATCACGCTATACCATAGATAAAATAACCTCTGTTTACCTCGATCATGCGTATTACATAGACAAAAGCAAAACACAAAGTTTTGCAGAAGTAATGACCAAGCAGGCGCTATTTACACAGCAAGAATTTAACGATATACCTTGGAGCTTTGAACAGCAAAATTATTGGTTACGCCTCGATTTAGAAAATAAAAGCAGCCAACAAGAAGATGTGGTTGCCCACTTTGATAATCCGATGGTAGATCATCTCACCATATATCGGCTCAATAGAAGTATCAGGTTGCCCCTCATTTATTGAAGTTTGAGCTGACTGAATCGGCGTTTGTCGAAAATCAAGATGCGTTAGTCACCTTAGTTGGTAAACTCGCCACACTGGGCGTTAAGGTGATGTTAGACGACTTTGGTACTGGTTATTCATCACTTAGCTACTTAGTTAACTATCACTTTAGTGAACTTAAAGTAGATAAGTCGTTTGTGTTTGATTTAACCGATAACCGGGCTCATCAGGTCATTGTGCAAATAGCCATAGATATGGCGCATAACTTGGGCCTTACTATCACGATTGAGGGCGTAGAAACTCAAGAAGTTCACCAGCTGCTCAACACCATGAAAGCTGACCGTACCCAAGGCTATTTGTACGCAAAAGCACTCTCTTATGATAATTATTTAGACTTCTTGAACAGCCAATACCGCCTAAAAATGTTAAGCTCCCCTTTTTAACATCTTTGGGGCCAAGTAAAGATGCAAGGTACACTGCGCAAATTAAAGTCGAGCTTAACAGAACCCGTTCAATATCATTTACCTGTAGGTGATGAACTGGTTGATTTAAATGCTTTAATAGGTAAACAATTGACTCTCACTTTTAGTGGCACAATTTTGTGTTCTAACTGTGGTAAAAAAACAAAAAAAAGCTATTCTCAAGGGCATTGCTTTGTATGTATGCGCAAGCTTGCAAGTTGCGACATGTGTATCATGAAACCTGAAACCTGCCATTACGATCAAGGCACCTGTCGCGAGCCACAGTGGGGTGAAGAAAACTGCATGATCCCGCATTATGTGTATCTAGCTAATACATCAGGGTTAAAAGTAGGCATTACTCGCTACACACAAATACCTACCCGTTGGATTGACCAAGGGGCAACCCAAGCATTACCTATTTTTAAAGTACAAACTCGTTTACAGTCGGGCTTAGTGGAAGTGGCGCTCGCGCAGTTTATTGCTGATAAAACCAATTGGCGCAATATGCTCAAAGGACAAAACGACGTTCTTGATTTAAAAGCAGCGGCTGCTGAGCTTATTCCACAAATTAGCGAAAAACTAACCGAGCTGAGTGAGTTATTTGGCGCAACCGCTATTGAACAGCTTGACCAAGACGTTGTGAATCTTGATTTTCCTGTAAGCGAATACCCAAGTAAAATTAGCTCATTTAACTTTGATAAAAACCCCGTTGTTAGCGGTATTTTACAAGGCATTAAAGGCCAATATTTAATTTTTGATAGCGGCGTTATTAATATTCGTAAGTTCACCTCTTATGAAGTGAGTGTAGACTCAGAATAACCTTTTGCTGCTTGGTTATAAAATGCTATCCACTGCTGCTGCGTTAATGGATGGCAATAATAATAGCCCTGAATTACATTGCAGCCTATTTCGACTAAGTGTGCCTCTTGCGAGGCATGCTCAACGCCCTCAGCAACCACATTCAATCCTAAACTTGTCGCCATGGCTATAATGGCCGCCACAATTTGGCTATTGCCATACTCATCAGGAATCTTAGCAATAAAGCTCGCATCAATTTTTAATGTGTTAAACGGTAATTTGGTTAAATAACTGAGTGCAGAATACCCCGTACCAAAATCATCCAGCGCAATATGCACGCCCAGCGCTTTGAGCTGCTGTAGTTGCTCTTTTGCCTGTGAAAACGAGCTAATAAAGCTGCTTTCGGTCAGCTCAATTTCAAGTAAGCTGCCAGGTAATTGGTAACGAGTAAGCATCGCTTTAATATTATCAGCCAACTTACCTTGGCTTAAATGACACGCAGATACATTAATCGCTAAACGTCCGGCATCAATCCCCTGCGCTTGCCAAAGGGTTAACTCTTTACCTGCTTGGTTTATAACCCATAAATCTAAACGCACCACTAAACCTAGCTCTTCAGCAAGCGGAATAAACTGCGCTGGTGAAATAGTGCCTAAATCAGAGTCATGCCAACGCAGTAGTGCTTCAGCTCCCATAATCAACCCTGTTTTTAAACATTGCTTAGGCTGAAAATAAAGCTCAAACTCATCATTTTCGAGTGCATGCTGAAACTGGCTCATCATCGCTAAGCGCTCAAGGGAGCGGGCATTCATTGACGGTTGAAACAACTGAAACGAATTGCGACCGACATCTTTTGAGCGATACATAGCAATATCAGCATGCTTTAATAATGTTTCACTGTCTAAGCCATCATCAGGATAAACAGCCGCCCCTATGGACGCAGTAACACCAACCTCAAAGCCTTCAAGCTTAAACGGTGTATTTAAGTGATTTAAAATACTCTCAGCAAGGGTGATAGCACCTCCTACATTATTTATTTCGCATAATACAACAAACTCATCTCCCCCTAATCGCGCCAGCGTATCACCCTCATTTAAGCTATTGATGATGCGCTCTGATACTAATTTTAATAGCATGTCACCGGCATTATGACCTAAGCTGTCATTCACCTCTTTAAAACGGTCAAGGTCAATAAACATTACCGCTAGCATCTGTTTATCTTTGTGCGCTGAGGCCAGTGCCATAGAAAGTCTATCGTTAAATAAACGCCGGTTAGGTAAGCCAGTTAGCTCATCAAAATACGCTAACTGCACCACTTTTTCTTCTGCGCTTTTTCGCTCAGTTATGTCACTAAAAATAGCGGCGTAAATCACCTCACTATGACTTGGCTCTTTTATTTCTATAATACTGAGCCACTCAATATAAATATCGCCAGATTTTTTACGATTATGAATTTCCCCCTGCCATACCCCTGTTTTGGCAAGCGAATCCCACATTTTTATATAAAAGTTTTTATCATGACGCCCTGAACTCAACATATTGGGTCGCTTACCAATCACCTCATATTCTTTGTAACCGGTTAAATGGGTAAATGCAGGGTTTACTTGCATAATCACTCCATTCGAGTCGGTGATCATGATGCCATCTAGGGAGGAGTCGATAATTTTATTGGCTAAAAATAAGTTACGCTGCGAATGCTCCAATGCAATATCACGCTGCTGAAGTACTTTTTCAAGCTCACAACAATAAGCCGTTTCAATTTCATTAATTAAGTTTTCAAGCGACAACACGCCATTAATTTGATCGTTTTCGCTAACCACTAAATGCCGAATATTACTTTCCGACATCAACCTGTAAGCATCAAAAAGGCTGTCTTGGGGGCTTATCTGATAAAGGGGGCGACTGGCTAAATCCCAACAAACAAGATGATTATGCTGCTCGGTGATGAGCTTTAGTAAGTCGCGCTGAGTAATAATGCCATGAACATTTTCATCCTCATTAAACACCAAAATCACTTTCTCTGCGTATTCACGCATCATGCCCACCGCGTCATTGATTGCCAATGAACTCGGTACTATCCGTATGTTTTTATTATATTGATCATTAATAGGTCTAAATTGTAAGTAATGCTCTAGCCCTTGATTGTTTACAATATCTGTAATGCTGATCACGCCGCTGGGAATGTCATTTGTATCGGTTACTAACAAATGCCTTACACCCTGCTTATTAAACACCATGGCCGTCTCGGTTAATAATTGTTGACTGGGCACACTTAATACAGGGCTCGACATAACGCTTTCAATCGCTAACTGCCTAAGTGAGCGATTAGAAAAGTTAAGTGTTAAACAATCGGTTTCAGTCCATACGCCTATTATTTGTTGCTGTTGTTTTACAAAAATAGCGCTAACATTATGCGCTCGCATTAGTTTCACCGCTTCAATTAAAGGGGTATCCTTAGCGCAGGCGATCACCTTATTGGTAAAAACATCGCATACTTTTTGATAGCGGCTAGTGTGAGGCATTGCTTCTACTTCCAAAATTAAACCAATTAATGACTATAAATTATTCAGTAAAAAACAATTTGATTTAGGACAATAGATGAGCATCAGTTACCCACAAATTATTATTTATAATGATGAAATTGAGCTAATGGAGCACGCCAATGATTTACACGACTTTATTTACACTATGGAAGCAAGTGAGCAGCAAAAAGTTATTATTTTAGATAAGGTAAGTGGCTATCAAAGCTTGAGCGGCCATTCGCTCACGGCGCTCAGTGCAGGCCAATTAGCAGAGCTAGTAAAAGAATATTTAGCAAAAGAAGGGCAATGCTGCTTAAGTAAAATAGAGCAGCTAACTCCAGATCAGGCATTCAGGTTACTCGCCGAAATCAACTAGCGCTTTAACGTGTGCAATCGCGCTGCGCCCGAGTGCCGACAGTGAGTATCCTCCCTCTAAATAAGAAATAATTCCTAAACAATGATGCTGTTGGCTAAATTGCGCTAACTGCTCAGTAAGCCATATATAATCACTTTCAACAAACTTAAGACTGGCCATGTCATCTTCTAAATGTGCGTCAAATCCCGCGCTTATAAAAAGTAGCTCAGGCTTAAATTCTGTTAATTTTGGTAGCCATTGTTGCTCATAAAGTGCTTTTAAATCAGCACCATCACTAGCTATCGGTAAAGGTGAATTTACCAGTGTGGCATTATTTTTAATGGCGGTATTAGGATAAAATGGATATTGAAATAACGAGCACAGCAACACATTTTCATCATCCATAAAAATATCTTGAGTCCCATTGCCATGGTGTACGTCAAAATCAACAATGGCAATGCGTTTTACCCCTTTGCTTTGTGCATATTTAACTGCAATCGCAAGGTTATTAAACACACAAAAACCAGAAGAGCTATCTCGGTTAGCGTGATGCCCTGGCGGGCGTACTGAACAAAACGCAGCGTCTAACTTACCCTCTAAAATCTCATCAACAGCGAGTAACCCTGCTCCGACTGCACGCTCAATGGCCTTTAAAGAGTCGGGGCATAACCACGTATCTCCATCAAGATCGCTGAGCCCTTCGTTTGGGATCATGTCTTCTACATGCTTAATATGCTGCTCACTGTGCGCCAATAAATAATGTTCGCGCAGTGCTTTAGGGGCTTGTTTTTGCTCTATAGCCACATCCAGTCCACTAGCAAGTAAACGGTCATTAATCGCATCTAAACGCTCTGGGCATTCTGGATGATCTTCAATCATTTTATGTTTACGACAGTGAGGATGAGAAATAATCGCAGTGCGCATAGCTAACTCCAAATATAAGTTGCTTAACGAGTATAACAAAGCCACCTTGTGGTGGCTTTGCGACTTTGGTTGATACTAAACGACTATTTAACCAAAGTTATGGTTATTTAGCTTTTAAGTCGAGATTTCTAAAATCAAAGCTAAAATCGGTTACCTGCGTTGAAACTGCATTCATTTTCGCTGATTCTACGCGGTTATCGGCGCTCATAGAAAAGCGAATAAAGGCATCTGCCTCTAATAACTTTTCATCCCACTTCACAATAAAAGTATTACCTGTGTAATGCTTCAGCTCACCTTTAAGGCGTTTTGTATGGGTAAAATCAATGCGTAATTTACCATCTAGTTCTTCAACAATTACATCGCCATACCAATCATCATGTAATGTACCGGTGTAGTTTATATTAGGCAATTGCGGTTGAATATCTGTTGGCGCTTTTGGAGCGGCGTTGGCATAGGCTTTTTCTTTACCTGCAAAATGCTTTTTAGCTAACTCTTCAACCCAATCTTTATCTTCAAGCTCGAGTACATCTTCAAGTACTTCATGAGTCACTGCCGATAATGCAGAAAATGCTTGTTGGTTGCTTAATATCACAATCCCTACGTTTTTTTCTGGTAGTAAAGTCACCTGCGATACCATACCTAAAATGCCGCCACCATGTGCCAGCTTTTTAACGCCGTGGTAATCTTCTATACTCCAACCTAATCCGTAGCCTCTAAATTGTTGATGATACGCTTTATAGGCACTTTTAGATGCCATTGACGTAATATGTGGATGCCACATTTGTGCTTGCTGCTTTTCACTAAATAGCTGCTCGCCATTAGGCATTTTGCCACCCGCAAGTTGAGTACGTAGCCATTGGCTCATATCGTTTACGCTTGATGCAATGGCGCCTGCCCCTCGAAAGTCTTCAAGGTAATTAACAAAAAAAGGATGCAATTTGCCATCCATTGGGATGTGTCCAATCGCCCAGTTTTTGTTATTTTTTGCGATACGCGAAAAGCCAGCGCGCGAGTTAGTCATGTTAAGTGGCTGTAGAATATTTTTTTCAATGTAGTCGTTCCAGCTCATCCCCGATATACGCGCAACAACTTCACCAGCGGTAACAAACATTAGGTTGTTGTAAGCATATTGGCTACGAAAACTGCTCGCGGGTTTTAAATATTTCAGCCCAGATAAAATATCGGCTACCGATTTATCGGTACTTGGCCAAATCATTAAATCGCCTTGACCAAGCCCTAAACCGCTACGATGACTAAGTAGATCGCGTATGCGCATTTCACGAGTAACGTAAGAGTCGTACAATCTAAACTCAGGAATATGGTCAATTACGCGGTCATCCCAGCTTAACTTACCTTCATCCACCAGCTTAGCCAATGCTGCACTGGTAAATGCCTTGGTATTTGAAGCAATGCCAAATAAAGTGTCTTTATTCACCTTGCTATTAGTATTGAGGTTGGCAACACCAAAGCCTTTAGCGAATACGACTTTGTCATTTTCAACAATGGCAACGGCCATTCCGGGTACATCAAAACGTGTCATTGAGGCGTTGATCACCTCTGAAATTTTATCGGTATCAACCGCTGCAGAGCTCGTAAATGCCCAGCCAGCCAATAATGCGGCTGTGGCTAATTTTTTTAGTTTCATAGTGTTACCTTAGGTTATTATTTTTGTTTAGTCTTGATGAACCGCAAATTCTATTTCGGCGCGCGCTTTATTAGTATCTTGCTTACTCGGGTAAGCTAAAATGCGTTGACTGTAGTGTTCGGGTACGCCCGCCTCAAGTGCGCCGCGGTATACATGCTGCACGTACCAATCATAAGGTAGCAGTGTGTCGTCATGTGTGTTTGCGATGTAGCAGTGTACATTAATGTCACCGTCATCTAGAAGGCTTACGGTTAAATCAACACAGTCGTAATTAGGGCCTTCAATTTTATCTAAGATCTCTTTTTCGGCTTCATTAAGCTGATACACTACCCCATATACCACAGCATCGGGTTCATTGGTGGGCACAATAGTGCATTTACCTGAACCATCTGAAAAGGCCATATTAAAGGTTAACTTATAGCCCTTTAAAAGTGCCGTACCCACACGTTTTGCATTAGGTAAACGTGCCAATAAACGATTAGATGACATATTAGAGCCAAACGAAAAATTATATAACGCCATACTATTCCTTCTTTAAATAACAACTCGCACAGCCAGTGCGATTAAAATAATGCCAATGCCGCGGTCGAACCAATAACCACTTTGCTGAAAAAAATCACGTACACGCGCTTTTGATAACAATAGCGACAAAATAGAAAACCAAGCCCAGGTAGCAAGCGCCATATAAACGCCGTATCCCATTTGTATTATTACCGGCGTAGTTGGGCTAATCACTAAGGTAAACAACGACATAAAAAATAACGTAGCCTTAGGGTTAAGTGCATTGGTAAAAAAGCCACGTCGAAACGCGCGCCATGGTGACTCAGCTGCAAGGCTAGGTTTTGCAGCCGGTTCTGATGAGGTATTTGTAGGTTTAGCGGCGCGCAGTGCCTGCACGCCTAAATACGCTAAATACGCGCCCGCTATATATTTAAGCGCCATAAACAACGCAGGTGATTGAGTTAACACCAGCGCAACTCCCAATACACAATAGGCTATGTGTAATAAAATAGCCACACCAACACCGGCACTTGTCCATAACGCATTGCGCCTGCCGTGTTGTACACTTTGTTTAAGGACTACCGCAAAGTCGGGCCCAGGGCTTGCTACCGCAAAAAAATGAGCCACTGCAATTAATATAAATTCATCGATATAGTTCATACTTAACTGGCTTGCTCTGGCGAAATAGCCTGTAACAATGGGTTAGCCGATTGATTAATCAAGGCTTTTATTTCTTTTTGCGCTTTTTTAAATTGGCCTCGTAAATGCGGTTTTAAATGTTTTTTGGAGTGTTTATCTTGCTTAAAGTAGCTCACTAACGCATGCATAAATACGGTATGCGTTTCACTGAGCGTCGCTTCGCGATTTGCATACGGGTTATAACATGAGCCACAGCCACCTTTAAACTGGTACACGGTATTGCTCATCATTACCCCAAAGCCTAAAAAACACGCTAAAGCATCAGTGGCTTGCGGTAAATACTCTTTACCACCTGGGGGTAATACCCCTACGTGATGAATTAATATGGTGGCAAGCGTACCGGCAAAACTCGCCACTAAATCTTGCGGTTGATTAATTTGATTAGGGTTAAACGACACATTAATAGTATGACTGGCTGGTACTATTAAATGACACTCTTCGCCACGTAAATGCTGACTAAATTCAAAGTGTGGAAACACCTGTGGTTGCAATTGTTGCGGTGCAACCAAGGTTACTGGCCATTCATTCATACCAGCGTATTGCTTAACACGCGCAAACACTTTGCTGGCCATTTCCTCAATACTTGAAACCGAGTCAGGAAAAAACTCAACCGTTGGTAAAATAACTTGGCTGTGTTTGGTAAAAAAATCCAAATCAAAGTTTTCTGCTGCCCAAATAAAGGTATCAATCAGCCATTGTTGTTCTTGTTCTGCCAATAAGGGCTTTGATTTAAATAGAGTTAACATAAACTACTCTTGCCCCTTCGCCCATTGCCATGCTTGTGTATTGTATAAAGGCACCGTAGAGAGCGCATGATGATGACTGCCCGTAGACTCTTTCGTTGAGTATGATAAATATAATAATGTATGTGTTTTAGCATCATAAATACGGCGCACTTTTAATGACTTAAACAAAATACTCTTAGATGATTTAAACACGACTTCACCGGATTTACTGCGGTCGATAGACTGTAATTGGTCTGGCGTTATTGGCCCCGTTTGACGACAGGCAATCGACATATCTGAGGGGTCTGAAAAATCTAAATTCGCCTCAATATGGCTAATATGACAGGTTACACCGGTCACTAGCGGGTCTTGCTGTGAATTAACCACCACATCTTTAGTGGTAAATAGCCCAAGACTTACTGAAGCAACATCATCAGAGCACCCTGCAAGCCCTGCTAAGCATACAATTAAACCACCCATTTTGAGATACTTCATAGCAAGTCCTTCGTTCATATTAAAAATTAAGTTACGCCTTATACTAAACGCTTTCACCGCGATAAAACAAATTTTATCCACCAACTCAATGCTGTAATGATTTAAAGGGTATTTCGCAGCAAGATACACAATAAAAAAGGCACGCCCGAGGGAGTGCCTTTGCAAACAAATACAGCTAAAGGTTATTAAAAGCTATATTGCGCACCTAGATAAACATAACGACCGGCACCGCCGCCGTAGCCACTATAAAAGTTACCACGACCACTTGGGTAAAATGCCCCTTTGTCGTCAAATACATTGTTAATACCGCCAAATACACGTAAGTCACTTTTATCAGTCAGTGCCAGAGTGTAGGACGCTGATAAACTATGCTTTAAAAATGAGCCATAATCTTGATACGCAAGTGGCTCTGGGTTTGCAATACAATCGGCACCGCCCGCAGCACAGCGCTCATCGTTTGCAGCAACATACTCAAGGTAGTCTTTCTCATCTTCTTGGCTTGCTTTAAACGCGCCTACGTAATTTGTACGCCAGCGGATGCGTAAATCATCCATTTTCCATACAATCGACATAGCGGCTTTATCTTTTGAGCGCCCATAACCTGCATACTGTGAAGTAACACTGTTACCATCTAACCCTTTATAGGTTTGCGAGTTTTCAATGATGTGATTGTAATAAAGCTTAAATAACAAGTTGCCATAGCTGCCGATGTCATATTTGTAAGTTGCAACGACATCGTAACCGCGCGCAGTTAACTCATCCAAGTTATGTTCACGCTGTAGAGTTTTTACAATGTTACCTTCGTCGTTACGGGTAATATCGCTACAGTATTCGTTATCACTGCCCCACGCAGCCTCTGAGTCATAACATTCGCGCATGATGTTTTCGTTACTTATTTCATAAATTGCAATTACAAATACCAACTGGCTTGTGTGCACTTCGTATAAGTCACCACAAATTGACATAAAACGTATCAACCAAAAATATTTGCCATAATAAATCTAAAATTAAACACGCTACAGGTCTTGTAATTGCTTAAATGAGTTTATTGCTAAAAATATGTTCAAGCTACATTTTTAAAAATTAAGCGTTATGGGGTTAGCGTGTACAAACCCGTTTGGTATAATTAAATAAACCAATCTAAAGAGGATACGTTAAATGCCACACATTATTATTGAACACTCAGAAGATCTGCCTTTACTACCTCAAGTTCTTGTGGAAAAAATCCATACAACAACGTTTGAAAGTGGCTTATTTGATTTAGAAACAATAAAGACTCGCGCTATTGCTTATCAGCATTATCAGTTAGGTGTGGGTAAAGAAGGGTTTATTCATATTGCGGTGCATATTATGGCTGGGCGTTCCATTGAGCAAAAGCAACTACTAAGTGAGCAATTACTAGCCTGCTTGCAAACGTATTGCAGAGCCTCTGACAGTTTAAGCGTAAATATTTACGAAATGGATCACGAGATTTACCGTAAAAACTAACCGCCATTACAACATCATAGTTATAGGCGAGAGCGCTATAACTATGATGATTTCCTCGCTCAACCGATTTTTAATTAAATCGTGTTTAAAGCGTAAACTTACCCAGTAAATCCCTTAAAATATTCGATTCTTTATTTAAACCGTTACAAAGCTGCTCTGACTTTTTCATATTTTCTTTGGTTTGCTCTGCCGAATCGGAAATCATCACAATATTTTGGCTAATTTCTGAGGTTGCTAGTGTTTGCTCTCGCGTTGCAGTAGCCACTGAGTTGTTTAACTCGCTTAGTAGTACAATTTCCTGTGAAATACCATTTAATGTATGGCCGGTTTCTTTTAAGCGCTCGGCATTTTCTAGGGTGTTTTTGCTGCCCAATTCAATCGCTGTTACCGTGCTTGACGCTTTAGCATTTAACGAATCAATCATCTCATTAATTTGCTCCGTAGACTCCGCGGTACGTTGCGCAAGCGTTCTTACTTCGTCAGCAACTACCGCAAAGCCACGGCCCTGCTCACCCGCTCTAGCAGCCTCAATAGCCGCATTTAACGCCAATAAATTAGTTTGCTCGGAAATCCCTTTAATTACATCCAATACATGAGAGATTGATTTAATCTCTGTCGAGAGTTCTAACACCGAGGCCACAGAGTTGGCCATTGACGCTTCCAGTTGTTCCATTTGTTTAATCGTGCTTTGCACAAACTCAACCCCTTTGTGCGTCGTTTCTTCGGTTTTAGTAGCAATATCTGCTGCATTACTGGCACTACCAGAAATATCCTGAACCGTAACCTCCATCTCATTAACGGCTGCCGCCACCGCTTGCGTACTCGATGATTGCACTTCAGCTAAATTTGCCGCACCTTGCACTTGCTCAAGCACATCTTGGGAAATACCTTTAACATGAATTGCCGACTCAGAAACCTGTTTGAACATATAATGTAACTGCTCTAAAAACAGATTAAACTTAACCGCTAAGTCTGAAATTTCATTATTATCATCAGTAGGGAGTCGCGCTGTTAAATCGCCATCTTTTTCTGTTAACGCATTCACTGCTGCAGTAATGTTTTCGATTGGCCTAAATATTTGCCCTACCAACACGCGTGCTGACGCTAAACTTACAAGCGCAATAATTACACCAAAAATGATATTAGTATTAATAGCACTATTAATTGCGCCATATAATTGCTCTTGGGGAATTTCAGCAACTAGATGCCAACCTAATGAGTTTACAGGCGTACTTGATACAACATAGTCATCACCATCAATTACTTTACTTTGAATTGCCCCATTTTTAATCGGCGCCAAGTCAACAGATTGCCCTATTTTAGTTTTATTACCATGCAGCATAATCTCGCCACTACCAGAGACCAAATAAACAATGCCGCCCTCACCTATCCTATATTCACTTATGAGATCCACCATAGAATCGAGCGAACGCCCAATCCCAGCAATTCCTTGTCGTTGCCCATCAAGCTCAATGGCATAATTAATAAATACCATCACCTCAGAGCTGCCTTTATCTATGTCGAGCGCTACTTCAAATGATCTATCCGATGCTAAAAAAGCATCAAACCAAGTATCACTACTGTCTATTTGCCTAGAAATACCTTCATCGGTGTAATAGTTACGGGAGTTTTTAGAAATAATATATGCGTTACTGGCTTGGTTTTTATCTTTTATATGTTTGAGGTAATCAATAAATTTACCTCGGCTTTGCGCATCTTCATTATTATTCATCCATTGCTGCACAAATAAGTTTTGCGCTATTTCTTTGCCTACAACAATAGGTGTAGAAAGTTCCAGCTCTATTTGGCTTTTAACTTCACTAAGCGCAGTCGGTAAATCTACTTTTGCTAGTTTTTCTTCTGTATTTGAGCGAATACTATTGGAAAAGATGAGAGTAGATATTGCTAAAGGAGCAGTAACAGCCAGAATAAGGCTGAGGTATACTTTTCGTTTTAATAACATAGAACACCTAAGGAATAACTAAGCAGTATTTTATATACTGCACACAATTAACAGTAGCGACATTAAAGGGCATAAAGTAAAGATTTTTATAATAAAACCCCATAACACTTTAATAGTAGATTCAACTGTGTTTATTGCAATGTATTCAATAGAATTAATACAGAAATCAGTGCACTGGTGATAAATACGATAGAAATAACAAAAGCGAATTTTATAAACTAAGAAAATGAGTTTTTATGTACTTGGAAAGCGTGTAAAAGTGGTGGCCCCTCCCAGACTCGAACTGGGGACCTAACGATTATGAGTCGTGTGCTCTAACCAACTGAGCTAAGGGGCCATCTTTGTATAACTGTAAGCAGTTAATTTTTTGAAGCGTTTAGCCACAGAGCGACTAAAGCGGGTTGCAGTATAAAAAGTTTTTAGGGGCTTGTCACTAGCAAAAAGCTTTATTTTAACAATCAAAGGGCTAACTGCTCAAATAGTAAGCTTTTAGATTTATTGATGGTGACGTTGAGGAAACGAACTCATTAAATAATAGTAGTCTGAGTAACTAATACACATACCTTACGATGGCAATTAGCAACTCAGTATTAAATGTATTACTGCGATAGAGTGTTATTTTTTGGCGATAATATAAATCGCATGAATTAATCCAGGGAAATAGCCGAGTAAGGTTAGCAAAATATTTAACCAAAAATGCATCCCTAGTCCTACCTGTAAAAACACACCCAGTGGTGGTAATAAAATAGAAAAAATAATTCTAATGATATCCATAATTTAATCCTTACAATGTTAGCAAAACAAAAAGCCCAGCAGGGCTGGGCTTTAGTATAGTGTATTATTCTGCAATAACAGTTAATTCATCCACTACCTTGCGAACATCTTCAGCGTTTTTAGCAATTTCCATCGCTAATTGCTTTTCAGCATCAGACTCAACTGTACCTTTTAGAGTTACCACACCATTATCAGTATCAACATCAATGTCTGTACCACCTACTTCAGAATCAAATAAGTAACGTGTTGTAATCACTGTAGTGATTTTAGCATCGGTTAAATCACTTTCAGTGTCGTTACCCATCATTTTAGAATCATGCTTCTTCATGTCGGTGTTTTTTACCACAGTTAGACTGTTTTCAACGTCAGTTACACCATCTAGGCTTAGCACGAGCTCTTCAGCAAGCTCTTTATCTAATTCGCTGTTTACTTTACCTGTTAGCATTACCTTGCCGTTTTTTACGTCCGTGTTGATATCAAAGTTATTTAGATTGGTGTTCATAAGCAATACTGTTTCTGCTTTCCCATCAATCCAAGCATCTTTGCTTTCGTTTTCCCAACTGCTTGCCTGAGCGCCCATTGCGGTTGTTCCTAATACTAGGGCTGCAATCATAGACTTATTAAATGTTTTCATAATCGTTCTCCTTTTGATTAAAGACACTTAAGCTAATGCGAGCATCGGGCCAACATTTTTTAACCTTTAATTTCAATATGTTATTTTAAAATAGTAGATATTGGCTTAAACCTACTAAGTAAACATTTACAGACTATTGCGTAAAAGTTTCTCGAATAGCGAAACTTACTAAATAATTGTATATTTGGTTAATCTGTCGTTAATATAATAAAGAATCAAAAACCAAAAATCATAAACCACTGAATTTAAACAATTTAGTATTTGGTATAAGGCTTGCTTTGAAATAACCAGCAACCATAAAAGGATAATTTAAATGTCTGTTAAAATTGAAGACCGCCCTATTGAGCAAGTTCGTGAGCAAGTGATTGATCAGCTCATTTATAACTACAGCCATGGTGTTATTTCTGTAGAAGCATTTGAAAGGCGCTTAGACGACGCCATGGCAGCGAGTGACAATAAAGCACTTATGGATCTCGTTGAAGATTTAACCTTAAATACTGACCAGCAATATAAGGCGCAAAAGCACTCTCAATTTGCACCTAATTATAGCGCGCAGCATGAGACTGATGAAGAGCCACTTACATTAAGAAGCATTCTTGGTTCGAGTGAACGAAGCGGCCAATGGGTAGTTCCTCAAAACATTTACATAGAAAACTACATGGGGTCAGTCAATCTTGATTTTACGGATGCTATTTTTACCCACCAACATGTCACTATTCACGTTAATTGTTATTTTGGCAGCGAAGAAATATATGTACCAGAGCACGTTAATGTAGTTTCTAAAATGTTTTGTATTTTAGGCAGTTTTGAAAATAAAACAGTGTCACTAAATAAGCGCCAAGGGCCAACGATTCACATTGAAGGAAAAACTGTTTTAGGCTCTGTGGAAGTTAAAGTTAAACGCACTATTAAAGAAAAATTTATTAACTTTGCAAATGATCTAAAAACTCAACTTGGCATGAATGGTAAACATTATTAAATATGCTAAACATTGAATGAAGCCATAATAGTTGGCTTCATTCATATTATAAGTCGTTATTTCGTTCACTAGGTACATCACTCATGTACTCTACAAACTCAACCTCAAACCCTGCAGGGTCAATATAATAAAATTTTTTCTAAATGGATTTACAGCACCTTCTTTACTTATTGCAAAGCCCGCATGTTTTAGGCGCGCTATTACTGCATTTAAGTTATTGGTTACATAGGCAAAGTGTGCCAAACCAACTTGATGTCCTGATAGGTCGCAGTTTCCCCTTCCCCCCCACTTGTAATTGACCAATAGGGAAACACTGCTTGATAAAACTTAAGCATGGCGTTTATGTCACTAACAACTAAATTTACGTGTTCTAATTTCATAACTTTCTTCCTATTAATTGAATATAGAACATCATAAAACCTCAAGTTAACTTTAGGTAAAGCGCTAATTTACAAATTTATTGCCTGTTTTCG
The DNA here is from genome assembly GCF_000576475.1 of Pseudoalteromonas sp. SCSIO_11900. Classification (NCBI taxonomy): domain Bacteria; kingdom Pseudomonadati; phylum Pseudomonadota; class Gammaproteobacteria; order Alteromonadales; family Pseudoalteromonadaceae; genus Pseudoalteromonas; species Pseudoalteromonas sp. SCSIO_11900. The sequence goes on from NZ_KK070023.1 coordinate 507,373, forward strand.
TTCCAATAAATATATTGAAAGATCATACCTGTACAAAAAACACTCACAAGTATTTAGGCTTTATGGTTTACTTTATGGCAAAAACCGCTAAAATACGCCGGCTTAAATATATAAACGTTCTTTTACAACCCAAAGGTAATACCATGCATCCAATGTTAAACATTGCGGTTCGCGCTGCGCGTAACGCAGGCAAGCTTATTCTTCGTGCAAGTGAAGACTTATCAAAAGTTGAAGTGCAACAAAAAGGCACTAATGATTTAGTTACGAACATTGATAAAGAAGCCGAAGCCGTAATTCGTGACACTATTTTACGTTCTTACCCTGATCACTGCATCGTTGGTGAAGAGTTAGGCGAACACAAAGGTAAGGATGCTGATTACCAATGGATTGTTGACCCACTTGATGGCACAACTAACTTCATCAAGGGTATCCCTCATTTCGCAGTATCTATTGCACTTAAAGTTAAAGGTCGTTTAGACCAAGCCGTAATTTACGATCCAATTCGAGGCGAACTTTTCACCGCTTCTCGTGGTCAAGGCGCACAGTTAAATAGCAAACGTTTACGTGTATCTAAAACGGTTGAACTTGCAGGTTCTATTCTTGCAACAGGTTTCCCTTTCAAACAAAAACACCACTTAGATGCCTATTCTGAAGCGTTTAAAGCGTTATTTGTTCACACGGCTGATATTCGTCGTGCAGGCTCTGCTTCGCTAGATATGGCGTATGTTGCAGCGGGTCGTGTTGATGGTTTCTTTGAAATTGGTTTAAAACCTTGGGATACAGCAGCAGGCGAGCTATTAGTTAAAGAAGCTGGCGGCATGGTTGTTGATTTTGCTGGCGGTAATAACTACAACGTGAGCGGTAACGTTATTTGTGGTGCACCTAAGCTAACACAAGCGATTGTTCGTGAAATGCGCCCAGTATTATCTGAGTCGTTATTACGTTAATCGTAATACCGCACTTAAAAAAAGGAGCCTAGGCTCCTTTTTTGCTTTTTTTTAGCCACTTTTTTACTATTGGATAAACGCACAACAGCGGGTGCTGGCCTTTTTCGATTACAAATAAATAAGTAGCTGTGACGATAACGTTTTGCTTTTTTAGCATCTGTGGCTAATGCCGCTACTTGATGGCTATTTTTACACTGCTGCAGATCCGGCTCAACTAAACCTATCGATAGTGTAAGTAAAAGTACAAACTGCTTTTCGCCCTCTTGATTAGTTGCCCAATCCCCTTTTTCAGCAATATGCTCTGGCGTAAAAAATACGCGTGACTGCAGTTTAAATTGCGTGATAATGGTATTACAAACCTCCACCGCATCTTTTTTTTCAAACACCACCATAAAGTCATCGCCACCAATATACCCGACAAAGTTAGCGCTGTGCGCACACGCTTTTACAGTCACATCGGCCAGAAGTTTTATCACGCTGTCCCCACTGGCGTAACCATACAAATCGTTAAATTGTTTAAAATGATTTAAATCGATATCGGCTAGTGAAAATGGCTGTTTATGTTGCAGACGCTGCTCTATTATTTCACTAATTGCCACATTACTCGGTAACATGGTTAGAGGGTTAGAGGGTTAGAGGGTTAGCATGTTGGGCGTGGCTAATAGGCTATTAAAGAGATGTCGAGTCTATTAGTGATATCCCAAACGGTTTCGTTTCGGAATAAACTCATTCCAATTACAGACCACATAACAGCTTCTAGCGGTAATCGCCTTTTACGCACAGTAGCAACACCTGCATGTTTAAATGCTTGTTCAAGAATATCAGGGTCAAGACCCTGTTTAAGTTTATCTAGTGTATGTACATCATTTAAAAATGAAGACATGCTATCGAAGTGCTGAATGAGAGACATAAAAAAATCCGATATTATTTCTAATATCGGATTTTGAAGCCATGGAAAGATCAGTCAAGTGATCATAAAAATATTCTTAACTGATCTGCATTACTCACAAGGAGCGGCTTTTTAAAAAGGATAATTTAATCTCAATTAAGGCATTGAGTCTAAATCGGCACCTTCTTTTTCAATCACCTCTGGTATTAAATCTTCTTTACTTACGCCCATGGCAATAGCCACCGAGCTGGCAACGTAAACTGAAGAATAAGTACCAATAAATACACCAAATAATAATGCGGTAGCAAAGCCATGAATAGTTTGGCCGCCCCATACAAAGAGTGCAATCAATACTAAAATAGTGGTAATTGATGTAACTAAAGTACGATTAAGTGTTTGCGTAAGTGACAGGTCAATAATTTCAATGGTGTCGTCAATACGTACTTTACGGAAGTTTTCACGGATACGGTCTGATACAACAATGGTATCGTTTAGTGAGTAACCTATCACGGCGAGTATTGCTGCCAAAATAGTTAGGTCAAACTCTAAACCAAGCACCGAGAATAAACCAATCGTAATGATTACATCGTGTAATAGTGCCCCCACTGCACCCACAGCAAAGCGCCATTCAAAGCGAAATGCCACGTAAATTAAGATACATATAAGCGCAGTTAACATGGCAAGGCCACCCTGCTCTTTTAAGTCTTCACCTACACTTGGGCCTACAAACTCAATACGGCGCATTACTACGCTATCATCAGCTTGTTTAAGGGCAGCAATTACTTGGTTACCAATCACTTCTGCTTTTACATCATCACCGCGAGGGGCTAAACGGACCAGTATTTCTTGGCTTGAGCCAAAAAGCTGTACCGATGCATCAGCAAAGTCGTTTTCGGCCAGTACATTACGTACTTTTTTCAGATCGGCAGGTTGTGAAAAACCTACCTCAACTGCTGTACCGCCGGTAAAATCTAAACCGAAATTTAAGCCTTTAACAAAAAGTGACGCCAGCGACGCTATGATTAATAACGTAGAAAAGCCCATTGCCACTTTTCGAAGAGACATGAAACGAAGGGTTTTTCCGCCCAATCTTAAAATTTGCATGTCTGCTCCTTAAATTGAAAGTTTATCAACACGTTTACCACCAATAAATAGGTTGATCACCGCACGGGTACCTACAATTGCTGTAAACATAGAGGTTAAAATACCAATTGCTAGGGTTACCGCAAAGCCTGCAACAGGACCGGTACCAACAGCAAACAAGATAATCGCCGCAATTAATGTGGTGATATTGGCATCAAAAATAGTACTAAAGGCGCTATCGTAACCAAAATGAACCGCTTGTTGAGGGCTGCGGCCATCAGCGAGCTCTTCACGAATACGCTCAAATATAAGTACGTTCGCATCAACAGCCATACCAACGGTTAGTACAATACCTGCGATACCGGGCAGGGTAAGCGTTGCACCTGGAATTAACGACATTATACCAATAATAAGTACTAAGTTGGCAGCCAGTGCGATATTCGCAACAAGACCAAAACCTTTGTAGTAAATAAGCATAAAGGCCAGTACAAATGCAAAACCTAAGGCTACAGCGGTCATACCCGCTTCAATGTTTTCTTGACCTAGGCTTGGTCCAACCGTTCGTTCTTCTACTATTTGAATAGGCGCAACCAGTGCACCCGCGCGAAGTAGTAAACTTAAGTTATGTGCTTCAGCGGGGTTATCAATACCGGTAATACGGAATGAACGGTCAAGACGCGCTTGAATGGTTGCTACGTTAATCACTTCTTCCACTTTAATTGGTGGAAGTGCTTTACCTTCGCTATCTTTTTTACCCGATGGCTTGTACTCAATAAACACGGTAGCCATACGTTTACCAATAGCGCGTTTGGTGAAGGCATTCATTTTTGCCCCACCTTTACTATCGAGTTTAATGCTTACTTGTGGACGCTGATACTCATCTGCACCCGACTGCGCGCCAGTAATATGGCTGCCTTCAAGAATGATGCGTTTTTTTAGTACCACAGGATAACCATCACGGCTCATGATCATTTCAGTGCCCGGTGGGATACGACCTTGAGCAGCGGCGCTTATATCAGCATTTTCGTCAACTTCACGAAACTCAAGTGTGGCCGTTGCACCTAAAATTTCTTTAGCGCGAGCGGTATCTTGAATCCCTGGTAATTGCACAATAATGCGTTCAGCACCTTGGCGCTGTACGTTTGGCTCTGCAACCCCAATTTGGTTGATTCGGTTACGAATAATCGTTTCGTTTTGCTTGATAGCATAGTCACGAATTTCTTTTAGCTTTAGCTCACTCATAGTGACAAAGAATGCGTTATCGTTACTACTATCATCAATGTAGACGTTTAATGGGTAACGGCTTTCTAAAAAGCGCTCTGCAGCGTCTTTATCTTCTTCGTTACGCATTTCTACACGCATACGCTCAGAGCCAGCTACACGGCGCACACTACGATAACGTAGCTTTTCTTCGCGCAGGTCGCTACGAAAATCTTGCTCCATTTGCTCAAGCTGATTATCAACCGCAGTGACCATGTCGATTTCCATGGTGAAATGCACACCACCACTTAAATCTAGGCCCAACTTCATAGGGTTACCGCCAAGCGACTTTAACCAAGCCGGTTGTGCAGGAGCCATATTAATCGCTGAGATATAATCACTACTAAGCGAGTTACGCAGTAAGTCTTGCGCTTTTAGTTGATCTTCAACATTTTTAAAACGAACAAGAATTTGCCCATCTTCAAGCTTTGTCGATTTAGCGCTTACGTTATCTTTTTTGAGGATTGCGTTTACTTTGTCTACAACACTGAGGTCAACATCGGTGCCTTTAGCGCCAGAAACCTGTATGGCCGGATCGCGGCCATACAGGTTTGGTGAAGCATATAAAAGGCCAATGGCTAACACAGCTAAAACAAGTAAATACTTCCAAATTGGAAACTTGTTTAACACGGGGTCGTCCTTATTATTTTTATAGCGACTTCATTGTGCCTTTAGGCAATACAGCAGATACTGCTGATTTTTGTACTGTTACTTCTGCTTGCTCATTTAATGAGATCACGATGAAGTCTTTATCTTCAGCAATTTTTACGATTTTACCTACTAAACCACCTTGGGTTAGCACTTCATCGCCTTTTGCCATCGCGCTCATTAAGCTTTTATGCTCTTTTACGCGCTTTGCTTGCGGGCGGTAAATTAAAAAGTAAAAAACCAAACCAAAAATCGCTAACATAATTAGCATTTCCATACCGCCGCCTGCTGCAGGTGCGCCAGCGCTGGCATGTGCGTTTGAAATAAATAAACTCATAATACTTCCTCTTTAATTTTTAAATTTTAATTTGTTGTATCAGCTAGCTCTGGCACTTCTTGGCCTCGGCGAGCGTAAAAATCGTGTACAAATGCCTCTAGTTGACCTTCGCTAATAGCATTACGCAAACCTTCCATAACACGTTGATAGTATCGTAAGTTATGGATAGTGTTTAGTCGTGCGCCAAGAATTTCGTTACATTTGTCTAAATGATGCAAATAAGCACGCGAATAATTCTTACAGGTATGGCAATCACACTCTGGATCAAGTGGGCCAGTATCTGTTTTATGCACTGCGTTACGGATTTTTATGATGCCAGTAGTAATAAATAAGTGACCGTTACGTGCATTGCGCGTTGGCATTACACAGTCAAACATATCTATACCACGGCGAACCGATTCAACTAGGTCTTCTGGCTTACCAACACCCATTAGGTAACGCGGTTTGTTTTCTGGCATTTTATAAGCACAATGATCAAGAATATTAATCATTTCATGTTTAGGCTCACCCACCGATAAACCACCGAGTGCATAACCATCAAAACCAATTTCTTCAAGGCCCGCTTGTGACTGTGCACGAAGCTCAGGATACATACCGCCTTGAATAATACCAAACAATGCTGATGGGTTGTCGCCATGCCCTTCTTTTGAACGCTTAGCCCAACGAAGAGAAAGCTCCATAGAGTCTTTGGCTTCTTTTTCGGTGGCAGGATATGGCGTACATTCGTCAAATATCATCACGATATCTGAGCCAAGATCACGCTGCACTTCCATTGACTTTTCTGGCGACATCATAATTTGGTCACCATTTACAGGCGATTGGAACATCACGCCTTCTTCAGTGATTTTACGCATTGCACCAAGGCTAAATACTTGGAAACCGCCTGAGTCAGTTAAAATTGGGAAGTCCCAATTCATAAAGTCGTGTAAATCACCATGCTGTTTAATGATTTCAGTACCAGGGCGCAACATTAAGTGAAATGTATTGCCCAAACAAATTTGTGCACCGGTTGCTTTTACTTCATCAGGTGTCATACCCTTAACCGTGCCGTAAGTACCTACAGGCATAAACGCTGGTGTTTCTATTACACCTCGATCAAAAATCAAGCGGCCGCGGCGCGCTTTGCCATCAGTGCAGTCTAATTCAAATTTCATAATATCCTCTGTGTCGGAAAAACAGTCCAACAAGCTATAATTTAACCGCTCGATTCTACCCTTTTTACCACCCTATTACTATTAGCAGTGAGAAATTCACTATGCTTATGAGTAAAATAAAAACCGATAACGCTGAGAATTATTTACGGGTCAAAAACATCGCATCGCCATAGCTAAAAAAGCGATACTGTTGTTCAATCGCCGTATTGTAAGCGCCCATAATGTTGTCTTGCCCTGCAAAGGCACTAACTAACATGATCAGAGTTGATTCGGGTAAATGGAAGTTAGTTACCATGGCATCAACAACGTTAAATTGATAACCCGGAAAAATAAAGATATCGGTATCGCCAAAGTAAGTATCTAGCTTGCCGCCATGTATTTTTGCGGCTGACTCTAGTGATCGTACTGAAGTTGTACCTACTGCAATCACACGCCCGCCTTTGGCTTTAGTACTGGCAACCGCATCAACCACATCTTGTGGCACTTCAATATATTCTGAGTGCATGATGTGCTCATCAACACTTTCTACCCTAACTGGCTGGAATGTACCTGCGCCAACATGCAAGGTAACAAACGCCATTTGTACGCCTTTGTCTTTAAGCGCAGTCATAAGTTTATCGTCAAAATGAAGACCTGCCGTAGGTGCAGCAACAGCGCCTGGCTTTTCGCCATATACCGTTTGGTAACGCTCACGGTCGGCTTCGTTATCTGGGCGGTCAATATAAGGAGGAAGCGGCATGTGGCCCACATCATTTAAAATATCGAGCACATTTTCACTGCGGTCAAACTCAAGCTCAAATAAGGTATCATGGCGTGCCACCATAATAGCTTTTGCTTTGCCCTCTAAAATGAGTACATTACCTGGCTTTGGGGATTTACTCGCACGAATATGCGCAAGAACGCGGTGTTCATCTAATACACGCTCTACCAGCACCTCAACTTTACCGCCTGATTCTTTTTGACCAAACATACGCGCAGGTATTACTTTGGTGTTGTTAAAAACCAGTAAATCGTTTTCGTTAACCAGTTCAAGAATGTCACTAAATATTTTATGCTCAACAGCACCGCTCGGCCCATCTAAGCTCAATAAACGGCTACTGGTTCTGTCTGCTTTAGGAAAACGAGCAATTAATTCATCAGGTAAGTCAAAGCTAAAATCAGCTACGCGCATTGTTAGAATTCCACATCATTTAAAATCGCGCCAAGTGTATACCCAAACCACCTCAAAATGCGAGTGTCGTTGGAATTAAAAGCGATTTAGGCAAGGCATTGATTGCAAATAATAGTGGTTCTATTATTAATATCAATAACGCAGTATAAATCGCTTTTAAACCAACCCGTGGGCGTTTCACAGGGGCATACTCTCATCGTTGCTACTTCTTGAAAGGGACTACCATGACTGCAAAGTATCGCCTTGATATTAAGCCCCTGTGAAGCGCTGAATTCTGCATTTTGAGGTGGTTTGGGTATATTTAAACCACCTCAAAATGCGAGTGTCGTCGGAATTAAAAGCGATTTAGGCAAGGCATTGATTGCAAATAATAGTGGTTCTATTATTAATATCAATAACGCAGTATAAATCGCTTTTAAACCAACCCGTGGGCGTTTCACAGGGGCATACTCTCATCGTTGCTACTTCTTGAAAGGGACTACCATTACGGCAAAGTATCGCCTTGATATTAAGCCCCTGTGAAGCGCTGAATTCTGCATTTTGAGGTGGTTTGGGTATTTAACTATTACTAATGAAGCTCAAGATAACCCTTATATTCTCCCTAATTAGCTATCAATGAACTACATTTAAAATAGCGGTTAAATACGCTTGTTCTTATGGCTAAATATCATTACTCTTACTGTTTTATAATCTGCATTTCTCGGAGTGGTACCTAAGTGGCAAAACAGCTTAAATTGCTAATATTAAATACAAGTAATGATGAGCGCCAGACTATACGTGCCACGCTGGAGAGGCTTGGTGTGTTTGAGTTTATTGAAGCCTCAGACAGCCAAGATGCGTTAAAAATCTTAAAGAACCAAAGCGTAAATATAATCATAACCGGCTTAGATGTAGGTAAAATTGATGGCTGGCGGTTTTCACGTATGATCCGCTCTGGTTTACTTAACACGCCGAAAAATACGCCTATTTTACTTATTCCGCCCATTTATTGTGAGCGTATCGCCGAAACTACCGCACGTAGCTATGGCATAGATGCAGTACTGCCTTTTGAACGCCAAGATATATTGCCGCAAATACTCGCAAATGTGTTGTCGAGTCATTTAGAAAAAAGCAGTCGCTTAAACCTGTTGTTATTAGAACCCTTTAGCAGCAGGGCAAACGAGATGAGTGAACAATTAAAGCTTAACTTTGCAATTACTCATGTTACTAACGAAAAAGCCGCGCTCAGTGCCTATAATCAACAGTCGTTTGCTATTGTGCTACTTGATGCCACTGCAGCACAAGCTGAGAGCTCAAATCAATTAGTAGAAAAGATTTTGCAGCATAACCCTCAGCAAGCCATTGTTACTATTATTGATAAAAACGATGCTGATTACGCTGAGCAGTTATTACTTTCTGGTGTTACCGACTTTATTCGCGCCCCTTACGATCCTTCATTTTTGAATAAAGTCTGTGATCATGCAGCGCGTCGTGAAGACTTCATGGTGAGCTATGCTGAGTTTGCTAACAAAGTGCAGCAGTTAAGTGTTAGTGAAGTAAAATATCGTGACCTATTTTCAGCGCATCAGCGTATTTTATTGCACTTAAACACGGTTGTACTTGAACTAGATCAGCAAGGAAATATTCGCTTTATAAACCCGGCGTGGGAATCTCTAAGTGGTTTTGGAGTTAAGTCGACCTTACAACAACCACTCACTGCGTTTTGCACCACAGAATATAAACAGTCATTACAATCAACCATTGATGATATTTTACAAGGTGGCGCGAACAAACAAAAAATAGAAGTTAAACTGAGCCAAAAAAACGGTAACTCAGTATGGGTCGAATGTCGGCTTCAGTTAATAAAAAATAGCAGCAACAACGCCACTATCACTGCCACACTCGATAACATTCATGAGCGCAAACAAGCAGAGTTGCAATTACGCCATTTAGCCCTGCATGACACCTTAACAGGGCTACACAATCGTTATTATTTTGACCAACAACTTAACTATATTTGTCAAAACGAAAATACCTATGCAAATATTGAGCATGCGCTGATTTATATCGATCTTGATCACTTTAAAATAATCAACGACAGTAAAGGCCATCAACAAGGCGATATTGTTTTAAAAGAAGTGGCACAACTGTTTATTGCCAATATTAGTAATGAGCACCTGATCTGCCGTGTGGGTGGCGATGAGTTTGCGGTGATCCTTAAAAACACCAATTTATTAGACGCACATTTAATTGCACAGAGGATTTGTAGTGCCATTGAGGGCAACCAATTTAAGTCAGAAGATCAAGTGTATTCAATTAGCTGCTCTATTGGCTTAACACAAATTACTGCTGATAACTGCGACCCAAATGAATGTTTAAAGCAATCAGATATTGCGTTATATATTGCTAAAAATTTAGGCCGTAACTTAGTACATTGTTATTCAAAACAAGATGGTGAAAACAATGCGCTGCAAACGGGCTTAGAATGGGGCCATGGCGTACGCCAAGCTCTACAACAAGACAGTATAGAACTTCATTATCAACCCATTTGGGATTTTAAAACTAATCAGGTTGCTTACTTTGAAGTACTACTGAGATTAAAGCTCGACGACGAACTTATTTACCCAAATCAATTTATTCCCTCATTGGAAATGCTTAACGACACCTTTTTAATGGATCAATGTGTTATTCGTAACAGTATTGCAAGTGTTGCTGCGCACCCAGAGCTTCTTCAGGTTGCAATAAATTTATCGGCACAGTCATTTTTAGATGAGCGTTTACTGCCGTTAATAGAGTCGAGCCTCGAAAAATACCAAGTGTCTCCATCAAAAATTATTTTTGAAATAACCGAATCGGCTAGCATTAATAACTTGGCTGCCACTCGTAAAATGATTGAACGGTTAAATAATTTAGGCTGCCACTTTTCGATTGATGACTTTGGTACCGGATTTAGTACCTTTAATTATCTTAAACAATTACCAGCCCAACATGTGAAAATTGACGGCTCATTTGTCCGCGATATGCTTAACGACTCCATTGACTTAGCGCTAGTGAAAGCCATAAATGACATCAGTCGCTCACTAGATAAGCGCTCTGTGGCTGAATATGTGGAAACCGCTGAAGTATTTTTTGCACTCAAAGAAATAGGCGTAGACTACGGGCAAGGCTATTTTATTGCTCGCCCTGTCCCTATCGACAAGGTACTGATTGAATTAGAAAAAATAAAGAACAACCCTATTTTTTATCAAGATACCCTCACATCACTATAAACATTAATAAACAAATTTAAGCAATTTATTACTACCCAAATTGCTCATCTAACCTATACTTTGCTTATCGGCAGCAAAATGTCATGAAAATTAAGTGATCACCTTGATTTTACATGACATCTTTATTTCTTATCGTCTAGATGTCTATACTGTTAAAGGTGGACATAGGGGGCATAAGGAGGATGTTTATGATGCAACTAATCACGTTATTATTGTTTATACACTTTGCTATTGCGCTTCAATGTTACAAGTATGCCCAGATTAAAGGCTACCCTGTAAAAACCTTTACAGTGCTTGGACTGGTGCCTTACTTCAATGTTGTTGTGTGGGTTTACTTATTGTTTTTACCGCCGCTAGAGAGCTACCAGCACAAGCAGCCACTTTAATTCCCTGTGTTATTGAGCGTATTATCTCTAATACGCTTTTTTTACGTTACTTAAAATCAACACTGCACTGCTTTTTCAAAAAGACCTCTAACTGTTGGCTAAACAATTTAAAGTCACGAATCCGCCCCGTTGTTTTGCGCCACAGTACACCAATATCACGATAGGCATTACCTTGTGATGGCGTAGCAAGCATGTTTTTGTTTTCTAAAATACCCGCGTTAATCGCCATTTGCGGTAAAAAAGTCACGCCAAGTTTGTACTCAACCATACTCAATAAAGTATGTAAGCTAGCTGCCTCAAAGGGATTTATACAGCTAGAGCGGTTTAAATGGCACGCACTGAGCGCATGCCCAGTCATACAGTGCTCTCGCTCAAGTAAAAATACACTCGCTTCTGGTAGTAAATTAAAGTCTTCAATGCCTTTAGCTGGTGTGTAGTCTTTATGGTGCACTAAGCTAAAATGATCTTGTGCAAGTACTTGAGTATGAAATTTATCGGTTTCGTAGGGCAGCGCTAATAGTGCCAAGTCAATTTGCCCATGCTCTAACTTATCAAGTAGCTTGTCGCTGGTATCCTCCACTAAAACTAACTCTAAGTCAGCAAACGTTTGCTGACAAAAGTGATAAAGAGGCGCTGCAATAAAGCTCGCAATCGTAGGAATAACACCTACCGTTAATGTGCCGCTAAGCGGCGTTAAAAAGCTTTTGGTAAGCTCTTTTAAGCTAATAGTGTCGTTAATGATTTTTCTTGAACGCTCAACAACCTCTTCACCAATGGTGGTAAACATAAGGCTGCGATTTTCTCGTTCTATAAGCTGACACCCTAAGGTCTCTTCTAAATTTTGAATTGCGGTGCTCAGCGTTGACTGGCCAATAAAGCAGGCACTTGCTGCGCGGCCAAAATGTTGATGCTGATGCACAGCTAATAAATACTGTAGCTGCTTTATACTAGGGAGATTGGTCATTTTTCTTTCCACAAATAAAAAGACCCCAACACCAAGGGGCGTTGAGATCTTTTCAAGCTAAAAGTCTTTTAAGTACTTTTTATTAAACCCCAAAAGCGGTTCTTAGTACGTAGAAAATAACAATAGCAAGGGCAGCACCAACTGGCAATGTAATTACCCAAGAAACTACAATATTTCTTATTACACCCATATTAAGTGCGGCAATACCACGTGCCATACCTACACCCAACACGGCACCCACTAGGGTTTGTGTGGTTGAGATAGGTAAGCCTGTGCCCGATGCAATAACAACGGTAGATGCAGCGGCTAATTCAGCAGCAAAACCACGGCTTGGTGTTAAATGTGTAATTCCTTCACCAATGGTTTTAATTACTTTTTTGCCTAAAATAGCAAGACCGGCAACAATACCTAAACCACCCAGTGGTAATATCCACCAAGCAATAGCCGCTTTCTTCGCGATTTCACCATTATTTTCAACAATGTTTACAACAGCAGCTAGTGGTCCAATTGCGTTAGCAACATCATTAGAACCATGAGCAAATGCCATACAACAGGCTGTTAGCACCATAAGTACTGCAAACACTTTTTCTACATTGTTAAACTGCATTTCTCTATCCGCTTTAGGATCGATATTTAAACGAGAAATCGCAATTTTACCAATAACAGCAACTAGTACCGCTATACCTATAGAAATAGCAAAACCTTCAAAGGTACCTAAATTAATACCTATGTGCTTTAAGCCTTTTTTAATGGTCACAAGTGCCATAATAAAGCCAGCTAAACCCATGTATATTGGTACAAAACGCTTTGCATTTTTAAGTGGAGCGTCTGTATCAAATATCAGCTTTTGCGCACTCATAAATATTAAGTACGCTATAAAACCTGATATCGCCGGCGTTACAATCCAGCTACCTACGATACCGGCAACCTTACCCCATTGAATAGCCTCTGTGCCTACTGCAACCAGAGCAAAGCCAATAATAGCGCCAATGATTGAATGAGTGGTCGATACCGGCCAACCTAAAAACGAGGCAATTAATAACCAACTGCCCGCGGCAAATAATGAGGCGATCATACCTAAAATCATCAATTCAGGAATGTCGGCAAATGGGGCCGCATCAATAATCCCTTTACGAATTGTTGATGTTACTTCACCACCGGCTAAATAAGCACCTGCAAACTCAAAAATCATCGCGATAAAAATCGCTTGTTTAATGGTAAGTGCTTTTGAACCTACTGATGTACCCATCGCGTTGGCAACGTCATTTGCGCCAATACCATAAGCCATAAAAAAGCCGACTGCTGCGGCAATTAGAATTAATACCGTGCCGTAAGATGCAATGATATCCATTGTGTAACCTTAATCTTTCGTGTTTGAACTGATTTTAAATTAACGAGCTAACATCAGCTCAAGACGTGACCCTACGCGCTCTGCAATATCTGCAAGTTCG
>NZ_KK070023.1:520920-625920 GCF_000576475.1 Pseudoalteromonas sp. SCSIO_11900
TCTAATACACGCTCTACCAGCACCTCAACTTTACCGCCTGATTCTTTTTGACCAAACATACGCGCAGGTATTACTTTGGTGTTGTTAAAAACCAGTAAATCGTTTTCGTTAACCAGTTCAAGAATGTCACTAAATATTTTATGCTCAACAGCACCGCTCGGCCCATCTAAGCTCAATAAACGGCTACTGGTTCTGTCTGCTTTAGGAAAACGAGCAATTAATTCATCAGGTAAGTCAAAGCTAAAATCAGCTACGCGCATTGTTAGAATTCCACATCATTTAAAATCGCGCCAAGTGTATACCCAAACCACCTCAAAATGCGAGTGTCGTTGGAATTAAAAGCGATTTAGGCAAGGCATTGATTGCAAATAATAGTGGTTCTATTATTAATATCAATAACGCAGTATAAATCGCTTTTAAGCCAACCCGTGGGCGTTTCACAGGGGCATACTCTCATCGTTGCTACTTCTTGAAAGGGACTACCATGACTGCAAAGTATCGCCTTGATATTAAGCCCCTGTGAAGCGCTGAATTCTGCATTTTGAGGTGGTTTGGGTATATTTAAACCACCTCAAAATGCGAGTGTCGTCGGAATTAAAAGCGATTTAGGCAAGGCATTGATTGCAAATAATAGTGGTTCTATTATTAATATCAATAACGCAGTATAAATCGCTTTTAAACCAACCCGTGGGCGTTTCACAGGGGCATACTCTCATCGTTGCTACTTCTTGAAAGGGACTACCATGACTGCAAAGTATCGCCTTGATATTAAGCCCCTGTGAAGCGCTGAATTCTGCATTTTGAGGTGGTTTGGGTATTTAACTATTACTAATGAAGCTCAAGATAACCCTTATATTCTCCCTAATTAGCTATCAATGAACTACATTTAAAATAGCGGTTAAATACGCTTGTTCTTATGGCTAAATATCATTACTCTTACTGTTTTATAATCTGCATTTCTCGGAGTGGTACCTAAGTGGCAAAACAGCTTAAATTGCTAATATTAAATACAAGTAATGATGAGCGCCAGACTATACGTGCCACGCTGGAGAGGCTTGGTGTGTTTGAGTTTATTGAAGCCTCAGACAGCCAAGATGCGTTAAAAATCTTAAAGAACCAAAGCGTAAATATAATCATAACCGGCTTAGATGTAGGTAAAATTGATGGCTGGCGGTTTTCACGTATGATCCGCTCTGGTTTACTTAACACGCCGAAAAATACGCCTATTTTACTTATTCCGCCCATTTATTGTGAGCGTATCGCCGAAACTACCGCACGTAGCTATGGCATAGATGCAGTACTGCCTTTTGAACGCCAAGATATATTGCCGCAAATACTCGCAAATGTGTTGTCGAGTCATTTAGAAAAAAGCAGTCGCTTAAACCTGTTGTTATTAGAACCCTTTAGCAGCAGGGCAAACGAGATGAGTGAACAATTAAAGCTTAACTTTGCAATTACTCATGTTACTAACGAAAAAGCCGCGCTCAGTGCCTATAATCAACAGTCGTTTGCTATTGTGCTACTTGATGCCACTGCAGCACAAGCTGAGAGCTCAAATCAATTAGTAGAAAAGATTTTGCAGCATAACCCTCAGCAAGCCATTGTTACTATTATTGATAAAAACGATGCTGATTACGCTGAGCAGTTATTACTTTCTGGTGTTACCGACTTTATTCGCGCCCCTTACGATCCTTCATTTTTGAATAAAGTCTGTGATCATGCAGCGCGTCGTGAAGACTTCATGGTGAGCTATGCTGAGTTTGCTAACAAAGTGCAGCAGTTAAGTGTTAGTGAAGTAAAATATCGTGACCTATTTTCAGCGCATCAGCGTATTTTATTGCACTTAAACACGGTTGTACTTGAACTAGATCAGCAAGGAAATATTCGCTTTATAAACCCGGCGTGGGAATCTCTAAGTGGTTTTGGAGTTAAGTCGACCTTACAACAACCACTCACTGCGTTTTGCACCACAGAATATAAACAGTCATTACAATCAACCATTGATGATATTTTACAAGGTGGCGCGAACAAACAAAAAATAGAAGTTAAACTGAGCCAAAAAAACGGTAACTCAGTATGGGTCGAATGTCGGCTTCAGTTAATAAAAAATAGCAGCAACAACGCCACTATCACTGCCACACTCGATAACATTCATGAGCGCAAACAAGCAGAGTTGCAATTACGCCATTTAGCCCTGCATGACACCTTAACAGGGCTACACAATCGTTATTATTTTGACCAACAACTTAACTATATTTGTCAAAACGAAAATACCTATGCAAATATTGAGCATGCGCTGATTTATATCGATCTTGATCACTTTAAAATAATCAACGACAGTAAAGGCCATCAACAAGGCGATATTGTTTTAAAAGAAGTGGCACAACTGTTTATTGCCAATATTAGTAATGAGCACCTGATCTGCCGTGTGGGTGGCGATGAGTTTGCGGTGATCCTTAAAAACACCAATTTATTAGACGCACATTTAATTGCACAGAGGATTTGTAGTGCCATTGAGGGCAACCAATTTAAGTCAGAAGATCAAGTGTATTCAATTAGCTGCTCTATTGGCTTAACACAAATTACTGCTGATAACTGCGACCCAAATGAATGTTTAAAGCAATCAGATATTGCGTTATATATTGCTAAAAATTTAGGCCGTAACTTAGTACATTGTTATTCAAAACAAGATGGTGAAAACAATGCGCTGCAAACGGGCTTAGAATGGGGCCATGGCGTACGCCAAGCTCTACAACAAGACAGTATAGAACTTCATTATCAACCCATTTGGGATTTTAAAACTAATCAGGTTGCTTACTTTGAAGTACTACTGAGATTAAAGCTCGACGACGAACTTATTTACCCAAATCAATTTATTCCCTCATTGGAAATGCTTAACGACACCTTTTTAATGGATCAATGTGTTATTCGTAACAGTATTGCAAGTGTTGCTGCGCACCCAGAGCTTCTTCAGGTTGCAATAAATTTATCGGCACAGTCATTTTTAGATGAGCGTTTACTGCCGTTAATAGAGTCGAGCCTCGAAAAATACCAAGTGTCTCCATCAAAAATTATTTTTGAAATAACCGAATCGGCTAGCATTAATAACTTGGCTGCCACTCGTAAAATGATTGAACGGTTAAATAATTTAGGCTGCCACTTTTCGATTGATGACTTTGGTACCGGATTTAGTACCTTTAATTATCTTAAACAATTACCAGCCCAACATGTGAAAATTGACGGCTCATTTGTCCGCGATATGCTTAACGACTCCATTGACTTAGCGCTAGTGAAAGCCATAAATGACATCAGTCGCTCACTAGATAAGCGCTCTGTGGCTGAATATGTGGAAACCGCTGAAGTATTTTTTGCACTCAAAGAAATAGGCGTAGACTACGGGCAAGGCTATTTTATTGCTCGCCCTGTCCCTATCGACAAGGTACTGATTGAATTAGAAAAAATAAAGAACAACCCTATTTTTTATCAAGATACCCTCACATCACTATAAACATTAATAAACAAATTTAAGCAATTTATTACTACCCAAATTGCTCATCTAACCTATACTTTGCTTATCGGCAGCAAAATGTCATGAAAATTAAGTGATCACCTTGATTTTACATGACATCTTTATTTCTTATCGTCTAGATGTCTATACTGTTAAAGGTGGACATAGGGGGCATAAGGAGGATGTTTATGATGCAACTAATCACGTTATTATTGTTTATACACTTTGCTATTGCGCTTCAATGTTACAAGTATGCCCAGATTAAAGGCTACCCTGTAAAAACCTTTACAGTGCTTGGACTGGTGCCTTACTTCAATGTTGTTGTGTGGGTTTACTTATTGTTTTTACCGCCGCTAGAGAGCTACCAGCACAAGCAGCCACTTTAATTCCCTGTGTTATTGAGCGTATTATCTCTAATACGCTTTTTTTACGTTACTTAAAATCAACACTGCACTGCTTTTTCAAAAAGACCTCTAACTGTTGGCTAAACAATTTAAAGTCACGAATCCGCCCCGTTGTTTTGCGCCACAGTACACCAATATCACGATAGGCATTACCTTGTGATGGCGTAGCAAGCATGTTTTTGTTTTCTAAAATACCCGCGTTAATCGCCATTTGCGGTAAAAAAGTCACGCCAAGTTTGTACTCAACCATACTCAATAAAGTATGTAAGCTAGCTGCCTCAAAGGGATTTATACAGCTAGAGCGGTTTAAATGGCACGCACTGAGCGCATGCCCAGTCATACAGTGCTCTCGCTCAAGTAAAAATACACTCGCTTCTGGTAGTAAATTAAAGTCTTCAATGCCTTTAGCTGGTGTGTAGTCTTTATGGTGCACTAAGCTAAAATGATCTTGTGCAAGTACTTGAGTATGAAATTTATCGGTTTCGTAGGGCAGCGCTAATAGTGCCAAGTCAATTTGCCCATGCTCTAACTTATCAAGTAGCTTGTCGCTGGTATCCTCCACTAAAACTAACTCTAAGTCAGCAAACGTTTGCTGACAAAAGTGATAAAGAGGCGCTGCAATAAAGCTCGCAATCGTAGGAATAACACCTACCGTTAATGTGCCGCTAAGCGGCGTTAAAAAGCTTTTGGTAAGCTCTTTTAAGCTAATAGTGTCGTTAATGATTTTTCTTGAACGCTCAACAACCTCTTCACCAATGGTGGTAAACATAAGGCTGCGATTTTCTCGTTCTATAAGCTGACACCCTAAGGTCTCTTCTAAATTTTGAATTGCGGTGCTCAGCGTTGACTGGCCAATAAAGCAGGCACTTGCTGCGCGGCCAAAATGTTGATGCTGATGCACAGCTAATAAATACTGTAGCTGCTTTATACTAGGGAGATTGGTCATTTTTCTTTCCACAAATAAAAAGACCCCAACACCAAGGGGCGTTGAGATCTTTTCAAGCTAAAAGTCTTTTAAGTACTTTTTATTAAACCCCAAAAGCGGTTCTTAGTACGTAGAAAATAACAATAGCAAGGGCAGCACCAACTGGCAATGTAATTACCCAAGAAACTACAATATTTCTTATTACACCCATATTAAGTGCGGCAATACCACGTGCCATACCTACACCCAACACGGCACCCACTAGGGTTTGTGTGGTTGAGATAGGTAAGCCTGTGCCCGATGCAATAACAACGGTAGATGCAGCGGCTAATTCAGCAGCAAAACCACGGCTTGGTGTTAAATGTGTAATTCCTTCACCAATGGTTTTAATTACTTTTTTGCCTAAAATAGCAAGACCGGCAACAATACCTAAACCACCCAGTGGTAATATCCACCAAGCAATAGCCGCTTTCTTCGCGATTTCACCATTATTTTCAACAATGTTTACAACAGCAGCTAGTGGTCCAATTGCGTTAGCAACATCATTAGAACCATGAGCAAATGCCATACAACAGGCTGTTAGCACCATAAGTACTGCAAACACTTTTTCTACATTGTTAAACTGCATTTCTCTATCCGCTTTAGGATCGATATTTAAACGAGAAATCGCAATTTTACCAATAACAGCAACTAGTACCGCTATACCTATAGAAATAGCAAAACCTTCAAAGGTACCTAAATTAATACCTATGTGCTTTAAGCCTTTTTTAATGGTCACAAGTGCCATAATAAAGCCAGCTAAACCCATGTATATTGGTACAAAACGCTTTGCATTTTTAAGTGGAGCGTCTGTATCAAATATCAGCTTTTGCGCACTCATAAATATTAAGTACGCTATAAAACCTGATATCGCCGGCGTTACAATCCAGCTACCTACGATACCGGCAACCTTACCCCATTGAATAGCCTCTGTGCCTACTGCAACCAGAGCAAAGCCAATAATAGCGCCAATGATTGAATGAGTGGTCGATACCGGCCAACCTAAAAACGAGGCAATTAATAACCAACTGCCCGCGGCAAATAATGAGGCGATCATACCTAAAATCATCAATTCAGGAATGTCGGCAAATGGGGCCGCATCAATAATCCCTTTACGAATTGTTGATGTTACTTCACCACCGGCTAAATAAGCACCTGCAAACTCAAAAATCATCGCGATAAAAATCGCTTGTTTAATGGTAAGTGCTTTTGAACCTACTGATGTACCCATCGCGTTGGCAACGTCATTTGCGCCAATACCATAAGCCATAAAAAAGCCGACTGCTGCGGCAATTAGAATTAATACCGTGCCGTAAGATGCAATGATATCCATTGTGTAACCTTAATCTTTCGTGTTTGAACTGATTTTAAATTAACGAGCTAACATCAGCTCAAGACGTGACCCTACGCGCTCTGCAATATCTGCAAGTTCGCCAACCCATTCAATGATTTTGTATAAAAACATTACATCTACTGGATTTAGCTCACTTTCTACTTTACGTAGTTGGCGGCGTATTCTAATTTGCATTTCATCCGTGTCTTGTTCTATGGCATCCAATTCTACGAGCATTTTTTCAACCAGAGTAACTTCTCTGCCTTTAAAGCCCGTTTCTAACAATTCTTCTAATTCATTAATCGCTTTAGATGCTTGTTTTGTTGCATCAACACAACGAGTTACATACGCCAAAAAGTCTTCTTGAATCTCTTGTGGTATGATCATCTCACGACCAATTACACGCCCAGCAATGTCTTTTGCCTTATTAGCAATTTTGTCTTGTTGGGTTACTAATTCGAGAAGGTCTGTACGCTCTACCGGCATGAATAATCCGCCAGGTAGTTGTAAGCGTATAGTTCTTTTCATTTCATCGGCTTCACGCTCTAAATTACGAATAGTTAAACGTAGCTCTTCAGCTTGTTGCCATTCTTCTTTAAAAACATGATTAAAAAAAGGTACCAAACTTTCGCTTGCTTGATGCGCTTTTCTGATGTGTTCTTCTATTGGTTTTATAGGTGATTTTGCAAAAACACCTAAAAAATTTGTTGGCATAACTGACCCTTTAATCAATTCAATATGCTGTTCAGCGTGAATTTTACAGCATTAAGCTAGATTGTGAACGCTTTTTCTCATTCAATTATTTTCTAGTTATTCGTATCACTACAGTGATTTTTCAATATCGTCTTGAGATGTATGACGAATATCTTTACCGTTTACAAAATAAATGACGTATTCAGCGATGTTTTGACAACGATCCCCAATACGCTCTAATGAGCGAACAGACCATACTAAATCCATAATTTTTGGAATTGAGCGCGGATCTTCCATCATGTACGTCATTATTTGACGGGTGATAGCTTCATACTCTCTATCTACTTTAGCATCCTCTTTATGCACTTCAAACGCACGTTGCACATCCATACGTGCAAATGCATCTAAAACGTCATGCAGCATTTTAGATACTTGGCGACCCATATTTTCAATATTTACTAATAAATCTTGTTGATCCTTAGTAAATGAGTCTAGTGCAACTTTAGCAATTCGCTTAGCTTCATCACCAATTCTTTCTAAATCAGCAATGGTTTTTGCTATTGCAATTACTAAACGTAAATCACTGGCTGCCGGTTGGCGCTTAGCAATAATACGTGTGCAATCTTCATCAATACTGACTTCCATTGCATTAACTTTGTAGTCGTTTTCACGTACTTTTTGTGCCAATACCGCATCGTTTTTGCTAACTGCATCAAGTGCGCTATTAAGTTGTTGCTCAACCAACCCACCCATACTTAGTACATGGTTTCGCACATCTTCTAACTCTTGGTTAAAACGACCAGAAATATGTTTATTAATGTTGTGTTCCATAATGACCTTCTTTAATAATTCATTGTTTTAGCGTTTTAACCCGACTAGCCGTAGCGTCCGGTAATATAATCTTCAGTTTTTTTCTTCGTTGGTGTGGTAAATAAGGTATTGGTATCTGAATACTCAATGAGCTCACCCATATACATAAACGCGGTTTGATCAGATACCCGCGCTGCTTGTTGCATGTTATGAGTAACAATAACCACAGTAAATTTATTCTTTAAATCATTAATTAGTTCTTCAATCACTAAAGTTGAAATTGGGTCGAGTGCTGATGTTGGTTCATCAAGCAATAATACTTCTGGCTCTATCGCAATTGAGCGAGCAATAACTAAACGCTGCTGCTGACCGCCCGATAAACCAAATGCACTATCGTGAAGTCTGTCTTTTACTTCATCCCATAATGCCGCACCACGCAATGATTGTTCGACCACTTCATCAAGCTTACGCTTTTCTTTGATCCCTTGCAGGCGAAGACCGTAAACCACATTCTCGTAGATTGATTTAGGAAACGGGTTTGGACGCTGAAACACCATGCCAACATTACGACGAAGCGCAGCAACATCTACGCTTTTGTCGTAAATATTTTGCCCGTGCAGCATTATTTCGCCTTCTATGCGACAAATATCAACCAAGTCATTCATACGGTTAATACAACGCAGCAAAGTTGACTTACCACAACCCGACGGACCGATAAATGCCGTTACTTGGCCTTTCGGAATGTTCATATTTACTTTACTCAGTGCTTGCTTATCACCGTAGTAAAGGTCGAGATCTTTAATTTCTAGCGCTTTTTGTTCGTCTGTTAAATTATTTAAATCTAACTTCAAGCTTGGCTTTGCTTGGTTTACTTTTGGAGCGACTGTAATCATGTTTGTTACCTATACTAAATTAATGCTCAAGCGATCTGAATTTTTCACGTAAATGGTTGCGTATACCAATGGCGGTGATGTTAAGGGTAATAATAACCGACACTAACAAAAAGGCCGTTGCATATACCAGCGGACGCGCCGCTTCAACGTTAGGGCTTTGAAAGCCAACATCGTAAATATGAAAACCTAAGTGCATGAACTTTCTATCTAAGTGTATGTAAGGGAAGTTACCATCAAGCGGCAACGTTGGTGCCATTTTTACTACACCCACCAGCATAAGCGGTGCAACTTCACCCGCAGCACGAGCAACCGCTAAAATTAACCCCGTCATAATAGCAGGACTGGCCATAGGAATAATGATTCGCCATAACGTTTCTACCTTAGTCGCGCCCAGTGCTAATGAACCATCACGTACTGTGCTTGGAATACGAGATAAACCTTCCTCGGTTGACACAATTACCACAGGCAGAGTTAATATAGCCAAGGTGAGTGCCGACCACATCACTCCGGGTGTACCAAATACAGGCGTAGGCGATGACTCTGGGTAAAATAGTTGGTCAACACTGCCACCTACCATATACACAAAGAATCCTAGACCGAATACACCATATACAATTGACGGAACACCCGCTAGGTTAATAACCGCAATACGGATCATTTTAGTAATTGCGTTTTTAGCTGCATATTCATGCAAATAAATGGCGGCAACCACACCAAATGGCGTCACAATCACAGCCATTAACATCACCATGAATACCGTACCAAAGATAGCAGGAAATACACCGCCTTCGGTATTGGCTTCACGTGGGTCATCTGAAACAAACTTGCCTAACTGCACAAAGTAATGGCCTAGTTTAGCAAAAAAGCCCATGTCGTTTGGAAACCATACATCCAACACTTGATAAAGCGGGATAGTAACAATCTCACCACGCATATCTTTCACAGTTACTTGGTCACGCTTAGCTTGGTTACGCAGTGCAAATAACTCTTTTTCAAGCTCACCATATTGCGCACGTAAATCAGCACGGGCTTGAGCAAGTTCAGCTACGCGCTCATCAGTTAGCTCGTTATCAAGCAAATAGGCTTTTTCCTGTAAACGTAAACGCTCTAACTCGTAGTTTATATGACCAATATCACCATTTTGTAAATTCAGTGCTTCGTCATTCAAGTCAACCGCACGCTCTACAAGATCATGTAATGTTTCAACTTTATCTGTAGTTATTGTTTCACCGTCTTTAATTACTGATTCTACATAACCGTAAAAGTTACCGTTTTTGCTACGCTCAAATACCGCGAGTGCTTTTGGTGCTGAGCTTTGTGTAATATCAGTTTCAAGTATCCAGCGAAAGTCTAAATCTACATACTCACGGTTACCGGTTTTAATTAGTAAACGCTCAACCTCGTCTTTTTCAAATTTAGAAACATCAATACCGGTTGCCGCTAAACGCGACTTAGGTACTAATTCACGGTCGTAAATTTCACCAATAACGGTTTGTTTAGTAATCGAGCCTTCAAGCTCATATTGCATAACTTGAGATGGCCAAAAAAAGCTTAATCCCTTCCATGCAATCATGGCGAGTAAACCAATTACTGAAATTAAACTGATGCTGACGGCACCACCGGTCATCCAAATCCAAGGAGAACCAGACTTAAACCACTGTTTTACCATGTCGTGTTTCTCCACTTACATTGAGCTATATTTTTCACGCAGCTGCTGACGAACAAATTCAGCAACGGTGTTGAAAATAAAGGTAAATATGAATAATACAAAGGCGGCTAAGAATAGAATTCGATAATGCGAACTCCCCACTTCCGACTCCGGCATTTCGACGGCAATATTAGCGGCTAAGGTACGCATACCTTGGAAAATACTCCAATCCATAATCGGCGTATTACCGGTTGCCATCAGTACAATCATGGTTTCGCCTACGGCGCGACCTAACCCCATCATGACCGCAGAGAAAATACCTGGGCTAGCCGTTAGTAACACCACGCGAATTAGCGTTTGCCACTGCGTTGCACCTAATGCTAACGAGCCATTCGATAAATGCTTAGGAACGCTGAATACCGCATCTTCCGCAATTGAGAAGATAGTAGGAATAACTGCAAAGCCCATCGCAATACCCACTACTAATGAATTACGCTGATCGAAGGTCATGCCTAATTCATTTGTTAGGTATTGACGCACATTGCCATCAAACATCCACAGTTCAATACTTTCGCTCATCGCAAATGACAACCAACCAATAAATAACACCACAGGAATTAATAAAATTGAATGTGAGCCTTCAGGAATTTTATGGCGAATAGCTGCAGGTAATTTAGTCCAACCTAAAGCGGTTGCTAAAATACCTAATGGCAGTAATACGAGTAAGCCAACAATAGCCGGCAGGTGCTCTTCAATTAAAGGCGCTAACCACAAGCCAGCTAAAAAGCCGAGTATTACCGTTGGCAGAGCTTCCATTATTTCAACGGTCGGCTTAACTACGCGACGTAATTCGCTCGACATAAAGTAAGCGGTGTAAATAGCGGCTGAAATAGCAATAGGCACAGCAAATAACATTGCATACATAGCAGCCTTTAAAGTACCAAATGAAATTGGTACCAGTGAGAACTTAGATTCAAAATCATCACTTGCAGACGTTGATTGCCAAATATAACCCGGCTCAGGGTAACCCTCGTACCATACTTCTTGCCAAAGCGCTGACCACGTTACTTCTGGGTGTTCGTTATGAATTTCTAATACCGTTAGCTTGTTATCAGCCAAAATCAGCGCGACATTTGAACGCGGAGCAATAGCAAACTGTTCAATTGCACCTTCACTGACTTTACCTTGCCACAACTTTGCTTCACTGGTTGTGTAATAAACACCTAGTTCACCATTTTGACCGGTTGTGAAAAAGGTGCGACGGTAAAACTCAGTAAAAATATTTAACTTACTTTGCTTAGTGGTTTCAAACGAACGAATTTTTTGAAACTCGCGACCTGAGTCAGTGTTTACTTCAAACCACTGCGATATTTCACCATTATCATTGGCCAGCATGAGTGAGTTTGCGCCAGCTAATAATTGTGATGACACGATATTAGCGTTTTCTTCGTTAGCAGATAATAATTGGATTTGCTCTACTTCACTTGGGTAGCGAGTATCGAATACGTAAATTTGATTAGCAGAGCGAACAAATGTGCGGGTGGTATCCGGCGACATTAATAACTCATCTACGCGACCATCAATGTTCAATTCGGTACGTTCAACTTGCCATTCGACTTCACCGGTAAACATATTTTCTTCGGCTACAAAGCTGCTAAATACCACACGTTTATCGGCGGTAAGTGCCACAACGGCTGTTTTGTCCTCATAATGACTAAAGGCAAAACGCTTAATAGCAGCACCTTGCTCATCAACTTCGAGTGCCATCTCACCCGGTGGATAACCTAAACGCGGAGTTAGCTTACGTTCATTATTAGGAAAGGTGACTAAAAACTTAGGCGCTACAATTATCACTGTGCCATTTTCTAAGCCATACGCATAATGACCTTGAAAAGGGGCACTATTTGCAAAGCTGGTTACCTTCGCAGGTAAAGTGGCATTAAGTGTTTTTAGTTTTTTACCAAAGTTTGCTTTATCAACACTATA
The DNA here is from genome assembly GCF_000576475.1 of Pseudoalteromonas sp. SCSIO_11900. Lineage (NCBI taxonomy): Bacteria > Pseudomonadati > Pseudomonadota > Gammaproteobacteria > Alteromonadales > Pseudoalteromonadaceae > Pseudoalteromonas > Pseudoalteromonas sp. SCSIO_11900. The sequence goes on from NZ_KK070023.1 coordinate 533,160, forward strand.
GAAGTTAACTTGACCTTGATTATCAAGTAAGTAAGCAACCTCAGTTTGTTCTTCAACACCAAGCCCAACTATTTGCTCAGCATTAGCAACATTAAAGCTAGCGCGCTTTTCAACTTTAGCTGACTCAAAAATAGGCTGCACTACATAAAGAAGGTAAAAAAAGATCAATAGCAGTGCTATCAATACCATTATACCGCCTGCGGTTATGCCAAACTTAGCAAACCGGTCTTTAAATAGACGGCTTCGATCCGTATTAAAAGTCGGTTTATTCGGATTTGAAGTCATCAATACACCCTTATATCTTAACGTTGGGCGCATTATATTTCATCAAAGTGACAGTAATGTTACAGTCGTAATAATTCTTTACTGGAACCACGAAATAATATTAACGTATTGTTTTATTAAATAATTGTATTTATTTATGTGTTATTAATAAACTAAATCAATTATTAATTGGACAAACTATTTATCCAAGACAATACTCAATGGGCATCTAATATAACAATCCTTTTGTGGTTAGCTTTTACATACATTAAGAATCACATACATTAGATCGCATCACTTAATGCCTATGCATTTATTTTTTCATTTGGGCTTAAAAAGAGAACTATTATGAAGCAGTTGGTAATAAGCATTTTAGGGGAAGATCGCCCCGGTTTAGTAGAAAGTATTTCATCGGTTATATTGGAAAACCACGGTAATTGGTTAAGCAGTAATTTAAGTCATTTGCTTGGCCACTTTGCTGGCATTATACAAGTTGAGGTGGCTGAAGAGCATTTACAGGCATTTCAAGATGCGCTTAATGGGCTTCCTAAATTAGATGTCCGTATTGAAAAAGGCAACACCGAAATTGAGCCTGTTGAACTCGAGCAGCTTAATTTTGTGATCACCGGGAACGATCGTCCCGGTATTGTCCAAGAGTTGGCAAATGTTATTCGTCATAAAGGCGCTAATATTACGAACTTAAACTCTAGGCAGCAAAGTGCGCCAAACTGGGGGGTGCCAATTTTTAGTGCCGTTGCCACCGTTAGCCTGCCTAATGGGCTTAACAAAGACGAAGTAATTAACGCTCTTGAGTCAATTACGAGTGACTTAATGGTTGATGTTGAACAAAGTTAAATGTGCTCTATTATTTTCAATACAAAAAGGCGCTAATTACAACGCCTTTTTTATATCAATTATACAATCGCGGTATTAATCAGCGACAAATAACACATAGTGCTACATGTCGGCGTGGCGGTTAATACTTTGTATCATTTGCTTTAATCCTTGCTCTTCAAGTTGCAACAGCTCACTTAGTTTTTCTTGAGCCTCAGGTGATTGTGCTTTATCAGCCAAATAACTATATGCGTTCAATACTTTTTGATGCTGCTTTGATAAATATTCTTGAATTACTTGCTCATCTAACTGGTTACTGCGATCTAAATCAGTAAAGTTAATGATTTCTGAGTGCCCTGAAAAATATTCATAACAATACGTATCTAAAGTGTTTATTTGCGTGATGGCTTTAAAGCCAATTAAATCCTCAGCGAGCTTTTTTTCATACTCTACACAATAATCAATTAGCTGTTTGTTATGTTCCCCGAGTAAATCCCTTACACTAAAAAAATTAGCCGCCATTTGTGTGTGAAACTGGACGGTCCAATCGAACACTTCTTGGATTGTTTTAACTTGCATGTGCGTTCCTTACTATTTAACCCTAATGATTAAATAGATGCGTGAATCATGCCAATAAAAAATATAATAAAATCAGTGGCTAGACTAAGTTTGGGTAACTTGCACTGATTTTTTCAGTACAAGTTACACAACCAGTGTAAAAATTATAGATTTCGCTTTCGCCATAATAAATACACCGCGGGTAACACCAGCAATGTTAAAACAATGGCGCTAAACATACCGCCAACCATGGGGGCGGCTATTCGACTCATTACTTCACTGCCCGTGCCTGTGCCATATAACACCGGTAACAGACCAATCACTATGGTTGCTACCGTCATCATTACAGGGCGAACGCGCAAACCGGCGCCTTCTAATATGGCATGCTTAAGCTGCTCAATACTCATGCTTTTTCCTAATTGAGAGGCGGCCTCTACCTGCGCTTTATACGCTTGGTTTAAATACACCAACATAATAACGCCTATTTCTACGGCCACCCCAGCAAGGGCAATAAAGCCGACCCCCACAGCAACAGAGAAGTTAAAGCCTTCTAAATACATGAGCCAGATGCCACCTATCATCGCCAGTGGTAATGTCGCCATAATAATAAATACTTCAGTGAAGCTTCTAAAATTCAGGTAAAGCAGTACCACAATAATGGCTAATGTTAACGGCAACACATAACTCAGTTTCGCCTTAGCGCGCTCCATATATTCGTATTGCCCTGCCCAAGTTATAGAATACCCTGCGGGTAAAATTAGCTGCTCGTTTAGTAACTGCTGAGCACTTTCTACATAGCTGCCAATGTCAGTATCTTTAATATCAATAAAGCTCCAGCCATTTAAACGGGCATTTTCACTTTTTATGCCAGGAGGGCCATCGCTAATGTATACATCAGCCACGTCGGCAAGTGCAATACGTTGCCCAGCAGGGGTTACAATAGGCAGTAGCATTAACTCCTCTGGTGAATCACGATACGCTTGCGGATAACGAATATTAACTGGGTATCGCTCTTGACCCTCAACCGTTTCAGTCACGTTCATTCCCCCAATGGCGGTTGCGACCACTTGCTGCACATCTGCAATATTTAAACTATAACGCGCTGCTTTTTCGCGGTTAATATCGACCTTAATATAACGCCCACCCGCTACTCGCTCTGAGTAAACCGACGCCGTACCGGGAAAGTCTTTAAGCAGTACCTCTATTTGTTGACCTATTTTTTGAATTTCATTCAAATTAGGCCCCGCGACTTTTATACCCACTGGGGTTTTAATCCCTGTAGCCAGCATATCTATTCGCGTTTTAATAGGCATTACCCAAGCGTTTGTGAGTCCTGGGAACTTTACTAAAGCATCCAGCTCTTGTTTGAGCTTTTCGGTGGTCATGCCCTCGCGCCATTGATCTTTAGGCTTAAACTGTATAAAGGTTTCAATCATGGTCAGTGGTGCCGGATCGGTTGCCGTTTCCGCTCGTCCAATTTTACCAAATACGGTTTTTACCTCGGGCACAGTGGCAATCAGCTTATCGGATTGCTGTAATAGCTCGCGCGCTTTACCAATAGAAATCCCAGGGTAAGTGGTTGGCATATACATTAAATCCCCCTCATCAAGAGGTGGAATAAACTCACTGCCTATTTTATTTACCGGATAAAGGCCCACTAAAGTAATAATCAGTGCCACCAACAAGGTGCTTTTTGGGAACTTTAACACCATATTTAACAGTGGCTTATAACTATTTACCAGTAAACGGTTTACCGGATTTTTATTTTCAGATATCACCTTACCGCGAATAAAGTACCCCATCAGTACGGGTACTAAGGTAATTGCTAAGCCGGCAGAAGCCGCCATTGCATAGGTTTTTGTGTACGCTAATGGCGCAAACATTCGCCCTTCTTGAGCTTCTAAAATAAACACCGGCATAAAGCTAACTGTAATGATTAATAAGCTAAAAAATAATGCAGGCCCTACTTCACTGGCAGAATCAATCACCACTTGCCAGCGGTTTTCATCGGTCAGCGGCTTTTTCTCCATGTGTTTGTGCATGTTTTCAATCATCACAATCGCACCATCTGTCATGGCACCTATCGCTATAGCAATCCCGCCTAATGACATGATATTGGCATTAATCCCTTGCCAATACATGATAATAAAGGCGGTGAGTATGCCTAAAGGCAAGGTAATAATAGCCACCAACGATGAGCGTACATGGAATAAAAACACCACACACACTAATGCCACTACAATAAGCTCTTCCGTCAGTTTAGAGGTGAGGTTATCAACTGCGTCTTTTATTAAATGAGAGCGATCGTACACAGGTACAATTTCAACCCCCTCAGGCAGGCCTTTTTTAAGTGACTCCAATTTAGCTTTGACGAGCTCTATGGTTTTTTGCGCGTTTTCACCAAAGCGCATAACTACTACGCCACCAGCCACCTCGCCTTCGCCGTTAAGCTCGGCAACACCACGGCGCATTTGAGGACCTAAACGCACATTAGCAACATCACGTAACTGTAGTGCAGTACCGTTAGCGTTTATACCTAAAGGAATAGCTTCTAAATCAGCCACACTTTTTACATAGCCAGTGCTGGTAACCATGTATTCGGCCTCTGCCATTTCAACAACTGATGCCCCCATTTCTTGGTTGCCTTGCTTAATGGCAGTTTGAATAAGGCTTAGCGGAATACCATAGGCACGTAACTTATCGGGCTGTACGTTAACTTGGTATTGTTTCACCATGCCACCTACCGATGCTACTTCGGATACACCGGGCACAGTTTGCAGTTCAAACTTTAAAAACCAATCTTGTAAACTGCGTAGCTGACTAATATCGTGCTTACCTGTGGTATCAGTGAGTGCATATAAATACACCCAACCAACTCCTGTGGCATCGGGGCCTAGCTCTGCAATTGCCGTATTAGGTAAACGCGCAGATACTTGACTTAAATATTCTTGAACACGACTTCGTGCCCAGTATAAATCGGTGTCTTCGTCAAAAATAACGTACACATAGGAGTCGCCAAAAAACGAAAAACCGCGTACTGTTTGCGCCCCTGGTACCGATAACATCGCCGTGGTTATAGGAAATGTAACCTGATCTTGCACTACTTGCGGCGCTTGCCCAGGGTAAGATGTTTTAATAATAACCTGTACATCAGATAAATCGGGTAAGGCATCTACTGGGGTGTTTTTTACAGCATACAAGCCGCCACCAATCAATATAGCGGTCAGTAACAGTACAAAAAAACGATTAACAACAGACCAGCGAATAATTGCAGTAATCATAACCACTCCTACTCGTGCTGACTGTGCATAGCATGCACAGAAGTCATTGTATGGATCACAAACTCACCTTGCTCAATACTAAAGGTAAATGTAACTTCATCATTTAGCTTAAACGCCTCAATGGTTACATTTTTTGCTAACACAAAGTCCATAGTTGCAGGTCCGCGCCCCCACTTTTCAATCGCCTCACGGCTAATATTCATAACTCGCGTGCTAGGGTCTATGCTATTAATCACTCCATTCACAGTAGCCATACTTGGGGCACTATCACTCATTGTCATTGTGCTGTGCGAAGGTGCTTGCATACGCTTAAAGTCAGAGCTTTTACTCGACTCTGAATCAATTAAAAACTGCGCAGAAGTAACCACTTCATCTTCAGCCAAAACACCCGATAAAATCTCAGTATGAGTCGCATCGCTTCGCCCTAAGGTTACTTCAACCGATTTAAAACGCCCCTCACCAAGCGCAATTACAATGCGGTTTTGGCTACCAGTGCGAATAACCGCCTCTTTAGGCACAATTAACTGCTTTTCAGCTTTTTGGCTATGAATACTCACTTGCGCAAACATATTTGGTTTTAACTGATGACCTTGGTTATTAAAGCGCAAACGCACTCGTAAAGTACGATTTTTAGCATCTAAAGTAGGGTAAATATAATCCACTTGCCCTTGCCAACGTTGACCACTTAAATAATCGAGTGTCATGGTTACCGGTAAGCCAACACGGATCAGCTCAGCTTGGCGTTCAAATACCTCAGCCTCAACCCACACTTCATCAAGCTGAGCAATACTCATCATTGATGTATCTGGTTTAACGTAAAACCCTTCACGAATATTAAGCTCATCAACAACGCCACCTTGGCGAGAATAAAAAGTAATATTTTGTAGCACTTGCTGACTTTTTTGTAAGCGTGAAATAAAACCCTCAGACACATTAAGCGATTTTAAACGTGCTTTAGCCGCACGAATTAACACCGGATTATTGCGCTTTAACGCTAAAACAAACTCTTCTTGGGCATTGACTAATTGCGGTGAATACAAGGTATAAAGTGGCTCATCTTGTTTAACCTGATCGCCCGCGGCCTTCACATACAATGTCTCTACCCAGCCCTCTACCCGCGGGTGAATATGAATGAGCTGATCTTGGTTATATTGTACATAGCCTACCGTGTTGACTTCATTTTCCAGCACTGCAAACTCCACCGGTGCCGTGCGTACACCTAAGTTATTAATCACGGTAGGTGAAATTTTAACACTGCCGGGGCCTTCATTTTCACCACTGTCTGACTCTTCATAAACAGGCACTAAATCCATACCCATAGGTGATAAACCCGGTTCATCACGACGATAATTACTGTCCATTGGTGCCACCCAATAAAGCGGCTCTTTTTTACTACTGGTTTTGTTATCGCTTGGCATAGTGTGCTCAGCTGGCAAGCTCAATAACACCCCGGCCGTCAGCGCTGCACTGCATATAGCCACCAATGACAATTTTAAATTAGTATTCATAGGTTAGCTCCTGCTGTGTTAAGTTCTTTAAGCTGGCGTCATCAGCACTGGCGTAATAATTTAACCGTGCAATAATAATTTTTTGATCAACGTGAATATTAAGTGCGTCTATTTTGGCATTTAATTCGCTGATCCGCGCTTGCATCACATCCGAAAAATTACCATCATCGCGGGTAAAAGCATTAAGGGTCGCTTGGGATTGCTCGGCCATTTGCGGCAATAATTTAGTTTTATAGAGCGCTGCTCGCTGACTTAATCGTGTTAGTTGGCTGACTTCCTTAAAATACATTCCTTGTAGCTTTTTAAGGGCAATTAATTTTTGAGTTTTTGCCTCTTCGCTATCAGCAATCGCGGCATTAACGAGTTGATCTTGGCGATTGTCGGTAAATAGCGGTAAATCGATACTCACTCCCACAGAGAAAAGGTCTGCTCGCGAGCCCCCCATTGGCATATCATCACGATAACCATATCCCATATTCACACCAATTTGCGGTTTATAGCCTTGCTCAGCCACACTGATTTGAGTTTGCTTTGCCTCTATTGCATTATCAATCGCCATAATAGCGGGGTGCTTTAATAGCAATGCCATTAATTGCTGAAACTCTAACTCCGTGTAGTTTTTTAACGCTGAAACCTGTGAAAAGTCCTCACCAACAGGCTGGCTTAGCATGTCGATGGGCAACCATTGTGTTAACCGCTTTTTAGCACCTTGAAGCTGTTGATCAAGTTGCATTAGTTTATCTTCAAGGCGGGTTAGCTCTAATTGCGCACGAATAATATCTTGTTGGCGTGTTTTACCCACTGAGCTTACATAACTTGATTCGGTAATATCGATTAGCTGAGTAAACAAGGCTTTGTCCTGCTCAATAAGTGCAATAGTTCGCTGCGCTCTGAACGCATTGAGCCATGACTCGGTCACTGTGGTTTTTACCTGCGCGAGCCTATCTTTACGAATCCAAGGCTCTGCCGCAGCCGACTGAGACAGTGCTTTTTGCTGCAATGCTAAACTATCGCCTCGGCTTAACGATTGGCTAATTCCTACTTTAAATTGGGTCATATTCTCTTGATCAAAAGCAAAACCATTAGTGGGTAAGTTCATTAACCCTAGCGTGAGTACAGGATCAGGTAAGGTACCTGCGGCAATACTTTTTGCTTCAATTGATGTTTGTTTTTGTTTGCTGGCTTTAAGCCAAGGCTCATGGTTTAAGGCATAGTTAATTGCCTCATTTAAACTCAGTTCAGCACTGTGTACAGAGAGACTAATGCTCAATAAGCTGCTCACAAAAACAGCTTTTAATACTGCGAAGTGATTCATCACTTGCTCCACTTAAAATTCAAAAATAAAAAACGATTAATTTTTTAAGCAGATAGATGACAAAAAGCTAAATGACTAGATTTTAAACACACCTATCCTGCGGTTATGCAGGCATAGGAGGGCGATAAAGAGATCGTGCAAAATTAGGTTTGCGCTGCATGACAGCAAGGTGCACTTTTTCAGGGGGTAATTTGGAAGCTATAAATAGCGAGTTTACATGCAAGGCCGAATGCGAATTACAAGCACTCATCGGGCAACTGCAATCTTGGGTTAACGTGCTTTGCTCACTACAGCAATCCATAGACATGGTTGTTGTATCAGTGTCGTCACTCATCGCCATTTCACTATGCTGCATCGATGCATGGGTTGCCATGTTCATATGCGGCACATCACATACCATAGATACAGACGCAACGGCTTGACCCACAAAAGTGAGTAGCAAAGTTAGCGTGAGTAAAATACAGTAAATACGTTGCAATGAATTAACCTAATAATAAATAGACATTTAAAGTTTATGGTAACTGCGTTTAAAACTCAATAATTAACTGGTTTTTACCACTGGCTTTATCAAGCTACTAGCCGCAATAGCGAACAGGCAATAGCCGGTAAAATACCAAAAACCAGTACCAAACTCAGCATGCACATTTAGTAAGTCTTCTGAGTTCGCGTTTGCATTACCAGCCATGTAAGCCACGATTAATGCAATAACAAACACATCCACCATACTCCATTTACTTAAGCCAATTATCACTTTACCAAGCTTGTACTTAAATGAAGTCTCCTTCAGTGCACAATAAAACAATTGAAGCAGCAGCTTAATTGTTGGGATCACTATTGAAAAAAACGCCACTAATATCGCCACTAAGTAGTTTTTGTTATCGGCCAGTTCGTTGACGGTGCCCCAAATACTGCGCGTTTTTTGATAAGCGCTGATCTCGCCTTCAAGTTTGTCTAATCCCAACATACTCGAGATCATCATTAGCATATTGCGGGTGTTTTGATTTCCTTCATCTGCCAGCATTTCAATACCGGCTTGAGCAAGTTTAGATTTATCAATTTTGCCTTCCATACTCAGCACTGGCTGAGTCACCCCGGGGATTAATAAAGCTAAGGCTATTAAAATAGTCGTGATAGGTAAAAATAAACGCATGCTGTTGTACTAAGTAAAATCAATATGTGCCAATCATACCCAAACGCTTTGCGTTAGTCTTGTTCAATAATGGTGGCTAATAACTCATCCGCATACTGGCGTGCATCCAACATGGCGCTAAATACGGTCTCAATATTCGAGGCTGGGCGAATAGTTTCTAACAACTTTTTAGCCATTTGCCAGTTATCTTCTTCTACCGCTTTGACTAAATGCAATGAATTACCCATCATGCCTTCAAAACTTAATAATGCACCAGATAATTCAGCCCCTAAACTAAACTCTTTGGCAATAGCTTCCAGTTCCATATCTAAAATAGCATCAAGCACCGACATCAAGCCGACTAAATAACCTTGCTCTGCAATGACTTTTCCGCCAGGCTCTAAAATTATTTGCATAAACTGCGCTCGACATAAGCCTAAACGAGTAAGTTCACTAGGCTTGTCTGAGCCAAGTTCGCTCAGCACCAGTACTCGTACAAACTTTCTAATAGAATCTTCCCCTAAATACACAACCGCTTGTGGAATTGACGTAATCACTAAATTTTTATTAGCAGAGCGAGCATTAACTAGTTTGAGAACACGTGCGGTTAAACCCACATCTTTAGAAATACGTTGATTAATTTCGTTAAAATCCAAGTCAGGACGAGATGTGCAGCGCAATAAATCAAAAACCGCCATTTTTAACGGCTCAACATTACCGTAACTGAGCATTTCTGGCTGTGCAAAAAAGAATCCTTGAAAGTAATCGCATCCAGCCTCTTTAAGCTGCCTAAATTCGTCATAGGTTTCAATTCGCTCTACCACTATTTTAACCTCAGGGTGATTGCGTTTGAGCTTTTTAAGTAGCATGGTGGTTTTTATTATAGGCTCTTCTACTTCAAGCTTTATATAATCAACCAAATTGAGCAAAGGTTGCCATTTTTTATGCGCGTCATAATCATCTAACGCAAATACATACCCTGCTTTTTTTAGCTCAGTTACTCGTTGAGTAACAAGCTCGATATTTTCAGTACGCTCAACAATTTCAATTACAGTATTTTCAGGCTGCAATAATGTAGGTAAATCCTCTAAAAGCCCTTCGCTAGATAGGTTTATAAACACGGTCTGATTAAGCGCCAGCTTTTCCACCCCAACCAGCATTAACGCATTAAAAAAAAGTCGCCCAGTGGCCTGCCCGTCGGTTGTTCCCGCAGGAAAGGCATTATTAACTGAATCGCGATAAAGTAACTCAAAGGCAAAAATGCTTCTATCAGCATGAAAAATGGGTTGCCTAGCAATATATTGAGTGACCAAAATAGATGAATTTTTTACGTCTGGATTATTTGGCATTACCCTTCCTGTTTTGCAGTGATGTAAACGTTATTTTATTGTTATACCTAACCAGTATAGTGAAACTTTAAAGACTTGCTGCAATTTTAATTCGAATATAAAACAAGCAACTAAGCCTAAAATAAAAAGCTTTTGTAACTATTCAGCCTCATCTGAAATGAATATATCAGGCAGCTGATTTTTGAATAATAACTCAAGGGCTAGGCTTGCAGATACATATTGTTTTCTGCAAGTCGATAAATAGCTTCTCAGCAAGCAGAACATTTCAGCTCCTTGCCTACTTCTAAAACACCCCGGTATTTTTTGATGAACCTTGGTCATCCTAATATCATTCTCGCCTTGGTTGTTGGTAAATGGCACGCCAGTGCTCATCATGAAACGTAAAACATCATCTTGATAATCTCTTAGTCGTTCCAATAATGCGCGGGATTGGGTTCGCTTTAATCGGCCTCGCTGACCTTTCACTCGGCTACTTTTATCTGGTGGTGGACATTTAACGTCACCTTGAAGCAATATTTTTTGATATTGATCACGATATTTCTGTTTAGCCCCTTTATCTAGGTCGGGATTATCTATTTGAGCTTTATTCATTTCTTTAAGTAAGGTTTGCATATCCTTCGCTCATTGCATGCCGTCTTGCTCCCAAGCCCTTCCTAATTCTCGGATGTGGTGAGCATTACATAATGCATGTTGGCATTGGGTATATTGATAATATGGCTTCCAATGGTCATGGCATAGCACACCGGTAAAGTGCGGTAAAATACCGCCCTCATCCATCGCTATTTTTCCTCTTTTTTCATGAGGATAAAAATAAGTCCACCAAGTCGTTGATGCACCATGAAGCCATCGCCGTTTACCGCCAATATTAATGCCAGTCTCATCAACATGCAAAGTTTGATGCGGGTTTTGTAATGCCGCTTTGATGATACCTTCTGCGCCCGATGACTTTACCAGTGCCGCTGCTTGTTTTATTTTCTTGTAACTGAGTTTTAGTTTGCTCAACTATTTCAGTGATATTTATGCGGTTTAAATTCATTAAAGCTAGAGCGATAGGGTAATCGCTCTAGCTTGGCATATTGGCAGGATCAGCCAATAGTTAAAAAAGATCCTTAGAAAATAGTTTGTCTTAGTGAAGAGTTACAATTTATATTTATAAAATAAAAACCTTTATTAACCTTATTTTTTATAAGGTTTTGCTGCTATCAGCCGCTCTGAGCATACCCAAAGGTTATGGTTATAAGGTATAATGTGTTTATAAATTTTTTATAAACTCTCAAGAGCCCCTAATATGAGCATTGAACAAGCCTTAATAGAGCGTAGCAACAACCAATGTGAACTCTGCGCAGCAACAGATAACTTAACTGTATACGAAGTACCTCCAGTTACCGAAGCTCATTCAGATAAATGCATTTACACCTGTCAAACATGTAAAGATCAAATTGAGGGCACCCGCGATTTAACTCCTACTCATTGGCATTGTTTAAATGACAGCATGTGGAGCCAAACACCGGCGGTACAAGTTGTTGCTTATCGCATGCTGATACGACTAGCAGCCGATAATGGCTGGGCACAAGACGCACTTGATATGATTTACCTTGAAGAAGACACATTAACATGGGCTCAGCAAGCGCTTGCTGAAGATGATGATATTAAACACATTGATAGTAATGGCGTAGTGCTACAAGCTGGCGATACCGTCACCTTAATAAAAGACTTAGATGTGAAAGGTAGCAGCTTAACGGCAAAGCGCGGTACTGCTGTGCGCAATATTGGCTTAACCAGCAACCCAGAACATATTGAAGGGCGTGTTGATGGACAACGTATTGTAATTTTAACTAAATACGTTAAAAAATAAGTAACGAATCAAGGCGCCTAGCGTCTTTTTTTATATCTCAACTTTCTGTATTGGCTGTATTTACAAGTTAAGCGATGATTAAGTAACTTAGCCGTATGCTATTGTTTATATCCGTAATTATATCTAGGAACTGTTATGTTCTCACCAAAGCCAAACGCAATCTTAAAGTCGGTTGCAGGCCTATGTTTTTTAGCAAGTGGCACTCTTATGCTTAGCGCATGTAACGATGACACCACACAGCAAAATAGCGCTGTGAAACAAACAACAGCCTTTCTACCAGTACAAGTTAGCTACCTAGATCGCAGCCTATTAGCGCCTAATTCACAGCTAACTGTTACCTTGGTTGATGTGTCAAAAATGGATGTAGCAGCAACCGTTATTTCTGAGCAGGTAATTGATTTAGTAGGCGCACCTCCGTATAAAGTAGAGCTTGAATACAACCTTGAAAAAATTGATCCAGCCCATCGCTACAGCGTGCGCGCAACCATTAATAATCAAGGAAACTTACTATACACCAGCACAACAAGTAACTCGCCTTTTGCTAATACGGCCTCATCAGAGCCTTTAGAAATTATTGTTTCAAAAGTAGCGCCAAAGCCAGACGTTGACTTAGTGAATACCTACTTCAAAGCCGTTTCAATCGACGGCAATCCCGTTGAAGTGAATACTAAAGAGCCATTTATTCAATTTAATAGTGACAACACTGTGCACGGTTTTTTAGGGTGCAATAACTTTAATGGCGGTTATGAAGTATCGAAGCAAACGGTTACTTTTACGCAGTTAGCTACCACGCAAAAAATGTGTCATGAAAATATGGAACAAGAAAGCGCCATGGGGGGTGTGTTGCAAGCAGCAACGCAATGGCAAATTAACGGTGAAAAATTAGTATTACAAAATGAGGCAGGCAAGCAACTTGCAACCTTTAACGCTGTTTACTTTTAACTAAGCGTAACAATACTCCGCATCTAAGCAGATCACTATAAAGCCCAGTTAAACTAGGGTCTGTTGATCTTTCAAGGTTAAATTTTCAGCAGTCTGTTTGGTATTTAGGCAAGGCAGAGCCTATGTGGTGTGGTTATTCCCCATAAATAGGCGATAACGCAGCATCAATGCCAAACAGGCGCTGCCCGAAGGGTTCTGCCTAAGGGCGATTTACTCTTTGTTGCTCGGTTTTTACTTAGCCCACTAGGTTACAAACCTCGCGCCGCGATTAAACCGCCCCTAGTTTGAACAAATTTTAATCCGCAAAGGTCAACAGACCCTAGGCTTATTTATTTTTATTCGGCAACTAACTGCTCGCTGCGATAAAAGCCACTTGGCTTACTCAACAAGCTTACTAGTTCAGGTAGCACGTCATCCATTGCTTGTTTTAATTTCCAGGGTGGATTTATCACTATCATTCCAGAGGCAGTCATACCATGTACATCAGTATCGGCTTCGGTACCTAATTCAAATAATTGAATATTTCTAATTCCCGCGTCAATTAAACCCTGCTCCATATTATCAATACGTTCTCTGTCCACAACCGGATACCAGATCATGTAAGTCCCTGTTGCAAAGCGTTGATGCGCTTTAACAATGGTTTGTACTACCGTATTGTAATCGTCTTTTATTTCATAAGGTGGGTCTATTAACACACAGGCTCTGCGCGAAGCTGGCGGTAACAAACCAATTAAGCCTGCAAATCCATTTTCGCCGCGTACACGAATAGAGCGCTTACCTTGCATGTTTTCTTCAAGTAAGACTAAATCTCGCGGATGCAGCTCAAAAAACCAGCCCTTATCTTGACGGCGTAAAAAGTGCTCGGCTATTTTTGGTGAGCCTGGGTAAAACGCCAGCGATGCGCTCTCATTAAATGATTTTATTAGCTCAATGTAGTCATTTAAGGCACTGTGTTGGCTAGTATGTTGCCACAGTTTTTCAATGCCATCTTGGTACTCTTGGGTTTTTTGCGCGTCAGGTGCAGCAAGCTCAAAAAAACCAGCCCCCGAATGCGTATCAATATAGTCAAGCGGCTTATCTTTAATTGTTTGATAACCCAGTACTTGCGCTAACACTAAATGTTTAAGTACATCAGCAGGGTTACCCGCATGAAAGGAGTGTCTGTAACTAAGCATTATTTATTTTCACCATACGCTATTTAATAAAATCAGTGAACCATAAGCACACTACTTTGACAGTCGATACCAGCAAAAGCGGGGGTTTACGTGAACCGCTTCTGAATGAAAAAGCCAATAACGTGAATTATCCCTTAACATAGAATAAAAATCACCTAAAACCAGCGTAAATGCTGGCAAATAAACACACTTTGCTTTACATTTGCATGACATTAATTACAGTTATATGAGCGCATTTATGAACAACAACACTCTTCAACAACTCGAACAACTGATCGACCAACTAATTACCCGTAATAATCAGTTACAAACTGATATTACAGAGCTTAAAGAGCAAAACAGCAAGCTACTTGATGAAAATGAGTTATTGCAGTTAGAAGCCCTTGAAAATGAAGAAAAACAAAAAGATGCAAGTACCACCTTGTCATCATTGTTAGATAAATTACAAAGCGCGCAACAGGCAAGCTAATGTCTGAGCTGCAAAACCAGCGAGTCACTGTTGAATTGCTTGGTAAAGAGCAGCAATTTGCTTGTCCTGCGGGGCAAGAAGAGGCACTAAAAGCGGCCGCCAAAAATCTGAATGATTTAGTTGAACAAATGAAACAACGTTCAACAGTCAGAAACGATCAAAAAGCATTACTTATGGCTGCCTTAAATTTAAGCCACGAATTGCTTGAAGCGAAAACTCAAAAATCAGTTGAGCTTGAATATCAAGATCAACTGATTGATAAATTGAGTCAGTACTTAAGCTCAAACTCTGAGCACACTAAATAAAAGCGCATTTTGCGCTTTTATTGTTTTTACCGTCAAAAATACAGCTAGAAATAAAGATGCAACCATTTTTAAGTAAAACTCAAAAAATAGGTAAGTGCTTACTGCCTTTAATTTGCTTGCTTATGCAAACAAAAAGCGAGGCAGCAATTGAGTGGCAACCGTTGTCAGCTAATATTCAATTTCTTAAGCAACCTGAAAGACTTCGTTTTTACGATTCTAACCAAGTATTAATTGAAGGCAGTGAATGTGCATTACTCGTTGATGCCAGTGGTAACTTTGCAGTGGTAGAACAACTGGTAACCGAGCTAAAACAACGTCTAAAGACGCCTTTGTGTTATTTAGTTGCAACCCACTTTCATGACGATCACTTACTGGGGATGGCGGTTATGCAGCATTACTTCCCAGACGCAAAACTTATTACTCATCAACAAGTCGCTAACGACTTTTCGCTTTACCAGCAAGCCTTAACAGACAAGCTAGAGGGATTCGAGAAAAGCATTGAGCTGAGCTATCAACGATTAGCCACCTTACCCGATGCTGAGCAAGTTCAATGGCGAGAAAAGCTTACCCGCGCTAAAAAGCGCTTATTTCGCTGGCAAGACTATCAATTAACACCACCAAAAATGAGTATTAGTGAATCTAAAACGTTAGATTTAGGTGGCTATACACTCACTATAAACCCGCATCAGGCACATACCAATGGCGATCTAACACTACTTGCCGACAAAAGTAAAACCTTAATTGGTGGTGATATCATCGATTGGTTACCTTACCCTGGGCATGGCGAGCTTAAGCAATGGCAACGCTTATTAAAAAAATATATAAATAATAATACGCTGTCACTTTTTATTCCTGGACATGGCGATTTAGTCGATAAAGTTAAACTAAAACAGTCACTCACGTTTTTAGAAGCAATTACGGAGCATGTTAAAAACAACCCTGAAGCCAGTATTGAGCAATTACAAAAAAACTTCCCTAGCGAGGCACTAAAACCCTATCAACAAGAACCTCTTGATATAAAATCAAGTCACTTATTTTTGCAATCGGGATTACTTCGCGCTAAAAACAGTCAATAACTGAACACAATGGATTGTGTTAAAATATGGAAATATATTTTTTAAAAAGGAACAAAATGCGTCACTTGATCTTATGCTTTGCCATTGTATTGCTATGCAGCTGTAAAACCACTCAGCCAGAGATCATTGCGCCTGCAGTTCCCACACCTGTAGAGTCAAAACCGGCATTATCAAATACGCCGACCTCTAAAAACACTCACAAAGTCATTAATAAAAAAGCCACAGCCAAAGCCCCTGAAATAGCTCAACCCACAGAGTTATGGGCACATATTGCTGATAACTTACATTTACCGGTTGAGCAAAATCAGGCGTTAAAAAAACGCATTAACTGGTATTTAAAACAGCCTAATTATTTAAAAATAGTGTCTCGACGTGCAGCGCCTTTTTTATACCATATTGTAAAAAAAGTTGAGCAAAAGCGCTTGCCGATGGAGCTCGCCTTGTTACCATTTGTAGAAAGTGGCTTTAGACCTACCGCACGCTCAAGCGAGCACGCTGTGGGAGTGTGGCAACTCGTTGCAGCAACCGCGCATCATTTTGGGGTTAAATCAGATCAATGGTATGACGGACGCCAGGATGTATTAGCCTCAACCGATGCGGCACTTGATTATTTAAGCTATTTACATAAACGTTTTGATGGTAATTGGCTACATGCACTTGCGGCCTATAATACCGGTGAAGGCCGAGTTAAGCGCGCTATAAAACGCAATCAAAAACGAGGTAAATCAACTGACTTTTGGGCACTAACACTGCCAAAAGAAACCGCAGACTATGTACCAAAACTATTAGCACTGAGCTATTTAGTGAAACACCCTAAGGCAAAATTTAAACGGCCAAAGCTTCCTTATAAAGCACTGACTACTTCGCTAAATGTGGCAAAACAGTTTGATTTTTCAGTTATGGCCAAGCTCTCTGGCATAGGCGCCAAACAACTGCATGCCCTTAATCGGGGTTATTTAAAAAATCAAAGCTCTCCCCATGGACCGCACACTCTGTTATTACCTATAGAGCAACAAGCTTTATTAAAAAACCGCTTTTTTAAAGCCAATTTTGCAGGCGAATACATCGTTAAGAAAAATGACACGCTGTACGGTATTGCTAGGCATTTTGGCTTGCCTTTAGAAGTATTAAAACAGCTCAATAATAAGCAAAATAACTTTATTGGCGTTGGCGAAAAGCTTATTTTAGGGGAGCCGCAAACTTTGCCTAAGTCGCTCACTATTAACTATAAAATAAGCCCTTATCTAGAACAAAAAGAGCAAATCATTCCAACCATCGAGGTAGATTACCACGTAAAACCCGGTGATAACCTTTGGAATATAAGTCAGTTATACGGCGTTGCTCATAGCGATTTAGCGCGTTGGAATAAATTATCTGCCTCAAGCGTATTAAAACCTGGGACTCAGTTGGTTTTATTTATACCTCAAGCCGCGACACCTAAAACTACACCGGCGAAAAAAGACCTGTTACTCGACTTACAAAATACATTAAATCATCCACGTTAAGTTTCTAAAGCGCAGTATTTCGCGTAAAATTGCCTTTAATTAATTTAAAACTCAAAGAGACAAGCATGCAAATCTGTAAAAATTCGGCCGTTGAATTTCATTACACCCTAAGCGAAGCGGGTGAACAAATCGAAAGCAGCCTAAACGACGCGCCATTAAGTTATATTCACGGCAGCAAAGGCATGCTTCCAGGTTTAGAAACCGCACTTGAAGGTAAAGCCGCTGGTGATAAATTTAGCGTTACGTTATCTCCAAGTGAATCATACGGTGAGCGTGTTGATGACTTAATTCAGCGCATTCCGCTTAAGCACCTTCAAGGTGATGTAAAAGTATGGAAACCAGGCATGACTGCTATGGTGCAATCAAACCAAGGTCGCCACCAAGTAACCATTGTAAAAGTAGGCCGCTTTAATGCTGATTGTGATTTAAACCACCCATTTGCTGGTAAAACGCTGACTTTTGATGTTGAGGTTGTCTCAGTTCGAGAAGCAACAAACGAAGAGATTTCTCACGGCCATGTTCATGCTGAAGGTGGTTGCGGCCACGCACATTAATTGCTAATTAAAGGAACAAGTATGTCAAAAGTTGCAATAGTAACCGGTGGCTCTAAAGGCATTGGCTTTGCTGTGGTTCAGCGATTATTAACGAGCGGCTATCAGGTTCATAACCTAGATATTGAACCCAGTGAGAGTGGTGTTTTTCATCAATGTGATGTTAGTAATGTAACCGCCGTACGCCAGTGTATACAGGCTATTATTGAAAAAACACAACGCATTGATGTACTTGTTTCAAATGCTGGCAAGCACCTAAGTGCCACAATTGAGCAAACCGATGAAGCGACATTCGATGCGTTAATGGCACTGAATGTTAAAGGTGCGTACGCGGCTATACAAAGCGTATTACCAGCCATGAAAGCACAGCAAGATGGCGCTATTGTGTTAATTGCCTCAGATCAGGCCATTATTGGCAAACAAAACTCATTTGCTTATAACCTGACTAAACATGCACTGGCTTCGATGGCTAAAACCACCGCCTTAGATTACGCAAGCTTTAATATTCGCACTAATGCCGTGTGTCCTGGCACCATAGAAACACCGTTATTTCATAATGCGATTGATGCATACTGCAAAAAAAGTGGCGCAAATAAGGCAGATATTGTTGCCGAAGAAGCTGCTTTACAACCACTTAATCGTTTAGGCCAAGCCGATGAAGTTGCAGCACTGGTAAACTTTTTAGTAAGTCCAGAAGCCAGCTTTATTACCGGCAGTTTGCAACGCATTGATGGCGGTTACACAGCGCAATGAGTACTAAAATTATTGACCCGCATGTGCATTTTTTTAATTTGCTGGAGGGTCAATACACCTGGCTGCAAGGTGCTAACCCACCCGCTTGGCCTAACTTAGATAAAATAAAACAACCGATTAGCGTTGCTGAACTAATCAAAAGTACGGACTTTGAACTCGTTGGTTTAGTGCATATAGAAGCTGGCTTTGATAATGAGCAACCTATTAATGAATTAAACTGGTTAGCAAAGCATATAAAAAGGCTACCTTACAAAGCGATTAGCTTTGCAACAATTAACCAGCCAAATAACGCATTTAAACTAGCACTTAAATATCTAAAACATTCATCCCTTATCGGCATTAGAGATATCACTGAAGGTCATGATGCCACGCGCTTATTGAGCCCTCATTGTCTCGATAACCTGCGCCACTTGAGCCACTTAAAACTGCATTTTGAAGCGCAATTTGAAATAGAAAACCTCAACATCACCGAGCAACTTATTTCTTATGCCAACCAAGTTAGTGACTTACAAATCATCATTAATCACGCAGGGCTTGCACACAACCTTGCTAACTGGCAACGCGCCATTGAATTACTCGCACAACAGTCTAATGTTGCGATGAAGTTTTCAGGCTTTGAATTACTCATGCTTAATAGCGAGCAGCAAAGGCAGTGTTTAACACATATTTTAAAGCATTTTGGTATGCAAAGAGTGATGTTTGCCAGCAACTTCCCCGTGTGTCAAATTAACATTAACTACAATGAGTTATGGCAACATTATCGAAGCCTATGTAGCGATGATCTTACATGGCAACATTTGAGTTACAAAAATGCTGCGCGCCTCTATCAACTCTAAATAAAAACCGCTATATTTAGCTCAACAGTTTAAAAAACGAGCATGCGTATGGCCATTCTTAACTCATCTTCTTTTAAATACACATTACTCTCTTTATCGCTAGCCGCTTTATTAACAGGTTGTGGCGGTGGGGGCAGCGACAATGCGACCAATCCAACAACTAATAACGGTGGCTGGACTTCTGGTGTTTTTGCTAGCTCAGGGCAATTTAAAGGTCAATGCCAAGCAATTAATGAAAAAAACTGGCTACGCTCTTGGAGTAACGAAACCTACTTATGGTACGACGAAATTATTGATACTAATCCGGCATTAACGTCAGGCGTCATTGATTACTTTAATACTTTAAAAACGGAGCAATTGACTGAGTCGGGTGCGAAAAAAGATAACTTTCACTTTAGTTTGCCAACCGATGAGTGGCAAAGACAAAATCAATCAGGCCTAAGCTTTGGTTATGGCTTTAATATAAAAATAATCGCTGGTAGTGCGCCGCGCCAAGCAATTGTTAGCTATACCGAGCCAAATACCCCTGCTAGTAATCAAAATATTATTAGGGGCTTTGAGCTTTTAGAAGTTGATGGTGTTGATTTTATTAACACGACCTCATCAAGCGAGGTAGCTATTATTAACGCAGGTTTATTCCCAGAACAAACAGGTAAAGTTACCGAATTTGTATTTAGGGATATCAGCACTAATGAAAATCGCATTGTTACGCTCACATCTCAAAATATCGAGTCGCAACCAGTAATGAACGTACGTACTGATTTAGCAAACGGCGATGTGGGTTACTTTCAATTTAATAGCCACAACGCGATAGCCGAAACGCAGCTTTACAACGCCTTTAACCAACTCGCTGCCAGCAGCATTAAAGATTTAGTCATTGATGTGCGCTATAACGGCGGTGGTTTGTTACAAATGGCCAGCCAAGTAGGCTATATGGTGGCAGGTGACAATACCCAAGGCAAAATATTTGAACGCACTATTTTTAACGATAAATACCCCAATACCAACCCTATCACAGGGCAAACACTGACCCCCATGCCCTTTACAAATCGTTTTGTCGGGTTTGAAAATAACCCTGCAATAGCTGCAGGCACCCCATTACCAACGTTAAATTTAGATCGGGTATTTGTACTCACCACCAGCAGTACCTGCTCAGCCAGTGAGGCTATAATTAACGGGCTGCGCGGAGCCGATGTTGAAATCATTCAGATAGGGGCTGGCACCTGTGGTAAACCGTATGGCTTTTACCCAACCGATAACTGCGACACTACTTATTTTACCATTCAATTTACTGGCGAAAATAATAAAGGTTTTGGTGAATATTCAGATGGCTTTGCACCGCAAAATACCATTGATAATGCGCGCCAGCCCGTACTTATTGCAGGCTGTGCTGTTGCCGATGACTTTAGCAAACGCTTAGGTGATGCAAGTGAAGGCTTACTTAATACCGCACTTAGTTATAGAGCAACCGGCAGTTGCCCAGCCCCAAGCTCAATAAATAGTGTTCTCGGTTTTGCGCCCACTATCGCCACCGATATGCCTGAAGTAAAAGACGCGCGAATTCAGACTGTACTAAAACAGAATATTATTCTTAGCGATAACATGAGATAAGCAATGAAGATTTTATTAGCAATAACTGCAATTTCGCTATTTTTAAGTGGGTGCTTAGCACAAAGCTCAGAGCCCACACCTAAATTGCAACATGCGTTACTAATTGAGCCTAATAGCGCTAAAGTAGCCGACGCAATTGCGCAGCTGCTGCATAGCTCGCAGGTTCAATTAGCAGACGATGTTTTTGTCACCTCAAGTACAGTTACCCTTGAGCAACTTAATCATAAAGATCCTCAGGGCAACCCTATTATGGGCAAGCAACTTAATATGCCAGATCAATTTGAGCTCGTGACTAAGGGAGAGCGCTGTTTTGTTCGCCACCTTGATAGCAAAGCAACCATTGAACTAAAACAAGTACTTTGTAAAATAAACAAAAATTAGATGCTAGGAAGATTATAAAAACAATATTAAGATTCTAAGCTAACTAAATTAAACATATTTTCACTAATTTTAAGCCACAGGTTAACTGGCATATGTGGTAAAACTAATAATATAGATACACTTATAAAGGAAGTAAAGTGATAAAAAACAACGGTATGGTATCATTTATTTGCTTATTACTAATTATGGTAGGCTCCATAATTAGTAATTGGTTCAAAGCAATTGAACTATCAAATGTAGTATCGTGCTTTTCTCTAGTAATTGCAGCTCTTGCGTTTCTAAATGCCAAGAAAACTAGGGCTGATATTGAGAAATATAAAGTAATCGAGTTAAAAAGAGAAATAACTAAGAGTTTTGCTCAAATAATTAGCTCATGGAATGATGCGAAAATAATCATTGAACAATCTGAAATCACTAAAAAAGAATATAAAAATTTCATTTATCAGGCCAAGAAAACAGCTGAAGCTGCCTTCAAAGAATTTAAAATTGAACAAGAGAATTATACTTTGGAGAAAATGGTAGAGCGTGTTATTGATATTGATTACATGCAAATTCAAATGGAAAACGATATAAAGAGAATGAAAATACACGCAGATAAACTTGCTTCTTTAGAATTATTGAATAGAGACGAAATCGTTTGAGCTCGCCTCTCGTAGCTAGAAGCCCGTAGTAACCATTTATTTTATTTCTACACGTTGTGAGCGCATTACAATTTCATCGTTAAGCTCAATCCCAAGACCTGGTTCTTCAGATACTTCAAAAAAGCCATTTTTAGGTTGTGGATCTTGTAAGCATAGCTCTCTATTCCACTTTTTAATCGCGTAAGTATGATGCTCGTGAATTAAAAAGTTAGGGATCGCTGTTTCTAAGTGCAATGATGCCGCCGTTGCAACCGGCCCACCACATACGTGTGCCTGAATACGCACATCAAAAATATCAGCGTAATCACATACTTTTTTAGTTTCAGTAAAGCCACCACATAAGCCGATATCTGGCTGTAGTACATCAATACTTTGATCTTCTAAATAAGGACGTACACCCCAGCGGTTATACAAGCGCTCGCCGCCTGCAATAGGCACAGCCACTTTGTCAGCCACTTTTGCATGTAATGAATGGTTAAGGTAATTCACCGGCTCTTCAAAATACATACAGTCAAATTCTTCTGCAATTTCACCAATTTGAATTGCCGATGTCGCCCCTGGTAAGCTATGACATTCAAAAATAATATCTACTTCGTCACCCACGGCTTCACGAATAGCCTGCATACGAGCGCGGTATAGTTTCATTTCTGGACGAGAAATAATATTTGTGCGGTCGTAATAGGTGTTGCCGTCTTTATCGTATTGAATTGGATCGACCTTTACCGCATCGTAACCTTCCGCCACCGCTTTTAGTGCCGCTTCTGCATATTCTTGTGGCTGTACCAGCGCTTTAAATTCACTGTCCCAGTCAAACTGCAGCTGTGATGCATAAGTACGCAACTTGTCGTTAACTTTACCGCCAAGCAACTGATAAACCGGTAAACCCAATGCTTTACCTTTTATATCCCAAAGCGCCGTATCAATCGCACTCATTGCTGCGTAAACCACCGGCCCACCACCTAAACCCCAAAAACTTTCACGTAACATGCGCGACCATAGTTTTTCAGTTTGAAACGGGTCATGGCCAATTAAAAAGGCATCGGCCATTTCTTTGATCATCGCAGCAGCGGCACTGTGGCCTAAATCGTACGCAAGACCTGCTTCACCCACACCGCTAATACCTTCATCGGTATGAATTCGAACAAATACCGGCGTCCATGCAGGACGCTCAGGACAATGAATGTCAAAGACTTCAACGCGATTTACTTTCATAAAAAATTCCTTATTAACCTTTATCGGTTATTTTGCAAAACTTGGGTCAAGACGATACGCTTTTCGTAACATGGCAGGCCATGCTAGCTGCCCCCCAGTACTGCCGCTGTGAACAACGTTCGCTTGATTATAAATGTTATCAATAATAGCTTGTGGTACTGCAATCGCTTCTTGTGCACTTGATTGAATAGCTAACTGTATTTCACAGGCACGTTGAAGGTCATAAAAGCGCATAAACGCATCACCTACTGTTGGCCCTACCGTTAAGCCGCCATGATTCACCAATAGCATATGGTTGGTGCTACCTAAATCTGTTTGCAGGCGTTTACGCTCATCATCATTCACCGCTAGGCCTTCATAACCATGGTATGACAGAGAGGGTAATGAAAACATCGAATACTGACTTAACGGTAACAGCCCTTCTTTTTGTGTTGCAACTGCAATGGTTTCTTTAGTGTGTAGGTGTATTACGCAATGGGCATCCTCGCGTACTTCATGAATGGCACTGTGAATGGTGAACCCCGCAGGGTTAATATCAAATGGAGTATCGTCAATAATGCGGCCATTTAAATCAACTTTAACTAAGTTAGATGCAGTGATCTCATCAAACGTTAAACCGAACGCGTTTACTAAATAAT
This sequence comes from Pseudoalteromonas sp. SCSIO_11900, assembly GCF_000576475.1. Taxonomy (NCBI): domain Bacteria; kingdom Pseudomonadati; phylum Pseudomonadota; class Gammaproteobacteria; order Alteromonadales; family Pseudoalteromonadaceae; genus Pseudoalteromonas; species Pseudoalteromonas sp. SCSIO_11900. The sequence continues at coordinate 557,348 of NZ_KK070023.1, forward strand.
GATCCGTACCTGGTAGGCGAGCAGAAAGGTGCGTATAGATTAAATCCCCCCAACGAAAATGGTCAACTAATCGATAACATGCGGCTAAATCAACACGTAGTTGCCACTCTTGTTCTGATACTTTATTTTTTAAATCGAGCTGGGGTAAATCAAACATAACAAGCCTTTTTAAACACAGCATAGCGCTAGTAATTGTAGATGTTTAGAAGTCTAAATGAGTATTCGCATGATGGCAATCACCAAATAAAAAAGCCACACAAAGGTGTGGCTCTTTTAAGGTCTCGTTAGCGATTATTGTACTTTTGATAGGTAATCGGCAATCGCTTCAAACTCTTCATCAGTCACAGTCGCAACCATTGCTTTCATCGCCATAGACATACCGTTGTTACGAGCGCCTGACTTAATGTCTTTCATTTGCGCTACTAAATACTCTTTGTTTTGACCATTTAGCTTAGGGTACATCGCCATAATAGGTGCTTTACCATCTGCACCATGACATGTTTGACAGTTTTTAGCGGTGTAAAGTGCAGCGCCATCAGCAGCGGCGGCTGAAAATGAAAAACTTGCGGCTAAACCAATACCCGCGCCTAATAAAAGTGTTTTTATCTTGCTCATTGTATTTACTCTTCTTTTTTACGGTTAAAAAAAACGGTTGTGATAATTGTAGTCAATAAATCTTTAAAAAGCATACGTCCTTGATAAGGTTTGACGATCAATCAGAACAAATACGTGTATCCCTCATAAAACAAATATTAGCTTGCCTTAGCTGAGCAGATACTTAATAACACCTTACCAAATAAGATCGTCTGGTACTTCAAAATCAGCGTACGGATCGTCTTCGTCCTTGGCTTTGTTCTCAGGTTCAACATGAAACACAATATACTTTTCATCAACCTCAGCCACTTTGCGTGCAGGCTCGTCTTCTAATACGTAAAACTGGCCTTCTAATACACAAATTGCTAAACGCCCGCCCGAGAGCGCCTTTTGCGTTTGCTCATTCACATCAAGACCCTTTACTTTATTTTCATAAGTAAAGTTAAAGGTACGCTCACCACGAATTGACTCTTGATTGTGATGCTCTAAGATTTGCTTAACACGGGCTACCTGCTCACGTTGCTTTAATTCTTCTTGGCGCGTTTTGTTAAGCTCTTCGGCCTTTTGCTGCTGCTCAAGCTTGGTTTGCTGAATATGCTTTTGCAAATCATTTGGGTTGCTTGTCGCTCCCTTCTTTTGCTTTTTCTGTTGCTTGCGCTTTTCTGATTTAGCAACTTTGGCTTTATGTGATGTTGTTAAACCAGCTTGGAGCAATTGCTCTTGTAGTGACCCCATGGCGTGTTCCCACTAAAAACGAATATTAATGCTATTTTAATCACCAACGAGCGTAAATAACAGCGCTATTGGTATTAATCTAACAAACTACTGAAAACAAAGCATGATTTAGCGCAATAAAGGTTAATTTATGAAAACCCTAGCAGTTTTGTATATAATGCGACTCAACTAATAAGCAATGTTAACGGCAGTCAATGCGCTTATCTCACTTACTCCTTTGTTCTGTTTTTATTTTTTTTGTCTTATACGCACCACAGCCATTATTAAGTTTATTTGCCACCGAATTTAATGTAGCGCCTGCCATTGCAGGCAGCTTAATGACTGCCACTATGCTGCCTTTAGCCATTGCCCCTTTGGTGTATGGGTTGTTTCTAGCCAAGCGAAACCCATTATTAATTTTACGCATCGCAATGTTCTTACTCGGTGTCGGCTGCTTATTATTTATTTATGCCCCTAGTTTTGAGCTACTGTTACTTGTTCGGTTTTTACAAGGGCTAATTTTACCTGCCGCTTTAACCGCTATGACCAGTTATATTGGTATGAGTTATCAAGCCGATACATTACAAAAAAATATGACGCTATATATTGGTAGTACGATTGTCGGTGGTTATTTTGGCCGAGTATTGGCTGCGCTCTTTAGCGACTTGTGGTCATGGCAGAGTTTTTATTACCTAATAGCAGCCATGCTGATTATTCTAGCGTTAAGTATTCCCCATAAACGTTTTAATCTCGTTAAATCAACCGAGGTTTTATCGCCATTAGATTATATAAAACAACTTAAAGAGGGCTCTGCACTTAAGCTCTATGGTGCCATTTTTTGTATGTTTTTTTGCTTTGCAGCATTATTAAACTACTTGCCTTTTATTTTAAAAAATACCTTTTTAATTAATAACACGCGCGACATTGGCTTTGTTTATAGTGGTTATTTGGTGGGTGCTTTGGCTTCTATTTTCACTCCTTGGCTATTAAAAAAAATGACTTCAGCCTGGCGATTGTTGGCCGCGGTATTCGTGTTTTATAACCTCAGTATTGTATTATTAATGAGTCATTCACTGTTGTTGTTTTTAATTGCATTCACACTCTTTTGTGGCGCTATGTTTGTAATTCATTCCACAGCGGCACCACTGGTTAATAAAATCAGTCACGCACCGCCAAGCGTTACCAACGGATGCTATGTATCATTTTATTACAGCGGCGGCGCACTGGGCTCGTTATTACCTGGGGTGGTTTATCAAGCTCATGGACAAACGGCGTTTATGACAACATTACTCGCTGTGTGTTTGTGTGGACTGGGGCTTATTTTGTGGGCTCAGCGCGATGGCAAAAACATCACCCGCGGCTGATGCTCAGTAAAGTCAAAAAAACGCAGTAAATCAGGCTTAGTTAATAACCATGTTTGGGTATTTTCAAACGGGTGGCAATGAAATAAATCGCCAAACCAAATATCTTGGTCAAGCCAAAGCGTTACATCTCGTTGCTTATCGTTAATTAAGCTGAGCATTGACACACAACCAGGTGCAACCTTTAAGTACTTAGCCAAGCGCTCATTAGAGGCAAACCCTAAGCGCGATAGGCCTTGCTGTTTAGACAACGATTTTAAATCGAGTTGTTTATCATGCGCGGTGATCACTAAAAAATGGCGCTTACCTTCGTTATCTCGCAAAAATAGATTTTTTAAGCGTGTTCCAGGGCGATTCACCATCAGCTCGTCGGCATCTAAGCTGCCATATAGCGCTGGATGTTCTATTACGTCATATTCTATATTTAGTTGGGCTAACACCGCCGCTAATTTTTGTTTATCCGCTAACATACTACAAACAACGCCCTCTTAATTGCACACTTAAATCACGCCATAGTACTTCGTTTATTTCATGCTTACCTGCACAATAGTTACGCTGTGCTAGTTCTTTATTAAGAAACTCTACCGCTTGATCTTCTAATTGTAATTTTAAAACACTCGACTCTTCAAAATGCTCTTGCTCAGCAAAACGCTGAACATCACTGCGGGTTAGTTTTTTATTGATATTAATTTGCCCACGACTTTTAGCCTTTACAGAAACCACATAAGCAAAAAGCTTGTTACCTTGCCCATCAAGGGTGTCATAAAATTGTTTATTATTAATTTCGTAGGGCGGTTCATCTACTGAACTGGCACAACCAAAAAGGAAAATCATGAAAACTAACGCGTATTTTTTCATTATGTATTGTCGTTTTAGTAAATATTGAGCTCGAGTTTAACAAAAATTAGTTAAAACGGAAAAATTTGTGAAAAAATACTTGACCAAAATCGTAAAAATATTTAAAGTTCACCCCGCTTGAGACTCAGCACTTAAGCATTTACATTATATGTAAATTAGGAATGTGGGGCTATAGCTCAGCTGGGAGAGCGCCTGCCTTGCACGCAGGAGGTCAGCAGTTCGATCCTGCTTAGCTCCACCACTTTCCTACTCTCTCCTTTAAGTAATTTCCTTGTTTTATATTCTAAATAAATTTCTCTGTTAATCATTTTTTGCCCTGTTTTAATCTTTATGTTTGCTTAGTTGTTTGATTTTGCTAAATCGAGATCAAAAATGCCGAGCAAAAGCTCGGCATTTATATCGTTTATAAGGTTGGGTAAGTTATTCGCGAACTTGACCAACACCATTAACTAAATATTTCTCAGTCGTTAGTGACTCAAGCCCCATTGGACCATAAGCATGCAGCTTAGTCGTTGCAATACCAATCTCGGCGCCTAAACCTAGTTGTGAGCCATCAGAGAAACGTGATGACGCATTAACCATAACAACCGATGCATCCACACTACGTTGGAATAACTCTGCCGCAGCATCGTTTTTAGTACAGATAACTTCGGTATGATTTGAGCCAAATTGAGCAATGTGCTCAACGGCTGCATCAAAGCTTGGCACTATACGAATAGCAATTTCTAAATCTAAATATTCTTCACCAAATTCGTTATCTGCAAGCACAGTGGCATTATCAAAATACTCTGCCGCTTTGGCATCAGCATTTATTTTTACGCCTTCTTGGCGAAGCACTACCGCGCACAGGTTTAAAAACTCATCAGCAACATCTTGGTGTACTATTAACCCTTCTAAGGCATTACATACGCCAGTACGTTGAGTTTTACCGTTAAGTAGTAGATTAAGTGCCACTTCTAAGTCTGCATCTTTATCTACGTATAAATGACACACGCCTTTAAAGTGCTGAATAACAGGAATTGTACTGTTTTCTGTTACATAGTTAATAAGCCCTTCACCGCCACGTGGAATAATTAAATCAATACTGTCGCGTTGCTGCATTAATTCCATTAGTAAAGCACGGTCAGGATCTGGAATAACTGAAACTAGCGCCGTTGGCAAACCATGTTTAGTAAGCACGCTGTGCATTACACTAGCAATGGCTTGTGAGCTTTTAAGCGCTTCTTTACCACCGCGCAAAATAACACCATTACCCGACTTAAAGCACAATGCGCCAGCATCAGCCGTTACATTAGGTCGTGCTTCGTAAATCATGCATACCACGCCCAGTGGTACACGCATTTTTCGGATTTTAATGCCATTTGGACGTTCAGTGATATCACGTAACTGGCCAACCGGATCATCAAGTGAAACAATCACTTCGATACCTTCAGCCATCGCTTCAATGCGCTCATCATTCAATGTTAAACGGTCTATCATTGACGCTGCTAAATTATTGTCACGCGCAGCGCTTAGGTCACTTTCGTTTTCTTTGATTATAAATTCTTTTTGATCTCTTAATGCCGCTGCCATATCGGTTAACACGTTGTTTTTAGTCTCGGTATCGAGTAAAGCAAGTGTATGTGCAGCTTTTGCTGCTTGGCGTGATATATCCGTAATTAAACTCATGAATTCTCCAATAATGCGATATCTTTTTCTGAAATAATTGGTCCAATTGAATCCTGCATTTTTTCGCTGAATTCACTCTGCTCGTTGTCTGCAATAAAGTTTAACAAGCAGCTACTGTAATTTGCTGTGGCTTTAGCTAAACGCGTGCCATCTTCACTGCGAACTAAGATAGTATCGCCCACAGCAAACTCGCCATGTACTTCCTTGATCTCATCGCCTCGTAAACAGCCGTCTTCGCCTTCTAGCGAATCATCAAATGACCCATCGACAACCACTTCACCTTGTTCATTTGCAGTATGTGTCATCCAGTGAATAGAGTCTTGCATTGGTTTTTCATAAGGCAAGAACACACTACCTGGATTTTCGCCCGCTAATAAACGAGTAAAGGTTTCTTCTTTAAAGCCATTAATAATATACGTTGCAATACCATGTGATGTGGCTTTTTCTGCCGCTTCAATCTTGGTTTTCATACCACCGGTGCCTACTGCACTGGTAGCACATCCTGCCATAGCATAAATAGAATCATCAATTGATTTTATTTCAGGCAATAATACGGCATCGTCATGCAGATTTGGGTTTTTGTCATACAGCCCATCTACATCTGAAAAAATCATTAATGCGTCGGCATCAGCGGCTGCTGCCACCATCGCTGATAAGTTATCGTTATCACCCACTTTTAAATCATCTGTTGTCACCGCATCATTTTCATTAATGATAGGTAGCACGCCGTGTTCTAACAAGGTAAATACAGTTTCACGAATACTTTGATAGCGCTCACGGTCACGTAGGTCACCATGAGTTAATAGTAGCTGCGCCGAAGGGAAATCAAAGAAGCGATCCCACATGGCCATCATTTCTGTTTGCCCTGCTGCTGCCATGGCTTTTTTCATAACAACTGAGCGCGGCTTCTCTGATGGAAATAAATGCGAGCCTGCCGCTACAGAGCCTGATGACACTAAAATAACCTCTATACCACGTGCGCGACAGTGAACGATAAACTGTGCGATGGTTAACAAGTAGCGTGAACGACAGCCATCTTGATCGGGTGCAATTAAGGCACTGCCCACTTTAAGTACGATACGTCGCCAATTTAACTTTTGCATAAATGCTCAACTTTCCATTTTATTTGTATTCATCACACTGATGAATGAAACCAGGTCGCTATGTTTAAAACATAACGTCGAATTTGTTTATCATTGCCCACACTTTTTTACACACGCGTACACCGTCTCTAAAACCATTGTTTTAAATTGAGATGCAAAAAATAAATAGTATTAACCCAATAAAATTGGATTGTACTAACTAAAAAAATATAAAGTGTTGTTTATGTATCGCTGTAAAAAGCTGTGTGCGGCTTTTTTATTAACAACATACATAGAGCCTCTTAAGTCTGGTACACCAACAGATAGGGTGATGACTTAAGGACCGAGATTTAACCGCCACGATGGGGGTTAAATATTGAAAGGTAATAGTTCAACTCAAACTTTAATTTATATGCGTTAAGCAAATAAACACCTTGAGCAAAACTATACCAAAGAGTTCGGTAAATGATATTTTATGTTCGAAAATTATAAAACATCGCTGAAACAATCACTAAGAGAGTTAAGATGTTTATATCTAATACGTTTACTTACTTAAATAACAAACTTTATTAGATAACTAATTATTCGAACACGAAGTATAATACGTTAAAATAGCCGCTTAGATCAAGGCTAAAATTAAAGCTAAATAGGTCACAACAGACAAGGTATGCGCATTTTTCAATAGATATCATAAAGTTAGACTACTATAAATAGTAATTATAGAGACTATAACTTTGATAACACTCTCAAAAAAGACGTTAACACTAAATGAATAAACATTATTTATTAGCTAAATTTAATTTACACGTGTATACCCACTGTATTACTGGTTGGTAACCGTTATACTTTTAAACATTATTAAAATTAAGGAATTTTTACTCTATGTCAGCAATTTATATAGCCGGTATTGCACTGTGTTCAGTGTTAGCCCAATGGGTCGCTTGGGCGTTTAGAGTACCCGCTATTCTGTTTTTATTGCTTACAGGGCTTTTATTAGGGCCATTTAGTGGCGTATTAGACCCTGATGCATTATTAGGTGATTTACTTTTTCCTGTGGTCTCTTTGAGTGTCGCTGTGATTTTATTTGAAGGGTCCTTAACCTTACATTTTCGAGAACTTAAAGGGATCAGTAAAGTCGTCAGAAACCTCTGCTCTATTGGTATGCTTACAACTTGTATTGTTATTAGTTTTAGCGCTTATTGGTTACTCGAGTTAAATTGGCGCGTTGCTGCAGTACTTGGCGCAGTGCTTGTTGTTACGGGGCCAACCGTTATTGCTCCATTACTTAACTCGATGCGACCTACCCAGGATATCGATCGTATTTTACGCTGGGAAGGCATAGTAATAGACCCCATTGGCGCTTTATTTGCAGTACTAGTGTTTGAAGCCGTAATGCTGGTTGGTCAGGGTGAAGTACTTAGCCACACTATCGTTGCACTGGTCAAAACCGTTGGCGTTGGTTTAAGCATTGGTGTGGTTTCGGGTTGGATCACGACGCAACTAATGCGCCGAGAATGGTTGCCATTTGAGCTACATAAGTTTGGTATTTTAGCGTTAGTGTTAATTAGCTTTTCTATTTCAAACCATATAAGCCATGAGTCAGGCTTACTGGCTGTGACGGTGTTTGGCATTTGGTTAGCTAATCAAGATGACTTGGAAATAGATTCGGTACTCGAGTTTAAAGAAGATTTGTCGATGATTTTAATCTCAACTTTATTTATTTTATTGGCTGCAAGACTACAACTCTCTGATTTAATGATGCTCGACAGCGACGTATTTATATTTTTAGCTATTGTGCTATTTATTGCGCGCCCATTGTGTATTGCTATTTCAACCTTTGGTACAGACTTACCGATGAAATCACGCCTAGTACTTGCTTGGATTGCACCTCGCGGTATTGTTGCAGCAGCCGTTGGTTCAGTATTTGCGCTGAGTATGATGGAAGCGGGAGTGGCCGATGCCGAAAAAATGGTGCCACTCATATTTACTGTTATTATTGTTACTGTGGTACTGCAAAGCTTAACGGCTATCCCTGTTGCGAAACTACTTGGAGTGCGTCAACCATCCCCTAATACTATTTTAATCATAGGTGCAAACCATGTATCGCGTGCAATTGCACGTGGCTTAAAAGAGCAAAATATTCCTGTTCATCTATCAGATCCTGCTTGGGAGAACTGTAGAATGGCGCGTATGGATGGCCTGCCTTGTTATTACGGTAACCCGCAATCGGAGCATGCTGAACGTTATTTACCTTTAACCACGATTCGCAGTGTTTTAGCGCTTTCACCTAATCGCCACCATAACGCATTAGGGGTGCAGTACTTCTCTCATTTATTAAATGAAAAAAATGTATTTTCACTACGTTCCTCTTCTTCGCACGCCAAAGCAAATAAAGACAGTGCGACGTTTTTATCACGACAAATTCTGTTTGGTGAGAACGGCGCATATGCTCGCTTAAGCAGTGTTATTGCCAAAGGCGGTAAAGTGAGTGCAACACGTATATCTGGAGAGTTTAGCTGGCAGCAGTATTTAGAAATGAACCCTGAAGCGATCCCACTGTTTATTCTCAAAGGGGATAAAGACAGTGATGAAGACGCACCAGTGAAAATGAGGCCTTTTACCAGTGATATGGAAAAGCCACCACAAGAGGGTGAACGAGTAGTTGCATTGCAACCGCCTAAAATATCGCTATTAAAAGATCCGGCCAATAACAAAGCCAAAGACAATAAAAAAGACGAGTAATAACTAAAAGCGAGAGTGCTAAAAAAGCACTCTCGCTTTTTTATTTATAAACCTAAACTCTGATTAAGAGATTTACTAACATATTAAATCATAGCCATAATTAGGTTTATTTTCTCTAGCCAGAGTTTAGGTTACATAGGTAAGCGCGCGCGAGTAACGACACTAGCTGGCATTTTTTCAGCAAGTTTAGTTAATGCTCGCTCTATTTTTTTATGTGTCGCTTTGTCGGCTACCGTGGTGTTAAACAGCCAACGATAAGCATCTTCAAAGTCTCTTGGACTTCCATAGCCTTGATTAAACAAGCCCACTAATCGTAATTGCGCTTTTAAGTTACCTTGCGCTGAGGCCTCACGGAGGTAGGTTATTGCCATGGCTTTGTCTTTTTGGACTAACTGCCCAACATCGTAATAGCGACCTAACTGCTCTAATGCTGCCGCTAAGCCCTGCTCAGCCGCTTTTTTCATGTAATACACACCTAAAGCTACATCACGCTCAACACACACCTTGTAGGCGAGCATATCACCGTATAAAAATTGATACGACGGCAATGCCATTTTATTGGCTCGCGCTTCTATATCTTGCACTAACTGGCAATTATCTGCCTTCACGCGGGCTAGATGAGTGTTCTCATTAATTAAAGCTATTAACTCAGATTCAGTATACAGCGGCACAGCTGCAGGGCTTTCTTCAGCTAAGCTATTGCTTATATTAAATAAAGAAAGTGTAAGTAGTGATAATGACCACACTGAGCAACGAGAAGATAAACGCATATTAACCACTTTAAAAATAAACTTACTAAATAATATACAAAGATCGTTCCACTATTAATAGGTGTGCTTTTTTATAGGCATAAAAAAAGCTGCACATGGCAGCTTCTTTTCAACATAAACCCAATTATGCAAATGGGCTACGAAGTATCATGGTTTCAACACGATCTGGACCTGTAGAGATAATATCAACAGGGACGCCAGTGATTTCTTCAATACGTTTAATGTAATCAATTGCTGCTTTAGGTAAACCTTCAAGCGATGTTACACCCACGGTATTTTCAGACCAACCAGGCATTTCTTCGTATACTGGTGTTACTTTATCGTAACCTTCAGCCGCTAATGGCGTAACGTTAGTCACAGTACCATCTTCAAGCTTATAACCAGTACAGATTTTAAGTGTTTCTAAACCGTCTAAAACGTCAAGTTTAGTTAAACAAAATCCTGAAATGCTGTTAATTTGAACTGCACGGCGCATAGCCACTGCATCTAACCAGCCAGTACGACGTAAACGACCAGTAGTAGCACCAAACTCATGACCTTTGTCACCTAAATGCTTACCTACTGGGTCTTGTTTTTCAAGGCCATCGTAAAGCTCCGTAGGAAAAGGACCTGAACCTACACGTGTTGTGTACGCTTTAATGATACCTAGTACATAATCAAGGTGTAATGGGCCAAAACCCGCACCTGTAGCAACGCCACCAGCAGTCGTGTTTGAAGATGTAACATAAGGATAAGTACCGTGATCGATATCAAGTAATGTACCTTGTGCACCTTCAAATAAGATGTTGTCACCGGCTTTACGCGTTTGATCTAAAAGCTCAGTTACATCAACTACCATTGCTTTTAAGATGTCAGCAACAGCCATTGCGTCATCAAACGTTTTTTGAAAATCGACTGCATCTACTTTGTAGTAGTTCACTAATGTGAAGTTGTGGTATTCCAATACTTCTTTTAACTTAGTAGCAAATAATTCAGGATTGAATAAATCGCCAACACGTAAACCACGACGTGCTACTTTATCTTCATACGCCGGACCGATACCACGACCCGTTGTACCGATTGGTTTATCGCCACGCGCTGTTTCGCGAGCTACATCTAATGCAACATGGAAAGGCAATATTAGCGGACATGCTTCACTGATTAAAAGACGTTCGCGTACTGGTACGCCACGCTCTTCAAGCATGCCAATTTCTTTCATTAGCGCTTCTGGTGATAAAACAACACCATTACCAATCACACATTTAACATTGTCACGTAATACACCCGATGGAATAAGGTGTAGAACTGTCTTTTCACCGTCGATCACTAAGGTATGGCCAGCGTTATGACCACCTTGATAACGAACTACTAAAGATGCTTTATCTGTAAGGAGGTCAACTACCTTACCCTTACCTTCGTCACCCCATTGGGTGCCTAGTACAACAACGTTTTTACCCATTGCAAATTCACTTAGAGAAAATTAGGACGAGATTTTACCAGAAAACTAAAGCAAAGTTCACCCCGTTTAGCTTATTTTTTCCTCGAGCCCTTAGTAAACATCAGTGTTTAGCTAATAATCACATAAATAACAGTCATTTATAAACTTAAAATTCAGATAACAAAAAGCCCTGCAATTGCAGGGCTTTCAAGTTTAACTAAAGCTATGATTACTGAGCTTTCGCGCCTTTCATGTATTGGAAGAAGTCGCTATCCGGTGATAACACCATCACGTCTTGCTTTCCTTTGAAAGTTTGCTTGTAAGCTTCTAAAGAGCGGACAAAGCTAAAGAACTCAGGGTCTTTATTATAAGCACTAGCGTAAATCGCAGCAGCGTCAGCATCACCTTGACCACGAACAGAACGCGCATTACGTTCTGCATCGGCAAGCATTACTGTTACTCGGCGGTCAACACCTGCACGAATCGTCTCTGCTTTTTCCTGACCTTCAGAACGGTGCTCTTTAGCAACGGCAGTACGCTCAGCACGCATACGTTGGTAAATAGAGCTACTCACCTCTTGAGGTAAGTTAATTTGCTTAACACGTACATCAAGTACTTCAATACCCAGCTCACTAGCACTTTCAGAGGCTTGTACTAACGCTTCTTCCATCAGCTCGCTGCGTTCACCCGATACAATTTCACGAATAGTACGCGTACCAAAGTTAGTACGTAGGCCATTATTTACTTTTTGCTTAAGCAGTGTTTCAGCGTATTGCTTATCACCACGTGCACGCAGGTAAAAAGAGCTAAAGTCGTTAACACGCCATTTTACAAACGAATCAACAATTAAGTCTTTTTTCTCGCTAGTTACAAAGCGATCCGGTGTGCCATCTAGCGTTTGAATACGCGCATCAATGCGGCGCACTTGGCTAAAAAATGGCACTTTTAGATGTAGACCTGGACCATAAACTACCGCTTGATCATCGCTGTCTTTTTGTACTTTACTAAATAAAAGTACAATCGCCTTTTGGCCTTCAGAAACCACAAATACTGACGAGAAAGACATCACAATGGCGGCTAATAGGATTACTAAACTAAAGTTTTTCATTGCTCTTATCTCCCGTCGTTAAAGCGATCATTGTTAAAGCGATCGTTACCACTATTAACAGTGCTGTTGCGTGACGTATTTACCTTGTTACGTAAATCGTTAATATCGCTTGAGCTAGGTAGAGCAATACGTGTTGATGAACCCTGTTTTTCAATGATTTTATCAAGTGGTAAGTACATCATGTTGTTGCCGCCTTTAACATCAACCAACACTTTAGAGCTATTACCTAGCACTTCTTGCATCGTGTCTATGTATAAACGCTCACGTGTTACTTCTTTAGCTGCTTGGTATTCTGGAAGTAATTTCTCAAAACGAGCCACTTCACCTTGCGCTTCTAAAGTAATACGCTCTTGGTAACCTTCAGCCTCTTGCGTCATACGCGTTACTTGACCACGTGCACGCGGTTCAATTTCACGGGCATACGCTTCGGCTTCACGAATAAAGCGTTGTTCATCCTCTTGAGCTGCAATTGCATCATCAAACGCATCTTTAACTTCCATTGGCGGACGTGAATCCTTGAAGTTAACGTCAGTTACGATTAAACCTAAGTTATAAGGTTCGATGATTTGATTTAGCTCATCCCAGGTATTTTGACGCACAACTTCACGGCCGTTAGTCAGTACTTGGTCCATTTTTGAATGGCCAACAACATAACGCAGCGCACTATCTAGTGCTTCTTCAAGACTGCTGTCAGCGTTAGTGACACTAAACTTGTATAAGTATGGGTCGATTACTCGATACTGTACTTCAAACTCAACGCTTACTACGTTTTCATCTTCAGTTAGCATAAAGCCTGATGCTGATAACGAACGAACAGCTTCGATATCGACTGGAATAACCGTCTCAACAAAGGTCATTTTCCAACGCAAGCCTGGATCTGCAATTCGGTCAAACTTACCAAATTGAAGAACGACACCGCGTTCAGCTTCTTTCACCGTATAAATACCACTTAACGCCCACACAATGGCAGCGATAATAAGTACAAATGAAATACCGGCTCCGCCAAGTCCACCGCCGCTACCATTGCCGGATTTTTTACCGCCAAATAAGCCGTTAAACTTGTTACTGAATTTACGGAACACCTCGTCTAAATCAGGTGGGCCTTGATCACGTCCGCCTTTGTTATTCCACGGATCTTTGTCATTGCCATTATTACCCGGTTCATTCCAGGCCATAGCTATACTCCATTGTTATCTAAATAAATTCGGAAATTGTGTTAAATCTAACAAATCTTATGCATTTCTTATACTAAAACCGACATTAATCTTTCAGTTTTTAGTCGCAGCTAATAAAACTTTCAATCTCTGGGCCAAAATCTTTAATCAAACGATTCCACTCAATCATAGGTAATCGCACATCTAGCAACCAATTACCTTGCTCATCAAAACGTTCGTTATGTACTGCACTTAAGTTAAATAAAGATGCTCTTAAACGTCCATACTGAGGAGCCAGTAGTAAAGTTTCACTCAACATCTTTTTAGCTAGTAGGTCACTAATAGCCTCACTTAGCAGCTCGCAACCTTCACCTGTTTTTGCTGATAACCATACCCTTATAGGTTGGCCTTCGTCATCGCGATCAATACGTGGGGTTACATCATCCAGCGCATCAATTTTGTTGTATACAAGTAATTGCGGTACATCATCAGCTTCAATTTCTTTGAGTACTTCTTGTACTTGTTCAATATTTTCTTTTCGACGAGGGTCGGCTACATCAATCACGTGTAATTGTAAATCAGCCTCTCGCGTTTCTGTCAGCGTTGCTTTAAATGCAGCCACTAAGTCATGCGGTAAGTGGCGAATAAACCCTACAGTATCCGCTAAAATAACCGAACCAACATCGCCAATATCTAACTTGCGTAAGGTTGGGTCTAGTGTTGCAAACAACTGATCAGCGGCATACACATCAGAATTTGTAATACGGTTAAATAAGGTTGATTTACCCGCATTAGTATAACCCACTAAAGAAACCGTTGGGATCTCATTACGAGTACGTGCTCGTCTACCTTGCTCACGTTGTACGCCAACTTTAGCCAAACGGGCGCGTATATTTTTAATACGCGCACGTAATAAACGTCGATCGGTTTCTAACTGCGTTTCACCAGGACCACGTAAACCAATACCGCCTTTTTGGCGTTCAAGGTGGGTCCAACCTCGGATTAAACGAGTCGACATATGACGAAGCTGCGCTAACTCAACTTGAAGTTTACCTTCATGAGTACGTGCGCGCTGAGCAAAAATATCAAGGATAAGTGTGGTTCTATCAAGTACCCGACATTGACAAACACGCTCTAAATTTCGTTCTTGAGACGGGCTCAACTGATGGTTAAAAATGACAACATCGGCATTGTGGATTTTGACAATTTCAGCTATTTCTTCCGCTTTGCCGGTACCGACAAATAGTTTGGGATGTGGTGCTTGACGGCTGCCTTGCACAACCGCCAAACTACTAACACCAGCAGAAGATACCAACATTTCTAATTCATGAAGATCTTCGCGATCCCCATCTTTAGGTAAGTCGATATGGACTAAAATTGCCTGTTCGCCAGATTCATAGCGGTCAAACAAGCATTACGCTCCTAATTTAAAAGTTTCCTGGTTCAGTTTCTTCGGTGTCTTCATTTCCCTGTACACCTTGAAAGTTGACTGCGCGTGCAGGTACAACTGTTGAAATTGCATGTTTATACACCATTTGATTAACAGTGTTTTCCAGTAAAATTACAAATTGGTCAAATGACTGAATTTTACCTTGTAATTTTATGCCATTTACCAAAAAGATTGATACTGGAATGCGCTCGCGGCGTAATGCATTTAAAAATGGGTCTTGTAACGATTGGCCTTTTGCCATGTTATTATTCCTTCGTTCTAGGTGTTATTATAATTAAGTGGCTGAACTGATTTAACAAAGCTAAATTTTGTCCAGCTACTACTAGCTTAGCGAACTTACTACACGATGCAAGTTTTCTTCATCACCGGTTGTTAACCATGTAACATCAGGCCAGCTTCTTAACCACGTTAATTGACGTTTAGCCAATTGGCGTGTGGCTGCAATGCCGCGAAAAATCATTTCATCATGATCAATTTCACCCGCAAGGTAATCCCACATCTGTCTATAACCTACACAACGAATAGAAGGCATATTGGGATGTAAATCCTCACGTAGATATAGGGTCGAAACTTCTTTTTCAAACCCCTGTTCAATCATTATTTTAAACCTTTCTTCAATTCGATGATGTAATTCACTGCGATCATCGGGTGCAATTGCAAATTGATGAAAAGTATAGGGTAATGCTGGCTGCTTTTGCTTTTGCAATTCAGTCATCGTTTTACCTGTTATACGGTAAACTTCCAAAGCACGATTAATTCGCTGCGAATCATTTTCACTCATCTTTTGTGCGGCTTGCGGATCAACTTTAACCAGCTCTTTGTATAAATAAGGCCAACCATGCTCTTTAGCTTGTGTTTCTAGTTCGGCTCTAACGTTTGCATCGGCCTCAGGTAATGGCGACAACCCATCAATAAGGGCTTTAAAGTACATCATTGTACCTCCAACCAGTACAGGCACTTTACCTTGTTGATGAAATTTATCAATTTTTTCTATCGCATCGCGTCTAAAATCAGCTACTGAATAGGTTTCGCTTGGGTCGAGTAAATCAATTAAGTGATGGGGTGCACGTGCTAGTTCGTCGGCATCCGGTTTAGCGGTACCAATATCCATACCTTTATAAACCAGTGCCGAATCAACGCTGATAATTTCAGTATTTAAATACTCACACAGTGAAATTGCCAATGCTGTTTTACCAGCAGCGGTGGGGCCCATTAAAAATATGACCGGTAAATTACTCAACACGAATACCCTAATTTAATTGCGCTAGATAAGACTTTAGATCTATTTTAACTGCTTTTTCACGTAAACGTTCAATTGTTTGCGCATTATTTTGTAAGCGAGTTTGCTGTACTGCAAAGGCTTTACTGGCATAGAAGCGTGCAGGTATTACATTTACCTGCCACGCTAGCCACTGTTCAATACTTTCTAACTGAGCTTTACACCCATCAAGTAAGGCATCAACTGCGGCACTCACGTCAAGTAAGTACAAGCAAACAGGCAACCTCTTAACCATAACAAATTGTTTTTCAATTAAAAGTTCAAAGCCAAGCAAAGTAAACCATGATTGTTGCGTAGCCAGCAGTTCGGTATCTTGTTTTGACACATTGACCCGTACGGGTAATAACAATGCTTTGCCCTCAAGGCTGCCTTGCTCTTTAATTTGTGCAAGCCAATCATCCGCTAATGCGTATTTGAAGTGTGAACAATAAAGTTGATTTTCATTGTTGAACACGCAAACGCCCTTTTCAATGCTTATTATATCGACAGTGCGCAGTGCTGTATCTGATACTTGCGTCTCATTAGATTGTACAAATGCTGCCGCAGTATCAAAGTGCTGCGCTTGTTGCTCATTCACGCCCTGATAAAACGCATTCACATCATGGTAATTTTGGCTTTCAGTACGCACCTGCCTACCCCCACCTTGACGACTGCCACCATAAGAGGCACTACTTGTAGATGGCGAATGACTTGGTTGTAATGACGACTTAGGATAATCAAAAAGTTCACTACTGGAAGTGTGTTCTTGGTTAAACGATGTAACTGGTGAATGATGAGCGGCTGGCGAATTAACAAACTCAGCTTGCAGGGGCACAACAACTTGTTTTATCGCTTGCAAAATAAAGTCGTGTACTAAGCGCCCTTGATGAAAGCGCACCTCATGCTTTGCCGGGTGCACATTAACATCCACTTGGCGTGGGTCTATATCAATGTAAATCACAAATCCGGGAAGTTCTTGCTCACCACTGACCTCTTCAAATGCTTGGCGAATAGCATGCAGAATAAGTTTGTCGCGCATCATACGATTATTTACATAGGTATACTGAGTAGTATTAGCCGATCCAACTGGCAATACCCAACCGTGTAGTTGCAACCCAGCCTCACCCGATTGAATATGCAATCCTTGCTCTGCAAACGCTTTACCCGCCACTTGTGCGACTCTCGTAATCGCTTGAGCGGGATCAGTTTTAGCACGATACTGGCGCACCACTTTTTCATTATGGGTTAATGTAATTGATACATCAAAACGGCTCAGCGCAATACGCTTAATAAGCTCATCAATATGACTAAATTCGGTTTTTTCAGTGCGTAAAAACTTACGTCTTGCTGGGGTGTTAAAAAATAAATCTTTAACTTCAATTGTGGTACCGCTAGGGTGAGCAACCGGCTTTACCTCTACGGCCATATCTCGGCCTTGTGCAAAGGCTTGCCACGCAGCTTCTTGATTTTCGGGTTTAGAGCTTAAGGTTAAGCGAGATACCGAACTAATAGATGCTAAGGCTTCGCCCCTAAAACCAAGAGAACAAATATTTTCTAGGTCGTCTAAGGACTTGAGTTTACTGGTTGCATGGCGAGAGAGCGCTAATGTGAGCTCATCCTTTGCGATACCCGCTCCATTGTCGCGAATACGAATTAACTTGTGGCCCCCGCGTTCAATATCTACTTGAATACGTGTCGCGCCTGCATCAAGGCTGTTTTCTACTAACTCTTTAACCACCGATGCGGGACGCTCAACAACTTCACCCGCCGCAATTTGGTTTGCTAAGCGCGCAGGTAATATTTCAATACTCATAACAACCTTAAATGTGTGCGCTTTTAAAATTAACTCTGAGGAATATCAAGTTCCTGACCAATAAATAGCGTATTTGAACTGAGCTTATTAACTTGTTTTATTTTACTGATACTCACGCCATATCGACCTGCCAACATGCTCAGTGACTCACCAGGGCGTACTTTATGTTTTGTTGGGTATTGAGACTTTAATGACGCAAACAGTGAGTCGTCAGGCGGGTTACGTAAATAGTAATTTTTAATTGAGGTAAACATGGCTTTAGCTAAGCGCTCTTGATGATTGGCACTTTTAAGCAGTCGCTCTTCACGTGGATTAGAGATAAACCCAGTTTCAACCAAAATAGACGGAATATCTGGCGACTTCAATACTGCAAGGCTGGCATGTTGCGGCGCCTTTTTGTGCATTTTTGCTACTTTTTTTAATTCTTTTATCACTTCATCTGCAACACTTAGCCCTGTTTTCATGGAATGATCCATCGACATATCAAGCAAGGCTTGTGCTAAGTACTTTTCATTTGCAGTATCTTTAATTACATCGGCAGCACCGCCAAGTAACTCTGAGTGTTTTTCTTTATCCTCAATCCATTTACCAATTTCCGAATTGGCACGTCGCAGCGACAACACCCATACAGAAGCACCATTTGGCCCAGGGCTGGTAAACGCATCTGCATGAATAGAGACAAAAAAATCGGCTTTTTTCTGGCGAGCGCGATTAGTTCGTGTATTAAGTTTAACAAAGTAATCGCCACTACGAACCATACGCGAAATCATACCGCGCTCAGCATCAATCATGCGCTCTAAACGCTTGGCAATTTGCAAAGTGATGTCTTTTTCGTAAGTACCTGATGGGCCAATGGAACCTGGGTCTTCACCACCATGGCCTGCATCAATAGCAATTACAATATCGCGCTCTTGGCTTAACTGGCGTTTTTTAGCCGCCGTTTGTGCCGGGCTAACCGCCCCTTTTGATTGGCTTTTATCGTATAAGTCGACCACCAGCCTATTTTTATAAGGGCCTGTGGGGGCAAGTGCAAATATAACCGGTTTAACTGGCCCATTTAATTCAAATACTAAACGCACGCTGCGTTTATTTTTAGGTTTTGAATAGCGTAACTTGCTAACAATTTGGTGTTTTGGTGGCACACCTGGCAATGTTTTTAATTCATCAGTGCTTTCTAAATCAACCACTAAACGACTTGGGTTTTTTAGCATAAAGTAACTGAAGTCGGGTTTATCGTCGAGATCAAACACCACCCGAGTGCTATCAGGTGATGGCCAGACACGCACACTATTAATAGTGTTTTGCGCCCACAATGGCAAGCTCACTAAAAAAACCATGAGGTAAATAAAAAGTTTAACTAAACCACGACTCATTTTGATAATCACTGCCTTAACTATTTTATTATCTATTATTTAGTTTTTCGACAATTGCTACACCACGCTCACTAGCACTGTTAATAACAATTTTACGCTCATCACCTACATAACTTAGCGTAGCATTTAGATCGGGAACAGGAATAAATTCTCCGCCTTTTTCCGGCCACTCAACAATACAAGTTGCCGTTTCTGAAAAATAATCACGAATTCCCATAAATTCAAGCTCTTCTGGGTCACCTAATCGGTATAAGTCAAAATGATAGACATTGCCACGCACAAGCTCGTAAGGTTCAACAAGTGTATAAGTGGGACTTTTAACCTTACCTGTATGACCAAAACCTTGCACTATACCGCGAGTAAATGTCGTTTTACCGGCCCCCAAATCACCATGCAAATAAATAACTGCGCCCTGTTCTATTATGGCAGCTAATTTATTACCCATAGCAACAGTGGCATTTTCATCGACTAAATGAAAATCAAAACTACACGACATGATTACCTCAAAATTTACGAAAAGCGCATATTTGTTAATCATACCAGATTATTTATTTAAGGTGATACTGCCTCTTTTTTAAAGATAAAAAAACCGGCCTGAGCCGGTTTTTAATTAGCATGAACTTTACAGCCCTAATTTCTTCTCAAGGTAGTGGATATTTGTGCCACCATTTTTGAAGTTTTCATCTGCAAGAATACGTTTATGCAGTGGCGTATTGGTTTTAATACCATCGATAACGAGTTCATTAAGTGCATTACGTGCTCGGGCGATAGCGACATCACGGTTTTCACCGTAAGTGATCAGCTTACCAATCATAGAATCGTAATGTGGCGGTACCGTGTAATCAGCGTAAATATGACTGTCCCAACGAATACCTAAACCACCAGCTGGATGAAAACGGGTAATTTTACCAGGTGATGGAATAAAGGTTTCTGGGTCTTCAGCATTAATACGACACTCAATAGCATGGCCACGAATAACCACATCTTCTTGAGTGAATGATAAAGGCTGACCAGCGGCAATTTTTAATTGCTCTTTGATTAAATCCACACCGGTAACCATTTCAGTCACTGGGTGCTCAACCTGAATACGGGTGTTCATTTCAATGAAGTAAAATTCACCGTTCTCGTATAAGAACTCAAACGTCCCCGCACCACGATAACCAATTTCGATACATGCGCGTGTACAACGCTCACCAATGAACTTACGTACTTCTGCAGTAATCCCTGGTGCTGGCGCCTCTTCCACTACTTTTTGGTGACGACGCTGCATTGAACAATCACGCTCACCTAAGTGAACCGCATTGCCTTGACCGTCGGCCAATACTTGTACTTCAATGTGACGTGGGTTTTCAAGGAATTTCTCCATGTAAACCATGCTGTTGCCAAAGAA
Organism: Pseudoalteromonas sp. SCSIO_11900; assembly: GCF_000576475.1. NCBI lineage: Bacteria > Pseudomonadati > Pseudomonadota > Gammaproteobacteria > Alteromonadales > Pseudoalteromonadaceae > Pseudoalteromonas > Pseudoalteromonas sp. SCSIO_11900. The sequence continues at coordinate 578,100 of NZ_KK070023.1, forward strand.
CTGCTTTGCTTCTTGTTGCGTAAGCGAAATTGAATTGATTAACTCAGCTTCGTTGCGAACAACACGCATACCGCGGCCACCGCCGCCGCCAGCTGCTTTAATAATTACTGGGTAACCAATACGCTTAGCAATTTGCATGTTGCGTTCTTTATCATCCGATACCGGACCATCAGAGCCAGGTACACAAGGAACACCCGCTTTACGCATCGCTTCGATTGCCGATACTTTATCGCCCATTAGACGAATAGTATCGCCACGAGGACCGATAAAAACAAAGCCACTTTGCTCAACTTGGTCTGCAAAGTCTGCATTTTCAGCAAGAAAACCATAACCTGGGTGAATAGCGACCGCATCAGTTATTTCAGCTGCGGCTATAATGCGTGGAATGTCTAAGTAACTTTCAGTTGCTGCTGGTTTACCAATACAGATGGTTTCATCTGCTAGTAATACGTGCTTAAGATCGCGATCCGCCGTTGAATGCACAGCAACCGTTTTGATCCCAAGCTCTTTGCAGGCGCGCAATATACGAAGTGCAATTTCACCTCGGTTTGCAATGACTACTTTATCTAACATGAGAGTTGGCCTTTTACGTTGCGCTATTATTCAATGATGAATAAAGGTTGATCAAATTCTACTGGCTCGCCGTTTTCTACTAAAATAGCTTTTACTGTACCGGCTTTATCTGACTCAATTTGGTTCATCATTTTCATTGCTTCAACGATACACAATGTGTCGCCAACTTTAACCTGTGAACCGACTTCAACATATGCTGGCGCTTCTGGAGAAGCTGCTGCGTAAAAAGAACCTACCATAGGAGATTTAACTTGGTGTCCTGTAGGACCTGCCGCTGGTGCTTCAGACTCTGCTACAGGTGCTGCTGGTGCTGCTGGTGCAGCCGCAGGAGCGGGTGTTGGAGCATATTGCTGTGGAGCAAATTGCGCGTACGCAGGACCGGCACTCATGTTGTTACGGTTAATACGTACTGATTCTTCACCTTCAGTGATTTCTAGTTCTGCAATACCTGATTCTTCTACTAATTCAATTAGTTTTTTGATCTTGCGAATATCCATAAACGACCCGCCTATTAGTTTGTTAGTTTAAATTTAGTTTGAGTTTTGCAATCGGCTCACCGCTGCATGTAAAGCAGCGTGATAGCCCATTGCACCTAATCCACAAATAACGCCTTGCGCCACATCAGAAAAATAAGAATGATGGCGAAACGTTTCACGTGCATGCACATTACTTAAGTGCACTTCAAAAAACGGAATATCAACGCTTAGCAATGCATCACGTAATGCGACGCTTGTGTGCGTAAATGCTGCAGGGTTAATAATGATGTAATCAACCGCTTGCCAAGCATCATGAATGCGTTCAATGAGCGCTTGCTCACTATTACTTTGAAAATGCGTTAGCGTCACATCTAAACTATTAGCAGCATTGTTTAAATCGCTCATAATATGCTCTAAAGAGTGTGAACCGTACTTATCGGGCTCACGCTTTCCTAGCATGTTTAAATTTGGGCCATTTATAACTAAAATCTTTAATTTTGCAGCCATAATACGCGATATATCCTATAAGTAATGAGTTAAGCGGTTACTAGCTAAGTTTTCACTAAAAAGTAAGCTGAAAAAAGTAAGATAGCAACAATTTCTCACGTTAACCAACTATTATAGTGATTTCGAAGTAAATAGCAGCAAAATACTGGTCTAATCTCTATTTCGGGAACAAATCTTGAGGGGTAATAATGGCACAACATTAACAATCATGTTGTGCCATATAGAATGGTCATTCAGCGCTGGCACGCACTGCAGCAAGGTGCTTAGCGAAATCACCCGCATTTAAAAAGCCAGTGACACGTTGTGCACTTAGCTCTTCACCTTGAGTATTAAAGAATAAAATACTCGGTAAACCAAACACTGAATATGCTTCCATTAGCTCAATTGTTTCATTATCGCTTTGAGTTAAGTCAATTTGCATCAGTTGATAATGGCTAAACTCACTTTGTACTTGCGGGTCGGGAAAGGTGTAATGCTCAAACTCTTTACACGCTACACACCAGTCGGCGTATAAGTCCACCATAACCATGCGCCCTTCGCTATTTGCTTGTGATACGGCTTGTTTAAGCTCGGCTAAATTGGCAACCTGTTTAAACTCATTGTTTTGCGAGGTTGTTTGTAAACTCACGGCTTGTGTTGGCCAAAAATAGTTTTTGGTTAAATTAAAGCCAGTAAGCAGCAATAAAACAGCCATAAACCACAATAAGGTTTTTAATTTACCTTGTGCTTGAGCGCTTTGCCAATAATGGAAATAAAGCGCTGTGGCGATAGCTAATAAGCCTGCCATAAGCATAATAATTTCAATATCTATAATGCGCTCTAGCAAAATAAGTGGCACAACTAACATAATAAAACCAAATAAGGTTTTGACTTGTTCCATCCAGCCGCCAGCTTTCGGTAATAGCTTACCTCCCGATGTACCTAATAATAATAGCGGTAGCCCCATACCTAAACTCAGTACGTAAAGTGTTAGCCCGCCTACTAGGTAATCGCCGCTTTGTGCCACAAATAATAATGCGGCTGATAAAGGCGCTGTAGTACAAGGAGATGCAATAAGCCCTGATAAAACCCCCATCAAGAACACCCCAATATAGTTACCGCCTTTTTGGTTGTTGCTCACTTGGGTTAGCTTGTTCATCATGCGGCTGGGTAACTTTATTTCGTACCAACCAAACATCGACATAGCCAGCAGTACAAACAATAAGCTAAAGCTAATTAATACATATGGATGCTGTAAATAGCCTTGCACTTGTCCGCCTAACGCAGCAACCACAAGCCCTAATGCTGCATAGGTAACCGCCATGCCTTGAATATAAACAAATGATAGGGCAAATGCTTTTTTAGTAGACAGGTTCTTTTGACCCGCAATTAAGCTAGATAAAATAGGGAACATCGGAAATACACACGGTGTAAATGCCAGACCCACACCCACGGCAAAGAAAATAGCTAAGTTAACCATTAAGCTTTGGCTAGCTAACTGCTCTGTAAATGTGAGCTCTTTATCAGGTGTTGATGCAGTTGCTGGTTTTTCTGCAGATTGGCTAAGTGCTGCAAATGCACTGCTTGCTGCGGTATTGTCATTAGTATCAGTTTCACTTGCCAGTACACTTAATGGAATGCTGATGATTTCAGGTGGATAACACAGCCCTGCTTTTGCACAGCCTTGATAACGCACCTTCACAACGCCATCTTCACTTACATTACTTAGTTTGCTGATAACGCTAAGAGAATTAAAAAACACCTCAGTTTTGCCAAAAAATTCATCTTCAATTATTTCACCAGCGCCCAACTCAGGCACGTCAATGCTGGCACCTTTGGCAATAATTTCTATTTTATCTTTATATAGGTAATAGTCATTAGCGATATCCCAACCAACAAATAACGTACTTCCTTGCTGGTCAAAATCAAATACAAACGCTTCATTTACCGGTAAAAATGTGTGCTGAGTCGGTTTTAGAAAATCATCAAGGGTATTTTGTGCCGCCCAAGCAGGCGCCATTAATACGCTTAATAAAAAAAATAAAATAAAGCGCATTAATGAAGCACCTCGTCCATCCAATTAAAGTAAGCCAAGTTACCCGTTGCTACATCAACAACTTGTATTTCTGGTACTTCGTAGCTGTGAAGATCTTTTAAGGTTAAAAATACATCGTTCATTTTGTCAGCCTTAGTTTTAATTAGCAGCTTTACTTCTGTTGCTTCAGCTACTTCACCTTCCCATATGTAAATAGAAGTCATGGCCGGTAAAATATTTACACAAGCGGCTAGTTTCTTTTCAATTAGCGCCATAGCCAATAAACGGGCTTCATCGTTATTTTTGCAAGTGGTAAAAATAAGTTTAAATTGCGTTGTCATAGTGAACCTTTACTTGTTTACGGGGGTCTAGCCCCATAGTAGCTGATAGCGGGTACAATGTGTAGACACGAACTCTGTCTACATTTTGGGTCTTTGCAGTAAATTGATTTAAACCCGCTACCGTTAACTCAACTAACATTAAAGTTTATTACTTACTCTTATTAGCTTGAAAATAGACCCGACAACCCTCACTTATATTTCATTAGCACCTTAATAAGTGTCATTTTTTTAGAGAGTCTTATGTTTAGAATTTTATTTTTGCTGTTTATCATCATCCCAATTATTGAAATTGCCTTGCTAATTCAGGTTAGTGACGTGATAGGTGGCTTCGCAACAATCGCTTTAGTGGTACTAACCGCGATTGTGGGTGCGAAAATGGTGAAACAGCAAGGAATGGGCGCACTACAAAACGTACAAGTGCAAATGGCTCAAGGACAAATGCCTGCTAAAGAATTATTTACCGGTATTTGCGTAATTATTGCAGGGGTACTTTTATTAACACCCGGCATTATGACAGATGTATTTGGCTTACTACTCCTTACCCCTGCTATTCGTAACAAATTAGCTGCAGGACTTGCTAGTCAAGCAACTGTAAGAATGAGCGCTAGCATGCATCAAACTGGCACTTCAGGGTTTTCACAAACTCACCAATCAATGTATCACGAGCAAAATGAAAACCGCCCTAAAACCATAGATGGTGAATACGAGCGAAAAGATTAAAAATTTATCATTTTTTCTCTTGGAATTTTTCACTCCACCCCCATTAATGAATGCAAATTAGAAAAGCTTTTTTCTGTACTGTTCAGAAACTGTTAGGAGAACTAAAAACATGAACATTCGTCCTTTACGAGATCGCGTAATCGTTAAGCGTCTAGAAGAAGAAACCAAGTCTGCTGGCGGTATTGTATTAACTGGCTCTGCAGCTGAAAAATCAACTCGCGGAGAAGTTATTGCTGTTGGCAATGGTCGCGTTCTAGATAACGGTGACGTTAGAGCTTTAGAAGTAAAAGCCGGTGACACTGTGTTATTTGGCTCATATGTTGAAAAAACTGAAAAGATCGAAGGTCAAGAGTACCTGATCATGCGTGAAGACAACATTTTAGGCATTGTAGGCTAACCCTACTTTTCGTTTAACAAACATTTAAGAATTTAGAGGAAATTAAAGATGGCAGCAAAAGAAGTACTTTTTGCAGGTGATGCACGCGCTAAAATGCTAACAGGCGTAAATATCCTAGCAAACGCAGTAAAAGTTACATTAGGTCCTAAAGGCCGTAACGTAGTACTAGATAAATCATTTGGCTCTCCAGTAATCACTAAAGATGGTGTATCTGTAGCGAAAGAAATCGAACTTGAAGACAAGTTTGAAAACATGGGTGCACAAATGGTAAAAGAAGTTGCATCTAAAGCAAATGATGCAGCGGGTGACGGTACGACTACCGCAACTGTACTTGCACAATCTATTGTAAACGAAGGTCTTAAAGCAGTTGCTGCAGGCATGAACCCAATGGATCTTAAGCGTGGTATTGATAAAGCAATTACCGCTGCAGTAGAAGAACTTAAAACGCTATCTGTACCATGTGCTGATACTAAAGCGATTGCACAAGTAGGTACTATTTCAGCTAACTCTGATAAAGAAATTGGCGATATCATTGCACAAGCAATGGAAAAAGTAGGCCGTAACACAGGTGTTATTACGGTTGAAGAAGGTCAATCACTAGAGAACGAACTAGATGTTGTAGAAGGCATGCAGTTTGACCGTGGTTACCTATCTCCGTACTTTATCAATAACGCTGAAAAAGGCGCGGTTGAGCTAGACAACCCATTCATTTTACTGGTAGATAAAAAAGTATCTAACATTCGTGAGCTACTACCTACATTAGAAGCTGTTGCTAAAGCAAGCAAGCCTCTGCTCATCATCGCAGAAGACCTAGAAGGCGAAGCACTTGCTACTTTAGTAGTTAACAACATGCGCGGTATTGTTAAAGTGTCTGCGGTTAAAGCACCTGGCTTTGGCGACCGTCGTAAAGCAATGCTACAAGATATTGCCGTATTAACTGGCGGTACTGTTATCTCTGAAGAAATCGGCTTAGAGCTTGAAAAAGCAACGATTGAAGACCTAGGTACAGCTAAGCGCGTAGTAATCACTAAAGATGATACAACTATCATTGATGGTGCGGGTGAAGAAGAAGGCATTAACGGCCGTGTTGCTCAAATCAAAGCACAAATTGAAGAAGCGACTTCAGACTACGATAAAGAAAAACTACAAGAGCGTATGGCTAAACTTGCCGGCGGTGTTGCAGTAATTAAAGTAGGTGCAGCGACTGAAATTGAAATGAAAGAGAAAAAAGACCGTGTTGAAGATGCATTACATGCAACTCGTGCAGCGGTTGAAGAAGGCGTAGTACCTGGTGGTGGTGTTGCTCTAGTACGTGCTGCTAGCAAGCTAGCTGAGCTACTTGGCGACAACGAAGACCAAAACCACGGTATTAAAGTTGCACTTCGTGCAATGGAAGCACCACTTCGTCAAATCGTAACTAACGCAGGTGATGAAGCATCTGTTGTTATTAACGCAGTTAAAGGCGGTGAAGGTAACTACGGTTACAACGCAGCCTCTGGCGAATACAATGACATGCTTGAAATGGGTATCCTAGATCCAACGAAAGTAACGCGCTCTGCACTACAATTTGCAGGTTCGATTGCGGGTCTAATGATCACCACCGAAGCAATGGTTGCTGAAATCCCTAAAGAAGAAGCTGCTGGTGCCCCTGATATGGGTGGCATGGGCGGAATGGGTGGTATGGGCGGCATGATGTAAACCGTCCCCTCACACACTTAGCTCAAATAAAAACCCAGCTTCGGCTGGGTTTTTAGCAATAGAGATAAAATAAATTCACTAAGGCACAATAAAATTATCTCAGTGTATTCCAATGCAACTGAGTTCCTGCAAGCTATACCCAGAGTAAATTTTATTTAACATGATTAAGGATATTAAGTTGAATACTAAACCTGAAATAATCATCTCATCACTGGATGCAGATCGATTGTATGCGCTAATGGAATCGTTACCTGCGAACAGTTTTGCGGGTGAAAAAGAACTTGAAGCAGAACTTGGTAGGGCTAACATCGTTGAGCCACACGAAGTTCCCTCAACCGTGGTAACCATGAATTCAACAGTGAACTTTGTTGTTGAATCTACAGGTGAGGAATTTACTTTAACGCTTGTTTACCCGAAGAATATTGACTCAAGTGGCAAAAAAATATCAATTTTAGCCCCTGTTGGTAGTGCATTACTTGGCCTTTCACAGGGAGATCAAATTGAATGGCCAAAGCCAGGCGGTGGGTTAATAACAGTAACTATTAAAGAGGTAACTTATCAACCAGAAAGAGCTGGCGAGCTTCATAGATAGACTTTTAAATCCTCACAATTTTAAATTAATAAACAAATTTATATAAAAAAATCCAAGCCTTGCTTGGATTTTTTTATTGAGTTACTGCTGACTAATGTCGTATAGCCTTTGTGCTTGACTATTAGAGGCTTTACTTACTTCTCTAAAATCTTCGGCATCGGCGGCATTTTGTCCTGATATTTCTCGGATCCGTTCCGCTAGTTTTTTAACATTGACGGTTACTTGAGCCTGTTCTTCAGTGGCTACGGCAATACTTGCTGAGCGCCCTTTAATGTCGTTAAATGCATCAACTATATTTTCATATTGCGTGCGTGTTGTATTTGAACGATCATTGACCACTTCTGAGAACTCTCGGCATTCTTGAATAACACAGACTCCTTTTGCAGCCGCTTGTTGTAACTGACTTATCATGGTTTCAATCTCACCAGCTGATTGTTGTGTTCTTTGTGCCAGTGTTCTAACTTCATCTGCAACGACCGCAAACCCCCTTCCAGAATCACCAGCACGAGCAGCCTCAATAGCAGCATTAAGCGCAAGCAAATTAGTTTGCTCAGAGATATTCATAATCACATCTAATACCGAACCAACCTGCTGTGAATCTTCAGATATTTGTGATATTGCATTGGACGACTCAGTTAGTTTATTGAACAACAGCTGGATAGATTCTGCGTTTTGTTCAATAACATTAAATCCAGAGTTTACAAGATCTGATGACTTAGCGGTAATATCTGCAACGCCACCAATATCTTCTGATGCCGATGAAGCCGCTATCGACATTTCATTGATAGCCGTGGCTAACAATTCATTTTCTTGCATTAGTTCATGTGCGCGTTGCTGACTATTACTACTCAAGTTATCAATAGATTCAGCATTGTTTTTTACTGAGGCCGCCTTTTCTTTAATCAGCCCAAGAATTTTAATAAGATGATCACCGTAATCATTAATAGCTTCGCAAAGATGACTCATTTCATCATCCCCCGATATTGGTAATTTAGAATCAGTTTGCCCTTGCATTAATGACCTAACTTGCGGCGAAGTCTGCTCTATTTGCTCAACTAATCGCTTACCAAAGACTAATAATGCCGATATAAATATAACAATGAGTACAATGAATGAACCATACAAATAGTATGTCAGCGTATTAGCTGCTTTTTTTGCAGTCGCTGTTGGAATTATCACGCCGGAGCGCCACTTTTGCTCCGGCAGTGAGAATGTCACTAGAATTGAGCTATCCCCCTTTATGACACCAGAACTAAACTCTGCTACGAGTCTATCTTCATTTTTCAAGGCGTTAACTAAAGGCTGTAAAGAGCTATCTTTACTCACAACTTGTGAAAAATTTAGCATGGCTAAATTCGTATCTCTAAATGCAGGAATAGAAACAAACTGCTGCGCACTATCAATAATAAAACTGTAGGTACCGGTTGCTTGATTTTCAGCAAGAAGTGACTTTTCAATATGAGAAAGCTCTATATCTAAAGTAGCGACTCCCCAAAACTGATTATTACGCTCAATTTTAACAGAGCAAGTTACCATAGGCACATTCGAGACTGCATCAATATAAGCCTCAGACCAAACACATACGCCTGGTTGAGCGTTAGCAGCACTTCTATACCAGCTTTCTTGTTAATATGGACTGCTATCAGCTTGGTTGTAGTCATCTAATAAAGTGTATTGACCATTATCGCCCTTAGCCCAAAACAAAGATGCCCTTTGTGCTTATGCATCTAACATATTTGGCTCTGGCCATATTCCACCACCGGCAATGCCTGAACCACTAGCAATTAACGGTGCCAAATTTTTAATAAATTGATCTTTATCAAGGGGAAGTGTTTGAGCAACAACAGATAAGCTTTAGTTAATCCTACACTTTTTCCTAAATCCTTAGCAAATGATTCACCTATTACTTTAGCCTGTAACTTAGCTGCAGAAATAGCTTCATTTTTTATAATTGGCGTTATTACCCATTGCATAATTACGGTTAATTCCCGCATACATTTTTTTCTGTATTAACATCTTTAACCTCAGTTACAATCAAACAGCGCTAACTAAGTATAAGAAGGTTAATGGATTTATCAAAAAAAGAACAAAATTAATATGAATGCTTTTATCTTATGGTTTTATAGTATTAATTAACCGCCTCACTATACAAAACAGATCGCTAGGTAGCATACCTCGCTCTCCATTTTTTTGCCCAGCAATATCACCCGCTTTAGCATGCAGTGTAACACCATAGCAAGTTGCCTCAGCACAATCTAACCCTTGAGCAAATAATGCCCCTACAATACCAGTAAGAACATCACCGCTACCGCCAACAGCAAGCGCAGGGCTTCCTTCTTCACAAACCCAAGTATGCTTACCATCGGCTATTAAAGTTCCTGCGCCTTTTAAAACACAAACTGCTGAGTAACGTTTAGCACATTGTTGAACATAGCTGAACCGATCAGACTCTATCTCCGCAGTCGTCACCTTTAATAATCGAGAGGCTTCGCCTGGATGCGGGGTAAGTACACACCGCGTGGGCATTTTCGGTGAAGCTTGTTTAGCGAGTAAATTAAGTGCATCAGCATCAATAACTAAAGGCATATTATTACGTGTACAATACTCAATGACTTGATTAAAGGTATTTTGCGCCCATTCGTCTTGTCCAAGGCCTGGGCCAATAACAGCACAGCTTGCCCACTCCAATGCATGTTGCAAGTTATTACCACTTACCATAAGCTCGGGTCGGCCAAAACTGACTGGCATAATTGAGCCTTCATGGGTATACACTCTGACCATTCCAGCACCAGCTCTAAGCGCTGCCTCGCTTGTTAACCTGATCGCACCTGCCGTTCCTTGATTCCCACCAATACACAGTAATTTTCCATAACTACCTTTATGACTATTCAAAGCACGTGGACCCAAGCCTTTAAAACTATTGATATTAATAAGCTTACCCGAAGGGCTTGCTAATTCTACGAATGACTCGCCAATAGCCAAGTCATCAAAGATAAGTTCACCAACATACTGTTTACCCGCAGCCGTTGTTAACCCTTGTTTTACCCCTACAAAAGTAATTGTTTTAGTGGCTTTAATTGCAATACCTAAAGGTTGGCCTGTATCAGCATTTATACCTGATGGCACATCAATACTGAGTATTGGTTTAGTGCTTTCATTCGCCGCTTTAATTATAGTGGCAACATTATCGCGTACCGTATTTTCAAGACCAGTGCCCAGTAATGCATCAATGATTACATCACACTCATCGAGTGCATCAGCGCTAAAGTTACAAATTTCACCACCGGCATCAATCCAGCGCTTTTGTGCTTTTGCAGCATCGCCGGTTAATTCTTTATTTTCATCTACGACACACACCACGACATGTCTATCGGCTCGCTTAATAAGGCTAGCCGTAATATAGCCATCTCCTGCGTTATTGCCACTCCCTACGAGTACTAGAGTCTGCTGTGCATTGAATGATTTCCAATTTAAAAATGCAGCATGCCCCGCTCTTTCCATTAGGGTAAACAGATCACAACCACTGGCTTTTGCAGCATTACCCTCATACTCTCTTATTTGCTGTGCTAAATATACGAATTGCTTAACGCTGGAAGATGAAGGTAATAACGACATGATAGGCTCTATAAAAATAAGTGTTGATTAAGTAGACTTTGGGCTCATTGGTTTTTTTTCAAGTAAGATCAGAAATGTATCAATCAGAATAAGGGCGCAACCCCCTTATTTGAGTATTTATTACCAATTTATACCAATTCGCTTAATTAAGCGGTCTATTTTGAGGCAGGAAAAACGGGGTAATCTGCAGACGTAAAAAAACCCGCTACATTACTGTAACGGGTTTCTCTTATTTGGAGCTTGGTGATGTCGTAGTGCCCACAGCGGTAGAGAGCCACATAGCAAATGTATAGAGTCGGCATTAGGCGCTTATTATTTTCCTTTTACCTGATGCCTTTTACCTTTCACCTGCGTTTTTACTTTCCTACAGACGTAAAAAAGCCCGACTATTGCTAGTCGGGCTTTCTCAATTTGGAGCCTGGTAATGTCCTACTTTCACATAGCAAATGCTACACTATCATCGGCGCTGTTTCGTTTCACTACTGAGTTCGGCATGGGGTCAGGTGGGTCCAAAACGCTATTGTCACCAAGCAAATATGGTGTAAGTTCGATTTAATCAAGCTTACTAAAATTTGGAATTCTGATAATAAAAGTTTTCAAGTATCTACTTTAGTTATATTAACTTCTTGCTTAAACTGTCGCATAAAACGCGTTTGGCGTTGTATGGTTAAGCCTCACGGGTAATTAGTACAGGTTAGCTTAATGGCTCACACCACTTCCACATCCTGCCTATCAACGTTGTCGTCTTCAACGGCCCTTCAGAGACTTTAAAAGTCTAGTGAGAACTCATCTCGAGGCCTGCTTCGCGCTTAGATGCTTTCAGCGCTTATCAGTTCCGAACGTAGCTACCGGGCAATGCCATTGGCATGACAACCCGAACACCAGCGGTTCGTTCACTCCGGTCCTCTCGTACTAGGAGCAACCCCTCTCAATTCTCAAACGCCCACGGCAGATAGGGACCGAACTGTCTCACGACGTTCTAAACCCAGCTCGCGTACCACTTTAAATGGCGAACAGCCATACCCTTGGGACCGACTTCAGCCCCAGGATGTGATGAGCCGACATCGAGGTGCCAAACACCGCCGTCGATATGAACTCTTGGGCGGTATCAGCCTGTTATCCCCGGAGTACCTTTTATCCGTTGAGCGATGGCCCTTCCATTCAGAACCACCGGATCACTATGACCTACTTTCGTACCTGCTCGACGTGTCTGTCTCGCAGTTAAGCTGGCTTCTACCATTACACTAACCGTACGATGTCCGACCGTACTTAGCCAACCTTCGTGCTCCTCCGTTACTCTTTGGGAGGAGACCGCCCCAGTCAAACTACCCACCAGGCACTGTCCGTAACCCCGATTCAGGGGCCAACGTTAGAACATCAAAACTACAAGGGTGGTATTTCAAGGACGACTCCACAAAAACTAGCGTCTCTGCTTCTAAGTCTCCCACCTATCCTACACATGTAGGTTCAATGTTCAGTGCCAAGCTGTAGTAAAGGTTCACGGGGTCTTTCCGTCTAGCCGCGGGTACACAGCATCTTCACTGCGATTTCAATTTCACTGAGTCTCGGGTGGAGACAGCGTGGCCATGGTTACACCATTCGTGCAGGTCGGAACTTACCCGACAAGGAATTTCGCTACCTTAGGACCGTTATAGTTACGGCCGCCGTTTACCGGGGCTTCGATCAAGAGCTTCTCCGAAGATAACCCCATCAATTAACCTTCCGGCACCGGGCAGGTGTCACACCGTATACGTCATCTTGCGATTTTGCACAGTGCTGTGTTTTTAATAAACAGTCCCAGCCACCTGGTCACTGCGGCTCCCGTCCGCTTAGAGAGCAAGTCTCATCACAGATAGGAGCGTACCTTCTCCCGAAGTTACGGTACGATTTTGCCTAGTTCCTTCACCCGAGTTCTCTCAAGCGCCTTAGTATTCTCTACCTGACCACCTGTGTCGGTTTGGGGTACGATTCGGTATAATCTGAAGCTTAGAGGCTTTTCCTGGAAGTATGGCATCAGCAACTTCATCACCTTGGTGACTCGTCTCGTGTCTCAGCCTAACAGCAACCCGGATTTACCTAAGTCACTAGCCTACACACTTTCACATGGACTACCATCGCCATGCTTGCTTAGCCTGCTCCGTCCCCCCATCGCAATTATACCAAGTACGGAAATATTAATCCGTTTCCCATCGACTACGCCTTTCGGCCTCGCCTTAGGGGTCGACTTACCCTACCCTGATTAACATGGGATAGGAACCCTTGGTCTTCCGGCGTGCGGGTTTTTCACCCGCATTATCGTTACTCATGTCAGCATTCGCACTTCTGATACCTCCAGCATGCCTCCCGGCACACCTTCAACGGCTTACAGAACGCTCCCCTACCACTCAAAATAAATTTTGAATCCGCAGCTTCGGTGCATAGTTTAGCCCCGTTACATCTTCCGCGCAGACCGACTCGACCAGTGAGCTATTACGCTTTCTTTAAAGGATGGCTGCTTCTAAGCCAACCTCCTGGCTGTCTGGGCCTTTCCACATCGTTTCCCACTTAACTATGACTTTGGGACCTTAGCTGGCGGTCTGGGTTGTTTCCCTCTTCACGACGGACGTTAGCACCCGCCGTGTGTCTCCCGGATAGTACTTTACGGTATTCGGAGTTTGCAAAGGGTTGGTAAGTCGGGATGACCCCCTAGCCTTAACAGTGCTCTACCCCCGTAAGTATTCGTCCGAGGCTCTACCTAAATAGATTTCGGGGAGAACCAGCTATCTCCCGGTTTGATTAGCCTTTCACTCCTAACCACAGGTCATCCCCTAACTTTTCAACGTTAGTGGGTTCGGTCCTCCAGTTGATGTTACTCAACCTTCAACCTGCCCATGGCTAGATCACCGGGTTTCGGGTCTATACCTTGCAACTATTCGCCCAGTTAAGACTCGGTTTCCCTACGGCTACCCTAATCGGTTAACCTCGCTACAAAATATAAGTCGCTGACCCATTATACAAAAGGTACGCAGTCACCCAACAAGTCTGCTCCTACTGCTTGTACGTACACGGTTTCAGGTTCTATTTCACTCCCCTCACAGGGGTTCTTTTCGCCTTTCCCTCACGGTACTGGTTCACTATCGGTCAGTTGGGAGTATTTAGCCTTAGATGATGGTCCACCTATATTCAGTCAAAGTTTCACGTGCTCCGACCTACTCGATTTCACTTAGAATGCGTTTTCATGTACGGGACTATCACCCTGTATCGTGGCACTTTCCAGAGCCTTCCATTAACACATAATAAGCTTAAGGGCTGTTCCGATTTCGCTCGCCGCTACTCTCGGAATCTCGGTTGATTTCTTTTCCTACGGGTACTTAGATGTTTCAGTTCTCCGCGTTCGCCTCGTTAACCTATGTATTCAGTTAACGATACCTGCAAGCAGGTGGGTTTCCCCATTCGGAAATCCTAGTCTCAAGTGCTTTTTACTAGCTTGACTAGGCTTATCGCAAGTTAATACGTCCTTCATCGCCTCCAACTGCCAAGGCATCCACCGTGTACGCTTAGTCACTTAACCATACAACCCAAACGGGTCTTTGTTTTGTGACAGTTTAACTTCGCCAGAAGTTAATATTGAATACTAAAGTAGATACCAATCAACAAACGAAACGTTCATTAAATGGCACTGAATGATACTGCTATCATTCTTTTTTACTTTTGAAAACTCTGTACAAATAACATTGTTATTCATACGAATTTTATTATCAGCTTTTCCAAATTTTTAAAGAGCATATTAATTAGTTAAGCCAGTGGCTTAGCTAACTAACAATCATCTGTGTGGACACTACGAACAAATAAGTTCTAAATCGTATAAGGAGGTGATCCAGCCCCAGGTTCCCCTAGGGCTACCTTGTTACGACTTCACCCCAGTCATGAATCACTCCGTGGTAAACGTCCTCCCGAGGGTTAGACTATCTACTTCTGGAGCAACCCACTCCCATGGTGTGACGGGCGGTGTGTACAAGGCCCGGGAACGTATTCACCGCGTCATTCTGATACGCGATTACTAGCGATTCCGACTTCATGGAGTCGAGTTGCAGACTCCAATCCGGACTACGACGCACTTTAAGTGATTCGCTTACTCTCGCGAGTTCGCAGCACTCTGTATGCGCCATTGTAGCACGTGTGTAGCCCTACACGTAAGGGCCATGATGACTTGACGTCGTCCCCACCTTCCTCCGGTTTATCACCGGCAGTCTCCTTAGAGTTCTCAGCATTACCTGCTAGCAACTAAGGATAGGGGTTGCGCTCGTTGCGGGACTTAACCCAACATCTCACAACACGAGCTGACGACAGCCATGCAGCACCTGTATCAGAGTTCCCGAAGGCACCAAACCATCTCTGGTAAGTTCTCTGTATGTCAAGTGTAGGTAAGGTTCTTCGCGTTGCATCGAATTAAACCACATGCTCCACCGCTTGTGCGGGCCCCCGTCAATTCATTTGAGTTTTAACCTTGCGGCCGTACTCCCCAGGCGGTCTACTTAATGCGTTAGCTTTGAAAAACAGAACCGAGGTTCCGAGCTTCTAGTAGACATCGTTTACGGCGTGGACTACCAGGGTATCTAATCCTGTTTGCTCCCCACGCTTTCGTACATGAGCGTCAGTGTTGACCCAGGTGGCTGCCTTCGCCATCGGTATTCCTTCAGATCTCTACGCATTTCACCGCTACACCTGAAATTCTACCACCCTCTATCACACTCTAGTTTGCCAGTTCGAAATGCAGTTCCCAGGTTGAGCCCGGGGCTTTCACATCTCGCTTAACAAACCGCCTGCGTACGCTTTACGCCCAGTAATTCCGATTAACGCTCGCACCCTCCGTATTACCGCGGCTGCTGGCACGGAGTTAGCCGGTGCTTCTTCTGTCAGTAACGTCACAGCTAGCAGGTATTAACTACTAACCTTTCCTCCTGACTGAAAGTGCTTTACAACCCGAAGGCCTTCTTCACACACGCGGCATGGCTGCATCAGGCTTGCGCCCATTGTGCAATATTCCCCACTGCTGCCTCCCGTAGGAGTCTGGGCCGTGTCTCAGTCCCAGTGTGGCTGATCATCCTCTCAAACCAGCTAGGGATCGTCGCCTTGGTGAGCCATTACCTCACCAACTAGCTAATCCCACTTGGGCCAATCTAAAGGCGAGAGCCGAAGCCCCCTTTGGTCCGTAGACATTATGCGGTATTAGCAGTCGTTTCCAACTGTTGTCCCCCACCTCAAGGCATGTTCCCAAGCATTACTCACCCGTCCGCCGCTCGTCATCTTCTAGCAAGCTAGAAATGTTACCGCTCGACTTGCATGTGTTAGGCCTGCCGCCAGCGTTCAATCTGAGCCATGATCAAACTCTTCAATTAAAAAGTTTTATGTCTTTCGACAGCTCAATGAATTCTGAATTTATTTAATATCTTTCGATATTGAATTGACTGTGCTGAATAATTACCAAAGTAACTATTCTGTTGGTCACTCAGTTTCTCTTTCGAGAAATCACATTGAGACTCTAAATTTGTTTGCCTCGTTACTTGCTCAATAAAGAACGAAGTAGCTTGGCTGTTAGAACTCAATCTGTACGAGTGCCCACACAGATGATTGCTTTATATTGTTAAAGAACGTTGCGATTAAAGCGTTTAACTTTATCTCGCTAGGGCTGCGCATATTACGCTTTCCTATTTTTTTGTCAACACTTAATTTTGTTAAACTTGAAAGTTTTTGAAACTAAGTTTTACTCGACTGACTGAGTAGCTCGTGCCTCGCTATGCGTTGGCGTTCCCCGTCTCAGTGGGGTCGCATTATAGGGAGATCCGAAAACAGATCAACCCTTTTTTGAAGAAAACTTAAAATAAATGACTGTTCGCTGGATATTTGAACGATAGATGCTAAAAACACAACATAACTATCAATTTATTAACAATAAACGCGGTATTTAAGCGTTTAACTGTGAGGTAGCCCTTAAATGTGTGAAAGAATGATCATCATGATCACCAATAGGAGAGTAACCGCTGCAGATCTTATATCTTTAGCTTGATCCGATGGAACATTAATCTCTGTACTTATACGATCTGCTAATGCTTTTATGGCTATAGTTGGATTTAATCACTCGACTATGAGAATTAACTCGCTTTAACTATTCGTGCGAGTTCTGCTAAATTTTAAACAAAATAAAGCCCCGCTTTTGCGAGGCTCTTACTTATGCTACACCGTATTGATCTCGGTATGCTTTTACTGCCGCTAAATGCTCATCCATGGTTCCTTGATTTTCAAGGTAACTGATTAGATCAGCCAATTTAACAATAGAAGTTACTTGAGTATTAAAATCACGCTCTACTTCTTGTATTGCTGAAAGCTCAGCTTTACCTTTTTCTTGGCGATCAAGTGCGATTAAAACACCACTTAAATCTGCGCCATTTTCAGCAATAATTTCCATAGATTCGCGAATTGCAGTACCTGCAGTGATCACATCATCAACTAGCATTATCTTACCTTTAAGCTCAGAACCTACTAAGCTGCCACCTTCACCGTGTGCTTTTTTCTCTTTACGGTTAAAGCAGTAAGGCACATCTTTGTTGTAATGATCAGCTAACGCAACTGCGGTAGTTGTTGCAATTGGAATACCTTTATAAGCGGGACCAAATAGTACATCATATTCAATTGCTGCATCTTCAAGTGCCGCTGCATAAAAACGGCCTAAACGCGCTAAATCACGTCCTGTATTAAAAAGGCCTGCATTAAAAAAGTATGGACTTGTTCGGCCAGATTTTAAGGTAAATTCACCAAACTTTAATACCTGCTTTTCTAAAGCAAATTCAATAAACTCTTTTTGATATTCTTTCATCGCTGATTACCTATTTATGCTAGTGCTTGTTTTTGTACATCTATAATTTCACGAATTGAGTGCTTAGCGAGTGTAAGTAGCTCATCAAGTTCGTCAAACGAGAAAGGCTCGCCTTCAGCAGTCCCTTGTACTTCAATAATTTTACCTGTTTCAGTTAAAATTACATTCATATCGGTTTCAGCAGCTGAGTCTTCAAGGTATTCTAAATCGCTAATCGCTTGGCCTTTATATATACCAACTGAAATAGCCGCGATCATATGCTTAAGTGGATTTGAATTAATCATCCCTTTTGCACGCATGTAAGTAAGTGCATCAACGAGTGCGACACATGCACCACTAATTGATGCTGTACGTGTACCGCCATCAGCTTGAATAACATCACAATCGATAGTAATGGTGTTTTCACCTAACGCTTTTAAATCAACCGCGGCACGAAGTGCACGTGCGATTAAGCGTTGAATTTCCATAGTACGACCGCCCTGCTTACCGCGCGATGCTTCACGGCCATTACGAGTATGTGTTGAACGAGGTAACATACCGTATTCAGCCGTAACCCAACCTTTACCTTGGCCTTTCATAAAGCGTGGTACACCAGCTTCAACAGTTGCTGTACACAAAACTTTAGTATTTCCAAACTCTACTAATACTGAACCTTCAGCATGCATAGTGTAATTACGTGTGAATGTAACCGGTCTAATTTGATTAGGTGTTCTTTCGCTTGGACGCATTAACGATCCCCTTAATTCTGAATTTGCCACATTATAAGTCGATGTGGTGCCAGATGCCATGTTCATTTACATAATTAACTGCATCAGAAAAGCACATTTCAGAAAATTTACGCTAGAGGTTAAAAGCTGATTCGGTATAATCAGTCAACTTTGTATTTAAAAATGTAGGAAATCATCCATGATCCACAGCATGACAGCTTATGCGCGCCGCGAAATTAAAGGCGAATGGGGCACTGGCACGTGGGAAATTCGTTCAGTAAACCAACGTTACCTTGAAACATTTATTCGTGCACCAGAGCAATTTCGTGGCATGGAGCCCGTTATTCGCGAGCGTCTGCGTAAGCACTTACAGCGTGGTAAGGTAGAGGTCTTCTTAAAATTTGTCGCAAATCCCGCACATGTTGGTGAATTATCAATTAATCAGTCGCTGGCGGAGCAGTTAATTAATAGTGCTAAGTGGGTTCAGCAACAAAGCAGTGGTGACATTAACCCTGTGGATATTTTACGTTGGCCTGGTGTTATGGAAGCACAAGAAATTGATATGGATAGTGTAAATACGGCACTCATTACTGGCCTTGACCAAGTAATTGAAGACTTTAAATCTGCACGTGGTGATGAAGGTGCAAACCTTGAAGAAATGATAGCTACACGATTAACCGCTATTTTAGAACAAGTTGATATCGTTGAAGCACACATGCCAGAAATTACTAAATGGCAACGTGAAAAGTTAGTACAAAAACTTGAAGATTTAACAACAAATATTGATGAGTCACGCCTTGAGCAAGAACTGATTTACCTTGCACAAAAGCAAGATGTTGCTGAAGAGCTAGATCGTTTAAAGTCGCACGTTAAAGAAACACGCAAAATCCTGAGTAAAGGTGGTGCTTGTGGTCGTCGTTTAGATTTTATGATGCAAGAGTTTAATCGTGAAGCAAACACCCTCGCCTCTAAGTCAATCAACAGTGAAATCACCAATGCAGCGGTAGAGCTAAAAGTATTGATTGAGCAAATGCGTGAGCAAATTCAAAATATCGAATAGTTTTTTCACCCGTCCAAGAATGTCTTAGAAGCCCTGTTATTTGCTTGTAAATACAGGGCTTTTTTATTTTTCCCGTCCAAATCGGTTTATAGATGTCCGTTACCAACTACCTGTTTAGTGGTGGGCAGAATGGTGGGCAGCCCCCTCATTTTTGCTCAATAAGCATTTTGCGGTGAGCAAATTGGTGGGCAGTAAGTTACCCAATTTTCGCATTTAACTCGCCACCACAACAGGTTAGCTGCTGATTCAATAAGCAAATCGGTGGTGGGCAGCCATTATTGCCCCCTCCATTATTTCAGCAACTATGGAGTAAACATGGGAAAACTCACAGCAAAACAGGTTATTGCATACAGCAAAGCCGACCCCAAAAAATATTCAGATGGTGAAGGTCTATATTTTTGCGTCCGCAAACAAGGCTCGCCTTACTGGATGATCCGCTACACCACAGCCAAAGGACGACGAGAAGCAACCTTGGGGCAATTTCCTTTAATGTCGTTGGCAGACGCTCGAATTGCCGCCGCATACTTTCGAAAGGAAGTACGTGACGGCATAGATCCTCTTCTAGAAAAACAGAAAATCGAGTTACCTGACATTGAAACCGTGGATCAACTGTTCCATGACTGGTATCGAACCGATCTTAGTCGACGACTTAAGCATCCCAAGATTCCGTATCGGGTTTACACCAAAGACATAAGCCCAGTCATTGGCATTAAGTGTATTGCTGAGGTGACCGCACGTGACGTGCGGGAGGTGCTAGAGCGCATTCGAGAAAGTAACCGCCCTACCATTGCCAACGATACCTTGATGTACATGAAGCAGCTATTTCGGCATGCGATAAAGCTCGACTTAACGCTGAACAACCCAGCCGCAGCATTTACCGTAGACGATGCCGGTGGCGTGGAGTCCAGTAAAGACAGGATGCTTAGCAAAGAGGAAATTCACTACGCCTTTAGCGTGTTTCATTCCCATATCAATAGCTTTGGCCGCGACAACTACCTCGCTTGCTGCCTGTTTTTGGTATTGGGTGTACGCAAAAGCGAACTGTGCGAAGCCATGTGGCGTGAAATGGATTTAACCACAGGCGTGTGGGATCTGCCCAAAGAACGCAGCAAAACCGGCGTGCCAATCAGCATTCCCTTACCACGCCAAGCCATTGCTTGGTTTAACGAGTTGCAAGTCCGCGCTTGTGGCTCGCCTTATGTTTTCCCAGCCAGACGAGCAAGCCATCGTCCACATATGGGGCCAGATACGCTAAACCGTGCCATTTCTAAACTCTTTGGTCGCGAGCCTGGGCGCAAAAAACAGCCTCCCAATAAAATGGGCAAACTTGAACACTTCACCGTACACGATTTGCGCCGCACCTTTCGCAGCCTTGCCGCCTCTTTGGGTATTGCAGGCAACGTAGCCGAACGCTGTCTTAACCATAAGCTAAAAGGCGTTGAGGGTATCTACGACCGCCACGATTACTTTGAAGAGCGCCGAATTGCCCATCAAACCGTGGCTGATGTGGTTGAACCATTGGTGAACTTTGAGCCCGCTTCACAACACCACACAGGAGGGCGCTAACATGCAATTTATGATGCGACTCGCCCCCATTACCTTTCCAATAGCCATGCTGGCAGGCCTTGGTTGGTGTATTGGCATTGCCTTACTCGAACAACCTCATGGTATAGGCTACGCACTTACTCGGTATTGCCTGATGGTATTCGTAGTACTCGCTCCTTGGCTGACGCTAAAACTCACGTTCTACGTGATTGTCAGTTTAGGACGCAAACTGGGGCTCATCCCGATCCCGCCTGCACGCCCAACGCATAGCCTAGGTTATGAAGAATCACTCTATTGGTTCAGAGTATTGGCCTTCTTCGATGGCAAACGCAGCCGCATGCCGAAAAGGCCTATCAGGCGAAACTAACAAGCCCCCATTTGCTCACTTACCGTGGGCAGTTGGGACAATGGGGCAACACTTGATATGCCGAGCTTTAGAGGGTGAATAAGAGGAATTTGAACCGCCCCAAGGAATGGGGCAATCGGGGCTATGCAAAGTTTATAATTGGGTTAAACGCTGCTTTGCAAGCGCCCAAGGTAAGCGACGACCAGCTTTTGCCATTTTATCGTAGGCAGCTTGAGCTTCTTCAACTGACAATACACCATGGGTGACGAGCTGCTCAACAACCCATAGCGTACCTTGAACTAATATCGCTTCTTTTTCAGCCGCCTTCCTAAGCGCCATATCCCCAGTTAGCAATGGACACTGTTCTTGTTTCGCCAACGCAAGTGCAAAGCAATCGTTCATGCTAGGGCCAGCATACTTTTGCCTCAGTTCAAATGAGTACATCATAGACTCAGGGCTTAACTCTCCCAACAACAACCCTAACTCGAGTAAATAGCCATGTTGATTGCTTAGCTCCTCGTGGAATAACACATCTGGAACTTTGAACTGGTAAGGCAAATTGAAAAAGACGCCTAATAATTGGCCTTCTTCGAGATCAATGAGGATATTGGCATCACTGATCAACAAATACATTTAAACAGCCTCAGCCAACATTTGGCGTTGCTTATGCAATGCCATCACTGACATCTGTAACAGCTCAGCGGCTTTGGATTCACTAACAATTCCCTCTGCCAATGCACGATAAACCAACTGCTCAAACAATAATGTTTGCTCTTGTGGATAAGGATTCCCAGGCTCTTGCTTACGCCAACCGTTTTTTGAGAACTGTATAAATATTTGGCGTTTTTTCTCTTCGGTGATCACACCAAGGTCGGCACTGCGATACAAACAAGCTGCCATGCTTAAGCCATATTCGTGTTTCAGGAAATATAGCTCTTTGGGGTCTACGTTCGAACGTCGCTCTCCTAGATGCTGAAAAAGGCCAACTTCGGGCAGTAAAAACGCAGAAGCAAAGCGGTTGCAGGCCATCTCTTCGTCAAGGGATTCATCGAGTAAGCCATGTAAAACAAGGTGGCCAAGTTCATGCGCCAATGTAAACCGCTGGCGGCAACCAGGCCAATGAGAAGACACAACAACAATTGGCTGCCCTGATATTTTGGCTTGTAACCCATCAAATTTATCGGCTTGGGGTACGTTACTGACAATCACCAAAATACCTTTAGACTCAAGCAAGTCGATTAAGTCTGGCAATGGATTCATACCTAACTGCCAATCAGTACGGACTTTGGCGGCAACCTGCTCTACTGCGTCTAAAGTGCTTACAACAGGAACGTCGGGCTGGTAGTTAAAACTCGCTATCGGGAAGTTTGGCCATACATTTTTAAGTGATAACCAGCGTTCGGCTTGGTCAACCACATCAGACTCAATCTTCTTTAGCAACTTAGCTGAAGCTGAGGCTTTTTTACGATACTCCACCTCACCCAAAGTCACCTGTGCTGGGCGAAAGAAGTATTCAGTACGAACCGACAAAGCCGTCGCCAATTTAAGTAAAACTCCCGACGAAGGCATACTCTGGTCGTGCTCGTATTTTTTAACCATGTTGGCACTAATACCAACTTGCTCACCCAAGGCCTGCATCGACAGGCCAGCGGCTGCACGGGCTCGTTTTATGCGCTCTCCAATCATACAGACCTCTGGTTTATGAAAACTAAAATTATTTTAAAAATATAAACCAAGTTGGCGTTTTTGTCGATTGGTTTTACAGGGCAATCATTCGCGTGTTCGCGCACACACTTCCCCATGCCTTTACCCCCATACGCCAAAACCACTATCCGTTTGGCTTTTGGATCGAAACGCCAAACAGGGAAATTAGCCCATTCACTGTTTGGCTTCTCGATTGAAATCCAACGCTGCTAAGCCTTGCCAGTACTGGCTCAAAGCAAGGTTTGGCACTTTTTGTACCCTAAACCAACCTCGGCATCAAAGTACAAACCGTTTGATTTTTTAAACCCAGAATGCAAACGATCGTTTGGCGTCTCGATTTTTTTGCATGGGCTAAATGCCGTCAAACAGCGCTGTATTGGACTATGTATATCAAACAGTTAGCCGCGCACAGGTCATCATAAAAAACCGATTTGACTGGTTAGTTTGATGGCCATTTCTTTCATCTAATTCACCACTGAGTCTGCACCCGACCACTGAAAATAGACGGCATGACGAACCAACAAGGTGATAAGTGACGTGTTATGGGCAAGTGCTAACGATTGGGATAGAGAATGGATACAGCAGGTGGTCGCTTTACTGGTTGGGCATGGCGCGTTTACCCTCTACCCAGCATTAAGCCAGTGCGATAATGCCGCCGAACGTTTAACCCGCTGGTTGACCTATCAGTTACCGCGCGTTAAACAAGCGCATCCAGGCTGCCCCATTCACCAATGGCTGAATAGCATTGGCGCGCAAGTGATCGTAGAAAAATGGCAGAGCCCCGAGCAATGGCCAAACCTGTATTGGCTACCTTTACCTGAGGTTGAAGGCCACGCGCAAGGCGGGTTGGTTTTGTTACCGGCACATTTGTTACCGGTATATGCGGATTACACGAGCAAAACCAACACATTGAAAGCAAACACACCGGCCAACGCCTGTATCTTTTGGTGCGCTGCACCTTTGTCTAAAACAGGAAAGCGCGCTACCTTGCACCCCAAACAGCAAAACCGCGGCTTTTGCCTGCCCTGCTCGCCAGAGCAAGTGGGCAAATCATGTACGGGGTTATTACTGAGAGGTTTTAGAAAGGAGAGCCAAAAACGAAACGGCAACGTGATCAGCCACAAGATAAACCTAGCTCTACTGCACCACCTTTGTGGGCCGGAGAGTGATGTGTGGTTGAAAGCGAATTTTGGTGCCATAACTCATTACGGTACCAAAAATTAGAAGCCTGAAAAAAGAGTAACCCCTCACAGGGCGCTGATCTAACGGGTAGCGAGAGGGGTGTTGTTGGTGCAATTTTAATATCAAAAGCGCCAAATAGCTCGATATCATTTGATGTCGCTTTTTAATTGGCAGTATGTATCAGACTGTTTTAAACACCTGCTTTTTAAAGGCATTCATGGCGAGCTTGTTAAAACGAGCTTCATCTGCACCTACCTGTTCACTGTTACAATAATCACACATTGAATACTGGCTTTCAATTTGGCCTTGTTGCCCCAAATGCACAACCGTAATCTTTTCAGTATACAGGATGAGTTGACCCATCTCACAAATTGAACAGGTTCGAGTATTCATCACATATCCTCCCACTGCATTGGCTAACAGCTAGAAAACGAGGCTGTCATTCTCTTAACCTTCTGCATAATTAATAACACTCGCTCACACCATTGCCGCTTCGTACACTTTTTCAACCTCGGTAAACTTAGTGACGCTCTCTAGGCGAGTTAAGGTTGTGAGTTTCATCGAGTTTTTCATTGGGCGATGTGGCACATTGGTCACTGGCGTTTGCAGTGATAGCGGTTTGCCAAGCTCAAATAAATAATACAAATCAGCAGAACCTGACTTCTTACCCGCTTGATCTTCGGTAATGGCGTAGCGTGGTAATACGGTGACTCGTTTAACCGGCCAAAGTTTGTCAATTTGCTTGGATGAACTTTGAGTGTCTGAGGTAGACGCCAACGCTAAATAGCGAATTTCCTCGGCAATATGCTGCTTAAATTTCTGTAAAAACGTGCTTTGCGGCAGGTGATACCACCGCGCTGTGCCTTGCTCAAATTGTTCAAAGTAGCCATTATCACGGCCACGCTGCCCACCTAATGCCACTGTCATCGTCAAATCAGGGTACAGTACTTGACGCATGCCGTAATACGGTATGCGTGCGGCTTCTTGTACGTAAAGCCTTTCCGCCATGCCAGCCACAGGATACATGGCCTCATTGCCTTGCCCTGTTTGTGCATTCGGCGCTGTGCCAATTTGCGTTTGCAAAAACTCTAACAACCACTGGTGACCGGAATAACGGCTCTTAGTCTGGGTTGATTCAGTTTGACTAAGTTCGTTTTGGCTAGGCCCATTTTGGCTAGGTAAGAGGGCAAATGCGCCAATACCCACTTCTTCTATCGCAGCTGCGTAGGGGTTGGGTGTTGTGGCTTGATCAAAAAAACCTGGGTATAAAGCAAACGCACCAAAAACTGGGCGGCTTTTTTTAGCAGGTTGTCCTTCGATTTTACTGGATGGTGACTCAGACAAGCGCGGCTCTGATAGACGAATCAAGGCATCCCGATAACGGTGCATTTGGTTAATGGCATCGTCTGGTACGTAATCGGTACTTTCGATATCTTCATTGCTGTCATCAAAGCGGTTTTTCTCGGTTTTAATACGGTACTTGGCATCAAATAGCCAAATAAACTGCTTTTCTTCTGATGAGTCTGCTTTTGTTAAATGGGCGCTTTTGGGCAGTGTCACTTCCAACACAATATCCGGCTTTTGGTTAACCAAATAAGACCGAATTACACCGTCTTTATTGAATACAGGCTCGTGTGCTAGCCTTGCAGTGACACCATCGCTACGTTTAAAACGAAAGGCGCCTTTCAAGCCATCTTCTTTAAATCTGTACTCAAAAAAATCATTTTGTTTTAGCTCTGCCGCCCCGTTTTCAACCAATTCAAAGCCGAGATCCTGCTCTAAAATCTGCTTCAAACACAAAAAGCACCATACTTCGTAAATCTCGGCCACTGATTTCATTGAAATGCTCGACTGATTGCCAAACATATCTAAATAAAATTTCAGCTCCTGCCAAATACGATATACCGCGCTGTAACCGGTTTTTTGCTGTAGCACTAACGACTCACGGTTTAACCCTGTGTATGCACCCACCTCTTTTAAAAAACTTTGGCCCAACACTTTTTGCAGCGGTTGTTGCCAACTATGCAGCTCATTTAAAAATGAATCCGACAACCGTTGCCGCTCTGGTGCTTGGTTACTTTGTCTAAGCTTTTGTTCAAACTCCGCTAATTGCCGCTTGCTTTTACTCACCGCCATTTTAATAAAGCGGTTTTCTGGGGTATCGACACTCAGTTGCTTTTTTTCGACTGCATAGCGCTTATCGTACTGGCCATTCGCAAAGTCTTGCTTAACTTTCTCGGCTAACTTATTTGGCAGGCGGCCTTTTAATTTGGCCGCTTTAATATTGGCTACCGTCGGTTGCAAACGGCTATGAGGGGCTGCACAAATCACTTTTAAGCCTTGCTCAAAACGCTCCCGTAACGCGGCAAAATTAGCCAACCACATCAGTGGAAAATGCCCGCGTTGCTGGCTGGTCGCTGCATCTTGCTCGGTTTTTTCGACCAAACTAAAGCGCCAAAGAGGGTAAACTTTGTCGATGGCTTGGTACATGGCGGGCAAGTCTTGGTGAAGTGCCATTTTGGTTGGCAGCACTTCAAAGGCTATGTGCTGAGTCTGTGTTTTACCATTGTGCTCAAAGGTAAGTGGCAAACGTAACCAGCCCACATCATTACCGGTATTAATGGTGCCGGTTAAACGTGCGGGCACCACGCCCCTTGCGGTTTTTACTTCGGGAGCAAAACGAAATGCCTCATTCACGTTTTGGCTTCGGTGAGTTAGCCGCGCATGGGTTACTTCACTAAAAAATACCCACTCAAACTGGTACTGAGTATTCTCAAAAAACAAGGGAGAATTTAATGTCAGCTCAGCGTGTTTCGCTAAGCCATTGGCAACAAGGTCACTTTCGGCTAAGTCACTTTCATCTAACCCACTTTGTACTAAACTACTTTGTACTAAACTACTTTGTACGAAAGCATCTGCAACAAGCCCTTGCGGTTCAATCGCATTGCTCAGCTGCGCTGCTGGCGCAAAGCGCAATTCGTAGCTAGGTTGTGCATGATTAGCGCTCGCCCTATGCGCCATTGTATTCTGGTACACACGCAACCGCTGGCTAATATCATTCGCCCAGACCGAAAACTCAAAGTCAGGGGTTTGTAATCGTATTAACTCCGGCATTCCCTACCACTCCTTACACCATCACTGTACGGGTTCTGCTTATAGGTTTCATTCATTGCAGAAGGCATCAAACAGCACCGACTCATTAAGGCCAGAAACTGGTAAAGGTCGCACTGGCTAATCGCTCGCTCATCCACTGCAACTTCGCTTTTGAACGGCAAGGTATACGCAGTACTTTTTCCTCTTCAGTAGCACCATCGGCCACGATTTTCTCGCGATACAAGTCAGGGCGTTGATTGGCTTCGTCTGCGTCAGACGCTAACCAAATAGGGGCAAACTGGTCTGCCAACACAGTATCAAGTTCAACCAACAAAGCCTTTCCATCAGATGTAGTCAGTTTGTCGGTATCGCCTTCGATACGCGGCAGAACCTTACACATCATAAAGTCGTCCCATACAGCTTTTAGAGTTAGGTCATCTTGTGGTTGGCTACTAGCAACCGCGAGAAGAAGTTCATTGAGCGCACGAAATGCCAATTCAAACGGGGTATTTTTTAGCACGGCATTAACGGCCGATAAAAACGCAACGGTTTTTGTGCCATCCGCATCAAAGGTATTGTCTAAGTCTGCTTTGCTGGCGTTTGACCAAATAGGATAGCTAAGGCGTTTATTGCAACTTGTCGGAGTTCCAAAATCAGCAAACTCATCAAAGTTATTCGGGAAAAACGCACCAAAATCAAAGCTCAGCGCTCGGTCAATCACTTTGCGCGAAAAGCCGTGAGTGGTTTCATCCATATTCACTGTGCCTGCAACAAGCAGGTTAAACGGAATACCTAAACCATATTGGCAAATATGTGCCCACAGCTCATCGTATTGCGCGTCATCAAAACCTAGCGCTTCGCGCAGCTTTTCTTTATCAGCGACTTCTTTAATGGTGGCGGGTTTTAATAGGGCATCACAACTGTAGGTAAAGCTATTACCTGTCCAACACCATTCGCGGGTTTCCAGTACCGATAAATAATCAGCAAAATATTGCTCAACAGGGGCTAGGTTCATTTCATCCAAACACAGCCAGTAAGGCAGCACCTTATCTAACGCATCACGTTCACCGGCCACAACTAAGCGCTTGCCTTGGTCTTCGTTCTCTTGCACTTCAACGGTTAAGTCGCTATCAGCAATGGCACGCCAAGCTGTGGCGATAAACTGCAATACATCGGTAGTGATGTATTCAGCAGCACCATTTAGGCGTGAAATATAACCCAGCAAATCGCTCGGCTCATGCCAATCGGGGCGTACTGAGGTTAAACAATAGGTTTCAGCAAACTGCTTTGATGTTTTTGCTTGCTCACGCACAAAGCGGGTTTTACCTGTGCCTGAGATACCTGCGAGAAGGAGGAAGGGTTTGGACAATCCCGTTTTAACTAAACTAAAAGGCTGACCAGATTTATTACTCAAATACAGCTTTATTGATATAGGTTTCTGGCTAGGCTTAACGATGAGAGCTGTTACACCATATGATTTTAAAATATCTACGACAGCCCCAAGCTCATCTTGCTGTTTCTCTATACCACCACAAGTCAAAAAAGCAAATCTAGTTTTTCCGCTTCTTCTTTTTCCGAATCGTTTTAAAACTGTTTGCCATTCGTTAATACTTGAACTAGTACACTCAAACTCCTCATTTGAATATGAAATTTTAAAAATACCATTCTCAAGATCTTTTTTGGCACCTAAAACAGAAATATCACTCAACTCAACGAAAACACTAAGCACATCATCTTCTGATATATATCTTTGCTTCTTACTATAATTGTTTAAAACGGTATCCTTGATGTAATTTCTTGAAAGTTTTTCCCCAGCAATTCTAATTAGTTCAGGATCATTTTCCAATTCATCTTGGAATTTACCAGACCTGGCTGAATCAAGCCCCATATAACCAACTTCATCGGCTTTCGAAAAAATATAAGAAAAAACCTCATCCCTATTTCCTTTCATATATTGATCAATCCTGTTTTAATAAAAATTCTTTGATTGATGTTGCCACCTCATATGACAACATAGGTGGGACTGCATTACCTATTTGCATAACATTTGAAGTAGCAGAATGAGGAAAAACAAAAGAGTCGGGGAACGTCTGTAGACGAGCACACTCCCTGATCGTTAGCCTTCTATCTAATTCATAATGAAATTGGACTCTAGACTTAGCGTTTGCCCTAATTGTGTATGATGGTTCATCTGCTTTGCAGTGCTCATCACCTTGCCCATTGCCTTTCTTGGCTTTTGATGCCTTGAAATACTGGCTTTGATTAGGAATGGTCTCATCAATAACTTTTTCCAAATCTTCGATTGCCCATTTTGTTCCGCGATGCATACCAACAAATTTTGGTTCTGGTTTTAGTGGCTCGCCTTCA
Organism: Pseudoalteromonas sp. SCSIO_11900; assembly: GCF_000576475.1. Lineage (NCBI taxonomy): Bacteria > Pseudomonadati > Pseudomonadota > Gammaproteobacteria > Alteromonadales > Pseudoalteromonadaceae > Pseudoalteromonas > Pseudoalteromonas sp. SCSIO_11900. Next base: position 607,890 of record NZ_KK070023.1, read on the forward strand.
AGATCATTTCTGGTACAAACAAAAAACAGCCTTCTACGGCTTTGCGGCACACCATAATCCGGAGCAAAAAGATCCCAAACTTGGACTTTATAACCTTGCTCGCTAAAATCATTAACTATAGTTTCTAGCACAGCACCTTTTTGCATTCGAGCTAAATTAGGAACATTTTCAGCGCATACAATTTTAGGTTTGTGATGTTGCATATATTTAACTAGAACTTTGTATAGCTGCCCCCTGTCAGAACTAAGACCTCTTTTAGGGCCACAAGAACTAAAGTCTTGGCATGGAAAACCACCTATTAACACATCAGCACTTGGAAAATCATTAACAAGCTCTTCAGATAACTCCACTTGGCTAATAGGTATATCTAAATTCTTCTTTATTGTTTCTACGCACTTTTCATCTTTCTCATAAGCAGCCAGGGTTGAGAATGGTTGACTTTCAAAGTATTTATCTTTGTATTTAAAGCCTCCTTCAAATCCCATATCTAGCCCACCAACACCTGTAAACATTGAGACCAAAGTAAATTTATTTTCTAACAAATCTTTTTTTCCACCACTAAAACTCAAATCACATAATATATTGAAATTACTATACTTAATCTTCGGCCTAATACTTTTCCCAAAGCTCTCAATATTAATGAGCCCATGTTTCTCCAACGTTTTAATAGTTCGAGAAAGATTACTTACTGCTCGCCCAGTTAATTCAGATAGCTCTGTAATATTTTCTGGTTTTTTATCTGCAATAATCTTTAGCAAATGCTGATTTTCTTCAGATAGAACCGATGCAATTGATTTAAGGGAGTCAAACCAAACATCTACTTGGTTTGTGGAACTTGGAGTTTGACCTTTAATACCAATAATACAGCTAGTCACGTCTATACCCACCTCTGACACAAAACACCCTTAATACTAGATAAATAAACAAATCGTATGTTATCAGTTAATGATAAGACGTCAACTGTAATTCTGGCGCTAATCATCTAAGATACTGCCTTTTACGCAGTACATTCGTGGGCGAGTGTTGTCAGGTAGGCTGACTTTTCGCTGTGGCCGGTTGCCATCGGGGATTAGGTAACCTGCGGCCATCAGTGCTTTGGCGGCGCGATCTGGGCTGAGGCCTTCGGTGGCTTCACGCCAGCCAGTTGGGTAAAACAGGTAGAGGGTTTGTGGGCCGGTGACATCTATCCACCCTGCTCGTTGGCGTACTTGGCTGCTGTAACCAATTTGTTTAGGCGTAAAGCGGCTTTCGCCATGTTGCTCAATAAAGCTGCGCACTTGGCGAATGGCTTGTTGATCTTCATTGGCGGCTACACCACCGCGAGCAAGTATCCATTGGTTAAGCTGGCTTAAACAGGCGGCTTCGACACTTTGGGCTGGCCAATCGAGCACTTTGGCTTGAATGGCTAACAGGCCTGCGCTAGCCAGTAAGGCAAACTTTTCGGCTACTCGGCGCACTTGGCCGTCAGCCTCGGTTGGTAAGCTAGCTAAAAAACGTTGGCGTACGTTTTGAAAAACGGGTCGCACCTGCGCGCTGTGCTGCGTTAAATACCGTAACCAGTCCAAGGCCAAGCAGCCGTAATGTTGGCGACTTTGCTGTTTTAGGTGATCGGCTAAATCGGCGGCGTTGATACCATGACTCTGGTTAAACACGCCCATTTGCGCGCCGGCATCGGCACTGAGATCAATCACTCGCACTTGCTGGCCAGCTTTTACGCGCTTGCCGATACCGGCAAGATGGCTTTCAAGCGTCACTTCGCCAGTGGATAAAAACACCAAGCGCCAACGGGCGGGTAAGCGCATTTCACCGTATTTGCCTGCACGGGTTTTACCTTGGCCATTGGCAAGCATGTAAGCGACATCACCTGCCTCTTTTGGGTCAACTTCGCCCATTTCATCGAGCGCCAGCAAGGCATCGTTATGCGCTAATGCTGTGCCTTCTAAACCGTTGGCCGTGGCACGCCAACTGTGGCGCAGTTGATTAGGTTCGCCCCACACCGATAATGCCGGATACAGCGCTGCGGTTTTACCAGTACTGCTGGCACCATAGAGGTGTAAACCAAAACCATCCACCCCACACAAGTGCAACAAAGGCGCAGCCAGTGCAGCACAAACGCCAACGATTAATAGCGGGTTATCCAGACAATAACGGCCAACGTGCTGCCGCCAACTGTCGCTACTGCCTTGTTGAATAAAGCCTTCTATCGGGTGCATGGTTTGCAGCACCATGCGCGGGTTGTTGCTGTGTTCGCTTGGGTAAAAGGTGAGGCGCGGATGCACATAAGCGTGGTGATGCCAGCCAATACAGTTTACGCTAATGGCCTTTTGCGTGGCCAGCTCGCCCATTTGTTGAATAAACAACGAGAGCAACTGCCGCGCTTTGACACTGTTACTCAGCCGCATGCCTCGGCTGAGTAGGATTCGACGGTACTCGCTGCCGTCTCCGGCTAAGAGTTCTGCGGGCATGGCCCAATAGCGATGGCGATTGTCATCGTCTAACCAGTGCAATAAATAGCCGTAGTTGTCCCCTTGTGGATCGCGGGTGCGGGCAGCCACTTGCAGCCAAGAGCAGATTTTAACTGGGCTATCTTGCCCTGCCGGTTGCATCACCAGCCAGTTTTGCGCGTTATAGGCAAAACCAGCCGGTAACGTTGGCATGTTGTTATTTATCTCATTGGCAGGTAACGGGGTTGATACTGATGGTTTATCCACGGCCATAAGCAGCACCGATACGGCGGGTTTCAATCCACTGGTCGATATCGCTTTCTAACCAGCCCACGGCACGCGCACCAATACGAATGGATCGCGGAAATTCACCGCTGGCCATCAGGGCATAAATGGTACTGCGGCCAAAGCCTGTTTTTGCCTTTACCTCGGGCAAGCGCAAAATCCGCTGCTGACGCGCTGGGTGTACTGAGTTTGTGGGTGATTGTGTGGTTGGGTTCATCGTTTGCTTCCTCACTGATCTGTTAAGTTCAGTTAGGAGTTTGCCAGTACTAAACGGACGCAGTAGGCAGATAAATGCCCGGATCGTGCAGCTTTCTGAGGGTACAAGTAGCTACTTGCCCCAGAATTTACATAATGCCCCAAGTCATAAATACCCTGTGGGCAGGGCTAGTGTGTGCCTAAGTGGCGTGAACTAAGGCTTTGCCCAGACTGCCCCAAAAGCCCAAGGGATGAGTGCCAAAAGCTTTATCAAAAAGGGAGAGTCTTGCTCAATTAGAACGCCACAACACTTTTACGCGCATAAAAATGTAAAATATCACACTTTTCTGCGCGTAAAAGTGTAGACTGAGTTATACTACAGGCAGTTAACAGTCTAAATTGGCGGGAAATGACAATGCAGCGCAACTTACTCAACGCCCTAATAGCATGGAAAAGTCAACCTGTGCGCAAGCCATTATTGATCGATGGCGCAAGACAAACAGGTAAAACCTATCTACTGCAAGAGTTGTTTGGGAATACCTTTGCCAACATCCTTCGTATCGACTTCCTTGAAAACCCAGCATACAAAGAAGCGTTCGATGGCTCGTTGTCACCTGACGAGCTAGTAATGAACATTGAGTTGTTAACCAACCAAGCGTTCAATCCAGACACCGACTTGCTGATATTAGATGAAATTGGCGAATGTGAACGAGCCGTAACTTCGCTGAAGTATTTTGCCGAAAAAGCACCGTCCTATTTTGTCGCAGCCAGCGGTTCAAATATTGGTTTGCTCAACACCTTCCCTGTGGGCAAGGTAGAACAATACAATTTACGACCACTGACCTTCCAAGAATTTATTTACGCATCCAACGAGCAAGCACTGATCAAAGCATTTGATAGTCAAGCAAGCACACCGGCGGTGCACACTAAATTGATGGATAAACTAACCGACTATTTTTTTACCGGTGGTATGCCGGAAGCCGTTTCTGCTTGGTATCAGTTTAAGGATTCAAGCATTCTAGAGCGTGTTGAAAAAGTCACAAAAATTCATGCCGATTTAGTTGAAGGTTATCGCCGCGATTTCGGTAAGTACGCGGGCAAGGTCGATGCCACACTGATTGAATCGGTGTTTAATAGCATTCCAGCCCAGCTATCACTTGTCAGCGATGAGTCAGTTAAACGCTTTAAATTTAAGCATGTGCATGAGCGTAAATCTCGTTATAGCGATTTTGAAACCGCGATCCATTGGCTTAACTGCTGCCGCTTAGCTTTGCCAAACTACCCTATTGAAGGATTACCTAAATCTCCGTTGGCGGCCTATAAAAAAGACAATATGGTTAAACTATTTCTGTTTGATGTGGGCCTGCTCAATCATATGCTGGGCAGCAGTTATAAAGAGATTAAGCAACAAAACTATGAATACAAAGGCTATGTGGCTGAAAACTTTGTGCAACAAGAGCTCACAGCTATTGGCGTTGACCCAAGCTATTCATGGAATGACGCCCGCGCCGAAATCGAATTTATTTTGGCGACCGATGAAGGCGATATCATCCCTGTGGAAGTCAAAAGTGGTAAACGTACAAGAGCAAAATCGTTGGCATCCTACGTTGAAAAATGTACTCCAAATAAAACCTTTAAGTTAACGGGTACACAAGGCTCTTCAGCGTTAGAACAAACCAATATCGTGATGCCTTTGTATTTCACGCAGTATTTACCAAAGAGGTGGTAAAAGCGCGTTGCCTAGCCCCGAAGGTCTACACAAAGTTACCTTAGGGATAACAATTTGTAGACCTGATGCTTACCATTCGACACTCAGTCTTATCTCTCTTGGATACCATAGTATCCATATTGAGCTTATTTCTATTAAAATGGACATCATAATGTCCATTTCAGGCTAAGTGAGCTTTCTGCTGACTCATTACTATCGCGTAGAACTAGTGAAAAAATGGCAAAGCTATGTTGACGGAAATCGTGCTCGATAAAGCCCTTCAAAACTGCTATGTTTTAGCTCTAACAGCAGCATAAAAACGACACTGTTTTTCCATTGCTAACCACTAAGATTTAGTAAAAGCCATAGGCAAGTGGTGGGCAGTTTGGTGGGCAAACAGGCATTTTTGAACGGTTTCTTTTCGGTAACTTATTGATTTTTTGAGGGTCTAGACCGCTACTCAATGAGCAAATTCAGAACATTGAGTAACTTTTTTTGGCTTTACCACTCACTTGAGCATAATTAGCTAAATAAAGTACAATATAATAATTGAAGGCTTGAGCTGTTTATAGTTCGAGCCTGTTTATTTTTAGATAGAGAAAATAATGGCACACTCTCGCGGAAACTTATTTATTTTATCTGCGCCTTCTGGGGCGGGTAAATCGAGCTTAATAAATGCATTACTAAAAAAGCATGCTGATATGAAAGTATCGGTATCGCACACTACCCGCGCACCGCGCCCTGGTGAAAACGATGCAGAACACTACCATTTTGTATCGGTTGATGAGTTTAAGGCACTAATTGCCAAAGATGACTTTTTTGAATGGGCGCAAGTATTTGATAATTATTACGGTACTTCTAAACAAGCCATTGAATCACAGTTAGCCGCTGGCATTGATGTGTTTTTAGATATTGATTGGCAAGGCGCTCGCCAAGTTCGAAAAATAATGGATGACGTAAAAACTATCTTTATTTTACCGCCGTCAAAGCAAGAGTTAGAGCAACGTTTAAATAACCGTGGCCAAGATTCAGCTGAAATTATTGCCGGGCGTATGGCACAAGCTCAATCAGAAACCTCTCATTACGATGAGTATGACTTTGTTGTTGTGAATGATGATTTTGATACTGCTTTAAGTGAGATAGAAAGTGTTGTTATTGCACAGCGATTAACGCTAAAAGCGCAAACCACGCGTCATCAAACTTTAATTAATGAGCTACTTAAATAATCTAAATTATGATTAATTTTCGGTTCATGCCTTAAAATAGATAAAAATTAACCACTGGCTATTGGCGAAACTTGCTGCGTGCAGTAAACTACGCCTTTGCTTTTAAATTATTTTGGAGTGCTAAGATGGCTCGCGTAACAGTTGAAGATGCAGTAGATGCAATTGGTAATCGTTTTGACTTAATTTTAGTTGCGGCCCGTCGTGCCCGCCAAATTGCTGTTGGTGGTAAAGATCCACTGGTAGATCCTGAGAACGATAAGCCAACAGTTGTTGCTTTACGTGAAATCGAACTTGGTTTAGTTGATAATTCTTCAATGGATGTTATTGACCGTGAAGAACAACAACACCAAGAAGCGGCAGAACTAGCTGCTGTTGCTGCCATTGTTGGTGGCAACCAATAATCAACCGCCCGGTTTGATTTAGCTAACGGCATAGTATTTCAACTATAGCCGTTGGCAATCCTTTGTTTTCATCGTATATTCGTAACTTATCCTAACTTATTTGCTTCACGAGAACATTGGAGTGTGAATGTATCTTTTTGAAGGTCTTAAAAAGAAAATCTCAAAATACTTGCCAGCAGACGATGTTGAGCTAGTTCAAAAATCTTATGTGGTAGCCCGAGAGGCCCATGAAGGTCAAACTCGCTCAAGTGGCGAACCTTATATTACTCACCCCGTTGAAGTCACTCAAATATTAGCTAGCATGCACCTTGACCATGAAACGCTCATGGCAGCATTGATGCACGATGTGATTGAAGATACTGATTTTAGCCAACAGGATTTAGCTGAAATATTTGGTGAAACGGTGGCTGAACTCGTTGAAGGTGTGAGCAAGCTTGATAAGTTAAGCTTTAAAGATAAAAAAGAGTTTCAAGCTGAAAACTATCGAAAAATGATTATGGCAATGACCCAAGATATTCGGGTTATTTTAATCAAGTTGGCTGATAGAACGCATAACATGCGAACATTAGGCGCACTTCGCCCTGATAAACGTCGCCGTATTGCTCGCGAAACTCTAGAAATTTATGCGCCGATTGCTAATCGTTTAGGTATTCACGATATAAAAAATGAGCTAGAAGACTTAGGTTTTCAAGCGCTGTATCCAATGCGTCATCGTGCACTTAAATCGCAAGTGGCTAAAGCGCGTGGAAATCGTAAAGAAGTTATTTCAAATATTCAAACAGAAATTGAAGCACGCCTTGAAGAGTCAGGCATAAAGGCCACCGTATCAGGCCGTGAAAAGCATCTATACAGTATTTATAAAAAAATGCTTAATAAAGAGTTACTGTTTAACGAGGTCATGGATATTTACGCTTTTCGTATTGCGGTGGACTCTATGGACACCTGTTATCGCGTACTTGGTGTAGCTCATAACTTATATAAGCCAATTGAAACCCGCTTTAAAGATTATATTGCTGTACCAAAAACTAATGGCTATCAATCACTTCATACTTCTTTGGTTGGCCCGCATGGTATTCCTGTTGAAATTCAAATCCGTACTCACGATATGGATCACATGGCAGACAAAGGAGTCGCGGCTCACTGGATGTATAAAAAGTCTGGCGACAATGCGGGCCACACTGCGCAGCAGCGTGCTCGCCAATGGATGCAAAGCTTACTAGAGTTACAGCAAAGTGCGGGATCATCATTTGAGTTTGTTGAAAACGTTAAAACCGAACTCTTCCCTGAAGAAATTTACGTGTTTACTCCTGATGGTCGCATCGTTGAACTGCCAATGGGCGCGACTGCGGTCGATTTTGCTTATGCCGTTCATACTGATGTTGGTAATACTTGTGTTGGCGCACGCGTTAATCGTAAGCCTTACCCTTTAAGTAAAGCCATTGATACTGGGCAAACAATAGAAATTATTACTAGCTCAGGCGCTCATCCTAACGCAACATGGCTTAACTTTATTGTTACTGGTAAAGCGCGACTGGGCGTACGTAACTACCTTAAAAGCCAACAGCATGAAGAAGCATTATTATTAGGTCGTCGCTTACTTGATTCAGCCCTAGGTGAGAACAAGTTTGATAACCTGCCAGCTGAAAATATTACGCGAGTGCTTGAGGAGCATGAACTCTCTTCAACCTTAGAGCTACTTGTAGAAATTGGCTCAGGTAATTTAATGAGCATGCTGATTGCCAAACGCTTATTACAAAACGATAACGATGACTTAAACGATATTGCTAAACGTGCAAAAGCAACCATTATTGGCACTGAAGGTATGTTAGTTAATTATTCTAAATGTTGTCGTCCAGTGCCTGGAGACGCCATTACAGCCCATGTCAGCCAGGGTAAAGGTTTAACGGTTCATCGCCAAGAGTGTAAGAACATTCGTGGCTGGGAAAATGATCGTTCGAAATACCTTGTCGTAAAATGGGATGATAATCCAGAAAAAGAATACATTGCGGCTTTACGGGTAGAAATTATTAACCACCAAGGTGCGCTGGCTAAATTAACCAATGTGGTCGCAACGACACAGGCCAATATTGTAGAAATAGCTACCGATGAAAAAGAAAGTAATTTATACGTGATAGACTTAGGGATAACAGTTAAAAACCGTATCCACGTCGCTAATATCATGCGTCGTATACGTGTGATGCCGGATGTACAAAAAGTCTATCGTAAAAAATAAAATAGGAACATCATGAATAAAGCATTTATATCAACGGATAAAGCACCTGCAGCGATTGGCACATACAGCCAAGCAGTGAAAGTGGGTACAGCGGTTTATTTATCTGGCCAAATTCCACTTGTCCCTGAAACAATGGACGTTATATCTGAAGACTTTAGCGAGCAAACACACCAAGTATTTAAAAATATTTGTGCGGTTTGTGAAGAAGCTGGCGGCACCATTCAAGATTTAGTAAAAGTAAATATTTACCTTACTGATCTTTCAAATTTTGCCATTGTTAACGAAGTAATGAGCCAATATTTTAAACAGCCTTATCCTGCTCGCGCTGCTATTGGCGTTCGTGCACTACCTAAAGGTGTACAAGTAGAAATAGACGGCATTATGGAACTTCCTTCAACAAACTAACCTCTATAAGCTATGAGCGCCGCTCATAGCTTTTATTCCAATCTGTAACTACACTTTGATGAATTCTTGACTCAAAACTAAAATTCTAGCACTCTGTAATCACATTATTTAATTAAACCTTACTTTAGTAGTAGAAAAGGATGACTTGTGTTTAAGCTTGCTAAAAATGGCAATGTATTGCTCGATACGAGTAAATCTGCACCCGCCAGTGCTGCTTTTATCATTGAAGCAATTGAACAATCGCCTTACAGCGAGTGTGAAATCAATCATGACGCCATAAATAACTATTTCAGCAGTGCAACACCTGAACGTATATTAGTTGTTGCAACACGTCGTGATGCCACCTTAAGCGTGAAGATAAGTGATGATAAAATGCTAGCCACGGGCACGCTCACTCTTGCTAAAGGGGGAGCAACACTGAGTTTTGATGAAGCTAAAAAAGAATTAGTTAAAGCGCACGTTGCGAGAGGTTATAAGCAAGCATTTTTAGAGCAACTTTTACAAAAGCAATCTGAGCTCCCATCTGGCTCCATAGTCAGTGGTCCACTCGCCAAAGGGCGCTTACCTATAGACGGTAAACCAACTAAATTTAACGCAATGGTTCAAACACTTAAAGATCGTCTCAAAGCCCCTAAATTAAAAGAAGATGGCAGTGTAGATATGCGCGACTTTGGTAAGTTAGCAAGTGTAAAACCAGGTGAGTTACTAATACAGCAACAACCCGCTACACCAGGCCAAGAAGGGTTTACCGTGTTAGGCGATGTATTACCTGCAAAACCCGGACAGGTTCATACTCTAATTGCAGGTGAGGGCACTGAAATCTCAAAAAATAATCCGATGGAATTACTCTCTACGATTGCTGGCGTGCCGGTTGAAATAAATAATGGCATGCGTGTTGACGATATTTTTACTGTCAACGATGTGTCGGTAAAAACAGGGCATATCGATTTTGAAGGCAGTGTGATAGTGAGTAAAAATGTAGAGCCAGGTATGCGTATTAATGCAACGGGCGACATTACCGTTTTTGGTACGGTTGAATCTGGCGAATTAACCGCAGGAGGCGATATAACTGTAAAACAAGGGGTAATTGGCCATCAAAAGCCTGAAGATAAATCACTGTCTTGTAAAATAATATGCGCAGGCGATTTCCATGCATCACACTCTCAATATTGTTACATTGAAGCTAAAAACATTCTGCTTGACCGTCAAGCTAGCCACAGCTCAATGAAAGCAAAGAGTACAATACAAATTGGTCAATCCGAGTTGTCTAAAGGAAAGCTATTTGGGGGTGAAATTCTAGATGCCACTAAACTGATTGCCGGCGAGATAGGTAATGAATCTGGCGCTAAAATGGTAATTAATTTAGCGGCTTCAGCCAATGAAATGACTAAAGAGATTGATAAATCTTTTAGTGAACTAACAGCAACAAATGAACAAGTTGATAGTTTACAAGCGGCTTTAGAAAAAGCAGATTTAATTAAAGATGCAGATAAAAAAAATGAACTCATAAATAAAATTGGCACCACGCAGCTACACCTTAGTCAGCAAGCAGCACAATTAGAAAAGCAAGTAGCAGGTTTAGAGCAAAAACTGAATACGTTACTCGATGAAGCCATGTTAACTGTGAATGGCGTTTTACATTCGGGTGTAGAGATCCATATCTTCAATAAACTGCTTAAAACGACACGTAACTTCCCACCGAGTAGTGTTAAGTTAGAAAATAACAAAATAGAAATTGAATTTAAAACTTAATAATAAGGGGCTGTTAGTAACAGCCCCAACTTTTTATAGTAAACCGTCTACACTTGTATAGGTTTGCGCTGGCCACACACCTACCTGCACTTGCCCTATATGTTGTTTTTGTAATAACAGCATCGCTAAACGAGATTGACCAATACCACCGCCAATTGTCTGTGGAAGCTTACTTTCTAGTAATGCCTTATGCCAGTCAAACTCTAAACGGTCTTCATCTCCCGTAATACTTAATTGAGTTTGCAATACTTCAGGGCTTACACGAATTCCCATCGATGAGATTTCGAAAGCGTCTTCAAGCACTGGGTTCCATACTAAAATATCACCATTTAATCCCATGTACTGCTCGCATGTCGGGGTTGACCAATCGTCGTAATCTGGCGCTCTCACATCATGAATTTTGCCATCACTCAATGCTCCCCCAATACCAATTAAAAATACAGCGCCATATTCTTGAGTAATCGCCTTTTCACGCTGCTTGGCTGTGAAATCTGGGTACATTTTACGTAATGCTTCACTATGTACAAAAGTAATCTCTGTAGGTAAAAATGGTGTTAAACCAAAGCTGTCACTAACATATTTCTCAGTGGCTTTAATACCTTGGTAAATAGTTTCAACCGTTTGCTTCAAAGTAGATAAACAACGCTGCGTACTTTCACAAATAACTTGTTCCCAGTCCCACTGATCAACATACACAGAATGGATTGGGCTTAGTGAATCTTCATCAGGTCGCAACGCTTTCATTTGTGTGTAAATTCCTTCACCTTTAGAGAAACCATACTCACCCAAGGTTTTTCGTTTCCACTTTGCTAACGAATGCACAACTTCGTAACGGCTATCTGTAATGGCTTTAACATTCACCGCAACAGCGTTCTCGTGTCCACTTAAGTTATCCTGAGTACCGTCACCTACCTTAGCTAAAATAGGTGCCTGCACCTCAATTAAGCCTAATTTTTGCTCTAATTGCTGTGAAAAAAACTGTTTAACTTTACTTATTTGCTGCTGCTGCTGCACATAGTGTGAACTCATAATAATTGGCCTCATTCCCAGTTATTGTATTGGCGACTCAGCGCTTAGTAGCGCTTCAATATGGTTATCGTAACAATTAAATGGTTTAATTCAATAACCCATAACAAAAATAGCTTTAAGATATTAAAACCATTAAATAAATGGTATAAAAACAACAAATACAATAATACAAAGCAGCTAAACCTATGGAAAATTATCAAATCGATAATCTAGACAAACAGATTCTGCATGCATTAATGGATAATGCACGTACACCCTATGCTGAATTAGCAAAGCGTTTCGGTGTCAGTGCAGGAACAATTCATGTGCGGATTGAAAAAATGAAACAAGCGGGGATCATTACAGGTACCCAATTAACCATTAGTACCAAACAGCTTGGCTACGATGTATGTTGTTTTATCGGCATTAATTTAAATAATGCCAGAGACTACCCACAAACTCTGATTAAGCTTGAATCATTAGAAGAGGTTGTTGAAGCATATTACACCACCGGTAATTACAGTATTTTTATTAAAGTAATGACTCGCTCGATCGATCATCTACAAGATGTATTGATCAATAAAATACAAGCAATAGAAGCTATTCAGTCAACCGAAACCCTGATCTCATTACAAAACCCGATTAGCCGAACAGTGGTGCCTTAAGGTGAAAAATCTCGTATAATCTGCCGAAAAAGAGGACCCCCATGCAGCAAACTCGTTTTCAAAGAATTGAAAGTGTACTTTCACGTCGTCAAACCGATCTTACCGTGTGTTTAGAAGACGTACATAAACACCATAACTTATCTGCCATAGTCAGAACGGCCGATGCTGTTGGTTGCCATCATGTGCATGCAGTCTGGCCAGAAAAGCAAAAGTGGCTAACCAATAATACCTCAGGTGGCAGTAAGAACTGGTTAAACACACACCTTCACAGGAACATAGATGATGCTGCAGCCAGTATCCGTGCTCATAACCCCGATGTACAAATTTTGGCAACTCATTTAAGTGAAGATGCCGTCGATTTTAGAGAAATTGATTACACTAAACCCACTGCAATTATTGTCGGCCAAGAAAAAACGGGGATCTCAGAAAAAGCGCTCGAATATGCAGATCAAAACATTATTATTCCAATGCAAGGCATGGTGCAATCATTAAATGTATCCGTTGCAGCAGCATTAATCTTATTCGAAGCACAACGTCAACGTGAGTTAGCTGGATTATATAATAGAAATATGCTGAGTGAAGAAATAAAACACCCAATGTATTTTGAAGGCTGCCACCCAATTATTGCAAGGCAGTGTAAGCAAAAGAACTTACCTTATCCCGCACTTGATGAGCATGGCGAAATCGTTGCGGATGAACAATTTTGGCAGACATTAAAACATACTTGATGCATATACAGTGTATAAGTACACTTAACTCACTAAATAACAATAATTGAGCCTACTTTGTCTAAACCTAGCTTAAGCCAATACCCAATCACAGAACTTAAAGGCGTAGGCCCTAAAATGGCTGAACGACTTTTAAAGCTAGGCATTACCACAGTGCAAGATATGCTTTTTCATTTACCGCTAAGGTATGAAGACAGAACGCGTATTTATGCTATTAGTGAGCTTACCGCACATAGCCATGTAACGGTTCAAGCAACCATTGAAACAAGCCAAATTACCTTTGGTAAAAGGCGTATGCTGGTTTGCCAAATAAATGATGGGACAGGTAGGTTAACTCTACGATTTTTTAATTTTACCGCAGCACAAAAAAACGCATTTAGCGCGGGTAAAATAATTCGCTGTTTTGGCGAAATACGTCGCGGACGTGTTGGCTTTGAAATGAGTCACCCTGAATACAGTATTAGCGACACTTTTGAACAGCAACCAACGTCATCAACACTTACGCCAGTCTATTCAACAACCGAGGGGTTAAAGCAACTCTCTATCAGGGCGTTGAGTGAACAGGCAATAGAATTGCTTCAAAAATACGCAGTAGAAGAGCTACTACCTCAACAATGGCAACCATCGCAACTACCGTTAAGTGATGCGTTATTGCTATTGCATCGCCCCCCTAATGATGTTGATATCATTGCGCTTGAACAAGGGACTCACCCAGCACAACAACGGCTCGTTTTTGAAGAGTTGTTAGCTCAAAATCTCAGCCTCTTAAAAGTAAGAGAGCAAGGACAACAAGTTAAAGCTATTGCCCTTGAGCCCACTAATCCATTAGAAGCACAATTTCTAGCACAATTACCCTTTGCGCCAACCAATGCACAAAGCCGTGTAGTATCAGAAATTAAAACAGACATGCAACACGCTTACCCTATGATGCGACTTGTCCAAGGGGATGTAGGCTCTGGTAAAACATTAGTCGCAGCCCTGAGCGCTTTAACTGCGATAGCACAAGGCTATCAGGTCGCATTAATGGCGCCAACAGAGATATTATCAGAGCAACACGGAATCAACTTTTCCAACTGGTTTGAAAGCCTTGGAATAACGGTTGCTTGGCTAGGCGGTAAAACAAAAGGAAAAGAGCGAGTTAATACCCTTGCTATGATCGCCTCCGGTGAAGCGCAGATGATTGTGGGTACCCATGCTTTATTTCAAGATGAAGTAAAATTTAACAATCTCGTACTTATCATTATTGATGAGCAACATCGCTTTGGGGTTCATCAACGTTTATCACTGCGTGAAAAAGGGCGCTTTGGTGATTGTTACCCACATCAACTAGTAATGACAGCAACACCTATACCACGTACGCTCGCGATGACTGCTTATGCAGATTTAGAAACCTCAGTGATCGACGAATTACCACCAGGGCGAACTCCTATTACCACTGTTGCCATCCCTGATACCCGCAGAGATGACATCATTAGTCGAGTGAAACTTGCCTGTAATGAACAAGGTCGACAAGTTTACTGGGTATGTACTCTTATAGACGAGTCTGAAGTATTACAATGCCAAGCAGCTGAAGACAGCGCTTTACAATTAAAAGAAGCCTTACCTGAACTTAATATTGGTTTAGTCCATGGGAGAATGAAAGCCACTGAAAAGCAAGCCATTATGAGTGAGTTTAAAACGGGGAACATTCATGTACTTGTCGCAACAACCGTAATCGAGGTCGGTGTTGATGTCCCCAATGCGAGCCTAATTATCATTGAAAACCCAGAGCGCTTAGGTTTAGCACAGCTTCACCAATTACGAGGCCGTGTAGGACGTGGAGCAACCGCATCGCATTGCGTTCTTTTATACCATGCACCACTTTCTCATACTGCACAGAAGCGATTAGGAGTACTGCGCGACAGTAACGATGGCTTTGTTATAGCAGAACGTGATTTAGAAATACGCGGCCCAGGTGAAGTACTTGGAACTAAACAAACCGGTTTAGCCGAATTCAAAATCGCTGATTTAACACGCGATAAACAAACACTCAATCAAGTAAGGCCCATCGCACAACAAATGCTTAAGCAATATCCTCAGCATATAGACCCACTTATTCACCGCTGGTTAGGTAATAAATCAAACTACGCACAAGCATAGTCGGTTTTTAAACTTTACTTTTCACTTCATCATCCAGACTTATACCAATTCGCTTAATTAAGCGGTCTATTTTGAGGCAGGAAAAACGGGTTGATAGCTAGGCAAAAAATCCGCTATTAAGTTGTTCTAAATGAGAATTTTTTAACACAGATAGCGACTCGTTTAGCCCCGCAAAATGATTGAGTATTATTGCGGATTGGTATTACCCCAAACGAATATATTTTCATAATGCCTTTATTCTCAGGCCTTCTATTGCAAGGTATCGTAGTGTCGTCCACAGCGTTAGAGTAGTCTTTAGGCGCTTATTCTTTTACTTTTACCTGATGCCTTTTACCTTTCAGCTGCATTTTCACTTTATTCCAGACGTAAAAAAGCCCGACTATTGCTAGTCGGGCTTTCTCTTATTTGGAGTCGGTGCGCTACTTCGTAGCGACAACGCAGTAGAGTGTCGTGGTGCCCACAGCGGTAGAGAGCCACATAGCAAATATATAGAGTCGGCATTAGGCGCTTATTATTTTCCTTTTACCTGATGCCTTTTACCTTTCACCTGCGCTTTTACTTTCCTGCATACGTAAAAAAGCCCGACTATTGCTAGTCGGGCTTTCTCAATTTGGAGCCTGGTAATGTCCTACTTTCACATAGCAAATGCTACACTATCATCGGCGCTGTTTCGTTTCACTACTGAGTTCGGCATGGGGTCAGGTGGGTCCAAAACGCTATTGTCACCAAGCAAATATGGTGTAAGTTCGATTTAATCGAGCTTACTAAAATTTGGAATTCTGATAATAAAAGTCTTCAAGTATCTACTTTAGTCTATTAACTTCTTGCTTAAACTGTCACATAAAACGCGTTTGGCGTTGTATGGTTAAGCCTCACGGGTAATTAGTACAAGTTAGCTTAATGGCTCACACCACTTCCACATCTTGCCTATCAACGTTGTCGTCTTCAACGGCCCTTCAGAGACTTTAAAAGTCTAGTGAGAACTCATCTCGAGGCCTGCTTCGCGCTTAGATGCTTTCAGCGCTTATCAGTTCCGAACGTAGCTACCGGGCAATGCCATTGGCATGACAACCCGAACACCAGCGGTTCGTTCACTCCGGTCCTCTCGTACTAGGAGCAACCCCTCTCAATTCTCAAACGCCCACGGCAGATAGGGACCGAACTGTCTCACGACGTTCTAAACCCAGCTCGCGTACCACTTTAAATGGCGAACAGCCATACCCTTGGGACCGACTTCAGCCCCAGGATGTGATGAGCCGACATCGAGGTGCCAAACACCGCCGTCGATATGAACTCTTGGGCGGTATCAGCCTGTTATCCCCGGAGTACCTTTTATCCGTTGAGCGATGGCCCTTCCATTCAGAACCACCGGATCACTATGACCTACTTTCGTACCTGCTCGACGTGTCTGTCTCGCAGTTAAGCTGGCTTCTACCATTACACTAACCGTACGATGTCCGACCGTACTTAGCCAACCTTCGTGCTCCTCCGTTACTCTTTGGGAGGAGACCGCCCCAGTCAAACTACCCACCAGGCACTGTCCGTAACCCCGATTCAGGGGCCAACGTTAGAACATCAAAACTACAAGGGTGGTATTTCAAGGACGACTCCACAAAAACTAGCGTCTCTGCTTCTAAGTCTCCCACCTATCCTACACATGTAGGTTCAATGTTCAGTGCCAAGCTGTAGTAAAGGTTCACGGGGTCTTTCCGTCTAGCCGCGGGTACACAGCATCTTCACTGCGATTTCAATTTCACTGAGTCTCGGGTGGAGACAGCGTGGCCATGGTTACACCATTCGTGCAGGTCGGAACTTACCCGACAAGGAATTTCGCTACCTTAGGACCGTTATAGTTACGGCCGCCGTTTACCGGGGCTTCGATCAAGAGCTTCTCCGAAGATAACCCCATCAATTAACCTTCCGGCACCGGGCAGGTGTCACACCGTATACGTCATCTTGCGATTTTGCACAGTGCTGTGTTTTTAATAAACAGTCCCAGCCACCTGGTCACTGCGGCTCCCGTCCGCTTAGAGAGCAAGTCTCATCACAGATAGGAGCGTACCTTCTCCCGAAGTTACGGTACGATTTTGCCTAGTTCCTTCACCCGAGTTCTCTCAAGCGCCTTAGTATTCTCTACCTGACCACCTGTGTCGGTTTGGGGTACGATTCGGTATAATCTGAAGCTTAGAGGCTTTTCCTGGAAGTATGGCATCAGCAACTTCATCACCTTGGTGACTCGTCTCGTGTCTCAGCCTAACAGCAACCCGGATTTACCTAAGTCACTAGCCTACACACTTTCACATGGACTACCATCGCCATGCTTGCTTAGCCTGCTCCGTCCCCCCATCGCAATTATACCAAGTACGGAAATATTAATCCGTTTCCCATCGACTACGCCTTTCGGCCTCGCCTTAGGGGTCGACTTACCCTACCCTGATTAACATGGGATAGGAACCCTTGGTCTTCCGGCGTGCGGGTTTTTCACCCGCATTATCGTTACTCATGTCAGCATTCGCACTTCTGATACCTCCAGCATGCCTCCCGGCACACCTTCAACGGCTTACAGAACGCTCCCCTACCACTCAAACAAAGTTTGAATCCGCAGCTTCGGTGCATAGTTTAGCCCCGTTACATCTTCCGCGCAGACCGACTCGACCAGTGAGCTATTACGCTTTCTTTAAAGGATGGCTGCTTCTAAGCCAACCTCCTGGCTGTCTGGGCCTTTCCACATCGTTTCCCACTTAACTATGACTTTGGGACCTTAGCTGGCGGTCTGGGTTGTTTCCCTCTTCACGACGGACGTTAGCACCCGCCGTGTGTCTCCCGGATAGTACTTTACGGT
>NZ_KK070023.1:630920-804852 GCF_000576475.1 Pseudoalteromonas sp. SCSIO_11900
TGGCTTTTGTAAAAGAAAGTAGTTTTACTCAGTGCCTAGCTTTGCAGTAGCGGCGCTTAATTTATCTAAGTTTTCAAACATGGTGTTAGTGTAATCAACCAGTTTATCTATTTCTTGTTGATCTTGATTTAGCCATTGAATGATACCTGATAGCTGGCTTTCTAATCCTAGGGTGTGCGCTTTAGAGTAAGCCGATTTTAGATCATCATTAAAAGGGGCAACACTTTCGGCAATGGCTTTTTCTGATGTTGGCTTAATTTGTTCATACTCTTTAATGGCAGCAACGGTTTTGCTTTGACGTAAGTCCATTGAGAATGCCACCAGCTGTTCATTCCCTAAACTGAGTTCTTGGGCTTGTTCAAATGCTTTGTCTAAATCGCCACTGAAAAAGGTTTTACTGACATCTTGTAACTCTGCCATTAAATCATTTATGGCTTGCTGCTCGTCTTCATTAAGCTCACCATTTACTGACATCGAGAAAGAGAGCTCACGGGATTCAGAAAATTGCGTACTAAATGATTGTGAATCATCTGTTTGTTGATAGCGACTAGATGATTGCGATTGATAAGCATCTGCAAAGCTAATACTCACCTCATCACCTTCTGCTGTGGTGAATGTGTAATCAGCACTATTGCTTAAACTTACATATTGCGCCTGACTTACAGTTACGCTTGCAGGTTGTGGGTTAAATAAGTTCTGCTCAAATTTATCGAGGCCACTAAAGATACCCTCTTTAGATTTATCAATACCCTCTTCAAGTTCTTGATTAAATACGCCCATGCCTTTTAGTTCATCCACAGCCTCATCAACACCCGTTTGCACTCCTTTACGTGCCTGATTTAGCATATCTTGCAGTTTGTCGTTATCGGCACCATTGGCTTTGGCTTTTTTTACCGAGCTTGTAACAAAGTCTAAAACATTTTTTACGACTTCATTAAAATCAAACAGTGGTTTGTCTTTTTTCGCTTCAGCAACCGGCAAACCTAATTCTTTTGCCATTTTGTCACCCAATACGGCAGCAGCCAGTTCTTTTCCTCGTTGCTGATAACTAGTTGGTGGCGAGTCTATTTTAGGCTGTGGCATTGCTTGTTTAGTATTGTATTTATTGGCATTGCTGTTTGGAACAAAACTAAAGTTACCTATTTTCATGAGAGGACTCCTATTTAGACTTACTCTTATATCGGCCAAGAAAGCCTATGCTGTAGTAAAATGCTCAAAAAAAGCTCACTATATTTGATCAAAACTAGACAAATACGCTTCGCCCCCTACAATAGCGCCGATAAACAGATCTCAACGATAAGGTTATACCGTTAATGGCAGTTATAAATATAGATACCACGCAATACGATGTACAATTAAATGAAAAAGAGCAGCGTATTACAGAGCAATTCCAACGTTTTGGTGTAAAACAGTTAGAAGTATTTAGCTCTGAGCCCATTAACTACCGCCAACGTGCAGAATTTAGAGTATGGCACGATGGTGACGATCTGTTTCATATTATGTTTGATCAACAAACAAAAGATAAAATACGTGTTGATACCTTTGACCCTGCAGCTCCTTTAGTAGGTGAAGTTATGCAGGTGATGATTGAAAATTTAAAAGGCTGCGAAGTACTGCGTCGTAAATTATTTCAAATAGATTATTTATCAACCCTCAGTGGTGAAATTTTAGTGAGCTTGCTATATCACAAGCCACTTGATGAACACTGGTTAACTGAGATCAATGCCTTAAAAGAAAAACTAAGTAGCCAGTACAAAATTGACTTTATTGGCCGTGCACGTAAGCAAAAAGAAAAATTGGGCGATGACTTTGTTACTGAGCGCTTAATGGTGAATGGCCAAGAGCTAATCTATCAGCAGGTAGAAAATAGCTTTACTCAGCCTAATGCGAAGGTGAATATTAAAATGTTAGAGTGGGCACAAGAGTTATGTAAACCACTAAACAATGATTTACTAGAGCTGTATTGTGGTAACGGAAACTTTTCAATTGCACTTGCAGGCTCATTTAATAAAGTGCTGGCAACAGAAATATCAAAATCGTCTGTGCATTCAGCGCAATATAATATTGCTCAAAACAAAGTAACTAACTTAGATATTATTCGCATGTCGAGCGAAGAGTTTACTCAGGCAATGAAAGGCGAGCGTACTTTCTCTCGCCTAGATGGCATTGACTTGAGTAGTTACAACTGCCAAACCATCTTAGTCGACCCGCCTAGAGCAGGCATGGACACGCTTACGTGTGACTTAGTTGCTAACTATGAGAATATTATTTATATATCATGTAACCCAGACACATTAGAGCGCGACCTTGATCACTTAACGCAAACCCACGAGGTTAAGCGCTTTGCAATATTTGATCAGTTCCCTTATACACACCACATTGAATCTGGTGTGTTTTTACAACGTAAATAAAAAAGCATTAAACAGCGCACGTTGTAAAAATAAAAAAGCTCCTTAAGGAGCTTTTTTATTTAACCAAACTACTTATTTATTTGCTAAGTAATTAATGAGTGCGCTTACATCTTCTGGCGATGAAATGCCTGACTCACCACCTAGGTTAAGCTTGTATTTACCATTAACGATAAACGTAGGAACGCCACGAAGCGCCCCTTTGCCTTTAAAGTAATCTTGGTCACGTTTCATTTTAGAGCTAAGTGTACGTACCGAGAAGCTTTCAAATAATTTATCAAACTTGTCGCCATCTACGCCTTGCGCTAAGAATACGTCTTTTACATCTGCCAACTCATTAAATCGTGCACGCTTTGCATGGATATGATCAAACATCGCTGAAATAATTTTATCTTTTTGAGGTAGTACTTCAGCTGTAGCTAATGCTTGGCTGATCATGGTTTGATGTTCTGGGTCACGTACACCCACAAAATCTACATGGCTTTTCTTAAACTTTACGTTTTTATCTAGCTTAGGTTTGATCTCGGCCAGCAGTGGTTCCATGTTATTACATGCAGGACAGTAAAAAGAGAAAAACTCTTTTACTTCTGGTTTTCTGGTTGCACGATCAGAGACGACATCGTAATGCACGCCCTCTTCGTAAGTGGCAGCAAAACTGGTTGCAGCTAAAGGGAGTAATACAGCAAGTAACCCTGCTTTAACTAATTTGATCATTATTATGGTGCTCCAAAAATTATAGTTTTAGTAAAAAGCTAATTAACTCATCAAGTTCTTGTTGGCTCTTGATTGTATTAATATTGATTTTATATTTGTCATTTACGATAAATGTAGGTACGCCAGTTAATGCGCCAAGCTCAGAATATTTATTCTGCTTATCTTGCATGGCACGTTCAGCTGCTATGATAGGCAAACTAGCAATATCATTATCAAATGTACTGTTATCAATTGCGTTAAGCTCTAATAACTTCTTAACGTCTTTAATTTCTGTTAATGGTGCACGCTGAATATGGATGCTTTTAAAAATTTGCGCTGTTACTGCTTCGGCTTGACCATGCTTTTTTGCGATTAAGTAAGCAAAGCTTAAATTACTTTGCGCTTGTGGTGAAACGCCTCCCAAAAAGTTGACATGATTTTTTACAAATTCAGCCCCTTCAGGTAAGTTTTCTGCAATCCCTTTGGCTACCGGCTCAAATTTAAAACAATGTGGGCAATAGAAAGAGAAAAACTCGGTTACATTCGGGGTTTTACTTTTTTCAACATCAATTACAGTGTATTGATTACCCGCTTCAAAGTTAGCAGCTAATGCTGCAAAAGGTAAACATAGGATCAGTAAACTTAGTTTTAATTTTTTAAGCATGAATATCTCGTTATACTTCTTTTAAAATAAAAATATTATGGCAATAATTTTAACGGAGCTTCTTGCAAAGCTGCAAACTGCTCTTTAAGCGCTAAAATTTGTTGCTCCCAGTATTTGTCATCTGCAAACCATGAAAAGTTCCGTACAAAAGCAGGATCACTCCAACGTTTTGCAACCCACCCCATGTAATGAATCATACGCATAGCGCGAAGCGGTTCGATCAGCTTAAGTTGTGAGTGATCAAAATCGCAAAACTCTTCATATGCATTCACTAAAGTGTCTAACTGTAACAGCTGTGTTTGTCGATCGCCACTGAGCATCATCCATAAATCTTGAATTGCAGGACCTTGACGGCTATCGTCTAAGTCAACAAACATTAATGCATCTCCTGCCCATAGGATATTACCAGCATGGCAGTCACCATGTAAGCGAATGCCTTCTACATTTTTATATTGCTGTTGAGTTTGAGCAATGACTAAATCTAAAATAGTGTAAAAGGAAGTCTCTAATCCCATAGGGACTAACTTACTTTTTTGTAAATGAACTTTAGCTGTATCTAAATATTCATCACAGGTAACGGTCGGTCTTTGGGTAAAGGGTTTCGTTTTGGCTACTTGATGCATACGACCGATTAAACGCCCGAGCACATCGAGTTGATCTAAATTGTCCACCTCAAATAAACGCCCGCCTACACTTGGGAACAAAGTAAATAAATACCCTTGATGTTCAAACAAGCTTTGCCCATTGTGTTTTATTGGCGCCACCACCGGTACTTCAGCGGCGGCTAGTTCAAAAGCAAAGTCATGCTCTTCTTGAATTTGCGCTTTGCTCCAGCGCTCAGGGCGATAAAACTTAACGACGTAACGCTTTGCACCCTCGGCCACAAATTGATACACCCGATTCTCGTAGCTATTTAGCGCTAACAACCCTGACTCAGCATAAATATCCACGCTTTCTATGGCATCCAAAATAAGATCTGGGGTTAAGTCAATAAAGCTAAATTTACTCATATACTTCTTATATAAAAAGAAAAGCGGGAATATCCCGCTTTTTCGTTAATAACAGTACTCGTTTGCCTTTAATAAAGCGACTTATCGTGCTTTAAAAAAGTTGCTTGGCTGCGATATTTTATTATCGGGCTCGTTTATTGGCGACAACACAAAGTTAAACTCGGTCATTGGCGCTTTTAAATCATAAGGGTCCATTACCAGTGATAGCGGTACATTATGCGATTCACCAGCGTTTACTGTAAAGGTAGTATCACCTAAGTATTTATAATTATCTAACCCGGTTACATCAATAGAGAATGTTTGCTCGTATTGTGCTTTGTTAATTACTTTTAAGGTGTAGGTGTTTTCAACTAAACCATTAAAATCGACACGATACAACTGATTGCGGTCGCGAATAATATCAAAGTCCATGGTTTTACGCATGGCGATATTAGCAACCAGCGCACCGGTAAGTAAGATTAAAATAACACTGTAACCAATCAGCTTTGGACGCAGCGGATGGGTTTTATTCTCTGGTGTTTCTAAATTACGCTCGGTGGTGTAAGAGATAAGGCCCCGAGGGTAATTCATTTTATCCATTACGCCGTCACAGGCATCAATACAAGCACCACAATTTATACACTCATATTGCAGACCATTACGAATATCGATCCCGGTTGGGCAAACCTGCACACACAAGTTACAGTCAATACAGTCACCTAAACCCAACTCTTTTGGGTCTTGTTTACGCGAACGTGGCCCGCGGTTTTCACCACGCGCTTCATCGTAGCTTACAGTAAAGGTGTCTTTATCAAACATTGCTGACTGAAAACGTGAGTATGGGCATATATGTAAACACATAATTTCGCGCATCCAACCCGCATTACCATAAGTACAAATAGTAAATACAATAATACTAACTAAGGCATAACCGCCCACATTAAAGGTAACAAATTCAGGCAGTAGTTCGCGAATAGGCGTGAAGTAACCAACAAACGTTAACGCAGTATATAAAGAAAATAATACCCAACTAGTGTGCTTAGCTGTTTTACGCCAGAACTTGTCAAAATCCATCGGCCGTTGATCTAACTTTTTACGTTGGTTAGCGCTGCCCTCAAACTTTTCTTCAAACCAAATAAAAATGAAGGTCCATACTGTTTGCGGACATGTATAGCCACACCACACTCGACCATAAAATGTGGTAACCAGAAATAAGGCAAACGCTGCTAGCATAAATATAAATGCAAGAATGGTGAAATCTTGTGGCCACAGGGTTAAGCCAAAAATATTAAATTTTTGCTCCATTAGCTCAAATAAAACAGCTTGTTGACCGTTAAAGTTGATCCATGGCAATAACATAAACGCCAGCATGCCTAAAAAGCCAATACGTTGTCTTAGTAATTGATGGAGCCCTGAAACAGCACGCACATAAATACGGTTGCGTGGGTTAAATCTATCTTCTTGTCGGCTCAGATCGGGTTTTTGGATCTTAACCTCTGTTGGTATGTTTTTTACTTTAATTTGCTTATCCATTGAAGTTCCTCAACGCCGCTAGGAAATAAAAATTCAGCAATCTTTTTGTACTTTTCGCCTAAGTGTAGCAACTTACATGCTAAACATAATACGCTTTAGGTCGCACTTGTATACTTTCAGATATTTCAGAAATATCTAATTACTCCCCTTATTATACGCATATTGGCTAAAATTACTGACTAGATTGCTAATAATTTATTCAACTTGTGACTTGCTTTTAAGGTGTATTTTATTACACTTGCCGGCTACTAACGTGTTGTTTGGATCAAGGTTTGTGTATTTATGAAGAAATTTTTTATACTAGTGGTTGTGATCCTAGCATTTTTTACCATTGATCACCCCTTGGTAAAAGAGCCTCGTGAGCGCTTACTCGGTGATGGTATAGACTTGTTAAGCAGCACAACTAAAGTTGATCGTTTTCCTGTCGCAACCATGACAAGAAACAAAATCAATAAACAGTTAGCACTTTCAAGATCCGAAGAAGACTATATTAATAAAACGTTTACCAATGATGAGTCAGTAAAGTTGTTTGAACTACGCTATTGTCGTCAAGGCGATCTAAACCTTTACTTTTATTCAGAACGTTTAACAACGGTATGTCGCATTATCAAAGAGTCATTAGCGCAATCGAGAGTGAAATAATGGATTTTTCTGGATTAAATAAAAAAGCAAGTAACTCATTTCACAAACATCGCACTATGCTTAAGCAGTTGGCACAAGGTAAAACAATTAAATGTGAGCATTGCCAGGGTGTATTAACGTTAAATTTAGCCACCAGCGAACCTGGTAAGGGAGTAATACAGTGCAAACAAGGTTGCACTGATATTGAATTAGAGATTGGCGCTTAAGGCTTTACCTACTTATTCATCCCACCCTTCATCGGTATACAAACCACTATTAAGCGCGACAATTTCTATAAGTTCAGCAAAACCTAACGCAAAGTCGCCCATTAATTCATACTGCTGCGCACACAAATGTAATTCATCGATATTATTTTGCTGTGCAATCTGTGCAATCGTTGGTTTATCTAATGCAAAAAAGCTAAGAGTCGCCTGTGCACTTTCAAGCGCTTGCTTGTATTGAATATCTAGTTGCTCACTCTGAAGTAACTTATGAGTATACGTTTGGCTTGCAGTTAAAAAACCTGCAGACCACTGCTGACAAAACTCAAGGTCAAACTCAGCGGGTAACTTATAACCAAGTTCAAATACTTGTTCACTTACTTGGTGATGTAATGCCATAAACAAAAACAACATGTCTTCATCAAGGTCATTCGCGGTATTAGGTAGAATTTGCTCTAACCATTGATGTACTTCTAATGGCTCAGGTGAACAAATAGTGCCAAATAAGTAACCTTGGCTTTGAATAAGGCTCATAGCGCCAGGCTGGGTAGTTAAAAACTCGCTGAGCAGCTTGGCGTGCTGCTCAGTAAACTGAGGTATTTGCATTAAAACTCTTTTTTGTAAAATATTAAAATTTAAGTGGATACCGACCTTGGTTATCTGGTCTACCTAAAAACTTCACCGCGTCATGGACTTCTTTCGGTAAAGTGAGATCAGGTTTAACATATCCCGCTACTTTAAAATCAAAATTGGCTTTTAGTGTAGCATCAGCCTCTAACCCTAATCTATTATTTGGCTCGATAAGTATGGCTACATCGCCCGACTTACAACTTAGTTTACCGCTTAAATCGCCTATATTAAACCAGCCAGCTAGTCCTTGCACATCAATATCAGGGCTGGCTATTTCACCTTGTAATGATTGGCAATAAGGAGCGCCTGAAACATACTCATCGAGCTCTAAAATAACGCGTCCTTTAGCAGTAACCGGTAACGGTAAATCAATGCGCTGCATAGCGCGCTCAACCGTTGAACGCACTACAGTATCAGTTATTCTAAGTTCATCATTTGTAAGAGAATAACTAATATCTGCATACCCAGAAATGTCATCACGTTCGCGAGGATTACCAAAACGTAAGTTAGTATTCACTTGAGCTTTAAAGATTGACCAGCCTGATATATCCCAACGTACATTATTCAACTGTTCACCTTGAAAGCGAAGCTGCATTATTTGACCTTGCCATAGCGTACCAAAAGTTTGCCCTACCTCTAACTGCGCAGGTAAGTAAGGTTTAGCAAAATTTAAAGCCACTGCAGCGGGCAATTTTATAACGCTAAAAACAAGAAAGCTAATTACAAAAACGATGGATAAAATTATTATTTTTTTCATTAACTACTTCTCTAATACTAAACGGCTAACGCGTACATAACCGGATTTGTCATCTTGGCTTAAATCTAAATTTTCTACGCTTAAACCATGCTGATTAACCAGCTCGTCAATCCATTGGATTAATTGATTAAACTCCACTGAGTCGAGTGTTAAACGAAGTGAATTATCATTTGGCTGCATTTTACTAATATTAATGCTGTAACGACCGCGCGTATTATTCACTATTTGGCTGAGGTTTTGATTGCTCACCGCTTGCGCTTTTCCTGCTGCTTTAAGTTTAACGATACTGTCGTCTACCCATGCTAGCAATTCTTGTTGTTTTATTTGTGATTGTTGCGCATTTTCTATTGCCGTATTTAAGGGTCTAAATATACCCATTACCAAAACAAAAATAATAAATACACCACCCGCAACCATTATTAACTGCTGCTCTTGTTCTTTTAATGAACCCCAATATTTCATGAACTGTTGCTTCATTGTGCACCTCGCAGTCTAATTTCGCCGACGATATAATCACCATCATTATTTAACGACCCCTGCTCAACAGTCACACCTTGCTGCTCAAGAATGGCTTTAACCTTACCAAAGGTTTGAAAGTCTTTTGCACGAGCACGAATACGTAATTCATTACGGCGCTTATCAAAACGTAAGGTTTGCGGTGTAAATTCGCTCACTTGTGAAAATACACTCACCAGCTTGCTGGTTAAATCTAAAAAGCCAGCATCGCTCGTACCTTGTACTTTATCCAGTGCTCCCTGTATTTGATTTTTAATTAAGTGAGGGCGCACCCGCGTGCCTGGAAAGGCTTTTTGAAATCGCTCTACTACTTGTGATTTAGCTACCTCAAGCTGCGAATTAAGCTGATGTAATTCAACCGCTTTAATAGCCACACTCGATAGCAAAGCAATAACACTAATTATGGTGGCACTTTTCCAGTAACCCCACCATAAAGCCGTTTTCTTTTTAATCGTGTATGGCCCTTGACGCAAATTAAATTTAAGCTGATCTAACTGCTTAGCAAATAATGCTAACGGCAGCTCATAGTCACTGGTTTGCGGATGCAAGGTAAGCGTTTCGGGAAATTGCTCTGCAGGGCTGTAATGTTTTATATCAGGGTTACCTAAAGCCGTTAGATACTCCTTTAACCAGCTGCTTTCAACCGCACCGATATGCCAGTCACCTTTTTTAAATAGCCATTGCTTGTTGAGCTCAATTGCCGCTACACAAGGCTCTTCTGCACTGGGCAATAACAAGCCATCCGGCACTATTTTATGAGCACTGAGCTGGTGTTGCTCAAACACCTCTAACCAGTGCTCAAACCAATCGCGATTCATTAGCGCAACCCTAATTGCATGCTGCTCCTCAACCATCGTTGGCTCCCCAAGCGCAATATAGATGTCGTCTATATCACAGGCAATATCCTCTTCGAGCATATAAGGGAGTGCTTGCTCTAGTTTACGGTTCCATTTAGTTGGCAGTATCACCGTTTTTAATTGCACTTGGTCGCATGGTAAAAGTACCACGAGCTCTCGGGTTGATGCTTTTTCAGTTAACTCACTTAACTGGCTGGCATTTTGTAACTCGCCACTGGCTATTATTTCTTGTTCTTGTGGTGAGTATATTAACCAGTTAAGTAAGTCTTGTTCGGTTTGACCCGTGCGGATCAACAGTATCTCTGTCACTGTACGCCTCCAAATTTTCGCGCCAGTATCGTTACCTCGCCATTGCTGGCATACAGTAATGTGGTCATCGAAAAACGCAAATCAACAAATTTTGCCTGCGTTTGTAATTTAAAATATTCACTTTTCACACTAAAAAGTTTTTCTACTGCTTTGATGTTTTTACCACCTTGTTGTAATACAGATTCAAAAAACTCTTCAATATTATCAAAACCATTTTCAGGACGCGCTGCAATTACCGCTTGAGCGCCTGAAACACTAAGTTCATCTATTAAGCCACTGAGTAATAATGCTTGCTCTTCAGTGATTGTATTAACATTGATTGAAAGTAATGTGCTACCTGGGATCACACAGACAAAAGGCAGCACTTTTTCCATAACCAAAGGATTAAACCCTTTAATTAAACGCAGTTCAGACACCGATGCAAATAAGCTATTAGCCGTCATATATGGAAACTGACGCGATAAATACTCGCCTTCTTCAGCTCCTGAGCGATAGGTTATACTGTTCTCATCAAGCCAATCAAACACACTGTCGGCCATCCCTTCTTCTGATTCATCACTGGGTAAATCATCTATATTTTCTAAAATAGCAAACAACGCTTTATGTGCAGGGTTCGTTTTATTACCGCTATTTGGGTCTGGCTCAACCCCAAGCGCGTTTAAATTTAAACACGCTTGTAAATCAGTCAACTGGCCGCTTAACGTGCCGTTCTCAACAGGGTACTTTACATCACCTTGCTTTGCCCACGGCTGCGCTAAGGTGGTTTTTTCTGGATCGTCTTTTTTACTTTGAATTAAGCCTTTAATAGCTAATTCTTCAGCACCATAGGCATACCATTTCGCTTGTTGCTGACTTTGTAAGTTAGTACTTCTTTGTACTTGCACCATTAAATTAGCACTCATTTCAACGGCTAAAATAGCTGCAAGCGCTACAATAAATAATACAATAACCAAAGCCGCGCCGCGCGAAGATTGTTGGTTCATCAAGGCGTACCTCGGCCATTAGGTTGCGACGGGTTAGTCCCCTCTGTTACTGGTTTAGGTAGCTCTTTACCGAGTCCTGGCACTAAAAACACACGCCTAATTGGTTCTGCGTTCATTTGCTTTAACGTTACAGCTACCGCTTTAGGTAACGCCTTGATTTGCCAGTTTTCTTGCCACTCTGCGTTACCATCTAAAAACTCAAATTTAAGCTCTTCTACGTCAGCTAAAACAACTTGGCTACGAGGCTCCATATTATCGAGTTGATCAACATAAATGCGATATACGCGTTCTAACTTGTCATCAATGACGCGATAACCAACAGCTTGTAACTCTGAGCGAGGAAGTAAGTTAATGGGATTCATCCAACCATCACGTACAAAGGCAATACCATCAAGCTGGCTTTCTATAATGTAGCGTCCAGCAAGTAAGTATCCCTCTTGAAAATCTCCAGCTTCATTACGTACTTGGCGTTTAGTCATTTGGCTAAAGTCTTGATCCATCAATCTAAATGCAGTTTGTAAGCTATTTAGTTCAGCAATTTTTTCATCTGATGCTTGTTTAGCTCGCGTTGTGGTATCAAGTATTTGGTGGGTGGCCATAATCACAAACGCCAACACACCCAGTGCCACCATCACTTCTAATAATGTAAAACCGCGCTGCTTCACTTAAGGCTTACCTTTATTTAAGTAAGTGCTTAACTCATAAATTGAATTTTCATACTTATCATCCGTAAACACATTAATAGTGACTTTTACAAAGCTCTTGTCGGCAGTGGGCACAACATCTTGGCGCCAAAACCATTCAATACCCGCCATCATCTCACTGCCGCGGGTACCATTTTTACCTTGCCATTTTTCGCCTTTCGTTCGTTGTTCTACCAATACATTCTCAGCGACCCATGAGCCATACGTTTGTTCTTCAATACTTGATAAGTGATGAATATGCTCACCGGTTGCTTGCATTGCCGCAATACCAGCCATGGCACAAATACTCAGTGCAACTAAGACTTCTAATAATGTAAACCCGTGGTATTTTTTCATTATTGGGGCTCTCGACGAAAATCGACTGGGGCTGCAAATTTACCTTCAATAAAGTACACCGGCTCTGGCTGATCTTTTAATTCAAGCATGAGCTGAAACGCACTTACATCGGCAGAGGATAAAATAAGTACTTGCGGTACTTTTAACTTTTTAAGCTCTAATAAACTATCTTCATTGTTACCACTCATTAGCTCACGCCAATTTGACTGCTCTAGTAAGTTATCTTGTGCCCAAGGTAGGTCTTCAAGATTAAGTGTTAATTTAAATTGGGGTTCGATCTCAATTGGCTTAAATAAAGCTTCACGATCAAAGCTAATCCATTTTTCGCCATCAAAAACTAAAAATTCAAGCGTATTTTGCTCAACTAAAAGGCCTAATTCTATTTGATTAAGCACCGCAAATTCCGATGCGGCATTAATGGTGGTATGCAGCCTATTTGCTTGCTTGTCTAACGCTTCTTCAGCGCCGCCATCTAAGCTGTATACCACCATTTTGGTGGCAAAGGCGATGATCACCAATACCACTAAAATTTCTATTAAACTAAAACCATAATGCTTTGCACTCAGGTGCTTAGGGCTTACCTGCATGGCAAGCCCCAATGTATTATGTTTAAGTGCATGGTAAAGTTATTGGTCATTACTGCTTATCTTCATCCCAATTACCAATGTCATCTTCGGTGGCTGGTTCGCCATCTGGACCCATCGAAAAGATATCAAATTTACCTATTTCTCCAGGACTGATTAATTGGTAATTATTACCCCATGGATCTTCTGGTAACTTGCTAATAAAGCCACCATCAGGAAAACGCTTAGGAATGGGCTCAATACTGGTTTTAGTAACTAATGCCTCTAAACCTTGCTCTGTACTTGGGTAGCTTTTATTTTTAAGCTTGTACAAACTCATAGCATCTTCTAACTGCTGAATATCTAAATGCGCTTTATCAATAGCCGCTTCTTCTTGCTGGCCCATAATATTAGGTGCCACAATCGACATGATCATCCCGATGATAACCAGTACCACCATGACTTCTAATAAAGAAAAACCTGATTGTTTATTCACGTTATTACCTCGTTATTCTAAAAACACTAAGCAAAAATGATTTGTTTAAATCATTAATATAAAAAATACTTAAAGACCTACGGCCTTGTTCATTGCCATAATTGGCTGCAAAATTGCCATTACTATGAACAGCACAATCACTGCCATAGACGCAATCATTGCCGGTTCCAATAATTTTAATGACACATTAACCATACTTTCAAACTCGCGATCTTGATTGTTAGCAGCACGCTCTAACATTTGCTCAAGTTCACCGGACTTTTCACCACTGGCTATCATATGTAGCATCATTGGTGGAAACAACTTAGTTTGCTGTAGTGAAGCACGAAGACTCGCCCCTTCACTAACTCTTTCTGCGGCATCAGCCACTGCTTGCTTTATTTTTTCGTTAACCAACACCCCGCCTGAAATACGCATTCCTTCAAGTAGCGGCACTGAGCTTGACGATAAAATACTTAATGTACGGGCAAAGCGCGCCGTGTTAATCCCTCTGGCAACCTTACCTATGCCTGGCATATGTAATACTTTTGCATCCCACCAAAACCGTACTTTAGGCTTTTTAAGTGCATATTTAATTCCAATAGCAATCGCTGTGATCGCTAATAAACTAACAAACCAATAGTTTTGTACAAAATGACTACCCGCCATGACCCATTCGGTTGTCCAAGGTAATACTTGTTTGGTTTTTTCAAACGTTTTTAGTATTTTAGGCACCACAGTACCTAATAATACTGAAACAATACCAATAGCGAACACGACCAAAATAATGGGATACACCATCGCTTGCGTAATTTGGCTACGCATGTGTTGGCGTTGCTCGGTGTAATCAGCCAATCTGTTAAGTACTTGATCTAAGTGACCTGACTTTTCACCTGCGGCCACCATTGCACGGTATAAATCGTCAAATACATGCGGAAATTCACTCATCCCATCAGCAAGCGTATACCCTTCCACCACTTTAGAGCGCACAGACATTAACATACGTTTTAGCCGTGGTTTTTCACACTGCTCAGCAACCGCCATCACGGCACCCTCAACGGGTAAGGCTGACTGAATTAGGGTTGCAAGTTGACGTGTAATCAAAGCAAGATCTGACGTTGATATTGTCGGCTTAAATAAAGAGCCTAATAATGGCGCTTTTTGACCTCGAACTTGTTTATCATCTTGCGCAGCTGGCAGCACCTCGAGGGGGGTTAGCTTTTGATCGCGTAAAAGTTGGCGAACTTGCTTTGCTGTATCCGCTTCTAAAATTCCTTTTTTTTCTTTTCCCCGGCCATCTAATGCACGGTATTCAAACGCCGCCATTGTTAGCCTTCCTCACGGGTTACGCGTAATACTTCTTCAAGCGTTGTTTTACCCGCAAGTACGCGGCTGCAGCCATCTTGACGAATACTTGGGCTGCGTTTACGAATATATTTCTCTACGCTTTGCTCACCTTTACCGCTGTGGATCATTTCACGAATGGTTTCGTCGACAACTAATAATTCGTGAATACCTGTACGACCACGATAACCGTTAAAGTTACACTTTTCACACCCTACCGCGCGGTAAATCGTCGGAGCATTGTCAAACGGTACGCCGAGTAATTCACATTCACGCTCATCTGCAATATGCCCTTCTTTACAGCTATTGCATAAGGTACGTACTAAGCGCTGTGACAATACGCCGAGTAATGATGACGACAATAAGAATGGCTCAACACCCATATCTTCCATACGGGTAATTGCACCTGAGGCGGTATTAGTATGCAATGTAGACATAACTAAGTGACCAGTCAGCGATGCTTGTACACCAATTTGAGCGGTTTCTAAGTCACGTATTTCACCAACCATAACCACATCAGGATCTTGACGTAAAATAGCGCGTAGGCCACGGGCAAAAGTCATATCAACCTTGGTATTAACCTGTGTTTGGCCAATACCTGGAATTTCATACTCAATGGGATCTTCAACCGTTAAAATATTGCGATCCCGCGAGTTAATTTGGCTCATACCCGCATATAAAGTAGTACTTTTACCAGAGCCTGTAGGGCCTGTAACTAAGATTATACCGTGAGGCTTACTAATTAAATCAGCAAATAGCTCTCGGTTTTTCGCGGTCATGCCTAAATCTTCAAGGTTTAAACGCGCATTGTTTTTATCAAGCAAACGCAATACGACTCGCTCACCAAAGCTCGATGGCATGGTCGACACACGCACATCTACAGCGCGCCCTGCAATACGTAAACTAATACGGCCATCTTGCGGTATGCGTTTTTCTGCAATATCGAGTTTGGCCATTACTTTAATACGCGATACCAGCAAAGAGGCTAATTTACGATTAGGTTTTAAAACTTCTTTGAGTACGCCATCCACTCGAAAACGAATAACCAGTTCTTGTTCAAACGTTTCAATGTGGATATCAGAGGCACCTTCTTTAATGGCCTCACTCAACATGGCATTAATGAGTTTGATAATAGGCGCATCGTCATCACCAGCAAGTAAGTCTTCAGTTTGAGGAAGCTCATCAGCTAGTGAGAATAAATCAACCTCATTACCAATGTCTTCCATCATTTGCTGAGTTTCTGAGCTATCACGTTGATACGATGCTTCTAATAATAGCTCAAACTTATCATCTTCTAGTTGCTCAAGTGTAAAGCCATGTCCTGCAATACGGCGCACTTCTAATAATACATCAATATCCAACTCGCCACGGTAGTAAACAACTCGGTTATCCTTATGTTTACTAAGTAACGCACCTACTCGTCTGGCATATGAAAACGGCAAACGCTTTGCTGGCAGCTCAATTAAGTCATCTTGAGCAAGCTGTTCATCATCACTGTGAGTAATTGGATGAACAACATCTTGATTAATATCTTCTATCGCATTAGTCATCATTACGCTCTTGTGCATTTTGTTTGCGTAAATGCTCTTCGTACGTAGGAGGTAGCACTAGTTCGTCATTCCACTCAGGTAAAATAGGCGTGTCTGACTTTGGCATCAAATTAATACCATCTTCACGTTTTTTAAATTGCTCGCCGCGAATAAAGTTATATTTATTAAAGCTAAGTTTATTCATGTTAACGCCATCGCGAATAATGGTCGGTCTTATAAATACAATAAGATTACGCTTACGCTTTGTTGTATTAGTTGACTTAAATAAGTGCCCTAAAATAGGGATGTCGCCGAGTAATGGTACTTTTGACACGCTTTCTTGTACATCTTCATCTATCAAGCCGCCTAATACCACCATGCCGCCATCATCTGCCATTACGGTTGTTTTAATTGCGCGCTTATTAACTGAAATATCAACTGCCGTTGCACCACTTACACTAGAAACTTCTTGCTCAATGGTTAATTGCACTGCAGAACCATCATTAATTTGCGGTGTCACTTTAAGCTTTATACCCACTTCTTGGCGCTCAACCGTCTGGAATGGGTTCGTATTATTACTACCTGTTTGCGAGCCAGTAATAATTGGCACTTCTTGGCCAACTAAAATAGACGCTTCTTCGTTATCCATAGTGGTAATAGAGGGAGTCGCTAGAATATTAGAATTAGTATCAGTTGAAACCGCTTGTACGATTGCGCCCCAATCGTTTTTAATCACTCCCATGGCTAAACCATTAATACCACCAAGTAATGATGCAAGCGGGCCGTAGTCGCCTTCAGTTGTTTCATCATATTCGGTAACAGTACCTGACTCAGTACCAATAATGCTTTTAGTTATTGTTTTATCACGAGCTTGCTCAGCAGCTACAGCTAAGGCACCGACAGGCACAGTGGTACCATTATTAAATTGCAGCATGCCGCCTTCTTCTGAAATCCATTGCAGGCCAAAGTTAACGCCATCGCCTTCCATTACTTCAATAATAATGGCTTCCACTAGTACTTGCGCGCGGCGAATATCTAAGCGCTCTATCACCGATTCTAGTGAACGCATCGTATCTGGCTGAGCGGTAATGACTAATGAATTAGAATCTGGGTGAGCTTCAATGCTAGTGTCGTTTTTATTACTACTACGTGATTTAGCAGCTCCACCTTGCGTGTCCTCTGCTAGCGATTTGCTCACACCTTGGAGTACTTTTACTAAATCTTCGGCCTTTGCGTAATTGAGGTAAAACACTTTGGTATTACCTTGGCTTTCCAGTTCACCATCTAAACGTTTAATGAGCTCAATGGCCCGTGTGCGTGCTTGGCCTTCACCACTGACAATCACGCTATTAGTACGACCATCAGCCACTACTTTAGGAATTAAAAACTCAGGTACGCTACCCTTACCACTGTCTTTGTATATATTCTCTACTACAGAGACAACATCATCAGCCGTTGCAAACTTGAGCTTAACGATATCGACTCGCTTATCACCCGCTTGGTCAACAGAGCGAATAATTTCTACTAAGCGGTTCACCGAGGCTGCATGACCAGTTAGCATCATTACGTTGGCCGCATTAAAGTTAGCAACGTGACCACCGTCTTTTTGGTCGCTAAATTGGCGAACTAAAGGACCTAATTCTTGTACGCTGACATTTTTAACTCGTACAACCCGTGTAATCATCATATCGCCAAGCGCTTGGCTATCAGCAGTAATTAATGGCACATTTGACTTTTTGGCATCTGAGCTTTTTTCTATTTTTATTATGTTGTTATCCATTTCGACGGCTGAATAACCGTAAACTTCTAAAACATTTAAAAAGAACTGATAATAAAGTCCCTCATCCATTAATTCATAACTGCGTACATTTACTTTGCCACGCACGTTAGGATCAATAATGATGGTTTTATTAAGGTTTTTGCCAACAATATTAATAAACTCATTAATATCTGTGCCCTTAAAGTTAGCAGCGTATTCAACAGCAGCAACCGACATAGAAATACTTGCCGCTAAAAAAAGTGCTGCATACTTAGCTAACCCTTTTTTAATTTTTTTGAGGTGTAGCACCTGAACCATTATGTTAAAACTCCAAAGCTAAGTTATTGCAGACTAAATAGTACATCTATTTGCTCACCATCACGCTCTATTGTGATAGTTGCATCTGTACTGTTTCGCAGCTCATTCATTGCTGCCATTGCCTGTTTTAAATCTGTTAATTGATAACCGTTAATTGCCACGGCTAAATCGTTATTTTGTAATCCCATTTGTTTAAATAGTTCGGGCTCTTTACCAGGACTCAAACGATAACCTATAAGCTCCCCATCATTCATCGCTTGAGAAACACGTATATAATCAAATAGCTTGCCAGGTTCTTCTAAAAGCTCTTCGCGAGTTTCTATTAATGCTTCTTTCACCTCAAGGTTGGCAGTGGCATCAATTTGTTCATCGCTTTGTGCTGAAGGCGCTAAAGGCCCCATTTCAGACTCATCTCGCGCAGCGAGTACCGGCATAGACACTGTTTTGGTAAAGTCGAGCCCATCAAGCATTAAGGTTTCAAAGCGACCACTTACATCTAGAATCACACGATCTGGGAGTATTTGCGATACTTTTGCACGTGTACCTTGCACCACATCCTCTACTAAATAACTCGTCTGGCGACCTTGCGATTCAATAATAGCCATTCCCGCCTTATCATCATTACTAACAGCAACAATACCGGTTAAGTTAATACTAAGACGCGTTTCAGGGGCATTATTAATGACTTTAGTTTGCGAAGCAGTATTGGTGTTTTTTGTTACATTTACTTTACCAAATACAAATTGCTCAATGATCGAATCTATAGACTGGTTATTGCCACCCACAGCTTGGTTAGAATAGCTGATAGGGGCAAGAGGAGACATTACTGGCTGCGGCCATAATAGCCACATCAGTTTTGATAATAAAAATGCAATATAAACAACAACTAAAACCATAACCATTGCGCTTAATTTCGCATGCGGTAAACGGTTTAATAACTGCTTAAATTGTTGAACGTGCTGTTCCATAGGTAGTGTTCTTATTTTAATTTATAACGAAATCACTCAGCCATAGTACCTTTTCATTTTTCATTCAACAAGCACGCTAATATTAAACTTTGTAAACAGATTGATTTATTTATCGTATCAGCTATCAAGCAATAGCTACATGCGGTAACGGTTTCGTGATAATTTACCTAGGCAGTTAATTTACTAGGGATGTTTTATGACAAAGAAAACTAAACTCAATGACAGCTCAGAAAACGCTGACGCACTTAAAGTGAGGTTGGACAAATGGTTATGGGCGGCTCGATTTTATAAAACGCGTGCAATAGCTCGAGAAATGGTACAAGGCGGCAAAGTACATTATAATGGGCAACGCAGTAAGGCTAGTAAAATTGTAGAAATTGGCGCAGTTATAAAGCTAGCCCAGGGCGTTGATGAAAAAACTGTCACAGTATTAAATATACTTGAAAAGCGCCAAAGCGCCCCCATTGCACAGACCTTGTATCAAGAATCTGATGCAAGTATTGCTAAGCGTGAAGAAAATACTATCGCACGCAAAAATAACAGCTTCTTTGCACCTCATCCGGTTAAAAAGCCTGATAAAAAGCAAAGACGCGAACTTTTAAAAATGAAATCAAGTTAGGTATAGCCGCTCATGCAACAAGATTTACTTCATCGCTATTTATTCGACAATCTCGATGTTCGTGGCGAACTCGTACAAATAGACAACGCTTACAATGAAATGATTGCTAAACACAATTACCCAGAGCCCGTTAAAGCATTACTAGGTGAGCTGCTTGTTGCAACCTGTTTATTAACAGCAACATTAAAGTTTGAAGGCGAAATTGCCGTTCAACTACAAGGTGATGGGCCGGTAAAATATGCCGTTATTAACGGTGACGACCAACAAAATATGCGTGGCATAGCACGACTTCAAAGTGAAGTGACAGGGTCAACAGTTAGAGAGCTTATAGGCCAAGGTTACATGGTTATCACTATTACTCCAACGCAAGGGGAGCGTTACCAAGGTATAGTGCCTTTAGAGCATGATACCTTAAGTGAATGTATAGAAAGCTACTTTGAGCAATCTGAGCAATTAAAAACGCGCCTTTGGTTTGCAACCGACACCACAGAGGGAAGCGCCAAAGCATGTGGGCTATTTTTACAAGTGCTACCTGTTGATAAACAAAAGTCGATTGAAGATTTTGCTCACTTAGAAGCACTCAGCAATACCATTAAAGATGAAGAGCTATTAGAGCTCGATGCCAATACTATTTTAACGCGTCTTTATCATGAAGATAATCCACGTGTATTTGATCCTCAACCAATTCAATTTAAATGTGGCTGTAACCGCGAAAAAACGATGACGGCTTTAGTTAATGTTGGTCAACAAGCGCTTTTGGACGATGTTGAAAAAAATGGTGAGATTAAAATTAGCTGCCATTACTGTTTAAAAGATTATGTGTTTAACGAGCAAGATATAAAAAGTATATTTAACTAATCTACTTTTATAAAACACAGCACAAAATAGCCATAATTTTTTATGGCTTTTTTGTGCCTAAAAAATGACACCGGTATCACAAGCTGAGTATTTTTCATGACACCGGTATCATTGAAATTATTCATGTTTTTTCTTAATTTATATGTTTTTACGGCGTTTATAAGCTCGAATATCCTTAATCCATCTGTTACTATATTTGCAGCTTAAAGGTTACTAAGACCCAGAGCTATCCCGTTCAATCTCACACAATTTAGGTATAAACATGACTTCAAGCGCTACCCGTTTTGTCGATCTAACTGCAGCTGAACTTGTCGAGCACGCTATCAGCCGTGGCGAAGGGACTTTAGCCGCCAATGGTGCTTTTGTAGCTAACACTGGTCGTCGTACCGGTCGTTCTCCAAAAGATCGTTTTATTGTTCAAGAATCAAGTACTGAAAATGAAATCCAATGGGGTAATGTAAATCGCCCATTCGATGCAGATAAGTTTGACGCGTTATGGGCACGTGTAGAAGCACATGTGCAAAGCAATGACCACTTTATCTCTCACCTTGAAGTTGGCGCTGATCCAGAGCACTATCTTCCAGTGGTTGTAACAACAGAAACTGCTTGGCACCATATCTTCGCTAAAAACATGTTCATCCAACCACAATCATACAACAAAGCAGACTTCCCTCAGTGGCAAGTAATGAATGTGCCTTCGTTTGTATGTGATCCAGAACGCGATGGTACCAATAGCGATGGCACAGTTATTATTAACTTTGCACAACGTAAGGTGTTACTTGCTGGCATGCGCTACGCGGGTGAAATGAAAAAATCGATGTTCTCTGTGCAAAACTTCCTACTACCAGCGAAAGGTGTATTACCAATGCACTGTTCTGCTAATGTAGGCGAAGCAGGCGATACTGCGTTATTCTTTGGTTTATCTGGTACAGGTAAAACAACATTATCAGCAGATCCAACTCGCTTCTTAATCGGTGATGACGAGCACGGCTGGGCACCAGGTAGTGTATTTAATATCGAAGGTGGTTGTTACGCTAAATGTATCGACCTTTCTCAAAAGAACGAACCAGTTATCTGGGACGCTATTCGATTCGGTACAATTTTAGAGAATGTGGTACTTGATGAAAACCGTGTTCCTG
The DNA here is from genome assembly GCF_000576475.1 of Pseudoalteromonas sp. SCSIO_11900. Taxonomy (NCBI): domain Bacteria; kingdom Pseudomonadati; phylum Pseudomonadota; class Gammaproteobacteria; order Alteromonadales; family Pseudoalteromonadaceae; genus Pseudoalteromonas; species Pseudoalteromonas sp. SCSIO_11900. The sequence goes on from NZ_KK070023.1 coordinate 652,714, forward strand.
ATTTCAACGATACCAGCCTAACTCAAAATAGCCGTGCAGCTTACCCACTAGAGCACGTTGAAAAACGTAAAGTTGAAAACCGCGCAGGTGAGCCTAAGGCTGTTGTTTTCCTAACATGTGATGTGAGTGGTGTACTACCGCCGGTATCTGTACTAACCGAAGAAGCTGCAGCATTTCACTTCCTAAGTGGCTACACAGCAAAAGTAGGCTCTACAGAAATTGGTTCTACTAGCGATATTGAATCAACATTCTCAACCTGTTTTGGTGCTCCTTTCTTCCCACGTCCTGCAGGTGTATACGCAGAGCTTCTAATGAAGCGTGTACGTGAATTCGGCGCTAAAGTTTACCTAGTTAACACTGGATGGACAGGTGGCCCTTACGGTATTGGTAAGCGTTTTGATATTCCAACAACACGAGCTGTTGTGGATGCAATCGTATCTGGAAAATTAGCCGATGTAGAAACCCAACACATTGACGTGCTAAACCTAGACGTACCAGTTGCAGTACCGGGCGTAGATAGCAAGCTTCTTAACCCAATCAATACCTGGGAAGACAAAGCTAAATACGCAGAGTATGCGGCTAAGCTAGCATCTGATTTCACAGAAAACTTTGCTAAATACGACGTATCTGACGAAATTAAAAACGCAGGCCCTAAAGTTTAATAATCACCTTTAGCCTGATAATTAAAACGCCAACCTTGAGTTGGCGTTTTTGATCCTATCTATTTTACTTCAGCAACGTAGTTACTTTAATAATTGCTTATAAGTCACCTATTAGCTAAAAACATTTTCCCTATGTTTTTGCGAATTTCTTAATAAAGGCTCACCAAGAGCCTATTAAGCTTTAAAATAGCAGTTAGTAGTTTGTATATCTCAAATTAAACGCTATTAAACTATGTCACATTAGTACAGTTACGGGTTGTCATCAGCAATGAAACAATACTGTAGGGTAAATCTGTCCAACACCTCACTCTTTAGCCTGTTAGAGCACACCAAACAACACTAGCTATTACTGGTAAACTCCTACGAACACAAGAAGGCTCAAGTCATTCGAGTCTTGCTTGCTTTTGGAGTGAATGTGCTACTTCTTGCGACAGCATAGCAGAATATCGTTGCAAAATAGCGGGGAGAGTCATTATGAAGGCATGGAGATGATAATTTAAGGATAGTTTAAAGTACAAGGTGAATAACTGAGATCAGTAAAGAGTAGCAGGACTGATAATAGTACTTCAAAGCTTATAGCGCATGGCTTAAACACTGACTTGTATTTGGAGTGGGTATACTACTTCGTAGCGACAGCGCAGTAGCATGTCGTGGGGTCGGTTCTGGTCAATTTTCTTCCTTTAACCTAATGCCTTTCACCTTTATTTTTCACTTTCCTGCAGACGTAAAAAAGCCCGACTATTGCTAGTCGGGCTTTCTCTTATTTGGAGTCGGTGCGCTACTTCGTAGCGACAACGCAGTAGAGTGTCGTGGTGCCCACAGTGGTAGAGAGCCACATAGCAAATGTATAGAGTCGGCATTAGGCGCTTATTATTTTCCTTTTACCTGATGCCCTTTACCTTTCACCTACGTTTTTACTTTCCTGCAGACATAAAAAAACCCGCTACATCACTGTAACGGGTTTCTCTTATTTGGAGCCTGGTAATGTCCTACTTTCACATAGCAAATGCTACACTATCATCGGCGCTGTTTCGTTTCACTACTGAGTTCGGCATGGGGTCAGGTGGGTCCAAAACGCTATTGTCACCAAGCAAATATGCTGTAAGTTCGATTTAATCGAGCTTACTAAAATTTGGAATTCTGATAATAAAAGTCTTCAAGTATCTACTTTAGTCTATTAACTTCTTGCTTAAACTATCACATAAAACGCGTTTGGCGTTGTATGGTTAAGCCTCACGGGTAATTAGTACAAGTTAGCTTAATGGCTCACACCACTTCCACATCTTGCCTATCAACGTTGTCGTCTTCAACGGCCCTTCAGAGACTTTAAAAGTCTAGTGAGAACTCATCTCGAGGCCTGCTTCGCGCTTAGATGCTTTCAGCGCTTATCAGTTCCGAACGTAGCTACCGGGCAATGCCATTGGCATGACAACCCGAACACCAGCGGTTCGTTCACTCCGGTCCTCTCGTACTAGGAGCAACCCCTCTCAATTCTCAAACGCCCACGGCAGATAGGGACCGAACTGTCTCACGACGTTCTAAACCCAGCTCGCGTACCACTTTAAATGGCGAACAGCCATACCCTTGGGACCGACTTCAGCCCCAGGATGTGATGAGCCGACATCGAGGTGCCAAACACCGCCGTCGATATGAACTCTTGGGCGGTATCAGCCTGTTATCCCCGGAGTACCTTTTATCCGTTGAGCGATGGCCCTTCCATTCAGAACCACCGGATCACTATGACCTACTTTCGTACCTGCTCGACGTGTCTGTCTCGCAGTTAAGCTGGCTTCTACCATTACACTAACCGTACGATGTCCGACCGTACTTAGCCAACCTTCGTGCTCCTCCGTTACTCTTTGGGAGGAGACCGCCCCAGTCAAACTACCCACCAGGCACTGTCCGTAACCCCGATTCAGGGGCCAACGTTAGAACATCAAAACTACAAGGGTGGTATTTCAAGGACGACTCCACAAAAACTAGCGTCTCTGCTTCTAAGTCTCCCACCTATCCTACACATGTAGGTTCAATGTTCAGTGCCAAGCTGTAGTAAAGGTTCACGGGGTCTTTCCGTCTAGCCGCGGGTACACAGCATCTTCACTGCGATTTCAATTTCACTGAGTCTCGGGTGGAGACAGCGTGGCCATGGTTACACCATTCGTGCAGGTCGGAACTTACCCGACAAGGAATTTCGCTACCTTAGGACCGTTATAGTTACGGCCGCCGTTTACCGGGGCTTCGATCAAGAGCTTCTCCGAAGATAACCCCATCAATTAACCTTCCGGCACCGGGCAGGTGTCACACCGTATACGTCATCTTGCGATTTTGCACAGTGCTGTGTTTTTAATAAACAGTCCCAGCCACCTGGTCACTGCGGCTCCCGTCCGCTTAGAGAGCAAGTCTCATCACAGATAGGAGCGTACCTTCTCCCGAAGTTACGGTACGATTTTGCCTAGTTCCTTCACCCGAGTTCTCTCAAGCGCCTTAGTATTCTCTACCTGACCACCTGTGTCGGTTTGGGGTACGATTCGGTATAATCTGAAGCTTAGAGGCTTTTCCTGGAAGTATGGCATCAGCAACTTCATCACCTTGGTGACTCGTCTCGTGTCTCAGCCTAACAGCAACCCGGATTTACCTAAGTCACTAGCCTACACACTTTCACATGGACTACCATCGCCATGCTTGCTTAGCCTGCTCCGTCCCCCCATCGCAATTATACCAAGTACGGAAATATTAATCCGTTTCCCATCGACTACGCCTTTCGGCCTCGCCTTAGGGGTCGACTTACCCTACCCTGATTAACATGGGATAGGAACCCTTGGTCTTCCGGCGTGCGGGTTTTTCACCCGCATTATCGTTACTCATGTCAGCATTCGCACTTCTGATACCTCCAGCATGCCTCCCGGCACACCTTCAACGGCTTACAGAACGCTCCCCTACCACTCAAAATAAATTTTGAATCCGCAGCTTCGGTGCATAGTTTAGCCCCGTTACATCTTCCGCGCAGACCGACTCGACCAGTGAGCTATTACGCTTTCTTTAAAGGATGGCTGCTTCTAAGCCAACCTCCTGGCTGTCTGGGCCTTTCCACATCGTTTCCCACTTAACTATGACTTTGGGACCTTAGCTGGCGGTCTGGGTTGTTTCCCTCTTCACGACGGACGTTAGCACCCGCCGTGTGTCTCCCGGATAGTACTTTACGGTATTCGGAGTTTGCAAAGGGTTGGTAAGTCGGGATGACCCCCTAGCCTTAACAGTGCTCTACCCCCGTAAGTATTCGTCCGAGGCTCTACCTAAATAGATTTCGGGGAGAACCAGCTATCTCCCGGTTTGATTAGCCTTTCACTCCTAACCACAGGTCATCCCCTAACTTTTCAACGTTAGTGGGTTCGGTCCTCCAGTTGATGTTACTCAACCTTCAACCTGCCCATGGCTAGATCACCGGGTTTCGGGTCTATACCTTGCAACTATTCGCCCAGTTAAGACTCGGTTTCCCTACGGCTACCCTAATCGGTTAACCTCGCTACAAAATATAAGTCGCTGACCCATTATACAAAAGGTACGCAGTCACCTAACAAGTAGGCTCCTACTGCTTGTACGTACACGGTTTCAGGTTCTATTTCACTCCCCTCACAGGGGTTCTTTTCGCCTTTCCCTCACGGTACTGGTTCACTATCGGTCAGTTGGGAGTATTTAGCCTTAGATGATGGTCCACCTATATTCAGTCAAAGTTTCACGTGCTCCGACCTACTCGATTTCACTTAGAATGCATTTTCATGTACGGGACTATCACCCTGTATCGTGGCACTTTCCAGAGCCTTCCATTAACACATAATAAGCTTAAGGGCTGTTCCGATTTCGCTCGCCGCTACTCTCGGAATCTCGGTTGATTTCTTTTCCTACGGGTACTTAGATGTTTCAGTTCTCCGCGTTCGCCTCGTTAACCTATGTATTCAGTTAACGATACCTGCAAGCAGGTGGGTTTCCCCATTCGGAAATCCTAGTCTCAAGTGCTTTTTACTAGCTTGACTAGGCTTATCGCAAGTTAATACGTCCTTCATCGCCTCCAACTGCCAAGGCATCCACCGTGTACGCTTAGTCACTTAACCATACAACCCAAACGGGTCTTGCTTGGTCTTTGTTACTTATGCTGCCTTGCTGTCAATTTTTGCTTGGTTACATAACACGTTATGCGCCCAGCGACAAAAATATCAGCGGCGTTGCCTAAGTATCAAATCCACGTCGCAATACTAAACAATAAAGTCTAGTCATACGTTAGTGACAGTTTAACTTCGCCAGAAGTTAATATTGAATACTAAAGTAGATACCAATTAATCCGAGGATTAAATTGGCACTGAATGATACTGCTATCATTCTTTTTTACTTTTGAAAACTCTGTACAAATAACAATGTTATTCATACGAATTTTATTATCAGCTTTTCCAAATTTTTAAAGAGCATATTAATTAACTAAGCCAGTGGCTTAACTAACTAACAATCATCTGTGTGAGCACTACGACCTACATGGATGTAGGAAGTGCATTAACATTGTCAGGAACAATGTATGCCGAACAAATCAGTTCTAAATCGTATAAGGAGGTGATCCAGCCCCAGGTTCCCCTAGGGCTACCTTGTTACGACTTCACCCCAGTCATGAATCACTCCGTGGTAAACGTCCTCCCGAGGGTTAGACTATCTACTTCTGGAGCAACCCACTCCCATGGTGTGACGGGCGGTGTGTACAAGGCCCGGGAACGTATTCACCGCGTCATTCTGATACGCGATTACTAGCGATTCCGACTTCATGGAGTCGAGTTGCAGACTCCAATCCGGACTACGACGCACTTTAAGTGATTCGCTTACCCTCGCGAGTTCGCAGCACTCTGTATGCGCCATTGTAGCACGTGTGTAGCCCTACACGTAAGGGCCATGATGACTTGACGTCGTCCCCACCTTCCTCCGGTTTATCACCGGCAGTCTCCTTAGAGTTCTCAGCATTACCTGCTAGCAACTAAGGATAGGGGTTGCGCTCGTTGCGGGACTTAACCCAACATCTCACAACACGAGCTGACGACAGCCATGCAGCACCTGTATCAGAGTTCCCGAAGGCACCAAACCATCTCTGGTAAGTTCTCTGTATGTCAAGTGTAGGTAAGGTTCTTCGCGTTGCATCGAATTAAACCACATGCTCCACCGCTTGTGCGGGCCCCCGTCAATTCATTTGAGTTTTAACCTTGCGGCCGTACTCCCCAGGCGGTCTACTTAATGCGTTAGCTTTGAAAAACAGAACCGAGGTTCCGAGCTTCTAGTAGACATCGTTTACGGCGTGGACTACCAGGGTATCTAATCCTGTTTGCTCCCCACGCTTTCGTACATGAGCGTCAGTGTTGACCCAGGTGGCTGCCTTCGCCATCGGTATTCCTTCAGATCTCTACGCATTTCACCGCTACACCTGAAATTCTACCACCCTCTATCACACTCTAGTTTGCCAGTTCGAAATGCAGTTCCCAGGTTGAGCCCGGGGCTTTCACATCTCGCTTAACAAACCGCCTGCGTACGCTTTACGCCCAGTAATTCCGATTAACGCTCGCACCCTCCGTATTACCGCGGCTGCTGGCACGGAGTTAGCCGGTGCTTCTTCTGTCAGTAACGTCACAGCTAGCAGGTATTAACTACTAACCTTTCCTCCTGACTGAAAGTGCTTTACAACCCGAAGGCCTTCTTCACACACGCGGCATGGCTGCATCAGGCTTGCGCCCATTGTGCAATATTCCCCACTGCTGCCTCCCGTAGGAGTCTGGGCCGTGTCTCAGTCCCAGTGTGGCTGATCATCCTCTCAAACCAGCTAGGGATCGTCGCCTTGGTGAGCCATTACCTCACCAACTAGCTAATCCCACTTGGGCCAATCTAAAGGCGAGAGCCGAAGCCCCCTTTGGTCCGTAGACATTATGCGGTATTAGCAGTCGTTTCCAACTGTTGTCCCCCACCTCAAGGCATGTTCCCAAGCATTACTCACCCGTCCGCCGCTCGTCATCTTCTAGCAAGCTAGAAATGTTACCGCTCGACTTGCATGTGTTAGGCCTGCCGCCAGCGTTCAATCTGAGCCATGATCAAACTCTTCAATTAAAAAGTTTTATGTCTTTCGACAGCTCAATGAATTCTGAATTTATTTAATATCTTTCGATATTGAATTGACTGTGCTGAATAATTACCAAAGTAACTATTCTGTTGGTCACTCAGTTTCTCTTTCGAGAAATCACATTGAGACTCTAAATTTGTTTGCCTCGTTACTTGCTCAATAAAGAACGAAGTAGCTTGGCTGTTAGAACTCAATCTGTACGAGTGCCCACACAGATGATTGCTTTATATTGTTAAAGAACGTTGCGATTAAAGCGTTTAACTTTATCTCGCTAGGGCTGCGCATATTACGCTTTCCTATTTTTTTGTCAACACTTAATTTTGTTAAACTTGAAAGTTTTTGAAACTAAGTTTTACTCGACTGACTGAGTAGCTCGTGCCTCGCTATGCGTTGGCGTTCCCCGTCTCAGTGGGGTCGCATTATAGGGAGATCCGAAAACAGATCAACCCTTTTTTGAAGAAAACTTGAAATAAATGACTGTTCGAACAAAATTACAACTAAACGCTTAAAAAGACAACTAAACTCAAGCATATTTAGCTTCAAATGAGGTTATAAGATATTTTTTAATGATAACGTGTTGATGCTGATGTTGAAATCGCTTGTAAATAGCATCCGATTTCTTGCTATAACTATTTTAGCTAGTAGAACACTAAGGGCATTTGGCAAAAAAACATAGATATATAGTTAAGGCTTTCTTTACTTATGTATTTACTGTTTCAACCTATGACGTTAATCACAACCTTAAGTTATATAATTAGCTTATTTTTACCAATTATAGATAAATAGCATATATAGGTTAGGGGTAACATGAAGAAAGTATTTAAATAAGCGAACTATATTTCTATTAGTAGCAAATAGACTGCCTTTATTGATATGAGGCTGTTGTTTATTATTGATAAAAAATTGGGGAGGACTTGTCGCGACCCTATTACCGTGTGATAAATTTTAGGTATTAAAAAGCCGAGCATAAGCTCGGCTTTTTGGTGTCTCTTTAAAGACTTACTCTGCAGACTGTGCGTCTTCTTGAACTTCTTCGCTCGCCGCTGGGCGACCAACTAGTTCAATATAAGCCATTGGTGCATTATCACCAGCACGGAAGCCACACTTAAGAATACGAGTGTAACCACCTGGACGGTCTGTATTACGAGGACCGATTTCGCTGAACAATTTACCAACTACTTCATTATCACGCGTGCGGGCAAATGCTAAACGGCGATTTGCTACGCTGTCAGTCTTAGCCAGTGTGATTAAAGGTTCAATTACACGGCGTAACTCTTTCGCTTTAGGCAAAGTAGTTTTGATGATTTCATGTTTCACCAAAGAACCTGCCATATTGCTGAACATCGCTTTACGATGGCTACTGTTACGGTTTAATTGACGACCACTCTTACGATGGCGCATGACCCTATCCTTCTAACTAAACTAATATAGTGATTTAGATTATTCAGCTAGGCTTGCAGGCGGCCAATTTTCTAGGCGCATACCTAGAGAAAGACCACGTGAAGCTAGCACGTCTTTTATTTCAGTTAGAGACTTCTTACCTAAATTAGGCGTTTTAAGAAGCTCAACTTCAGTGCGCTGAACTAAATCACCGATATATTGAATTTGCTCGGCTTTCAAACAGTTTGCTGAACGTACTGTTAGTTCAAGATCATCAACTGGACGAAGTAGAATAGGATCGAATTCTGGCTTCTCTTCTTTCTCTTCTGGCTCAGTTACATCGCGTAAATCTACGAATGCATCTAGTTGCTCAGCTAAGATAGTAGACGCACGGCGGATCGCTTCTTCAGGATCTAAAGTACCGTTTGTTTCCATATCAATGATTAACTTGTCTAAGTCTGTACGTTGCTCAACACGGGCTGATTCAACCGAGTACGCAATACGTTCAACTGGGCTGAATGATGCATCAAGCAGCAATCGACCAATTGGACGCTCATCGTCATCAGAGGATAAACGACTAGATGCCGGCACATAACCACGACCACGCTCAACACGAATACGCATGCTGATCTCGCTGTTATTTGTAGTTAAATTACAAATAACATGATCTGGGTTAGCAATTGTTACATCGCCATCGTGCTGAATATCTGCCGCAGTCACAGGGCCTACACCAGATTTAGTCAGGGTCAGAAAAACTTCATCTTTGCCTTCTAACGTTACCGCTAGACCTTTAAGGTTTAGTAGTATTTCAATGATGTCTTCTTGTACGCCTTCTTTCGCGCTGTACTCATGCAATACACCGTCGATTTCAACTTCAGTAACTGCACATCCAGGCATAGATGATAACAGTATACGGCGTAAGGCATTACCCAAAGTGTGACCAAAGCCACGCTCGAGTGGTTCTAAAACTACTTTAGAACGCGTTGGGTTTATAGCGTCGATATCGACTAACCTTGGTTTTAGAAATTCTGTAACAGAACCCTGCATTTTATCCTCTCTTAACTCTTAACTTTACTTAGAGTAAAGTTCGACGATTAGTTGTTCATTAATGTCCGCAGACAGATCTGAACGCTCAGGTAGGCGCTTGAAGCTACCTTCCAATTTCTTACCGTCAACTTCAACCCAAGTCGGCTTTTCACGTTGCTCAGCCAACTCTAGAGCAGCGATGATACGTGCTTGTGTCTTAGACTTTTCACGGATTACAACAGTATCTTCTGGAGTAATTACGTATGAAGGAATGTTCACAACACGACCATTAACTAGAATCGCTTTGTGGCTTACTAACTGACGTGCTTCAGCGCGTGTGCTAGCAAAACCCATGCGATATACAACATTGTCTAAACGTTGCTCTAAAAGCTGTAACAAGTTTTCACCTGTATTACCTTTAAGGCGAGCAGCTTCTTTGTAGTAGTTACGGAATTGCTTTTCTAATACACCGTAGATACGACGTACTTTCTGCTTTTCACGTAATTGTAAACCGTAATCAGATAAGCGTCCTTTACGAGCGCCGTGCTGACCAGGTGCAGTCTCAAGTTTACACTTAGAGTCGATAGCTCTTACGCCGCTCTTAAGGAACAGGTCAGTACCTTCACGACGACTCAGCTTGAGCTTAGGGCCCAAATATCTTGCCATGTTATTTCTCCTAACCTATTGTTAAACGCGACGTTTCTTCGGTGGACGACAACCATTGTGTGGTATTGGCGTCACGTCAGTAATGTTGGTGATACGGTAACCAGCAGCATTCAAAGCACGTACAGCAGATTCACGACCTGGACCTGGACCTTTGATGAAAACTTCTAGATTTTTTAAACCGTATTCTTGAGCAGCAGTACCTGCACGCTCTGCAGCAACCTGAGCAGCAAATGGAGTAGATTTACGTGAACCACGGAAACCTGAACCACCGGCAGTAGCCCATGATAGTGCATTACCTTGACGGTCGGTAATCGTTACAATAGTGTTGTTGAAAGACGCATGAACATGAGCCATACCATCAGCAACTTGCTTTTTAACCTTTTTACGACGAATTGGTGTCTTAGCCATTTTACTATCCCCTTATCGCTTAATAGGCTTACGAGGACCCTTACGGGTACGCGCGTTAGTCTTTGTTCTTTGACCACGAAGTGGTAAAGAGCGACGGTGACGTAGGCCACGGAAACAACCAAGGTCCATAAGGCGCTTGATATTCAAAGTAACTTCACGACGAAGGTCACCTTCTACAGTGTACTTGCCAACTGCTTCACGCAATACGTCAAGTGTTTCGTCTGAAAGTTCACCGATTTTTGTGGTCTCGGCGATACCAGTCGCTTCTAAGATAGCCTTAGAGCGAGTCTTACCTATGCCATAAATAGCTGTTAAACCAATAACTGCATGTTTATGATCAGGGACGTTAATGCCAGCGATACGGGCCACTAACACATCTCCTATATTTGAATTTGGTAATCATCTGTTTGAAAAGCCCGTAAGGATACTCAAACGAAGACCAAATCACAACTAAAAACACAGGCCGAGAAACCTCAGCCTGCACGACTGTTTACTTAGCCTTGCCTTTGCTTATGCTTAGGCTCACTGCAAATTACGCGTACTACACCAGCACGTTTAATAACTTTACAGTTACGGCATATTTTCTTAACGGAAGCACGTACTTTCATTGCTCAACTCCGTAAACTGACCTTATCGACCGTAGCCTTTAAGGTTCGCTTTTTTCAGCACAGAATCATACTGATGTGACATCAGATGCGTCTGTACTTGTGCCATAAAGTCCATGATTACTACAACGATAATCAAAATTGATGTACCGCCGAAATAGAATGGCGTTTGCCATGCCATAGTCATGAATTCGGGCACCAGACAGATAAAGGTTATATACAAAGCACCTGCCAATGTCAGGCGTGTCATCACTTTATCAATGTATTTAGATGTCTGCTCACCTGGACGAATACCTGGGATAAATGCGCCAGATTTTTTCAGGTTGTCTGCTGTTTCACGCGGGTTAAAAACCAACGCTGTGTAGAAAAAGCAGAAGAAGATGATAGCCGCAGCTAAAACCATTGCATACAAAGGCTGACCTGGAGTCAACGTTGTAGCAATTGCTTGTAGCACATCAGCAACCGGACCTTCACCCTGGCCGAACCAGCTTGCAATTGTACCAGGGAACAGAATTATACTGCTAGCGAAGATTGGTGGAATAACACCCGCCATATTTACTTTCAGAGGTAAATGCGTGCTTTGAGCAGCAAATACTTGACGACCTTGTTGACGTTTGGCGTAGTTAACAACGATACGTCGTTGACCACGTTCAAAGAATACAACAAGATAAGTAACAGCGAATACTATAACCGCAACCATCAACAGTACAAAAACATTCAAATCACCTTGGCGCGCCATTTCGGCTGTCGAACCAATAGCAGACGGCAGGTTAGCTACAATACCAACAAATATTAGAACTGAGATACCGTTACCGATACCACGTTCTGTTATCTGTTCGCCCAACCACATAAGGAACATAGTGCCGGTTACTAAACTCACCACAGCGGTGAAGTAGAATCCCATACCTGGGTTAACAACTAACCCGTTCATCATGCCCGGTAAGCTTGTAGCAATACCGATTGATTGGATAGTAGCAAGCACAAGCGTGCCGTAGCGTGTGTACTGGCTTATCTTTTTACGCCCTTGCTCACCTTCTTTCTTAAGCTCTATAAACGGCGGATACATATGCGTTAATAGTTGCGTAATAATCGAAGCCGAGATATACGGCATGATACCCAGTGCTAACACTGAAGCTCGCTCAAGCGCACCACCGCTAAACATGTTGAACATCTCAACAATGGTGCCCTTTTGTTGCTCGAAGAAATCGGCAAGTACAGCGGCGTCAATCCCAGGGATCGGCACAAATGAACCTAGACGGTAAATTATGATAGCACCCAATACGAAGAGTAATCGGCGCTTCAATTCCGAAAGTCCACCTTGTGCACTTTGTGTATCTTGACCTGGTTTAGCCATTAGTACTTCCTTAGTCTTCTACCTTGCCTCCGGCAGCTTCGATAGCTTCGCGTGCACCTTTAGTAGCCTTAAGGCCTTTAACGGTAACAGCGCGTGAAACTTCGCCAGATTTAACAACTTTAACGAACTGAACGTTCTTTTTAACTAGACCAGCTGCTTGTAACGCGCTTAGGTCTACCACATCGCCTTCAACTTTAGCGATTTCGTATAGGTTAATTTCTGCAGATACTAATGATTTGCGAGAAGTGAAACCGAACTTAGGTAGACGACGTTGCATAGGCATTTGACCGCCTTCGAAACCAACGCGTACTTTACCGCCAGAACGTGATTTTTGACCTTTGTGACCACGGCCACCAGTCTTACCAAGACCAGAACCTATACCACGACCAACACGTTTTGGAGCAGTTTTTGAACCTGCAGCAGGTGAAAGTGTATTCAAATGCATCGAATTACCCCTCTACCTTAACCATGTAATAAACCTGGTTAATCATACCACGCACACATGCTGTGTCTTCTAACTCAACAGTGTGATTGATACGACGTAAACCAAGACCGCGTAATGTAGCTTTATGCTTCGGTAAACGACCGATAGAGCTTTTTACTTGTGTTACTTTTACAGTTTTATTAGCCATGGTTTACCCCAAAATCTCATCTACTCGAAGACCACGTTTTGCAGCGATCGACTGAGGAGAATTCATGTTCTCAAGAGCTGAGATCGTTGCACGTACAACGTTGATCGGGTTAGTAGAACCGTAACATTTAGAAAGTACGTTCTGCACACCAGTCACTTCAAGTACTGCACGCATAGCACCACCTGCAATGATACCAGTACCTTCTGATGCTGGTTTCATAAACACTTGTGAGCCAGCATGACGTCCTTTAACAGGATGCTGTAATGTGTTGCCATTTAGGTCTACGTTGATCATGTTACGACGTGCTTTTTCCATTGCTTTTTGAATAGCAGCTGGAACTTCACGTGCTTTACCATAACCGAAACCTACTTTACCTGCGCCATCACCAACTACAGTTAGTGCAGTAAAGCTAAAGATACGACCACCTTTAACTACTTTAGACACACGGTTCACCGCGATTAGCTTTTCAGCTAAATCAGGCTGTTGTTGCTTTGCTTCTACGTTAGCCATTGTCTACTCCTAGAATTGCAAACCGGCTTCACGCGCAGCATCAGCTAGCGCCTTCACACGGCCGTGATATTTAAAGCCACTGCGATCAAAAGCAAGCTTTTCGATGCCTTTGTCAGCCGCACGTTCAGCAACCGCTTTACCAACTGCTTGTGCAGCTGCAATGTTGCCTGTGCCTTTAACTGTTTCGCTAATAGCCTTTTCAACAGTAGAAGCAGCAGCCAGTACATTACCCTCAGCGTTTACAACTTGAGCGTAAATGTGACGTGGCGTGCGGTGGATAACAAGACGCGTTGTGCCTTGTTCAATATAATTTCTACGAGTGCGTTTAGCACGACGTAGACGAGCTGTTTTTTTATCCATCGTCTTACCTTACTTCTTCTTAGCCTCTTTACGGCGTACATTCTCATCTGAATAACGAACACCTTTACCTTTATAAGGCTCAGGTTTACGGTATGCACGAATGTTAGCAGCTGTTTGACCAACTAACTGCTTATCTACGCCCTTAACTAGAACTTCTGTTTGGCTTGGAGTTTCAATCGTAATTCCTTCAGGAACTGCGAAATTAACTGGGTGCGAGAAACCAAGAGTTAAGTCTAAAACTTTGCCCTTAGCTGCAGCACGGTAACCAACACCTACTAACTGAAGTTTCTTCTCGTAACCTTCATGCGTACCAACAACCATGTTGTTGATTAGAGCGCGAGCAGTACCTGCTTGTGCCCATGCATTGGCTACGCCTTCACGAGGTAAAGTTGTAATAACGTTGTCGTTAACTTGTACTTCAACTGCATCGTTGATAGTACGAGTAAGTTCACCGTTTTTGCCTTTAACTGTGATTTCCTGGCCTTTTAATGTAACTTCTACACCGGCAGGAACGTTTATTGGTGCCTTTGCTATGCGAGACATAGTTCCCCTCCGATTAAGCTACAAAACCAATGATTTCACCACCAACGCCTGCACTACGTGCTGCGCGGTCTGTCATTAGGCCTTTAGAAGTTGATACGATAGCGATACCTAAACCACCCATTACCTTTGGTAATTCGTCACGTCTCTTATAGATACGTAGACCAGGGCGACTTACACGCTGGATATTTTCAATAACAGCTTTGCCTTCGAAGTACTTTAACTCGATAGAAAGCTCAGGTTTTACATCACCACTTACTGAGAAGTCTGCGATGTAACCTTCATTTTTTAATACATTAGCTACTGCTACTTTCAGTTTCGAATTAGGCATCGTTACAGATACTTTCTTCGCTGACTGACCGTTACGGATTCGTGTAAATAAATCCGCGATAGGATCTTGCAAGCTCATAGTCTTACTCCCATGATTCTATTACCAGCTAGCCTTTTTAAGGCCAGGAATTTCACCGCGCATAGCTGCTTCGCGAACTTTAATACGGCTCATGCCGAATTTGCGAAGGAAACCATGTGGGCGGCCCGTAATGTTACAACGATTACGTTGACGTGCAGGGCTAGAATCACGAGGTAAAGCTTGTAGCTTAAGTACCGCGTCCCAACGATCATCTTCAGATGTATTAACATCACTGATGATAGCTTTTAGTGCTGCACGCTTTTCAGCGTACTGAGCAACTAGTTTAGTGCGCTTTGCTTCGCGCGCTTTCATAGAATTCTTTGCCATAACCCTACCCTTATTTCTTGAATGGGAAGTTAAACGCTTCTAACAACGCACGGCCTTCCTCATCTGATTTCGCAGATGTAGTGATTGTGATATCCATACCGCGTACACGGTCTACTTTATCATAATCAATTTCTGGGAAGATGATTTGTTCACGTACGCCCATGCTGTAGTTACCGCGTCCATCAAAAGACTTAGCACTCACACCACGGAAGTCACGGATACGTGGGATAGCGATTGAAACCAAACGCTCAAAAAAGTCCCACATACGCTCGCCGCGTAAGGTTACTTTACAACCAATTGGGTAACCTTCACGCACTTTGAAGCCAGCAACAGATTTGCGTGCTTTAGTGATTAAAGGTTTCTGACCAGAGATAGCTTCTAGATCCGCAACAGCGTTATCTAAAATCTTCTTGTCAGCTAAGGCTTCGCCCACACCCATGTTTAATGTGATCTTTTCGATCTGAGGGACTTGCATGACAGAGCTGAAACCAAACTTCTCTTGAAGTTCAGCAACTACTTTGTCTTTATATACTTCATGCAGTTTCGCCATCATTCTACTCCAACTATTAGATAGTTTTACCAGTAGATTTAAAGATACGTAATTTCTTACCATCTTCAATCTTGAAACCTACACGATCTGCTTTGCTCGTTTCCGAGTTGTAGATCGCAACGTTTGATACGTCGATAGACGCTTCTTTCTCAACAATACCGCCAGCTTGGTTCAACTGTGGAACCGGCTTTTGGTGTTTCTTGATTAAGTTAATGCCTTCGACAAATACTCGACCAGACTCGGTTACAACTGAAAGCACTTTGCCGCGCTTACCTTTGTCTTTACCTGCTAGTACGATTACTTCGTCATCACGACGGATTTTTGCTGCCATGATAGACTCCTTACAGTACTTCTGGGGCTAGTGAAACGATTTTCATGAACTTTTCATTACGAAGTTCGCGAGTCACAGGGCCGAAAATACGAGTACCAATAGGCTGCAAGTTATCATTTAAGATAACAGCCGCATTGCTGTCGAAACGGATCAATGAACCGTCTGGACGACGAACGCCTTTTTTGGTACGCACAACTACCGCGTTTTTAACATCACCTTTCTTCACTTTACCGCGAGGAATCGCTTCTTTTACAGAAACTTTAATGATATCGCCAATCGCTGCATAGCGACGGTGTGAACCACCAAGGACTTTTATACACTGCACTTTGCGAGCGCCGCTGTTATCAGCAACTTCCAGCTGAGTTTGCATTTGGATCATGTTAATGACCTCCGGTGTAGTAATTACAACTTGTCTTAAATTTGTTTAAAATCAAGACATTTCGATTGAATTCCACTCAAAAAACATACTAGATGTCTCTTAAGGGCGGGCAATTGTATCAGCATTAAGGGGGGAGTGGTAGGTTATTTTTTAATTAATTTAATAGAGGGGCAGATTAAAACTGAGTAAAAACCGCTATGTAGCTATTTTACAAGTGGTTATAAAACAAACAAGGCGCAATTAGCGCCCTGTTTCTTTTTTCTGGAGTAAATGGTTTTAGCCAAATAGTCCTTTTAATTTATCTTTTACTTTGTCTTTGGCTTTCTCTTTTGCCTTTTCTTTGACGTCATCGAGTTTTTGTTTTGCTTTATCTTTAAGTGCATTGCTTACATCTAGCTTAAAGCCAACGTCATGGAATGGGCCTTTTATTCGCAGTGGGATTTTAAAGCCCGTGCTATCATCTGTTGTACCTTGCCCTTCAATTGAATCAACAATACCTGTTACTAACCGATAATCAACACTGGTTTTGGGTAAATCTACATCGCCCTCACCTGTAATACGAATAAGTGGGCTCACCAGAGATAGATCATTATTATGTCCCACGCCATTCGTAAAATTAAAGCTACCAGTGAGCGCAGAAAAGTCAGTTTGCTCTGATTCTTCAAAGCCCGTATCTAAGCCCTCGCTTACAGCGCCAAGATTACCGGAAATAAGCTCTTTGCCTTTACGAACCATTTCAGCGATGTTTGCGCCCTTGACTGCCCCATCAGCAAATTCAAAGCCAATCTTGCCGTTTAAAGCATCAATAAAGGTTTTTTGACTTTGGCCGGTCGTGGTTAAGTTCCAATTCAATGACCCTTTACCCATAAGTTTATCAAAGCCAGCCGCATCAGTGAGTAACGGTTGTGCGTCTATGTCGGCTAAATCAAAATTTGTGCTTATTTTATACGGCGTTTGCTGCGCATTTATATTAATGACCCCTTTACCGGTGCCCTCATAGGCTTTAAAGCTATCTAAGCTTAATTTAGCAACGCTGTTGTTTAAGTCGACTGTAAATTGATTCGCACCGAGCTTAATATCATTCGCTTTTAAACCGCTTGAACGAATAACTACGTTAGCATTAAGTGCATTTAAAGCGCTTAAATCAATTTTAGTATCGTCCCAAACAATCGGCTGTGCGGCTTTAGGTTCTTCGCTTTGCGGCGCTTGCTGCTTTGCTACTGACTCCGGTAAGTAGGGATTCAAATCAAGCATACCTAGGTCTATATCAGCATTAACCGCTAGTTTATTGCCTAAGTTTACTTCACTTTTTCCTTTAATCTCTAATTCATCTAGGGTAGCAATCAGCTCTTCTAAGTTAAACGTATCATCTATAAGGTGCATTTTACCGTTTACGCTAAACGCATTAAATGCATTTTCTTTGGCGTTTAAGTCTACTCCCTGCCAAGTTGCTAGCTCTTTAACAGAATCACCACTGAGCGCTAACTCACCTTTTATATCTTTTCCTTGTTGCGCAATACTGCCGTTAAAAGTAAGGTCGACCAAGCGAGAGTCTACGCTTTGAGTAACCTCAAACATCGCCCCTTCAATAGCCTTTGCTGGCGTATCAAGTTTTACATCTAGCTCAAAGCGCTCTTGCATATATGTAATGCCGCCTTTGATCTCTAGTGTTTTACGTAGTGAAGGAAGTAAAATAGCCAATTCCAAGTCACTAATTTGTTGTTTAGCGCCTGTTTGCCCATCTAGGTAAGTAAACGTACCACCGTAAATAGCCACTTCACCTAACTCTATATCAAAGTTTTCTGGTAGTTTGACAGCCTCACCTGATTGAGTTTGCACTTGCGGCTGTTCGGCTACAGCATCAAACAGCTGCCAGTTAGCTTTACCGTTCTTATCAGTTTCTAATAAAATATTGGGCTCGTTAATAACAAACTTATCTAGTTTGAATTCGCCGCCAAATAACGATAGCCAGGGTATATGCACAGCTAATTGCTCCATACTTGCCATGTCGTCGCGCGAGCCTGTCTGCATGTTTGCAAAGTGCACATCGTTAAGCTCTAACTTTAATGCAGGAAATACACTAAGCGTTTTATCACCTTTAATAGTAAGTGTGCGCCCTGTTGTTTTTTCAACCTGCTCAGACACTTTATTAAAAATGGTATCGGTAGGAATTAAAAATGGTGCAGCAACAATTAACGCAATACAAAGTAAGAGTATTACACCAACAATTTTAAATAAGGTCTTCATGATCATCCTTTCAAACGTGCAAATAATGTTCTTATCATAGCGGGAGTTAACACTAAAAGCATTGCCCAATAACTAAAAAGCTACTTTTCTACATTCTAACGTGGGTATATGAATTGTAACTGAAACATTTTGATACCCTTAGGTTACAAAATATAAATTAACACTTTCACAGGATGGACTTTATGAAACAACAAGATATTAAAACTGAAGAAAAATTTATGAGTCACAACGCATGGTTTTCGATATTTATGGGTATTACGTTACTAATAATCAGTGGCTACCCCATTATCGGAAACACGTCAGCGCCGTTGCTGATTTTAGGAAGCACCGCATTTCTTGGCTCTTTCCTTATGTTTGTAATTAGAGGTGGCTTTACATGGAGAATGAAATACCACCTTACTTATAAAGATGAATACTTAAAGACTATAGATACAATTGCTTATAAACATGTTGTATTAGCATTGTTATTTAGTATGGGCACGGTTTATTTATTCTCTGAAGGCCTAACTTTACATATATCTCATAGCATGATGGCTACTTTTTACCTTGCTATTATGTGTTTAGTGTACGGAATTTCTACTTTTTGGCAAAGTCGTGACTAGGAGTCAAAGTGCAAAATAACATAGCAAAATTTCGTAAAGAGGCAGGGCTTTCACAGCAAGAGCTCGCTGACGCTATTAATGTATCACGCAAAACAATAAGCACTGTAGAAACAAACCGATTTACGCCATCGGTAATAATTGCGCTTAAAATAGCGAGGCACTTTAATACTTCTGTTGAAAGCTTGTTTACGCTGCAAGAGCATGATTAAACCTCGGCAATCATGGTACTTATATTAAGCATCATGATTGCATCCCTTGAATTGTTAGGTATTATGCACGGCCCTGTTGCTATTGGCGTATTTGCGCTAAAATAAAGCAGCTAAAAAATGTATCTACTCGGAGACTCTACAAGGCATGAAAAAACTGCTAATTTCACCGTCAAAAATGGCGCTAGGCGAACAAGAAAGTCAAATTTACCAAAACATCTTGAAGCAAGCTTCAGAACTAAGCCTAAACCTAATGGCCGTGAAAGTAGAAAACCACCCAGAGGATTTTTTAGGCTGGTGTTATGAGCTACTAAGTGCAAGTAAAGACCGCATAAATTACGACTTACTAGAGCCACAACAACTGCCAGTTTTAAAAAAGCTGCACGACCAGCTAACCTCAGCAATTAGCTTTTTACAGCTAAAAACATTACGGGTAGCACCTTGGCCGGTAGTGAGTATGTTTGTAGAACAACATAAAGAACTGGTGGCACTTGATGAGCAATTACGTTTAACTGCTTATATCTCAGGCCTACGTGAACAACCATTAAAAGACATGATCCCTGAAGACTTACTCGCTTTTAGCGGTAAGCACATGGCGTCACTCGACCCGAGTACTTATAATTTTGATGTAGAATGGTTTGCCTCTACAAAAAGTGCTAAAGGCTTTCACCAGATGTTGGCTGACTTGCCAGGTGCATTTGACGATGCCCTGAGCAATATCCCACTTGAGGGTGATGTAGCGCAAAGTAATTACCAACAATTTGTAATTGCTTACTTGAGTGCATTTAATGGCAGTGATGAGAAACCAACACTAGCGCCTGCAACCCGTTTATTAGCAATGCGTCGCCCTGATGTGTTTACTCCAATTAGTAACAGTCGCTTAGATGCACTTTGCTCCGCACTTGGTATCACCAAATTAAATAACCGTGACTTTGAGCGTTACTGGCAAGATGTAGTACAAAGCATTCACGCTATGTCATGGTTTAAAATGGCCAATGCTGGTAATGAACTAGAAACACAGTTGGTGGACATTAAAGCGCTTATACCTTGCTTTTTTTATTATGCAGATACTAATACTGCAGATAACTCTAACTACATTAAGCTACTTAATAAACCTACACGTAGCACTTCTAGCAGCAGTAAAGCGCCACGCCGCGGCAAAGAATCGGCTGAAATATTAGTGGACCGCGCACTTGCTGCTGATGACATCCCAGAGCATATTCGTGCTAAGCGTGATTCTATTATTAGCGAAGTACAAAAAGGCCGTGGTGTAAACGAAACAATTACACTTATGCGTACCATTTTTGGATAAAACGTATATCAAACGCAATTAGCTTTAATAAACTAGCTTAACGTTAGGGTCTGTAGACCTTTCAAGGTTAAATTTTCAAAGGCCAATAGATCCTAATATAGATAGCCTGGTAGCGCTCTAATGGTGCAGCCAGGCTTTTTTTTGCACCAGCAGTGTGTTCTTTCCTTACATACTTTTCACAAAGCGTCTTTGCGCATAATTTCAACACCTTGTTTTATAATATAAAATTTATTTTTTATTGAATAAATGGAAGCTGGCACATACAGTGCAATTCCCCCCTGCAGTAACGTAATAATACGCCGCCGTTCAAAAGGTTGTAGTCGTTTATAATAAAAAACCTTGGCGTGCAAAATCATACAATGGGAAATGAAACATGCTAAAACTACAAAAAACAATACTCATCAGTGCATTGGCATTAACAGGAATGACATCAACTACTGCATTTGCCGAAGTAACAGCCAATGCAGCCGCTACTTCTAACTACCTATGGCGCGGACAAGAGCAAACTGGGGGCGATGCAGCTGTATCTGGCGGTATTGATTACGCTAATGAATCTGGATTTTATGCGGGTACGTGGGCGTCAAATGCGTCTTGGGCCGATGAAATGACCTACGAACTAGATTTATACGCCGGTTTTGGCGGCGCTATTAATGAAAACGTAAGTTATGACGTAGGTTATATTTATTACGCTTACCCAGATTCGGCATCAGGTGCCGATGCTGACTTCTCAGAAGTTTACGGTAGCATTAGTGTGCAAGGTTTTACATTTGGTGCGGCCGTACTTGCAACATCTGCTGCCAGTGGTGATGGTACTGATTTTGGTGATTCACTGTATTTAAACGCCGATTACAGCTTCGCTGTTGGTAGCAATGGCACTGAAATGGCGCTACACATAGGGCATTACTCAGGCGATTTCATCGGTGATGACAATATCATTGATTATGGCGTATCAGTTTCTAAGGATGGTTTTACCTTTGGCCTATCTGATAACGACATGGACGGCTCAGATGTTAAAGCTTATGTAGCCTACGCTGTCGACTTTAGCTTATAAAAAGAATGTGTTACTTGCTGCAACACTAAGGGCCGAAAGGCCCTTTTCTCGATCCTACAGCCATCAATCGACTAAGCTCAGATTTTATGTCAAAACTTACCTTACACTTAGACGACTTAATTTGAACTGCTTAGCGACAACCGCTGACTCAATTCTTTGATATGGCCTGTGCCCAATAAGCTTAGATGTGTTAACAACCAAGTAGAAACAATTTGCTCATTCGCAACTCTTCCCATAAAGCACGAATAATCACTCAGCAACAATTAAACAATATATTTACATTTGTCCCCCCCCTGATATATTGTTTAAGAATCAATAAAAAAGGAATTATATATGATGAAAAAAATGATAGTCGTAATTTTATTGCTACCCACTTTACTAATAGCAAAATATGTTTCAGCACAAGGTGATAGCCTTATTTGTAGCAATTACTGGAAGGCACAATTTTCAAGCTGTCCTGCCGAGCAAATTACTTTTATAAAACAGCAAACCTACATACCTACTTTACAAGACAGCTGTAGTAATGGTGATGCTATTTGTATTGGAGATGTGAATCCGCAGCCATCCTATCAACCTTACGCTATTTATAATATTGATGATAACGAAGTCAATAGATTCCAGGTCACAATATACCCCAAAGTGATTAACGCAAATGGCCTTATAACTCAACAAGGCCGCATCGACGTTCAACGCGTAAACCCTACACAACACGAACGTGACTTTGTAAAACACTTAAATGAAGCACAGCATTACCATATGCAAGTACAGGACGCATTGACGTTTACTCAAAAAGGCGGAGTCATGTATTCGGGGAGTGAGCAGTCAACGGTAAAATCGTCTCTCAATGCCTGTAAAACCGCGATGAACTATGTTAATGGTGATGATGATTGCCGGGGTATATTAAACGACGAGATTCGCCTTGAAGTACAAAATAATGCTAACGCAATTTCAGTCGTTGCTGCACTCGATAAAGCAAGCGCCTTTATTAAACTAGTTTTAGGTAATGTTGAAACTAACAATTTAAATAAAGTACTCAATTACGATGTGGTTATGAGCTTTGATGATGGCAGTCTTTTAGTTGTCAACGTAGATGTAACTAAAGGGGTTGCAAAAATCATTGCTGATTTAGACGCTTCAAGTGCTGCTAATGGGGATACTCTGACACAATTCTTAGAATCTCAAAATGTTATTAAGGGATCTCACTCTCCTGATGAGTTAGAGTCTTTAATTAACAATCCACAAAGAGGCAATCTGCAAACTCAATGTCGCCCTCGTGGCGTAATGACTGGCGTAAATGTAAAGCATGTACGCACTGTTATAATTGTAGACAAACACGGTAACGAGCGCGTTGTAAATATTTATCAAAAAGAAACTACCTTTATCGCCATTAGTAACTGCTAACTTTAATATTTATCGCGCGATGTCGAATCGCGCTATAAAATAACCTTTCACTTTACGGCACACTATGCCCTGTAGAGCCCTGCCAAATACGATACCATTGCTCACGGTTTAATTTTAACCGCTTAGCTGCAACCGCAGACTCAATACGTTTGATATTGCCCGTACCAAGTACTACCGATGGTGTACTTGGGTGCATTAACAGCCAGGCATATACGACTTGATCTATTGAACTTGCACCAATCTCGCTGCCAACTTGTTCAAGCACGTGGCGTAGACGAATGGCTTTTTCATCGTTTTCTGCGAACAAGCGCCCGCCTGCCAGCGGTGACCAACACATAGGTTTAATATCGAGTAACTGACATTGATCCAACGTGCCATCATCAAGGGCTTTCATTTCATAAGGTGAAAACTCTATTTGATTTGTGACCAATTCGAAGTCCAAGCGTGACTGCAATAAACTCAACTGTGAAGGAGTAAAATTAGATACACCAAACTCCAGTACATCGCCGTTTTGCTTTAAGGTATTAAATGCCTGCGCGACTTCATCGGCAGCCATTAAGTAATCAGGGCGATGAATAAGTAATACATCTAGACGGTCGGTATTAAAGTGCTTAAGGGATTGCTGAGCTGAAGTGATGATATGCAGTGCAGTTGAGTCATAATGATTAGCCTTACCCACAAAGCCTAAGCTTGCAAAGGCTGGTTTAATACCGCATTTAGTAATAATTTTAATTTCATCACGAATACTTGGCTTTAGTGCCAATGCTTTACCAAACTCACGCTCACAGCCATATTCGCCGTAGATATCAGCATGATCAGTATGCTTAATGCCAGCTTCAATTGCCTACTCAAGGAACGTTAAACATTGCTGCGGAGAAACTTGCCAATCAAGTAGTCGCCAAAAACCAAGTACTAACTCATCTATTTTTCGTTCTAAGTTGTCCATCTCTACCTTCATTTTATTAATTAATATCTCAACAATTAAGCGAACGTTAATAAACCGTTACATTTTAACCGCATTTATGCAAGGGTTATGCTTTATTCTACCGACTTAATAAGGTATTAATAGTGATATTATTTGTACTAATACAACGGCTAAAAAGGAATAATCATGAAGTCATCTAACGCGCTATCTGCTTGTATCGACATTTTTATCAGCCCAAGCAAGGCTTTTAATGGGCTAAAAGAAGCTAAAGGCTGGTCTTGGCTTGCTTTTGTACTTCTCGCTCTAACCCTTGCAGCCTCTGCTTATACATTTTATACCACTGCAGACTCACAATTTATTTTAGACCAGCAGGTTGCTGCAGCGAGTGTGGATGCCACAATCGGCGAGAAAAAAATGATCCGTCAAAGTATGGAGCAAAGCCTCGATAACCAAGTGTGGTTTGCAATTGGCGGGGGTATTTTCGGCCTTCTTTTTATAAATGCACTCCTATCTGGGTATTACATGTTGATATCTAAGCAAGACCCTGATGCTAATTATAGCTATGGTGCGTGGTATGGTTTTGGTGTTTGGAGCATGATGCCCATGGTTATTTCAAGTTTAGGTGTTGTTGCGCTAGTTCTTACAGCCAGTAACAATGAATTACCTATTAGTTTATTCAATTACGCGTCTATAAATCAGTTATTTCTGGGATTAGAGCTTGGAGATAGCTTCTATAATATGATGGAGAGTTTAAGTATTTTTAGTCTTTGGAGCATAGCTTTGGTTGCTATTGGGTTAAAATGTTGGACTAATTTCAGCTTTAATAAAGCACTTCTTTTTGCTGCGCTACCGACCATTATCATTTACAGCATCTGGACAATTATTATTGTTGCTTAAAGGAATGTAGGCAAACTTTTCTGCCTACTCATAAATACGGAAATAAAAATGAAAAAAGCGATTATCATTACCCTTGCAATTGCAGCTTTTATTGCTCTTGTTGTATCAAAGCAAATTACTGGCGATGAAAAAGCACCAGAGGTAAATGTTGCACAGGTTGAGCAAGGTAGTATTGCAGACTCCATTATGGCCTCTGGCAATTTAGTCTTTAATACTCAAGTGCAGTTACGTTCAGAGGTAACCGGACGAGTCGACAAGGTGTTTGTTGAAGAAGGGCAAAGTGTAAAACAAGGCGACATTTTAATGCGCTTAGATACCACTGCTTTTGAGTCAGAAGTAACACGTAATAAAGCGGTATTGCGAGCTAGCGAAATAGAAATAAAACATAGTAAAACACGCCTTTTGAATATTGAACGTCAGCTTAAACGTCAAAAAGAGCTTTATGACGTAGGCCTAGCAGGGCAAGAAGTATACGAGAACTTACAAAATGCACGCGACCTTGCCAAAATAGATATTGAAGCCAGAGTAGAGTCTTATAATCAAGCCAAAGCCTCTCTTTCAATCGCTGAAGATAGACTTAGCAAAAGTGTATTTCGTGCTCCAATGAGTGGTTTGCTCGCCTCAGTAAATATTAAAGAAGGCGAAACCGTTATTGCCGGCACCACTAATATTATTGGCTCAGATTTAATGCTGGTTGCCGACCCAAGCGCTATTTTAGCTGAGCTCAGAGTTGATGAAACTGATATTGCTGGCATTAAATTGGACCAGCATGCAGATATTTATGCTGCTGCGTACCCCAATCAACCCTTCACTGGCAAGGTCATTAACATTGGAACCTCAGCAAAAAACCAAGCAGGTTCACAAGGTTTATCATTTCGAGTGAAAGTGTTACTTGATAATACCGATAGGCAACTATATGCAGGTATGAGCTGCCGTGCAGAAATCGCAACAAGCCTTGCTGTGAATGGCTTAAAGCTCCCTATCGAAGCCGTACAAAAAGAAGATGACAAAACGTTTGTATGGCGTTTAAACGACGATAACACTGTAAGCAAAGCCTATGTAAAAGTGGGTATTTCTTCAGATATAGAGCAAGCAATTACCCAAGGTTTAAATAAAGGGGAGCGAATTGTTATTGGCCCTGCACGTCCTATCAGTAAACTAAAAGAAAATGATACGGTAAAAGTTAAGCAAACAACTGCCAAGGATGCGCAATAATGTCGGCGGTAATCAAGCTTGAGCATATTAACAAGCAATACAAAATGGGTGAGCAAATATTTAAGGCCCTAGATGATGTAAACGTGGTCATTAATGAAAACGAGTATGTCGCTATAATCGGTCCTTCAGGTTCAGGTAAGTCAACTTTAATGAACTTATTGGGTTGCTTAGATACTCCAACTACTGGGGATTACTTTTTAAAAGATAAACTTGTAAAAAGTATGACAGAAACCGAGCTCGCTCATCAGCGTAACGAAAGTGTTGGCTTTATTTTTCAGAGCTTTAACTTACTTCCGCGTGCGTCGGCACTTGAAAATGTGATGCAGCCTTTGGTTTATAGGTTTATACCCGCAAAACAACGTAAACAAAAAGCCCTCGATGCACTCAAACGTGTAGGACTCGGTGATAAAGTGGATCATCTATCAAGCCAGTTGTCTGGTGGGCAACGCCAGCGTGTTGCCATTGCACGAGCGCTAGTGACTAAACCGCATATTTTACTCGGTGACGAACCAACCGGGAATCTAGACAGCAAAACTACCACTGAAATTATGGCGCTATTTGATGAGCTACATAATGAAGGCCACACCATTATTTTGGTAACTCACGAACAAGAAATTGCAGATCATTGCCAGCGAGTTATTCGCTTAGTTGATGGCAAGGTAGTGAGCGATGTGCGTAAAGGTGAAGGAGACAAACAGCATGTTTAAATCTGCTATTGCAATTATGGAAGGTACAAAAGCAGCACTAATGGCCATTAAAGCCAATGCCATGCGAAGCGCACTCACTTGTTTAGGGATTATAATTGGGGTTGCCGCGGTTATTACAGTGGTAGCCGTTATGCAAGGCTTTACTAAGCAAATTAACGATCAACTCGCAGATATGGCACCTGATGTAACCACAATTAAACCCTTTACCAGCATTGAACAAGAAATGGTGGGCAAAAATGCTAAACTCACTTACAACGATTTTTTAGTCTTAAAAGCCCGAGTAAAAGAGGCTGAAACACTCACTGCACTGATGTTTACTTGGCGTTTTTCTGGTGACGCTGAATATGGAAATAAAAGCCACTCATCACGAGTAATGGGTACAGAGCAAGATTACCAAAAAGCGTATAGAACCTTCCCAGAACTTGGGCGCTTTATTCGCGCAGAGGATGATGAAAAGCGCCGTCGAGTCGCTTTTATTGGTCCATCCATTATTGAAAAGCTAAACCTGCCAAAAAACCCTGTAGGCGAATATATTAAACTTGGCGGCGAGTGGTTTAGAATTATTGGCGTGGCTGAAAAACAAGGTAGTTTATTGGGGTTCGATCAAGACGATTATATTAACATTCCAATCAGCACCATGAGCGCATTAGAGGGTGCGAGCAGCACAAGTAATGTACAAATTATGTTTAGACTCAAGGAAGGCAGTGAGGAAGAACTAGTACTTGCCAAAATCACCCGCATTTTACGGCAATTGCATAAGTTAAAAGATGAGCAAGAAAACGACTTTGAGTTTGAAACCGCCGAAAAAGCACGTGCTAATGTTGACAAATTTACGGGCAGCGCTACCGCAATAACCGCAGGGATTGTTGGTATCAGTCTTGTTGTTGGCGGTATTGGCGTAATGAATATTATGTTGGTATCAGTAACTGAGCGTACCCGTGTTATCGGCACACTAAAAGCACTCGGTGCAACACCAGGGTTTATTATGTTGCAGTTTTTAGTTGAAGCTGTGGTGCTGTCATTATTTGGAGGCTTAATTGGCTTGGTCATTGGCTATGGTGCTGCCGAGCTCATTTCGCTCTCTGTACCAAGCATGCCCGACGCTTATATACCAGGCTGGGCTATTATGCTGTCGTTTGGTTTTACCTCTTTAATCGGTATTGTATTTGGTTTAGCTCCCGCAATAAAAGCAGCTAGGCTTAATCCCATTGATGCCTTACGTTATGAATAACCACTCAAAATAGCGACCTGTTTGCTTAAAATAGTATCCTAAAATAGCTGACTTTTACTGTTTTAGGATACCTAATAGGCTCTTATCTATTGGCTAAGCTTTGTAATATGATATAAATATTTTATGCGTAGCGCGGGTTTTATAAACCTTAGCAGATAAAGCCTTTGCTGCTCTTTTAAACCAAACACTCTAAAAATAAGAAGCGAACAGCCATGCAAAATCATAAAAGCCAACCATTAGCCGATTTTATAGAACACCCTCAAGAGGAAATGCTGACGCGTGCGAATGAGTTTTTACAAACGAGTCAATGCCTCATAGTATTCGCAGCTTTAGTAACCGCTCAGTGCCAAAAGAAATCATCGAAACCTGTATAAAAGCGGCAGGTACAGCGCCTAGTGGCGCAAACCACCAGCCTTGGCATTTTGTAGCAATTAATAGTAGTGATGTTAAAAAGAAAATTCGTGAAGCAGCCGAGAAATTAGAACGCTCTTTTTATGAAGGCAGAGCGGGTGAAGAATGATTAGATGCACTAAAACCCTTAGGCACCGATGCTAACAAACCCTATTTAGAGCACGCGCCATGGTTGATTGCGGTGTTTAGTCAAAAAAAGGGCGGCGTTGAGTGGCGATGATAAAAACACGAATTACTATGTGCATGAATCGGTAGGCCTTGCCACTGGCTTTTTAATTCAAGCCTTGCACCGCGCAGGCCTTGCAACACTTACCCACACACCAGAACCGATGAGTTTTCTAACCGATATTTGTGGACGTGATAAAAACAACGAACGCCCTTATATGTTACTTATTACTGATTACCCAGATGAGCATGCAACAGTGCCGCTGCACGCCCCAGATAAAAAGTCGATTGATGAAATTGCGAGTTTTATTTAATCGCTTTGACTTGGTATGTAATCAACAGCAAGTACGTCACCCTCTTTTAGGCCTGCTATTACGTGTTGCTGGTTATTTATAATACTGCCTAAACGCACGAAACGTTTAACCAGCGTTTCGTTTTCAAGTACATACACCATATTGAGCTGGCCAAATTCATGCACCCAACGTGGATCAATTAATACACCTTGGGTACTTTTTATTGGTAACTGTAGTTGAGCATAAAGGCCTGGCATTAGACCAAGTTGCGCATCGGCTTCTAAACGAATAAGCAAGCTGCGCGCCGCGTTATCTGCCACTGGTACAATTTCGCTCACCGTTGCGGGTGTTGTTATATCAAGCGAAGGTAATACCACATTTAAATTGTCCCCTACTTTTAATTTTACTGCTTGTTGTTCACGTACATTAAATTCAAGCTGTAACTGTAATGGGTTATACAAAGTAATCAGCGGTTTACCGGGTGTTGCAGTATCGCCAGGTTCAGTTAGGCGCTCAACGACCACGCCCGAAATAGGGGCAGTAATGCGCGTATAATTAAGCGATACCTGAGCTTGCGTTTGCTGTTGCTTAGCAACCGCTAAATTAGCGGTTAAGTTTTCAAACTTTGCTTTGGCGTCATCTAATTCACTAACAGATACTAATCCTTGCGCATTTAAATCAATCATTCTGGCTAATTGCTTTTTAGCTTGCGTTAACGACGCTTGCACCGCATTAATATTTGCGCTGCTTTGCGCTAACGCCGCTTTAAAATCATCTTGCTTGAGCATAATAAGTAAATCGCCCTTAGCGACTTTATCGCCAGCACGTACTTTTAACTGCTCAACCTGCGCCATAACATGCGATGAAATTTGCGTATTTTGTTTTGCTATTACACTACCTGGTACCTGCTCAGTGCCTGCAATACTTTGCAGCGTTACCGTTACTCGCTCACCTTGATAGTTCGTTATTTGTGATTCTTTTAAGCCAGCAGCTTGCTTGTCAGAAAAGCTGCCTGCCATATAAAACACAGCTATAATAATGACAAATAACGCGGCAAATGTGCCTATAAGTTTTGATTTACCCTGCATGCGCTTCATCCTCTGTGCTTGCAAACACTAAATAATAAACAAGCGGTACTACAAATAATGAAAATAATGTAGACGCCACAATGCCAAAAATAATCGCAATCGCGAGCCCGCTAAATACCGGATCGAGTGTGATCACTAAGTTACCTAATAAAGTGGTACCTGCGGTTAGGATCACAGGGCGCATTCGCACCGTACCCGCTGCAACAAGCGCCTCTTTAATTGCCATGCCTTGGCCGCGAGCTTGATTAATAAACTCAACCAAAATAAGTGAGTTACGCACCACTATACCTGCAAGGGCAATCATGCCTATCATCGCTGTGGCAGTAAATAATACCGGCTCTGGGGCACCTGCTATTGAGCGCTCACCAAACTGATTTAACAGCCAAAAACCTGGCATTATGCCTATCACTGTTAACGGAATAGCTGACATGATAATCAGCGATAAACTCGCCGACTGTGTTTGCACCCGTAAAATTATAAATATAGCACTGAGCGCAAACGCAAAGGCAATGCCCATATCTCTAAATACATCAATGGTTATGCGCCATTCCCCCTCGCCACTAAAGCTGACATGGGTTCCTTGTGGTAGTTGCCATGGGGCAGTTCCGCCATTATTAAAAAAGTGACGACCTACCCACGATGTTTTAACAAACTCATCGTTTGATACATTTAAATCAGCATTCACATCAGCAATCACTTCCGCTGGTGTGCGCCCATTAAGCTCAGCCATAACATAAATCACGTCGCGCTGATCTTTACGAACAATCGTTTTAGCAACATGATGTTGTGTAAATTCACCGAGTTCTGAAAGCGATACTAACGGCCTTGGCGCACTGCTTAAACCAAACTCGTTACTGGTTTTAGCTAAATCTCTGTCGCCCCTTACCTGAAGTGCAAGTAATTGCGAAAGCTGATTTCGCTCGCTGTACGGTAGCTGTAATTTAATATCAACGGGCTCTGTTTCATTGCTCACATAAAGTACACCCACGTTTTCACCTTGAGAGGCAATACTGAGTGTTTGTGCAATATTTTGAGTTGAAATCGCACTGAGTGCGGCCTTGGTTTTATTGGTAACAAAACGTTGTAATGGCGAGGGTGCCACCATTGAGGTATCGACTTCAACTACATGAGGCTCTTGTTGTAAACGCGCAGCTAACTGCAAGGCAGCTTGAGAATGTGTTTGCTCATCAACAAAAGCATCTCGGTAAACCTCAGCAACTAAGGTACTCAGTACCGGCGGCCCTGGTGGTACTTCAACCACTTTTATTACAATGCCATCGGTTGCTAGCATCGCGAGCTGTTCGCGAAGGCGCATAACTACTCCATGCGATTGATGATCGCGCCCAGACTTTTCCACTAACAATACCCTCAGTTCGGCGAGATTCGCTGCATCACGGCGATAATAACCGCGCACCATACCGTTAAAGTCCATACTTGAAGGTTGACCAACATAGGCCGCTATTTCACTTACTTCGTTCAATTGCCATGTGAGTGTTTGGATTTGTTTAGTAAATGCAGCTGTGCGCTCCAGATTAGTCCCCTCTGGCATATCTATCAGCACTTGCAGCTCATTTTTATTATCAAAAGGGAGTAGCTTTAGAGGCACCAAACGCATCACGGGTAACATGGCACTAATGATAAATAATGCTAGGGTTAGCCACAAAACAAGTTTTGCTCGCCCCTTAGAAACCAATAATGGGCTTAATATTCTTTGATATGCACCAACTTTAGGAGCAAGCTCAGAGGGTTGTTCGTTATCAGGCTTGAGTAACTTCATCGCAAGCCAAGGGGTTACAAAAAATGCAACAATGGTAGAAACCATCACGCTAACCGGCACATTAAATGCCATAGGTGCCATGTACGGCCCCATCATTCCGGTGATAAACGCCAGTGGAATAAACGCCACCATAATAGTGAGCGTAGACATAAGTAAGGCGCTTCTAATTTCGCTCATTGCGCCAACAATCTGCTGTTTTTTATCGCCTTTTTTATTCAAAAAGCGGCTAATATTATCAATACCTGTGATTGGGTCATCTACCAGTAAGCCTAATGATAAAATAAGCGCAAATAATGTCACCCGATTAATGGTGTAACCAAATGCAAAATCTAATGAGAGAGTAATGCCATAACAAATAGGCACAGCCAGCCCAACCACCACGGCAGGACGCCAACCTAAAAACACGCCAACAAAAATTACCACAGTAAACACTGCAAACACTAAACTTGATGTGAGGTTATTTACTTTTTCATCGGCAGTTTGGCCATAATCTCTGAGCACTGTATGGCTAACTTCTGGTGGCAGTAAAGTATTTGCAAGTTCATTCATCATGGTATGAACATCATTTGCAACAGCAACCGCATTAGTCCCTGCTTGCTTAGCTACGCTTAAAGTAACCATAGGCAACTGCTGCTGGTTTGCCGATTGAGCAAGCCATTGGTAATGCTTAGCTTCACTTGGGCCATCAATAACGTTTGCAACATCAAGCAAGTAAACACTTTTGCCATTAACAACATTCACTACCAGCTGTTCTACAGCAGATTGACTTCGTAGAACATCACCTGCCTGAATTGCAATTTGCTGCTGATTATCAACCACACTCCCTACTTGAGTGAGTTGGTTTGATACATTTAATGCGTAAAAAACATCGTTTACCGTGGTTTGATGGGCAGCCAGTGCGCTGGCATTTAAATTAATGGTAAGAGTGCGTGTACGCCCTGAAATTACTTTAACTTCACTGGTATGCTCAATGCGTTGTAAATTATTAGCAATTTCGTTAGCAAAACGGGTTAGTTCGTAATCACCATAGAGTTGCGGGTCTTTACTGTAGAGGCCTAACATCACAATAGGCACGTCATCTACTTCTATTGGACGAATTTGCCAACTTTCGATCACCGATGCCATGGTATGCTGATAACTATTTAATTTTGCATAGGTATCTAAAATAGCTTGTTCGCGATTGTGCCCTACTTCAAAACGCAGCGTAACCACTGTACTGTTAGTTTGTGTGGTTGAGTAAATATGCTCAACTCCCACCAGCTGAGCCAGTAACTTCTCGAGTGGTTGTGTTACTAACCTAGCGACTTCAGGCGCCTCAACGTTAGGTACTGATACATAAATATCGAGCATGGGCACAGTAATTTGTGGCTCTTCTTCTCGAGGTGTTTGATTTAGTGCAAATACCCCAAGTAACAAAGACATCACAAAAATAACAATCGGAATGCGACCACTTAAACTACTTTTTACCGCATTGTCTATTAAGCTCATCGCACTTAGCCCTTACAAAATAACCCATACAAGGTACCAAGCAAAACGACTGCATTTTCATCAATGACACGATAATAAATTGTTTGGCTCTCGCGGCGCGTAGCCACAATGTTTGCTTTACGCAACGCTGCTAAGTGCTGAGATAACGCAGACTGCGCTAATGGCACAGCTTCATTGAGCTGAGATACGCTCATTTCTGAATCTTGCAAAGAACATAAAATCATCAAGCGATTTTTATTGGCTAAAATTTTTAATAGCTGCTCGGCTTGTTCTACATTGCCGGCCATGGCAGTAAAGTCAATATTCATACTATGCTCTTATTCTAAAATAGAGTCTGAGTATAAAACGTTAGATTAGAAAAGTCTAATATTAGATTTTACTAATATAGATAAATCTAATATAGTAACTGTGCTGAACTAAATAACTGGCCTACTATAATGAAGCTAAATAACGCACTCAGACTAATCGCTGGCATAATGATTATTGTGTCGCTTTTATTGCAAACTTATCACGATCCTAAGTGGATTTACTTTACCGCTTTTATCGCAGTAAATTTAATTCAATCAGCTTTTACTAGCTGGTGCCCAATGATCACTCTATTACGCAAACTTGGCTTTAAGGAATAAACACCATGCTTACCCCTATTCCAGATTTACTAAAAATAATTACTCCTAATCAGCGTCGTATTGATGCCGAACAAGCAAAGAAAGAGCTTGAGCAAAATAAAGGATTGTTGATTGATGTACGAGAACCCGCTGAACATGCCACCAAAGCAGCTATAGGCGCTATAAACATTCCTCGCGGGCTACTTGAAATGAAGCTCATGGAAATAGAAAAAGACGCAGCACGCCCTATTTACTTACATTGCGCTAGTGGTGCGCGCGCAACATTAAGTGCTGAAGCGCTGACACGCGTAGGCTACGAAAACGTGACAGTTATTACCTGTAAAGCAGAAGATGTTTGTCAGGCATTTTAAATGCTAAGAATTAAATTACTCGGCGATCAACCGATCGCTGAGCTTTGTAACATAATCCAAATTAGAGAATTACAATCCTCAATTAAAATCAAAGATTGAAATTAATAAACTTCAACGCTAGTGTATAAAAAAGGAACACCCTCTAAGGAAGACTTTATGAAAAAAGTTGCCGCTTTATTACTATTTTTACTCGGTATTGCTCACTCTGTAAATGCTGATGACAGCATTACCTTAATGGTATGTGAAGATTGTAATTATGACAGAGCCTCTGAACTAGCAAAAAGCAATGCACCATTAGCTCAATGCCACACTAGGCCCTCTGATCAAAAAGCTGCTATTGCTGATCAAACATGTGATTCAAATCCGCATAAAGTTATTATGATGGATGTCTCTGGTAACAACCACTTTGCATTTTTTGTGGGAAATCATAGTAAAAATGAGTCAGATAAATATATAGAAGCTACGATATTAAATAAAAATGATCTTATTGCTATATCTAAACAAAAAGCAATTGATGGGCATTTCTCAACATTTAAATACACACTTCAAACTGAACTAAGCCTAATGCCACTTTATCAAATAAGTCAGTCTTCTCATCTAGATAGACAAAACAACTGCCCCTCCCATGTAAATAATGCAGTAAAGGCTGTATTTGAAGAATATACACCATCTCGAATTCAAAACTGGGTAAATCATAAAATTGAAAATAATATTAAAAATCCTGATAGCTTTTTTACATCAAAACCGATCATAGTTGGTGAGACCTTGTATCAGAGTCCGTGGAGTGAGGTGAGTAAGAATTTAAATTTAGAAGTTAATCTTAACAATGGAAGCGACGGGCAATACCGTGTTATTTTTTTAGCGAAGTGGATAAAAGAATTAGGTGCGTTTAGTTTATCGGTAAACCCTTATTTAACTTATTTAGACGGTATTGCATTAAATCACTATAAAATATCAGCACCATCAGTCTCCCAATGCTTAAAAAATGCTTTAGATAGAAATCTGTCATCATCAATGTCCTCGTATATTTCGAACACTAATAATGGAGATACTTAGGGTTAGCAGTTGTAGGCGTCATCGGATGGCGCCTACAAATAAACAAGCCAAAAGCAATCCTTACTTAACCATATTCCCTTTAGCTCCCTATATGACCTAATCATTTTTTCTCTTCCAGAAGTGTAACTAGCATTTGCTCGATGTTTTTTACGCTGTAGGTGAGAGCTCGGAGTAATTCGACTTGGTTTTGTGGTTCATCAGCTTTAGCCTTGCTTGGCTTTGTTTCGGCTAGATTGTCTTTTTGCGTTAAGATGGCCTCGCGAAACTCACTGGCATCAACTACCCCTAGTAACGATACTAATGCACCGTGACCAGACTGCCCTGCAGTTTCAAAGCTTAAGCGGTATAAACCAAATAGTCGCATTAATGGCCCCTGACTCAACCCAACATCAGTGATTTTTTCAAGCGGAATCGATTTTTCTTCTTTAAACAAAATACCGCGCTTAACTACTAACTTGCGCTCTAGTAAATCGGCCGACATAGCTGCTAATACTCGCCCTGCGACTAGCCACACCAAAAGCAATACAACGGGTAAAAGCACAATAGTTACAACTGGAAAAAGGCTAAATATTGCAGCTAAACACATCCAGTACTGTTTGACTTTGTTATCAAAAGTGGCACTTTTTAAAGTTATATTAGACATCGTTTTATCACTTTTAAATTATAGTTTTTTAAGTTACATTAATCACCAACTGTACGCAATTCAATCACTTTGATAGTTAAATTCCAATAACCACTTTAATTGCCAGCGCAATAAATACCGCACCCAACAGCCTATCTAACCAGATATTCTGCTTAGTAAAACCAAAGCGCTTTTTAGACACATCAGTAAGTAAAGCCACTAATAAATACCAGCCAGTATCTATTACAAAAACGGTTAAGCACATAATAATACCGATGTTTAATGTAAGGTTTTCTGGATCGATAAACTGCGAAAATAGCGCCAAAAAGAAAATTGCCAACTTAGGGTTTAAAAATGCAATCGCAAAGCCATCTTGTAACGCCTTAGAGCTGCTCACTGCACTTTTTTGAACTTGCAGCTCGCTGTCGTTAGATTTTGAAAATAGTATTTTCAAACCTAAATACGCTAAATAGGCTGCCCCTAAGTACACTAAAAGTTGATACACAGTAGGAAACTGCAACATCAATGCGCCTAATCCCAATAATGAGGCCGCTGCATATAAGCCAACACCAAAACCATGGCTTAACGCTGCCAGCATGCCATTTTTCATCCCGCCATTTAAGCTATGCTTTAATACCACAGCTAAACTAGGCCCTGGCGACATTGCTCCCATCATGCATACCAGTGCTAAGCTAAACCATAATGATAATGCCATTAGTAACCCTTATATTTCTTCATTTTCAATAAGTAATGCGTAACCATGCACTTGCCCATAAAAGCCTGTCAATGGCACTGCGTTTATTACTTTCCAGCCATCTTGGTTTAATTCCTGTATGCGATCATTTAGTGCGACTATATCTACCCCACCCAAAAAACGGGCCTTTCTGAATTCGATTACTTTTTGCATTTTAATCCTTGTTGAACTTATAACATGTATTCAAAATCGTAATGGTGAATCCCTTGCTCAATCCGTATTTTCATACTGCCTGTTAATCCTGCGAGCTCATCAGTGCCTGA
Organism: Pseudoalteromonas sp. SCSIO_11900; assembly: GCF_000576475.1. Lineage (NCBI taxonomy): Bacteria > Pseudomonadati > Pseudomonadota > Gammaproteobacteria > Alteromonadales > Pseudoalteromonadaceae > Pseudoalteromonas > Pseudoalteromonas sp. SCSIO_11900. The sequence continues at coordinate 689,679 of NZ_KK070023.1, forward strand.
GTCGGGTACCACTTTTAAAATCAAGCTATCTTGGCCTTTATCCATAGTGCCAAAATGCTGCAATACAAAGCTGCCTTGTTTACCTGCAAGAGTACCAACTACTTGTTCAATAGCCACATAACCGGCACTGCCTTGGGTGGGGGTCATGGCGTTGAGCATTTCACCTTGGCTAGTTGCGGTTAGGCCACCAGTAAATTGTTTATCAATCGACATACGACCTAAATTAACGCCTTGCTGCCCGTGTGCATACCCTTCTATAGGCGCTAATGTAACGGTAAACTCGCCTGTTACCTGTTTAGTTGTCATAATCTTTCCTTATTGATGATTTTTAATACTATTGATTTTTAATCTATTGATGCCATATCTATACCTTAATCATCAATAAGAATCTACTATGCCTACAGACAAGCCTGCTTCAGATAAAGCCGCCTTTAGCGCTTTATTCCCTATATTCAATTTTATTAAGCCTTATAAATGGGTGGTTTTAGGGGCTCTAGTTGCATTACTTGCCACCGCAGGAGTTAACTTATCGCTAGGGCAAGGCGTTAAATTTGTGATTGATCATGGCTTTATTGCCGGCTCGCAAGCGCAGTTACAACAAGCTGTTTTGGTATTAATTGGTTTGATCAGTTTATTGGCAGTGGGTACATTCAGCCGATTTTATTTAATGTCGTGGATTGGCGAGCGAGTCAGTAACGACATTCGAAAAGCTGTATTCAATCGTATTGTTACCTTGCATCCGAGTTACTTTGAAGAAAATCGCAGCGGCGAGCTGATGTCGCGTTTAACCACCGACACCACATTACTACAATCTATTATTGGCTCGTCATTTTCTATGGCACTGCGAAGCGCGCTAATGTTAGTCGGTGGCTTAATTATGCTGCTTGTTACTAATTTAAAGCTTACCTTGGTCGTTGTGGCCTGCGTCCCTTTAGTACTGGTGCCTATGTTGGTTTTTGGAAAAAAAGTACGCAAACTAGCAAGCTCCAGCCAAGATGCTATTGCCGATATAAGCACCTACGCGGGTGAGATCATTCAAAACATAAAAGTGGTACAAAGTTATAGCCACGAACAACAAGAACAATCTGCTTTTGCGCTTGAAACCGAAAAGGCCTTTAATGTGGCTAAAAGCCGAATTAAACAACGTTCGTTTTTAATTGCAGCTGTTATTTTTCTTACCTTTAGTGCTATTAGTGCCATGCTCTGGGTAGGCGGTAGTGATGTGTTAGCAGGCACTATGACGGGCGGTGAACTCGGCGCGTTTGTGTTCTATGCCATTATGGTGGCCATGTCGGTAGCGACCGTTGCAGAGGTTTATGGTGAACTACAGCGCGCCGCAGGAGCCGCAGCAAGATTGCTTGAACTGCTCGCCGTTGAAAGTAAAATACAAAACCCCGAAATTCCACAAGATGATGAGTTACATGCAACAACCAGCAACAGTGCAATTTCACTTGAAGGTATTAGTTTTAATTACCCTTCTCGCCCAGATGTAAGCGCATTAAATAATATCAGCTTAAATATTGAAACAGGTAAAACTGTGGCTATTGTTGGCCCTTCCGGTGCGGGTAAAACTACCTTATTTGAACTATTGCAGCGCTTTTACGATCCAGCCAGTGGAGCGATTAAGTTTCATAATATAGATATTAAACAGTTGTCGTTAAACACCTTACGCAACAAAATGGGCATGGTGGCACAAAACCCGATTTTATTTAGCTCTGATGTCATGCATAACATTCGCTATGGCAACCCAAGCGCCAGTGACGAGCAAGTTTATGCGGCCGCTAAACATGCCCATGCCGATGAATTTATAAAACAGTTACCACAAGGCTATAACAGCTTCTTAGGTGAGCAAGGTGTTAGGCTTTCGGGTGGACAAAAGCAGCGTATTGTACTTGCCCGCGCCATTTTAAAAGACCCAGAAATACTGCTACTCGATGAAGCTACCAGCGCACTTGATGCACAAAGTGAGCATCATGTTCAGGCCGCACTTGAGCACTTAATGCAAAATAGAACAACGCTGATTATTGCCCATAGACTAGCCACGGTAAAACACGCCGACATGATTGTGGTGATGGAAAATGGCGAAATAAAAGCCACAGGCACTCATCAGCAATTAATGGCAAGTAACCCTTTGTATCAAAAGTTATGTGAATTACAGTTTAATCTAGATTGATTGCAATTTAGTCGCTACTTTTTATCAAGCCATTTATTCATTGCGGTATCGTAAGCCTCAGTTAGCTTGGTTTTATCGCACTTTGCACCTGCAATATAACTATCTGGCAAGTCATTTTTTGGCATAACTCCAGCACCAACGGATACCTTTTTAAAACAGCTATCACCTCGTCGATAAGTGGTAAATTGCATATTTTTCTGCTCTATTTTTAAAAGCGGCTTCACCTTCCCTGCATGCTCTTTTGGGACGGTAATGCGCTTTTTCTGAGGGTTATTCTTTGCAGTATCCGAATAGCCAGTTTGTTGCTGTAAAATACTATTGAGCCCTTTTTTCAGGTCGATCTTTTTATAAGACGTTGCGGTTACAGGGTGAGTATTTATGGAGGTGGTACTTACCGGCTCAGTCGTCTTCTGTGTTTTTTTATTAGTCGCATTCAGTGGTTTTGATTGGGTTGCATTAACAGGCTCAGTTGGGGTTATTTCTGTATTAACATTTTTATTAGCGCTTTGCTGAGTGGCTTGTTGTGTTACTTTATTTTTGGCAGGCACATTCACCATATACGCTTTAATTGGCGTTAATTGCGGCTGTTTAATTTTAGGGGCTTTTAAGGTAGTTAAAAAAAACAAAACTAACCCATGTAAACATACCGATAAAATAATTGCTGTACGCCACTTTGTCATAAACATGTCCCTATGAAGAACTTCTTATGACAACTAACTTATTTAAAAGTGCCCTTTAAATAAGTACACAAACCGCGCGCAAACGCGGTTTGTAACTACAAAAGCTAACCTTGAGTGTTTGGTACAATTTGAATTTCTACTCGGCGATTTTGCGCACGACCATTCGCTGTGTCGTTAGTCGCTATTGGGCGTGATTCGCCATAGCCACTCGTGCTTACTCGTGCAGCCATAATTTGTTGGTTTACCAAGTAATTTTTTACGCTTTGTGCACGCTGCTCTGAAAGAGTCATGTTGTAACTGTCTTTGCCCGTGCTGTCGGTGTGGCCTTCAACACTTAAGTAGGTTTTTTCGTATTTATTCATTACACTTGCTATCGCATTTAGAGTGTCATGAAAGCCCGATGAAATATAAGATTGATCAGTCGCAAACGTAATATTAGAGGGCATCACCAAGCGTAAGTTATCGCCTTCACGAACCACTTCAACTCCCGAACCCGCTAACTCATCACGAAAAGCAGCTTCTTGTTTATCCATGTAATCACCTACAGCAGCACCCGCTAGCGCACCAATAGCTGCACCAATAAAAATACGTTTATCTTTGTGGTTACCTGTAGCTTTACCTAAAATACCACCCGCGGCTGCACCTATAGCAGCACCTTTACCTGTGTTATTCATTTCACAGCCAGAAAGTAATACAGCAACGACAGTGACACTTAAAAGTGATTTAGTTAACGTCATGGTGATTTCCTATTCATTTAGAATTTATTCTTGCGATTATGCAAATATATGTATGAACCAACAATGAAGAATAACGTATAAGCGTTGATATTGCCTATCAAATAAGGAAGTAGTGATAGCGTTTCATAATAATGTCATACTTGTTTGTGACAATTTTACGATTTATCAAAAGGCGATTGCCACTATGTTAATTGCGATTTTTAGACAGTTCTTTTTGCTTGGCTGCATGAGCTTTGGCGGCCCTGCCGCGCATTTAGGTTACTTTAAGCACCACTTTGTTGATTCGCTTCGCTGGTTAAGTACAGCGCGTTACGCGCAGCTAATTAGCTTAAGTCAAGCTCTGCCAGGCCCTGGGTCAAGTCAGGTTAGCTTTGCTATTGGCATAGAACGTGCGGGTGTACTCGGTGGTATCGCTGCGTTTATAGGCTTTACCCTGCCTTCTTTTTTGATTATGACTCTGCTTGCTATTAGTGCTCACCAATTTAACGCCGTTTATTTCGCAGTTATTACTGGGTTAAAACTCTTTGCCGTAGTAATTGTTGCTGATGCGACCCTTAGTATGGCCAAAAGCTTTTGCAGTAACCTGCTCCTTAAGCTCATTGCAATCATGAGTACTCTAGCCCTTATGCTAATGCCGATGCTAGGTACACAAATTATTATTTTACTTATTGCGGCCGCAATCGGCGCTATCTGGCCACTCTTGCAATTAAGTGATTTATCACAACAAATTAACAGTAATCAGGGGAGAGTTAACTGGGTTGCACTTGGCTTGTTTGCGCTGCTGCTTGGGGTTAGCTTTATTCCAATAGGGCAAGAATTTGCATTATTTGCGCCTTTTTACCAAGCAGGCGCCATGGTATTTGGTGGCGGGCATGTTGTGTTGCCAGTACTTCAAGCGGGTGTGCCTACGTTAAGTGATGATCAATTTTTAACGGCTTACGCCAGTGCTCAGGCTATACCTGGACCGATGTTTACTATAGCGACCTACTTGGGGGCACAATTGAACTCTGCACAACCATTAGTGGGTGCGCTAATCGCAACATTATTGATATTTTTACCCGGTTTTTTACTGATGTTGGCATTTCAAAAAAGCTGGATAAACTTGGCCAGTAACCCTCGCTTTGCCAGCTCAATTGCAGCGCTTAATGCTGCTGTAGTTGGTTTTTTGGCTGCTGCATTATATTCACCCATTTGGACTTCAGCCGTAAGCAATGTTTGGCATATTGCATTAGTGATTGCTGCATTTGCATGGCTACGTATGAAAAAGCCACCTATTTGGTGGCTATTATTATTGTTTATTGGTGTTGGCCTTGGACAGCATTATTGGGCACTTTAATGCTGGGCTTACCCGCCATATTCGCCCCGTCAGCTGGGCTTAATTGCCCACTGACACTTTGATAAGCGCGCAGCCCAAACACAGGTAATACGGCCAGTAAATGGTCCATAATTTCAGCTTGTAAGTGCTCGTACGATATCCAACGTTTGTCTTCACTGAAGCAGTAAAATTCAATCGGTAAGCCATGATTAAGCGGTTGTAGTTCACGCACCATAAGTGTGAGCGAGGTATTGATTTTACTGTGTTGTTTTAAGTAACCCTCTGCATAGCGACGAAATAGCCCTAAGTTCGACACCGGATCGGGAAGTGTGCCTAGTCGAATATATTCTTGCAGTGGTATAGCCGCTTCTATTTGCGCTTTAAAATCGTCATCAACTAAAAAGATGCTGTTCATATCAATGTTTAAAGAACGTTTAATACGTCGCCCACCAGATTCTTGCATACCGCGCCAATTTTTAAACGAACCGGCCACCAGCATATAAGTGGGTATAGTCGTTATGGTATTGTCCCAATTACGCACTTTTACGGTATTAAGTCCTAAATCAATTACTTCGCCATCGGCGCCGTAGTTATCTACTTGGATCCAGTCCCCATAGGTCACTAAACGATTAGCGGCAATTTGAATGCTGGCGACAAAACCTAATATGGTGTCTTTAAATACCAATAACGTTACTGCCGCTATGGCACCAAAACCAGAGAGAATATAAGTCGGCGATTTTTCAAGCACAATACTAACAATTAATATTGAACACACAATAAAGGTGATTAGCTTCACTACTTGAATTAGCCCTTGAATAGGCACTTCGCGGGCAAAGTCTAGTTGGTTATAAATAGCGCCAGCAATGCTCACTATGCTGCTAATAATAAAACCTATATAAATAATTAATAATGCTTGGCCAATGGTTTTAAGGATCTCTTGAGCAATTGCATTAACCGGATAAACACTATCAAATGTGGCTAAAAAAAGTACACAACATAACAAGCAAGCAATTCGTTTATTCAGCTTAGTTAACATAGGTGTCAATGAACCAATACGCTCAGGAGAGAGTTTAGTCACCACCTTTTGAATACCCGGTAACATTAAGCGACGAGTAAATAAGTAAACAAATAATAATGAAAGAATGCCAATTGATGAGGCGGTGATGGCACTGAGAAAAAAAGCATCGGGGACTTTTTCAAACCAAGGAGTAATTAGCTCCTGTAGGTGTGTTTTGCTCATGGTATTTCAATTTCCTTACTGGGTGTTAATTCAGTACTAGCTTGCTGAATATGAATAGCGCTTAATTGCTTATCTTTTACTGTCCATAAGTTATTTAAGTATTGCTGAAATTGGGCCCTGAATGCCTTATCGGTTTGGTAACTGCCAATCATCTGTGTATTTATTGGCATAACCTCAATAGTAATATGAATAGACTCCAACTCGCCTTTTAAAATATTACGACACACATGATCTGACTGACCGCTATACACTAAACTGGTGTTAAGCATAGCGTCAAACTGCTCGTTTAAAACCTCTAAGGCAAAAGCAGTTCCACCAGCCTTAGGCTTTAATAAATGCTGAAAAGGGCTTTGTTGATGCAGGTGCTTTTGCGCAGTAAAACGCGTACCTTCTACAAAGTTAACTATGGTTGTAGGATGATGACGAAAGTTACGGCAACTGCGCTTAGTACGCTCGACATCTAAGCCTTTTAAATTCGGATTTTTAGCCAATTGCGCTTTGGTCACTCGTTTCATAAAGGGCATACCCATCGCCCACGCACCAGTGCCAATAAATGGCACGTATTTAAGCTCATCTTTTAAAAAAAACTTAGGGGCTGGTAATGCATTTAACGAGCTTAATACCGCAATATCAAGCCAGCTAATATGATTACTGATTAGCAAATACCAACTGTTGGCATTCACCTCCCCACTAATATTAACTTTAATATCATTACAGCCTAGCCACAGCCCTAAGCGGTTACCTTTGCACCACCCTTTATACGCACTGTGTAATAATTTACTCACTACAGGTATGGGCAGCACTAATTTAACTAACCCTAGGGTAAGCACTAATGCGCCAAATATTATTAAATTAGCAAATAAAACACAGCCAACAATTAAGCCATTTAACCAATTAGGTAACCATTTTTTTAGCATAACTGTCAGCTCATTTTGTTATTTTTGTTTGAGATTAACCAACGTCTGGTTTTTTTCTTCCCACACGCGATTTAATTCACTTTGAAAGCGTACTCTAAAGTCAGGATCATTAGTGTAATCACCAATTAAGTCGTCACTAACGCCTTTTACTTCAACATGTACATCAATGTGTTTTACTTTACCGGCTGCAAAATCCATAAAGGTAGGAATGCCCTCAGGGTAATGAATAGTGACATTTACCACTTTAGAAATTTGCTCACCCATGGCTTGCATTACAAACGCCACACCACCCGCTTTCGGTTTAAGTAAGTGAGTAAACGGGCTATTTTGACGCGCATGCTTTTGCGCTGTAAACCGCGTCCCTTCAACAAAGTTAACCACACTGACTGGCATTTCTTTAAATTTTTCACAGGCTTTACGAGTGGTTTCTAAATCTTTACCACGCAACTTGGGGTTCTTTTTTAATTGGCTTTTACTAGTGCGGGTCATAAAAGGAAAGTCGAGTGCCCACCAACACAAACCTAAAACAGGCACGTAAATTAACTCTTTTTTCAAAAAGAAGTTTAAAAAAGGTATTTTTCGGTTAAACACCCGCTGTAACACTAAAATATCCACCCAGCTTTGGTGGTTAGCAATGACTAAGTACCAATCTTTTAATTTAAGCTCTTCAAGGCCAATAACATTAAGTTTTGTTGGCGTTAATAACGTTTGATTTAACGTGTTGAAGGTCACCCAAATAGAGGCACATTGCTTGGCCGTCCAGCTCATTAATTTTTGAAGTGGTTTGATTGGGATTAACTTAACGATGCCACAAATAAAAATAGGCACAAACCAAAAAAGAGTGTTTATTGTATAAAAGAAAATACTAAATACACTGCGAATAACTGACATTACTTCTATTCCTTTAAATATCGCGCAGCCACTAGGACCGCGCTTAACTATGCAACTAAATTAATCTTCAAAATAGGTGTAGCCCTCAAGCCCTGCATTGAGCTCGGCTAGATACCCTTCTTTACAGTGTTCTGATACATCAAGTTTATTAATTTGAGTGGCAAAGTTATCAGCTAATAACTCGCTATCATAATCAACAAATTTTAATACATCCTTAACGCTGTCACCTTTAATGGCATTGGTTAATACATATCCTTGCTCATTAAGCTCAACATGGACTGAGTCGGTATCACCAAATAGGTTATGTAAGTCACCTAAAATCTCTTGGTATGCCCCCACCATAAACATGGCAATATGATACTGCTGACCTTGTGTATATTCAGGGATAGGTAAACTTGTTTCAATACCTGCACCTTCAACGTACTCACGTATTTGCCCGTCAGAATCACAAGTAATGTCTTGGATAATCGCGCGCTGAGTAAGCGGCTGCGTTAGGTTTTCGATGGGCATAACCGGAAATAACTGCTGAATACCCCATACATCAGGTAATGACTGAAACAATGAAAAATTCACAAACAGTTTATCGGCTAGTTTTTCGTTTAAATCATCCAGCACTTCGCGGTGAGCTCTTGCATTAGAGCTTAATGAAGCACGAACACGATGTAAAATAGTAAAGTAAAGCTGCTCTATTTTCGCCCACTCTAGCATGCTCACTAAACCATGCACGTATTGATCGTGTGCTTCGCTAAATAAGTGCATAGCGTCATGATATATTTCAAGTGCCATACGTGGGTTCAAACGTTGTAAGCATTGCCACATTTCATCTAGCACTAATGCGCTGTTTTCCAATGGCGGTTTTGGGTTTAAATGATTCGGTGCTTTTTCTACATCAATGACATCGGTGATCAACACTGCATGATGAGCCGTTAATGCACGGCCAGATTCTGTAATAATCGCAGGATGCGTTAAGTTATGCTGATCGCACACATCGGCAAATGCATTCACTACATTACGTGCGTATTCTTCGACTGTGTAGTTCATTGAGCAGGCACTACGTGAGCCTGAGCCTTCGTAGTCAACGCCAAGCCCGCCACCCACATCAACCGTATTTAGCGGTACACCGTATTGAGTTAATTCAGCAAAATGGCGAGCACATTCGCGCAAGGCACGATGAATATCACGAATATTGGCGATTTGAGAACCAATATGAAAATGCACCATTTGCATTAAATGCAACTTGTTATGTTGCTTAAGTACTTCCACTGCACTAAGTACTTGCCCTGCGGTTAAACCAAACTTACCTTTTTCACCACCGGTATTTTGCCATTTACCTTTACCAACCGAATTTAAGCGAATGCGAATACCAATAGCAGGCTCAATACCTAAATTATCAATTTCTTCAAGCAATGTGGTTAGCTCAGAGAGTTTTTCGACCACAATTTTAACGTTGTGCCCCATTGCTTGACCAATACAGGCTAAACGTAAAAACTCACTGTCTTTGTAGCCGTTGCATACAATTGTAATAGGCTCTTTCGCCACCCCTAAAATGGCCATTAGTTCAGGCTTAGAACCGGCTTCAAGCCCCACTAAGCCACTTGGGTGAGCTAATAACTTACTCACAACAGAGCGCTGCTGGTTTACTTTAATAGGATAAACACAGGTGTATTTGCCGTTATATTCTCGGTTAGTGCGCGCTTGAGTAAAGGCATTGGTGAGCGTATCGACACGATTTTTTAAAATATCAGTAAAGCGCACCAGTACGGGCAATGTTAACCCTTGTTGCTTAAATTGCTCAGTAAGCTGACTTAAAGAAATGGCAGGTTTTGTTTGGTCGCCATCAGGATAGGCTATCAACTCACCTTGTGCGTTAATATCAAAATAACCATCGCTCCAATGAGCAACATTGTATGTAGCACGTGCTGTTTCTAAACCCCAAGTCATGGCAACTCTTCTTTATTAAATTAGGTGTAAAGGGGCATTTTAATACGTCACTATCTGCTAAGCTAACAAAAATTGAACTTTCCCCTCTTTATAGCTAACTTTATTCGCTAAAGAGAGTAAAATTTGATTGAGCAATAGGCCAAGCACTGGCAGAATTGCCTCCTTTTTTTCATACTCAACCAAAAGTGTAACAACAACTATGGCAAATTTAGATCAAAGTAAGTGGTTTACTGAAATTAGCGACCGCGATGGCAGCGCATTTTCATTACGTATTAACAAAAAGTTAGATGAAAAACAGTCTCCTTTTCAAAAAGTAGAAATGTTTGAAACCACAGACTTTGGTAATTTAATGATCATTGATGGTTGTACTATGGTAAGCAGCCGTGAAAACTTTTTTTACCACGAAATGATCAGCCACCCAGCATTACTGGCGCATCCAAACCCAAAAAACGTCGTTATTATTGGTGGCGGCGATTGCGGTACATTACGTGAAGTGCTCAAGCACCCAAGTGTAGAAACTGTTTCACAAATCGATATTGACGAAGTGGTTACCCAAATGTCGTTAAAGTACTTTCCTGAGTTATGTGAATCAAATAACGACCCACGTGCTACTGTGATGTTTGACGATGGCATTAAATACATGCGCGAAGCAGCTGGTGAGTCTATTGATGTAGTGATTGTTGATGGTACTGATCCGGTAGGCCCAGGTGAAGGTTTATTTAACCATGCGTTTTATACTAGCTGTTTAAACGCACTTCGCCCTGGTGGAATACTGGTACAACAAAGTGAATCGCCATTAATGCATATGCCACTGTTGGTTGAAATGCGCGAAGCTATGCTAAATGTTGGTTTTAACGATTTACAAACACTCCCATTCCCACAACCTATTTACCCAAGTGGGTTATGGTCAGTGACGCTAGCTCGTAAATCTGAGGTATTTAATGGCTTTAGAGAAGACGGCGCAGCAATAATTGCACAGCATAGTGAATACTACAATGGCGGCATTCATCACGGTGCACTCGCAACACCTAATTACATGAAACGCGCTTTTGATAAAAAATAATAAGTTATAAATACAAAACAGGGCTCGCTAGAGCCCTTTTTTATGTGTTTAGTTAACCTCAGATCTGCATAAGAATTAAAGCCGAGTCACTTTTATACTCGGCTTTTTAGCCTGAAAAGTATAGGCAATTAATCCAGCCATTAAATTAACCATAAATGAGATGCCGCTGCGGTGCCTTGTGTGGTCTATTTGAGCCATATTTTTCAGCTGGTCGAACACTGTTTCAATGATGAAACGCGTTGATAACATCGCTCTATCCCAAGATGATATTGGCTGACGTTTCATATTACGTCGTTGACCTGTAATAAAATCAATGCCTTGCTCAGCAAGTTCCGCTTTTAGGTTTGCAGATATATAACCTTTATCAGCGTATAGACTACCTGTGACCTTATCGACCATATCTAACCAGCTGTCTATCATCAACATTCCCAGCTGTCACTTTTACAGCTAATAAACCCCCTTCATCATTCATGATGAGATGAAGTTTAAAGCCATAAAACCAGCCCATTGTTCCTTTGCCTCGTTTGGCTTCTCCCGCGAAAACGTGGTGGCGAGGAATACGCATGTTGCGACACACCTTGAGAGAAGTAGAATCGATAAATGCAATGCCTGTTGGTTTATCAAAGCGCTGCTTCAGATAGCTACACAGAGCAGGTAACGTGGCCTGAAGTAACTTCAACATACGTGTGTAACTGACTAAATCAAGAAAATAATGTCGCCAATACTGACAAACAAAAATCATCGACATCTACGTAAATTGCATCTAAGTTATTCATGCCCTTGCCTCGGTAATCTTATGTTTCTTAGTCGAAAGATCTGATCACCGCAAGGGCATTTAGTTCTATTTCTTATGTGCAGCTCAGGTTAATTACATTGAATACGTTTGCAGTCATCTCGTAATAACCCCACCTTCACTTTATGCTCATAGTCTACAATTTGACATAAAGGACACACAATGAGATTACCTTTACTGCTAGTTGCTTTACTTTCAAGCAGCGCTTTTGCAAAAGAAGTCATGCTGGAATCGCCTGATCAAAAAATTAAAATCATCATATCTGATCAATCTTCATCTCCTTACTATTCTATTAGCTTTAATGGTAAACCTGTTATTGCGCAGTCACATTTAGGTTTTAGATTTAAAAGCCAAGCGCCATTTGATGAAGGTTTTGTTATTAGTGAAGTAACCCACTCACAGACAGATAGCCAATGGCAACAGCCTTGGGGTGAGCGCCAAACCGTTGTCGACAAGCACAATGAAATTGCCGTTACCTTTAATAAACCCGCCCCCCACGGTGGCACATACACAGTGCGATTTAAAGCCTTTGATAGCGGTGTGGGATTTCGCTATGAAGTCCCTAAACAAGCCGATTTTGAAAAAACAGAAATTACTAAAGAGCTGACCGAGTTTGCCATCGCCGGTGCCGATAAAGCCACCGCATGGTGGATACCTGCTCGCGGTTGGAATCGTTACGAATATGTCTACAACACCACAGCCTTACAAGATGCTGCACTCGCTCACACCCCTTTTACCTTTAAAAATGGTAACGGTGTACATGTCAGCATTCATGAAGCAGCCCTAGTCGATTATGCGGGTATGGTACTTAATCAACGTCGCCCAGGCACTTTTAGCGCCGATTTAACGCCATGGTCAGATGGTATAGCAGTCAAAAAGCACGGTGCATTTAATACGCCTTGGCGCACCATTCAAATTGGCGAACATGCGGTAGACTTAGTTAATTCAGATATTATTTTAAATCTAAATGAGCCAAATAAGCTCGGTGATGTGTCCTGGGTTAAACCAGGCAAATACGTAGGTATTTGGTGGGGCATGCACATCAATGAGAATACTTGGGGTAGTGGCGAAAAACACGGTGCTACCACAAAAAATACTAAATACTACATGGACTTTGCCGCAAAATACGGCTTTGATGGTGTATTAGTGGAAGGTTGGAACACCGGTTGGGATGGCGACTGGTTTTTTAATGGCGATGTATTTAGTTTTACCCAACCATATGATGACTTTGATATTGAGGAGCTTACCCGCTACGGTAAGCAAAAAGGGGTGCAGTTAATTGGCCACCATGAAACCTCAGGTAACGTAACAAATTATCGTAATCAAATGGAAGACGCTTTTGCGCTTTACGAGCAATCAAATGTAAGCCAAATTAAAACCGGTTATGTGGCCGATGGTGGCAATATTAAACGCATTGATGAAAATGGCATTGCCCGTTTTGAGTGGCATGACGGCCAATTTATGGTTAATGAGTACTTATACAACGTTAAGCTAGCTGCAAAACATAAAATAAGTATTAATACTCATGAGCCAATAAAAGACACCGGCCTTCGCCGTACTTACCCTAATTGGATTGCTCGTGAAGGTGCTCGCGGCCAAGAATTTAACGCATGGGGCACGCCACCCAATCCACCTGAGCACATTCCAATGCTTGCTTTTACGCGTATGCTTGCAGGCCCAATGGACTTTACGCCAGGTATTTTTGACATGAGTTTTAATGGCTTAGGTGGCGATACAAATCGCCCGCAAACAACGCTGGCAAAGCAATTAGCACTTTATGTCGTAATGTACAGCCCAATTCAAATGGCGGCTGATTTACCTAAAAATTATTTAGCTAAGCCCGATGCTTTTCAATTTATTCAAGACGTACCGACCGATTGGCAACAAAGTATTGCGCTTGATGGGGAAGTAGGCGACTTTATTGTATTTGCACGTAAAGAACGTAAACGCGATCAGTACACCGGTAATGACTGGTACTTAGGCGCTGTAACTGATGAAAACGCCCGCACCATTGAGGTTAAACTCGACTTCTTAGATAAAGATAAACAGTTTGAAGCGCAAATCTACAAAGATGGTGTTAAGGCAGAGTGGAAGAACAACCCTTACGATTTAAAAATAGAAAAACGCACTGTTACCGCAAATGATAAACTCACACTAAAATTAGCCACCAGTGGTGGTACAGCCATTCGTTTTAAAGCACTATAAAATGGTTAAAGCTATCCGCATATAACGGCGGATAGCTTTATTTAGTTTTGATTAACCACTTTAACCGGTAAATATATTTGCGCACTTAAACCACCTTCAGGGCGATTAGAGAGCACAACCTTGCCATTATGCATGTCTATAATGCGTTTAATAATAGCTAAGCCTAAACCACTGCCTTCACTGCCTCGTGCAGCGTCACCTTGCTTGAATGGTTCGAACACTGATTCTAATTCACTCTCAGGAATACCTAGGCCATTATCGTTAACCGCAATAATGACGTACTTTTTATTGCTATTAAAATAACTTTGCACCTCAATATCCCCTTGCGAGTAACGCAGTGCATTTTCAATCATATTCGTCACTACTCGCTTAATAGCCACTGAGCTTATGGGAATATTACCTAGGTTAGGATTGCTTTCAAACGTAATAACACGTTGATGCTTTAATTCACTTTGTACGACTTCGGCTACTAACGCATTGATATCTTCATAGCTCTGTTCTTCACAATTATGATGGCGTAAATATTCAATAAACTGATCAATAATGCCATTCATATCTTCAATGTCGTAAATAATACCTTCGCGTAAATAATCATCTTCATCAACCATCATTTCTGTGGCTAACCTAATACGGGTAAGCGGTGTGCGTAAGTCGTGAGAGACACCGGCCATGAGTAATCGACGATCATTTTCAAGGGCTGCAATACCTCGCGACATTTGGTTAAAAGCCCGCGTTACCTCAATAACTTCACTTGAGCCTTGTTCTTGTAACTTAGTACTAAAATCACCAACACCTACTTTTATTGCCGCTTGTTGCAGTGCTTTTAATGGTCGGTTCAAATGCCTTGCAAATAACCACCCGCCTAAGACACTTAAGAAGCCTATACTGGATAAGTAAAAAGTTAGAAATTCAAGATTACTTTCTTTAAATCCGGTTAAGGGAACTTTAACCCAATAGCCCGGTGCTTGCGGGGCTTCCACCCAATAAATAAGTGGTTCGGTTTGACTAATGCGTACCCGAGAAAACCCATTCAACTGCTCTGACATACTTCGCGATAGCCCTGAATACTCACGACTTTGTCCTAAGCCATTGCGCATCGCTTCACGCTGAGTCATCACCTCAATACCGGTTATTTCAAAAAACTTTTCTGAAACTTCATCGGTTACTTCAACACCATCTTCCCAGTCAATAAATACAGTTTTAATTTGCTTAGCGAGCATCAAATTAACTTGCTCAATGGTGGGTTTAACAACATATAAACTTACTGTGACGTAGGATACAATTTGGTTAATCAGCAACAAAGCTGCCACTAAAAAAACAGTTTGCCCAAACGCACTACGTGGAAACATCCCCATAATTATTACTTTTCACCATCAGGAACAAACACATAACCTAATCCCCATACAGTTTGAATATAACGCGGGTTAGCCGCATCCACTTCTATCATATGGCGAAGGCGTGACACTTGCACATCAATACTACGCTCTAGCGCACTGTAATCACGACCTCTTGCCAAGTTCATTAATTTATCACGACTTAACGGCTCTCGAGGGTGAGATACCAACGCTTTTAATACGGCAAATTCACCACTTGTGAGCGATACGGTATTATCCCCTTCGCTCATTTCTCGTGTGGCTAAATTTAAGGTAAATTTACCAAACTTGATTAAATTCTCTTCTACTGAGGGCGCCCCTGGCACTTCTTTTGATTGGCGACGTAAAATTGCTTTTATGCGGGCAAGTAACTCACGTGGATTAAACGGTTTAGGAATATAATCGTCAGCACCGAGCTCCAAACCAATAATGCGGTCTACTTCATCACCTTTAGCGGTCAACATCACAATTGGGATTTGGTTTTCTTTTTGACGTAACCGTCTGCAAATAGAGAGCCCGTCTTCTCCGGGCAGCATTAAATCAAGCACCATTAAGTGAAAGTTTTCACGCTCAATAAGCCTATCCATTTGCTGTGAATCGGCGGCTGTTCTAACAATAAATCCTTGCTCTACTAAATAGCGCTCAAGCAAACTGCGCAAACGTTTATCGTCATCAACCACTAATACTTTTACTGTCTCTTGTCCCATAATCTGTTGCTTATTTTTATAATTTATTAATAGTTAATATAAATGAAAAACTTAATAATAAAAAACTAATTAAGTGCTTAGATTGTTACTGAACATTTCAAACCCATTGGTGGCTATTTTATCTCGACAAGCTGCCTTTATTTTAATACCGTGCCACACATGAAACTTAAACAAGAATACGGCGTGAAAACAAACTTAATTACTCGCGAAGGTTATTTACAACTTCAGCAAGAACATGACCATCTTTGGAATGTAAAACGCCCAGAAGTCACTAAAATTGTGAGTTGGGCTGCAAGCCTTGGTGATCGCTCTGAAAATGCAGACTATCAGTATAACAAGCGTCTATTACGCCAAATAGACCGCCGAGTGCGCTATCTACGTAAGCGCATCCCCGATTTAAAAATTGTTGATTACTCACCCGTGCAAGACGGCAAAGTTTTTTTTGGTGCTTGGGTTGAAATAGAAAACGAGGCTGGGGAGTGTAAGAAGTTTAGAATTGTCGGTCCCGATGAAATTTATGATCGCAACGATTACATTTCTATTGACTCACCGATGGCGCGAGCACTATTAAAAAAACAAGTAGACGATGATTTTGAGGTCATGACCCCTCAAGGTGCTAAGCAATGGTATGTAAATAGTATTTCCTACCAAAAATAAAACGGCTTAGTCTTGATTCAGATCATATTAACTTTTTATTGTTTATATTATCTGAGTACGCTATAACTAAAGCAACTCAAGTTATGATGTATTAATTTGAGAGTAGTTAATTAAGGTCGTCACTATGTCAAACATTACAGCGCGCATATTACAAAATGCCCTATTGTTTACACTCTTTATGAGTGTAAGTTTGACATTGCATGCAACACCCAAAAATACGCAAATTGATGCTGGTTTTACACCTGCAGAATTTATTGTTTGCGATTCTCCTGACCAAGCAAACCTCGACACCGATATAGACTCTCATGTCGGTGTTATTGCGCTTAGAGAAATTCAACCACTTCCTTTAGCGTTTTACTTTCATTATGAAAGCAGCCTTTTAGTCACACCTTACAGCCATGCACACCCGCGAGCGCCACCCGTTATTTAGTTTAATAACTTGCTTTTAAACATTATTAAATTTTATAACTAATTAGGTGGATATTATGTCTAACTTTAAAGAACTCCGTACCCAAGATATTTCTCATGGCACTATTGCGAATACATTTACTAATGAAGCTGTCATTGATTTAACTTCACCTGCTACACAAGTGGTGACTAGTTTTACTGATACAAGCCCGATGCGTGCATCGTTTGATACAACAATTGAACAAGCGTCAAAACAGTTAACGACTCAACGCTCTGATTTTATTTTGGTAACTGGTGAGCAGCAAAAGCTAATAGGTATAGTGGCGAGTGCTGATTTACAAAGCTCAAAAATCATGATTTTAGCACAGCGTTTAGGCTTGCCTCGTAGTGAAATTAGCTTGCGCTATTTAATGACACCGCTAAGTAATTTAATGGGTGTAAGTATGAAAAGCTTAAGCTACTCATGCATTGGTGATGCACTGCAAACTATGGAACATCATGGCGCTATGTTTTTATTAGTCACTGCGGCTAATAATGAAATAAGTGGTTTAATTTCAGCACGCGATATAGCACGTAAGCTGCAAATTCCTGTTCATATTAGTCCAATAGCGCACACATTTAGTGAAGTACTCGAAAGTATAGAGCACCCTCACTAAATCAGCTTTTTATTAGTATAGTTCCAACCCCAGTAATGGCATCTTAAAGCAAGTAAAATAGCTTGCTTTAAGAGCTTTTTATTACCTTCCCCTGTGATATTATTCAAGACATTGACGCATCAGTTAACTTCTTAGCTGGTCTTATTTTTTGTATTAAAAGGTTTTTGCATGAGCGATATCTCTGCACGTTTAGCAACTGAGCTAAATGCACAGCAGCAACAAGTGGTTGCAGCAACAAAGTTACTTGATGAAGGCGCAACCGTCCCCTTTATTGCCCGTTACAGAAAAGAAGTGACCGGTGGATTAGATGACACCCAACTACGCCTTCTAGAACAACGTTTGTCTTATTTACGTGAACTTGAAGAGCGTCGTGGCTTTATTCTATCGACGATAGAATCTCAAAATAAGCTTACCGGGGAATTAGCAGCTGATATAAAAGCAGCGCAAAGTAAAACCGAGCTTGAAGATTTATACTTGCCTTATAAGGCAAAGCGTCGCACTAAAGGTCAAATCGCTATTGAGGCCGGTTTAGAACCTCTTGCTAATGCGTTATTTAACGACCCAATGCTCGACCCAGAAGCTGAAGCCGCTCACTATATTAATGCCGATAAAGCCATTATTGATACAAAAGCAGCCCTTGATGGTGCCAAATTTATTCTAATGGAGCGTTTTGCTGAAGACGCTAAATTACTCGCTAAGTTTAGAAGCCATATTAGTCAAAATGGGGCGATTGAGAGTAAGTTAATTGATGGGCAAGAACAAGCAGGTGCTAAATACAGAGACTACTTTGAACATCAAGAGCCGTTAAAAAAAGTGCCCTCGCACCGTGCATTAGCCATGCTAAGAGCACGTAATGAAGGCATTTTACAGTTAACGATTAACCCTGAGCCAAGTGCTGAAAATCCAGCCCAGTTATGTGCCCAAATGATCAGTGATCATTACCGCCTAGATATTAAAAACAAACCTGCTAGTGCATGGTTATTAACTGTGGTGCAGTGGGCATGGAAAATTAAGCTTGGGCTACACTTAGAAAATGAGTTTTTAGCCGCAATGCGTGAAAAAGCCGAAACCGGTGCTATAGACGTATTTGCTAAAAATTTAAAAGATTTATTAATGGCAGCGCCTGCAGGCCCTCGCACGACACTTGGTTTAGATCCCGGCTTGCGTACCGGCTGTAAAATTGCGGTAGTCGATAGCACAGGAAAACTGCTCGCTACACAAACAATCTTCCCACATGCACCACAAAATCATTGGGATAAATCACTGCGCACGCTCGAGCAATTATGTCGCCAACATAAAGTTGAGCTTATTGCGATTGGTAACGGCACTGCTTCTCGCGAATCAGATAAACTAGTTGGTGAGCTTATCAAGGCAAATACGGAGCTTAAACTGAATAAAATCATGGTCAGTGAAGCCGGCGCTTCGGTGTATTCTGCGTCTGAATTTGCCGCTAATGAGTTCCCAGATTTAGATGTATCTTTACGCGGTGCAGTATCTATTGCACGTCGCCTACAAGATCCATTAGCTGAACTAGTTAAAATAGAGCCTAAGTCTATCGGTGTAGGCCAATATCAACACGATGTATCACAAAGCCAACTTGGGCAAAGCCTAATTTCTGTAGTAGAAGACTGTGTAAACAGTGTGGGTGTTGATTTAAATATGGCCTCAGTGCCTTTGCTTGCACGTGTTTCTGGCTTAAACAAAACGTTGGCTCAAAACATTGTAAACTACCGTGACACGAATGGGTCATTTACAAAACGTAGTCAGTTGAAAAAAGTAGAACGCTTAGGGCCAAAAGCATTCGAACAAGCGGCTGGGTTTTTACGCATTAATAATGGCAGCGATCCGCTAGATAACTCATCAGTTCACCCTGAAGCATACCCTATCGTTAAGCGTATTTGTGAACATAACCAGGTAGACGTAAATAACTTAATTGGTAACAGTGAATTTTTAAGTAAACTCGCTGCAAACGACTATATTGACGATAAATTTGGCTTACCAACCGTGACTGACATTATTAGCGAGCTTGATAAACCAGGTCGCGATCCACGTCCTGAATTCAAAACCGCGGAGTTTAAAGCCGGTGTTGAAAAAATTAGTGACCTCAAGCCTGGTATGATTTTAGAAGGTGTGGTTTCTAACGTTGCTAATTTTGGTGCATTTGTTGATGTGGGTGTTCATCAAGATGGACTCGTGCATATTTCAGCTATTACTAACAAGTTTATTTCAGACCCACGCGAAGTGGTTAAAGCAGGTGACATTGTTAAAGTAAAAGTGGTTGAAGTCGATGCTGCTCGTAAACGCATTAGTTTTACTATGCGCCTGGATGACGACATAGACACCAGCAATAAAGCGACACCGCAAAAGCCTCGCAGCAATAATACCAACCAAGCACGAGCGCCTAAGCCTAAACGCGATACAGGCAATGCGATGATGGGGAATGCCTTTGCTGACGCCTTTGCTAACGCAAAAGTGAAAAAGTAATTTAAACGATATATTTAAAAATAAAAAAACCGCCTAGACGGTTTTTTTTATGCATTTTAAATAAGCTAAATTTGCGCTGAAAATTCGCTCTGGATCGCGGGGGATGTCGCCAGTTGATAAAAGCTAGCAATGCGTCCTGCACGCGCTTCAACTTCAATATCACGTGATTGTTCTTCGCTTTTAGCGGTTTTTACTTCTGAACTTTCACTATTAGAAAACGACGCACTGACTCTGCTTTTATCTTCGCTGCTGTCTTCGTCATCAGCTGAAGCTAACTCAGCTTGTGCGGCAGCCATTTTCTGTGTGGCGTCTGCCGCAATCGCTCTGTCGGCACCTGAGGGTTCTGCTGGTGCTAGTGCAGCAGCACGTACCGTTTGCATTTTATCGATGGTTGCTTGCGGATCGCCATTGATAACCCCAACATCAATCGGTACTTCACCACCTACGGCATAATTAGTGCCATCGGGGCCTCTTTGGTATTCGTAACTGGGTGAACCGGCATATTGTCCACCAACAGCGGCATGCGCTTGCTCGTGGGTTCGCACTTCGGTATCACGAGCTTTGAGCTCTTTAATTTGTTGCTGTTCTTGCTCAAGTTTAAGCTCTTCTTGCTCACTAACTTCTTCGGCAGCTTGCTGTTTTTCTTGCTCGGCATCATCTTGATCACTATCAGCATTGCCTTCGCGTTGTTCAATAGTTTTGTTGTCTGCAATTTTGCCGCTTGCAGTATAAGTTGAACTATCGCTGTTACCAGGTAGTTTGGCTTTTTCTGCATCACTTTGAGCTTTGTTTTCAGTACTACCGGCGGTGTTTGCAGCGGCTGGGGGGATGACTTCACGTAACTGATTGTCACGCCGAGCAGTCTCCGTATAAACATTTGCAGTGTTTATATTGATAGACGGAAACGGCGTGACGATATTCATAAGGAATTACACTTTAATATCAACTAAAGTGCCTAGTACATCATCTGCAGTTTGAATTGATTGCGTGTTAGCCTTGGCATTAAACTCTTCAACTTTTAAGCTTACTAATGCATCATCAATTCGTGCAGGTTGAGCTACCGGCGCGGTTACGGCTTCTTCAGGGCGAGCAGCCGTTAATTGACGTTGCTGCGCTAATTGAGAATCATCTTGCTGCTCTATGCTGGCACGGTTAATCTCAGCGCTGACCTTTTCAATACCTTGGCTGGCTCTATTAAACCCTTCAACACCGCTATTAAATACAGATCCAATCGGCATAATAATAAACCTCAACCAAATAAATATTGTTTAATTATCGCTCAAAAATCGCGCAAAATAAAGCTTTAAACCACTGTATTCATGGCTTTGCTTCAAAGCATTGATTTAACGGCAGATAAAAATTCGTTTTTATGAGAAATAAATGGCGCATGGGATGCTTTGTCTATCACTTCGTACTCAAAGCCAGAATTAAGTGCGACCATTTTTTCAATTGCTCGATAAGGAACGAGAGAGTCTAAACGCCCAAAAATTCCACTAATCGCGACGGGACAGTGAGAAAATAATTCACGTAAGTCTTCACTTTGCAATATATCCAACCCCGCACTTAATGCTTGATTACTCGGCGGCGGTGACTGACTCAATAGTTGTTTTAGCTGTTTTACATCATCTCGCGCCGACTCACTGCCCATCGCTTGAATCGCCAAAAAGCGCTCTATCGTTTTTGAACGCTCTTGCAATAGCTGTTCTTTAAACTGTGTGAGCACTTTAGGTTTAATACCTTCCCAGGGCAATTGCTCTACAAAAAAAGGAGTGGAGGCAACTAAAATAACTTTTGACACTTTTTCTGGCCAATGTTTGGCAATATAAATGGCAAACAAACCGCCTAAAGACCATCCCATCAAAACAGATTGTGGTTTTAATTGCTGACTCACCAGCTGAGCTGCATCATGTAAAGTATACGGATCCAAAGAGACATCATGATCACCGTAACCAGGTAAGTCTAAACAATGTACCTTACCAGAATATAAAAATTCTAATTCTGGTTTTATTAACTGCCACACGCCTTGGTTCATTCCCCAACCATGCAACAACACACATTCATTTTGCATATTTGCCTAACCTTAACCAAACTTAAATCTATGATAGCGTTTTAGGGGGAGTTTGTAATGAGGAGAATCAGCGAATGAAACTTAGCCTAACTGATTGGCTTTTTCCCTCGTATTGCGTGTTGTGCCAGAATCAGATACACAGCTCACTGGGACTATGTCAGT
Organism: Pseudoalteromonas sp. SCSIO_11900; assembly: GCF_000576475.1. Lineage (NCBI taxonomy): Bacteria > Pseudomonadati > Pseudomonadota > Gammaproteobacteria > Alteromonadales > Pseudoalteromonadaceae > Pseudoalteromonas > Pseudoalteromonas sp. SCSIO_11900. Next base: position 712,149 of record NZ_KK070023.1, read on the forward strand.
TTTGTTTAGATGACCTGCCTTTGCTAGATTTGGCTGAGTATGACAATTTATTTTACCGCCCAGATATTGTAGAAATGTTTCCTAACTGCAGCTTTGAGAAACTATTTGCCTGCGCTTTTTATCAACCCCCTTTTGATTTATGGCTAAAACAACTCAAATTTAATAATCAAATTCATTACAAAAAAGCACTACAGCAAGTCATCAAAAAACAACTTACTATTTTTACTAATAAACAGCATTTAGCTACTGCTGTATTTATTATTTTACCTTTGCACAAGTCGCGTTTTTTTAGTCGAGGATTTAATCAGGTTACCCAAGTATGGCAGCCTTGTTTGTCATCCTTTAATGCCTTGAATAATGTTTTAATACGCAATAAAAACACCTCGGCACAGTCACAACTGAGCAAAACAAAGCGGATAAAAAATTTACAGCAGGCTTTTTCATGTACTGCCAATTTAGAGGGTAAAACGGTGGTCATTATTGATGATATTATGACCACAGGTGCAACACTCAATGCAGCTACCTTGTCGCTAAAAGAAGCGGGCGCTAAACAAGTCTGGGCATTTACGACCTGTTTAACGCCACTTTAGATTTAGTTACCACTGACACGAAAGGTATGACCGAAAAATAAAGCGTTACTTAATAATCGGCTGGTGCCATACCAGTAACCTCTAAATACAGGGTTGTCTGTCATCGCAATCACACTACCTCGACCATAAGAGTGAGCCATTAGCGCAGCACCACCGGCCACTTGCTCTACATTAACTGCATCAGTAAAACCAGCAAGTAACGGCTGTTGTGTATAGGTGAGTATATTTACAAACGGCGCTTGCGAGGCTTCAAGTAACCAGGTACTGTTTTTAAATACTGGCAGAGTGTCACGCTTAAATGAAAACGTCAGTGGGTGCGTAGTATCTACATCAGTATTAAATATAGCGCCTGCAATACGCTGGCGACCCGCTAGATGGTCTTTGTCTGCATATTTTAAACCTTGAGTATCAAATGCGCTGGCAACATCTTTACGTGATAAGTAGTTTGCTTTTAATAACTGCTGATCAGCTAAGAACTTTGCCCCACCTTTATGACCCCAAATAACGCCGCCTTTTCTCACCCAGCTTTTAATTGCCACTTTGTCGGTATCAGATAACGTCGAATAATCGCCATGCGCCAAAACAATATGGCTGTAATTACTGAGCTCTAAAGACGCTAAACGATTCATTTCAACAATGGTTGGCGCTACGCCTACAAAGCGATCTAGGTAATACCACACTTCACCTGCTTCATATTGGCTAACCCCTTTACCGCCAACTAATAACACCTTAGGCGCAGAAACAACCGCCATAGAGCGCGAGCCTAAGTCGGCACCTTTACTGGTTAAGCCTGTGGTAATTGGCTTAATTTCAATATCAAATTGGCTTTGTGCTTGGTTTAGCTTTGCCACCCAGTCAGTCTCTGTTTGCAGTCCTGCAGGGATAATAATACTGCCAGCATCAAAATTTATCTCATTACTCGTTGATGTTGCGGTTAATGCCTTTAATGCAACACGCGCTTTAATGCCTTGCTGTAATAAACTATTGAGCATTTTTGGGGCAAGCATGTCGTCCCAAGCAAATCCATAGGCGTAGTTTTTAGTTAGCGGCGTTAAAACAGGCTGTTTTGCTTTTTGCCAAGCCGTAGTATCAACCACTAATCCCCAGCGGCTGTTTACTTTAGCAAATGGTAAATTAAACGCATGCGCTAATGTCCAACCTGATACATCGTAAAAAGTGTTATCGGCAAAGTTTTGCTGTTCACTAAAAATAGCTTTAACTAATCGGTATTGTGGTTGCGCAAGCGGCACAAAATAGCTATTAGCGGTAAAGTTTTTACCTTCAGCTTTTAGTCCCTCTTTAACTGGATAAGCATTAATTTGGTGCTGTTTAAGTATGCTTAAAAAATCGTTAATACGTGTTTTGTCTTCCCCACCTTGAACAATATAACCTTGATAGTCTTCATCTTTGGCAAGCTCAACCGCTTTGTTATAAAAGTTAGCCTGATACTCAAGTAAAGCTTGGCGGTTATCAATCGCCGCTTTAAACGTTGATAAGCTCGTTAAAAGTTGGTTTTTAATCGTAAACGCAAAAGTTAGCGGGCCATTGATCGTTTCTTGAATATGGCCACGAGAACTTGCTTGTTCAAATAAAATACCGACACCACCATTTACATCAGGGTAAGTTGAACCTTTGCCATAATAAAAGTCATCAAAGCTTTCTTCTGTAAAATACAGTGCATTGTTTTCATCTAAAGTTTTTGCATGATAATTTGCAATTGCTTTTGTTAAGCTCACATTTTCTTCAGGGGTAATGGGGTGTTTACGACTTGGGATCCCTGGTTGAAAAAAGTAGCTACTGTTTGGTCCCATTTCATGAAAGTCAGTTAAAATATTAGGTTTCCAATAATGAAACTTGGCTATACGCGCTCGCGACTCAGGGTGCTGCAGTAAAAGCCAATCACGATTTAAATCAAACCAGTAATGATTGGTACGGCTACTTGGCCAGCTCTCTACATGCTCACGCGTTTGCGGATCTGACGATAAGTTCATTCCACGATTACTATTAGCCCAATTAGCAAAACGTGCTAAGCCGTCTGGGTTAAGCGACGGGTCGAGTATAATCACCGTGTTGTTAAGTAGCTCATTTATTTCATCACCTTGCGCGGCTGCTAAATAATAAGCCACTAGCAAGGCAGCATTACTCCCTGACGATTCGTTACCATGAACACTGTAACCCATCCACACAACACTTGGCTGCTCCGCTGTTTTATTGTTTGAATTATTTAGGCGAGCTAAGTGTGCTTGGCGAGTTTGCTCTATATTTTTTAGTTTGTTCGCTGCGGTAATAGTGAGCATAACTAGTGGGCGCTGCTCGTGGGTACGACCTATTACTTCAAAATTAATTCGATCACTTTTTTGAGCTAAAATTTCCATGTAGCGAACAAGTTGGTCATGCCTTACATGCCATTCACCCACTTGATAACCAAGTACTTTTTCAGGTGTTGGAATGCTGGGATCAAATTCAACCTGTTGCTCAAAAAAATACGACAAGGGCTTTGCCACACTTGAAAAACTGGCTAGTATCACCATTACTGTTAATATAAACTGCATATAAATCACTCTAAAAATGCTTGTTAATTGCACGCTACCATTGCTTAAAATAGATGCCAACTTTTTTCGCTCAACACTAGCCGCAACACGATGAGCGGAGTATGATATGCAGTATCCGAGTAATTTAGTCAAGTATAGACGGTTTTATGATTTCAATTTCCGAAACAGCGCAAGCGCATTTTGCTAAGCTATTAGCAGATCAATCTCAACAAACGAATATTCGTGTGTTTGTTGTTAATCCTGGTACATCACAAGCTGAATGTGGTGTTTCTTATTGTCCAGAAGACGCGGTAGAAGAGAGCGATATTCGCCTAAACTTTAACGGTTTTGACGCTGTTGTTGATGCCGAAAGCGCGCCTTTTTTAGCCGAAGCTGAAATTGATTTTGTTACTGACAAAATGGGCACTCAGCTAACTCTAAAAGCGCCTAATGCTAAAGCACGTAAGCTAGGTGAAGACGCAAGCCTAAATGAACGCGTTCAACACATGCTAGAAACAGAAGTTAACCCACAACTTGCAAATCATGGCGGCCAAGTAAGCTTAGTAGAGATCACCGCTGCTGGTGTTGCTGTGCTTCAATTTGGTGGTGGTTGTAATGGTTGTTCTATGATTGATGTCACACTAAAAGAAGGCATTGAAAAAGAAATGATTGCTAAGTTTGATGAGATCACCGGTGTGGCTGACATAACCGATCACGAAGCTGGCGAGCACTCTTATTACTAAGTATTAACCCACTATGCTAAAGCCACTTATTTACCGCTTAGGGAGTGACCCTAAGTTGAGTTTAAAGCGCTTTTTTCGCGGCCTAGCACTGTTTGTGCTGGCCGTGATATTTATCACTTTGGGTTATTACAGCCATTATAGTTTACAAGTCATTGGCTTAGTAATTTTAGCACCGGCATTATTTTTAGCATTCTGGGGCTACGCGGGTATTTTTGCCAATCGTTTTTCGCAAGTATTGAAAAACATCCCCGCCAAAAATAACGACCCCGATCTGTGGAAATAACGGTTTAATCAAGTAATTGATTATTGGCTTTTAGCTGCTGATATTTAATGATAAGTGTTACACCACGCATTAGCATAAAACAGCTCATTGCTAACCATAAGCCATTATTTTGCCACGACTGAAACAACCAAAACACCCCAAAAAACCCTATCGTTGCCGATAACAGCATGCTATTTCGCATTGCTTTTGCACGAGTTAAACCAACGAATATGCCATCAAACAAAAAACAACTCATTGCTAAAATTGGCAGCACAATTACCCACGGTAAGTAATATGTAGCCTTTTCAATAACCTCAGGTACATTAGTCAACAGCTTTATAATAGAGCTGCCAAATAATATAAAAAATACACTATACAAAATGCCAAACAACATGCCCCAAAATACGCTTATTTTTACCCATAGCCTTATCTTTTCAACACTTTGTTGACCTTTCGCTTGGCCTACTTTTGCCTCGCTAGCATAAGCAATCCCATCAAGCGCAAAGCTGACCAACATTAAAAAGTTGAGTAGTACCGCATTGGCGGCCAATGTAGTTTCACCTATACGTGCAGCATAAAAGGTCATAAAGCTAAAACATAACTGCAACACTAAAGAGCGAATAAAAATATCGCGATTTAAACTTAATAACCCTGCCATTTTTTCTATGCTAAACCAATTTGCAACCGCTAAACTTATGCTCTGTTTTTTAGCCAGTTGAATCACTAACAGCAAAGCAAAAATTAAAGCCGTGTAATCCGCTATTAATGATGCCCAAGCCGCCCCTGCAACCGCCCAATCAAGATAAACTACAAAATAAATGTCGAGTACAATATTGGTAATATTAGTGACTAACAATAAATAAAGTGGCCCTCGCCCATAATGAACGCCGAGCATCCAGCCTAATAAAACTAAGTTACATAGCGCTGCTGGGGCGCTAAAAATACGAATACTAAAATACCGATAGGCCTCATTGAGCACATCACTATTGGCAGCAGATAAATACGCAATGGCGTGTTTTATAAGGGGGGATAATAAAATCAGAATTAGAGCTACGCTGCTGGCCAATAACAAACTGCGTTTGAGTAAAGCTGCCAGTTGGGTCAAATTATTTTTACCATAAGCCTGTGCCACCAGCCCAGTGGTGCTCATTCTTAAAAAACCAGCAAGCCAAAATAAAATGGAGATCACGGTAGAACCTAAGGCAATTCCCGCTAAATAATGCGCACTCCCCAGGTGACCAATCACTGCCGTATCAACAATTCCTAACAACGGCACAGTAATATTTGATAATATCATTGGACCGGCTAACAACAACAAGCTTTTATGATGTGCTTTATTATGTATAAGAAATTGTTTCATTTAGTATTATTGTTCCTGATTTGTGTTTCTTTACGTGCGCAAGCAGCTGTTATTCTACAGTATCATCACGTCAGTGAAACCCTTCCCGCGGTGACCAGTGTAAGCGCCAACACTTTTACTAAACACTTAAATTATTTAAAAGAGCATAACTTTAACGTTATTCCGCTAAATGAGCTGATTAGCGCATTAAAACAAGGTAAGACTTTAGACGATAAAACGCTCGCGATTACTTTTGATGATGGATACAACAATAACTACGAACAAGCTGCGCCTATTCTTGAGAAATTTGGCTATCCGTACACTATTTTTGTAAACCCTAAACTCATTGATGAAAAAGCGAGCTACGTTATGGGGTGGGATAAGCTCAGAGAACTGGCAAAAAAAGGCGCCCTTATTGCCAATCATAGTGCCGAGCATAACTATCTGCATAAAAAGCGCGAAAATGAAACGCAAAGCCAATGGCGTGAACGCACTAAAAACGACATTCTTAGTTCACAGCAGCGTATAAAAGAAGAAATAGGCCACGATTATAAATACCTTGCCTATCCCTACGGAGAGTTTAACAATCAGCTACAAGCTATCGTTACTGAACTAGGCTTTATTGGCATTGGTCAGCACTCTGGTGCAGTTAATCAACATTCTAATTTTAGCCGTTTACCACGTTTTCCCGCATCTGGTTTTTATAGCAAATTAGATACGTTAATTACCAAACTCAATTCAACTGCTTTTACTATTAATAAACTAACCTATAAAGATAGTGTAACCACACAAAATCCACCGTCGTTAACTATAAATCTAGAGACTGATGACTTTCATAAAAGCCAATTTGCCTGTTATGTATCAAGCGTTGGGCAAGCTAATTTAAATTGGTTAAACGATAATACGGTTGAGGTGACCTCGCCAAAGCAGCTTAATAAAGGCCGCTCTCGCTTTAACTGCACCGCCCCATCAATAAAAAAAGCAGGCAGTTATTATTGGTTTTCACAGCCTTGGGTGATCAATTAAATTCTATTTTTTAATCACTTGATTTAATAACCGCTGGGTCATTTTATCCAGCGGTACGACCTCATTTGCAGCCCCGATATCAATAGCAACCTTGGGCATTCCCCATACTACAGACGAAAACTCATCTTGTGCCAATGTATAAGCCCCTTGTTGTTTTAACGCGAGTAAACCTTTCGCGCCATCACTTCCCATACCGGTTAATAGTGTGGCAACAATATACTTAGCACCAATCTCAAGCGCTTCAAGCGTAATGGGTGAACCTTTTTGTGTGAGTGTAGAAATCATCACAACCGGCATAGGACGTAAACGCATCAGGTTTTTTAAAAAACTAATACCGTCCATTTTTGGCATTTCAACATCCAACGTTAGTACATCCGGATTATATTTTTTTATCATCTATCGGGCTTCGTATGGGTCTTGTGCACCCCTTACTACCACAATATCTTTTGCCTGTTGCAGTATCTCTGTCAGCAATTGTCTGATCGGTGCCGAGTCATCAATTATTAATACTTTAATCATAGCCATCCTTAAAACAGCTCTATATCAGTGGCTTTTGTTTGTTGTTCAAGATTATGTAAGTAACGCACTTCACGTTTTTCAATCGTATTATTGTGTAAGTTACGTAGCTTTTTAACTTGTACTTTTCAATTATGAGGATTAAAAAATATTTTTCGTGGCCAAGGCCCGCCCATATCATGCGCCACTAAATTTAGCGCTCCTTCTACTATATATGCATTGGCAAAACTGGTATTGCCAATACCAATATCTGTCATGGCGCTAATTATTTTGCCTCCCCCAAACAGTTTTACCTTTAAGTTTGCCCGGGATGCACCATTTTTAAGCACTTCATAATTAAATATTCCATAGCCCAATTACCGTAACGACAACTTAAACTATGCGCTTGCTCAATTCGCTCACCTTTTTGAATTGGTAGCCTAAAGTGATTAATCCCGCCTATGCCTAGCTTATCGTCGTAAACACAGGCAGCAATACACGATCCTAGTACGGTGGTGATTAGCTCATCATTTTTAGAAACATAAAACTCACCTGGTAATACCTTAGCGACCACACGATCTCGCGAGGCGTCCCAATAGCGTTTAATATGCTCAAAACCCGCTAATACTGACTTAAATTGCGTGTGCATGGGCTACTTTTTGATACATGGTTTTCCCTAAGTTTTTAAATAAAACATGCTCTTTACCCATGGTTTCTGAATGCCCTAAAAATAAATAACCTTGGTCATTAAGAATATCGGCATAACGGTTAAAAAGCTGTTCCTTTGTCTCTTTATCAAAGTAAATCACTACATTTCGGCACAAAATCAAGTCAAACGGGCCTTTCATTGGCCAGTCTTGTAATAAGTTTAAACGCTTAAATGAAATACATTGCTGTAGCTTAGGTTTAGCCTTATAACTTTGCCCATCTTTACTGGTTAAAAACCAGCGTTTTAGTAAAGCATCATCAAGACCATTTACGTTCGCTGCGGTATAAATACCACTTTGCGCCTTCGCCAATACATTAGAGTCAAGATCAGTGGCTAACATCTTCACACCCCAATCACTTGGAAAAGCTCTTTGCAGCGTCATTGCTAAACTATAGGGCTCTTCACCGGTAGAGCAGCCTGCAGACCAAATTCGAACGCGCTTAGTCTGTTTATTTTCTTAAACAGGGTTGGTATTAACTGATCTTTTATAAACTCAAAATGATGCATTTCACGAAAAAAAGAGGTTAGATTAGTGGTAATGGCATTGATAAATGTATCAAACTCCTGATCTTTATGATTTTTTAAGTAATCGAGGTAGCTTAAAAAGTTTGTTAATTTTCGCTCACGAATTCGTCTTGCCAAGCGTGAGTAGACCATCTCTCGCTTATGCTCTCCTAGTACAATACCGCAGGCGTTATAAACTAAATGAGCCACTTCCTTAAAATCACTACCCGTTAATAAAAACTCTTTCATTATTTGCTCTCATTTAAAAATAAAGCGAGATTCACGCATACATTGCAGGTGAACCTAACTAAAGTGAGTTTAAAACTCCTCCCACTCTTCAGCCGAGTCTACAAAATTTTCACCTTTGCTTTTATTACTAACGAAGCTATTTTGTTGCTGATGAGATATTTCAGGTGTGCGAATAACAGGCGATACCACTGCCATATCTTACTGGCCTAATGAGAAAAAGTGCAGTAAACATAAAACCCCTTTAAAATCGTAAAACCTTTAAAAGCTAGTTTTTGTAGTATTCGGCTATTTCAATAAATTCTGCGGTTAATTTTGTAGTATTAACCAAAGGCACATCACCTTGTTTAAATTCAGGCTTAAAAATAGCTCTTAGTGCGCCACTGCCATCAACAAGGGCAACAGATGCACTATGATCCACCGCATAATCAGATTCATTACTATCACTAATTGCGTAAATTAATCCAAGCTCGCGGACAAATGGAAATAAGTCTTTATGCTCACCTGACACAGCTAAAAAATCTGGATTAAAGTAATCTATGTACTCTTTACGTTTTTGGGCAATATCACGTTTAGGATCAACAGATATAAACCATACTTGTAGTGGGTACTCAGCCTGCAAATTTTTATAGATATTGTTGAGCTTAGCTAGCGTCATTGGGCAAATATCAGGGCAACTTATGTAACCTAAAAACACTAAATTCCATTGACCTAAAAACTGCTGTTTGGTTACTAACTTCCCTTGTTGATCATTCAACGAGAAATCAGATAACGGCTTTGCGGTTTCATAAACTAACGCATCAAGATCTTGTAAATTTTTTTTATCACTACAGGCCGATAAAAAGAGTACTGAAAAAACAACTAAACCACACCATAACTGCTTCATATAACTAGCCATTTATCTATAAATAAGATGATAAATAGTACCATCAAATGAATAATCGAAAAACGAAATAAATCCATCGCAGTGTCTTCTTTGGCAGCAAACTTTAAGTTAATTGCTTTGTATATAAATACAATATTGAGAAGACATGCCCCGCTTAGATAAATAAGCCCTGACATGCCAATCAAATAAGGAAACACACATACAATGGCGAGTAATACCGAATATGCAAGCACGCATGTTTTACAAAAATCGATACCATGGGTGACCGGTAACATGGGGATTTTAGCCCGCTCATAATCACTTTTACGCGCGATGGCGAGCGCCCAAAAATGAGGTGGGGTCCAGGTAAATATAATCATCACCAGCAACCAAGGGGCTGCCGCCATTTGATTTGTTTCAGACACCCAACCGAGTAATGGAGGCATTGCACCGGCTAATCCCCCTATAACTATATTTTGTGGTGTGGCACGTTTTAAAAATGACGTATAAATAAACGCATAACCAACAAGTGCAAATAAGGTCAGTATGGCTGTGAGCGTATTTGCCCACAACATCAGCATAATAAACCCAGCAACCCCAATCACAGTGGCAAAGCTCAGTGCATGTAATTTACTTAAACGCCCTTTAGCAACAGGGCGATGGCGGGTGCGAGCCATTTTGCTATCAATTTCACTATCAACAACATGATTAATGACTGCGGCGGCCGCAGAGAGTAATCCAATCCCTAATAAACTGATGAACTGAACCCCAACACCTCTGCCAACATCAGGGGCTAGCGCTAAGCCAACCCATGCTGTTAACACTAGCATAGCCACTACTTTAAATTTACTTATTGCCAAATAATCTTGGATTAAGTGGTAACTTTTAGTCAATAACGATGCGCTGTAAACGGGCTGCATTGCTTTTTTATTAATTGTAAGTGCCATAATCATTCCCCTCTAAGTACTTACTTTTAGGTAATAACATAACCTAACCATAGTTAGTAACAGTATGGCAGCCATTAAGTTATGCGCCAGTGCCACGCCTAACGGAAAATGAAAATGCACCACGGCTAACCCTAAAGCTATCTGGCAAAATAACGCCACTAACACACTCACCGTACAGCTTTTAATTTTTTGCGAATAGGCATGACTGTATATACGCCACATCACCAAGGCTAAGACAATGCAAGTCACTAAGGCCCATATTCGATGCAGTAAATGAATAGACATACGCGCCTGTTGCGACAACACACCAAATTCATAATTACTGTGCTCAAGGGGGAGCTGAAAGACACTACTGAATGAAAAAGGCTGAGCGTAACTACATAGCGGTAAGCCATTACAATGTGGAGCCGCATAATTAGCCGCTAACCAACCTCCGAGGGCGATTTGTAAAATCAGTACCGTTAATGCCACGAGGCTTAATTTAAAGTGAGGTTTTGCGCCCGCATCACCACCTGTAATAGGTTGGCTGGTCAGACGCAAATACAATAGCGTTAATAAGGCTAAAATACTAAATCCTCCGAGCAAATGCCCCATAACTATAAGCGGCTGTAGGTTCATAGTAACCGTCCACATACCTAATGCGGCCTGAAAAATAACAAGCAGCAGCAATATCATAGGCAACCTTACAGGCGTGGTTGGGTACTGACGCTTTAGAAAAGCTAAAATAAACAACACTAAAATTAATACCCCAAGCGTGCCTGCAAAGTAGCGATGGATCATTTCTTTCCATGCTTTTGCTTTTTCAAATATCATATCGGGATAACTTTGAATCGCTTGTGCAATCTCTGCTTCGTGTTTAGGCACGGTTAAAAAGCCATAACAACCAGGCCAATCGGGACAACCAAGCCCAGCGTCACTTAAACGCGTGTATGCGCCCAGAGCCACCACAATTAATGCGAATAAACTCGTTGCTAATACCAAATTTTTATAGTTTTTATACATAGCATCCTCTACTTAGCTCGAACGAGAGTAATTGAGTAATTTTTTTAGATCTTTTAATAACCCTTTTTGGATCAAACGGTTTTCTTGTGGTTGAGAACTAAATGGATACTCCAGTACAATTAGCCCCATATGATCGATTAAATACAAACTGGCAGGCTTTAACTGCTGTTGCTCATCAATAACATGCCAACGCGTTGTAACTAGCTCAGACTGTCCCATAATAGCCATATCAACTTTGTGTTGGTTTTTGCCAAGGGCAATATATAAATTGTCTAAAGCGGCTAATTGCTCCGTGCAAGACGCTTTGCATTGTGCTGAATAATTTAAAGCGATGGTCCATTGCTTAGGGTTATGCTGCGCCCAATTGTCTAGCTTAATTTCACGCTCTAAAAATTCACCATGGTTAGTAATTGCTGTAGGTAGCCAATCAAGTTTTAACGCACTGTAAGCCAGCACTAAGGGAATAGCGCAGCACACAGCAAAGAGTAACAGGGGTTTATTTTTCATTATCTATCCTCTTCCTGCTTGCAAAAATAGCGACCACCACACAGGCAACCGCAATTAAAAACCACTGTACTGAGTAGGCATAATGTTTTTCTGGACTCATAACAACGGCTTCATAATGAGGGGCAGCAATTTCATCAGCTTGACCTTGGCGGTAAGCCATAAAATTCACTAAAGGGCGATTAGATTGGCTACTCAATGCTTGTAAATCAATGATTTGAATTCGTTTGGCTAAATCCGACTGAGTATTGTTATTGGCTAAGGTAAAGCCACTTAAATTATCTTCTTTAATTTGTGCCGTTAACGTAAATTTACCATTGGGTATTGTTACGTTTGGTAGGATTTCTCTTGAACGTTCTGCTTTTACCCAGCCTAAGTTCACTAACAAAAAGCGTGATTCATCAGACAGTTTTAATAATGCCAGTAAGTCGTAACCAACCTGACCATTATAGATTTGGTTATCAAGCAACCAATAATTATTAGTGTCAAAATAACCATTTAACGAAACCAATACACCGGTTTTGTTCCACTCTTTTGGCAGCTGTTGTAACTCTGCCCAGCTCATTACGCCATGTTGTTGTATATTTTCAATGGCACTAAGCTGCTGTTGCTTTTGTTCTGCTCGCTGTAATTGCCAAAACCCTAGTCGCACACAAACCAATACCACAATAACAACCAAACAAATTGTTATTATTGAGCTAAGCTTTTGTTTGTTAAATACAACTAACTGCATAAGGGTAAAATCCAGTGATTATTAAAATTATTATTGTTCTACTGTTATTATTTATATTATTTAATTTATTTCGTGCTTTATTAATTATGGTGTCGGGGAAAACCAATGGACGCCCTATGTCTCACTTTTTAGGGCGTCGGGTGTTATTTTCTGTTGTGGTATTAGTGATGGTGATTGCCGCACTAAAACTTGGTTTTATTACGGCAAATCAGTCCCCCTTAATCACTAAAGCACATACACAAATACAAACAAACACAGCCAAACAACATCAACAAAATGCCAGTACCAAGCTGCAGCTTGAAAGGCAAAGTGCTTATCTTTAGTGAAATGTCCTTTCATAATGCGCAAAAACACCACCAATAAAATAATTGTTCCTAAGGTGACGTGCATACCGTGAAAGCCGGTTAACAAAAAGAAGGTATTGCCATAAATGCCCGCACCAAGGGTTAAGTTAAGATCGTTATAAGCATATATATACTCTTCTACCTGCAGCCCTAAAAAGCACATTCCGAGTAAAATGGTCACTCCCAAGCATACTTTGAGTGGCGTACGTTTATTATTTTCCATCGCCACATGGGCAAAATGTAAAGTTACCGACGAGGCCAGCAAAATAAGGGTGTTGATAAGCGGCAACCCTTGCCAGCCCATAGCTTGGGTCGTGGTGCCTCCTGGGGTATTTAGCAATGGCCACATGGCTTCAAACGTCGGCCACAATACTTCATTTGTCATGGCGTTGTTATCCGCACCTCCAAGCCAAGGCACAGAAAACATGCGGGCATAAAAAAGCGCCCCAAAAAATGCCATGAAGAACATCACTTCTGAAAAAATAAACCAGCTCATACCTTGCCTAAAAGAACGGTCCATTTGTGCAGAATAAAGCCCTTGATCAGACTCGTGTATGACATTTTTAAACCAGCTAAACAGCATGTAAAGTAGTACAGCTATACCTACGTATAACAAGTAAACGCCATTACCACCCTCTTTGCCCATATCCATTACGGTTAAGGCTGCGCCTACCGCAATAAAAAATAACGCAACTGCCCCAACTATTGGCCATGGACTTTGCTCTGGTACATAATAATGTTCATATTTTTGATTCATTTTATTTGCTCCTAGTTTTTCACCAGTTTTATAAGCTAGTTATTACTGGCTACTAGCCTCTCGCTAATATCAAATACGGTATAAGACAGGGTTAACTCTTCTACATCACTGGGTAATTCAGTATCTACATAAAACAATAATGTAAACTCCAGCTCTTCACCTGCCTTTAACGGTTGCTGATCAAAGCAAAAACACGCTATTTTGTGTAAATACTTGGCCGCTTTTCCTGGTGCTACCGACGGTATAGCCTGCATTACTTTATCTTCATTGCTGTTATTTTTAGCGCTAAACTTAACTTCACGCATGGCCCCAGGCTTTACATCTACACTGTACTCTTTAGATTTAACTTCAAAAGGCGCACCACTTTGCGCATGCGTAGTGAAACTAACGCTGACTTCTCTATTTTCAGTGACCAAGGTACTTTGCTGTGCCTGCTCTAACGAGGGCTTACCATTAAGCCCCGTTATATCGCAAAACACGTCATACAAAGGGACCATGGCAAATGCAAATGCAAACATTGCAATGCAAATCACCACCAGCTTTTTTAATAACGGCAAGTGAGTCATTATTTAATATCCGGCGGCGTTGAGAAGGTATGATAAGGCGCAGGTGAATCAACTTCCCATTCAAGCCCCTCAGCTCCATCCCAAACTTTTGCAGGCACTTTGTCGCCCCCTTTTGCACATTTATACACAACCACCACAAATAATAATTGCGATAAACCAAAGGCAAACCCACCTATACTAATAATGGCGTTAAAATCAGCAAACTGTAGCGCATAATCTGGAATACGGCGTGGCATACCGGCTAACCCCACAAAATGCATTGGGAAAAACAGCACATTTACACTTATTAACGACAACCAAAAATGCCATTTTGCTAAGGTAATATTGAACATGTTTCCGGTCCATTTTGGCAGCCAATAATAAGCCCCCGCCATAATAGAAAACACCGCGCCCGTTACGAGTACATAATGAAAGTGTGCAACCACAAAATAGGTATCATGATATTGGAAATCGGCAGGTGTAATCGCTAGCATCAATCCCGAAAAACCACCTAAAGTAAACAACACAATAAATGCGATACTAAACAGCATTGGCACTTCAAAGCTAATAGACCCGCGCCACATAGTCGCTACCCAGTTAAATACTTTTACGCCGGTAGGTACCGATATCAGCATAGTCGCGTACATAAAAAACAACTCACCCGCCACGGGCATACCAGTGGTAAACATATGATGCGCCCACACAATAAAGCTCAACAAGGCAATGGAGGAGGTGGCATACACCATAGAGGCATAACCAAATAGTTTTTTACGTGAAAAGGTGGGAACAATCGTAGAAATAATGCCAAAGGCAGGCAAAATCATAATATAAACTTCAGGGTGACCAAAAAACCAAAAAATATGTTGGAACATCACCGGATCGCCACCACCAGCGGCATCAAAGAAACTGGTCGCGAAGTATTTATCGGTGAGCACCATAGTAACTGCACCAGCAAGTACCGGCATAACTGCAATAAGTAAAAACGCCGTGATCAACCATGTCCACACAAATAACGGCAGCTTCATCCACGTCATACCCGGAGCACGCATATTTACTATGGTGACCACCACATTAATGGCCCCCATAATCGAACTAATACCCATAATATGCACAGCAAATACAAACATTGCTGTGTTGTCGTTACTATAAGTGGTGGAAAGCGGCGCGTAAAAGGTCCAACCAAATGCAGGGCCACCACCAGGCATAAATAATGAAGCTAATAGGATTAAAAACGCAAACGGTAAAATCCAAAAGCTCCAGTTATTCATTCTCGGTAAGGCCATATCTGGCGCACCAATCATTAGCGGGATCATCCAGTTTGCCAAGCCGGTAAAGGCTGGCATAACCGCACCAAACACCATTATTAAACCATGCACTGTGGTCATTTGATTAAAAAAGTGAGGATCAACCAGTTGTAGGCCCGGCTGAAATAACTCAGCTCGAATAACCATCGCCATTGCCCCACCAATTAAAAACATGGTGAGTGAAAAAATTAAATATAAGCTACCTATATCTTTATGGTTGGTTGTAAATAACCAGCGTTTAAAGCCTGTGGCAGGTTGATGGGCATGATGAGCCTCATTGGTATTAGGTTGTTCTGCAATGCTACTCATTATTTAGCCTCCCCATCAGCATCCAGTGCCGCTTGTATCTCGCTCGGTTGAATTACATCACCAGTGTCATTACCCCACGCGTTGCGTTTATAGGTAATAACAGCTGCTATTTGCTTGATTGATAATTGCTTTGCGAAAGACTGCATAGCCGTACCTGGTTTACCATGGAGCAAAATATCTATATGCCCTTTGATATCACCTATGACTATTGGGCTGCCTTTAAGAGCCGGAAAAACACCCGGCAAGCCTAATCCTGTTGGCTGATGGCACGCCGCGCAGCTCGCCATATAAACCTGCTCACCAAGCGCCATCAGCTCTTCTTTTGGTACAACTTGGTCTAATAACGCAGCGTCTGCTTCAGCTGCTTTTTGCTTGGCTTGTTTAGCCTCTGCTAACCACGTTTTGAAGTCTTCTTCTGTTTTAGCTTCTACCACAACAGGCATAAAACCATGATCTTTACCGCAAAGCTCTGCACACTGCCCACGGTAAGTACCAACCTCATTAATATTGGTCCATGTTTCGTTAATAAACCCAGGGTTTGCATCTTTTTTAACGGCAAAGTCAGGCACCCACCATGAGTGAATAACATCATCTGAAGTCATTAAAAAACGTACTTTTTGATTAATTGGTAGTACCAGCGGTTTATCGACCTCGAGTAAATAATTCGGGTTTTTATCAGCAAGGTTGGTTATTTCATTTTGAGGGGTAGCTAGCATGGAATAAAACTCAACGTCCTCCCCCATATACTCGTAATGCCACTTCCACTGTGAGCCTGTAATTTTAATGGTGAGATCAGCTTTGCTGGCATCCTCCATGGCAATTAAGGTTTTAGTCGCAGGAATGGCCATAACAATTAATATGACAAAAGGGATCGCAGTCCACAGTATTTCTACTTTGGTGCTTTCATGGAATTGGGCAGGGACAGCCCCTTTAGATTTGCGATGATGAATGAGTGCCCAAAACATAATGGCAAACACGATCACCCCAATCACACAACATATTAAAAAAATAGTCATGTGCAGTTGGTATACATTATTACTTATATCGGTTACGCCTTTACGCATATTATATTGGCTATTAGCAAGCACATTCTGCGAAAAAACAAACAATATAAGCCACAAGGAAGAACTCAGCTTACCCATGTGACGGCTCCTTTGATGCTATTGCTGACGCAAAGCGAAGAGGCATACGGCTTAAACGCCTATTCGTTATTTTTATTTTTTATAAGGGTGCTGGATTTAGTAAATGTGTGTTCTCAAAACGACTAAGCTGTGAGTTATTTTTATTCCAGCTCTTTAATAACTAGTTAAAAAATAAACAATAAGCAAGGTGAGTATGAAAAATAAACAAGGTGTATTTTTTAAAATGCGCAGCTAAAAAAATAGCAACTAGTCAGGCAATTAATCTAAGAGTCAGGTTTAGTAAGGGGTGTATTGAAATTACAGGATAGAAATATAAAAAATTGTTAACTTAAAAAAGCAGAGTAAATTTGTTTATTTATAAAGTATTTAGTGATTTTATTTATGATAGGGGGAGCACTTAACAACATATAGTCATACATTTGATAAGTTAGACATTGTGCTGCTAACAAACCCAGCGCCTAATCACTATTAAGCGCTAAATTATGCTTTAATACTACATCCAGTCAGCGTTACGAATAACACCTACCGCTAAGCCTTCAATATTGAACGACTCATTTTCTAAATCGACCTCAATAGCTGAAAACTCATCATTTTCAGCATGTAAGAGTACTTTTCTGCCCGCTTTTTCTAAACGCTTCACGGTTACATCGTCGTCAACACGGGCAACAATAACTTGTCCATTTTCGGCAACTTGGGTTTTATGCACAGCAAGTAAATCACCATCCATAATACCAATGTCTTTCATACTCATACCGTTAACACGCAATAAAAAATCGGCCGCAGGTTTAAACATTAAAGGGTCAATTTTACAGTGGCTTTCTACATGCTGTTGCGCCAATATTGGCTCACCGGCAGCCACCCTGCCAATTAAAGGTAAGCCTAACTGCTCTGGCTCCTCTTCTTCAACAAGCTGAATTCCGCGACTCGCGCCTGGCTTCATTTTAATAACACCTTTTTTGGCCAATGCTTTTAAGTGTTCTTCTGCAGCATTTGCACTTTTAAAACCCAGTGTTTGTGCAATTTCGGCACGTGTAGGAGGCATACCAGTGTCTTTAATAAACACTTTAATGAGTTCGAGTATTTGCGCTTGGCGTTTCGTTAATGGTCGCATACAACTGGTTTTCCATACAGTACAATTAACTGTGAGTATATACAGTTATTTAAAAATCGCAAATATAAATTAATGCCTTATATGCCGTTATCATCAAACAATAACCTACTTTAAAAGCAGGGTAATAAATGTAATTATTAGCAACGCATTATCATATTAATAAATTTTAATTCTCGATTACTTATCCAAGGAGCTAGCATGAGTATTTGGCATCAACCGATTACATTAGAGTTTTGTAAGCAATTAGATCAAGGTATTACAGGCCAAGGGACACTCATGAAAACCATGGGAATAGAGATCAGTGAAATTGGTGATGACTACTTAGTGGCAACTATGCCGGCAATTCCAGAGCATCATAACCCTATGGGTATCGTTCATGGTGGCGCAAATGTGGTACTTGCTGAAACAGTAGCAAGTTATGCCGCTAATTTTGTGGTTGATTTCAATCGGTTTTATTGTGTTGGCCAAGAGATCAGTGCAAGTCATTTAAAGGCATCACGCAATGGCACATTAACGGCCACAGCGAGAGCTTATCATATCGGCAAACGCAGCTCGGTTTGGGATATTAAAATAACCAATAGCCGCAATGAGCTTTGCTGCGTATCACGTATGACCGCAGCCGTAGTAGAGCGAAAAGGCTAGTAAATCTGTTAACCAAGGTTGAGGTTAAATTACTTTTCGAGAGGGTAAATAGTAATTTCCACACCTGCACCAATTGCAGATATACGTAACAAGGTATCTGCATGTAAAGCTTGGTTAAAGCATTTTGGCGAAGTGCCAGACTCAAAACCCATATCGAATGTTCTGCGTGAACAACTCAACCATTGCTTTAATGCATTGCGTGAACACGACTCGATTAACTCGCACAAGTGATTAATCGCTTTATCTGGCGTGGTTATTTCACCTGCAACCTCAATGCGAGCAAGTTGACGGTATTCGTCTTTATCATAATGTAAAATAGTTGCGACCTTTTTTAAATCAGCAACTAATACGCTAATATCTTGCTTTGACTCAAGCTCTAGATCTACATTTAAAAATTGAATTTCCGACATTATCTCGTTTTTACCCTCTATTAATTTCATTGCAAACTTTAACGCAGTTTTACCGTTATACCAAATCAACAACGCAAGAATCACTGCATTAACGCGTTTTTAGCGTTAGCCTCTGAATATTGCCCACTATTTACTCCTAAAAAACGCCCTCTACAAAATACGCAAATTAAAATTAAAGCATGCCGGCGGCGGTTTACTTTTTTATTCTAGGCCTTAAACTAGCCGCTCCTGTAGTTCACGTATGTGATGGATATGATTCGGTTTATTTTAGCTTTGTTGGCTTGCTGTGCTTGTTTTTCAGCAATGGGCGAACAATTTACGCGGTTTTCGAGTGCCAAAAAGCACTTAATTAATACCCTTCCCGAAAACGCTAAAAGTATTTATTGTGGTTGCGATATAAAAAAACAAGGCAAAAAGTTAGTACCCGACCCTACCCATTGTGGCTACGTGCCTCGCAACACACTAACCCGCTCAGGCAAAGTAAATCAACGTGCATTGCGAATTGAATGGGAACATATTGTCCCTGCATGGGAATTTGGTCACCAGTTACAATGCTGGCAAGATGGTGGGCGTAAAAACTGCCGCAAAGTTAGCGCTAAGTTTCGCTTGATGGAAGCCGATATAAACAATTTAGCCCCTGCAATTGGTGAAATTAACGCCGATCGCTCAAACTACCGCTTTGGCATGTTAGCCCAAAACGCGACGCAATATGGTCGTTGTGAGGTTAAAGTTAATTTTAAACAACGTGTTGTTGAACCGCCTGTTCATGCACGTAAACGCATTGCCGATGCGTACGCTTACATGCAAAAAACGTATGGTTTAAAAATTTCAGCTAAACAACAAAAGCTATTTAATGCTTGGCAACAACAAGCTTATGCTGCCAACACAAATAGTAAAAAGCTGTAAGTTTAAATTAAAAGTGTGTAACACACGCTTTTAATTAATCTAAAACGCTTGGTGTGGTCCAAATATTTCGTAGTGAATATTTGAGCTTTGCACACCTAAATCAAGTAGCTGGCCTTTTACGTAAGCCATAAATGATGCTGGTCCACACAAATAAAATGCCCCTTCGCTAATAGGTAATGATGCCTCAAGCACCGTTAAATCCATTAGCCCAGTGAAATCACACTCCTCGCCACCTTGATTAAACCAAGTAAATGTTTTTAGCTGTGGATGCATTGCCGTTTGCTGCGCTAAATACCCTTTAAATGAAAATTCGCGGCTATTTTCACACGCGTGCAAATAACTAATCGCTTGATTTTTATCACCACTAAGTAGCGTTTGCAGCATTGCCATCATCGGGGTTTGGCCAACACCTGCTGAAATAAGTACAACTGGAGTTGCCTCATTTTTTAAAATAAAATCTCCCGCTGGCGGGTATAACTCTACTCGTGCGCCTTGCTCTAGTGAGTGTAAATAATTAGACACCACGCCAGGCTTTGGTTGGCACTCTTTTTTAACGCTAATACGATAGTTTTTAGCATTGCTCTTTTGCGAAATAGAATACTGGCGGATCTCTTCATATTCTGCGCCCTCAGGCTTAACTTTAATGCCAATGTACTGTCCTGGCTTGTAGGTAATAACTGCTTTACCATCCACAGGTGTCAGCGTAAAACTAGTTACGAATTCAGATTCAACATGTTTATCAGTAATTTCAAACTGGCGCGTGCTTGCCCAGCCACCATGGTTGTTTTTACTGTGCGCATACAATGCCGCTTCTTCGGTAATACAAATATCAGCAAGTACACCGTAGGCTTCGCGCCACGCATATTCAACATCGGCAGTAAACTGCTCAGGAATAAGCTCTTTAAGTGTGCCGATCAAATGCGCCCCTACAATAGGGTAGTGTTCGGGTAAAATATTCAAGCTGGTATGCTTATGGTTAATTCTAGCTAATGCCTCTTTTAACACGGCTAAATTATCAATATTTTGCGCGTACGCAGCCAACGCATTAAATAATGCAAATTGCTGACGACCCGTTTCTTGATTAGTCATATTAAAAATATGTTTAAGTTCCGGGTTATGGCTAAACATGCGCTTATAAAAATGATCGGTGACGGCTGTACCCGCTTCTGCAAGTAATGGAGCTGTACTTTTTACAATCTCAATAGTTTTTTCAGATAACATGTTTATTTCCTATGTAATAACTAACTGCTTGCACTTAGCATTACACAGAGCGTGCCAACTAATTAAACCCATAATATTCAACAGGTTAAATTAACTCACTTTACAAGATGAGTCTTTATGACCTACTATAAAACATGTAAAAATACACTAACAGGTCATTTTGACTCAAGTTGCCTTGGAGCTTGCACAAAGCACCTTACATGCCCACAGTTTTGAGCAGCTCTTAGCCACGGTTGAACGTGTTATTCCAAGTGATGCTAGCGCCTTGTTAATTCGCCAAGGCGAGCAATTAAAGCCCTTAGCCATTAAAGGGCTTATGCCCGATAGCCTAGGACGACGTTTTGATATTGCGAAGCACCCTCGCCTTAAAGCCATCTGCAGTAGTCGTTTGGCTCTGCAATTTGCACATGACTGTCCACTACCTGATCCATACGACGGGCTACTACTGGCTAAAACCGGTGATATTCCAGTGCATGCCTGCTTAGGGTTACCCCTTTATGATAAAAACGCACTACTTGGCATTCTGACCTTTGATAGCCTAAACGCTGATGCGTTTGACGGCATTACGGCTGATACACTCAACACCTTACAAACCTTGTGTAGCGCACACTTTAAAACAGCTCTAGAGCTTGCCCATTATAAACAGCATGCTCAGCATTCAAATGAATTAGTACAAGCGTTAAACCGTGAGGCACTCAAACGCGATGGTGGTGAAATTATTGGCCAAAGCCCAGTAATACAAACCCTTAAAAACGAAATAAAGCTGGTTGCAGCCTCTAATTTTAGTGTATTAATTTTAGGTGATACTGGGGTCGGCAAAGAGTTGGTGGCGCGTAATATTCACTTGCATTCAGCACGCAAAGATCAGCCATTGATCCATTTAAATTGTGCATCACTGCCTGAAAACCTCGCAGAAAGTGAATTTTTTGGCCATGCAAAAGGCGCTTTTACCGGCGCCCAAAATGCCCGCCAAGGTAAATTTCAGTTAGCCGATGGCGGTACCTTATTTTTGGATGAAATAGGCGAGCTACCACTGGCAATGCAAAGTAAATTATTACGGGTACTGCAAAGTGGTGAAGTACAAACCGTTGGCGAAGATGAACTTAAATATGTTGATGTTAGAGTGATTGCAGCAACTAATCGCGACCTAAAACACGAAGTAGAACAGGGGCGATTTCGCGCCGACTTATATCATCGCCTAAGTGTGTACCCGTTAAGCGTAGCGCCTTTAAAAGCCCGTGATGAAGATGTTATTTTATTAGCCGGCTATTTTGCAGAAAAAACAGCCCGCAAGCTCGCTATTAAACAGCTAAAACTCAGCATTGAAGCGCAACTGCTGCTTAAAAAATATGACTGGCCAGGCAATGTGAGGGAGCTTGAGCATGTGATTAATCGGGCTGCATTAAAGGCTAAACAACATCAGTGGCAGCAACCAATTATTACTATTGAACCTGAGCATTGTGAGCTAAATTTAAGCGCTGTTAACACCTTAGCTCTTGAACACTCAAACCAGCTTGTAATCCCACCTTTAGCAAACAACATTTCGTTAAAGCAAGCCACAGATACCTATACGCAGCAACTTATAATACAGCAACTTAAACAACATAATTATAACTGGGCCAGTACCGCGCGCAGTTTACAGGTCGACCGTGCTAATTTAACACGGCTAGCCAAGCGCTTAGGTATTTCAATAAAAAAATCGTTGTCGCCTAGTTAACTTAACTTTCGCTGCTTAAAATAATTTTTTAATAGCTGACTAAACGCTTGAACCTTTGCTGTTCGGTGCACTAAATGATGCGTAACCAGCCACAAATCGGTTGGCCAACTCAGTTCATTAGGCAGTACAGGGACTAAATCAGAGTATTGCGCTGCAACATCATGCTGTAATCCGCCAATACCGAGCCCTTTAACTATGGCGCGGGTCGCTTCTGAGGTTTCTGACACTCTTAGCTTAACTTGCGACGGGGGAATATTTTCATCAACCCATGCAAAGTAAGGCACTTTGGCGTTATACCCTGCTACACCTGACACAAAGCTATGCAGCGATAGTTGCGCTAATGTTTGTGGCAACCCATAACGGCTAATGTAATGCTTTGATGCATAAAATCCTGACGAGAGCGCCGCTAAATGCTGAGCAATATAATCACCCTCATCCGGTCTGGGTCCAGCTCTTACTGCGATATGTGCTTGGCCATGATCTAAACGTAAGCGTTTTTGATCCATAATCACTTGTAATTGCACTTGCGGATGCAAGGTTTGAAACTGCTCGCACACCTCACTTAATACATCAATAAAGCCACTAACTGTGGTGAGTAACAAGCTACCTTGCAAGGTGCTATCTGCAGCAATAATGTCATTATGTAGGCGCTCTAGTTCACCATTAATCGCTTGTGCTGTGGTAAATAACTTAGCGCCAATTTCTGTGACTTTATAGCCGCGAGCATGGCGATGAAATAGTCGCGCATTTAAGCTTTTTTCTAAGTTATTTATTCGCCTGAGCACCGTACTATGGTGAACATCTAACACTTCGGCCGCGGCAGTTAAAGTACCTAAGCGCGCTACCTCGTAAGCAACCTTCAGGTCTTGCCAATCATTAAATTGAATTGCCATGATAACTACTCTTTAATCTGTGCATATGCGCACACAAGTTTTGCGTTTATTTGGCTTTTCTGCAAGTGATTATTTGTTAAAGTCACATTATACAAACTCATTATCAGGAGCAGCTCATGACAACACCAAAAATTATTGCCCTAGCAGGTAGCTTACGTAAAGATAGCTTTCATCAAAAACTCATTAACGAAGCGGCACGCTTTGCTTTAGAAAGTGGCGCTGAAGTAGAAGTGATTAAACTCGCAGACTTAGCCATTCCTATGTTTGATGAAGATCTCGAGGCACAAGGCACACCAGCCGGTGTACAACAACTTAAAGACAAACTTCGCGCAGCCGATGGCATTTTGCTGGCCAGCCCAGAATATAATGGCTCTATTACCGCGGTGTTAAAAAATGCTATTGATTGGGCATCGCGCACCGAACAAGGCGCAGAGCCTGCATTTGCAAATAAAGTAACCGCGTTATATGCAGCCTCGCCAGGTGGGTTGGGCGGCTTACGTGGCTTAAATCACGTGCGTGATATTTTATCTGGCATTGGCAGTTTAGTATTAGCCAATCAATTAGCTGTACCGGCTATTCATACTTTGTTAGACGAAAACGGCCGTATTAATGACCCTGCTACCGCTGAAAAAGTGGCTGGTCTTGCACAGCAGTTAGTTAGCGTAGCAAGTAAGCTTAAATAAGCAGCAACTATAACTTTGTTGCTGCAAGCTTTGCAGCAATAAAGTCTTCATGGGTAACATACAATAAATTAGCAACACGACGAATAACGTATTCTTCTTGTGGATCAAGTTCACCATCTGAGTATGCTAATCGCCAGAGTAGTTCAACTATTTCAATGCGTTGCTTTGCACTGCATTGATTATTAATTTGCTTTGAAAATTGAAAATAATCAATGGCGTCATCTAAGCTCGAACTTGCTTGTTCGGTTAACTCATCTACTGCTTCATCAGTTAAATCAAAATACTTTTTTAATGTCAGACTTAACGTATGCTGTTCATCTGCCTGTAAATCGTTATCCGCTCGCATTACCTCAATTAATAACGCGGCAACGGCTGTTTTTAAATCATGTTGTTCAATATCATAATCTTGCTGATCAATACTCGAAAAAAGCTGTTTAATTTGCTTGAACATCACATTTCCCCTTTTTGGGTGTTAGACTTATATCATAACGGGTGTAATTGATATGCTGATCACACTACCCAATATCAAGATGGAGTTAAAGGTTTATGAGTATAAAAGCCAATCATTACATACATGGAATTATTACCTGGGGTTTATTAACAGGGTGTTTGAGTGTGTCGGCAGAGCAAAGTGAAATGCAACGGCTCTACGATTTTGATGAAAAGGTGCATTATAAGCAAACTCAAATAGACACCAACAACTACCACCTAGAAATACAGTCTGATGACTACCCGCATTTTAGAAACCAAAGTGTCTTTTTATTACGCCACGCAAATCGTTTATGCCGCGATAATCCTTTTATGTTAAAAGTGACTGAGGGCGTACAAGAGTACCAACGCTTTCCAACTAAACCGCGTGCTTATCAGCCACCGCTCAGTGTATTTGTGCAGTGTGAAATGCCTGCAGAAAAAACCTCAAAAAAATAACACCTCGTTATTTTTCAGTAAAACCACTGAGTATTAAAATAGCCTGTGGTTTTACTGTAGTTAACCCGAACTAAGTTAGTTAACGCCATATCCCCACGGCGCAGCCGGTGGTGTAATAGGTTTAGTTAAATCAAAATCAACACGGAATTCGCGACCTTGGCGAATAAGTCGATAAGTGAACTGTTCAGGGTAAATATACATTTGCCATGTATTGCCTACCGATTGCGGTATGTCTTGGCTAACAAATAACTCTTTTGAATACTGATCTGCAGGGAATGACTGCATATTAGCAAAACCCGCATCTAAAGTATGACCGCCATACATAGTAGACACATCATCGCTGCCATCT
Organism: Pseudoalteromonas sp. SCSIO_11900; assembly: GCF_000576475.1. Taxonomy (NCBI): domain Bacteria; kingdom Pseudomonadati; phylum Pseudomonadota; class Gammaproteobacteria; order Alteromonadales; family Pseudoalteromonadaceae; genus Pseudoalteromonas; species Pseudoalteromonas sp. SCSIO_11900. Next base: position 737,905 of record NZ_KK070023.1, read on the forward strand.
TTATGACGATGATCGTGCTTTAAGCTCAAACCACTACCTGTTTTAGTAATGATCCACGTACGAGAGGCGTCATCACCGACATGAAACGGCACCTGTAACTCACGGTCATTACACTTACGCACATGCATAATTAACTTTTTATCGGCAAATGAACTCGGCCCTGTTGCATTATCAACCGTTACTTTACCCTCAAAAGCTTTACCGCAGTGAGCAGCAATACTATCGAAAAAGCCATCATGACTTGGAATTGATACCAAAGGCGCTGGACGTGCTATTGCTGCAGTGGATGCCAGCATAAACGCTACAGCTGTTAATAATTTCATAATGTGTCCCTAAACATGTAAAAAATCAGCTTAGCGTTTAAGCAAACACAAAGAAAATAATCACGATGAACAGCAATAAGAAATTAACAGAGCAATAGGATTTTACTGTAATTAATTAGTAAAAAATATCGCTTGAAAGAAAATGAGAAATTAAATATCGTTGATTGATAAAGGTAGGTAATTAAACACAAAGTCAGTTTTAGCACGGAGCACATATATAGATGGAGAACTATATCGGCCTAGTAATCATCGTATTACTATTAATTATTCAAAATCGCTACACTTTGCACATATATCAACACCTTGCTGAGCAGCACCCAGAACAATGGAAAAAATTATCACAAAATTCATTAGATGGGACACCCTATGCCAATCTTGCTGAGTCATTTAAAGATGGTTTTTTTCGACTATCAACGACCCAAAGGTAGTCCGCTACCAGAAATTTAAAACTCTCAATTTATTACTAATGGCAATGATTACATTAGCAAGCTTATTGCGTGGTTTTTTAATATAAGCGATTAAAAAAGCGCAACCTAAGCTGCGCTCCAGTTTCATATGTAAAAGGTTACTGCCACGGTCTCTCTGCGGCTAACTGCTTTTCAAACGCATCAATTTGCGGATTGAGGGTTTCGGTTACACCGATAAAGTCTAAGCCACTTAATAAACGTTCTTTTACGTCTTTGCGAATATCAAAGCGAATTGGCGCAAACTTATTACTGGTAAGCACTTGGTTTTCAAGATCCACATCAATGTGAATATCGTCGTGCTGCTCACTTAACACAAATAACTCTTCCAGCGTTTGCGCTGGCAATGCAATGGCAAGCATTTGGTTGTTGCCACAGTTATTAAAGAAAATATCAGCAAAGCTTTCAGCTAAAATCACTTCAAACCCATATTGCTTTAATGCCCATGGTGCGTGCTCGCGTGATGAGCCACAGCCAAAATTATCGCGGGTTAATAATATTTGCGCGCCTTGGTAACAAGGACGGTTTAAAATAAATTCAGGGTTTGGCTCGCCATTATCTAAATAACGCCAATCGTAAAACAGTGTTGCATCAAAACCATCACGGCTTGTTGAGGTTAAAAACTGCTTAGGAATAATTTGGTCGGTATCGACGTTGTTTTTATCAAGTGGGGCCATTAAGCCGCTAAAATAGATGCTCATTAAGCTTCTCCTCTAATATCAACAAAGTGACCATGTATTGCAGCTGCTGCCGCCATTGCAGGGCTCACTAAGTGTGTACGCCCGCCGCGCCCTTGGCGACCTTCAAAATTACGATTCGAGGTGGAAGCACAGCGTTTACCAGCTCCTAAACGGTCATCGTTCATAGCTAAACACATCGAACAACCCGGCTCGCGCCACTCAAACCCTGCAGCTTTAAAAATATCGGCTAAGCCTTCATCTTCAGCTTGCTGCTTAACTAAGCCTGAGCCTGGAACAATCAGCGCTTCAATACCAGCTAAAACCTGTTTGCCTTCAACAATTTTTGCTGCAGCGCGTAAATCTTCAATGCGGCTGTTGGTGCATGAGCCAATAAATACCGTGTCTACTTTGGCGCTTGATAGTTTATCGCCCGCTTTTAAGCCCATGTATTTAAGCGCACTGCGAATTGCATCGGCTTTAATTAAATCGGTTTCTTTATCTGGATCTGGAATACATTCATCAACGCCAATCACTTGCTCTGGATTAGTCCCCCAAGTAACTTGTGGTTGAATACTGCCTGCATCTAGCTCTACTTCTAAATCAAAATGAGCACCATCATCCGTTTTTAAAGTTTCCCAGTAGGCAACAGCGGCATCAAAATCGGCACCTTTGGGTGCAAACGGGCGGCCTTTTAAGTACTCATAAGTGATTTTATCTGGGGCAATTAAACCCGCCTTGGCACCCATTTCAATGCTCATGTTACACAATGTCATACGGGCTTCCATTGATAGAGCTTCTATGCCTTCACCACAAAATTCAGCCACATAGCCAGTGCCACCAGCAGTGCCTAGCTTGCCAATAACCGCCATAATTAAATCTTTAGCTGTTACTGTAGGGCGTAATACACCGTTAATTTGAATTTTTAACGACTTCGCCTTTTTTTGCTGTAGCGTTTGCGTAGCTAATACATGCTCAACCTCTGAGGTACCAATACCATGTGCCAAGGCACCAAACGCACCATGCGTTGAAGTATGACTATCGCCGCAGACTATAGTGGTACCTGGTAAAGTAATCCCCTGCTCAGGGCCAATAACATGCACTATGCCTTGGTTTACTGAATTTAAGTCGTATAGCAAAATGCCAAATTCTTTACAGTTTTCATCCAGTGCCATTAATTGATTTTTAGAGACTTCGCTAGCTGCATCCAGTGAACGACTTTTAGTTGAAACATTATGATCCATGGTGGCAATGGTTTTTTCTGGACAACGCACTTTACGATTTTTTTCACGTAAGCCGGCAAATGCTTGTGGTGACGTCACTTCGTGTACTAAATGACGGTCAATATAAAGTAAATCGGTTTGCTCATTAATGCTGGCAACGGTATGTGCTTGCCAAATTTTATTGTATAAGGTTTGGGCCACTTGCTAACTCCCTGATCTGATTGAGCCACAGCCTGACGGTGCTGTGGCTTTAATAATTAAATGCGTGAAACGATGGCCGCTGCTACATCGGTGGTGGTATAGCCGCCCTGCGGATAAATATCCGGCGTTCCCACACCGGCTTCAACCGCCTCTGCGACTGCTTTTTCAATCGTACGAGCCGCTTCGTCTTGGCCTAATGAGTAACGTAGCATTAAGGCGGCACTTAAAATTTGTGCGATTGGGTTTGCCACCCCTTTTCCGGCGATATCAGGCGCTGAACCACCCGCGGGTTCATACAAGCCAAAGCCTGATTGATTTAAGCTAGCGGAGGGTAATAACCCCATTGAACCGGTGATCATCGCGCACTCGTCCGATAAAATGTCGCCAAATAAGTTATCGCACAGTAATACATCAAACTGGCTAGGCTGTTTAACTAGCTGCATCGCTGCATTATCTACATAAATATAATCTAAGCTCACTTCTGGAAAGTCTTTACTCACTTCGGTTACCACTTCGCGCCATAAAACGCTTGATGCTAAAACATTGGCTTTATCGACCGAGGTTACATGATTGCTGCGCAATTTAGCGGCCTCAAAAGCAAAACGTGCAATACGCTCTATCTCTTTACGTGAATAAGTTTGCGTATCAAATGCAGTTTCTTCTGCCCCTTCGCCACTGCGACCTTTCTCACCAAAATAAATACCACCCGTTAGCTCGCGCACACATAAAATATCAAAGCCTTTTTCGCTAATATCAGCACGTAGTGGTGATGCAGCGCTTAATGCGGGTAACAACTGAGCAGGGCGTAAGTTACAAAACAAACCAAAGTGCTTGCGCAGTGGTAACAGTGACGCGCGCTCCGGTTGGTCATTAGGTGGTAAATGTTCCCACTTAGGACCACCTACTGAACCAAATAAAATAGCATCGGCGTTTTCACAAGCTTTTAAAGTGGTATCAGGAAGGGCTTTGCCAAACTCATCAATCGCAGCGCCGCCAATCGCATGATGTTCACGGTTCAGAGTAAAACCAAACTTATCACTTACTGCATCAAGCACTTGCTCTGCAGCTGCCATAACTTCTGGGCCAATACCGTCGCCCGCTAATACGGCAACGCTGTAATGTGTTTTACTCATCCTGCTTTCCTTTGTTGTTTTAAATCAGACACTTTTTGTGCTCGATAAATTAAGTTATAAACCCGAACCATAGCGCGTACTGAGGCTTCGACCACATCGGCCGCAATACCGGCACCGTGATAAGGACGGCCATCATATTTAGCAATAATATTCACTTGTCCTAATGAGCTTGCACCTTGGCCGGTGGCCTCTAAATTGTATTCAATCATTTCAACGCTCATACCAGTTAAGCGCTCAATGGCTGCAAATGAGGCTTCTACCGGGCCGTTACCTGTGGCCGCTTCTTGTTTTGCTTCGCCATCAATCAACAAACCTATCGTTGAGCTGGCTACCGATTGAGAGTTCGACGTAGAGTGAACAAACTCTAATTGATATTTTTCATCTTTGTCGCTGATTTGATTAAAGTAAATCATTGCTTCTAGGTCGTAGTCATATACTGTGCCTTTTTGGTCAGCTAACGCAACGAAACTTTGGTATAAGCTATCCATGTCGTAATCAGATTTTTGATAACCTAACTCTTCTAAGCGATGCTCTATAACATGACGCCCTGAACGCGAGGTCATATTTAATTGATTACTTGGCACACCCACACTTTCAGGTGACATAATTTCATAGGTATTTTGCGCTTTTAAGACACCATCTTGGTGAATACCTGAACTGTGGGCAAACGCATTTTCGCCAACAATCGCTTTATTTGGCTGTACCGGCATATTACAAATTTTGGCTACTTGGCGAGAGGCGCGGTAAATTTCTTCGCTTTTTATATCGGTATATACGTTTAAATGGTCTTTGCGCATTTTCATGATCATCGCCACCTCTTCAAGTGAACAATTACCCGCGCGCTCCCCTATACCATTAATCGTACATTCGATTTGGCGAGCACCTGCTTGAACGGCAGCAACAGAGTTAGCAACGGCTAAGCCTAAGTCGTTATGGCAATGCACACTTAAACGGGCTTTATCAATATTTGGCACGTTATTCATTAAATGACGGATCATTGCTGCGTATTCATCTGGCGTTACAAAACCGACGGTATCTGGCAAGTTAATCGTGGATGCACCGGCATTAATAGCTTGCTCAACTATTTTGCATAAATCCCAATGTGGTGTGCGTCCTGCGTCTTCACATGAAAATTCCACATCATCAGTGTAATTACGAGCAAGCTTGATTGATTTAACCGCCATTGCAGTGGCATCATCAAGGCTCATTCGCAACTTGTGTTCAAGATGAAGCGGGCTGGTTGCAATAAAAGTATGAATACGGCTTTGCTGTGCACTGCGAAGCGCCTCGCCACAGGCCTCAATATCTTTGGCAACCGAGCGTGCTAAGCCACAAATAATAGGGCCTTTTACTTCAGTGGCAATTCGCTGCACTGAGCGAAAGTCAGCGGGGCTCGAAACCGGAAAGCCCACTTCCATGACATCCACATTTAAGCGGCTAATGGTATGCGCTAGTTGAATTTTATCATCTTCAGTCAGGCTTGCTTTAAGTGCCTGTTCGCCATCACGTAAGGTGGTATCAAAAATCCATACTTTATCTTGCTCTTGCATAACTGCCCCTCATTCCTGTGTTACCCAAATTTCGATTTATCCCTGCAGCGAGATAAAAAAAACCCCGCAATTGCGGGGTTTTGTTGTTTAGCTCAATGCAAACACACTAATCCCCGCTCACTTGCCACAGCAGTAAGAGGTTTAGTTTTAGTGTAATTAAACGATTAGTTTGCATTTGTTTTCTTGTGTGTGTGTCCAATGAGGCTTATTTTTATCATTGCAGCGCAGTAGGCGCAAGCATAAAAATGCCATAAAAATAATTACACAAGACTTTTAAGGAATTTAAAATTCAACAAATAGATAAAAAAGAGATAAAAAATTCAACCTCAGAGGGCGTGGCGTTTAAATTAACAAGCACCGTAAAGTACAGTGCTTATTTTAACTTTTTTTAATATTTACTCTTTCTTTTCTGCGCGTACGTAATTTGACGCACCACGAGTAATATAGCGTAACTGCCAAATAACTCGCTCAATTAATTCATCGCGTTGCTGACCTTCAATATCTAGCGCTTCGGCGCCAGCATTAAATACCAACGTAACCATAGCCTCTGCCTGAATATACGCATGAATCGCATCACAGGGCGTTTCACTTTCTAAATAATGAGCAAGCTCTAAAATAAAGTGTTTCACTTCACGTGCTACTGCCGCTCTAAATGCTTTTGAGGTACCCGAGCGCTCACGCAGCAATAACCTAAATTGATTACTAGAGTTATCAATAAACTCCATAAAAGTAACCACAGACGTATTTATTACACTGCCGCCACTGGCTATTCGCCTACGAGCTTGACGCATCAGCTGACGCAGCGTTAAACCCGCTTCATCAACCATGGTTAAACCTAGCTCGTTCATATCTTTAAAGTGACGATAAAAAGAGGTGGGCGCAATACCGGCTTCGCGCGCTACTTCACGCAAGCTCAAATTTGAAAAGCTATGATCAGCACTAAGCTGATTAAAAGCAGCTTCAATTAATGCTTGTCGTGTTTTTTGTTTCTGTTGTGCTCTAACGCCCGACATCAACAGCTCCCTGAATGAATTTGTAATAAATTTTTAATTAAAAAATAGCTAATAGTACAGTCTAATACTTGACGGCAGCAGATTGAAATATTATTTTAGCGTACAGTTGTACGCTGAGAAATGAGAAAGATGAAAAAACCACCACTTATATGGACCAACGTCCTTTTCTTTAGCCTGACGTTTTTGGCTGCTGTTACACTTGTACCTTGGTATGGGTTTAACTATGGCTTTACAGGCACACAATGGGCTGCTTTTGTAGCTTGCATGTTTTTCGCGGGATTATCGATCACTGCGGGTTACCATCGTTTATGGGCGCACAAAACTTACAACGCACACCCGGTCGTTGAATTTATTTTTGCCTTAGGCGGCGCGTTTGCTTTGCAAAACAGTGCACTGCATTGGAGCAGCGATCATCGTATTCACCACGGTCAAGTTGATGACCCTGTAAAAGACCCTTATGCAGCTACCAACGGCTTTTGGTATAGTCACATAGGCTGGATGCTGCGCGACTACCAAGGCGATAGCTACGGTGATTACAGCAATTGCCGCGACCTACAACGCAATAAAATAGTGATGTGGCAACATAAACATTACTTAAAGCTGGTAGTTGCCATGAATGTTGGTTTACCACTGGTATTAGGTTTAATGTTAGGTGATGTGTGGGGCATGTTATTACTAGCGGGACTACTTCGTTTAGTACTGAGCCAGCATTTTACCTTTTTTATTAACTCTGTTGCGCACATTTGGGGTTCTCGCCCTTACACAGAAAAAAATACCGCACGCGATAACGGCTTTTTAGCCTTATTTACTTATGGCGAGGGTTATCATAACTTTCATCATATTTTTGCTAGCGATTACCGCAACGGCATTAAGTGGTTTCATTACGACCCAACTAAATGGATGATCCGCTCGTTAGCAGCTCTTGGTCTAGCAAGTAAATTAAAGCGCACACCGGTTGAGCGCATCGAAAAAGCTAAAGCAGAAACCTTGATGAGCAAAACACAAGGTCGCCTCGCAAAATTGCCTTTAGCGCAAGATAAGCTTACATTATTACAACAAGAGTACGATTTGTTGCTTAAAAAACTGCAAAATTATTGCTCATTACAAAAACAAGTGTTGGAAGCTAAAAAAAATAATATGGCAAAGCAGTGTGAAAAGTCGGCATTAATGGCACAATATCACGAGCTTGAGGCCGCCTGGGAAACACAAAAACAGGCATGGCTAGCACTTAATGCGAGGTTATTAAAAGCCTCTTTTAGTTAAAATAGGAGTGGCTGTGGCCAAACAACCAGAAAAGAAAAAAGTACCCGTGACATACCAATATGATGCAATCATTATTGGCACGGGTCCTGGCGGTGAAGGGACCGCTATGAACCTCTCTAAAAGTAACAAAAAAGTAGCGGTTATTGAACGCCAAACAGCCGTGGGTGGTGGCTGTGTACATTGGGGTACCATTCCTTCAAAGGCACTTCGTCATTCTGTTAGTCGCTATATTGAATACAAAGCAAATCCTTTATTTAACGTAGGCGAGCGTCCGGTAAGACTTACCTTTCCTGATATTTTACGCCATGCCAGTTCGGTAATTTCAAAGCAATCAAACTTACGCAGCAGTTTTTACGATCGTAACCGCATTCATATGTTTCAAGGCGACGCTAGCTTTGTTGATAAGCACACTATTGAAATTAGGCGTAATGACGGTTCTACTGAGCGCCTTACTGCACAAACGATTGTTATTGCTACCGGCTCACGACCTTATCGCCCACCAGGGGTTGATTTCACCCACTCACGAATTTACGAAAGTGACACTATTTTAGGCCTTGAACATGACCCTCATCGCGTACTTATATACGGCGCGGGTGTAATTGGTTGTGAATATGCATCTATCTTTAAAGGGCTAGGTGCCAAAGTCGACTTAGTGAATACTCGCGATCGCTTATTGGCGTTCATGGATGCTGAAATATCTGATGCATTAAGCTATCACTTTTGGAATAGCGGTATTGTAATTCGTCATAACGAAGAATTTGATCGCATTGAAACCCGTGATGACTGCGTTGTTATGCATTTAAAATCGGGCAAACGTGTTAAAGCTGACTGTATTTTATTTGCCAATGGCCGAACCGGTAACACTGACACCCTTAATTTAGAAGCCATTGGCTTAAAAGCAGATAGCCGCGGACAGATAAAAGTAAACGAAACCTACCAAACAGAAGTAGACAATGTATACGCGGTAGGTGATGTTATTGGCTATCCAAGTCTTGCTAGTGCTGCCTTTGATCAAGGTCGAATTGCCGCAGATGCCATCGCGTGTGGTAATTGTGATGAAAAGCTGATTATTGATATTCCAGCCGGTATTTATACTATTCCTGAAATGAGTTCTGTCGGTAAAACAGAGCAGCAATTAACTGCTGCAAAAGTACCGTATGAAGTGGGACGTGCGCAATTTAAACATTTAGCCCGCGCGCAAATTGCAGGCACAGATGTGGGCAGTTTAAAAATATTATTTCATACAGAAACCAAAGAAGTACTCGGCGTGCACTGCTTTGGTGAGCGTGCCTCTGAAATTGTACATATTGGCCAAGCTATTATGGAACAAAAAAATGGTGGCAACACCATCGACTACTTTGTAAATACCACGTTTAACTACCCAACGATGGCAGAAGCCTACCGAGTTGCGGCGTTAAATGGCTTAAATCGCTTGTTTAAGTAATATTAAGCACTAGGTAACAAAAAGCCCGCTTGAATCAAGCGGGCTTTTTTAATAACTCATCATTATTTAGAAACTATTTAACCTGAACTTTGATTAAGAGACTTACTAACATATTGAATCAAAATTGATATTTATATTTATTTTCTCTAGCCAGAGATTTCCAGTGAAAACAAGGCGAAATTACGCGTCAATAGCTCGTCTATTGCAAGTAAATTCAACGTAGTTAGCGCTGTAAATAGCTGCTTGAGATAGATTTATTATCCAGAGTTCAGGTTATTTATGATATTGCGCACTTAATTCATGCACGGCGTTAATGAATACACCGGCATTTTCTGGATCAACATCTGGTGTAATGCCGTGGCCTAAATTAAATACATGGCCATTGCCAGTACCAAAGTCTTCTAAAATAGTACCAACCTCTTGGCGAATACGATCAGGCGTACCATGAAGCATTGATGGGTCCATATTACCTTGCAGTGCTACTTTATCGCCAACACGACGTTTAGCATCACCAATGTTAATAGTCCAATCCAAACCTACTGCGTCACAGCCCGTTGCGGCAATCGCTTCAATCCACTGACCACCATTTTTGGTAAATAAAGTAACCGGTACTTTACGGCCATCGTATTCACGAATTAAGCCATCAACAATTTTATGCATGTATTGCAATGAAAACTCATTGTAATCACGCGGGCTTAGTACACCGCCCCATGAGTCAAATACCATTAGCGATTGCGCACCCGCTTTAACTTGCGCGTTTAAGTAATCTATCACCGAATCAGCTAGTTTATCGAGTAATAAATGCAGTGTTTGCGGCTCAGCAAACGCCATTTTTTTGATTTTACCAAATACTTTACTGCTACCACCTTCAACCATGTAAGTTGCAAGTGTCCAAGGCGAACCTGAAAAACCAATTAATGGCACTTCGCCTTTAAGTTCACGACGAATAGTGCTCACTGCGTTCATTACATAGCCAAGCTCATCGGTAGGATCGAGTTTAGGAATTTTTTTAACATCAGCTAGTGACGAAATTGGGCGTTCAAACTTAGGGCCTTCGCCTGTTTCGAAGTACAAGCCTAATCCCATTGCATCGGGAATAGTTAAAATATCACTAAACAAAATAGCTGCATCTAATGGGTAACGGCGCAAAGGCTGTAATGTTACTTCACAGGCTAACTCAGCATTTCTACACAGGCTCATAAAATCGCCCGCTTGTGCACGTGTAGCACGGTATTCAGGTAAATAACGTCCTGCTTGACGCATCATCCATATCGGCGTGACATCAACAGGTTGCTTGGCAAGGGCACGTAAATAACGGTCGTTTTTTAATTCGCTCATAGCGTATAGAGTCCTAGGGCTTTTAGAAATTGTGCAAGATTGTACCACCATATTCACGACCCCTCTATCGCTAAGCGATTAAATCGCTACAGAGTAGCGCTAGATCAAGTAATTTTTAATTTTCATGTTGCTTTGTACATAAAAAAACCAAACAAACGTTAATAATAAAAACTTTTCATTAAACTATTTGCAACACCTAAAAAAGCTTGATATTGTATCTCCCGCGTTAACAAAACAATAACAAAAATTGTTAATATAAAAATAATAAAAATCTCTAATAAAAATAAGAATGCTTGTTTAAACAAGTCTAATAAAGAAATTAAACCACCGTAATAGGTGGTTTTTTCTTGCCTGGAATAAACTACTTACAACTTATGCCCTTAAACAAAATTCCCTCTGGTATTACATCTATTTTACTTGTTGATATACACGCCAATTAAATATATCTTGGATAACATAAGTTTTATTTTTATAAGTTTTATTTTTAATTTAAAAAATCCAACCCAGCTTAGGAGAAGAATTATGCTGAAGCGTGTAGAAAAAGCTCAACAAAAGTGGGGGGGTAGCCATACGGTCATCGATAATTGGTTAAACGAACGCCAAGAGCTGATTGTTCTTTACTGTAAAATTGCAGGCTTTTCACCTTATGAGAAAAAAGATCAGTCTTTGCCTGAACCATCACAAATTCAGGCATTTTGCCAAATTTTAATGGATTATTTATCGGCCGGCCACTTTGAAGTGTACGACGATATTGCTAAAGCCTGTGAAAAGAAAGGCCTAGAAAGCCAGCAACTCGCTAATACGATATACCCTCGTATTTCAGATACCACTGACATCGCTCTGGATTTCAACGATAAGTACGCTGAGGTAGATGCTGAAGATTTACTAGAGGGCTTTGATAACGATCTTTCAGTAATGGGTGAAGCACTCGAAGCGCGCTTTGCACTTGAAGATGAGCTGATTGATAACTTATTTTCTAATCACACTGACTAATAATTAGTTATTCAACGTAATAAAAAAGGGACCTAAGGTCCCTTTTTTATTATCTATAACGCTTATTCTGCAGCGGCAGCTTCTGCATCATTTTGAATTTCTAATAATTCAACTTCAAAAATAAGTGTTGAATTAGCAGGAATTTTACCTAAGTCACGATCGCCGTAAGCAAGGTCTGAAGGAATAGTAAATTTGTACTTAGACCCTACAGACATAAGTTGTAAACCTTCAGTCCAACCAGGAATTACACGGTTTAGTGGGAACGTTGTTGGCTCGTTACGTGAGTAAGAGCTATCGAACTCAGTACCGTCTAACAATGTGCCTTTATAATGAACTTTAACCACATCAGTTGCTACTGGTTTTGCGCCTTCGCCTTCGCTCATTACTTCGTACTGTAAACCAGACTCAGTAACCATCACGCCTTCTTTTTTAGCGTTATCAGCTAGGTATTTTTCACCTTCAGCTTTGCTTTTTTCAGACTCTACTTTTGCTTTTTCTTCTTGTTTAGTGCGCACTGATTCGTCTAATGCTGTTAGTACTTCACGAATTTTCTCTTCGTCAATTTTTGCATTACCCGCAAGTGCATCTTCAAAGCCTCGCATTAATAAAGCTTGGTCTAATTCAATACCAATTTCTTTTTTATCCGCTAAGTCTTTATTTAAAAAGTTACCTACAGATGCACCAATACCGTACGCTTGTTGTTGCGCTACAGTATCTAGTTTAACGTCTGCTTGCTCTTTTTTTGCTTCTTGATTACAAGCTGTAAGCGCTAAAACTGACGCTGCAATCAATGACAATTTAATCGTCTTTCTCATTTTAAATCTCCGACACACTTTGCAGTTGCCATTTATTGTAATATTACTAGTTAAAGATTAACGGCCTACATGGTAGGCTGCTTGTTTAATAGCTAAACTAAAAACATATCCAGTGATTAGACAAACAACCTAGGCGTTTAACGAGACCTAGTCTAACCTCTCAGTCACGAAGAGTTAAGAGGAAATACCTGTAATATGTCGTTATTTCGTACTTTTTTAGTCGCCACTTGCTGTTTATTAACAATTGCATGTAGTGATGAAAAACAACAAGCAGTGGCCAGTTTTGAGCACACAGCACAGGGCGCCTTTTCATCTGCGTTATCGCACGATGGTCAATACAGCTTAGTATCTTCTATTCATCATGGGGTCGCACTTTGGGATAATCAACAGCAAGCCCTTAAATACCAATGGTTTCAACAACAAGCGCAAGACAGCCTTGTTTACGCTGTAGCCATTGCTTTTGATAATAGCGTGGCTGTTACCGCCGAAAAAGCCACCTTTGCGGTCTGGGATATTGCCACCGGCAAAAATAAAGGCTTTTATAAAATACAAAAAGCCAGTATCCGCGATATTGCCATTAGTAACCAAGGCCAAAGTGTTGTTTACGGGCGTAGTGATGGCGTTGTAGTATTTATAAACCTTAATACTGGCAGACGCATTGAATTTTTAGGCCACCAAGATAAAGTAAACACCGTAGACCTATCACCTAATGGGCGCTATGCATTGAGCGGCTCTAACGATTATGTGGCCTACTTATGGGATACCCAAAGTGGACAAGTTATCCATCGCTTTAATCACCCAACCCGAGTAACCCAAGTCGCTTTAGATCCTCAAGGTCGTTATGCTTTTACCGCCGACAGTATGGCACAAGCAAATGTATGGGAGCTGACTACAGGTGACCTTGTTAGTAAACTAAAGTATATTGCGCGTCAGAAAATTTTTACCGCAGTGCGCTTTAACGATCAAGGCACTTTATTAGCAACCGGTTCACCCAATAAACGAGTTGATTTATGGCAGCTAACCAGTGGTGAAAAAATTCAAACATGGCAAGTCACTCCGCGAGAAGGCAGTAAGCCCAAATCGGCAGTGGTACTTGATGTGGCATTTACAGATAACGGTAAATCATTGTTAACTGAAAGCTCGAGCGGAATCGCTGAGCGCTTTATTATACGAGAACCAAATGAACACAATTGAACATCGGCTAATGGAACTTGAGGCTAAAGTGGCTTTTCAAGACGAAACAATTGAAATTTTGAATGATGAAATAAAAGTTCACCAGCAACAGTTGGCAAAAATAAAGCGCCAAACCGAGTTGCTGGCTGAAAAACTTAAAGAGTCGCAAGCATCGCAACCTATGATGTCGAATATACCGGAGCCTCCGCCACCGCATTACTAAACTGTTTAGGTTTAGTCGCCTGGATTAAACACGCCAATGATCTGTTCAAATTGGCGTGTTGATGCCTGCACAGCCTGCTCTGGTTGAGCCATTTTATGACCACACTGCATACATTCAACTTTTTCTACGTCATGCTCTTTGTAGAGCATTAACATATCCATGGTTTTACACTCAGGACACGTTGCTCCAGCAATAAATCGTTTTTTATGTTTCACTTCGTTTTTCCTACCATTTTAACTGACGTTATTTTATCGCAATATTTGCCTACTTGATACGATTGATATAGCTAATAAGATCCGTGTTATAATGGCCGCAATTCAATCAAGGCACAGTAAAGTAACGTATTTATGATCCAAATCTCAGAAATAGAACTGCTTCGCGGTGGCAAAGCTTTATTAAAAAATGCATCGGCTACACTATTCCCAGAGCACAAAGTAGGCCTTGTTGGTGCCAATGGCTGTGGTAAGTCAACGTTATTTAGTTTATTAAAGTCTGAGCTTTCGTTAGATGGCGGTAATTGCAGTATTCCTAAAGATTGGTCACTGGCCTCAGTAAAGCAAGAAACCCCCGCCCTTGAAATAAGCGCTATAGATTACGTACTACAAGGCCACCCTGAATATTATGCACTACGTATAGCGCTACGTGAAGCCGAGCAAAATAACGATGGCGACACCCAAGCTAAAGTGCATATTCAGCTTGAAAATATTAAAGGCTATAGCATTGAAGCCAAAGCAGGTGAGCTGTTACATGGTTTAGGCTTTGCTAATAATCAAATAGAAAACCCGGTAAGTGCATTTTCGGGTGGTTGGCGCATGCGCTTAAACTTAGCCCAAGCGCTTATTCGCGATGCCGACTTACTATTACTGGATGAGCCAACAAACCACCTAGATTTAGATGCCGTGTATTGGCTCGAGCGTTTTTTACGTGCCTACACCGGCACGCTAGTACTTATTTCTCACGACCGTGAGTTTTTAGATGCTGTGGTTGATCAAATTTGGCATATAGATAAACAACTTATTAATGTGTACAAAGGTAACTACTCGCAGTTTGAACGCCAAAAAGCTGAGCGCCTATTACAGCAGCAAGCCATGTTTGAAAAACAACAAGAACAAATAGCGCATCTTGAGCAGTTCATTACCCGCTTTAAAGCCAAAGCTAGTAAAGCCAAACAGGCACAAAGCCGTGTTAAAGCGCTAGAGCGAATGGAAAAACTTGCCCCAGCACATGTTGACTCGCCATTTGATTTTGAATTTGCCGAGCCAACAGCCCTGCCTAACCCGTTAATGACACTCGACAAAGCCAAAGCCGGTTATCGCGATGTCACCATTTTAAACAGTATTAAGCTGAACTTAGTACCAGGCAGCCGTATTGCACTTCTGGGCAGAAATGGCGCAGGTAAATCAACACTAATTAAGCTGCTCTCTGGTGACTTACAACCTCAAGCAGGTGAAGTGTTTCAGCATCAAGGCTTAAACATTGGCTACTTTGCGCAGCATCAACTGGAGTCTCTAGATTTAAAAGCCAGTGCCGTCACTCACCTGCAACGCTTAAACCCTAAAGCCAGCGAACAATCATTGCGTGACTTTTTAGGCGGTTTTGCCTTTGTAGGCGATAAAGCACTCGACCCTGTAGCTCCCTTTTCTGGCGGTGAAAAAGCCCGTTTAGTACTAGCTATGTTGGTTTATCAAAAACCAAATTTATTACTACTCGATGAGCCAACCAACCACCTTGATTTAGAAATGCGCCACGCTTTAGTTATGGCATTACAAGGCTTTGAAGGCGCTATGGTCACGGTATCGCATGACCGTCATATGCTTAAAAATACCGCCGATGAATTTTATTTAGTTGATAATGGCGAGGTCACCCAATTTGGCTACGACCTAGATGCATATTATCAGTGGCTGCTTAATGCTAATAAAGAAGCCGCTAAAAACGACACCGACGAAGAGCCAAAAGCCCATTCACAAGTTAACCGTAAAGAACAAAAGCGCTTAGAGGCCGAGTTTAGAAAAGCGATTCAACCGCTGAAAAAGCAAATTGAAAAGCTTGAAAAACAATTGGATAAATTTGCTGCAGAATTAGCTGACGTTGAAGAGGCGCTAGGCGATAACACACTTTATAACGATGAAAATAAAGCTAAGCTTAAAGAGTTAATTACTAAACAAGCCACACTTACGCCTAAGCTTAACGATGTTGAAGAAGAGCTACTTATGGCCCTTGAAGAAATGGAACAGAAAGAGCAGGCATTCGCCGATGAACTTGCTTAACAGCAACGATTTTTGGCAGTTTGCATGTAACCTTTATAGCAAAGGTGACATGCAAACGCGCCTGTTGGATTATCAAAACCAGCTAGGTAAAAACGTAAACCTGTGCTTATTGCTTTACTACTTAGATTCTCTCAATCTAACAATTAGCCAAGCACAGCTAAATAAGCTTGAACAATCAATTAGTGAGCTTGATAAGCAGGCATTGAAGCCACTTCGAGCCACACGTGCCTATTTAAAAGCCAATAAAACCGAGGTTACAGATTACGCCGCAATTCGAAAAGCGCTTCTAGGTGCCGAGCTAAAATTAGAAAAGCAGCAACAAATAATATTGATTGATGAAGTTAATAGTATGAATTTAACACCTTGTGCAACGCCCAATAACAGCGATAAATATTTGGCATAATTTTTCACTATTAATTTCATCAGATCATAAAGCCATTTATATTATGAATATTAGCTCTTATATACATGGTTACTTTGGTTTACTTTTATACACCAAGCTATATATCTTTAGTTTTGTATTGAAATACCTCTTCTAAAGGTAAGTTAAAAACTAAAGAAATTTTAAAAGCCACCTCTAAAGTGGGTGAATATTTATTTGCCTCAATTGCCATTACCGTTTGCCGCGTTACGCCAATAGCATCTGCTAACTGCTTTTGCGTCATTTCATCGCGTAAAAAGCGTAATGTTCGAATAGAGTTAGTTATTGCATACTCACTCATAGATATCACCCGTTCTGCCTTTATAAAGCTGCGCTATGTAATTGACTATTTCGGCAATCAAAAAAGCGCCTACCATGATATGCATTGGTAAATATGGAATATTATATTCGATAGCTGGGCCCCAGTTATTAGCTTCAATTTGATATTGAAAAATAGCAACACAAATTCCCGCCTGTAAGATTATGGCCTTGTATTTATAACCCACTAAATTTATTTGCTTTTCTCTCACATCAGGTGGCTGATTTAATTCATTATCACTGATAAATGTAAGTAATAAATAGCTCAATACTATAAGTATCACAGAATAAATTAACACCTGTAGCAATAAGCCAGATAACCAAGAAACAGAACTAAGCTGCTGCGTACTCGCATTCATTAGGCTGTTTACATAAAAGTAAGATATGTACACACTTACTAGTAAATCGATACTCAGCGTCAGTTCTCTAAAACTTATGCTTTGTAAAAGCTCTTTAAAGTGCTCTGAACGAGTCATATAAAGCTAACTCCAAGTAAAATATTTTTGACTTTTAAACTATAAGTTCACTTTTTAGCCATGTCAAATATATTTAACACCAGGTTTATTTTATTTAACCTAAAACAAAGCAACGGTTATTCAAAGCTGAACTTTGCTGACCATCTTTATTATAAAAGTGATTAAAAAATCGCAGATAATTTACTAAAAAGTGCAAAATCGACTTAACTTTATTGATCAAAATCAACATCTGCATTGCCCATTTTATAATCTGTAAAATAGCTTGATCTGGATCATATCAAGTACCACTGAGCCAGCCTATGATTACCCCATAGACATCAGGAGGCAATTATGGACGTATTCTTTAGAGATTTTTTTAGCGACCCAGTACTATTTTTATCATTTGGATTTTTAGGCGTCGTTATTAGTTTATGCCTCTTCTTTGTGTATTTTTTCATGAAAAAAGTACACGATGCAGATATTAAAGAACAGCATTAAGCACGACGCACAAAGCGCCTTATTAGTTTACTGATTAGGCGCTTTTTATTTTTAAATATAAAAAATTTGCTACACTAGCGCTTCGTTAATTGCAAAGTGCGTAGTACAGACATGATCCCTAAGTTCAAACCTGCATGGTGGATGACCAACCGACACGTTCAAACCATAATACCGCGTTTTTTCCGCCCTTTTCATCATACTCGCTACGAACTTGCGCAACTTGATACGCCCGACGGAGACTTTATTGAGCTTGCTTGGTCACTCCCGCATAACGAAAAAGCACCACTCGCAGTGGTACTTCATGGACTTGAAGGCAATATCAACAGTTTTTATGCCAAAGGCATGATGAAGGCATTAAAAAAGCAAGGCTTTGCTGTCGTATTGATGCACTTTAGAAACTGCTCAACCGAAGTAAACCGCTTACCAAGAGCCTACCATAGTGGCGACACCGCCGATTTAGCTTTTTTTATAAATCATTTAAAACAACAGTTTCCAAATCGCCCTATTGTAGCGGTGGGTTTTTCATTGGGTGGTAATGTACTGGCTAAGTATTTAGGCGAAGAAAACATTCACTGCCCGCTTAACGCAGCTGCCGTGATATCTGCGCCCTATGATTTATCATCATCTAGTGATGTTATTCGTAAAAGCTTAGGTAAAATTTATCAAAAATATTTGCTCGATCGAATGAAAAAATCGATGCAACGTAAATTACCGCAAATTAAACAGCAGATACCGATCACCACTGATCAATTAATGGAAATTGACGATTTATTAGAGTTCGATAACCAGCTTACAGCACCGTTGCATGGCTTTGAGAATGCACACGATTACTACAAAAAAGCCAGTGCGATGCCGTATTTAAAAGATATTGCGACACCTACACTAATTATTCATGCCAAAGACGACCCTATGCTGTCGATTAAAGCAGTTCCAAGTAGTCAAGATGTAAGTGAGCATGTTACGCTGCGTATCTCTGAAAAAGGCGGCCACGTAGGTTTTATTAGCGGTAACAACCCATTTAAACCCGTGTATTGGCTAGAGCAAGTAGTGCCTGACTATTTTAAGCAATGTGTATTTAATAACACCGATAATGAGTGACTATGATTATTCCTTTTGAACAACTTGATAAAGACACACTGTACAACCTAATTGAAAGCTATGTACTGCGTGAAGGCACAGATTATGGCGAACAAGAATTCAGTATTGAAAGTAAAGTGGCGCAAGTTAATCAGCAATTAAAAAGCGGCGAAGCTATGGTGTTTTTCTCTGAACTGCATGAATCGGTCACCATAATCTCTAAACGTGAATTCAAAGCACTGCAAAGTGAAGCGCAATTCGACGAGTAAACTTGTCAGACACGACGTAAAAATAGACAATGGTTTTTTTAACTCAAAGAGCCATTATAAATGATAAAACTAAGCTCACTAGTTGCTGCAATGTCGATTGCATTAACCGGCGCAGTCAGCGCTGAAATAACCCCCTCGGATAAAGCAATCAAGCTTGCTCACGATACCATTTTAATCGACACCCACATTGATGTGCCTTACCGCATTCATGATAAATGGGCGGATGTAACTAAAGCCACTGAGGGCGGCGATTTTGATTACCCTCGTGCAGTAAAAGGCGGCTTAAACGCGCCATTTATGTCGATTTATATTCCTGCCCATTTAGAGTTTGAAGGCAAAGGAAAAAGCTTTCAATTAGCGAATCAACTGATTGATGGTATGGAAGCGATTGCACAACGTGCACCTGACAAGTTTGCCATTGCTGACTCAACACAAGATATTGAGCAACAGTTTAAGGACAATAAAATATCAATCGCCATGGGTATGGAAAACGGATCGCCTATCGAGGGCGAAATGAAAAACCTACAACACTTCTTTGATCGTGGTGTGCGCTATATCACCCTTGCTCACTCACAAAGCAACCATATATCTGACTCATCATACGATATTCGTCGCAAGTGGAAAGGCTTGAGCCCATTTGGTAAAGAGCTAGTAAAAGAGATGAATAATATCGGCATGCTGATTGATGTATCGCATATTTCGGACGATGCATTTTATCAAGTAATGGAATTGTCTAACACACCCGTTATTGCGTCACACTCTTCACTACGTAAATACACGCCGGGTTTTGAGCGTAATATGAATGACGACATGCTGTTAGCCCTTAAAAAGAACGGTGGTGTGATTCAAATTAACTTTGGTTCAAGTTTTGTTACTTCAAAAGCCGGAAGTTGGTACGATCAATTCAAAAGTAAAAAACAAACAATTACTGAAGAAGGCAAAAAAGTAGCTAAAGATTTTGATGCGATGTACCGCGATAAAAATCCATTTCCATTTGCTAGCCTTGAGCAAGTTCTTGATCATATTGATCACGTTGTGAAGCTAATTGGTATCGAACATGTTGGTATTGGCTCTGATTATGACGGTGTAGGTGACTCACTGCCTATCGGCTTAAAGGATGTATCTAGCTACCCTAACCTAGTTCAAGGTTTGATGGACAGAGGTTACAGCGACAGCGATATTAAAAAGATTTTAAGCGGTAATACACTAAGAGTGTGGAAGCAAGCTGAGCAATACGCAAAATCGCATTAAGCTTTACGCGCTAGGCTTAGGTCTAGCGCTTATAGCCAATTTAAACACCGTATTTTGCCACTCACGCCCCGCCTTCTTAATTAACCCGTATATTTCATCCTCGTTTAACACATTTTTTAACAGACTTATATTTCGAAAACAGATGAATTACCCATTTTAGAGGCAGATTATTTTATGACTATAAACAAAGGAACTATTGCGATTACTATAGCAACACTTGCCTTGGTAATTTCATGCTACGGAACATTTTTTAAAGATCAGCCCAGTTCACTTAATAAACCCAAGCAACAGCTAAGCCCCACAGTTTCTAATAGTACTCCTGCAGAATATCAGCAATCAAATGAAGCCTTAATTGACGAACTAAGCAAGAAAGTAAGTTCGCTACAACGCAAAGTAGCAAACTTAACACTGCACGCTAATGGCTCTTATCAAGAACAAGATACCGACGAATTTAAGGAACTTGTTCTTGACGTACTAGAGGAAAAACAGCAGCAAGAAGATGAAAAACGACGTGAGCAAAATCCTCTTTATAGCTTTTATGCAGACTTACCAGAAGACTATGATTTAAGGATCAAATCAGAACCTGATTATGCTAAACAAATAAACTCTCAATTAAGAGAGCAAACTTTAGATCCAAGCATCTCTGATTTAAATAGGTTAGCTGCACTGAGCCAACTGCAAATGAATATGTATATTCTAAATAAATCTACTATGCCCGAGTATGACTATGAAGTAGTAGGTAACATGTTAAATTTAGCGAACAACAGTAGTGACGAAAAATTTAAAATTCAAGCTGTTGAGTTAACAACTCAGACACCGGTACTTGATTACCGCCTTGCAGAGCAATTTACAATCTTGTTAGAACAAGACACGAATGATTATATCCGTCGCTTAGCTGCACAAGGGTTGATGGCGCAATACTACCAAGCTCAAAATAAACAAGATGGCTATACAAAGCAAATGGCACAGCATCTACTTTCAGTTTATGACAATACCTCTGACAATGCAGTCAGGGCAACGCTTGACGAAATGATGGGTAACCAAGATATGCTTGATGAATTACGTAAGAATGCTGGTTACTAACTGATTAAGTTCATGCTCCTACTTTGTTACAGCGATAACATTAATACTTTTACTTCAGACATTAAAAAAACCCGAGACTGAGCTCGGGTTTTATTAATGCTTAATGCATTACAACTAATGATTACTCTACGATAGTTGCTACAAAGCACCTACGCCTAAGGTAACTGCGCCACCTTCACATGATGTAAATCGCAGCCATTAAAAAAGGCCACCTAAGTGACCTTTTTCTAACAATTAACTTAAACGTTAATTATTACTCTACGATAGTTGCTACAACACCAGCACCTACAGTACGGCCACCTTCACGGATAGCGAAACGAAGACCTTCGTCCATCGCGATTGGCGCGATTAGTGTTACTGTCATCTTAACGTTATCACCAGGCATTACCATTTCTACGCCTTCTGGTAACTGTACGTCACCTGTTACGTCAGTTGTACGGAAGTAGAACTGTGGACGGTAACCTTTGAAGAATGGAGTATGACGACCACCTTCATCTTTCGAAAGTACGTATACTTCTGAAGTGAATGTAGTGTGTGGCTTGATTGAACCAGGCTTAGCTAGTACTTGACCACGTTCAACGTCTTCACGCTTAGTACCACGTAAAAGTGCACCAATGTTCTCACCAGCACGACCTTCGTCAAGAAGCTTACGGAACATCTCAACACCAGTACAAGTAGACTTAGTCGTCTCTTTGATACCAACGATTTCAACTTCGTCGTTCACGTTGATGATACCAGCTTCAACACGGCCAGTTACAACAGTACCACGACCTTGGATTGAGAAAACGTCTTCGATAGGCATGATGAATGGCTTATCGATGTCACGCTCTGGCTCTGGAATGTAAGAATCTAGTGCTTCTGCAAGCTCTACGATTTTAGCTTCCCATTGCTCTTCGCCTTCAAGTGCTTTAAGTGCAGAACCTTGAATTAGTGGTAAGTCATCACCTGGGAAGTCGTATTCAGAAAGAAGTTCACGAACTTCCATTTCTACTAGCTCAAGTAGTTCTTCATCATCAACCATGTCACATTTGTTCATGAACACAACGATGTAAGGAACGCCAACTTGGCGAGAAAGTAGGATGTGCTCACGCGTTTGTGGCATAGGACCGTCAGTCGCAGCAACTACTAAGATAGCGCCGTCCATTTGAGCAGCACCAGTGATCATGTTTTTAACATAATCGGCGTGTCCAGGACAGTCTACGTGTGCGTAGTGACGAGTTGGTGTATCGTACTCAACGTGAGAAGTTGAGATTGTGATACCACGCTCGCGCTCTTCTGGAGCGTTATCGATTGATGCGAAATCTTTAGCAACACCGCCGTATACTTTTGCAAGTACATTAGTGATTGCTGCAGTTAGTGTAGTTTTACCGTGGTCAACGTGGCCAATTGTACCAACGTTTACGTGCGGTTTTACGCGTTCAAACTTTTCTTTTGCCATGACGGAACCTATCAGTTTTGTGTATCTAGATTACATATGAAAATAATCCACCATAGGTAGATTAAGTTAATTTTTTCAAATTTCAAATAGTTTTTTCTGACAGATAAAGGAAGTGTTTAAGGCGATTCGATTGACTGGTGCTGATAGGCAGATTTGAACTGCCGACCTCACCCTTACCAAGGGTGCGCTCTACCAACTGAGCTATATCAGCATCATCAAATTGGAGCGGGCAGCGGGAATCGAACCCGCATCATCAGCTTGGAAGGCTGAGGTAATAGCCATTATACGATGCCCGCTTTAAGGAACCTGTTCTTAAACTACCTCTAACCGTCTAGAATAAAGTGGTGGAGGGAGCTGGATTCGAACCAGCGAAGGCTGAGCCGTCAGATTTACAGTCTGATCCCTTTGGCCGCTCGGGAACCCCTCCACGATAATTCTTTACTAAGCACTTCCGGTAAAAGGAAAGTGGTGCCGACTAACCGAGTCGAACGGTTGACCTACTGATTACAAGTCAGTTGCTCTACCAGCTGAGCTAAGTCGGCACTGCTTTAGTACGGGGCGAGATTCTAGAGTAAGGTTTATTGGGATGCAACCAAAAAATTAAAAAAAATGTGATTTAATGCTTCAAATGCTCACTATTCGCGCAAAAAGCTATTTTTTTGTTGTTTTTAACTCTTTTTAGCTAACTCATACCAGTAATTTAAGCCTTTCATTACTAGCATTGGGTCGAAAATACTCTGTGAAAAATGCCCTTGTAACAGCTGACCATAACCACCCGCAAAAATTAAAAGGCTATTTTTTGTCTTTAAATGCAATCTTGCTTGCTCAATGGCACCCATAGTTGCCACTAAGGCTCCGTTTTTTAACCCATTAGGGGTGTTTTTTCCAAGCTCATTAGCAAATGGCGTGTTTGCATCATCAAATACCCGCTGAGTATTTTGAGTGAGTGATGAGGTCATTAAATCAAGCCCAGGTAATATCCAGCCTCCTAGATGCTGCCCATCATTATTGAGAACGTCTATAGTGGTAGCCGTACCAGCATCAACAACAATAGCGGCCATATTAGGGTAAAGCGTATAACCGCTAATAAGCGCCAACCATCTATCTATACCCAAATTACCTACTTGCTGATACGCGCAGCGCAACCCACCAAGCTCACTACTAACCGTAGCCTCAAAACAATCAATATTATGCGATTTGGCTTGCGCTAATAATTGTTTAAGTAACTCGCTACGACCAACACAAGCGTAAATAACAACCGTAATTTGCTGCCATAAAATATTATTAATATCACATGGCTGTATTTGCCCGTTTTCCCACAATACGGCTTTGAGTGAAGTATTACCTACATCAATTAACAATCTCATGCTTGCGCCTTTCTTAATGAAATCTCGCCGCCATAATAACTTTTTACTTCGCCGTCTTGGCGAATACGTACACCACCGTGCGCATCTATACCTTCACAAATGCCACGCCAACTACGATGCCCAGTATTAAGCTCTACCTGCTCGCCTGCAAACGCATTTAATGCATTCCATTGATGATACATAGTTTGTAAGCCGTTCTCGCGATATTGCGCTAAGCGCTGCTCTAACCAATAAGTTAATGAAGCTACTAGTTGATTTTTATCTAGCTGCTGAGTGTGCTGACTTAAATCTGTCCATGCTTGGTCAATGTGCTGACTGGCACTTTGTGGCATATTTAAATTAATACCAATTCCTATCACCAACTGACACGGCCCTTGTGGTTGCCCGTCTAATTCAACTAATACGCCAGCGAGCTTTTGTTTGTTTATGTAAATGTCGTTTGGCCACTTTAACTCTACATCAATACCATAAAGTGCTTTTATCGCATCATACACCGCTAAACCAACAGCAATCGATACACCCATAGCGGCTTGTAAACCATCATCTAATCGCCAAAAATAGCTGTAGTATAAGTTGGCACCAAATGGCGATTGCCATACACGCCCTCGACGCCCGCGCCCTGCTTGCTGCATTTCGGCAACGATTACCGTGCCCGACTGAAGTGGTGTTTTAGCCTGAATGCGGCGCATTAGTTCGCTGTTGGTTGAATCAATGAGCGGCTGCACTTCAATATTAGCGGTATTTTGCCCTAACTCAGCATAAAGCTGTTGTATTTTTTCCTGATTAAGTAACCCTACTTGGTTATTTAAGCAATAGCCTTTACCTGTAACTTTAAATACATCTAAGCCCATAGCTTGTAGGCTTTGAATGTGTTTACTAACAGCGGCACGACTAATTCCTAATTCCTCTCCTAAAGCTTGCCCAGAGACAAACCCGCCTTTATTAAGCTCATTTAAAATAGCCAGCTTGTTTCCATCAGGTGCTTTCATGTTAATTACTCCAAAGAGATATGGCATTCATTGTGTTGATCAATTAACCGCACTTCGTGTTCTAAGCTTATGTTATAGCGCGCTAAAACAGTGTTTTGAATATGGGTGATCATGCTGATCAAATCATCCCCTGTACTGTGGCCATGGTTAACGAGCACCAAAGCTTGCTGCTGATGCACTTCAATACCGGCAATCTTATATCCCTTTAATCCCGCTTGTTCTATTAACCACCCCGCTGCGACTTTATGATGACCGGCTCCGTGTGGGTAATGAGGTAACTCAGGAAACTGCGCAAGTAACGGCACTAACGCAGCATTGGTAATAATTGGGTTTTTAAAAAAACTCCCAGCATTAGCTAGTTTATAAGGGTCTGGGAGTTTGCTATTGCGTGTTTGTATCACCTGCTCACATACTTGCTGTGGCGTCGGGTTTTTTAGTTGTTGTAGCGGTCCATAACTGAGTACTGGTTGCCATATTTTTGGCAGTTTAAAGCGCACTTGGGTGATCACCGCTTTATTTTTTAACGCGTGTTTAAAAACCGATTCACGATAAGCAAAGTGGCATTGCTGATTAGTTAAAGATTTGAAGCAGTTGCTATTAATATCAAAATAGTCAATAGCTTCTACAAATTGCGCAATCTCTACACCGTAGGCACCAATATTTTGCACTGGCGCAGCACCGACAGTGCCTGGTATGAGTGCTAAATTTTCAAACCCTGCTATGCCTTGCTCAAGCAAGTAAGTCACTAATTGATGCCAATTTTCACCGGCAGCCGCACTGACTAAAAAATCATTTTCCCGCTCAGTAATATTAATTCCTTGGGTCGCCATTTTAATAACCGTGCCAGCATAATCATTTAAAAAAATGGTATTACTGCCCTCCCCTAACAGACAAAAAGGCGCGTTAAAGCTCTGAGTTTGAAGCTGCGCTGAGTCGGTGATCTCAATAAAATTTTGGCATTGGCTACTTAATGCAAATGTATGTAGGGGTTGTAATGAGTGCGCCACAAGGGTCCTAAAGGTACCAGTAATTAATCGCTCTAGTTTAACTCATCGTCGCAAATTGCGCATCAGCTTGTAAAAATTGTTCAACCCACTGTGGCAATCATGTTATAAAACGGGTACTTTTTTATTTGTACTCAAGGTAATTATGAAAATCAAACCTCTTTTTTTAAGCCTCGTTATGGCCGGTATGTGCTCGCAAGCAATGGCTAGCGCTATTGATCAAAATTCCTACGCCAACCTTGATGATGTTATCACCACGCATTTAAACCTTGATTTAGACATCGACTTTGCCGACAAGCAATTAGAAGGTTTTGTTGAGCATACGCTACAATGGCAAAACGCGAAAAGCACAAAGCTAGTACTTGATACCCGCGATCTTGATATTGATAAAGTGATGTATCAAACAGCCAATGGCAATTGGCATAAAGCCAGTTTTAACCTTGCTAATCGCGACGATGTTAAAGGCTCAAAACTAACCATTACATTTAAAAGCCAAGCTGAAAAAGTCCGTATTTACTACAACAGTCGCCCAGAAGCGTCGGGCTTACAGTGGTTAACGCCAGAGCAAACAGCCAGTAAAACGCACCCGTTTATGTATAGTCAATCGCAAGCGATACATGCACGTAGTTGGATCCCTGTGCAAGACACACCGGCAATGCGTGTGACTTATTCTGCACGTATTCATACCCCTGAAGATGTGCGTGCGGTAATGAGTGCCGATAATAAAGATGCCCTTTATAAAGACGGTGATTACCACTTCAATATGCCACAAGCAATTTCGCCTTACTTAATTGCGATTGGTGCTGGTAACTTAGAATTTAAAGCGATGTCTAAACAAACCGGTATTTTTGCTGAACCGACTATTTTAGATGCCTCAGTTGCTGAATTTAATGACACCCAAGCGATGATCGACAAAACCAATGCGATGTATGGTGAATATGCTTGGGGTCGCTATGACTTACTTATGCTACCGCCTAGCTTCCCATTTGGTGGCATGGAAAACCCGCGTCTATCATTTATTACCCCAACCGTTGTTGCTGGCGATAAAAGCCTCGTTAACCTGATTGCACATGAGCTTGCTCACTCTTGGTCTGGTAACTTAGTAACCAATGCCACATGGGAAGACTTATGGTTAAACGAAGGATTTACCTCTTATGTTGAAAACCGCATTATGGAAGAAGTATTTGGTCGCGACCGTGCAGTAATGGAGCAAGCGCTTGATGCAGCTGGCCTGCGTGCGCAACTTAAAACCATTGATGCACCAGACACTCGCCTTAATTTAAAACTTAATGGCCGCGATCCAGATGATGCGTTTAGCTCAGTGCCTTACACAAAGGGTCAGCTATTTTTAATCTACCTAGAAGAAAAATATGGCCGTGATAAGTTTGATGACTTTGTTAAAACTTACTTTAATGAATTTGCGTTTAAGTCACTAACCACTGCGCAATTTGTGACTTACATCAAAGCTAACTTAATTGAAAAGTACCCTGGTGTAGTGAGCATGGATAAAGTGAACGAGTGGATTTTTGAGCCTGGTTTACCAAGTGATGCACCTAACCCTACCTCTGATGCGTTCGATAAAGTAGATGCTGCAACACAAGCATGGTTAAAGGGGGATACAACTGCCGCACAATTACCTACTGCAAATTGGACAGTGCATGAGTGGCTGCACTTTTTAAATAACCTACCGCGCGATTTAAGCATTGAAAAAATGACTGAATTAGACGGCGAGTTTAACTTAACCCAATCAACTAACGCAGAACGCGCATTTGCATGGTATATGCTAGCAGTGGGTAACGGTTACCAACCGATTTACCCTGCGCTAGATAAACACTTATCGGGTATTGGTCGTCGTAAGCTAATAGTGCCACTTTACAAAGCACTTATTACACATGGTAAAAAAGACTGGGCACAAAGCGTGTACTTAAAAGCACGTCCAGGTTATCACCCACTTGCACAAGGTACTATTGACGCGTTAT
The DNA here is from genome assembly GCF_000576475.1 of Pseudoalteromonas sp. SCSIO_11900. Lineage (NCBI taxonomy): Bacteria > Pseudomonadati > Pseudomonadota > Gammaproteobacteria > Alteromonadales > Pseudoalteromonadaceae > Pseudoalteromonas > Pseudoalteromonas sp. SCSIO_11900. The sequence continues at coordinate 766,154 of NZ_KK070023.1, forward strand.
TTGAATAAATAATAGCGTTACCAATAAACTAAAAAGGGCCAATTTGGCCCTTTTTTAATGCTTAATTATTTTGTTACTTTATCTAAAAAAGCCTGCCTTTCAGCGAGCGTTGCTTGTTGCCACCAAAAGTCGAGCATATTTGCCGCACTTGGCATGCCTTTTCCATTAATTGGCGTAATCGGTTTAATGGGACGACTCGGTTTTTGCGGGCCCGCTGGGGTTGCTATTGTTTGCTGGTTAAACTGTGCGCTTTGAACTTGTCGTTCGGCAATAATATTTAATGGCTTAGCTAAGGTGCTGCCTTTTGCTTTTAAACTCACTTGCGGTGCTTCAGCAAATACTTTTGCCGCTACCGCATTTTCAGCACGATTAAATACTAAGGTGTAATCTTTACCCGCTTCAATGGTTACATTCACCCAAAAAGGTTCTGATTCAATCACTTCATGATCGTCATAACCTAAGTCATATAAATCTGTGTATTTAAGTTTTAGCTGATAAGTACCCGGTGCTAATTCAACATCATCAACACGACTAAAAAGCGAACTTTCAATTATTCGGTCACCCACTTGCAAAGGAACAAATTCCTCAGGAAAGTGAATATTTTCTGCCAAACTCGATGCACTCACTAAGAGCGCCGCTACACTGCCTAATAATATTGATTTACGCATAATTACTCCTTTAGTTGATTTCAGTTTGACACTGCTAGCAAAATTTGTCATTAGTGACACATATATTAATCAAATAAATTAGAGTCATCATTATGAGCCAAGAGACTATTTTTACTAAAATTATTAATCGCGAAATTCCAGCCGATATTATTTACGAAGACGATGACACGCTAGCGTTTAAAGACATTAATCCTCAAGCGCCATTTCATATATTAATTATTCCCAAGCAACCAATTGCCACTATAAATGATATAAATAATGAAAACTCACATTTAGTTGGTAATTTATACACGGTCGCCGCAAAACTGGCCAAGCAACACAACTTTAGCGATGACGGCTACCGCGTTGTGATGAACTGTAATGAACATGGTGGCCAAACTGTGTATCACATACATTTACATATGCTCGCAGGTAAAGAAATGGGCTGGCCTCCATACCAAGAAACTAAAAAAACGGCGCTATAGTGCTTAGTTAAATCTTAGATTAGTTTAAAAAAATCAAAAATACGGCGTTTTTCTTACTACACGAAAAAAAACAATTACTTATTTGCAACATTTTATGTTTAAATAATCGGAAATCGCACCTTTTCTCCAGTGAAATAACGATTCTCTAATACAAAAGGTGTGTAGGGATTGTGGTAAAATTAATTAGCCAGCTTTATAAAAGAGTAAAAAAAAACATGAGCAGTTCAGCCTTTTTGTTGTTAGATGAAGAACCAATTAACACTATTGGTATTAACGTTTTAGAGCCATTGTTAAAAACACAAGGCCTTGACGTTACTACGGGTACAAATATTTTAGATGTTCCGGTAGGTACTCGCTTATTGTTCATTGAAACATCAAGTAAAGACGCATGGACAAAGCTAAAAGAGCAACTCGTTAATTTACGCATCAAGTGCGATATTGTGTTGTTCAATTTAGATGAAAACCCAGAGCTTGCTAATCGCGCACTACTCAGCGGTATTCGTGGTGTATTTTACACCACAGATAATGCCGATGTACTCATGAAAGGGATTCGTTTATTACTCGAAGATCAGCTTTGGTATCGTCGTGACATTATGTGTAATGCACTTAACCGCATGCTGCAATTTAATAAAGATGCGCTGCATAAGCTAACTGATGGTGATATTGAACCAATAAAGCTAACGAAGCGTGAAAAAGCAATTATCTCGTTAATGAGTAATGGTTCTAAAAATAAAGAAATTGCTGAAGAGTTAAGTATTAGCCCGCATACGGTTAAAACTCATTTATACAGTGCATTTAGAAAAACTAAATGCCGTAACCGTATTGAATTACTTTCTTGGGCACAACAAAACATTCCTGACGAAATTCGTTAACGTTTGTTTGAATAAATACCATACAGGCACTTTAAGTGCCTGTTTTTATATCTTCTTTAAAAAACGCTGTTGGGGTCTTAATGCTCGACTCATTTACGCTTTATTTTGCCAGTATCGCCGTTATAACAGTGATGACGCTACTGAACTTTTTAACCTGGCGTACCAATAAGCATGTTCCCGGCACGTTACTTTATATTTTCTATCCTTTACTGCTATTAACTGCCATTGTTAGTTTTGCACTAATAGGCAAAATTCCTGATCAGATTGCCATTACCCTTGCTAATAACATGATGTTTTTAGCTTCTATTGTGCATTGTTTGTCACTGAGTCAATTTTTAAATTATCATGGTCGTGGCCTTAAGTTTGTTTGCCTATTTACAGCGCTCAGCGCTTTGATGCTTGTTTATTTCACATTTTTACAGCCTTCAATGCGCTCGCGGGTATATATTTCTGATTTGCAGCATATTGTAGAGGCCACTTTTTTATTATTTATATTTATAAAATATGCGCGAAAACCCTACCCTAACGCCAGCATTGTTTACATAATTATTTTAACTTTAGTTGCAGCAAGTTTTATTACCCGAAGCCTATTTATGGATGACATTGCACAACAGGATGCCATTTTAAATTCATGGTTTAACTCACTGTTATTTTTAAACAGTGTTATTGCCCCCATGTTTTATGCTGCAGGTATGGCGTTGTTATGTAATGAGCGCAGGGAATTACGACTTAATAAGCTCACTGAAAAAGCTCATAAAGATTTAGAAATTCGCGGACTGTTTTTATCCACCATCAGCCATGAAATACGCACACCACTAAACGGCATATTAGGCAGTGCACAACTGATATTAAATCAAACCAGCGACAGCCGCAATAAAGCCTATTGTGAGGCAATTATCAATTCAGCAGAGTCACTCAACTTACTGGTAGATAAAGTGCTGGAATACGCAAGCTTAGATCAGCACGACGAAGCCCTGTACGAAGAAGACATAGAGTTTAAAACATGGCTGCAAAACTTATGTTTGCTGTTAAGCCCTCTGGCCGAACAAAAACAACTTAAATTTGAGCTTGCCTGTAATATCCCCGATAAAGCCTGTTACTACTGCGACCAACAAAAACTCAGACAAATTATTATTAACCTTGTAGGTAATGCGATTAAATTTACCGATAACGGTATGGTAAAAGTACAAATAGATTTAGTTAATGAAACCCAGCTAGATCACACTCTTAAAGTAAGTGTACTCGATTCAGGCCCCGGTATTGAAAAAGATGAAATTGATTATTTAACTGAGCCCTACATTCAAAGCAGTGCCGGTAAAGAAAAAGGCGGAACAGGCCTCGGACTTGCTATAACTAGTCGCCTTCTCGATAAAATTAATAGCCAGCTAGAAATTACCAGTGAGCTGGGAGTAGGTAGTGTCTTTAGCTTTAACATGACGTTAGCCATTGGTGAGCTTAGTCTCGTCGAGCAACGCCATCAAAGTAAAGACTATTTAACCGGACTCGATGTATTACTTGTTGAAGATTTAGATCTGAACCAAAAAATTGCCGTTGAATTTATGGCAGACGACGAGCATAAAATTAAGCTCGCTAAAGATGGCAAAAGTGCGATTGAGTTGATGAAAAAATACCACTTTGATGTGGTGCTACTTGATATGAACCTACCCGATTTAACAGGGCAACAGGTACTAAAAACACTCAAACGGGTGGAGCATAAAAATCAGCGAACGCCGGTGCTGGCCTTTACTGCCAGTTTAAGCCCTGATGAAATAAAAGAATACTTAGCATTGGGTATTAAAGACATTGTTGGCAAGCCATTAAAGCAAGAAAAACTACGCCAAGCATTGAGTGATTCACAGTCAACACAAACAGCTAATATTGCCATCGAGCTGATTGATACGTTATACGATGAAACCGCAACAGAAACCCTTACAAGCTCTTTTAGTATTGATGAAGTGTCTTCTATTTATAATGAATTTATTCTTTCTGCTCGTAATAAGCTGAGCCGTTGCCAAGCTTTATTAGAGCAAGACCCCGAGCAATGCATTAAGTTATTACATCGCCAAGCAAGCACCGCCATGCAACTTGGCTTTAATAGCTATGGATTAGCCCTTAAAAAAATTGAGCGACGCTTACTAGATAAAAAACCATTAAATAACTCATTAAATGAAGCCAGCACACTGTGGCAACACAGTTTAGAGGCGTATTTAAAGTATGTACGGCAAGGGCTAGGGTAAAAACGGGCTACGGGCTACGGGCTACGGGCTACGGGCTACCAAGTTTTACTGCAGTGACAAATAATCAAGTATTTTCACTATTTATACTGTTACTTTCTACCGTATATATCGTCAAATCGCTCTATATCGCTTTCATCTAAAATGGCACCCGTTTGAACTTCAATAACAACTAAGGGCTCGGGCTGATTATTCGCTAAACTGTGCAGCTGTTTTGCAGCAATATAACAAGATTGGTCGTGGGTCAGCGTTAAGCTTTGCTGGTCAATACATATATCTGCAGTGCCTGATACTACCACCCAATGCTCAGCGCGATGCTGATGACGCTGCGTTGAGAGCCTAGCCCCACTATTAACGGTTATTTTTTTTACTTTAAAACCGATACTTTCTACCAGCGTACGATAATTTCCCCAAGGGCGGTAAACCACCTGATGGTGTGTCAGTTTGTTATTATGTGTTGTTGCCAGTTGCTTGAGCAATAACGGGAGGGCATCAAGCGCATTTTGATCAGCAATTAAAGTGGCGTCGTGGGTATGAATAATTGCTAAATCGCTTACTCCTAATGTCGCTATTGTGTGTCCATCTTCGCTAATAACTAAGTTGTTACTACTGTTTTGGGCGATATGTTCTTGGTGTGGGTTATTACCCTGTGGCTCTTTTTTACTTAGCGCTGCCAGTGCAGAAAAACTACCCACATCGCTCCAATTTAATGCAACGGGCATTACCACCACATTATTGCTGCGCTCTAAAATAGCATAATCAATCGAGTCACTTGGGCAAGATTCAAGTGCATGAGTATTTGCTCTAGTAAACGCTAAGTCTTGTTTAAAATCAGTGGCACTAGCAACACTTTTAGCTATTTTTGGCGCAAAGCGTTCCAGCTCTTTTAGATATGCCGCGGGAGTAAATAAAAACATGCCACTGTTCCAACTATAACCGCCCTCAGCTAAATAAGTTAATGCAGTTGCTAAATCAGGCTTTTCTTTAAACTGGTCAACTTCAAAACAACAGCTATCTTTAATGGCTGCGCCCTGTTTTATATACCCATAACCTGTGTGTGGCTCTGTTGGTGTGATTGAAAATGTAACTAATTTACCTTGCTCAGCAAGTTTAATCGCATCAGATAACTGAGCAGTTAATGCGGTAAAATCTGCAATATGATGATCGGCAGGCATCACCAACAAAGGACCTGTAATATTATTTTTTAATGCATAGTGCGCGGCAAGGGCAATAGCTGGTGCGGTATTTTTGCCTTCTGGCTCAAGTACTATGGCATGAGGTTTTGCAAATGCTGCCTGCTCCGCGGCAATAAATCGATGCTGCTCATTACAGACCAAAATAGCGGGATTAAAGCCCTCAGTTGCAACACGCACTAACGTACTTTGCAATAACGACTGCTGGTTTTTATTATCAAGCAAAGATAAAAACTGCTTTGGCATTGCTTGGCGCGACAGCGGCCAAAGCCGTGTGCCAATACCGCCAGCTAAAATTACCGGTGTAATAAGGGTTGTATTCATAAAGCCGCCAATAAAAATATCAGCGGCTATTTTAGCACTTTATCGGCTGGGCGCTAATTTATACCAATGTAAAAGCATCGGCATCTAAATGTGCCGGAAATTTAGCTCTAAACTCATCAAGCGGCGCTTTATTTAATGTGATTGTTAATAATGCTGGCTGGTCATCATTCGCTTTAATCAGTGGATCACCTTTAAAGTCATACACTGCGGTTCCACCGCTGTGGTCAATACCATTACCATCTTCGCCAACCCGATTTACGCCAACCACGTAGCACAGGTTTTCCATTGCTCGCGCCATTAATAAGGTATCCCACACATTACGCCTTGCAGCTGGCCAGTTGGCAATATTTATCATCACGTCGTAGTCATTGTTATTGCGCTGAAACACCGGAAAACGTAAATCGTAGCAAACTTGCGGTAAAATTTTAAACCCATTTAGCTCAAACAATTCACGCGTTTGCCCTGGCACTACAAACTCGCCTTCGTTACCCAAACAAAATAAGTGGCGTTTATCGTAATAACGCACATCACCACTTGGTTTTACCCAATAAAACCGGTTGGCCTTTTTGTCTTCTTGGGTTACCAATACTGAGCCAGCAATCACTGCATTATGTTTTTTAGCTTGTGTTTTAAGCCAACCCAGTACTGAGCCATTTTCAGGTTCGCCACAATCAAGGTTAACCGCAAATCCAGTGGCAAAGGTTTCGGGCAATACAATTAAATCAGGTTGATTGTTGATGTTAGCAAGTTGTTGTTCAAACATAGCTAAATTGGCTTTTTTATCGAGCCAATGTAGCGAGCTTTGCAATAATGTAAAAGTTAAAGTTGACATAAAATGCGCGCCGCCTCTATTAAGGTTTGATCGTTTTTAGCAAAACATAAACGAATAACTTTATCGTTATTTGGCTGCTGGTAAAATACACTCAGTGGAATGGCTGCCACGCCTGCTTGTTCTGCTAACCATTGGCAAAATTCTACGTCATTTAAATCCGATACATCACTGTAATCAAGCAGTAAAAAGTAGGTGCCTTCACTTGGTAAAATGCTAAAACGGCTGTCTTGTAGAGCATTACTGAGTACATCGCGCTTTTGTTGATAAAACTCACTTAACTGGTCAATGTGTTCAGCGTGTTGCTCTAACATATCTGCTAATGCATGTTGCGCAGGCGTAAAGCTTGAAAAAGTAACATACTGATGAATCTTTCGAAATTCTTCGCATAAATCAGTGGGCGCAATACAGTAGCCCATTTTCCAACCGGTGCTATGAAAGGTTTTACCAAAGCTTGAAATAACAAAGCTTTTTGCCAGTAGTTCCTCGTCACCTAGTGCACTTAAGTGTGGTTGTTGATCAAACGTTATATGCTCATAAACCTCATCACTTATGACATATAAATTGTGAGCGCTCACAAGCTTTTTTAGTTCGTTGATATCTTGCTGCTTTAATACTTTACCGCTTGGGTTATGCGGAGTATTAATAATAATTGCACGAGTATTTACTGTGATAGCTTGATTTACCATTTGCCAATTTATGGCGTAATCTGGGGCGGCTAACGCAACATGCACTGACTTGCCGCCTGCCAGTTCAATAGCGGGCTGATATGAGTCGTATGCAGGATCAAATATAATAACTTCATCACCCGCGCGCACGATTGTTTGAATCGCTACAAATAGTGCTTCAGTTGCTCCTGAAGTTATAGTTACTTGGCTTGTTCCATCAATTTGCGCTTTGTATTTGCGCTGAACTAATGCTGCAATTTGCTGCTGCAGTTTAGGTACACCGCTGGAAGGCGAGTATTGATTAACCCCTTGCGTTACATACTGGCTTAACTGCGCTTTTAAATACTCAGGGGTATCAAACTCAGGAAAACCTTGCGAAAGATTAATTGCCGAAAACTTATTAGCCAAGCCACTCATTTGGCTAAATATACTAATACCTAAATTGGGGAGTTTACTGTCAAACACGAAGTCTCCTGATGATGGTTTTGTGTACAGAGCAGTGCTATGATTAAAAACGGAAGTTTAGCCGTCTAAACTGTACTTTAATTGTTATTTGTGAGGAAAATATGCAAAACAACCATACCGCTATTTCAAACCTTATAGAAGCCGCAAAATGGATTAGCCAACAAGGTTGGGTTCCTGCCTCGGGTGGAAGTTTATCAGCTCGCACCCAAAATGGCTTTGTTATAACGACTAATGGCTGCGATAAGGCCCAACTTACCCATGAGCATTTTTTACAGTTAGACCAGCAAAACTTAAATACTCCTCAGGCGTTATCAAGCGAAGCGAAATTACATTTAAGTTTGTATCAGTTAATTCCTGAGGCGCAATGTGTATTGCATACTCAATCTGTTGCAGCAACGGTGCTTTCACAAGTAACGCAAGCTCATCAGCTTGATTTAAGCGGTTACGAAATGCAAAAAGCGCTCAGTGGTTTTACCTCACATTTAGAAACCTTAAGCATTCCTATTTTTGATAATGACCAAGATATTGATCGTTTGAGCTTATTAGTCAGCGATCACCATTTGCACTCACCGATTAAATTTGGTGTATTAATTCGCGGTCATGGCTTATATGCAGTTGGCAAAAATATTGCTGAAGTGCGTCGCCACCTAGAAGCACTAGAGTTTTTGTTTAGCTGCGAATTAGAGCGATTAAAAATCACCGGCATTCAAGCGAGCAATACACTTCATCATCAATAATTAACAAGCAAGTATTTAATGATAATGCTCGTACATTTTATCTAGCGGCTCAGAAAGGCCGCTTTCTTGCACAATACGCACATGTTTGCGTTTTAATTCGCGAGCACTGGTAACGCCACAAGAATGTGCAATAAGCCCTGCACCGTAATGAATGTATTTATTATAATTTGCGACCCGCTGCGCTTTATCTTCAACATTTAAACCACGTTGCAAACGTTCATTATGCGTAGTAATTCCTGTTGGGCAGGTATCTTTATTACATTGCATAGCCTGAATGCAGCCTAGTGCAAACATATGCCCTCGCGCAGAAACCACAAAGTCGGCTCCTAGTGCTAGTGCCCATGCGACTTTGGAAGGAACAATTAACTTACCCGAAACAATAATTTTAACTCGCTCTCTAAGCCCATGTTTCTTTAATAGCTGTATCACTAAAGGAAGGCTTTCTTTAAGCGGTAACCCCACAGAATCTAATAAAGATTGTGGTGCTGCGCCTGTACCGCCATCCGCACTATCAATAGTAATAAAGTCGGGTGCAGACTCAATACCACGATGATTAATCTCGGCAAATAAACTTTCTAACCAAGTATGCTCACCAATAACCGCTTTAAAACCTGTCGGTTTACCGGTTGTAGTCCTGATGGTGGTAAGCATGTCTAGAATATCGTTTGGATTTTTTATTTCTGGGTGCCCATTTGGGCTAATAGAATCCTGCCCTTCGGGTATGCCTCTTATTTTGGCAATTTCAGCATTCACTTTTCGCCCAGGTAACATGCCGCCTTTGCCTGGCTTGGCACCTTGGCTCATTTTCAGTTCAAACATTTTAACTGTTGGGTGTGCAGCAACGGCTTTTAGCTTTTCTGTACTTAAATTTCCCTGCTCGTCGCGTACACCATATTTAGCCGTACCAATTTGAAACACGATATCGGCACCACCTTCTAAGTGATACGGACTAAGTCCGCCTTCCCCCGTGTTCATCCAACAACCGGCTAATTTTGCTCCCTTTGAGAGTGCACGAACAGCAGGGCTAGATAGCGCACCAAAGCTCATGCCCGATATATTAAATAACGAATTTGTGGTGTAAGGAAATTTACAATAAGGCCCAAGCGTTACGTTGCTAGGCGCTAAGGCTTCTTCATCTAAGGTAGGAAATGCGCAGTTCATAAACATTACGGTGCCTGTCGTTTCTAAGCTTTGGGTTGAACCAAAAGCAGCCGTATGATCAACATCTTTAGCAGCCCGATATACCCAACTGCGTTCGGCGCGATTAAAGGGCATTTCTTCACGGTCGAGAGCAAAAAAATACTGACGAAAAAACTCACCTTGGCGTTCAAAAAAGTAGCGAAAACGTCCAATTACCGGATAATTACGCCTAATAGCATGCTTTGTTTGGGTAATATCTCGAACATAAAAAATAGCAATTAATATAACCAGCAATCCAAATACAACAATAAATAAGCTGGCAAACACATCGATACTAAACATTATAAATTGACTCATTACTTATCCTTAAATGCTAAAAAGCGTGATGTCATTAAATAACACCACGCTTTTATAGTTTCAAAATAATACGCTATTAGCTATCTGTTTTTGCTAATTCTTCTTGTATATATAAACGTATTTGCTGCTCAAGCACCGATAAAGGCACTGAACCATGGCGCAATATTTGATGATGAAACTCACGAATATCAAACTGCTGACCTAATGCTTGCTCGGCCTCTGCACGCAGACGTTTAATTGTTAACTCACCAATTTTGTATGACAACGCTTGTGCAGGCCATGAAATATAACGATCGGTTTCTGTTTTTACATTGTGTAATGAAAGCGCAGTATTATCGGCCATAAAGTTCATTGCACGCTCACGACTCCAGCCGTACATGTGCATCCCCGTATCAACCACTAAACGTGCAGCACGCCACATTTCGTAGGTTAAACGACCAAAGTTGCTGTACGGGTCTTGATAAAAACCCGCTTCAATGCCTAAGTACTCTGAATACAGTCCCCAGCCCTCACCAAACGCTGATAAATACGCATCACGGCGATAGCTAGGTAAGCTTTCAAGTTCTGCATTGAGTGATATTTGTAAATGATGACCCGGAACAGCTTCGTGCAAAGTTAATGCTTCTAAAGCATAGAGTGGTCGTTTATCTAAAGCGTAGGTATTCACCCAATAAAAGCCGGCTTGATCATCACGGCTCGAACCCGAATAGCGCCCAGTAGTGTACTTAGGAGCAATATTAGCAGGCACCGGCGCTACGCCATAAGGTTTACGCGGTAAGGTATGAAATAATTTAGGTAACTGTGCATCCATTTTTTTTGCAATATACGCGGCCTCTTTTAATAATTGCTCAGGCGTTGTGGCGTAAAACTGCGGATCTGTTCGTAAAAAGTGGATAAATTCTGCAAATGTGCCTTTAAAACCGACTTCTTTAATAACCGCTTCCATTTCACTACGAATGCGCGCAACCTCCGCTAAACCCAGCTCATGTATTTCTTTTGGGGTCATTTGTGTGGTGGTGTAATATTTAGCACGATTTGCATAAAAGGCCTCACCATTCGGTGTTGACGAAATACCAATATCACTACGTGCGCCTGGTAAGTATTCGTTATTAAAAAAAGTTAAGTAGTCTTTGTAGGCATTAATAACTTGACTGCTAATAATAGCTTTAGCTTGTTGTTGCAAATCTGCAAATTCACTATCACTTAAACCCGCGGTATTGTTTAAAAAAGGCTTATAAAATTCAGATTGTGTGACGTCATCAACAATGTAAGCAGTAATCGAGTCTTGATAACCAATTAACACCGCTTTGGGTTGAGTTAAACCAACCTCTAATCCTTTGCGCATCCAACCTATATTTTGCTCAAAAAAGCGCGGAACTTGCTTTAATCGCTTTAAATAGTGTTGATAATCTTGTGCGGTTTTATAATCAGAGCTATTAACAATAAACGATAAGCTTGAATGAAAGCCATATTCTGACGTTAAAGGCATGTAGTGCGTATTAAATACATATTCATCAACACTATTTTGCACTTGCGCTCGAATAATACTGTAGTTAATTTGGTTTTCATCACTGAGCTTACTTACATCTATGGCATCTAAATCTGCTAATAACTGCGTGTTTTTTTGATATTGCTGTGCTAAAAATTCAGCTGACAAATTAGGTAATAAGTAGCCATCAACGCCTTCGGGGTTACTATACGGGCTTACATTTTGGCGGTGCTGTACGATATTTTCAGCCGTTTGCGTAAATTGCTGATCGGCGTTAATTGCGGTGAGCTGACACGCGCTTAATGAGCACACTAAGGTGACACTTAATAAGGAAATACGCATTTGTTTTGAAAGAGATAAATTCATAGTGATTGATCTTAGTAATATTACAGATGTGATAAACCTATCGTAGCCTAGATAAATAGCAAATAGATATACGACCAACTGCGCAAAATATACGCCCGTGAGATATTGTATTAACTTAAGTTAATACTTAACAATTAGAGTAATTGCTCAAAAAAGCAACGGTTATTGAATTTATAGCGCCATTTTAGCCAACTACGACTCATTTTACTTTTAAATCACAGATATAATGATTATTGTATCTGCGCTTGGAAGCAAATTGCCTTATCGGACGAGTTTTATAAATCAGCATTTATGCGTATTTGGTTGGTAATTGCAAATGATGTTCCATGACTCCATGGCTATAGCACAAGAAAAAATGACAAAAGTATGTATGTTTTTAGAGCATCATGTTTTGCCTCCTACCCCCTTAAATTTTCAAGTTGTGTATACATACACTAGTAAAATCCATTTTGCGCTTAACAATGCTATTGATGATGCCATAGATGCCCATCAAAATATTGATGAGCTGTTTATTGAACAACTCTATTTTGAATATTTAAATCAAGGGCATAAAACCGAAGTAGCCATGATTGAAAACGTCAATGGCGTGATCAATTCACTATCGCAAAATGCTCAACAGACCGAAAAAAAGCTAAACGACTTTGCAGGTCATGTTAATGACTGTATGCACTCTCTAGATGAAAATAATATTGCCAACAGCCGTATTGCTTTAGAAAGGCTTAATGAACAAACTCAGCTTTTATTAACGCAACAAGCTCAATTTAAACACCAACTAAGTCAGGCCAAAAAACTACACGAAGCAACTAAAAAACAACTTAATACCCTACGCAAACAACATGTGATTGACCCACAAACTGGCTTATACAAACGCCATTATTTAACCAAACAAACACAGTTATGGTTAAAACAAGACAAATCAATCTCAGCTATTGCCATTCAAATTGATAATTTAGAGCATTTTATTAATAATTTTGGCGATGCCATTGGCGAAGTGATTTTAAATAAAGTGGCTAAGCAAGTGCAAAAATATGTTTCGCAAAGTGGCTTAGCCGGACGCTCTGCAAAAGATCAATTCATCGTTTTACTTGCTAACATAGAACCCGAAACCGCTAACCTTATTGCACAAAAAGTGATAAGCGGAGTTGAAAAACTACGCTTTATAAGTTCAAAAAGCGATCTAAAACTCCCTCCCATTTCTCTCTCTCTAGGGATTACGGAACAACAACAAGGCGACTTTAACCAACTTGTTAAAAGTGCCTCAAACGCGGCCTTTAAATCACGCACATCTCAATAGCCAATTACACTGTTCACACAATAAATTAGCTGATAAATCATATTCAAATTGCACCCTTGGTGCACAATCAAGTACACTAGTCTTTATTACCACGATAGAGATTAATCATGAACGAGAACCCTGAAAATACCACGCATTTTGGCTATAAAACTGTTGCCGAAACCGAAAAAGCTTCTATGGTTGCTGATGTGTTTCATTCTGTTGCGACAAAATACGATGTTATGAATGATCTCATGTCTTTTGGTATTCATCGCTTATGGAAACGTCAAACAATCGCTAGTTCAGGCATTCGTAAAGGCCATCATGTATTAGACTTAGCCGGTGGTACTGGCGATTTAACCGCAAAGTTTAGTCAACTTGTTGGCGATACCGGCCAGGTTGTTTTAGGTGATATAAACTCTTCAATGCTAAAGGTTGGCCGCGAAAAGCTGCATAACTTAGGCCTTGTCGGTAACATTAATTATGTGCAAATGAATGCTGAAGCATTACCTTTTCCTGATAATAGTTTTGATTTAATTACGATTGCTTTTGGCTTACGTAATGTTACCGACCAAAATAAAGCGTTGCGCTCTATGTACCGTATTTTAAAGCCAGGTGGTCGTTTACTCATTCTTGAGTTTTCGAAACCAGAGCAAGAGCTTCTCAGCAAAGCGTATGATTTTTACTCTTTCAACATTTTACCTACTATGGGTAAGCTAGTTGCTAACGACAGTGAATCGTACCAATACTTAGCCGAGTCAATTCGTATGCATCCAGATCAAGAAACGCTTAAATCGATGATGGTCGAAGCGGGATTTGAGCAAACGACTTATCAAAATCTAACAGGTGGCATTGTTGCGCTTCATCGTGGATTTAAATACTAAGGTTAGTAATTTATGGCGCTTGAAGAAAACAATAAAGAACAACCGGCTACAAGCAGTTTTTTTATGCTACCGAGTTTTGTGCTTTCGCTTATTGAACAAATACTAAATCAAGCGCTTAAACTCGACCCGAGCTTACACGATAAACTAAATGTAGTAGAGCATCAGCGTTTATTGGTTGAAGTTAGAGACTGGCAGCAAAAAATAGTCATTACCTATGCCAATCAGCAGCTACATCTTTACACTGCATTAGAACATGCTGACGCTGATTGTATGATCAGTGCCACCATAGATACATTGTTAGCACTGAAAAACCCTGCCATGATGACTCAACTTATTCGCCAAAATAAACTTGATTTAGAAGGCGATTTAAATATAGCTCAAAATTATAGTTCCGCCTTTTCAAGTGTAGACATTGATTGGCCAGAGCAACTAGCAAAGCATATTGGCGACGCGCCTGCACAACAACTTTATTTACATTTGCAGTCGCTTAAGCAGCAAGGTAAAAAAGCAAAGTCTCAGCTAGACAGTACTTTTATTAGTGTATGCCAAGATGAATTGGCAATCACCATTCATCCATTAGAGCTTGCGCAATTTAAACAACAAAATAGAGCACTAAAAGGCCAAGTTGCCGCCATTGAGCAACGTATTAACGCCTTAATTAAAGCTCTTTAACGCGCTAAGGATTTTTTGTGTCAACTGCCCGACTGTATTACATAACTAAAACTCTGCTTAGCTACGGACTCGATGAGCTTATTCCAAAACACAAAGCACCTTGGTTTGCTAAACTTGCACGAGGAAGTTTGTTTTGGTTGCGCAACCAACACAAAGATAAACCACCTGGCTTAAGACTTCGATTAGCACTGCAACAACTTGGCCCGGTGTGGATAAAATTTGGCCAAATGCTTTCAACTCGACGCGATTTACTGCCTCATGATATCGCCTTGGAATTAGCCTTTTTACAAGATCAGGTAGAACCGTTCGAAGGTGAGCTAGCCCAGAGGATTATCGAAAAAGCATTAGAAATAGATGATATTAGCCAGCTATTTAGCGAGTTTTCACAAACCCCCTTGGCATCGGCCTCAATTGCTCAAGTGCATACTGCCACCCTCGTTGACGCGCAGGGTGAATCGCAAGATGTTGTTATTAAAGTTATTCGCCCTAATATTGAGCAACAAATCAACGCTGACTTAGCACTAATGGAAAAATTAGCTAAGGTTGTCGGTAAATTAATTAACGAAGCCAAGCGATTACGCCCTGTGGAAGTGGTTAAAGAGTATAAAAAAACATTGCTCGATGAGCTCGACTTAATGCGTGAGGGTGCTAACGGCATTCAATTAAAGCGTAACTTCGAAGGTTCAGAATCTCTTTATATCCCCACTGTATATAGTGATTACAGCCGCAATAATGTATTAGTTATGGAGCGAATTTACGGTATTCCTGTTTCGGATACTGAGGCGCTCATGGCACAAAATACCAATATGAAGTTATTAGCAGAGCGCGGAGTGGAAGTGTTTTTTACTCAAGTATTCCGCGATAGTTTTTTTCATGCAGATATGCACCCTGGCAATATTTTTGTGTCGCGCGAAAACCCGCACAATCCTAAATATATTGGTATAGATTGTGGTATTGTGGGAACACTTAACAAAGAAGATAAACGCTATTTAGCTGAAAACTTTATTGCCTTTTTTAATCGTGACTACCGCCAAGTAGCTCAGCTACATGTTGATTCAGGGTGGGTGCCGCCCGATACCAGCATTGAAGAGTTTGAATTTGCCATTCGTACCGTTTGCGAGCCCATTTTTAATAAACCACTGGCTGAAATATCATTTGGCCATGTACTGGTTAATTTATTTAATACTGCACGTCGTTTTAATATGCAGGTTCAACCACAACTCGTATTATTACAAAAAACCTTGTTGTATGTTGAAGGCTTAGGTCGCCAGCTTTATCCACAACTAGATTTGTGGAAAACCGCAAAACCGTTTTTAGAAGACTGGGTAAAACAACAGGTTGGCCCGCTTTCTGTACTAAAGCAAATGTATGCAAACTTGCCGTTTTGGGCAGAAAAAATGCCTGAGTTGCCTGATTTAATTTATCAAAATTTAAAACGAGCACCGCACGCACAACCTCCAACATCAACGGTTTCACATAAGCCCTTGGTTTTAGGACTTTTTAGTAGTGCAGCGATGATTGTTTCAGCATTATTTTATTTACAACACAACTTAATGGCTGCTGGCGTTGTCTTAGGCTGTGCTGTAGTTGGCTTTATAGCGGCTTGGCGCCGCGCATAAACTAAGTGCTATTTACCGCTGCGAGCGTATAATCAGCATTTAATCTTAATATTAACGGCTTTAAAAGCAGGAGAAAACCATGGGGTTTGGTGGTATTAGTATTTGGCAGCTATTAATTGTACTTGCAATCATTGTACTTTTATTTGGTACCAAAAAGCTACGCGGTATCGGTGGTGATTTAGGCGGTGCAGTTAAAGGTTTTAAAAAAGCGATGTCGGATGAGCAAAGCGCTGAAAAACAAGCCAGCGAAAATAAAACAGAACACATTGAAAAATCAGCAGAATCAACACCTATCGATTCAAGTACAACTAGCAAAACTAAAGACAACGACAAGGTTTAACCAGCATGGGAATGTGGGAGCTTGTTGTTGTATTTATTGTCGGTTTGGTGGTGCTTGGTCCTGAGCGTTTACCTGTCGCTATTAGAACTGTGAGCCGTTGGGTTAAAACAGCAAAAGCAATGGCCAATTCCGTAAAAGCGGAGGTGAGTGAGGAGCTTCGTGTGCATGAGCTACACGAAAATCTAAAAAAAGCAGAGCAACAAGGTCTTAAAGATTTAAGTCCTGACCTACAAAATTCTGTTTCTGAGCTACAACAAGCGGCGCAATCAGTCACCCGTAGCTATAAAAAAAGTCAAACGCCAGCATCAAATAGCCAACAAACAGATGACTCAAAGTGAACATAGCACTCTCTTTTTTTCATGCACTTAATACACGGTATAAAACACAATGACTGAGGAAGTAAAATCAGGGTTTGTCGCTCATTTAATTGAATTGCGTGACCGGCTAATTAAATCGTTATTGAGTATTTTAGTGATTTTTATTGGCTTAATTTACTTTGCAAACGATATTTATACCTTTGTAGCCGCTCCGTTAGTTGCTCATTTACCTAGTACAGCCACTATGATTGCAACGGATGTTACTGCACCGTTTTTTGCCCCTTTTAAGCTGACGTTGTTTGTTGCTTTATTTGCTGCCATTCCTTGGATTTTGCATCAAATTTGGGGGTTTATAGCCCCGGGTTTATATCAACATGAAAAAAAAATGCTGATGCCCATATTGGCTTCCAGTATTATCTTATTTTATAGTGGCATTGCTTTTTGTTATTTTGTGGTGCTACCTATAATTTTAGGGTTTTTCACTAGTGTAGGGCCGCAAATGATGACACTTGCGCCCGATATAAGTAGTTATTTAGGTTTTGTGCTCAAGCTGTTTTTTGCTTTTGGGATCGCATTTGAAATCCCAGTTGCAATTATGTTGCTCTGCTGGAGCGGTGCAACAACCACACAAAGTCTAAAAGAAAAGCGTCCCTATATAGTGGTTGGCGTATTTGTAGTGGCAATGTTTTTAACGCCTCCTGATGTGCTTTCACAAACCCTATTGGCACTACCTATGCTGCTTTTATTTGAGCTTGGTTTAATTTTAGCTAAATTTTATACCGCAAAACCACAACAAGAATCTAAGGAATAATATGAACAAGTATTTACTTTCTTTACTCACTTTAGTCAGCGTACCGGTTTTAGCCGCTACTCCTATTAATGAGCAAGCTTTGCAAGCCTGTAGTTTTATTGAAAACGACTTTAATCGTTTACTCTGCTACGACAACACCATTGCCGGAAAGTCATTAACACAACCAGCGCAAAGCCAGCTAAGCAAATCGGCACAAACAAATGTAAAAGCTGAGGCTCTCGCTGCAACAGCGCCTGTGGCCACTAAAACAAAAGAGTTTGGTTTAGAGCATAAAGAAATTGCTGAAAATGGTGAAGAGTCTATTACATCAATGATTTCATCTGTTAAAAAAGCTCCTTATGGTGAGCTAATCATTACCTTAGAAAATAACCAGCAATGGCGTCAAATTGGCTCAGATAGCTTAAAATTAGACGAAGGTGATACTGTTATCATTAGCCGTGGCGTATTTAACTCTTTTTTACTTAAAAAAGCAGATCAAAACCGTTCAATTCGTGTAAAACGTACTCAGTAATGCAATACACGTTAATTGATGCTGGCGTAAATTTAACTAATCATCAATTTGATGGTCAGCATCAAGAGGTGCTCGCCAGAGCAAAAGATGCGGGCGTAAACAGGATGCTGATTATTGGCTGTGATATAACCTCCAGTGAAGAATCATTAGCACTTGCTGCGCACTATAATCAATATGCTACCGCTGGTATTCACCCTCATGACGCTAAAACAGCAACCCCTGAGCTTGAGCAACAACTTACTCAGTTCGCTCAAAATGAGCATGTTATTGCCATAGGTGAATGCGGACTAGATTACAATCGCGACTTTTCCCCTAGAGATATACAACGTGCTGTTTTGCGTCGTCAGCTCGCATTAGCTGAAAAACTCAACTTGCCTGTTTATTTGCATGAACGTGATGCCAGTGAGGATATGCTCACTATTTTAAAAGAATTTACTGTTCGCGGTGTACTGCACTGCTTTACAGGCAATGCGCAAGCACTCTCAGGTTACTTAAGTTTAGGACTTTATATTGGTATTACCGGCTGGGTATGTGACGAACGACGTGGCGAGGAGTTACAGCAACTTATACCGAGTATTCCTATTGAACGTTTATTAATAGAAACCGATTCGCCATTTTTAATTCCTCGTATTGTTAAACCAAAGCCAAAGCCAAAATCAAGACGAAACGAGCCAGCATTGCTGCATTATGTGTGTGACACGCTTGCTCAGCTTTACGACATTCCAGCATCTGAAGTGGCAAAACATACTCGTGAAAACTTTAATCGCTTATTTGGATTAGAGAAAAAATAATGCGCATCTACAGCACCTTGCTGGCATTCATTTTGGTGTTTTTTACATCCTGTTTCCCTGCAACTGCAATTGATATAAATAGCGAATTTAGCTCAAAAAAAATAGAGTCGATTCATTATTCGTTTACCCCCAACTCACTAGAAGATGCACAACAAAGCAACTTACAACAATGGCAGTCACTTAATAATAAACCGCTTAATTTAGGTCTTGAAACTCGCCCTGTGTGGATTCAATTTCAACTAAATAATTATCTTAATAAGCCAACAGAGCCAATTTTATCGTTAGATAACCCACTTCTAAACAATGTATACCTGTACCACTTTATGGGTGAGAAGCAACTAAAATCGGAACATTTTGGTGATGCTCTTCCTTTATCTGATAGAGCGATTAAAAGTGAGTCTTTGTTGGTTAAATTAACACTTCCCGCTAACAGCGAAACCACCGTTTATCTTAACGTTAATAATAATGCAGGAGTCGGGCTTCGTGTCCCCCTCACCTTATGGCAACAAGATGCATTATTAGCCCATAAAAGTATGCTTAACTTGCACTATGGATTACTGATTGGATTTATTTTTTCTTTGGCTATCAGTAGCTTGGTTTTATTTGCTTTTTCACGTAAACATTATTTTGCCTATGCCGGTGTGATTACACTGATGCTTAGCCTATTTTTAGCATATTTAGGCGGATTTGGGTTTCGTTATGCCCCCCCAAACATAGCAGCCTTACAGCAATTAATGCTGCCTATTTTGCTAATGCTGATCACGGTGTTGTTTCTTCCTTTACAGCGCCATGTTTGCATACCCATTAAATCCAACTTAGTTAAAGGGCAAACAATAATTACCACCTTATATGCATTGGTTATTGTACTTATAGGGTTGCTGCCTACTCCAAGCGTGGCTTTGTTTGCTATTTTAAGCATTCCTGTCATTTTAAGTTATCATGTTGTCACAACATTATTTTACTTACGAAAAAACCCCACGAGCCCCAATAAATCTCTATTAATGGCACTCGGGTTCTTTTTAATTGTAGTCATTCATTTTTCCGTTGCGTTAACAGGCCTGTATACCGTCACTAGATCCAGCTTAATACTCACCTTCGCGGCCTCTTTAAGCTGCTCATTTTGTTTAAGCTACACCGTCATAAAATTATTTATATTACAACGTGATGAGCAAGTCACAACACAACAGGCATTGATTGCAAAAAGTGCAGCGCAAGACGCGTTGTTAAATGAACGAATTGAATTACAAGATCGCACTCGTCATGAACTTGAAAACCAAGTTGATGAGCGCACCTTTGAGTTACAAGTCACGCTTAGGGAACTTGAAGATAAGAACCGTGAGCTTGAACAACTCAATATGGAAGATGCTCTAACAGGGGTAAAAAACAGGCGCTTCTTTGATAAAAAAATAATCATGGAAATTCGCCGTTCACGCCGTGAGCAAACACCCTTGAGCATCATTATGCTTGATATAGATAAGTTTAAAGAAATCAACGATACCTATGGCCACTTAACCGGCGATCAGGTAATTCGAGCAGTCTGTGATGTTATTAAACAACAATTAAAACGTCCCCTTGATGAAGTGGCGCGTTATGGTGGTGAAGAATTTGTCGTCCTGCTACCCAATACTAATAATCAAGGTGCGTTAACTATTGCCGAGCAAATACGGTGCGCAGTAGAAAAAAACACTGTCAGTGTTGCAGGTACTACGATTAAATACACCATTAGTGCCGGTGTTTATACTCATATTGCCGATGATGTTCATAACCCTGAAACATTTACTGAGCGTGCCGATAAGGCACTCTATCTAGCAAAACAACATGGCCGCAATCAAGTGGTTAATTTTCCAATCTCACAGTAGGAGCGTATAACTTATGGCCCAATCTGGACTAGACCTTTTCCCATATACTCGCATGCGTAGAATGCGCCGTAATGATTTCTCTCGTCGCCTTATGGCTGAAAATCAGCTGAGTGTTAATGATCTTATTTACCCTGTTTTTGTGCTTGAAGGTAAAAACCGTCGTGAAAGTATTGAATCGATGCCCGGCATTGAACGTTTGTCAATTGATTTACTGCTAGAAGAAGCTAAAGAATTAGTTGATTTAGGCGTCCCTGCGCTTGCTATTTTCCCTGTTACCCCTGCAGATAAAAAGTCTCTACTCGCTGAAGAAGCGTATAACGATGATGGCTTAGCACAAAGAACTGTTCGCGCATTAAAAGAAACCTTTCCTGAGCTTGGCGTGATCACCGATGTTGCACTTGACCCATTTACTGTGCATGGTCAAGACGGCATTCTTGATGATGTAGGTTATGTAATTAATGACGTCACTACCGAAATTTTAATTAAGCAGGCGCTATCACACGCACATGCAGGTGCTGATGTTGTTGCCCCATCAGACATGATGGATGGGCGTATTGGTGCAATTCGTGAAGCCCTTGAAGCCGATGGCTTTATTCACACTCGCATTATGGCCTATTCAGCAAAGTATGCATCAAGCTACTATGGCCCATTTAGAGATGCTGTCGGTTCAGCAGGAAACCTAAAAGGCGCTGATAAAAAAACTTACCAAATGGATCCTGCCAACTCTGATGAAGCTATTCGTGAAGTAGCTCTTGATTTGCAAGAAGGCGCCGATATGGTAATGGTTAAGCCAGGTATGCCTTATTTAGACATTGTACGCCGCGTTAAAGATGAATTTGGTGTACCAACATTTGCTTATCAGGTAAGTGGTGAGTACGCGATGCACAAAGCCGCTATTGATAACGGCTGGCTGAGTGAGGAAGCCACTATTATGGAGTCTCTATTAGCATTTAAACGTGCAGGTGCTGATGGCATTCTGACTTACTTTGCAAAGCAGGCTGCCCGCTATTTAAATAAGTAATAAAAGCATATTGATATAAAAGGGCTTTATTGCCCTTTTTTTATGTTTAAGAACAACACATAGTTGGCATTTATGCAGCGTTACCCCCTATTTTTATAGATAGTAATCACACTACACAGGCTCTGCCTTACCTAAAACCAAACACACAACTGTACGTTCTACCTCAAAAAATAACAAAACTTAATATTGTTAACATTCTGTATTCTATTTGTAATCATTTTTCATTACACTAAGCGTCCCATTTGGGGAAACAAAAACACGGGAAAAAATAATAATGTTGAAAACAAAAATAACGCCATTGGCGCTTGTGTTAGCAAGCCTCAGTGCACCCGCTACCGCAAACCTCGTTATATCAGAATACGTAGAGGGCAGTAGCTATAATAAAGCAGTAGAACTATTTAATAATTCGACAACCCCACTGTCATTGGATGGCTACACCCTAAGCCTCTATTCAAATGGCAATACAGAGGCGAACAATACGCTCGATTTAACCGGTGAACTTGCTGCTAATAGCACGTATGTCATTGTTAATGGTAATGCTTCAGTTGAATTAAAAGAAAAAGCAGATCAACTCAGCGCCGTCACTAACTTTAATGGTGATGACGCACTGGTACTTACGCAAGGCTCAACCGTTATTGATAGCTTTGGTCAACGCGGCGTAGATCCAGGTTCATTTTGGTCTGAAGGTGGCGTACAAACGCAAAATAAAACACTGCGCCGTAAAGAAACTCAATTAAACGGACGCACTGATGCCGATGGCGCTTTTAATCCAAGTGAGCTATGGCTGCAATTTGATCAAGATGATTTTAGTGATCTAGGTATCTTTGCAGGGAATTCTTCACCTAATCCAGATCCTGAGCCAGAACCTGAAGATCCTTTACTATGTGGCGCTGATAAAACATTAATTAGCAGTATTCAAGGTGAAGGCGCAAGCAGTCCACTGGTTAACACTGTGGTTGAATTTGAAGGCGTTGTGACGGCTGATTTCCAAGCAGATGATCAGCTCAAAGGCTTTTTTGTAAATTCACTTAATAGTGATGAAGATGCAAATCCCCTTACTTCTGAAGGTGTATTTGTTTACTTTACCAATACTGATGTTAATGTTGGCGACCATGTTCGCGTACAAGGTACTGTTGAAGAGTACTTTGATGCCACCCAAATTGGTAATGTTAGCCAAGTTGCTATTTGTGATATCGGCCTTTCAGCTTATCCTACTAAAATCACTTTACCCGTTATCGATCAAAGTGAGTTAGAAGCATTTGAAGGTATGTTGGTGACCCTAGAGCAGCCATTAGTTGTCACGAATAACTATGGTTTAGGTCGTTACGGTGAATTAGAGCTTGCCACCGAACGTTTATATCAAGGGACACAAGTTGCACTTCCTGGTGCGGCAGCAAATGCGGTTGAAGCGCAAAATCTAACTAAAAAAATACTCGTAGATGATGGCTCAACTCGTCAAAATCGCGACCCTATTGCTTACCCTGTACCTGGATTATCGGCAGAGAATACGCTGCGTACTGGCGATACAGTAAATACCGTAACTGGCGCCCTAGCGTACAGTTTTAGCACTTACCGTATTCACC
Organism: Pseudoalteromonas sp. SCSIO_11900; assembly: GCF_000576475.1. Lineage (NCBI taxonomy): Bacteria > Pseudomonadati > Pseudomonadota > Gammaproteobacteria > Alteromonadales > Pseudoalteromonadaceae > Pseudoalteromonas > Pseudoalteromonas sp. SCSIO_11900. The sequence continues at coordinate 789,641 of NZ_KK070023.1, forward strand.
CAACGGTCACACCTCAGTTTATAACTACGAATCCACGCACCGATGCGCCAGAGTTAAACCCTGACGCTGATTTACGTGTTGCCAGCTTTAACGTGCTTAACTACTTTAATGGCGATGGCCAAGGTGGCGGTTTCCCAACTAGCCGAGGTGCTGACTCAGAAGTAGAATTAATTCGTCAACAGGCCAAGCTAGTTAGTGCTATCAGTGCTATGCAAGCTGATGTGATTGGCTTAATGGAAATTGAAAATGACGGCTTTGGTGAATTTAGTGCTGTTGCAAGCTTAGTAAATGCACTTAATGATGCCGACAGTCAAAATCACTATGCATTTGTGGACTTTGGCGTTGATAAAATCGGCACCGACGCCATTACTACCGCGCTTATTTATCGTGCTGATAAAGTACAGCAGGTAGGAACAGCAGCGATTACAACTGACGCGCCTTTTGACTACAGCAATCGCGCACCTATTGCGCAAAGCTTTAAATCTTTAGAGACAGAAGAAGTCTTTACTGTTGCCGTTGCCCACTTAAAATCTAAAGGTGGTTGTGGAAGTGCAACTGGTGGAAACGCTGATCAAAATGACGGCCAAGCATGTTGGAACGAAATTCGAACTGCTGGCGCCAATGCATTTGCTGATTGGTTAAATAGCAAACCAACAGGGGTTGATGATGAAGATATCATTCTTGTTGGCGACATGAACGCCTATGCAATGGAAGATCCTATCCGTGCATTTGCTGATAAAGGCTTTAAAAATGTGGTTGCTGAGCTAGATGGCAACACTTTAGGTTACTCTTATAGCTTTTCTGGCCGAGCGGGTAGTTTAGATCACGCCCTAGTCAGCCCAAGCTTATTAAATAAAGTAGTCAGTGCAACCGATTGGCACATTAATGCCGATGAGCCTATCTCGCTTGATTATAACGTTGAATTTAAATCTGACGCACAACAATCAACCTTATATGCTCAAGGTCCTTACAGAGCGTCAGATCATGACCCTGTTATTGTCGATATTCGCTCGACCATTATCGCGCCACCTGAGCCAGAACCTGAAGTAATTATTGGCGAAATTAATAATATTGGCGGGTGGTTTTGGTGGAAAAGCTACAGCTTTGAAATCCCACAAGGTTATGACGAGCTAACGGTTAGCCTTGACGGTGGCTGGGGTGATGCAAACTTATTTGTACGCCATAAAAGAAACCCGACTCTTTTCAGAAAAGATTGCGCCTCAATAAGCTTCGGTAATAGCGAAAGTTGTTCATTTACCAACCCTAAAGAAGGTAAGTGGCGAGTGCGTGTAAACGGCGCCATTCCTTTTGGTAATGTTAAATTAACGTACAAAGCAACAAAGTATGCTGATTAAGCTTAATTAGTCGGTTAACAATTAGGTATTGTGACCTAAAATATCTATATAGTTACTCAAAAGCCGCTTTCGCGGCTTTTTTATTTTTTATTTTTTATTTTTTATACAAATGTAATTCAGACAAGCTTCAGCAAACATTGCTTACTATCTATGCAAACCTTGATATGGCATTTATCAAATTTCACACCTTTCATTTATTGTTCAATAAATACAAAATGTGAAGCTGCGTTACTACACCAGCGCTAAAACGATAATTGCCCAGTCCTGCTAACCCATATAAAAACCATTGAGATAGACGTTACTCTCGCTGTAAATATATTTTTATAAAGGATTCAAAATGAAAGAACGCATTCACCTTATATCAACTTGTCAAAGGGCTTTTAAACCTTTGGTAGGGATGTTGATAGTTTTTTCACTGTGGGGAACGAACAACGCCATTGCAGCAACCTCATTAGAAGCGGCAATACCACAAGGCAGCTTATTTGATGTGATAAGTGCGCGTGCTAAAAAGCTTGCTGAGCAAGATTATATTGCACCTAAAAACATACAAATAGAAGCGCTCAATAGTATTGATTATCAAGACTACCGCTCAATCCGCTTCAAACACGATCAATCGGTATGGAAAGATGAAGGGCTTTATGAGCTGCAACTGTTTCACCCAGGTTTTTTATATAAAACCCCAGTCAAAATCAATATCGTTGATCACGATGCCAAGCTTAGCCGCCTCCCATTTAGCACAGACTTTTATCAATATGATGGAACAGCAGCACACCTAAAAGATGAAATAGCGAAAAGTGTTGAAGGTACACAGTTAGGGCATGCTGGTTTTAGATTGCACTACCCACTAAATAACGATGACTATAAAGATGAAATTATGGTGTTTCAGGGCGCTTCTTATTTTCGCCTAGTTGGACCTAATCAAGTTTATGGCTTATCAGCACGCGGATTGGCAATTGATACCGCACAAACATCTGGTGAAGAGTTTCCTTCATTCAAAGAGTTTTGGTTAGTAAAACCAACACCAGAGCAAACTAATATTACTATTTTTGCTTTACTCGATAGCCCATCGGTAGCGGGAGCCTATAAGTTTGAAATAGACCCAAACACACAGACACGTGTTAACGTCGACATGCAAATTTTTGCGCGTAAAGATGTTAAAAAGCTAGGTATAGCGCCATTAACGAGCATGTTTTATCACGGTGAAAATAGCACTAAGTTTTTTGATGATTACCGCCCTGAAGTACATGATTCAGATGGTTTGCTCACGCAGTCACAAGAGAGTAATTGGGTATGGCGTCCGCTTAATAATCCATCCCAACTCAGTGTAACCTCTTTTTCATATGAGAATCCAAAAGGCTTTGGCCTTGTGCAGCGTGACCGTGAATTCAATAACTACTTTGATATCGAAGCGCATTACCACAACCGCCCTAGCCTTTGGATAGAACCACAAGGTGAATGGGGCAATGGCCGTGTTGAGCTAGTAGAAATTCCAACAGATACTGAAACAAACGATAATATTGTAAGTTATTGGGTTCCTGAAAAGCCGTTCAAAGCAGGAGAGGCATTAAAGTTTAGCTATAAAATGACGACGTTTAATGATTATCTAAGCCAAAATAATTTGGCCAAAGTAGCTAGAACGCGTATTGGTAGTGCCGCATTACCTGGTGAAGATAATCCACCGCCAAAAAGCCATCGTCAATTTACTGTTGACTTTACCGGCCCTGATATCAATCAGTTATCAGCAAAATTAGCACTTAGCGCAGATCTTCAGCTTACTACCGGTGAAGCCCGCGATATTACAGTGCAAAAATTACCAAAATCATTAGGTTGGCGTGTTGCTTTTAAAGTCGCTCCCCAAGGTAGTGATCCTGTAGATATGCGTTTATCGCTAAAGCTACGTAATAAAGAAGTGAGCGAGGTATGGAGCTATGTTTGGTATCCAAATGACATCAAGTAAACAAAGCGCAGGCACGCCGATGCCTTTTAAAACACTTCGTGTGTGGTTATTTGCTATCGCTGCTATTGGTCTTTCAGGCTATGGCATTTCAATTATGTTTGAAATTTTAAATTCAAATGGCATGACCTTACTTGAGTATGCACTTCTTGCTTTATTTTCTATTACTTTTGCGTGGATAGTCACCGCATTTTGTAGTGGTTGTATTGGTTTTATACTGCAGCTATTTCGGATAGATCCACTCACACTTAAAAAAATAAAGCCGGTCTCTATTAACAGTGAAGCATTGTCACAGCAAAAAACGGCTGTGGTTATGCCTATATATAACGAAGATACGCACAGAGTGATTGCAGGCTTTGAAGTCAGCTTACAATCATTAAAAGCGACAGGGCAATTAAAACACTTTGATTTTTATTTACTAAGCGATACACAAGACGCAACTATTGCTAGTAATGAATTAAGTGCATGGCATGCGTTATGTGAGCGCTTAGGTGATACTGCAAAGCAGGTATTTTATCGTCGCCGTGAAGATAACAAACATCGTAAAGTGGGTAACTTAACCGACTTTTGCGAGCGCTGGGGTAGCCAATACGAGCATATGATTGTATTGGATGCTGATAGTGTGATGACGGGTCAGTGCATGCTAGAGCTCACTACCAGTATGCTGAATAATCCACAAGCGGGATTGATTCAGACTATCCCTATTCCTGTGCGCCAAGATACCTTTTTTGGACGCTTTTTACAGTTCGCTTCAATTCTTTATAGTCCAATGTTAGCTACCGGCTCTGCTTTTTGGCAAACCGATAAAGCCAATTACTGGGGCCATAATGCCATTATTCGCGTTAAAGCATTTATTGATTGCTGTGGCTTGCCAACACTAAAAGGTAAAGCGCCTTTTGGTGGTGAAATTTTAAGTCATGATTTTGTGGAAGCCTCTTTATTACATAGCGCGAATTGGGACGTATTATTACTTGCCGATATTGAGGGCAGTTACGAGGAAGTTCCGAGCAACATATTAGATTATGCTGTACGCGACAGACGCTGGGTTCAAGGTAATATTCAACATCTTGGCTTATTATCATCAGCAAAATTAAAGCTAATGAGTAAGCTGCATTTTTTACTGGGTGCAACCGCGTATATATCATCACTCATTTGGTTATCTATGCTGGCGTTAAGCACCATAGACGCGGTAACACGCGCTTTAAATAGCGATGTCTATTTTAATCGCGCCTATCAACTATTTCCAACTTGGCAAATAGCCAAAACAGAGCTCATTGACTCATTACTTTACTTAACTATCATTATTTTATTATTGCCTAAACTCATGGGCGTGATTGTTACCTTAGTGCATAGAAAGCAGCGCTTTGGTGGTGCATTAAAACTTACTTTAGGGTCTATAATTGAAACCGTGTTTGCCATTATTGTGGCACCATTAATGATGGTTTTTCATGCGTATTTTGTAGTCTGTGTATTTTTAGGTAAAAAAGTAAAATGGGACGCTCAACCGCGTGAAGGCAGAATGGTGCCATGGAAAGAAGCATTTAGTTATACATTGCTTTCTTCGCTGGTTGCCATTGTATGGGGTAGCGTTGCTTATTACTTTACGCCAGTCTTTTTTTGGTGGTTATCTCCTATTTTATTAGGGCTCATACTCGCTGCACCTATTGTGCGCTATTCAAGTAGTATCAAGCTAGGCGTTAAGCTCAGGCAGTGGGGAATTTTTCTCTGCCCGAGTGAAGTCGATAATGATGCAACATTAGCGGCACTTAAAGTACACCTTAAAGAGATAAGCGTTCCACCTGCAGGGCGTTATTCAACAGCAATACCGCTGTTACCACAAGAACATAAAGTAACCATGCCTATTCAGAGCTTTAGTGGTGAATCACATCGTAAGAAGTTTAAAGCGCTCATCAAAAAAACAGCTAATAAGCTAAATTAATACCAATTCGCTTAATTAAGTCAGCTATTTTGAAGATTTGTATAGCCATAATAAATAAAAAAGGAGCAACTAACTGTTGCTCCTTTTTTATGACCGCACGTTTTTATTTTCGAGCTTAATAACCTTCAGACAATAAAAAACCCGCAACACGTGCGGGTTTTTTTAAAGAGTTAAAGTGCTAATTACTTAGCTGCTTTTTTCTCTTTTTCTGCAGCAATTACTGTGTCAGCTACGTTTTGTGGACATGGTGCGTAGTGTGAGAACTCCATAGAGAACTGACCACGACCTGATGTCATTGTACGTAGTGAACCGATGTAACCGAACATTTCTGATAACGGTACGTCTGCTTTAATGCGAACGCCAGTTAAACCAGCTTCTTGGTTGCTTAACATACCACGACGACGGTTAAGGTCACCGATTACGTCACCTACGTGATCTTCTGGCGTGAACACGTCAACTTTCATGATTGGCTCAAGAAGTTGTGCACCCGCTTTAGGGATAGACTGACGGAAAGCGCCTTTAGCTGCGATTTCGAATGCGATTGCTGATGAATCCACGGCGTGGAAGCCACCGTCGAAAAGTTCAACTTCAACGTCAAGTACTGGGAAGCCAGCTAGAACACCTTCGTTCATCATTGACTTAAAGCCTTTCTCAACTGCAGGCCAGAATTCTTTAGGTACGTTACCACCAACAACTGAAGATGTGAACGTGAAACCAGAACCCACTTCGCCAGGCTTGATACGGTAATCGATTTTACCGAATTGACCAGAACCACCAGATTGTTTCTTATGCGTGTAGCTATCTTCGACTTCACGAGTGATAGTTTCACGGTAAGCAACCTGTGGTTGACCAACGATAAGGTCTACACCGTAAGTACGCTTAAGGATATCTACTTTGATATCTAAGTGAAGCTCACCCATCCCTTTAAGGATAGTTTCACCTGAATCTTCATCAGTTTCAACTTGGAAAGATGGATCTTCTGCAACCATTTTACCGATAGCAACACCCATTTTCTCATTACCGCCTTTATCTTTAGGCTGTACAGCAATCGAGATTACTGGAGTTGGGAATACCATTGGCTCAAGTGTTACTGGGTGCTTAGGATCACAAAGAGTGTGACCAGTTTGCACGTTCTTCATACCAACGATAGCGATGATATCGCCCGCTTGTGCTGAAGTAAGCTCTTTACGATCATCTGCTTGCATCTCAACCATACGGCCAACACGCTCAGTTTTACCCGTAAATGCATTAAGGATAGTGTCACCCTTGTTAAGCTTACCAGAGTAGATACGTACGAATGTTAATGCACCAAAACGGTCATCCATGATTTTGAATGCTAACGCTTTGAAAGATTCGTCTGCAGATACAATTGCATGCTCGCCGTTTTCGTTACCTTCTTCATCCATAAGAGGTTGAGGATCAACTTCTGTAGGGGCAGGTAGGTAATCTACTACTGCGTCAAGTACAAGTTGCATACCTTTGTTTTTGAATGCAGAACCACAGAATGTAGGGAAGAACGCAAGGTCACGAGTACCTTTACGGATACAACGCTTGATGTCTTCAATTGAAGGGATTTCACCTTCCATGTACGCTTCCATTAGGTCATCGTCTTGCTCTACAGCAGTTTCGATAAGCATTTCATGGTATTCATCAGTTTTCTCTACCATGTCAGCTGGAACGTCAACAATTGAGTAGTTCTCAGGAAGACCTGTCTCATCCCAAACGTACGCTTGTTTGTTTAAAACGTCTACAACACCTATGAATTCGTCTTCAATACCAATTGGTAAAGTCATAACTAATGGAGTAGCACCAAGTACTTTTTGTACTTGCTCAGTTACACGGTAAAAATCAGCACCCATACGGTCTAATTTGTTTACGAAGATGATACGTGCAACGCCTGACTCATTCGCATAGCGCCAGTTAGTTTCTGATTGTGGCTCAACACCACCAGAACCACAGAATACACCGATACCACCGTCTAGTACTTTAAGTGAACGGTAAACTTCAACGGTGAAGTCAACGTGTCCAGGAGTATCGATAACGTTAAAACGGTGATCTTTCCAGAAACAGCTTACTGCCGCAGACTGGATAGTAATACCGCGCTCAGCTTCTTGCTCCATGAAATCGGTAGTAGACTCACCATCATGTGTCTCACCGCTTTTGTGGATTGTACCTGTAAGCTTTAGGATACGCTCAGTAGTTGTGGTTTTACCCGCATCAACGTGCGCGAAAATACCAATGTTTCTGTACTTCGATAAATCTGCCATTAATTTTACTCTTAATAAAGTCGATAAATTATTCGGCGGGAGTATAGCATTACTTAAAGCGAACATCACCATAGAAGTCGCTTAAAATGCAATCAATTTATAAAAAACTTGCTTTAAAGATATTTTGAGGTATGAGATGGGCTTAAAAGAGGCACATTATAAACTGTATTTAAACGACTTAAGTCTTTATCAGCGTCATTGTTGAACATCAAAAGCGCAATCGGATGATGACATGAAGCAAACACAATTATTTTGCCCATACAAATCGTTAGTAAAATCACTCAAAACTCATAGTTTTGAATTTGTCGCTAATAACTAAATTACCCGCAGTTTTGGCTTTGATTTCATCAATAGTCACACCGGGTGCACATTCTAATAAATGAAAAGCGCCATGTTTTGCAGCGATATAAGCCGACTTATATTTAGAGGCGATCAAATATAGAAAAACACACACAAGCCCACCGCAATAAAGGCAAGTAACTTAACAATCGATTCAAAGGCAATACTGGCAATTAACCCGGGGTTATGCTCACTGGGCTTAAGCCTGCGAGCGCCAAATAAAATCGCAAATAAAGCCAGTAATAACGTAATATAAAACGTACTATCAGCCCACACTTGGTTACTTTGAGTAGGGGCTCGGCCGGTGACTAAGTTGATGCTCTGCGCAGTTGCACTTAGCTGAAGAGAGATATACGCCACAATCGCTATTACTGAAATAAGTGAGATCAGCCCTGACAAACTCGACGATTGCCCATATCGCGTAGCAATAAAATCAGCTAATGACGTGAGTTTTTGTTGTCGACAAATATGTGCAATGCGGCAATACAGCTGCCAGCCAAAAATAAATAATATAATCGTGCCCGCATAGGTAGGCGCCAACCACCAGCCATTACTAGCCGCTTGTGCTGTGGTGCCATAAAAATCCCATGAGGTACAATTAACACCCAATGATAGGCCATAAATCATGCCCTTGAATGGCAGCACCTTACGCCTATCTGCCCACCCCGCCACTGCAAATAATACTCCTAGGTACACCACGGCAATAAGGCTAATAAACCAAATAGAAAACATATTTTTGTTCTTGTTATTATAATACTTAACTTGGCATAAGGAGAACTGCAGCAAAAATCAGCCCTTACTTTAGTGCTATAAATGAACAAAAAGTTAAAATAAGAATTATTTGCATTTAGGTGTTGACAGTTATTTAAATCTAACTGATAATCAATCTCAACAAGAAGGAAGTACATTGCTTTTTGTGACGGTAAAGTTCATTTGTTTCTCGACCTGAAACAAACGTGTGGCGCACGCTAACAGCTATGGAAACCTGTTATAAACCACAACGCCCCTTGCTGTTTATGACCTGTTTCCGCCCTACTCATTTACTTGCTACATTGCTCATATCGGTGACGGTAGATATGAAACTAAAAAGCCCTTACGGGCTTTTTTTATGCCTATAATTTAATATAAAACCCCCAAAGTTAATGAGAATCATTTTCATTAAGGTGTTGACTACCACTCAAATCTAACTGATAATCACTATCAACAAGAGGGAGTGCATTGCTTCTTGTGACTGAAAAATTCATTTGTTTCTCGACCCTGAAACAAACGTGTGGCGCACGCTAACAGCTATGGAAACCTGTTATAAACCACAACACCCCTTGCTGTTTATGACCTGTTTCCGCCCTACTCATTTACTTGCTACATTGCTCATATCGGTGACGGTAGATATGAAACTAAAAAAGCCCTTACGGGCTTTTTTTATGTCTGTAATTTAACGCGTAAGGCCTTAACCTAAGCTTTTATAAATTAACGGCGGTTTTTTCGTGCACGTGCTCGGCGTTGTTTTTTCTCTTCTTCTTTGGCTTGCTTTTTCGCCTCTGCTGCCGCGCGCAATCCAGCTACCATTATCTCTTCTTCTTCACGCATGGTAGGTGTTTCCATGGTAATACGACCGATAATGCCATCTCGTAATTCATTAATTAGAATTTCCGACATTTTATACGTATCGATTTGGTTACCACCGCGAATACAGCCGCGCTTTTTACCCGCCATTTCAACAAACTCCCAATCGCTTTCTGGCAGTTCATCTAATTTATAGCGCGCTTTTAAAAGCTCAGGATAAGCATGCAATAAATACTCGGCGGTGTAACTTGCCACTTCTTCGTACTCAATAGCGGTATCACGTATCGCACCGGTTGCGCCTAAACGATAACCTGAGTTTTCGTTCTCTACTTTTGGCCACAGCATCCCTGGCGTATCGTAAAGCATAATGCCATCATCAAGTTTAATACGTTGCTGCGCCTTAGTAACTGCAGGCTCGTTACCGGTTTTAGCCACTATACGCCCAGCAAGCACATTTATGAGCGTCGATTTACCTACGTTAGGAATCCCCATAATCATGGCTTTAATTTGCTTATCGGCACCGACTTTATGCGGCACTAACTTTTTACACAGTTCATTAATTCGATGCACTTCTGCGGCTTTATCGTTACCAAACGCAATGGCTTTTACGCCATTTTCTTGCTCAAAATAGTCTTTCCAGATTTGCGTCATTTTAGGATCAGCTAAATCGGCTTTATTGAGAATTTTGATGACCGGCTTACCTTCACGCAGGGTAGCCACCATCGGGTTTTCGCTACTGTAAGGAATGCGCGCATCTAGCACTTCAATGATCACATCCATTTGTGGCATTATTTCTTTAATTTCATTTCGGGCTTTATTCATGTGCCCAGGGAACCACTGTATTCCTGTTCTACTCATTTGATTTTCAAACCTTTTAATTCAACCCATAACGCCATGGGGCACTGTGTGGGGTACTGGGTGAATAATTTCGATTTATCACCTCAACTAATAGTACATAGTTTACTACAGAAGCAAGCTATAGTGCTTCTAAAACTAAAAAGAGTTCACTTCAAGTTTTCTTAAGGCCAATCTCTGAGCGCACAAAATAACCGAGCACCCAAGTATTTTCCTATTTTTTAATAATGTATATTCTCTACAGTGTGAGCAATCTGGAGAGCTTCAGCCTCGTCCAGAAAACATCGAAAGTTCGAAATTCCATCACATGCTCCTGCGCTTACTTTGCCCCTGTCTTTTTCATGGCGTAACCGAACTTTGTATTAAGATCTGCAAGAGACCAAAGCCTGTCGAATATTTTGCAACTTTATCCATAACATCATCTAAGGAATGAACAACTCATGCCTCCATGGCTCAAGAACCGCACTCAAAAAAATGAATCAAAATCCCATTAACACCAATTAGGCTTGGCGACCCCTCTAAAAATAATAAAAACCAAACACAAGAGAAGATTATGAAAAACACATTTTATAGACAGCCAGTTCCTCGCTATTTTGAAACAAGTCAAAATCAATGTGCCAGCCTCTGAGCTTCTCAAGGTGTAGAGGAGTAATTAATCTATGAATCGCTCAGAACTTTTTTGCGATAAGCAGCCTGAATGACTGTGAAAAGTATATTGGACACGTTACATAACAAATAGATAACACGCCCATTAATTTAAACTTTCAATTAGCCAGCGTTATGGTTTTGTGCGCTTGCCATATCGCTGGGTTACGATGAGAAACAACAATGATTGTGCAGTCTAATTGCATTAGTTCCTTGGCAATAATAGCTTCTGTTTCGGTGTCTAACGCTGCAGTTGCTTCGTCTAAGATAAGAATAGGCGCTTTTTTTAATATTGCTTGTGCTAGGCCTATTCGTTGTTTCTCACCTCCTGATAACTGCCCGCCACCATCGACCACAGGCTGATTAATACCCAGTGGAGACTGAGATATTACGTTTGTTAACATCATTTTTTGAGCTATATTTTCTACTTCTTCATCGCTTGCAGTTGGGTTACTCATACGGATATTGCTCGCAATAGTGCCATTAAATATAACTGGCGACTGTGGCACATAAGCAAACAATGTTTCACGCTGAGTGCTGGTGATTGATGATAATGATGTGCTACCGATTTGAACACTACCACTTTGAGGTACATCAAAGCCCATTAAAAGATGGAGTAAGGTGCTTTTACCTACACCACTCTCTCCGCGGATCAATACCCTAGTACCTGATTCAATTTCCGCTGAAAAACAACTAAATGCAGGTTGATAAGTTAGTTTGTCAATTCTCATATTGTAATTATGGAGTTGTTTAGGCTGCTTATTTATTGGCTCTTGCAATTGGGGAGCTTCTAGCACATTAAAGTAACTTTTTATTGCTGAGGTATGCTCATTTACACTTAAAGCGGCTAAAGCAAGCGCCTCCATTGGAAAGGTTGCACGTAATGCCAGTAACATGACTACAAAAACATACTCCCCTGAGTAAACGCCTGCTGCCAACATATAAACCAGCACCCCTAGGCATGGTAAAGCACCTGCTACAACGGCATAAAATGTCGATTTTGCCGCAGCCTTATTGGTGCAAGCTAATGCTTTACTTTGTGCAAGCCAAGCTTCTTCAGCTCGCTTACTTGCATTGATGCAACCCGTTGCACTGCGTAGCAGTTCAATATGATCAACAAACTCTTGCCCCGCATGCTTAGATTTTTGTTCTAACCCACTACGCTGTTGATCTGATTTTAAAAGTGCCCGCTGAGAAATTAACTGTATGTACAAAGCAATCATTAATAATCCAGCCAAGATTAAAGCAACCTGGTATCCAGCAACCCAAGTCATACCTATAGTGATCACTATTGGAATTAATGGTGCATGGATAAACTGTTGTAGCTGATGGGCAGGTATCGCCATAAAACTAGGAATATGTTGACCCATTAAAGTGATTAACTTGGTTTGGTTTTGCGCCTTAAACCAACGCACTTTAATATGAGCCATGCAGTTTATTATTTCACTATAAAGCGCATCAATTAAGCTTACCGCTACATTAAAGCCTGAACGAGAGACTAAAATAGTCATTATAATGGTCACACAGCCCAGTAATAAAACTGTGTATGTAGGCCACACACCTAAAATAGCCAAGGCAATTGCTATGTAACTCAGAGATTCTAAAACAGCCACAGCCCCCCAACCGATTGTCACGGGCAGCAACACTTTAAATGCAGACTTAGTTAATATTGATGGTTTACGCATATTCTTAACCTACACCTTGATTACTTTTTAAGATAAGCTCATCATCAGCTAATAAGCTAATTTCGGGGTCATGACTCACTATGATTATGATTTTATTGTATTTTAATGCGTGTTGCTGCAATGCTTGGATAATTAGCATGGATGTTTCGTCATCTAACGCGCTAGTAGGCTCATCAAGTAGCAAAATTGCTGCTTCGCTTAAAAAAGCACGAGCTAAATTTAAGCGTTGTTTTTCACCACCGGAGAGTGCGCTCGCCTGCTGAGATAAATCGACATTAAGTTGGGCGCTCTGTAGCGCACTCAGGTATTTATTTGCAGCAGCCCTGCCACCTGTTAGAGCTAAATTATCTTGTACCGTTGCATCTAATACACTCAATCCTTGTGGCAACAACATAACCAATTTATTTAATGAGTGTTCGGTAAGATGTTTTATATTTTCAGAATTAATATAAATCCTCCCCGAATAGGCCGGTTCAAAGCCAGCTATTGCACGCAGTAAGCTTGATTTGCCAACACCGCTTTGTCCAGAAATAACAAATAGTGAACCTGATTGAGCCGATAAGTTAATACTTTGCTGGCGTAATTCATTATTAATTTGTAAGCTCAGATCACTAATAACAAGCTTGTTAGATTCAATAGGCTCACACTCTTTTTCACCAAACACCAGCGTGGGTATATTTAAAAACTCCTCAATATCTTTCGCCGCCATTTTGCCTTTATAAATGTAATCAAGCCCGTGACCTAATTTAAGTGCTGGCGCTACAATCACTAAACTAAAAAGCATTAACGGCGCAAGCGAATCAATTTCCCATTGACTGCCAATCCAGTAAACCAATGTATATGTCGCGACCGCTTGCAACATTGCCGTTGCTAGCGCCACGATGGTTGCTACTCGTTTAACTCGATTTTTCATACCGTGAGTAAAACTTGTTGTTGCGCTTTTTAAGCGAGCAAGTGGGCCAGCCGCCGCTGGAGTTGTTCGACAAACTAATACTCCTTTGCTGTACTCAGTCACACTGCCTGTTATTTGAGCCATCACATTAGTGCTCTCTTGAACCTGCTTTTTTGCTAATCTCGGAATAATAAAGAGATAACAAAGTATTGCTAACCCGCCCGGAATAAGAGCAACAAGCGCACTTATATGCGTGGTATAGAGCAATACCCCTAATGTAATAACCGGTATGATGAACAATACAGTCAATTCAGATGGTAGGTGAGCTATCATGTAATGCAAATTAGCTACATCGTCATTAATTAATTTCTTTAACTTATCACTGCGGTATTTTACCAAGCTATAAACTGGTAAAAAGCTAAGTTGGCGAGCGATATCAATGCGCAATTGGGCGGAGAACTTAGCTTCTGCATTATGGCTAAGCCATGCACTTATTCCTGCAAAAGTAGCTGCAAGCAACCAACTTATACATGCTATCAATAACCATTTATCAGCATCCCCTAAAAGTAGCTTAACCACAGATAAAAGTGCAAAAACCCCTGCTATACCACTACATACCGAGAATAAAGTGCCTATAAGCAACTCAGTTGAAATGGGCTTTACCGTGCGCTGCAACCTTTTGTACTTTGCAAATCCTAACAACATAAACAACCCAAACGATAAAGTTAAATGATAAAATTAATTATCAACACAGTGTTGATAATCAGTTCAGCAAAGAGTAATCTAAATAATAATTATTATCAACCTACCTCTTAAAGGATTAATTTGTGTCATCTTTAATACAAAAAAAGTTTTCTGTTTCACTGCTAAGATTGTTTGTATTAACTTACTCTTGCGCTGCTATTACAAACGTATACGCAGATGAGAATGAAGAGAAAAAAGAAGATATTCAGCACGTTATTATCTATGGCCAAAAATTAGCCAGAACAATGCAAGAAACCACAAGTTCGGTACAAATCATTACAGCTGAAGAACTTAAAAAAAATGCTGACCTTACGACAATTGCTGAAATCCTGCCTGGTACTGCAAACGTTATTTATGCTGGTAATACCGATGCACCTATTATTCGAGGCAACGATACAAAAGGCCCTGTTAGTGCAGGCAACGCCTACCTTTCAAAGCCTATTCCGAGTGCAACTATCAGCGTAGATGGCCGATACTTAACAGCCAGTGAGCTCGACTTAGGGGCTGCAGGCTTATGGGATGCAGCTTCGGTTGAAGTATTTAGAGGCCCACAAACAACAAACCAAGGTGCAAACAGCATTGCTGGTGCTGTGGTAATTCGTACTAATGAGCCTACTTTTACACCTGAAATTGCAGCGCAAGCTTTGCTTGGGAGTCGTAATAAACATAGAATTTCCGCTTTAGTATCAGGGCCTTTAAGTGAAGATTTTGCTGCCCGTATCGCCATAGATTACAGCGCTAGAGATACATTTGTGACCTACACTAACCCAAATTTTACTGCACATGACTTCGATCTCGACTGGCAGAACAAAGATTTGCGCGCAAAGCTTTTATGGCAACCAAGCAATATTGACGGTTTAACCAGTAAGATCACCTACGCTTATAACGAAACCCACAGACCTAGAAGTGAAGTAGTTACTGAACCCTATGACAATCTTGAAAACGCCTCTATTTTTCAAGATAACCAAACAAGT
>NZ_KK070023.1:804862-1017362 GCF_000576475.1 Pseudoalteromonas sp. SCSIO_11900
TTGCTCATATCGGTGACGGTAGATATGAAACTAAAAAGCCCTTACGGGCTTTTTTTATGCCTATAATTTAATATAAAACCCCCAAAGTTAATGAGAATCATTTTCATTAAGGTGTTGACTACCACTCAAATCTAACTGATAATCACTATCAACAAGAGGGAGTGCATTGCTTCTTGTGACTGAAAAATTCATTTGTTTCTCGACCCTGAAACAAACGTGTGGCGCACGCTAACAGCTATGGAAACCTGTTATAAACCACAACGCCCCTTGCTGTTTATGACCTGTTTCCGCCCTACTCATTTACTTGCTACATTGCTCATATCGGTGACGGTAGATATGAAACTAAAAAAGCCCTTACGGGCTTTTTTTATGTCTGTAATTTAACGCGTAAGGCCTTAACCTAAGCTTTTATAAATTAACGGCGGTTTTTTCGTGCACGTGCTCGGCGTTGTTTTTTCTCTTCTTCTTTGGCTTGCTTTTTCGCCTCTGCTGCCGCGCGCAATCCAGCTACCATTATCTCTTCTTCTTCACGCATGGTAGGTGTTTCCATGGTAATACGACCGATAATGCCATCTCGTAATTCATTAATTAGAATTTCCGACATTTTATACGTATCGATTTGGTTACCACCGCGAATACAGCCGCGCTTTTTACCCGCCATTTCAACAAACTCCCAATCGCTTTCTGGCAGTTCATCTAATTTATAGCGCGCTTTTAAAAGCTCAGGATAAGCATGCAATAAATACTCGGCGGTGTAACTTGCCACTTCTTCGTACTCAATAGCGGTATCACGTATCGCACCGGTTGCGCCTAAACGATAACCTGAGTTTTCGTTCTCTACTTTTGGCCACAGCATCCCTGGCGTATCGTAAAGCATAATGCCATCATCAAGTTTAATACGTTGCTGCGCCTTAGTAACTGCAGGCTCGTTACCGGTTTTAGCCACTATACGCCCAGCAAGCACATTTATGAGCGTCGATTTACCTACGTTAGGAATCCCCATAATCATGGCTTTAATTTGCTTATCGGCACCGACTTTATGCGGCACTAACTTTTTACACAGTTCATTAATTCGATGCACTTCTGCGGCTTTATCGTTACCAAACGCAATGGCTTTTACGCCATTTTCTTGCTCAAAATAGTCTTTCCAGATTTGCGTCATTTTAGGATCAGCTAAATCGGCTTTATTGAGAATTTTGATGACCGGCTTACCTTCACGCAGGGTAGCCACCATCGGGTTTTCGCTACTGTAAGGAATGCGCGCATCTAGCACTTCAATGATCACATCCATTTGTGGCATTATTTCTTTAATTTCATTTCGGGCTTTATTCATGTGCCCAGGGAACCACTGTATTCCTGTTCTACTCATTTGATTTTCAAACCTTTTAATTCAACCCATAACGCCATGGGGCACTGTGTGGGGTACTGGGTGAATAATTTCGATTTATCACCTCAACTAATAGTACATAGTTTACTACAGAAGCAAGCTATAGTGCTTCTAAAACTAAAAAGAGTTCACTTCAAGTTTTCTTAAGGCCAATCTCTGAGCGCACAAAATAACCGAGCACCCAAGTATTTTCCTATTTTTTAATAATGTATATTCTCTACAGTGTGAGCAATCTGGAGAGCTTCAGCCTCGTCCAGAAAACATCGAAAGTTCGAAATTCCATCACATGCTCCTGCGCTTACTTTGCCCCTGTCTTTTTCATGGCGTAACCGAACTTTGTATTAAGATCTGCAAGAGACCAAAGCCTGTCGAATATTTTGCAACTTTATCCATAACATCATCTAAGGAATGAACAACTCATGCCTCCATGGCTCAAGAACCGCACTCAAAAAAATGAATCAAAATCCCATTAACACCAATTAGGCTTGGCGACCCCTCTAAAAATAATAAAAACCAAACACAAGAGAAGATTATGAAAAACACATTTTATAGACAGCCAGTTCCTCGCTATTTTGAAACAAGTCAAAATCAATGTGCCAGCCTCTGAGCTTCTCAAGGTGTAGAGGAGTAATTAATCTATGAATCGCTCAGAACTTTTTTGCGATAAGCAGCCTGAATGACTGTGAAAAGTATATTGGACACGTTACATAACAAATAGATAACACGCCCATTAATTTAAACTTTCAATTAGCCAGCGTTATGGTTTTGTGCGCTTGCCATATCGCTGGGTTACGATGAGAAACAACAATGATTGTGCAGTCTAATTGCATTAGTTCCTTGGCAATAATAGCTTCTGTTTCGGTGTCTAACGCTGCAGTTGCTTCGTCTAAGATAAGAATAGGCGCTTTTTTTAATATTGCTTGTGCTAGGCCTATTCGTTGTTTCTCACCTCCTGATAACTGCCCGCCACCATCGACCACAGGCTGATTAATACCCAGTGGAGACTGAGATATTACGTTTGTTAACATCATTTTTTGAGCTATATTTTCTACTTCTTCATCGCTTGCAGTTGGGTTACTCATACGGATATTGCTCGCAATAGTGCCATTAAATATAACTGGCGACTGTGGCACATAAGCAAACAATGTTTCACGCTGAGTGCTGGTGATTGATGATAATGATGTGCTACCGATTTGAACACTACCACTTTGAGGTACATCAAAGCCCATTAAAAGATGGAGTAAGGTGCTTTTACCTACACCACTCTCTCCGCGGATCAATACCCTAGTACCTGATTCAATTTCCGCTGAAAAACAACTAAATGCAGGTTGATAAGTTAGTTTGTCAATTCTCATATTGTAATTATGGAGTTGTTTAGGCTGCTTATTTATTGGCTCTTGCAATTGGGGAGCTTCTAGCACATTAAAGTAACTTTTTATTGCTGAGGTATGCTCATTTACACTTAAAGCGGCTAAAGCAAGCGCCTCCATTGGAAAGGTTGCACGTAATGCCAGTAACATGACTACAAAAACATACTCCCCTGAGTAAACGCCTGCTGCCAACATATAAACCAGCACCCCTAGGCATGGTAAAGCACCTGCTACAACGGCATAAAATGTCGATTTTGCCGCAGCCTTATTGGTGCAAGCTAATGCTTTACTTTGTGCAAGCCAAGCTTCTTCAGCTCGCTTACTTGCATTGATGCAACCCGTTGCACTGCGTAGCAGTTCAATATGATCAACAAACTCTTGCCCCGCATGCTTAGATTTTTGTTCTAACCCACTACGCTGTTGATCTGATTTTAAAAGTGCCCGCTGAGAAATTAACTGTATGTACAAAGCAATCATTAATAATCCAGCCAAGATTAAAGCAACCTGGTATCCAGCAACCCAAGTCATACCTATAGTGATCACTATTGGAATTAATGGTGCATGGATAAACTGTTGTAGCTGATGGGCAGGTATCGCCATAAAACTAGGAATATGTTGACCCATTAAAGTGATTAACTTGGTTTGGTTTTGCGCCTTAAACCAACGCACTTTAATATGAGCCATGCAGTTTATTATTTCACTATAAAGCGCATCAATTAAGCTTACCGCTACATTAAAGCCTGAACGAGAGACTAAAATAGTCATTATAATGGTCACACAGCCCAGTAATAAAACTGTGTATGTAGGCCACACACCTAAAATAGCCAAGGCAATTGCTATGTAACTCAGAGATTCTAAAACAGCCACAGCCCCCCAACCGATTGTCACGGGCAGCAACACTTTAAATGCAGACTTAGTTAATATTGATGGTTTACGCATATTCTTAACCTACACCTTGATTACTTTTTAAGATAAGCTCATCATCAGCTAATAAGCTAATTTCGGGGTCATGACTCACTATGATTATGATTTTATTGTATTTTAATGCGTGTTGCTGCAATGCTTGGATAATTAGCATGGATGTTTCGTCATCTAACGCGCTAGTAGGCTCATCAAGTAGCAAAATTGCTGCTTCGCTTAAAAAAGCACGAGCTAAATTTAAGCGTTGTTTTTCACCACCGGAGAGTGCGCTCGCCTGCTGAGATAAATCGACATTAAGTTGGGCGCTCTGTAGCGCACTCAGGTATTTATTTGCAGCAGCCCTGCCACCTGTTAGAGCTAAATTATCTTGTACCGTTGCATCTAATACACTCAATCCTTGTGGCAACAACATAACCAATTTATTTAATGAGTGTTCGGTAAGATGTTTTATATTTTCAGAATTAATATAAATCCTCCCCGAATAGGCCGGTTCAAAGCCAGCTATTGCACGCAGTAAGCTTGATTTGCCAACACCGCTTTGTCCAGAAATAACAAATAGTGAACCTGATTGAGCCGATAAGTTAATACTTTGCTGGCGTAATTCATTATTAATTTGTAAGCTCAGATCACTAATAACAAGCTTGTTAGATTCAATAGGCTCACACTCTTTTTCACCAAACACCAGCGTGGGTATATTTAAAAACTCCTCAATATCTTTCGCCGCCATTTTGCCTTTATAAATGTAATCAAGCCCGTGACCTAATTTAAGTGCTGGCGCTACAATCACTAAACTAAAAAGCATTAACGGCGCAAGCGAATCAATTTCCCATTGACTGCCAATCCAGTAAACCAATGTATATGTCGCGACCGCTTGCAACATTGCCGTTGCTAGCGCCACGATGGTTGCTACTCGTTTAACTCGATTTTTCATACCGTGAGTAAAACTTGTTGTTGCGCTTTTTAAGCGAGCAAGTGGGCCAGCCGCCGCTGGAGTTGTTCGACAAACTAATACTCCTTTGCTGTACTCAGTCACACTGCCTGTTATTTGAGCCATCACATTAGTGCTCTCTTGAACCTGCTTTTTTGCTAATCTCGGAATAATAAAGAGATAACAAAGTATTGCTAACCCGCCCGGAATAAGAGCAACAAGCGCACTTATATGCGTGGTATAGAGCAATACCCCTAATGTAATAACCGGTATGATGAACAATACAGTCAATTCAGATGGTAGGTGAGCTATCATGTAATGCAAATTAGCTACATCGTCATTAATTAATTTCTTTAACTTATCACTGCGGTATTTTACCAAGCTATAAACTGGTAAAAAGCTAAGTTGGCGAGCGATATCAATGCGCAATTGGGCGGAGAACTTAGCTTCTGCATTATGGCTAAGCCATGCACTTATTCCTGCAAAAGTAGCTGCAAGCAACCAACTTATACATGCTATCAATAACCATTTATCAGCATCCCCTAAAAGTAGCTTAACCACAGATAAAAGTGCAAAAACCCCTGCTATACCACTACATACCGAGAATAAAGTGCCTATAAGCAACTCAGTTGAAATGGGCTTTACCGTGCGCTGCAACCTTTTGTACTTTGCAAATCCTAACAACATAAACAACCCAAACGATAAAGTTAAATGATAAAATTAATTATCAACACAGTGTTGATAATCAGTTCAGCAAAGAGTAATCTAAATAATAATTATTATCAACCTACCTCTTAAAGGATTAATTTGTGTCATCTTTAATACAAAAAAAGTTTTCTGTTTCACTGCTAAGATTGTTTGTATTAACTTACTCTTGCGCTGCTATTACAAACGTATACGCAGATGAGAATGAAGAGAAAAAAGAAGATATTCAGCACGTTATTATCTATGGCCAAAAATTAGCCAGAACAATGCAAGAAACCACAAGTTCGGTACAAATCATTACAGCTGAAGAACTTAAAAAAAATGCTGACCTTACGACAATTGCTGAAATCCTGCCTGGTACTGCAAACGTTATTTATGCTGGTAATACCGATGCACCTATTATTCGAGGCAACGATACAAAAGGCCCTGTTAGTGCAGGCAACGCCTACCTTTCAAAGCCTATTCCGAGTGCAACTATCAGCGTAGATGGCCGATACTTAACAGCCAGTGAGCTCGACTTAGGGGCTGCAGGCTTATGGGATGCAGCTTCGGTTGAAGTATTTAGAGGCCCACAAACAACAAACCAAGGTGCAAACAGCATTGCTGGTGCTGTGGTAATTCGTACTAATGAGCCTACTTTTACACCTGAAATTGCAGCGCAAGCTTTGCTTGGGAGTCGTAATAAACATAGAATTTCCGCTTTAGTATCAGGGCCTTTAAGTGAAGATTTTGCTGCCCGTATCGCCATAGATTACAGCGCTAGAGATACATTTGTGACCTACACTAACCCAAATTTTACTGCACATGACTTCGATCTCGACTGGCAGAACAAAGATTTGCGCGCAAAGCTTTTATGGCAACCAAGCAATATTGACGGTTTAACCAGTAAGATCACCTACGCTTATAACGAAACCCACAGACCTAGAAGTGAAGTAGTTACTGAACCCTATGACAATCTTGAAAACGCCTCTATTTTTCAAGATAACCAAACAAGTAGTAACCATGCAGGCATTTGGGATATTGAATATTTTTTTGATGAAGGCATCTCATTGGTTAATCAACTGCAATATTCAGAGGGTGATTTCGATTACTTATTTGCCGAACCTTTTTCAGGTGATGCTGAGCGCACAAATAAAAACGTTTCGAACGAGTTACGTTTAACATTTGATGATAAAAACAAAGATTTTCAAGGAGTCACAGGGCTATTTTATTGGCAAGATAAAACTAAAAATACGTTTAATAATGTTTTAGGTAATGCAGATGCCGACCTTGAACACCAAAGTATCGCCGCATTTGGGGAGTTAATTTGGCAATTCGCCAACCAGTGGGAACTCACTGGCGGGCTACGCTATCAAGAAGATACGATTAGTCATGACGGTCTAGCGAGCTATGTGCCTGAACGACATGAATATAAAGAAACATTTAATGTTTTGCTGCCTAAATTGTCTTTGGCTTATAAAGTAAGTGATGAAATAAATATTGGCGCATTAATAAATAAAGGATACATACCAGGCGGCACGGGGATTAACTTTCGTGGTGGCGAATATTATACCTTTGATGAAGAGTATGCTTGGAATTACGAGCTATTTACTCGTATGTCATTTCTTGAACAACGTTTTACCATAGATGCCAACGTATTTTATACCCAATTTAAAGACTCACAACGCGCCGTGACTGACTACTTAGATGGTCGTGCATTTGGTTCGATAATTGTCAACGCCGATGAAGCGACAAGTTGCGGAGTAGAGTTAAACGCGGCTTATTCTGCCAATGAGCAACTCTCATTGTATGGCGGTTTAGGTTTATTAGAGACTGATATTAGTGAGTTTAACGATTATAGAGGGGAGTCATTTGTCGGTAATGAATTTAGTAAGGCTCCTGGCTATATGTTTAATTTAGGTACTGAATATAAAGTCACAGAAGCGTGGTCGCTGGATATCAATATGCGTTATACCGATTCATATTATTCATCTGACACCAATGACCCTGAACTACGCGTCAACTCTTACACTGTAGTGAACTTCAACACTGCATATCAATTTAATGAGAATCTATCTGGGTTTATTTATGTAAAAAATGCATTAGACAAGCATGCTCCACTTAGAAAGAATTTTGATAGAAGTACAAATGGTGAAGCCGCCTATTTACTAGAGCCAAGGGAGCTTGGCGCTGGTATTAGGCTCTCACTCTAACTAAAAGCATTATCGCGTAATGTTGCTGTATTAAATGAAAAACATTTTACCAAACAGCGGTAATGGTTAAGATGTATTTTTTAAATATAGGAGCTCTGGCACATGACAGAAAAACGAGTTAACAACAATACGCGACAGCGCGGTAGACCAAGCCGAATTAGTCGCGAAAGCATTGCTCGAGTGGCCCTCGATATAGGTATACAAGATGCCACTTTAGTGAACATAGCTAAAGCATTACAAGTGGATCGCTCTTCACTTTATCATCATGTCAAAAGCCGCAAAGATGTGGTGAGCTTAGCCACGGAGATTGCTGTTCAAGAGCTAAACTGGGAGGCTCAAGAAGATGCAACTTGGCGCGAAGAGCTAATAATTTTAACGGATGCTCTTTGGCAACTTTATACACAAAACCCAGGCTTAGCCGAAGCTGTACAGCAAGCTTTAGTAACACCAATAGAAGGTATCCATGGCTTTGCTGAGTCAGTTGCTAGGTTACAACAAAAAGGGTTTGCTCTTGATGATGCTGTAATCGCAGTTGATATGCTCGTTGATATGGTTTGCGACTGTTTTTTAGGCTGGTGGTCAAATAACAAGCCAGACAGTAAAGGGAAGCCACGCAGTGAACGATTAATTAAGCTATGGCAAGAACAAGCCAAAGATCATCATCATGCGGAACAAATTAATGCCATGGTTGCCATTATGCAAGCAGGCCAACGACTGTGGTGGGAGCGTAAGCGCGATCTTGTATTAGATGCAATAGCGCTCAGGCTTTCCCCGTCATAACAAATAGCGCATCAAACAATTAAATTATGCCACTGAAATCATCATTATTAATTATTATAAGTACACTATTAATCGCTTTATGTTCATTATTTTTAGGGGTTTCAAAGCTACCTATTACAGCTCTTTTCCAAGGTTCTGAAGAAGCGTGGTTTACCCTAACAACTAGTCGAGTTCCTCGTTTAGTTGCACTTGTCCTTGCTGGAGCGGGGTTAGCAATATGTGGGGTAATCTTACAACAAGTTGTGCAAAACCGATTTGCCGAACCTGCAACAACAGGTGGTCTAGATGCTGCAAAACTCGGAATGCTTATTGCCGCGATCCATTTTCCTAATACTGGAGCGCTAGGAAAGTCTTTAGCAGCCTTTATTTTTTGTTTATTTTGCTGCGGTTTGTTTGTCTTGTTGCTACGTCGTATCAAGCTAAAAAGCAGTGTATTGATCCCAATCATTGGCTTAATGTATGCCAGTGTATTAAGTGCCATAGCCAATTTTTACGCCTATCAAAATAACCTAATGCAAAATATGCAGGCGTGGTTATTGGGTGATTTCTCGAAGATAGTGCAAGGGAACTATGAAACTTTATTTTTTATTCTTCCCATCGTGGTACTGACTTACTTTTTTGCACAACGCTTTATTATTATTGGTATGGGGGAAAGCGTAGCGATAAGTTTAGGGTTAAACTATTTCTCTATAGTGGCTGTGGCTTTAGTGATTATATCGTTATGTGTCGCCGCAATTATGATTACTGTAGGCAGTTTACCATTTATAGGGCTTGTGATCCCCAACTTGGTCGCAATGTATTTTGGCGACAATATAAAAAAGACATTACCTATTAATGCATTATGTGGGTCAACATTCTTAATTATATGCGATATTTTCAGCCGTTCTTTAATCTACCCATTTGAAATTCCTATCGGTTTAACTGCTGGTTGCCTAGGCGGTTTTTTATTTTTGCTCATTTTATGGCGGCAAAAAAAATGAAAAAACTCATCCTATTTGGCTTTTATTTAAGTTTTACGCTACTTATTGGTTTTTTTCTTTTTTGGCAGTCCGACTTTAACTTTCAGTATATTATTTCAAATAGACTTATACGCTTAGGTGCAATCATCATCGGTGGTGTATGCGTCGCATTTAGCGCTATTTGCTTTCAAACAATTTGTGGTAATCGTATTATTACGCCAGCAATTATGGGTTACGAAGCCATCTATCTGTGCTTTCAAGCAACGCTAATTTTGATATTTGGTACTGCAAGTCAAATTGTGATTGGCGCTTATAGCAACTTCTTTTTAAGTATAGTTGTAATGCTAATTTACTCATTTGCACTACAACAATTGCTTTTTAAAAATGGTCAAAAGAATGTCTACTTCCTGCTACTTTCAGGCCTTATAATTACCTTAGTTATCAGCAGTATTACACAACTTATTCACTATAGTATTAGTCCTGGTGAATTCGCTATTTTCCAAGGCTTTAGTCTAACGTCTTTCAATCGCGTTGAGTTACTACAACTTATTGTGGCCTTTGTTATTACAGCGACAGTTGTATTATGCTTGCAAAAGCAACATCGCCGGTTTGATATTCTTTTACTTGGCCAAGACCAGGCTCAATCTCTTGGCATCAATACCCATCATTTTATTAAATTAAATTTAGCGCTGATTGCTATATTAGTTGCTGTTTCTACAAGCTTATTAGGCCCCACAGCCTTTATGGGGATTTTTGTTGCCAACTTAGCCTATTCACTCGTTAAAGTAACTCGCCATTGGTGCATATTAAAAGTCGCTAGCATAATTGCAATAACCGCGTTCTTAATTGCGCAGGTTTTAGTGGAACATGTATTTAATTACCGCTTAACGGCAGGTATTTTGGTTAATTTATTTTGTGCTGCTTACTTTTTAGTTTTGATTATACGCCCAAGGAATCATCTATGATAACTGTTACAAACTTGTCGTATTCATATCAAAATACGCGCGTACTTAAAGATATTAATGCATGTTTTCCTGAGCAAAAATTAACATCTTTAATCGGGCCAAATGGCGCAGGAAAGAGCACTTTACTTATGTCTATTGGCCGCCTGTTAGGGGGTGATAAAAAGTGCATCACATTGAATCATAGACCTATCAGTGAAATCCCCACTAAAGAACTCGCATTAAAGATAGCAACATTAAGACAAACCACGAATATTGATTTACGGATCACAGTACGCGAACTCGTTGCATTTGGTCGATTTCCTCATAACCGAGGGAAATTAACAACATTGGATAATGAGGCAATTGATCACGCGTTAGCATTTTTATCAATTTCGCAATTAGAAAACACTTTTATTGATGAGCTTAGTGGAGGACAAAGACAGTTATGCTTCCTTGCTATGACAATTGCGCAACAAACCCCCTACTTGTTACTCGACGAACCTTTAAACAATTTAGATATGAAGCATGCATCCCACATAATGAATGCGTTAAGGCGCCTTTGTGATGAGCAAAAGCGCACTATTATTTTAGTTGTACATGATATTAACTTTGCCGCTAATTACTCAGATCACCTTGTCGCATTAAAAAAAGGTTCGGTACACAGTAGTGGCACTGTAGAGCAAGTCGTTACCCAACAAAACCTTCAAGATTTATATGAATTTAACATTGAGATCATTCCCAGCTCTCACGGCCCAATTTGTAACTATTTTCACTCGACAGGAATCGCATAAAATGAATAACGCTTTACCAACAAGTATATTTATCATCTTATTCTTACTTACTGGCTGCGAACCCAATACGGGTGCAAACATGGCTAAAGAGAGACCTTCAGCTGAAGCCATGACTTTAAATCATTCATTGGGGGAAACAATAATACAAAGCACGCCTAAAAGGGTTATAGCATTAGATATGAATGCTGTAGATACTCTCAACCAATTAAACATACCCGTAATAGGAATTCCAAAAGACTTTATTCCACATTTTTTACCATCATATAAGAACAATCCAAACGTTCGAGATCTCGGGGCAATTATACAACCAAACTTAGAACGCGTTTATTCTTTAAACCCTGATTTAATTCTCATTTCATCGCTGCAAGCCTCTCATTACAAAGCACTGAGTGAACTTGCGCCAACCTATTATTTCGATATTAATTATCAAAATAGTGGCGCTGACCATGTTGAAAAAATAAATACTTATATGCTCAACTTAGGACGTATTTTTAACAAGCAAGAATTAGCGCAAGAAAAGGTGGCAACTTTAAACGCAAAGTTAAAAGGTACTAAGCAATTAATAACTGATCGCCCAGAGTCGGCGATGATTGTATTACATAATAACGGTACGTTACGCTATTTTGGGGTGCAATCTCGATATGGCTTTATTTATAATGGGCTAGGTGTTAAACCCGCAAGTCAAGAAACGGCAACAAGTGCGCATGGCCAACCTATATCCCATGAATTTATGTATAAATATAACCCTGATATCATTTACGTTATTGACCGTACAGCAGTGATGGAAAATAAGGCCGCTGTTAATTTAAACGATTTAAATAACCCCTTACTCAAGAAGACCAATGCATGGAAAAATAACCGCGTTCGTATTGTTGACTCCGAAGCGTGGTATATAACGGGTGCTAGCTATAGCTCATTAATGATAATGCTAGACGATATTGCACAAGGTTACGTAAATTAAAAATTCAGTTCTTGTTGCGGTCATATACCTAAACCATCTTAAACTCTGAGTTCTGTATCTTGAGGTGGTTTGGGTATTAATGCGCTATACTGACGCAAATTTTTTCATATAAGACACTATGGCTCTCAAATCTACCATCATGAAGGCGCAGTTATCGCTAAGCGATATGGACCGTCACGTATACCAAGACTTTAATTTAACCTTGGCACAACACCCATCTGAAACCGAGCAGCGCTTGATGATCCGCTTACTCGCTTTTGCACTTAATAGCTGTGATGGATTAGAGTTTACTAAAGGTTTATGTGCTGATGATGAGCCGGAGCTTTGGCATGTCAATTACAGTGAAGAAATAGAGCTTTGGATTGAGCTAGGGCTGCCTGATGAAAAGCGCCTTAAAAAAGCTTGTAATAAATCTAAAAAAGTAGTGCTTTATACTTACGGTGAGAATAACCAAGCTATTTGGTGGCAAAAGCATCAGCCTAAATTATACGAGTTTAAAAACTTAAGCATTTTTAGCCTTGATTATGCTGCTACTCAGTTATTAGCTGCGTTGGTTGATCGTAATATTAAATTGGCTATTACCATTCAAGATGGTGAAGTATGGGTTAATACCGACACCACTAACATTGAGATAAAACCTCAGCAATTAATGTAATTAGAATAGGTTATACCAATTGCATTAAATTAGTTATCTATTATAGCGACAAGTAAATAAGTCGGTAACAAGGCGAAAATTGTGACATATAGCTGTTCTATATAAATAATTTTTAACGTAGGTAGCGGATTATTTAATACGCTAGAATGATCATGTTTTTAATAAAATTGGTAATAGGGGGCGTATGAAAGTTAAACGCGTTATTGTTTTACATGGCTTGTATATGTCTGGCTTGGTTATGCGCCCGTTGTGCTCACGCTTGGAAGAGTCGGGGGTTAAAGTTTTAAACTTAACCTACAATACTCGAGACCCTAATCGAGATGCTATTTTTACGCAAATAGATGAGTTTATTAGCAATGAGCCTTCTGCTTTAGTGTGTCACTCTATGGGGGGCTTAGTTGCTCGCGCCTATTTAGAGGCAAACTCAGCGCCAAGTCATCATGTTGAAAAGGTAATCACCTTAGGTACGCCACATACTGGCAGCCATATTGCTGAAAAAATGCAGCAAAAAGGGTTCGAGCTATTATTAAAAAATAGTGTTGAGTTTTTACTTTCTAAAAATGGTGATTGGCCTTTTAAAGCCAAGCTATATAGCATTGCCGGCGACTTACCGATTGGCTTAATGCCACTCATTGTAAAAGGCAGCCGCTCTGATGGCACCGTACTGCTGGATGAAACCAAACTTAAAGGTATGGCTGAACACAAGGTGTTTCATTTAAGCCATACCAGTATGATTTACTCTCGCCAAGTCGTTAATTATATTCTTGAACGCTTGAACGAGGACATTTAGTCCTCGGCTGCAGCGGCCACTTTATAGCTGATCAAAAATATAATACCCAACACCAGCGGCATGGGTGCAGCGATATAACCAAAGGTATCAGAGTTTGCAAAACTCGCACCCGCTAAGTGCGCAACTAATCCAATAACAAACGCGACCAAAGCAATACCAATAACGATGAGTTCAGCTTTATTCTCTTTACGTGTTTTAGCTTCCATTATTTCTCTCCGCATATAATCAAGTAGCCCCTTAACTCAATAAAGTGCTCTCTATCAAGTTGGGTTATAGTGATTATGCGCTTTACTTATGCGCATTTTTTGACCTAAATCAATAAATAAAATAAGTGTGCGCTGCGCCTGTCAAAAGCTTGTTTTAGATCATGTTTTATACTTAATAAAGCACTAATTTTACTGCTCAAGGTAGTATTTTTATAAACACAACCCATATCTATTAAACAGCGCTAGCTAACTTATTTAAAAAGTCGAGCTACGGTGATAGCTTTTAGCTATGACACCAATATATATAAACAATTTTATTAATACACCATCTTAGGTAATAATGACTGAATTGAACAAGGTGTAAACAAATTCATAAAACGGTTCTTTAAGGAGCAAGGTATGTCGCAAGTAAATGCAATTGGTTTAAACAGTACAAAAAGTGAAGATATTATTAAGTCACTGAATACGCTTTTAAGCAGCTATCAAATTCAATATATGAATGCGCGCGGTTTTCACTGGAATATTAAAGGCCGAAACTTTTTTGAATTACATTTAAAGTTTGAAGAAATTTATAACTTACTACTATTAAAAGTAGATGAAATCGCAGAACGTATTTTAACGCTTGATGGTGCACCGCTACATGCGTTTTCAGATTACTTAGAAGTAAGTGAAATTAAAGAAGCAAAAGGGATCAGCGATGGCGTAACCGCAGTAGAGAACTTACTTGCCGGATACAGCAGCTTAATTAAAATGCAGCGCGATATTCTTGCACAAGCCGCTGAAGCGGATGATGAAGGTACCGCGTCACTAATGAGTGACTACATTAAAGAGCAAGAA
This sequence comes from Pseudoalteromonas sp. SCSIO_11900, assembly GCF_000576475.1. NCBI lineage: Bacteria > Pseudomonadati > Pseudomonadota > Gammaproteobacteria > Alteromonadales > Pseudoalteromonadaceae > Pseudoalteromonas > Pseudoalteromonas sp. SCSIO_11900. The sequence continues at coordinate 819,289 of NZ_KK070023.1, forward strand.
AAACTAGTGTGGATGTTAAAAGCCTACCTAGATTAAGTTATTTTAAAAAAATAAAAAGCCTCAGTTATTACTGAGGCTTTTTTGTAACAATCATTTACGGGCTATGACAAAGCGATAAAAAAGGCCATTTCTAGGGCTTTTTCTTCTAAACTCTTAAAGCGACCCGATGCCCCACCATGCCCTGCATCCATGTCGGTTTTAAACACTAAAATATTATCATCGGTTTTATATTCACGCATTTTAGCCACCCATTTCATTGGTTCCCAATACTGTACTTGTGAGTCGTGCAAACCGGTTGTCACCAATATATTGGGGTAGTGTTGCGCACTAATATTGTCGTACGGTGAATACGCTTCAATAATGTCGTAAAAATGGGGGTCATTTGGGTTACCCCATTCATCATACTCATTTGTTGTAAGCGGAATGCTTTCATCTAACATGGTGGTGAGCACATCTAAAAATGGCACATGACAGCCCACTCCACAGTAAAGCTCAGGCGCTTGATTTACCACAGCTCCCATTAATAACCCCCCAGCACTGCCACCCGAGGCAAATACTTTACTTTTGTTGCCGTATCCTTGCTCAGTGAGCGCTTTGGTTACATCTATAAAGTCATTAAAGCTATTTTGTTTATGCTGTTTTTTACCATGTTCGTACCATGAACGCCCTAGCATTTCGCTACCACGCACATGCGCAATCGCATAAACAAAACCACGGTCGAGTAAGCTAAGTGACGTACTCGAAAAGCTAGGATCAATGGTGATCCCATACGCGCCATAACCATATTGAAACAACGGATTTGAGCCATCTTTGTTAAAGCTATCTTTACGATATACCAACGACACCGGCACTTTTACTCCATCTCGAGCGCTTATCATGAGTCGCTCTGACTGGTAGTCATTTGCGTTAAAATCACCAAGTACTTTTTGTTGTTTAAGTAAGGTTTTTTCACCGGTGGTTAAATCAACATTATAAAGCGAGCCTGGCGTTGTTAAGCTTGAATAGTAAATGCGTGCATGGGTTACACTTGGCTCTGGGTTCATCGCAATAGCGGCGTAGTAACAAGGATCATCAAACTCAAGGTTCATTCGCTCGGCGTTTTTATTAACCACAACAAAGCGTGCTTGGCCTTGTTCGCGCTCGCTAAGCACTAAAAAGTCGTTAAATAGTTCAACGCCTTCTAATAATACAGTTTCACGATGAGGGGTATGTGTTTGCCACTGGTTTTTATCAGCAATGGTGTCGCTTGTTGCGGTCATTAATCTAAAGTTTTTGGCCTGCCAGTTAGTCACTATATAAAAAGTATCACCAAGCTTATCGATATCAAATTCATGCCCCTCTTCGCGCGGCATTAAAGCGGTAAACTCACCTTGCGGTTGATTGGCATCAAGCACCCACATGTCGTTAGTTTCTGTGCTCGCCAAATCAATAATAATGAAGCTTTCATCACGACTTTTACCCAACCCCATAAAAAAGCTGCTGTCTTGCTCTTCGTATACCAGCACATCTTGGTGTTGCTCAGTCCCTAGTTCATGTCTAAAAACTTGATAACCTAATAAGGTTTTTAAATCCTTTTTTACATAAAATACGGTTTTATTGTCGTTCGCCCAAACCACTTGCCCCTCGGTAATCTCAAGTACATCGTCGAGCATTGTATTGCTGCTTAAATCTTTAAACCGTACTGTGTATATACGTCTGCCATCGGTATCTTCAGAGTAAGCCATTAATTGCTCGTTGGGGCTCAGCGCCACTTCCCCTAATTCATAAAACTCATAGCCATTGGCAAGTTCATTAACATCAAGTAGTAGCTCTTTATCAGCCATTGCCATACTGCTGCTGCGATAATGACGCGCATATTCATCATCTCCGCGAACCTCTGAGTGATACCAATACTGGCCATCTTTTACCGGTACAGTGTTATCATCTTTTACAATACGGCCTTTGAGTTCCTCAAATAATGCACTTTGTAATGGCTTAATAGGGGCTAATTGCTCATCACAATAAGCGTTTTCTTGTGCTAAATGCGCGAGTATTTCGGCACTTTTTCGTTCATCATCGCGCATCCAATAATAATCATCACTGCGTGTTTTTGCGTGAGTAGTCAGCGCATGAGGTTGCTTTTTAGCAATAGGAAAATTAGGCAATAAGCTTAAAGAATAATCAGAAGAAGACACAAAAAAACCGTTTAAAAAATAACAATGGCGGTCAGTTTATCATAAAAATAAAAAAGCCAACCGATTTATAAAAGGTTGGCTTTTTTCAGCTACATGATCTGGGTGATGTTAACTTACGCTCGCTTTTTTACTTGCGAACGGGCGCTTAAATAGCGCGCCTATGTCGGTTAAAATAATATATAAACACGGCACCAAAATAAGGGTGATCAGTGTTGCAAACATAACCGCAAAGCCCAGAGCTACCGCCATAGGTATTACAAATTTGGCTTGTAAACTGGTTTCAAACATAATCGGCAATACCCCTGCAAAGGTCGTAATTGAGGTAAGTAATATGGGTCTAAAGCGTGCACAGCCTGCTTCAATAACCGCATCTTTTATACTGATACCAGCTCGACGCGCCTGATTAATAAAATCAGTCATCACCAAAGAGTCGTTAATAACCACCCCTGCAGCAGCAATTAAACCAAAACCCGACATTAAACTAATATCTAAACCAAACCAAAAATGACCCCATATTGCCCCCGTTAAACTAAATGGAATAACCGACATTACAATGAGAGGTTGTGAGTAACTTTTTAACGGCACGGCAAGTAATATATAAACTAAAATCATACCGCCAGCAAAAAATAACAATTGCTCATTAGCTTGCGCCTGTTGTTCTTCAATTGCGCCACCTAGTTCTGACTTAACACTTGGGTATTCGTCCAACAGTTGTGGTAGTAGATTTTCTTTTACTTGCTTAACCACTTCGCCTGGCTCAATCACTTCCTCATCAATATTGCCATACACATAAACAGTGCGATAACCGCCTTCACGACGAATATAACTAATACCAGGGGTTTCGGTTAGCTCAACTACATCACCTAGCAATACATCTTTGCCTTGTGGCGTAGTGATAACCGCGTGTTTAAGCGATGAAAACGCTTCGCGAGTAAGCTTAGGGTAACGTACCATCACCCGTACTTCTTCACCGCGGCGAATAACACGTTGCGCCTCGCCACCATAAAAGCTCGCGCCTACTTGATTTGCAATTGAGGCCAAATCTAACCCTAAGTCAAAGGCGACTGGTTTTAAGCTCATTTGTACTTCTTTGCTAGCAGGGTCAATGGTAGAGCTTATATCAAATAAGCCTTCTTGCTGCTGCAATAACCCAATAAAGCGGCGCCCTGCTTCATTCAATGTATCGATATCAGAGCCATACAGTAAGTAACCAAACTCACCGTTACCGCCGCCACCTCCACCGCCAACATCATCCTGAATAGTTAGTGATTTAACACCCGCGATATTAGGCATCGCTTCACGCCAGCGGCGCGAAAGCTCAAAGGCATTATAAGGGCGTAAATCTTCATCAACCAATGGCGCTAATAACTGCGCCTCTGTACGACCTTGGTTAAATACCAATACATCGCGAATCATCTTTTGCCCTTCTTCGCGCTCGGTTTGCTTATCTATTTCAAGCACCATGGCTTCGATTTGACGAATAGCATTAATGGTTTGGATGTCTGATACATTATCATTCATTTCAACATTAATTTGCGGGAAGTCATGCGGCACTTTAGGCGATGGGATCATTCTCACCTGGTTTGACGATATTAACGCAAAGGTGAAAATTAGTAGCGCAATAAAACTAAACAGCACCGTCCAACGCCACTTTATACAATTAACAATAAACTGCCTATACGGCCCATTCACAAAGCCAAAAAAGCGCTTATTAAAGCGTGCTCGCCAACCGTCAGGGTTAATAGGTGAAAAGTGAGTATGCGCAATGTGTGCCGGTAATATCAGCTTAGATTCAATCAAGCTAAATATTAAACATAAAATCACCACCACTGAAATACCTATAAAAAAGGAACTTTCAGGGCCGCTTGAAAGCGTAAACGGCGCAAATACCGCAATGGTTGTTAGTACACCAAAGGTGGCAGGGGTTGCCACTCGTTTAGCGCCATTAACCACATTAACAACACCGCCGCCTTTTTTTTCTATTTCGGTGTAGGCACTTTCACCTATGACAATGGCATCGTCCACCACAATCCCCAGCACCATAATAAAGGCAAATAAAGACACAATATTAATTGTGATACCAAATAACGGCATCAGCATCATCGCACCTAAAAAGCACACTGGTAAACCAATCATTACCCACAGGGCGAGCTTAAAACGTAAAAATAATGAAAGCATAATAGCGACTAAAATAGCCCCTTGAAACAAGTTAGCTTTCATCATATCTAAGCGTGCATTGAGGTAGTATGTCATGTCCATTAATGGCTCTAAACGCACACCCAATGGCAGCTCTTTATTTTTTTGGTCCATGTAGGCTTTAACAGAATCGGCCACCGGAATAATGTTTTGATCTTCGGTGGCTTTTACCGATAAATAAACTGCGTTTTCGCCATTAAATTTAAAGTAACGCTCACCTTCAACGAACTGATCTTTAATAATCGCAATATCTTGTAGCAACACCTTGGCACCATTGGCGCCAATTTTTACCGGAATTTGCCTAAACTCTTCACCAGAATAAAACTGATTTTCTACTCGAACCGAAATAACACCCGCATCAGTTTTTAATTGTCCGGCTGAAAAGTTAGCCGAATAACGACGTACCGCGTTCGCTACATCCGATAAGGTTAAATTATATTGGCGCAGTGTGTCAGGCTCTATTTCTATGGCAATTTCATCCAGTGGCACATCGTTTACCACCAAAGAGACATTCGATAACTGCAAGAGTTCATCTTCAACCTGATTTGCGATTGGCTTAAGCTCATTTAGCGGTAGGTCGGCAACGAGCGTCATACCAATTACATCTTGGCGAAACTCTATTTGACTAATGGTAACCGGCTCCATTCCTGCAGGGAAAGTCGCGATACCATCTACTCGCAGTTTTACCTTATCGAGAACGTCGGTAAGCTCTGCGTCAGTATTAATTTCAAGGCTGGCAGAACCCCCATTACGAAAAGCGCGATATACCCCTTTTTTTATCTCAGTTATATCTTTTAGCGATTCTTCAATTTTTATTAAGATACTTTCTTCAATTTCTTGTGGCGATGCCCCTGGGTAGTTTGCATTTACAGTAATATAGTTAACTTCTATATTAGGGAACATTTGTCGCTGAATGGTAAAGTAGCTTATAAGCCCCATTACAATAATAAAAAACATCATTAAATTGGCAGCAACAGAGTTGTTAGCAAAATAAGCAATTAACCCTGTTTGTTTGGTTGTATTGGGCTGTTCTGTGTTATTCATAACTCACCCTACCTTAAAGTTTTTCAGTGGATGCATTTTCTGCTGCATCTGTATTTTTAGTCTCTGTTAAACCGGCTATTTTTACTGCCATGCCTTTTTGAGGGTATTCCGGTAAGGTAGTAACGAGCTTATCGTTGACTTGTAAGCCATCGCTAATATAAAAATATTCACCCTCTTCACGAATCACTTTTACTTTACGCGGCTCTAACTGTTGCTCATCATTAACTATCCACACTGTTTGGTTATTTACTAACTCTTGCGGTAAACGATAAATATTATTGAGCATAGTGCCGGCAAAGTTTACTTGTACATAAGTGCCAAATTTAATTGCAGGCTGCTGATTAGTAAGCCCATAAGGATCTTCAATTCTTACCACTAAACTGCTCATGCGAGTCGCGTTATCAACAATCCCTAAATCGCGGTCTATTACTGCTTGGCGAGTAAACCCATTTAATCCTGTTTTAATAACCGTTGCCGTTACCCCTTTAACACGCTCAGGTAAAAACACACTGTCAAAGCCAGCGATCGGAATAATCACTTCAGCGGTTTCAATATTATTCAGCTCGGCAACTTGAGCGCCCATACTGACAAACTGGCCAACACCTACGTTACGACTCACTACTAACGCATCGTATGGTGCAGTGATTTCACAATTATCTAAATCGCGTTGGGCTCTTTTTAATGCTGCTTGCGCCGACTTAACTGATGCTTGCGCACTCAGCACTTGTGGTTTGCGTAAAAATAAATCTGTACGTGCTTTATTTGGGAAACGTTTTGCTTCGTCTTCTGCTACTTTGGCTTGCGCTTGCTCTTCAATTAACACCGCTTGAGCGCGGGCAAGTTCAGCTTCAGCTTGCAATACTGCGGCCTCATAGTTGTCTTTTTCAATTGTAAATAGGGTTTCACCGCGGCCCACAACCCCACCTGCTACAAAGCTCGGATGCCAGCTGACGACTTCACCTGACACTTGCGCTGAAAGCTGGGTATTTTCAAGCGGCTGCACTTCACCATAACTATTAATGATAACTTGATGGTTGTTAGCGGAAACGGCTTCAACCTGCACCGTTGGTCGAGTGTCTATGACTTCTTTTTTGTCTGACTCTTTTGCAATCGCATTAATTGCAACAAAACCAGCAACACCTAATGCCAGTGCTACAAATGGAAAAGCCCATCTAAGTACATTACCTTGCATCTGTTTATTTCTCCCAAATTACTATTAGCACTATGATACCAAAGCTTAATGAAACATTAACGTGACATTTGTAAGCAACTGTTACAAAAAGGTATAAACAAGGTCTTCTTCCGCAAATAAAAGGTAAGTCAAAAGCACTGTTAAGCCGCTTTATAAATGTATTGTTACAATCTTTTACCATTATAAATCATAAAGCTAATCACTTTAGGTTAGTATTTATTAATCATACTGTGCGAAAAAGCATGACACACCGTACAGTAAAGTTATATTAACAACTAAAAAAGACTAAACGATGAAATTAACCACACTTACCTTGGCGCTGAGTATAGCGCTTAGTGGCAGCTATGCTGTTGCAGCAGAAAAAAAAGAAGAAAAGAAACCACAAACATTAACTGAAATGATTAAAGGGCAAACCGAATTTGCGGGTATTTTTAATCTTTACCAAGATGAAAAAAACGGCGATCACTTAATGGTAATTAACGAGTCACAGCTCGATACGCCCTTTGTGTACTTTGCGCATACCATTGATGGTGTAACTGATGCGGGTCATTTTCGTGGGTCGTATCGTGAAACAAAGCTGATTGAATTTAGAAAATACTTTGATCGTATTGATATTATTAGTAAAACCCCTCGCTACTTATTTAACGAAAATAGCGCACTTGTCAAAGCCAGTGAAGCTAATATCAGCGAAGCCGTGCTTGCAAGTATAAAAATAGAAAAGCAAGAAGAAGGTAAAATAGCCTTTAATGTAAATAAGCTTTTTTTAAGTGAAGCGCTACATAAAGTGTCTCCTACGCCTAACCCGAACGATAAAAATGCTAAAAAGCGTTTTAAAGTAGGTAAATTAGACGATAAAAAATCACGCATCATCAAACAGCGCCCATACCCTAACAACCTAGATGTGGTTGTCGATTATGTTTTTACCAATAGTAGCCCAACCGTTCGAGGTTCAGGTGCTGTAAGCGACCCCCGAAGTGTGTCGGTAAAAGTTCAACACTCATTTGTAGCTTTACCTGATAATAGCTACCAACCTCGTTTTGATGATGCGCGCATTGGTTATTTCACCAATCAGTTTGATAAAATGACGTCAACCGACTGGGCGCCATACCAAGATGTCATTAAGCGCTGGGATTTGCAAAAGAAAGATCCAAACGCAGCACTTTCAGAGCCAGTAAAGCCGATTACCTGGTGGATAGAAAACACTACACCGGTTGAATGGCGTGACACCGTGCGTGATGCCGTACTTGCTTGGAACACCTCGTTTGAAAAAGCAGGCTTTAAAAATGCGCTCGAAGTAAAAATACAACCTGACGATGCCGATTGGGATGCCGGCGATATTAACTATAACGTACTACGCTGGACTTCATCACCCAAACCACCGTTTGGTGGGTATGGGCCAGCATTAGCGAACCCGTTAACCGGTGAAATTTTAGGCTCAGACATTATGCTTGAGTTTGTATTTATGAAAAACCGCTGGATATACGATACGCTTTATACTCAAGGCACGATGAGCCATACACAGCCAACCAACTATTCAGAACTCAATTGCTCTTTAGGTCATGAATTACAGCAAAGCCTAATAATGGCCAAGGGCTTAGCAAATGGCGCTGATATTGAAGATACCCAAATGTTACGCCAAGGCTTAACTCAGCTGGTTTTACATGAAGTAGGGCATACTCTAGGTCTTAATCACAACATGAAGTCTTCTATTTTATGGGATGAGAAAGAAGTTCACGACAAAAGTAAAACCCAAGGCATAATTACCGGCTCGGTAATGGACTATGCGCCAGCAAATATAGCGCCAACGGGTGTGACTCAAGGCGATATTTTCCAAACTAAACCAGGTCCATACGATGATTGGGCAATAAATTACGGCTACAGCGCAGCGCTTAAAGATGAAGCTGCAGAGCAAGCTCGCCTTGATAAAATACTCGCTCGCTCAAGCGAACATGCGCTTTCCTTTGGTAACGATGCCGACGACATGCGTGCCCCTGGCCGCCATATAGACCCTCGCGTGATGATAGGTGACTTGTCGTCTAACCCTGCAGCTTACGGCGCAGATAGAATGGCACTGATCAATACACTCTTTTCAGAACTTAAAGACAAAGCTACAGTAAAAGGTGAGTCTTACCAACAGCTTGTTACTTCAGCTAACAGCCTATTTGGCCAGTATCGTGCACAAGCAGGCGTGGTATCTCGTCAAATTGGAGGGGTTTATGTAGAGCGTGCCGTCGTGGGCGATGAAAATGCAGCAAAGCCTTTTACACCGGTACCACTTGAGCGTCAAACCCAAGCAATGGCTATTTTAGCTGAGTATGTGTTTGCTCCAAATGTACTGCAAAGCATGCAGCCATTGTATAACTTTATGCAGCAGCAGCGTCGTGGGTTTAATCATTACGGTAAAAACGAAGACCCTAAACCGCATAAAATGATTTTAGGCATGCAAAAAGGTGTATTAGCGCAACTACTGCATCCTGCTGTGTTACTGCGTATTTCAGATACCGCTTTATATGGTAATGAATACAGCCTTACGCAATTTATGGAGGATTTAACTGCAAGTATTTTTGTTGATAGTAAAAATGCTAATTCAGTCAGTCATAATTTACAGATTGAATACGTAAATCAGCTTATTGCAATTGCAGGCTTAAAAAAAGCAAGTAAATACGATAACTTAGCGAAAACAGCCGCGCTATATCAGCTAACTCAAATAGCTGATCAAGATGTTGCATGGGGTGCAGACACCGCAACCAAAGCACATAAAAAATATATCGACCGCTTAATTAGCAAAGCGCTAGAAGCATAAATAACACTGAGTAAACCAAGGCCACGTTTTACGTGGCCTTTTTTACACTAACTCAAAGGTAAATAGTACCTTTAAGGTACCTTACGGCATGACCCGTTAAAGTTACTGTTGTATCACCCACTTCACAGTAAAGCTTCCCGCCTCGTTGTGAGGCTTGATAAGCACTGAGAGAATTTTTTCCAAACTGCCCTGCCCAATAAGGGGCAAGCCCAGTATGAATTGAGCCGGTTACAAAGTCTTCATCCCCCCCACTTGCAGGCCAAAAATAACGAGAAATAAAGTCATACTCAACACTCGGTGCTGTTGCAACCACATCTAATGGGGCTAATTTTTTTAGTTGTTCATTGGTTGTTTTCAGATCTACAACCTGCTGCTCATTATCATAAATAGCAAAATAAGCTTGGCGGTTTTTCAGCACTTTAGCAGGTTGTATAGACAGGCCAGCTAATAGAGCATTAGGGATGAGTTGAACCTCTTCAGGGGCTTGTTTAGGAAAGGTCATAGCAAAGCTGCCATCGTTATTTTTATTAACAATCAGTTTGCCCACAGCCTCTGCGCTAAAGCACACCTGCGATATACTATGTTGCTCACAAAGCACATAGGCCGCCGCTAAAGTAGCATGGCCACAAAAATCAATCTCCATTAATGGCGAAAACCAACGTATCGCAAAGCTTCCATCTGCCGACTGACAAGTAAAAGCGGTTTCAGACACATTGTTTTCCGAAGCGATATTCAGCATAAGATCATCACTAAGCCAAGACTCCAATGGGATCACGGCAGCATAATTACCTTTAAACAGTTCACTGCTGAACGCATCGATTTGATGGATAGTTAATTTCATAGTGGGCACTTTTTATTTATTGGTCACTCAAAGTGCCACAAATGAAATTAACGGTCACTATAATTTTATGCCATCACAGGACGTACGCGATAATACTGCATACACGCAAATTGCAGCGCATTAGTTAGCAATATCATAATAAACATTAATATATGCGAAGTACTTTGCACTGGCATGGCTAGCTCTGCAAACAAACCACAGATACCTGCTATAAATTGCAAACTAAAATAGCGCGCACTCAGGTTACTAATATTCCCTGTTCGCAGTGTTTTATAGGTTTGTGGCATAACCCGTACTGAACTCATAATTAAGCCCACATAAGTTAAGCCGTTTAGCACAGAGGCAGTATCTAGGTTAGGGTTTAACAGCAACAAAAAAGGTAATAACGAAAAACTAAGCATGCCAAGTAACTGCAGCTTCTGACGTTTAGCGGCATTATAACGGACAAAAAAGTATAAAATTAAACCACTCAACAATCCTGTCGCAAAAAACGGCAAAGCAATATAAAAGCGAGCAAAATAAAGATTGTAGCTAATAAAGTACACACTTTGCGCTAAACCAAATGTCATCATTAACAGTGATACACCCGATACACTGCGGTTTTTAATAATTTTATTAAGTAGCGGTAAAAAACTAAAAACCAAAATAAACACTGACAAAATAGGCAAATAATACGCCAAAGCAAACCTCGCTCGTTACATTGTTGTTAATAAAAAGGAAGAAATAAAACATTTTTTAAACATTTGTTTTTAAAGGCTTTATTTTTGTGCGCGCATTGTAGAGCTGGCTAGGTTTTATACAAGCTTAACGCTTACTTTAGTTTTTAGTGATGGCAACTTGAGTATACAAAAACCGTTACTAAAACTTCACAGCACGCCACTCCAACCAATTGCAATACAAATGATAACTGTTATCATGCGCATGCGTATAATTTAACATACAAGCTAAAATAATGAGAAAAACACTGTTTAAAATTCATAGTTGGTTGGCGCTAATTGCCATTATTCCGTTAATTGTTATTAGCATTACTGGTAGTGTTTTAGTGTTTAAAAGTGAAATAGACGGCTTACTGATGCCTGACAAACACTTTGTGGTACAGCAGCAAGCTGCTCGCTTACCTATGGACTCATTAATAGATAAAGCCGAAGCAGCCTTTCCTGAGTATGTAGTAGGAAGCTGGGAGCTTTTTAATAACACCACCGCTGACCGGCTTTACTTGGTTAAGCGTGGCACTGACGATTGGTATAAGTTGCATTTAGACCAATACACGGGAGAAGTTTTATCAGAACCCGTAAGCACAACTCATTATTTTACCGACTGGTTTTTAGAGCTCCATTACACCTTTTTACTTAACGACTTAAAAAGTTTACCAGGACAAACAGGCACCGTATTAGGGTTCTTTTTTGCTTTATTTTTATTAACTTTAGGTATTACTGGCTTAATTATTTACCGCAAATTTTGGCAGCGACTATTTAGCGTACGCTGGCGCGCAACGTTACAAATAGTACTCAGTGACATTCATAAGATGACCGGTGTTTTAGGCTCACCTATCCTTATCGTTTTAGCTATTACAGGTGGTTATTTTAATGGTGCAGTGTGGTATCACGAAGTAATAGAACACGCAGAAGAAGAGCACCACACTATTACAAATAAATTATATAGTGACGACATCTCTTTTGAGCGGATTCTTAATGATAGCAAGCTGCAAATACCCACTTTTAATACAACTTTTTTAGTTTTTCCACGAGAGCCCGATGAAAATATCACTCTTTATGGCGAAGTAAATACCAATAACCCACTAACCAGTGAATACGCCAATACCATAACCTATGATAAGCAAACAGGTGAACACATGGCTAACTGGGATATTCGAGAGGCTGGTGCTGGTTGGCAAGTAATAGACAGTTTTAGAAAACTACACTTTGGTTATTTTGCTGGGCTTATCAGTAAAATACTATGGTGTATTGTTGGCCTTAGCCCTGTATGGCTCGCTGGTACAGGCTTTTATTTATGGCTTACCCGCCGCAAACGTAAAAAGCACTCACAAAAGAATCGCTTAACTCAGCGAAGAAATGTGAATGCTTGATAGTATTAATGCTCAGCTAAGTTACTGTCCTTAAAGGCAAGTAAGTAACTTAGCTAAATAGGCTTTTACAATGAATAGTAAAAGCTTAACCACGCGCGCATTTCATCTTCAAAGCTGTCGCCTTCAACACGCGACAGTCCAGCATTAAAGGTTAAATCGTTTACGCCCGCAGGCCCCATCCCGAAGCTAAAGTCACCTTGGTATTTTAAGCCGTAACTTTGTGCATAAACGTTGCTATCTAATTGATGTTGTTTGTAATAAAGCCAAGGCATCCCCTCTTTAAAGCTAACGCCACCGCCATAACCTTGATAGCGCTCTGCAGTTGCACTATAAAAAGGTAATTCAGCAGCAAGCACAAATTCACTACTTTGCTGCTGATTAATTAAATTAGAACTAAAGCCGCCTAATGTCAGGCTACTGTCATCTCTTTGCTTTTGCTCAAAGTTAACAAAAAGTGGTATATCAAACGCTTTACCAAATATTTTTGCTGCCAAGTCATAACCTTGCCAATGACTACTGTGATTCTGCCCATCATAAATGCTGGCATAAATACTCTGCCCTATGGCAAATGCTTGGCGGTCATGTTGCCATTGCTGACTAATACTCAACCGTGTCCAATTTTTATGGCTATTTTTATAATCTGTATAGTTATAAGCAAGCTCTGGGGTTAACTGAAGCTGGCCAAACTTCAATGGGTGGCTTATTGCAGCAAAACCACCTCGGGCATCAATATCAGCGTTTAAGCTAGGTTGATATTGACGTGATGTATCCAAATTATAATCAAATAGCGCAAGCTTAAACTTTGTATTCAGCGCATTGTATTTTGCTTGTATAAAGCCGCCATTTAATGCACCGTTATGCAAATCAATGTTATAACCCGCTTGTAAATCAAGTTGTTTTAATAGGTCGCTACTTTTTATACCTACACTTAGCAAACTGGTTGACGCTGAATAATACTGTGATCCCAAGGCAGACGTCGCTTGCTGCTCAAGTACTGAGTAATCGCTTTGTTCTGCTATCTCATCGGTATATATTTTTGCCGGTGGCAAGGTATGCTTATTTACCATCAACAATGGAGCTTCACTGTTTACAGCGAGATCTGTTACGACTGTACGGTTTTTTGTTGTTAGCGTTTTTACATCAGGGCCATCGGCATTAATGGAGAAATAAAGTAGTGAGCCATCTTCAGCCTCAATCGGGTATGCGAGCGCTTCTTGCCCGTTAGTTAAGCGGGTGAGGGTGTTATTTTTTATATGATAATTATAAATATCAGTCTTATTATTTAGGCCAGCAACAAAATAGATAGACTCCCCATTTTGACTAAAACTCGGCTGACTTAAATACTGATACCCGTTAGGCATTGGGATTGACTGCCTGGCATCACCGCTTACATCTTGTATATACAATTGCCAGTTTTCGTTTAATGATGCTGATAAGTAAGCTAGTTTTGTTTCATCGGGGTTTAGAGTCGGGTAATCATACGTTGTTTTTAAGCTCTTGGTAAAAAGTGGCGTGATTGCTTGTGTATTAAGATCGACTTTAACTAATTCAGAATACCCAGCTCTTATTTGCTCACCGTAAAGTGTTTCACCATCACGGGTAACACTAAAACGGCGAATACCGGCCAGCTCTGTAAGTTGCTCTATGTTGCCAGTGTCGGTGTTATAGCTAAAAATGTCAGACACTTTATTATAAATACCCGATTCTTCACTACTGTAGGCATTAAAATAAAGTGTGTTGTTATTTACCCATTGCGGGTTAGCAATACCTGCGCGATTAATTTGATTTAGTACTTGTTTTTGTTCGCGCTTAAATACGATTGGCGGGGTATCAGGAACATCTTGCTTATCGTTCTCTAGAAGCTCCTTTTGCACCTTAGTAAACTCATCTCGTGCTTTGGTGTTGTCTTCTGTACTGTAAATTATTAGTTTTGTTTTACTCTTTTCATCACGTTCAACTATCGCAATTTTGCTACCATCATTTGAAAGAGCTGGATTGCTAGCGTATAAATCTAGCTTTAACCAAAGCTTGCTATTAAGTGATGATTCGGTTTGCTCTTGTTGCATTGCTTTATAAGTGTATTCAGCAATAAATCGACGATATAGCTTGGCAGCGCTTTGCCCGAATACACCAGAAAATGCGTCGTCAAAATCTCGTGATTTCACTGCTCGCATACGAACCCATACATTATCGAGTAGCTGCTCTGAGTAATTTTGCTCTAGCCAATATAAAAAACGACTTCCCATTAAATATGCCATAGAGCCCGCCATAAAGCCCTCATCGCTATTTAGTTGCCCATAGGTGGGAAGCGCTCCCTGCTGAGCAAACTCTCTAAGTATTGCCTCAGCATAGTTATCAAATAAACGCCCTCGACCTGTCATTTTTGATTCGATTAAAGTGGCGTACCCTTCGGCTACCCAGCGCGGTGTATTACCATAGGTTAAATCGTATATATCCCATACACCGCGAATCTTTTGCTGCCAGTCGTTACGAGTTGGTTGCGCTAAATGGACTAAATGAATGTATTCGTGCAGCACCAACAATTGCTGCCAACCCGATGAATTTGATATCACGGTATCCGACTGCGGTGGCGTAGTAAAAAGCGCCATAACAGGATTATTAGAGGTTGGTAAGGCAAAGCCATTTGCTGCATTTAGAGGGTCAAACACCACCACATCGACGATTTTATCAAGCGCCCGATTTTGTTGCTCAAGCACTTTAGTGCGAACAATCTCAAGTTCTACCGCAGTCGATTTAGCAAAATCAGTATGCTCACTACTAAAGTGAACATTAAAATGCTCGGTATGAATGGTTTGCCAATTAACAGCAAAGCTAGGTGCAGCCAATAATAAGGCTGATGCAATGAGTGACTTTTTCACAATAATCCCTTAAATAGCGCCTTTAATAATGCTTAGAGTATTATCAAATGGAACAAACGGGCAGTAAAAAAGTGTAATAAAGCATGTGCAAATGTGTTTTAACACCCGCTTTATTATTTAATCTGAGTTTTGAACAAAGGAAGTTACATCCAACTGCGAGGGTCTGACTCAGCCTGCATAAGTGTAAAATCTATAATGAAGTCAGCATCTTGCTGTTTTAAATATGGGACATACGCACCGCCTGCAGCAAGTTGTATATACAGGCTTTTTAAGCCAGAACGACGCATAAAAAAGGTGCTCACACTGCGAGCGCTTTGTGCTTTGTAGAGCTCAAATACCCGGTAATGCACGCCAATCATACCTTTGCGTACCACCAAATAAAAACGCCCATCTTGTTGATGAAGGTAATATCCATAACGTTTATAAGATAAAAACACTAACGCGGCTAGTACCAAGAATAATGCTAATGCAATTAATGTATTAAGTTGCATAAAGCTAATAAAAAAACCAGAAGCAACGCTCGGTAGCAAAGCATAAAACACCGTGTTTTTATATAACAACGCCCTTTCTACCGCATTGAATGCCAGCTTTTTACTGTCAAACCACGGATAAATCCACTGACACACATTATCAATTTGCTCCTGCGTGAGCACAGGCAGCACTAAGGTTTGTTTATTCTTTTTCGCCATGCTTGCAGCACCGCCGCTACTGGCTTGCAAACACTCCACAGTAAAGCGTTTTAATAGCCTAGCAACTAGGTTTTGCTTAATAACGATTGACTGTACTTTGTCTAAACTAATTGATAGTTGATGACGCTCTAACAGCCCTGCAATACGTTTGAATTTATTATTTTTAAAGTAAAGCTGATAGTTATAAAAACGAATGAGCGACATAGTCACCGATAAAAACACCGCAATAAATACCAACATAATAATTAAAGTAATAACCGCAAACACAGCTGCATTAGCCATCATGCCCAGCTCTTGCTGATAAAAACCCTCTATTTTTGTTATGAACTGCTGCTCTAAAAAGTCGATGGCCACATTCATAAAAGGGGCAATTGCCGCAAGTGCTAAAATGGCCATATTCGACATTAAACCAAATTTAGCAATTTCTTTATTGGTGATAACTAAACTATTTTCGCTCTGCTCTTCAATATGAGATTGCGCTGTATCAGCCACCTCAGCTGATGGTTGTTGCTGCGCTTTATAGTCAAACACTCGTTTACGCATTTGTTGCGCGTAATCTTTAGTTACCCCTGGCAAAACAGCTTCTTGAGCAACACTGCCTGCCGCATCAAAAATACAATTAACTAACCCTATGGGAGTGAAGTAAAATGGCTCCGCTATATTTACGTTTTGCACTCGAGAAAATTTTAAGGTAAGTCGCTCTTTTTTAAATACGCCTTTATTAAGTAAAATTTCATGCTCGTCAGTAATACAAAAACGAAAACTACGGTAATACAAAAAACAATAGGCAAGCAATGAAGTTAAAGCAACCGCGAGCCCAACTTGCCCCCAAAATAGTTTATTTTCTACTTGGGTAACAAATACCACCAACACGGGCAGTAAATTAAATAAGCCGTCTTTTATGAAGCGCACACTAAAATGCATCACAAAATAAGCCAGCGCCCAAGGCGACACTTTTTGCCAGTTAAGTGAAGGTGACGTTATTTGCGCAGCATCAACACTCACTGGCAGCTACCTCGCTTGCGGTTTCATCGTGGCGATAGCTTTGTACAAACTGACGAATATTTTTGCATTTTTCGTGGGTCAGACCGCTAATTTGTAAATCGGCACTCATACCGCCGGCGCTATAAAGTCTTAAACTGGCTAAACCAAGTTTTCGCTCTATGGGCCCACGGTGTATTTCAATATGCTGCACACGCGCTAACGGTAAAATTGTCACCTGCTGCCAAATAATGCCTTTTTTAAAAGCAATATCGTGGGTACGCAACGCGCTGCCCTGTAATTTTATGCTGAACACGCTGTATAACATACACAGTAAAATTAATAGCGGAACAGCAACCAATAAGTAACCTTGCGCCATAGCAGCAAAGTCTGTATTAAAATAGCATACAGCCGCTAGTACTAAGCAAAAAGGAATGAAAAATAACAACCAATTCAATTGTGCATGCAACAATGCTTTGTCCGCAAGCGGCTCAAACACTATGCTTTTATGTTGCGGTAGGTCGGTTATTTGTTGATTAGTAAACACACTTTGCTCCATTTCGCGTATGGTAGGCTTAGCCAAGCCACTTTATTGTTGTTACTAGGGTATGACTTTGTTTTGGCTCAAGCGTAACCGCATCTTCAAGTACATTCGCAGCCTCTAGGCATAACATGCTTTTATAATCATCATCGGCAAAATTTGATAGTCGCTTTGATTTTTCAATCCATGGATTCCATAACACGCACGAGCGCGAGTTTTCTCTGCTAACGCTGATCGTCCCTTGAGGAGTTTCAATGGTTTGCACAGCCCCGGCTTGGGTATAAACCATATCGGTTTCACGGGTAAAACCAACCACATCACTTTGCCGATAAGGCCCTTGGCCAAATTCTATGTATTGCGCCCCTTGCAGCCCTGTTACGCAAGTATTATTAATATCATCAGTTGGAAAGTAAGTATGCAGCGCCTGTGTATAACTAAATGGGGTGTTACCTAAATTACAGGTGGTTAAACGCACCTCTAACTGCTCAGATAAAATAAACTCAACCCTTAAAGAAGATTGATGAGGCCAAAAGGTAGAATCTATCTGCTTCATTGGTAATTTAAGGCTAACAGTAATCTCGTTCTCGGTTTCATGCACTTCATCGGCTTGCCATACGTGCGTGCGCGCAAAGCCATGTGCTGGAAAGTCTTTATTTTCATGTTGACCAAACCAAGGCCAGCAAATAGGAATACCGCCACGAATGCCCTTCCCTTCGCTAAAGGTTTCATCCCCAGACACCCACAATAGTGGCAATTTACCTTTGGGTGTAAACTCAGTTATTTGCCCACCTTGTAAAAATATCTTCGCCTTACATTGGCGACTATTAATACTAATAAATTCCAAACCGCTATATGTACGCTCAATACATACTGAGGGTGATAATTGCATTTTATCTCCTTTAACACTGAGACTAATTTTTTAGTACTTAACCTGAGTTCAGGTTACTGTACACAAACAATAATGCATGCTTAAAGCATAAGCTACATAGAATAGTTATTTAAATTGAGTTAGTTACTATATTTTTATGCCACATCAACGGCTCAATTACGACTAAAGCTTTAAACCTGTGGCTTGCGTATCGCTTTTAACTTACGTAAGGTGCGCAGCCTTAACAAGGCAGAGTATTATTAACTTTTAATAAAATAAAGATAATAAATGCCATTTTAATTACTGATCAAATTAATAAAAACCAATAATAGCGGCGTTAAATGATATATATCATTTGAATTCAATTTATTTGATGTGTAACATTTCGTGATTACGGCAACTGATTCGCCTTTCATGAGACAAACAAATGCAAAAATATGACGAGTTACTAGTTTCTTTACGCAAGGTGATCCGTGCGATTGACTTACATTCAAAACAACTTAATAAAACAGCGGGTTTAACAGGACCACAACTGCTTATTATGCAAGAAGTGTCTCAAACTGACGGCATTACCGCGAGTCGTATTGCGCAAAATGTAAATTTAAGCCCGGCAACGGTCACAAATATTCTTGACCGAATAGAAAGCAAGAATTTGGTAACACGCGTTCGTAGTCAAATGGATAAACGCCGGGTCAGCTTATATCTTACTGAACAAGGTAAAGAATTACTTGAAAAAGCCCCTCAGCCCTTGCAAGAACACTTTATCGAAAAATTTTCAGCGCTTGCTGAATGGGAACAGAGCCTACTACTTTCATCAATGCAACGTATTGCCGCAATGATGGATGCAGATAAGCTAGATGCCTCTCCTCTTTTAGAAGTAGGCGCACTATTTCAAACTTCTACTAAAGAATAAAACGCAGTATAAAAACAATAAACTAAATTAGTCTGCCATTTTCTCCTATTTCCACACTAAGAGGCGCATCGTTGCGCCTTTATTTTTTAATCACAATCAAAACGGCTATTATGACTAAACTCTCAAAACTAACACTCGCATTAATTTTAAGTGGTGTTGCTAGCAATTCTTATGCATCAAACCTTCAACCTCTCCAAACCTAATTAACGCAGTTAAAGCAACAAGTAGATAAACTTGAAAGCAAACTCGCTGAAAAAAAGTCTCAGCAAGTAGAACAAGTTAGTAAACAGTTGCAAGCTACTTCTACAGACACTGCACAGCAAGAAAAGTAATAATCTGGATAAAAGTAGGAGGTGCTATTCGCGCTAACTACGGTATAAGCTCTTACGATGAAGGCAATGAAGATCGCGGTGGTGACTTTAATTTTGATATTTTCCGGTTAAATGTCTCTGGCGAAATTAATGACATTTCAGTCAATGGTGAAATACGCTTTTACGATTATATGACTGTCGTAAAGTACGCCTACTTAGGGTGCGATTTTATTGATGGCTGGGAAGCTCAGGCAGGCATAACAGCCGTGCCGTTTGGTAACGGTCCTTATAATTCTCACAGCTACTTTTTTAGCACTAACTACTATGTAGGCATAGAAGATGACTTTAATTTAGGGGTAGTCGCCAAGCGTAAGCTTAAAGACAACTGGACACTTGATCTCGGCTTTTTTTAAAACGATGAACTGGCTGGAGTTGATGGCTCAGCATCAGACAAAAATCATCGTTACTCTTATGATATTGTTGGTAGTCGCCCTGCCGATGAAGGCACCTATGCCGAGCCTGCAAAGCAACTTGGTGAATACAACACCTTTGCTGGTCGCGCTACTTATCAGCTTGAGCATAGTAAAAATATCACCACTGACATCGGGGTATCGTTACTCAGTTGCGGACTTCACGACGGTGAAGACCGTGCGGGTAATTACAGTGCGTGGGCTGTTCACTTAAACAGCAACATTAATAACTGGAATATTCAATTGCAACACGGTGAATATGACTTAGACGATGGTAATAACCGCTTTGCGGTGGGTGCTTTTGACTATTATGACAGTGTATCGAGCCAAGCCACAATGACCAACTTTAATATTGCCTATGACTACGCACTAGAATGGGGCCCAGTTCCCAATCTGCAGTTTTATAACGACTATGGGATCATCGACAACAAGTCAGATAATAGCGCCAATACTTGGATGAATGTAACCGGTATGAGCATCACTGCTGGCGGATTCTTTAGTTATGTTGATTTCGTACAAGCCCGTAATCAACCCTTTATTGGCGGTACCGTTATTGGTGATGGCGATACCGGGCGCCGTTTTAATATTAATTTAGGCTATTACTTTTAATAGGTAGTGCAATCAGGAAATTCTTTTCCTTTGCTAACCCTAAATGGCTTAGTTGATAACATGCAACTAAGCCATTTTATCTTCATTTTACCTTTTAATTAGCTTACACTTTTACCGTTTAATTAATTAAAAAAGAGCTAAAGTGAGTATAAAAAACGCTTTTATTTATTATAAAAATTTCGGCTTTAAATTGCTGGGACTACTGTGTGTATTACTCGGCATTGTTGGTGTTGCCCTACCGGTTATGCCAACCACGCCGTTTTTAATTTTAGCCTTAGCCTGTTTTGCTCGCTCATCCGCGGCGCTTGAATCTTGGCTATTAAACCACCCTCGCTTTGGCACAACATTACAACATTGGCGCGCCCATCAAGTGGTTCCTGTAAAGGCAAAGTATGCTGCGGGTATAGGTATGCTAATAGGCTTTATGTTTTTATTATACAACAGCCCTCCAGCTTGGATTATTGCTCTAGTGGCTGTTGTTGAAGTGCTGATTTTAACTTACTTAATCTCTAAGCACTCAACTCCTCCTAAAAAATAAAGTGTAAAGTTTGGTAAATAAATTTGTAACAGCTAATGAAAATCATTATCATCCGTGTAAGTTAAATAAGTTTGTACCTTTTATGCCCTTTGTTAATAAACGCACTTTATATAGTACAAGTCGCACTCTACATATCTATATTTCCACCGCTTTGTTTTTTTTACTTATTCTATTTTGTGTAAGCGGTATAGTGCTAAACCATGTTGACTGGTTAAAAAACGATAAAAACAATGGCCAAATTACGGTCCAAATCCCCCAAGTTCTGCTTACTCAAGCAAATACACAATTGAATAGCCTGCCTGCTATTTATCCACAAATAGAAGCTTACTTAGCCAAACACTATGGGCTGAATAAAGTGAAAAGCATTGAATGGGAAAAGCAAGATTCACTGGTTATGCTCGACTACCCATTACCAGCAGGATATGCCTATGCAGAGTTTGATTTTATTAGTGGCGAATTGTTACTCGATTATCAAACCGGGGGGTTTTTAAGTGTTATTGGCGATTTACACAAAGGTCGTCATTCAGGAGAAGTATGGAGCTGGGTTATTGATATATCTGCAGTACTGATGATTCTATTTGCCATCACCGGCATGATTATTTTATTTCAAAACAGAAAAAAACGCTTAGCAGGAATATGGATAACCGTATTAGGAATCGCAACACCATTGGTTATTTATTTATGCTGGGTTCCACAAATTAAAGGAGTGTTTTAATGTTCAAGTTTAAATCTTTAATTAGCACCGTATTGCTGTTAATTGCCGTGTGTTTTCACACTTCGGTGGCAGCGCAATCCCCCCAATTAGAAATCGAATTAACTTTACCTGAGTTAGATGTGCAGCCCTATCATCGACCTTATGTTGCTGTTTGGCTCGAAACACCAGAGCGTAAACATGTCACAACTTTAGCGCTTTGGGTACAAAAAGCGGAATGGTTTAAAGACCTACGCCAATGGTGGCGCAAAGCCGGTAAAAGTGATGCAAACTTCGATGGGGTTAGTAGCGCAACCAAACGCGCAGGCACTTATACCATTAATTGGGACGGAAACGATCTTAATGGCAAATCAGTTATCGCAGGAAAATACCTGTTAAATATTGAAGTTGTTCGTGAAGAAGGCGGGCGTGATTACAGCCGTATTGAGCTTGATTTAACCCAATCAGGAAAAATAACCATTGATGGCAAAAACGAATTTTCAACCAGCTTTGTCACTGTATCCGCTAGGTAGTCCCTACTTATCATTCAAATTTAAAGGAAAAATAATGAACGTTAATTTATTAAAAACAGCACTCATTGGCGTACTGAGTTTATCAACGCTGGTATCAACAGCTGCAAGTGCACATGGCCGCTGGTTACTACCTTCGCATACCTCGCTATCAGGGGATAAAGCCCATTATGTAATGATTGATGCGAGTATTTCTAACGAAATTTTTGCACCTGATAAAGCATTTCGTCCAAGCACAAAAGGCGCTGAATACGACGATACTCTGCTTATGGCACTTGCCCCAAATGGCGAGCAAGTTACCGATACCATTCGTGCCTATTACCTACAACGCAAAAGCTCTGCTGCAGTAAAACTTCAGCAACAAGGCACCTATCATATTGCGATGACGCAAAAACCTATGTACATGACATTCTACAAAAATGCAGCAGGTGAGCGAAGCCGTGTATTCGCCAAAAAAGCAGATGCCAATCTACCTAAAGACGCCAGCGACATCACTACAATTAAAACCATCTCTACTGTTGATACCTTTGTTAGTCATAATGGTACCTCTAAACCAGCACAATTAGGTCAAGGCTTAGAGCTTAGCGGCCCAACGCATCCAAACGATTTATTTGTTGGCGAGCAAGCGCGCTTTCAGCTAATAAGCGATGGAAAGCCGGTTGGCGAAGGCATTGAAGTCAGCATTTTAAAAGGTGATACACGCTACCGTAACGAACGTGGCGAAATAAAAGTAACGACCGACAAAAACGGCATGTTTAGCACAACGTGGAAAGAGCCAGGCCTATACCTAATCGAAACCTCTCAAAAAGTGACAGTAAACGAAAAAGATGTAGACGCCAGCCGCTATGTATTATTTACCACCCTTGAAGTAGCACCTGAATAAATTTTAATTCCCTACAGGCCACATTAATCGTTTGGCCTGTAGCTTCTTTATAATTAAACCCCTTTAACAAAGCTTTAAACCAAGTTAGTCATTTTCGCTGCCTAAATAAGCATAATCTTATATTTTAGCCTCCTTGTCTGTTCCTGTTTCAATCTATTATTCCGATCACTTATTTTTATGAAAATAGTTGAATAACTTAGTCAATTTAGATCTTTGCGATGCACTAGCCGCTTATATATGATGCGTCCTTTTCAAAATCTTCAAGGCACGCTCAATGACTTTTCAGCATTTATCAGCTAATAAAAAATTAGCACTTAGCTTGGCTATTACCACCGCACTTGGCGC
Source organism: Pseudoalteromonas sp. SCSIO_11900 (assembly GCF_000576475.1). Taxonomy (NCBI): domain Bacteria; kingdom Pseudomonadati; phylum Pseudomonadota; class Gammaproteobacteria; order Alteromonadales; family Pseudoalteromonadaceae; genus Pseudoalteromonas; species Pseudoalteromonas sp. SCSIO_11900. Next base: position 842,873 of record NZ_KK070023.1, read on the forward strand.
CTCTTTTTCAGCTGCGAATGCGGCTGAGCAAACTAACCAAGTCGAAGAAAATATCGAAGTAATTTCAGTAACAGGCACGCGCCGCAGTTTGCGTAGTATTGCGCAAAGTACTGTGCCTGTAGATATTATTAGCAGTGACGATATGGCAAGTACGGGGCAACTTGAAATTAGCCAAGTGCTCGCTAACCAAGTACCAAGCTTTAACTACCCAAGTGCCACACTCTCTGATGGCACCGATCATGCTCGCCCAGCGGTTTTAAGAGGCCTTGCACCCGATCACACTTTAGTCCTTATTAATGGTAAGCGTCGCCACTCTGGTGCGTTATTAAACTTAGGGGGCACGGTTGGTCGCGGCTCTACCGCGGTTGATTTAAACATGATCCCAACCTCTGCAATTAAGCGTGTTGAAGTTCTGCGCGATGGGGCTGCAGCACAATATGGTTCTGACGCCATTGCGGGAGTAATCAATATTGTTTTAAAAGATGCCACCGAAGGCGGCAGTGTTAGCGTAACTTATGGCCAATACGACAGCCAAATGGCCGGTGTACCGCAACTAAATAGCACTTATGCGGATGATAACGGCAACCTAGCATTTAATTTAGGCGACGATCGTCACGTTAACGACGGTAGTACCCGCACAATTAGCGCAAACTCAGGTTTTTCATTAACAGACAATGGTTTTGTAAATGTATCAGTTGAATACCGTGATAACGACTCAACTCAACGCTCTGGTTTTGATCCGCGCGAACAATACAGCCGCCTAGATGATGGCAGCCTAGACCCACGCGAATTTACAATTGATCGCTACAATCACCGTTTTGGTAAAGCAGCGCTGGAAGACTACGCTTTGTTTTACAATATGGGATACGATTTAGAGAATGGCTTTAATGTTTATTCGTTTGGTAGCTATTCAGAGCGTGAAGGTAACTCGGGCGGATTTTACCGTCGTGCAAAAGACAGCCGCAATGTTTTAGAGCTATACCCTAATGGCTTTTTGCCACAAATTGCTACCGACGTAAAAGATTACTCGCTGGCACTTGGTTTACAAGGCGATAGTGGCGACTGGACTTGGGATGTAAGCACCAACTACGGCCGAAATGACTTTGGTTTGGGCGTTGTAAATAGCCTCAATACTTCTTTAGGTACTAATAGCCAAACTGAGTTTGATAACGGCGCCATGGTTTACGATCAATTTTTAGTTAATTTTGATGCCAATACCAGCGTTGATTTTGGTCTACCCGATGATGTGTTTTTCACTATTGGTGCTGAATACCGCCGTGAAAGCTATAAAATAGAGCAAGGCGAGGAAGCCTCTTATATTACTGCGCTTGATAACAACGGCAACCCAATTGCTGCTGGCGGTGCGCAAGTGCTTCCTGGGTTTGGGCCGCAAAGCACAACCAATGAAAGTCGTCATAATGTTGCTGTATTTGCTGAATTTGATACTTACTTAACTGATAAATGGAATGTTGTTTTAGCCAGTCGCTATGAAGATTACAGCGATTTTGGTAACACATTTACTTCAAAATTAGCCACGCGTTACAGTATTAACGACAACCTATCGTTACGTGGTGCGGCAAGTACTGGCTTTCGTGCGCCGTCACTTGCACAAAGCTCGTACCGTCAAATATCGACTATTCTCGAAAATAACCAGCCTTTTGAAGTTGGTCTATTCCCAAGCTCTGCTCCTGCAGCTCAAGCGTTAGGTGCAAAACAGCTCGATGCAGAAGACTCAGTTAACGTTACCGCTGGATTTGTTTACACTCAAGGTGGCTTTAGCTTAACAGTTGATGCGTACCGCATTGATATTGATGACCGGATTGTACTCTCTGAAAACTTAAGCGGTAACGCTGTACAGCAAATTCTAGCGAATGCTGGCGAGCTAAATACCGAAAGTGTTCGTTACTTTACCAACGCCATCAATTCGCGCACGCAAGGTGTTGATATTGTGGCAACGTACACACTTGATTTAAATACATTGGGTGATGTGCGCTTAAATGCGGCGGCAAACATTAACGATACCGAAGTGACTCATGTAGATGTAAACCCGAGCGAGCTAAATTCTTTAGGCGATGACTACGTGGTATTTGCCCGTCGTGAAGTAGGCCGTTTTGAGCAAGGCACACCCGATAACAAACTAAACCTATCGGCTGTTTGGAGCTTTAACCAATGGCAAACAACCTTGCGTGCAACTCGCTATGGGGAAGTGGCAGATATTTCAACCACCAGCGAGGGTGATGAATATTTAGATGCTAAATGGATTGCCGATTTAGAAGTCGCTTATCGTCCTAACGAAGCGTGGAAATTTGCAGTGGGTGCAAATAACTTGTTCGATCAGTACCCTCAAGCAACGGTAGATAATATTGGCTACTCTAACTTTGGCCAAATATTTCCGTACACGCCTTACACACCCTACAGTTTAGATGGGCGCTTTTTATACGGTAACATTACTTACAATTTTTAAGTAAAACGCCCATTAATAATAGAGTAATTACAAAAGGATGCAGTGTGCATCCTTTTTATTAACATTTAGTATTTTTAACCATATTTTGGCATTTTAACTTTTTAATTACTGCTGCCACCTCATATAAAACAACAACTTACATTTCGGCCTCAATTTTGCTCCATACTTTGTATATTAACTAAAATAATCAATATCAAAGGACTAAACATGAGCACATCAACTCTATTGAACTTCACTAAGCCCGTTTCATTAATTAGTGGCATTTTATTACTCAGCGGTTGTGTATTTCACATATCGCCCAGTGTCGCATCAGTTAAACAAACCCAGCAGCTTTCACTGCCAAGCAATAACCTTGAGTACTTAACGATATTAAGTGGTGCCGGTTCGCTCGATATTCAGGGCTCTAATACTGCAACCAGTATTAGCGTTGATGCCATCATTTACACCGTCGACATTGACGATGAATACGAACTCACCCTTGAGAAAAGCGGTACACAAGCAAAACTTGTTGCACAAAATAAAAGTAATAATGGGATTAGCTTTTACAGCGGGCAATCACCAAGTATCAATTTAGTTGTTACCGTACCTAACACCCTAAATTTAGATATTAACGACCGCTCAGGCGATATTGTTATTAACGAGATGCAAAGCAATATTGATGTAAAAGATGGTTCTGGCAGCTTATCTATCAATAGTGCTAAAAACCTAAATATTGATGATGGCTCGGGCAGTATTTACGTAAAAAATGTGGTCGGCGACTTAGTATTAAATGACGGCTCAGGCAGCATTGATATTGATAATGTCAGTGGTAATGTCGCTATTGAAGATGGCTCGGGCGAAATGCAAGTTACTAACGTAACAGGCGTATTAAATGTTGAAGATGGCTCGGGCGGCATAACTATTAAACATATTAATGGCGCAGTCACCGTAGACGATAACTCAGGAGATATGTTGATTGAACATATTGGCTCAAGCGTGACGATTGATGATGGCTCTGGCGATATTCGCGTTAATTACGCTAAAGCGCTAACTATTACAGAAGCAGGCTCAGGTGATGTCAGTATTGATAATATTTCAGGCACTGTAAAATTAGACCGCTAATACACTAATAAAGCGAAATAAATGGCAGTTCATTACATCCGTTATTGTATTTTACTAACACCTAAGCCATGATAAATGTCTTGAAATTATTAGGATAAATGCGTGTTAGAAATTGCTTTAATTTATTTAGCCGCCGCCATTGTAGCTGTTCCTATTGCCAAACGACTTGGCTTAGGATCAGTACTGGGTTATTTAATTGCTGGCATACTAATTGGTCCCTATGCATTGGGAGTCGTAGGGGATCAAACCGATATAATGCACTTTGCCGAATTTGGCGTAGTGATGATGCTATTTTTAGTCGGACTTGAACTACAACCCTCACGACTATGGAAGCTTCGGCACTCTATTTTAGGGCTTGGTGGCTTACAAGTGGTGCTAACTGCGGCGGTTATTTTTGCCTTTTGTTATTGGTTTTTTAGCATGCATTGGCAAACCGCATTGGCCATTGGTTTAATGCTGGCACTTTCCTCTACCGCAATTGTATTGCAGAGCCTCGAAGAAAAAGGCTGGTTAAAACAAGAGGCCGGACAAAACGCATTTTCGGTCTTATTATTTCAAGATATCGCCATTATTCCTATTTTAGCGCTACTCCCCTTACTGGCCTTTGCTGCACCAAGTAGTTCAAAACAAATTAGCGATTCAATCATTGCAGGCTGGCCTGTTTGGCAACAAGTAGGCGTCTCTGTTGGCGTTATTGCCGCTATCATTGCTGGTGGTAAATATGTGTCGGCACCACTGTTTAGATACATAGCACAAACTCACATGCGTGAAATATTCACTATTTTTGCATTGTTTTTAGTCGTGGCTATTTCGCTTGTAATGCACAGTATTGGCCTATCACCTGCTTTAGGTACTTTTTTAGCCGGTGTAGTATTGGCCGAAAGTGAATTTAGACACGAATTAGAAGCCGACATAGAGCCCTTTAAAGGATTATTACTGGGACTATTTTTTATCACTGTGGGGGCTTCAATTAATTTTGAGCTATTATTTAATCAATTTAGTACCGTGGTTGCTTTAGTTGCCTTATTAATTGTCATTAAAGCCTTCATTTTGTTTGCCCTTGCTGTCACATTTAAAATTAGCTCAAAGCAAAAACTATTGTTTACATTGGCACTAGCACAAGGTGGTGAATTTGCTTTTGTACTTTTAAGCGTGAGCACCACATTAAGTATTTTAACCCCAGAACAAACCAGTCTAGTGACCTTAGTGGTTGCGGTATCTATGTTGATAGCCCCTTTATTACTGATGCTGTATGAGCAAATACAAAAACGCAGTAGTAGCACTAAGCCTGAGTTTGATAAACCAGAACAAATAAATACCGCTAAACACGTAATTATTGCGGGCTATGGCCGCTTTGGGCAAATTATGGGACGTTTATTACATGCACAAGGCTACGAAATTACCGTACTTGATCACAGCCCAAGCCAAATAGAACTGCTGCGCCGCTTTGGTAACACTGTATTTTACGGTGATGCTGCTCGCCAAGAACTGCTTGAAGCCGCGGGCGCGCATACAGCACAAATGCTGGTTGTTGCAATTGATAACCCAGATAAAACCATTGAAATTATTAAGCTGGCACATAAAAACTACCCCCAATTAAAAATAGTGGCGCGCGCAATCGATCGTCGCCATGCGTATCAATTACTGAATCTAAAAGTGGATGCATTTAACCGCGAAACCGTCGACTCAGCCATTAACTTAGCCATAGAATCACTGCAGCTACTTGGCAATAGCAAAGAAGACGCTGAGCGTGCTGGTAAATTATTTAGGGATCATGACCGCGCATCTGTGTTACAACTTTCTGAGCTTTGGGGAGATGATGCCAGCTACGGCGTTGCAGTACGCCAACGTATGGAAGATTTAAAACAGGTATTACAGCAAGATAAGCAAGCACAGCAAAATTTAAATACCTGTGATGCCAACGATTATGAAAATGGCTTAACAGAAGGCTCTGCTAAGCCTAAAAAACGACCTAATGGTAATGCCCACCTTGAATAGCCTCACCTTGAGGATTATAAAAACCGGTGGCACCGTGCTCTATAAAACCTAGGTTAATCATTTTTGCTAAAAATGGGTCGCTTTCGTTATCGCCAATGTCGGCATAGTCGGTAGTTTGAAAGTTATCCCATTTTGCAAACTGAGCCTTAATAGCTGGTGTGTCATTTTGCACCGCGTCTAAGCTAAGTGACGTGCTTGCTTTATTCGCTAGGTTACTAATACTAAATGTTTTTACCAGTTTTGAATGGGTAAAAAATGCCAAGTTATACTGAGAGTTATTTTCTTCTAAGCTGTAATTTTTTATTTCGTTGCAGCCTTCGCCTTCGGTGCTTACTAATGTCATTTTTTTAATGAGATGATTATCTACCAGCTGTACTTTTGCACTCCAGTTTTGCACTCCTTGCACCTCTGATGGCTGATATTCAATACCGCGCTGCTGCGCATTAAAATAACGAATAGGTCGTATTTGATTGTTGCTAGTATACTGCCAAAGCTCTGTAATAACTTGGCTTTGGTGCGCCACTTGTTGCTCATTTCGCCAAAGGATGAGAGTTTGGCTGTTTGCCTTATTATTTTTAAGCGTTTGTGGAGCCTTATTAATAATAGTGTAAGTGGCTTTTAATACCTGTGGATTTATATCGCACTGCTCAGCAAAGCTGCTTGCGCTAAATAATGCGCTCATTATTAAAAATACTTTTTTCATTGGGCTATCTCTTTAGTTAATCGCTTTTAGCTTAATTGCCTTTATCATAACCAAAAATAATGGCAGTTTAATGACATAAAAAAACCCACACAGTGTGCGGGTTGTTTTATATCGCAAGGTTTATTGCGCTACTTTTTCATCCGCGGCTTTTACAAAGTCAGCGGCAAAGTCCATAACATGGAATAAAAAGCTTTGCTCATTAGTACCTGTTACTAAATGCGCCCCAGGGCCCATTGCATACACACCTACATCTTCGCCTGCGTGAGTTTCTGATGATAGTGGCACAAGTGCCTCTTGGTGAAAACCTGGCGTTGTAGTATCAACATTACTTAAATCAACACGCCCTGTAACGGGTGCTGCTAAGTAAGATGCATCAGCATCGGTTTCTGCACCTAGGTCTCTGTAACCCAAACCATTAGTGTAACCAACTGTAGTATAAGGCATATCGTCGGCAGCAAGGCTGGGCTCTGTTTGCCCTACACCAACCACTTTACCTAAAATTGGGTTACCGCGTTTAGGGTAACCCGCAATGGTAAATACGTGACTGTGATCGGCTGTTACTACAATTAGCGTCTCTTCTGGGTTGGTGTTTTCCATCGCTACTTTTACTGCTTTAGCCAGCTCTACAGTATCGTTAAGTGCGTTGTATGCATTACCCGCATGATGCGCGTGGTCAATACGTCCCGACTCAACCGTTAAGAAAAACCCTTGCTCGTTATTATCAAGCACATCAATCGCTTTTTCGGTCATTTGTGATAATGAAGGCTCGCCTGCAATATCATTGCCACGGTCGGCTTCGTACTGCATGTGAGATTCATTAAATAAACCAAATACACGCTCAGTTGTGGTTGCATCAATAGCAGCAAAACCCGCTTGATCCATCACATAAGCACCATTTGGATATTGCGTTTTCCACTCGGCGGTTAAGTCGCGATTATCTGTACGATCGCCCTCTACAGCACTAACAGCATCAGCTGAGTTAAACGCGGCATCTTTTGGTAAAAAGTGACGACGCCCGCCACCCATAACCACTTCAATTCCGTCTACATCTACACCACTAAAACGTGCTTCTAGGTTCTTTTCAAAGTTAACCAGCTGTGAAGCAATATCTTCACAATTAGCTGACTCAGAAGCAGGCATATCTGAAATATCTTCCCAGTTACGGTCTGCCGATTTAGCGTAGGTTGCCGCAGGTGTTGCATGGGTAATACGCGCAGTAGAAACAATACCCGTAGACTTACCGGCAATCTCAGCCAGCTCTAATGACGTAACAAGCTCATGCCCTTTGCCTGATGCACAACTACCACGTTCAACCGCTTCGTCTATACCAATTACACCCACATCGGTTTTTACACCTGAGGCCATTGCCGTCATCGTACCGGCAGAATCTGGCGTTTGTGCATCCACGTTATAGGTTTTTACAAACCCAGAGTACGGCATGGTTTCAAAGCTTAATTGGTGATCTTCACCCATTTCACCCTGTAATTGCCCCGCTAAAATACGGGCAGCTGTCACAGTAGAAATACCCATTCCATCGCCAACAAACAAGATCACATTTTTAGCTTTACCCGATTCAGTTACCACTTTACTTGCAGCATCTTGCGCGCCGGCGAGCTTAGTTTGTGCATCACTAAACCATACGTTATTGCTAAGAGACGCCAGCTGCTCACTCGTTAATGAGGTGGCTGGGTCGTTACAGACTAAGTTAGTCTGCGTTACTTCGTTGCTCTCTAATTGCCCGTTTGTATTGGTATCAACACCGCTTTGTGTTTCTACGCCGCCATTGATACATTGCGCAGATCCCACTGCAATTGGGAGATCGACCGCTAAAATATTATTGCTGTTTTTGTCGTCATCACTCGAACACCCCGTTAATGCGACCATTACTGCTAAAGAAAGTACTGTTAATTTATTCATGTGAGCCGCCATTATTGCTGAGTTAGTTCAAGAGCTTGATTAATTAAATGAAATACAACGTTTTGCTCAATAACACCTTGAGCTAGGTGAGCACCCGGTCCGGTTGCATGCAGTGAAATATCTTCACCTGCGTGTGTTTCAGAGCTCAGTGGTACCGTGGTTTCTTGGTGAAAACCTGGCGTTGTTGTATCAACACCATTTAGCTCAACACGTCCTGCAACCGCAGCTGTTTTATAGCTTGCGTCCGCATCCGTTTCATCGATTAAGTTTCTAAAACCGAGGCCGTTTGCATAACCTACTGTGGTGTATGGCATGTTATCAGCAGCTAGCGTTGGTGTAGTTTGCCCTACAGCAACCACTTTACCTAAAATTGGGTTACCACGTTTAGGGTACCCTGCAATAGTAAATACATGGCTGTGGTCAGCTGTAACTAAAATAAGGGTTTCTTCTGGATTGGTGTTATCAACGGCAGCTTGTACTGCTTTTGCAAATTCAATGGTGTCATTAAGTGCATTGTATGCGTTACCCGCATGGTGAGCATGGTCAATACGGCCCGACTCTACGGTTAAGAAAAAGCCTTTTTCGTTTTTACCCAGTACATCAATCGCTTTGGTGGTCATATCGGTAAGCGACGGCTCACCAGCTATATCGTTTGCACGGTCAGCTTCGTATTGCATGTGCGATTCGTTAAATAAGCCAAATACTTTAGTGGCGTCATCGGCAATAGCATCAAACCCAGCTTGATCCATCACATAAGTGCCATTTGGATATTGTGTTTGCCACTCAGTAACAAGGTTACGCTCATCGGTACGATCGCCTTCTACGGCGCTCATAGCATCAGTAGAATTTGCCGCGGCCTCTTTTGGTAAAAAGTGACGACGGCCGCCACCCATAACAAAATCTAAGCCATCAACATCGGTTCCGACAAAGCGTGCTTCTAGGTTTTTTTCAAAATTAACCAGCTGTGAGGCAATATCTTCACAGGCAGCATTCACTGCTGCCTCAGGCATGTCTGAGATATCTTCCCAGTTGCGATCAGCCGATTTAGCATAGGTTGCCGCAGGCGTTGCATGGGTAATGCGGGCAGTAGAGATAATTCCTGTTGCTAGGCCTTTAATTTCAGCAAGCTCAGTGGCTGTAAGTAACTCATTACCAGCCACCGTTGAGCACTCACCGCGCTCAATTTCTTCATCAACACCAATAACACCCACATCGGTTTTAACCCCTGAGATCATCGCAGTCATTGTGCCTGCAGAGTCTGGCGTTTGTGCATCCACATTATAGGTTTTAACTTGCGCAGAATAAGGGAACTGCTCAAAGCTTAAATAGCCTTCTTCGCCAAGCTGATTATTGCGTTGACCTTGTAAAATACGCGCTGCCGTTAAGGTAGAAATACCCATGCCATCGCCTACAAATAAAATAACATTTTTAGCTTTAGTGTTTTTAATTGCCTGCGCTTGCGTTGTTTTTGTTGTTAGTTTTGCTTGGGCAGCGCTGTACCAGCTGCTGTCTTTTTGACTTTGCGGTAAAACATTGGCATGACTAACGGCACTAAACGCACAGGTTAGTGCGATTGCCGCAGCAACTTTTTTAATTTTCATCCATAATTCCCATTATTTAGTGATTATTTTTTAAAAAATGTGTGACCACAAAAAGATCAACCGCTGCACTATAAAAAATAGATATGACTAATAAAGGTAATTTTTATGAAAGTTAAATGACTAAATTTATGAATGTAACTACTATAAAATCAAAACACATCAAAAATGCAAAACAAAGTTAAAAAATAAAACCCTTAATTTACAAAAGGATATAAAATAATCATGCCGTTTTATATAACTTTTAATTATATAAAGCTTGCTACATGTTTTAACTTACTCTAACATGCCTGCATCGGGTTGATTGAAAACCCAGCTTATTTGTAAGTACCACGTTGTTATTAGCAATAATCCTGCGCGTTATCCTCAGTTATATGCTTGTTTTCTCCCTGTTAAATTGCCTATTTTAAGGCACACTTTTATTAATTCTTAGGATACTATTATGTCTAATACTACAACTGGTACAGTAAAATTTTTTAACGAAGCAAAAGGTTTTGGCTTTATCGAGCAAGAATCTGGCGCAGACGTGTTTGCACATTTCAGTGCAATTTCAGGCGACGGTTTCAAAACTTTAGCTGAAGGCCAACGTGTACAGTTTACTGTTACTCAAGGTCAAAAAGGCCCACAAGCCGAAAACATTGTTTGCATCTAATTGCATAACAATTTAATGGGTTAGCAATAACCCATTTAGAATACTAGTTTGAAAGAAGTTCTGTTTTATTTGTTAGTACCGAGTTGTTTTAGTAATAATCCTACGCGTTATCCTCAAGTTAACTATTTTTTCCGGCTCAATCGCCTCTTTTCTGGCACACTTATATTAATTTTTTAGGATACACATTATGTCTAATACAACTACTGGTTCAGTAAAATGGTTTAACGAAGCAAAAGGTTTTGGCTTTATCGAGCAAGAATCTGGCGCAGACGTGTTTGCACACTTTAGTGCTATTGTTAGCGACGGTTTCAAAACTTTAGCTGAAGGCCAACGTGTACAGCTTACTGTTACTCAAGGTCAAAAAGGCCCACAAGCCGAAAACATTGTTTGTATATAAACACTGTTAAATAATACGCTTTAGTGTATTAACAGCTCACATATAATTAATTTGTCTGTGAGCTAATTTTTTACCACTTACATTAAGTAATTGGTATTACTAAACATTTAAAATTGAGTATGTACTATGCAGCTTAATTTATTTTCGACTCACTGTTCGAGTCAGTCTCGCCTTATGCTTTATTCCACCTTATCTTTATCAATCTTAAGTCTTTTATATTCCTAGTTTGTAGATACACAGTAAAAGCGCTGGGCGAATTTAAGAGAGTTTTATGAATTTGAACCCAACCGCACCATTATCATCACCAATTTATGACAACCCGATCCCGGGTCGTGAATTTATTTTAAGCCTTTTTGGCAAAATGAAAAAAAACCTTAACCGTGAACAAATCGCGCATGCCTTAGAGCTAAAAAATGCTGAGCAAAAAGAAGCCCTCAGAAGGCGTTTACGCGCCATGGAACGCGATGGCCAACTTATGTTTAGCCAACACAAAGGTTACCAAGTTATTGATCAAGCCTTACTTGTGAGTGGTGTAATTACCCTACATGCAGATGGCTTTGGTTTCGTTAATTATAGCGCCAGCGAAAAAGATTTATTTATCGCTAAGAACCAGTTAGCTCACGTATTTGAAGGCGATATAGTACAAATACTACAAGAAGCCGCTAGTCATAAACGCTCAAACAATAAATTAATAAGAATTATTGAGCATAAAACCACCCATTTAGCCGGTATATTAAAGCGCCAAGGCACAGACTACGTGCTAGTAGCCGATAACACAAAATGCCCACAAAAAGTGCAAGTAGCGCAGTGCCAATTAGCAAACACCAGTGTGGGCCAGTATGTAAACACTAAAATTACCCAGTACCCTACTTTTCGCCATGCAACTCAAGTGCAAATAACCGAAGTACTTGGTCTGCCTCACTCTGCAGGTATGGAAACAAAGCTTGCGCTGCGTCGTCATGGTGTTGCAGATAGCTGGAGCAAGGATTTACTAGCACAAGCAAGTTCACTTGGTAATGAAGTAACCGAGCAAGATAAATTAGCGCGTGTAGATTACCGCTTGTTTCCGTTTGTTACTATTGATGGCGAAGACGCAAAAGATTTTGACGACGCCGTATACTGCGAAAGAACAGAGCAAGGAAACTGGCGTTTACTGGTCGCTATTGCCGATGTGTCGCATTATGTAAAACCCAATGATGTGTTAGATATAGAAGCGCAACAACGCGCCACCTCTATTTATTGCCCAGGGCAAGTTGTTCCTATGCTGCCAGAAGCATTATCAAATGGCCTGTGCTCGTTAAACCCACATGAAGATCGCCTAGTATTAGTGTGTGATATGACCATTAGCCAAGATGGTCAAGTGACTCAAGCTAATTTTACAGAGGGGCTGATCCACTCACATGCAAGGCTAACCTACACACAAGCACATGCTGTCATTGCTAAACCTAGTTCTAGCTCAGCTAAACAATTAGCCGAATTGAATGCTGATGTGTCGCCACTGATTAAAAATTTGCATTATCTTTATTTAGATTTAAGCGCAGCGCGCAAACTTCGCGGCGCTATTGACTTTGATACGCAAGAGCTCAAGCTTAATCTGAATAAAAATCAAAAAATTACCAGTATTGAGCCAATAGAGCGCAATGACGCACACCGCATGATTGAAGAATTTATGCTGTGCGCTAACGTGTGTACCGCACAGTTTTTAGATAAACACCAAATCCCCGGATTATTTAGAGTACATGCAGGGCCACAACAGAAAAAGCTACAAACGCTACGGGCGCTACTGGCCGAAAAAAGACTGCAGCTTGGCGGCGGTGATAAGCCAACACCAGCCGATTATAATAAATTACTAAATAACATTGGTCAGCGCAGCGATGCCAGCGTGATCCGTACTTTATTACTGCGCTCACAATCGCAAGCCGAATACTCGGCTAATAACCAAGGTCACTTTGGTTTAGCATACGAAGCCTATGCACATTTTACCTCGCCGATTCGTCGTTATGCAGATTTAGTTACCCATCGTGCAATTCGTGCCAAAATTCAGGCTAAGCAGAAAAATGGTTTACAGCGGGCGATAAGTTTCTTAAATGTGTTTGCTAATAAAACGTCTAGCGTTAGCAAGTTAGCTAAAAAGGCATACCCTTATAACCTTGAAAGTATAGAAACATTAAGCTTACATTGCTCAGCACAATCGCGCAAAGCCAACGATATTAGCCGTGAAGTAGAAAGCGCCTTAAAATGTAGCTACATGGAAAAATACCTTGGCGATACATTTACCGCCACTATTAGTGGTGTATCAAGCGCTGGCTTTTTTGTTGAGCTAGACTGCACAGGCGTTGAAGGGTTAGTGCCAGTGAGTAGCTTTAGCCAAGGTGAATTTGTATTTAATGCCGCAAAACAACAGTGGAGCAACAGCAAGCAAAAATTTACTATTGGTGAGCGTGTGAATGTGACCTTAAAAAGTATTGACTTACGCCAGCGCAAAATGAGCTTTTCACTGGCTAGTTTAACGTTTCATTAATTGCAGACAAGCTGCACTGTTAGTTATTAATTTAAACCGCCGCGCTTAACTGTAAAGTTTAATAGCTAACTTTATTCGCATTTATTGTTGTCGTGCTTGAGCATAACACCTGTATTGCCTACAATAGCGCATCACTTTTTAATAAAGATTAAAATCATGACCGATTCAACAAAACCAGCATTACCTGATCAGCTTTCTATTAATCCACGCAGCAAGCATTACGTAGAAGAAGTGTTTGAACACGAAATTGGCGTAAAGTTAAACGGTAAAGAGCGCTTTGATGTAGAAGAATACTGCATTAGCGAAGGCTGGATTAAAATTGCCGCACCTAAAGCGCTAGACCGCCGCGGCCAACCTTTACTTATGAAAGTAAAAGGCACGGTAGAAGCGTTTTACAAGTAATTGCTTACTTGTAAAAAGAAAAGCGACACCTTACTGGGTAGTCGCTTTTTTTGTGCCTTTTAAAAACAGCTTTAACATGTTGAACTTTTTTCATACTCAACCTGATGAAGTTTCATTATGAATTTTCAAAAAGTATGTTTGAATAGCCCAACCATTTAGACGTATAAAAGTCTATTATAAGCAAATTAATAATATTAGATGGCGGCATGGGTTGTGAACTTAAACGCATGGGCGCGCCATTTTCACAGCCACTTTGGAGTGCACAAGCTTTAATAGAAGCACCACAATGTGTAACTCAAGCGCATCAAGCTTTCATAAGTGTGGGCGCTGAAATTATTACAGTAAATAGCTATGCGTGTGTCCCCTTTCATTTAGGTGAAACGCTTTACCAAGCACAAGGTGCAGCACTTGCACAGCAAGCTGCTGTAATTGCAAAAAAAGCAGCTCAAAACACTAATCAAAACGTGCTAGTTGCGGGTTCATTGCCACCCGCATTTGGATCGTACCGTGCTGATTTTTTTCAAAGTGAACGCGCATTTACTATTTTAAATACCCTGTATAAAGCACAGGATGAATATGTAGATGTTTGGATTGGTGAAACCATATCAAACATTGAAGAGTCGCGGGTTATGGCAAGGGTACTTAAGAATTCAAACAAACCATGTTATTACGCATTTACCTTAAATGATGAAGTAAGCGAACAAGCGACATTGCGCTCTGGTGAATTAGTATCCGACGCTATCTTAGCATTACTCGAACATAATATAACGGGCATACTCTTCAACTGCTCTATTCCTGAGGTTATAGAGCAAGCCTTTAGCGATACCAACGCGGTATTAGCCAAGCAAAATAAACATCTTGATTTAGGAGTCTTTGCAAATGGTTTTACACCAATCGCCAGCGATTATAAAGCCAATGAAGGCTCGCAAGGTTACCGCGACTTATCACCCGCTGAGTATGTAGCGTTTGCAAAGCAATGGCATAGCCTAGGCGCAACAATTATTGGCGGCTGCTGTGGTATTGGCCCCGAATTCATAGCAGCGCTGGTAAAGTGGAAAAGCGATATTGAAGCGCTTTAATATCATTTATTTAATTACAAAAGTATCGAGAATCCCTTTCGAGCTTATTGACTGATTCCCAATACCCAATCGAGCCCTTGTATTATTTAGAACGGCCTCGCCAGCCACTCCACACATCATTTTCTGGGTTAGCTTTATTTTTTTTCTTTTTCTTGCCGGTGCCTTCGGGCTTGGCCATGGGTTTATCGTTTTTAAGCGCATCAGCTGCATCAAGATTCGCTTGGTTTACTGCAAAGCCTGCTACCTCTTCGCGCTCTAAGCGTAGTTTATTTTTCTTTTCGATAATTCTAAAGTGATGGAAGTCTTCATAATCAATTAACGATAACGCTAGGCCAACTTCACCGGCACGGCCGCTGCGGCCAATACGGTGCATGTAATCAGCGGGGCTGCGCGGTAAGTTAAAGTTAATAACAACAGGCAGTTTGGCAATATCTAAACCACGGGCTGCTATATCGGTGGCAATAAGTACTTCTATTTCGCCCGCTTTAAATTTTTCGATTACGCGAGTACGCTCACTTTGGCCTTTATCACCATGGAATACTTGTGCATTCACGCCGCGCTTTTCAAGCTTGCTGGCTAAGTGCTCACAATCTTTTTTAGCGTTGACAAATATCAGCGCTTGGCGCCATTTGTGCTGCTTAATTAAATGCGCTAAAACCGTGGTTTTTTCGCCTTTATTAACTGTAAATACGCGCTGTACTAAGGTGCTTTCGTCTTTACTCTGAACTTGTATTTCAACCGGATTATTTAACAGCGATTGCGTTAAAAGCGTTACTTGCTCTGGGAAAGTAGCTGAAAACAACATGGTTTGCTTTTTAGCAGGCATAAGCGCTAATAAGTTAGCCAACTCTTCGGTAAAGCCTAAGCTTAATAAGCGGTCGGCTTCATCAAGCACTAAGGTATTTACTTTATCAAGCTTAATGGCGTTGCTTGAGATTAAATCGAGTAAACGCCCTGGGGTTGCTACGATAATATCAGCACCACCGCGAAGTGCCTGCATCTGGGTATTAACCGACACACCACCAAATACCGCCACCGTTTTAATGGCGCCATTAAAGTGTGCAGAATACGATTTAACATTATCAGCTACTTGCGTTGCAAGCTCACGGGTAGGTACCAAAATAAGCCCTGAAACAAAGTTATCTTTGCTAGCAGTTTTTTTAGCACCTTGCGCTAAAAATAGCGTTTGTAGCATAGGCAAGGCAAACGTTGCTGTTTTACCTGAGCCGGTATTTGCCCCCGCAATTAAATCGCTACCAGCAAGTACACTTGGGATCGCCTTAGCTTGAATTGGCGTAGGCTGGCTATATTGTAAATCAGTTAAACGAGCAATTAGCTCTGGAATAAGGCCAAGATCGTTAAAAGTACTAGGGCTTGCGGCTGAGGTCATATTTATTACGGGCTTATTGCTAAAAAAGTAGCCTGTAATTTTAGCGTATTTAGCAGCTATTAAGTAGAGATTAGTGATTTAAATAATATTTAACTACAACTAATAAAAAGACGCTTGCGCGTCGTTTTTATTTAACAGTAACTAAAAACCCTAGTTACGCTTATCAAACTCTGCCTGCAACCTAGCTTTTGTTTCTCTTAAATAATTTATATAAGGATATGAGTCATCTGCAATGGCTAAAGCAGACTCCATCTGTTCAAGTGCTTGACGAGTATCACCTTGCATTTCATAGCCATAAGATAGGGCAGAAAGCGCATCAGCTGATTTTGGGTAGTTTTTTATATTGTACTTAAACACCTCTATAGCGCGGGTAAACTGCTTGCTGCCCGTTAAGTTATAACCGAGCGATCTAACAGCGCGATCCGGTGGTGATATTTGCTCGCCCCATTGCTGAGATAATGTTTGATAATAAGCATCAATAGAAGCTACATCGTCAGTTAAAGCACTGATTGGCATTTGCTTAGGTAAAAATAAGTTGTAATAGGCATTAAATACGCCAGCAACAGAGGTTAAGCCATGTGAGATACCATCAAACGCATCATTAAAAAAGCGTAACCCCCGCACTTTAGGCGATTGCATACCTTGCAGCAATTCATCATACCTTTCCCGCATTATGCCGGCTTCTTCGCCGATATTGATGTAAACGTAGTTATTCAGGTCTTTCGTTTTAGTTATAAATGATTTTGTGCTTTTTACCATTGCGCCATAATTCCACCAAACAGCAGGGCTATACGCAATATGCGCTTGAAATAACTCAGATTTGGCCTGCAACGCATACAGCGCAAATACACCACCAGCAGATGCGCCAGCAATAACCTTATAGTCATGCGTGCGATAGTTCTTATTTACTAAAGGAATGAGCTCTTGTTCAAAGAACGCTAAAAACTTTGCCGCGCCGCCCCCTTCACCGACAGGCCCTTGTGGTTCCTTGTTCACTGTAGGATACATATCTCTAAGTCGATTAGTGTTTTCAATAGCGACAATAATAACCTCAGGCGCACGATTATCATTTTGTAAACGCTCAATAACAGCACTAGCAAGCGGTATATTACCCGCGCCATCTAAGCGATATATGACAGGATATACCTTATTTGGCTCAGCTTGATAGCTCTTTGGTAACTGTACAACAACAGTGCGTTCTTCATTTAAAACAGTAGATTTAAATGTATGTGTGTACTGAGAATAATCAGCACTTTGCTGTTTAATGCTAGCTTGTGCAAAGGCACTTTGTGAACTAAAAATACTAAAGCTAACAAAAAAAATAACGGTTAATAAACGCATGACTAATCCCTTAGAGAATAATAAGTTACTTAAGCTAACAGAGTTTCAGGCACAAAAAAAGCGCCTTAAGCGCTTTTTTAACATTAATAAAAAACTATAACCTGTTGATTTTACTCAACTGTAACCGATTTTGCTAAGTTACGTGGTTGGTCAACATCTGTGCCTTTAATGACCGCTACATAGTACGACAGCAACTGTAGTGGAATTGTATATACAACAGGAGCAATTACGTCGTCTACGTGGTTTACGTTGATTACACGCATTGTGTCGTCTGACTCAAAGTGTGAATCTTTATCAGCGAATACATAGATGATGCCGCCACGTGCACGTACTTCTTCTACGTTTGATTTAAGCTTTTCAAGCAGCTCGTTGTTTGGTGCTACAACAATAATTGGCATGTCGGCATCAATCAGTGCTAATGGGCCGTGTTTAAGCTCACCTGCTGCATAGGCTTCTGCGTGAATGTATGAAATCTCTTTAAGCTTAAGCGCGCCTTCCATTGCAATTGGGTATTGTGAACCGCGACCTAAAAACAGTGAGTGATGCTTATCAGCAAACTCTTCTGCAAGGTCAGCAATGCCATCAGCCAATAGTAGCGTTTCTTCTAATTTAGCAGGAAGTAATTTAATAGCGTTAACAATCGTGCTTTGATCTAAGCCTTTCTCTTGCGCAATAGACGCAGTAAGCATTAACAAACCAACAAGCTGCGTAGTAAATGCTTTAGTAGAGGCTACACCAATTTCAGCGCCTGCTTTGGTCATAAAGGCAAGGTCGGATTCGCGTACAAGCGATGAGCCTGGTACGTTACAAATAGTCATTGACCCCATATAGCCTTGCTCTTTGGCTAAGCGCAGTGCTGCTAGCGTATCGGCTGTTTCACCCGATTGTGAAATAGTCACAAGTAGGCTGTTTTCGTGTACATACGATTGGCGGTAACGAAACTCAGAGGCTATTTCTACGTTACAACTAACACCTGCAAATTGCTCAAGCCAGTAACGAGCAACCATACCTGAGTGGTATGACGTACCACAGGCAATAATTTGTACGTGTTTTACATCTTTAAATATTTGCTGTGCGCTGTCGCCAAAAGCATCAATCGCTACGCGGTCATCGTTTAAACGTCCTTCAAGGGTGTTACGTACTGCAAGTGGTTGCTCATAAATTTCTTTTAACATGTAGTGACGGTAATCACCTTTACCTGATGCATCTTGTGTAATGTTTGATTCAACAACTTCACGCTCAACCGCGTTGCCATCGGCATCAAAAATTTCTACTGTGTCGCGAGTAATGCGCGCTACATCACCTTCTTCTAAGAAGATAAAGCTGCGAGTCACCGGTAATAATGCAAGTTGATCAGAAGCAATAAAGTTTTCACCAAGGCCTAAACCAATAACTAACGGGCTGCCTGAGCGCGCTACAATAATTTCGTTATCATTCGCTTTATCGAACACAACTGTACCAAATGCACCTTCAAACTGTTTAACAGCAGCTTGAACTGACGCTAATAAAGTGGTGTGCTGCTGACGTAACTGATGAATTAAATGCACCATGACTTCAGTGTCGGTATCTGATAAAAACTCGTAACCGTCGCCTTTAAGTGCTGCACGCAAACTTGCGTGGTTTTCAATGATACCGTTATGTACAAGCGCTAATTGATTGCTTGAAACATGTGGGTGAGCATTGGCTTCAGTTACACCGCCATGAGTTGCCCAACGAGTGTGTGCAATACCTGTGTGACCGCTAACACCAGCTTGTTCAAGTGCTGATTCTAAGTTTACAACCTTACCAACTGCTTTAACTGTATTAAGAGTATTACCCTCAAGTAAAGCTACACCTGCTGAGTCATAACCACGGTACTCAAGACGTTTAAGGCCTTCAACTAAGATTTTATTTACTGGACGTTCTGCAACAGCCCCAACGATTCCACACATAGTGTCTCCATTAATTTTTTAATTCTAGCAACTCACGGCGTAGTTACTAATCCATAATCTCTGCGCAAATTAGTTTTACACCACATGCCTCAATCGCTGCGCGTTTATCATGCGCTAAGCCACTGTCGGTTATTAATGTGGTTACTGTTTGCCACGGTAATTCTAAATTTGGTATTTTTCGGCCGATTTTTTCTGACTCAACCAGCACAATAACTTCACGCGCCGCTTTAGCCATCACTTGGCTTAGCCCAACAAGTTCATTAAACGTGGTTGTTCCTCGTGCTACATCAATGCCATCGGCACCAATGAACAGCTGATCAAAATCATATGAGCATAGTACATTTTCGGCTACTTGCCCTTGAAACGATTCTGAATGCGGATCCCACGTGCCACCTGTCATCAAAAGGGTTGGCTCGTTTTCAAGTGCTAATAAACGCGTTGCTACTTTAATCGCGTTCGTCATAACAACTAACCCCTGCTTGGTAGCCAACTCAGGGATCATCGCTGCTGTTGTACGCCCGCTGTCAATAATAATGCGGTTATGATCTTTTATAAGCGCCGCTGCTGCCTGAGCAATGGCTACTTTGCGCTTAGAATCAATCTCATCGCTTACAATCTCTTTTGGTAGCGCAATAGCTCCACCATAACGGCGCAGCAACAAGCCACTTTTTTCAAGCGCGGTTAAGTCTTTTCGAATGGTTACTTCTGATGTTTGAAACTGTTCAGCAAGAGTCTCAACGGCCACTTCACCAAGCTCATTTACTTGGCTAAGGATCAGATGACGGCGTTGCTGAGTGTTTCGTTTGGTCATTAAGTAACTGCTATTAAGTTTCGTTTCGAAAGTTAGTGGATTTTAAACGAAACATTATAAATGGCAAGTGAATGCATAAAAATAAAGCAATTTTATTCAAATTATCATCATGCATAAAGTAGGTTAAGCTAGGCACCATTATTTAAGTTAAACAAAATTGATATGCAGTCATTTAATAGTATTAGTAAAGAGAATCTAGCGCAGCGAAAAGCTGTGCACGAAATTTGCCGCTTATTTAATAAAAGCCCCAGTAAAGGTAATTTAAAGCGAATAAAAGAATTATGCTCACACTGTGGTGATGGAGTAATTATTGAAGCGGGCTTTCATTGTGACTATGGCTCGCAAATACATATAGGTGATCGTACTTTTATAAACATTAACTGCACTGTATTAGATGCACCAATTAATGAAGGAGTGATTAAGATTGGTAGTGACTGCTTAATTGGCCCTAATGTTCAGCTATTAGCAGTTTCACATGCTGTGAACCCAACTGAGCGCCTCAATAAAGAAAATTTTGCAGCACCAATTTCTATAGGTAATAACGTATGGATTGGCGCGGGAGTTATTGTGTTAGCTGGTGTTACCATTGGTGATAACACTGTTGTTGGTGCGGGTTCAGTGGTAACTAAGAGCATTGCATCAAATACCGTGGTTGCCGGCAATCCAGCACGTGAAATAAGAAAGTGCTAAGGATCATCGTTAAGCCTTAGACTCACATTTACCCTTATACCTCGAACCCATATTTTCACTTTATTCCAGACGTAAAAAAGCCCGACTATTTCTAGTCGGGCTTTCTCTTATTTGGAGTCGGTGCGCTACTTCGTAGCGACAACGCAGTAGAGTGTCGTGGTGCCCACAGCGGTAGAGAGCCACATAGCAGATGTATAGAGTCGGCTTTAGGCGCTTATTATTTTCCTTTTACCTGATGCCCTTTACCTTTCACCTGCGCTTTCACTTTCCTGCATACGTAAAAAAGCCCGACTATTGCTAGTCGGGCTTTCTCAATTTGGAGCTTGGTGATGTCGTGGTGCCCACAGCGGTAGAGAGCCACATAGCAAATGTATAGAGTCGGCATTAGGCGCTTATTATTTTCCTTTTACCTGATGCCTTTTACCTTTCACCTGCGTTTTTACTTTCCTGCAGACGTAAAAAAGCCCGACTATTGCTAGTCGGGCTTTCTCAATTTGGAGCCTGGTAATGTCCTACTTTCACATAGCAAATGCTACACTATCATCGGCGCTGTTTCGTTTCACTACTGAGTTCGGCATGGGGTCAGGTGGGTCCAAAACGCTATTGTCACCAAGCAAATATGGTGCAAAGGATTAATGACAAAGCACGTAGTGCCTATATTTCCTTTGCGCAAGGTGCCTCAATGTTAACGCTACGCGCTAAGAGTCACCTCATAAATTTGGAATTCTGATAAAAAAGTCTTCAGTAATCTACTTTAGTCTATTAACTTCTTGCTTAAACTGTCGCATAAAACGCGTTTGGCGTTGTATGGTTAAGCCTCACGGGTAATTAGTACAAGTTAGCTTAATGGCTCACACCACTTCCACATCTTGCCTATCAACGTTGTCGTCTTCAACGGCCCTTCAGAGACTTTAAAAGTCTAGTGAGAACTCATCTCGAGGCCTGCTTCGCGCTTAGATGCTTTCAGCGCTTATCAGTTCCGAACGTAGCTACCGGGCAATGCCATTGGCATGACAACCCGAACACCAGCGGTTCGTTCACTCCGGTCCTCTCGTACTAGGAGCAACCCCTCTCAATTCTCAAACGCCCACGGCAGATAGGGACCGAACTGTCTCACGACGTTCTAAACCCAGCTCGCGTACCACTTTAAATGGCGAACAGCCATACCCTTGGGACCGACTTCAGCCCCAGGATGTGATGAGCCGACATCGAGGTGCCAAACACCGCCGTCGATATGAACTCTTGGGCGGTATCAGCCTGTTATCCCCGGAGTACCTTTTATCCGTTGAGCGATGGCCCTTCCATTCAGAACCACCGGATCACTATGACCTACTTTCGTACCTGCTCGACGTGTCTGTCTCGCAGTTAAGCTGGCTTCTACCATTACACTAACCGTACGATGTCCGACCGTACTTAGCCAACCTTCGTGCTCCTCCGTTACTCTTTGGGAGGAGACCGCCCCAGTCAAACTACCCACCAGGCACTGTCCGTAACCCCGATTCAGGGGCCAACGTTAGAACATCAAAACTACAAGGGTGGTATTTCAAGGACGACTCCACAAAAACTAGCGTCTCTGCTTCTAAGTCTCCCACCTATCCTACACATGTAGGTTCAATGTTCAGTGCCAAGCTGTAGTAAAGGTTCACGGGGTCTTTCCGTCTAGCCGCGGGTACACAGCATCTTCACTGCGATTTCAATTTCACTGAGTCTCGGGTGGAGACAGCGTGGCCATGGTTACACCATTCGTGCAGGTCGGAACTTACCCGACAAGGAATTTCGCTACCTTAGGACCGTTATAGTTACGGCCGCCGTTTACCGGGGCTTCGATCAAGAGCTTCTCCGAAGATAACCCCATCAATTAACCTTCCGGCACCGGGCAGGTGTCACACCGTATACGTCATCTTGCGATTTTGCACAGTGCTGTGTTTTTAATAAACAGTCCCAGCCACCTGGTCACTGCGGCTCCCGTCCGCTTAGAGAGCAAGTCTCATCACAGATAGGAGCGTACCTTCTCCCGAAGTTACGGTACGATTTTGCCTAGTTCCTTCACCCGAGTTCTCTCAAGCGCCTTAGTATTCTCTACCTGACCACCTGTGTCGGTTTGGGGTACGATTCGGTATAATCTGAAGCTTAGAGGCTTTTC
Source organism: Pseudoalteromonas sp. SCSIO_11900 (assembly GCF_000576475.1). Taxonomy (NCBI): domain Bacteria; kingdom Pseudomonadati; phylum Pseudomonadota; class Gammaproteobacteria; order Alteromonadales; family Pseudoalteromonadaceae; genus Pseudoalteromonas; species Pseudoalteromonas sp. SCSIO_11900. The sequence continues at coordinate 866,011 of NZ_KK070023.1, forward strand.
CTGGAAGTATGGCATCAGCAACTTCATCACCTTGGTGACTCGTCTCGTGTCTCAGCCTAACAGCAACCCGGATTTACCTAAGTCACTAGCCTACACACTTTCACATGGACTACCATCGCCATGCTTGCTTAGCCTGCTCCGTCCCCCCATCGCAATTATACCAAGTACGGAAATATTAATCCGTTTCCCATCGACTACGCCTTTCGGCCTCGCCTTAGGGGTCGACTTACCCTACCCTGATTAACATGGGATAGGAACCCTTGGTCTTCCGGCGTGCGGGTTTTTCACCCGCATTATCGTTACTCATGTCAGCATTCGCACTTCTGATACCTCCAGCATGCCTCCCGGCACACCTTCAACGGCTTACAGAACGCTCCCCTACCACTCAAAATAAATTTTGAATCCGCAGCTTCGGTGCATAGTTTAGCCCCGTTACATCTTCCGCGCAGACCGACTCGACCAGTGAGCTATTACGCTTTCTTTAAAGGATGGCTGCTTCTAAGCCAACCTCCTGGCTGTCTGGGCCTTTCCACATCGTTTCCCACTTAACTATGACTTTGGGACCTTAGCTGGCGGTCTGGGTTGTTTCCCTCTTCACGACGGACGTTAGCACCCGCCGTGTGTCTCCCGGATAGTACTTTACGGTATTCGGAGTTTGCAAAGGGTTGGTAAGTCGGGATGACCCCCTAGCCTTAACAGTGCTCTACCCCCGTAAGTATTCGTCCGAGGCTCTACCTAAATAGATTTCGGGGAGAACCAGCTATCTCCCGGTTTGATTAGCCTTTCACTCCTAACCACAGGTCATCCCCTAACTTTTCAACGTTAGTGGGTTCGGTCCTCCAGTTGATGTTACTCAACCTTCAACCTGCCCATGGCTAGATCACCGGGTTTCGGGTCTATACCTTGCAACTATTCGCCCAGTTAAGACTCGGTTTCCCTACGGCTACCCTAATCGGTTAACCTCGCTACAAAATATAAGTCGCTGACCCATTATACAAAAGGTACGCAGTCACCCAACAAGTCTGCTCCTACTGCTTGTACGTACACGGTTTCAGGTTCTATTTCACTCCCCTCACAGGGGTTCTTTTCGCCTTTCCCTCACGGTACTGGTTCACTATCGGTCAGTTGGGAGTATTTAGCCTTAGATGATGGTCCACCTATATTCAGTCAAAGTTTCACGTGCTCCGACCTACTCGATTTCACTTAGAATGCGTTTTCATGTACGGGACTATCACCCTGTATCGTGGCACTTTCCAGAGCCTTCCATTAACACATAATAAGCTTAAGGGCTGTTCCGATTTCGCTCGCCGCTACTCTCGGAATCTCGGTTGATTTCTTTTCCTACGGGTACTTAGATGTTTCAGTTCTCCGCGTTCGCCTCGTTAACCTATGTATTCAGTTAACGATACCTGCAAGCAGGTGGGTTTCCCCATTCGGAAATCCTAGTCTCAAGTGCTTTTTACTAGCTTGACTAGGCTTATCGCAAGTTAATACGTCCTTCATCGCCTCCAACTGCCAAGGCATCCACCGTGTACGCTTAGTCACTTAACCATACAACCCAAACGGGTCTTTGTTTTGTGACAGTTTAACTTCGCCAGAAGTTAATATTGAATACTAAAGTAGATACCAATCAACAAACGAAACGTTCATTAAATGGCACTGAATGATACTGCTATCATTCTTTTTTACTTTTGAAAACTCTGTACAAATAACATTGTTATTCATACGAATTTTATTATCAGCTTTTCCAAATTTTTAAAGAGCATATTAATTAGTTAAGCCAGTGGCTTAGCTAACTAACAATCATCTGTGTGGACACTACGAACAAATAAGTTCTAAATCGTATAAGGAGGTGATCCAGCCCCAGGTTCCCCTAGGGCTACCTTGTTACGACTTCACCCCAGTCATGAATCACTCCGTGGTAAACGTCCTCCCGAGGGTTAGACTATCTACTTCTGGAGCAACCCACTCCCATGGTGTGACGGGCGGTGTGTACAAGGCCCGGGAACGTATTCACCGCGTCATTCTGATACGCGATTACTAGCGATTCCGACTTCATGGAGTCGAGTTGCAGACTCCAATCCGGACTACGACGCACTTTAAGTGATTCGCTTACTCTCGCGAGTTCGCAGCACTCTGTATGCGCCATTGTAGCACGTGTGTAGCCCTACACGTAAGGGCCATGATGACTTGACGTCGTCCCCACCTTCCTCCGGTTTATCACCGGCAGTCTCCTTAGAGTTCTCAGCATTACCTGCTAGCAACTAAGGATAGGGGTTGCGCTCGTTGCGGGACTTAACCCAACATCTCACAACACGAGCTGACGACAGCCATGCAGCACCTGTATCAGAGTTCCCGAAGGCACCAAACCATCTCTGGTAAGTTCTCTGTATGTCAAGTGTAGGTAAGGTTCTTCGCGTTGCATCGAATTAAACCACATGCTCCACCGCTTGTGCGGGCCCCCGTCAATTCATTTGAGTTTTAACCTTGCGGCCGTACTCCCCAGGCGGTCTACTTAATGCGTTAGCTTTGAAAAACAGAACCGAGGTTCCGAGCTTCTAGTAGACATCGTTTACGGCGTGGACTACCAGGGTATCTAATCCTGTTTGCTCCCCACGCTTTCGTACATGAGCGTCAGTGTTGACCCAGGTGGCTGCCTTCGCCATCGGTATTCCTTCAGATCTCTACGCATTTCACCGCTACACCTGAAATTCTACCACCCTCTATCACACTCTAGTTTGCCAGTTCGAAATGCAGTTCCCAGGTTGAGCCCGGGGCTTTCACATCTCGCTTAACAAACCGCCTGCGTACGCTTTACGCCCAGTAATTCCGATTAACGCTCGCACCCTCCGTATTACCGCGGCTGCTGGCACGGAGTTAGCCGGTGCTTCTTCTGTCAGTAACGTCACAGCTAGCAGGTATTAACTACTAACCTTTCCTCCTGACTGAAAGTGCTTTACAACCCGAAGGCCTTCTTCACACACGCGGCATGGCTGCATCAGGCTTGCGCCCATTGTGCAATATTCCCCACTGCTGCCTCCCGTAGGAGTCTGGGCCGTGTCTCAGTCCCAGTGTGGCTGATCATCCTCTCAAACCAGCTAGGGATCGTCGCCTTGGTGAGCCATTACCTCACCAACTAGCTAATCCCACTTGGGCCAATCTAAAGGCGAGAGCCGAAGCCCCCTTTGGTCCGTAGACATTATGCGGTATTAGCAGTCGTTTCCAACTGTTGTCCCCCACCTCAAGGCATGTTCCCAAGCATTACTCACCCGTCCGCCGCTCGTCATCTTCTAGCAAGCTAGAAATGTTACCGCTCGACTTGCATGTGTTAGGCCTGCCGCCAGCGTTCAATCTGAGCCATGATCAAACTCTTCAATTAAAAAGTTTTATGTCTTTCGACAGCTCAATGAATTCTGAATTTATTTAATATCTTTCGATATTGAATTGACTGTGCTGCAATAAATAAATTTATTGCTGTTGGTCACTCAGTTTCAATTGAGACTCTAAATTTGTTTGCCTCGTTACTTGCTCAATAAAGAACGAAGTAGCTTGGCTGTTAGAACTCAATCTGTACGAGTGCCCACACAGATGATTGCTTTATATTGTTAAAGAACGTTGCGGTTAAAGCGTTTAACTTTATCTCGCTAGGGCTGCGCATATTACGCTTTCCTATTTTTTTGTCAACACTTAATTTTTAGTTTCTTTTAAAAGATTTAAAAGCTAAGTTTTACTCGACTTATTTACCGTTTGTTCAGCGCTTTTCATTGCTGCCTGCCGGGTCAGTGGATGCGCATTATAGGGATATTCTGGAGAGGGTCAATGCTTTATTTCAGTTTTATTAAATTAATTTCAATTTAGTACAATAACCATACAAATAAAGGGTTGCAGAGGTGTTTTTGATTAAAAAGCATTCAGAAAAGGCATAGTTATTAAGAGAGGAGAAAGTAAAAGCGATTTATAGCTAACCGCTATATCGCTTTTACTTAAAACTTTACTAATTACTGAGTTGTTATTTCCCATACGGCAATTGAGCCTGAGATTTCATTACCGACTATAAGCAGTGCTTCGTTTGTTGCACTTTGCGCTGCAGGAACAAATGTCATTCCTTCAGGAGCGAGATCGCCACTTATATCTGCACTTGGTTCTAAACCTCGATTATAAAAGTAGTCTTGAAATTTCACATCGTAAGGGTTGGTTATATCAAACACCATTATTCCGCCCATGCGCTCTAAACCAACAAAAGCAAACAACCTATCGCCAACCTTACCTAATGTTAGCGCTTCGGGTTCTGCCCCTTTATCATCTGAGCGTGTATCGCCTTTGTTTTCATCTTCATTATTATTAAACGCGTTGCCATGAACAGAAGCGGTTACTCGTGCAATTTGATCGCCTGAGTCAAACACCACCAACCCATTGCTATCCCAAATGGTAAATGAGCGTGCGCCATAAGCATAAAGCGATTCGTATTGGCCATCGTTATTTTTATCACCTTTTGCTGTTGTAACTTTTAAACGACCAATGTCGTTATCATCGTTATTTAAGTAATCAAAATTGGCTGCGAGCGTTAGATTTTCTACGCGGCTTTCATCTATATATGCCAAACACCCATCTTTAGCGTCATAATCAAGGCCGCCCTGAGCGATACAATCAGCTTCATCGCTGGCATCAAAAAAGTATTCGCGTGCATCACCCTCATTGGCAGATACAATAAAGTTGGCTCCTTTCCAACTAAAACTTGCAATTGTATCTGGCTGATACATGCCATATAAACCAGGGTATGATTTAAAGTTAACACCGCCGTCTTTGTCTGAAGCGTCAAATTGTAAGTTTGACCAATCTTTAAAACCGAGCCCTTTTAGCTCAAGGGAATTATCTTCAAGGTTGATGATAGCTAGGCCGTTATTTTCTTGAATAGAGACATAGGCGTATTTATTATCCTTGGAAATACTCACATACTCTGGCTCTAAATCCATAGCAACGGTGGTATTTATTAAATTACCATTAATAGTACGTCCAGTAAGATTGGCAAACACTAAACCCCGTGCTTCTAATTCTGCTTGCTGATTATTGTAAGCTTGAAAGTTTATGCTCAAAGCGTTATCGGCAATAGTGCCGTTAGTGATATCGATAATGCTAATAGTGCCTTCGGGATCGATACTGTAGTCGCCATTAGGTTCACCTTCATTAGCAACCACTACTTTTGCACCATCATGACTAAATGCCACCATGTCGGGTAGGGCGCCTACTATTACATTTTTAACAAATGCAGGTGTATCTCCGCTAATATTGTAAAACGCTATTTGGCCAGCTTCACCCACGCTTGTAGCAGCCATTGCTACCGCTAATAATTGGTTATTCGCATCGATAGCTATGCTGTTTGCATCGCCAGGCGTATTTTCATTTAGTGAGAGCGTAATGGCAGAGGCTAAGTTGGTCGCGGTTACAATACCTTCGTTATCTTTTGCTAATGCTGCAGTGTCGAACGTATCGGCAGGAATGATATTCACAACAGCTTCATCACCAGAGCTATTAATGGCATAAATCCATTTTTTAGAGGCTTGGTAGGCGACTATTTCAGCTGCCCCTTCCGGGCTTTGTGCATTGAGTACTGCGCGGCCAATAAGATTGATATTTAAAGCTGAATTTGCATTAGTGCCGTTTTCGCCATTATTACCCGCTGTACCTTGTACACCCTGTGCGCCATCTTGGCCGTCATCACCATCTAGTGAGCAACCAGTTAATAGTGATAGCAAAGAAAGGGCTATTATTGATTTGTTTAACATTATTGTTTTCCTTAGTGTTGTATTAGTTAAATATCAACACACAGGGATGACAACAGTATGGCATTTTTAGTTGAATTATATTTAGACAATAAAAAGCGAGTTATAAAACTCGCTTTAAATATTTAATAAGTAATGGTCATTACTATTTTTTAACTGGGCGTTTCCAACCGTCTAAATTGCGTTGCTTGCCACGTGCTACGGCTAACTGATCATCCGCGACAGTATTGGTAATAACAGAGCCTGCACCCACAGTTGCTGTAGCACCAATGTTTACAGGAGCAACCAGTGACGAGTTAGACCCTATAAAGGCATTATTGCCAATAATAGTTTTTGCTTTATTAACCCCATCGTAGTTACAGGTAATAGTGCCTGCGCCAATATTCACTTTTTCGCCAATTTCAGCATCACCTAAGTAACTTAAGTGGTTTGCTTTAGAACCTTTGCCTAAACGAGTTTTTTTCATTTCGACAAAATTGCCAATGTGCGAGTCTTCTTCCATTACTGCACCAGGGCGAAGGCGGGCGTATGGGCCGAGTGTACATTGAGCTGCAACTGATGCATCTTCAATTAGTGTATTGGCTTTAATAATAACATTATCACCGATGCTACAGTTTTTAAGTACACAGTTAGGTCCAATTTGTACGTTATTACCTAAGGTCACTGTACCTTCAAAAATAACGTTGATATCGATGAGGACATCTTCACCTGTTTTAACGTCGCCACGTACGTCAATACGTGCAGGGTCAGCAAGGGTGGCCCCATTTAGCATGAGTTCTTCTGCTTGCCATGCTTGATAAGCACGCTCTAATCCTGCAAGTTGTACGCGGTTATTTGCACCTTCAACTTCCATTGGGTGATCTGGTTGTGCTGATGTAATTTCTACGCCTTCACTATGCGCCATAGCAACTATATCTGTTAGGTAGTATTCACCTTGGGCATTATTGTTAGACAAGTTACCTAACCATGTTTTTAAAAGCTTACCATTAACCGCCATAATGCCAGTGTTTACTTCGTTTATAAGTAACTGCTCTGCGTTAGCATCTTTTTGTTCAACAATACCCACTAGCTTGCCATCAACACGCAGCATGCGCCCGTAGCCATTTGGATTTGCTAAATTAACGGTTAATACTGCTAAACCATTTTTAGGTGTCGCGGCTAATAAGCGCTCAAGTGTAGATTGTTTCGTTAAAGGTACGTCACCGTATAAAACCAGTACAGCGTCGTCGTCATTTATATGTGGGCTTGCTTGTGCCACTGCGTGGCCTGTGCCTAGTTGCTCAGCTTGTAGCACCCAGTTTACGTTATTATCGGCTAACTGTTGTTGTAATAGTTCGCCGCCATGACCATAAACTAAGTTAGTCGATGTAGCACCTAGCGCATTGGCATTATCGATAACGTGTTGCACCATAGGTTTACCTGCCACTTTATGCAGTACCTTAGGCAGAGCAGAGCGCATACGAGTACCTTTACCCGCTGCAAGAATTACTGTTGTTAGAGCCATTAAAACAATTTCCTTTTTCCGTTGTTTTAGCTTGATAGAATAAGTGTGCTGCAAAGTAGATTACGTAAGTCACATCATGTGCAAATACTCAGTAGGCTAAGCAATGACTACTGAATCTTAACTTAAGCAAAATAACACCTAATAGAATAGGGTTATTGTAACGAGGATCTTGCGTAGATATAAGTAATAATGAAGAGATATTAGCCATTACGATTAATTTATTTACAAATAGCCACGGGATTTATCATCAAGCACAAAAAAGCCCACATAAAGTGGGCTTTTAAAAACCAGATAGGCTTACTTTTTACGTAATTGCTGAATAATGCGTAGCTGAGCAATTGCTTCAGCTAGTTGCATTGCTGCTTGATTGTAATCAAGTTCAGCAGATGCGCCTTTTGCCATTTGGGCTTCAGCGTCACGCTTAGCTTGCTCTGCAGCTTTTTCGTCTAGGTCTTCACCACGAACAGCTGTATCAGCAAGTACGGTCACTATGTTCGGTTGAACTTCTAGTGTACCGCCAGCAATATAGATGAGTTCTTCTTCACCAAATTGCTTAACTAAACGTACCATACCAGGTTTAAGGGCAGTTAGTAGTGGGGCGTGACCGGCGTTAACACCTAACTCACCTTCACTACCAGATACTTGAATAGATTCTACTAAACCAGAAAATAATTTCTCTTCAGCACTTACTACATCAAGATGTACAGTCATAGCTGCCATACTACCCTCCTAATTACATGCTTTTGGCTTTTTCTTGAGCTTCTTCGATAGAGCCAACCATGTAGAACGCTTGCTCTGGCATATCATCAAACTCACCGTTTAAGATACCTTTGAAGCCTGCAATTGTGTCTTTAAGTGAAACGTATTTACCTGGCGCACCTGTAAATACCTCTGCCACGAAGAATGGCTGAGATAGGAAACGCTGGATTTTACGTGCACGAGATACAAGTTGCTTATCTTCGTCAGAAAGCTCGTCCATACCTAGAATCGCGATGATGTCTTTAAGCTCTTTGTAACGCTGAAGAACTGTTTGAACGCCGCGCGCTACACCGTAGTGCTCTTCACCGATTACTTGTGGATCAAGCTGACGTGAAGATGAATCAAGAGGGTCTACCGCTGGGTAGATACCTAGTGATGCGATATCACGTGAAAGTACCACTGTTGCATCTAAGTGAGCAAACGTTGTTGCTGGAGATGGATCCGTTAAATCATCCGCAGGTACGTATACCGCTTGGATTGAAGTAATTGAACCCGTCTTAGTAGATGCGATACGCTCTTGAAGTACACCCATTTCTTCAGCAAGTGTAGGCTGGTAACCTACCGCTGATGGCATACGACCAAGAAGCGCTGATACTTCTGTACCCGCAAGTGTGTAACGGTAGATGTTATCTACAAAGAAAAGTACGTCGCGACCTTCGTCACGGAACTTCTCAGCCATAGTAAGACCTGTTAACGCTACGCGTAAACGGTTACCCGGTGGCTCGTTCATCTGACCGTATACAAGCGATACTTTATCAAGTACGTTTGAATCGTTCATTTCATGGTAGAAATCGTTACCCTCACGAGTACGCTCACCAACACCTGCGAATACTGAGTAGCCGCTGTGCTCGATTGCGATGTTACGGATAAGCTCCATCATGTTTACGGTTTTACCAACACCGGCACCACCGAATAAACCAACTTTACCACCTTTAGCGAATGGACATACAAGGTCGATTACCTTGATACCCGTTTCTAAAAGTTCCACTGAGCTTGATTGCTCTTCGTAAGTAGGAGCTGCACGGTGGATAGACATACGCTCGTCTTCACCGATTGGACCTGCTTCATCAATTGGCTCACCAAGTACGTTCATGATACGACCTAGGGTCTTAGTACCAACTGGAACTTGAATTGCTTCGCCTGTGTTTGCTACTGCAGCACCACGACGTAAACCGTCTGTAGTACCTAGTGCGATAGTACGTACCACACCGCCACCTAGCTGCTGTTGAACTTCTAAAGTCAAACCAGCTAAATCGCCATCTGTTACTTTTAGCGCGTCATATACGGCTGGCACGCTGTCTTGTGGAAATTCGATATCCACAACGGCGCCGATAATTTGGACGACCTTACCTAAACTCATGTCTATTCCTCTCGTTAATCTTTGCCTGAAGCATTAAACTGCTGCTGAACCAGAACAAATCTCACTAATTTCTTGTGTGATTGCTGCTTGGCGAGCTTTGTTATATACAAGCTGTAACTCATCCATAAGGTCACCGGCATTATCAGTTGCAGCTTTCATTGCAACCATGCGGGCAGCCTGTTCAGAGGCAGCGTTTTCAACTACACCTTGGTATACTTGAGACTCAATGAAACGTACTAACAAAGACTCTAAAATAGCCTCTGGGTTTGGTTCATATAAGTAATCCCACGCATGTGTAGATACTTCTTCTTCAGCTTTTGGCAAAGGGAGTAACTGATCTACTATTGGCTCTTGCTTCATGGTATTAACAAAGTTGTTATATACCAGGAATAAACGGTCAATTTTACCTTCAGAGAATGCATCTAGCATTACTTTTACAGGACCAATTACATCCTGTACTGAAGGCTTATCTCCAAGACCTGCTTTTTTAGCAAGCACTTGACCACCAAAACGTTGAAAGAAGCTAGCTGCTTTACTACCTAAAGTAGCAAAATCAGCATCTACGCCTTTTTCTTTCCACGCTTTGATCTCTAATGCGACTTTTTTAAACTCGTTTGAGTTTAAACCGCCACACAGACCACGGTCAGTAGAGATAACAATATAACCAACTCGTTTTACTTCACGTTCTTCTAAGAACGGGTGAGTAAAATCAAGATTTGCTTGAGCAACACGACCAATCACTTTACGTAATTTTTCAGCGTATGGACGGCTTGAAGCCACTCGTTCTTGCGCCTTTTTCATTTTAGACGCAGCAACCATTTCCATTGCGCTAGTGATCTTTTGAGTATTTTTAATACTGCCGATCTTGCTTTTAATCTCTTTTCCGCTGGCCATGACTCTCTCTCCGAATCAAGGTGTGCTTTAGAATATAAAGCACACCATTAATAACTAAATTACCAAGTTTGCGTAGACTTGAACTTCTCTAGAAGTTCTTTAAGCTGCGCTTCGATCTCGGCGTTGTAGTTACCAGTTTCATTGATTTGAGCCATAAGCTCTGCGTATGTGCTATTTGCGTAAGAAAGTAAAGCCGCTTCGAAATCCATAATTTTAGCGATTTCGATGTCTTTTAAGTAACCTTTCTCAGCTGCGAATAACGACAAAGACATTTCAGCAACAGACATTGGCGCGTACTGTTTCTGCTTCATTAGCTCTGTTACACGCTCACCATGCTCAAGTTGAGCACGAGTAGCATCATCAAGGTCAGACGCGAACTGCGAGAACGCAGCTAATTCACGGTACTGAGCTAGGGCTAGACGGATACCGCCACCTAGTTTCTTAACGATTTTAGTTTGTGCAGCACCACCAACACGCGATACCGAGATACCAGCATTTACAGCCGGACGGATACCTGAGTTGAATAAGTCAGTTTCTAAGAAGATCTGACCATCGGTGATAGAGATAACGTTTGTCGGTACGAACGCAGAAACGTCGCCGCCTTGAGTTTCAATGATAGGCAATGCCGTCAATGAACCTGTTTTACCTTTCACTTCACCGTTAGTGAATTTTTCAACGTAATCCGTGTTTACACGTGATGCACGCTCTAAAAGACGCGAGTGAAGGTAGAATACGTCACCTGGGTATGCTTCACGGCCTGGTGGACGCTTAAGTAGCAATGAGATTTGACGGTAAGCAACAGCTTGCTTAGATAAATCATCATATACGATTAATGCGTTTTCACCACGGTCACGGAAGTATTCACCCATAGTACAGCCCGAGAACGGTGCTAAGTACTGAAGTGCCGCAGATTCAGAAGCAGATGCTACAACTACGATAGTATTTGCAAGTGCACCGTGCTCTTCTAATTTACGTACTACGTTAGCAATAGTAGATGCTTTTTGACCAACCGCAACGTACACACACTTAACGCCTGTGTCTTTTTGGTTGATGATTGCATCGATTGCTAGTGCAGTTTTACCTGTTTGGCGGTCACCGATAACAAGCTCACGTTGACCACGACCAACTGGAATCATTGCATCGATAGATTTGTAACCAGTTTGCACTGGCTCATCTACTGATTGACGCTCGATTACACCTGGTGCAATTTTTTCTACAGGTTCAAAACCGTCGTTATCTAAAGCGCCTTTACCATCGATAGGAGCACCTAGTGTGTTTACAACACGACCAAGTAGACCCGCACCAACAGGCACTTCTAAGATACGACCAGTTGTGTATACTTTTACGCCTTCTGTAAGGTCAGCGTAAGGACCCATTACTACTGCACCAATTGAGTCGCGCTCAAGGTTTAGTGCGATAGCATAACGGTTGCCAGGAAGCTCAATCATCTCACCTTGCATACAGTCAGCTAGACCGTGGATGCGAATGATACCGTCAGTAACAGATACAATTGTACCTTCGTTACGAGCTTCACTTACAACTTCGAACTTCTCAATACGTTGTTTGATCAGATCTGAAATTTCAGTGGAATTAAGTTGCATGCTCTTTTTCCCAATTACGATTGTAGTGTTGTGGCTAAGCGATTTAATTTACCGCGTAAAGAGCCGTCAATTACAGTGTCACCCGCCTTGATAATAAGACCGCCAACAACTGTAGCGTCTTCACTACAATTCAGCTTAACTTTGCGTGCGAAACGTTTTTCAAGTGCCGCTACCAATGATTCTTGCTGCGCTGCAGCAAGAGGCGTTGCCGAAATCACGTCAATATCGATTTCTTTGTCATAGTCTGCTTTTAAAGCAGAAAATAAATGAGCAACTTCAGGTAGTGCAATCAAACGTCCATTTTCAGCCATCACCTTAACTAGGTTCTGACCTTGTTCGTTGAGCTGCTCACCACATAAGTTAATAAATAACTCAGCTTGTGCAGTAGCAGTAGGCAATCCAGCTAAAATGGTTGATGCCTGTTCATTGCTGGCAACGTGGCCAGCAAAGAACAACATGTCATTCCAACTTTCAATGGTGCCTTTTTCAACGGCAAGTTCAAAAGCCGCTTTAGCGTATGGGCGAGCGATAGTAGTCAATTCAGACATGCTCATACCCTCCTAATTACAGCTCAGCGACAAGTTTTTCAACGATGTCACTATGTGCGGCTTGATTGATTTCGCGCTCTAAAATTCTTTCTGCGCCAACCACAGCCAGAGTTGCTACTTTCTTACGTAGCTCTTCTGTCACACGGTTACGCTCTGCTTCGATTTCAGAGTGCCCTTGAGCAATAATTTTTTCACGCTCTTGTTGACCACGAACAGTTTCTTCGTCAACGATTAGCGTGGCACGCTTTTTAGCTTGTTCAATGATATCAGCCGCTTGAGCCTTTGCATCTTTAAGCTGTTCTGCAGCTTTGTGTTGCGCAAGTTCTAAGTCTTTTTCGGCTCTATCAGAGGCAGCTAAACCATCTTCGATTTTCTTCTGGCGAGCTTCAATTGCACCGTTTAGTGGTGGCCATACGTATTTCATACAAAATAATACGAACACCGTAAACGCAATTAATTCACCGATAAGAGTGGCGTTTAAGTTCACAACCGCTCCTCCTTAAATAGTAAGCTGTTCAAAAAATAAAATTAAAGTACGAACAACAATACCATCGCGATACCAACACCAATCATTGCTACAGCATCGATTAGACCAGCAAGGATAAACATTTTAACTTGTAGCGATGGTGCAAGCTCAGGTTGACGCGCACATGCTTCAAGGAATTTACCGCCCATGTTACCAAAACCGATTGCTGTACCGATTGCACCGAAGCCGATAAGTAAAGCTACTGCGATGTACTTAAGACCTAATACTAGTTCCATTTTTTTCTCCAAAGTTTCAATTGTAATTAAAAGTAAAAATTAAAAGTTATAAATTAGTGATTATCCGAACTTGCCATGCTTAGGTATACGATTGTAAGCATCATGAATACGAATGCTTGCAATACAATTACCAAGATATGGAATACAGCCCACACAAAGTGCAACGGTAGTTGCATTAAACCTATTGCACCGATAAGGATGAAGATTAATTCACCTGCATATAAGTTACCGAACAAACGCAGAGCCAGTGAAAACGGCTTAGAAACCAATGCGATAAGCTCTAGTAATAGGTTGAATGGAATTAAAAGAATCTGCATAGCTGTATTGTTTGAACTAAACGGGTGAAGTGTTAGTTCTTTAATAAAACCGCCGATACCTTTGATTTTAATTGAGTAACCAATCATTAGAATAAACACGCCCAGCGCAAGTGCTGCTGTCATGTTGATATCGGTTGTTGGTACAATTTTCATGTATACGTCGTGTGAATCCATACCAAACGCAGTTTCGCCAACAAAGCCGGCAAATGCTGGTAGGAAGTCAACAGGGATTAAATCCATTAAGTTCATTAAGAATATCCACACGAATATTGTTAATGCTAATGGTGCAATTAGCTTACTTTTACCGTGGAAGGTATCGCGTACGTTGTCGCCAACGAACTCAACAACCATTTCAATGAAACATTGAAGTTTTCCAGGTACACCCAGTGTTGATTTTTTTGCGGCACTACGGAAGATCCATAAAAAAATTAGACCTAGTCCGATAGACCATGCGAGGGTATCTACATGCCATGTCCAGAAGCCACTATCCGTACATGCTTTATTGAAGGCAAGACCAGCGTCGGTCGAGCACATCTTAGCATTGGTTAAGTGGTGCTGAATATGGCTAGATAGAGTAACTTCTTCTGCAGCCATGTTATATCCCAAAAGTTAATGTTTAAAAAAAACGGGTGTAAACAATCCTGTAAACAACACCAATACATAAGCACAAAAGAAAGGTAATAAAACTACCGGATAAAGCTTTAGCATTAGTGCAAACAAAACGATTGTTAGCATAAATTTCAATCCGTTGCCGCGTTTTAACGAGGCATACGCTTGATTTGCACGACTTGCACCCATATATCTGAATGCATAAAGCGCAAATACAAAGTTAGGAAGTACTGCGACTGCACCACCAGCTAGCGCTGAAAGTGCGGCATTGGTTTCCCAACCTATAAAAATTATTAGTGCAGCTAAAAGGGCCACAAATCCCTGAAGGCAAATTAATTTTAACGCGGCAAGCCTATACGGGCCTGCTAACTTATTAGTCACTTTTAATTAACCTTTATGACGCTCTAATTGTCAGGGTATGAAAACTGGCGAAATTATACTTAATCCTGCCAGTTTTGCAACTTGAGTAGGTGCTTTGTAACACAAAATCGCTGTAAATGCCCCTTTTTAGACATCCAATGAATTAATGGTGGGAATAGTCTTGATTGATACGGTTTAAAATACCGTCTAACTCGTCAAGATTAGTGTAAGAAATAACCAACTTCCCTTTGCCTTTTTTGTTGTAATTTATTTCTACTTTTGCCCCTAAGTTATCAGCAAGCTGTTGCTCTAACTGTTTAACATCTGGGTCTTTTTCTATTACTTCTTTTGCTGGAACAGGCTCTAAAATAGAACGTACTAGCTTTTCAGTTTCGCGAACGGTCAATGCTTTTGCAACAGCTAAACGGGCAGCATCCGATTGCACTTCGCCTTCAAGTGCTAATAAGCAACGTGCGTGACCCATTTCAATGTCACCATGCTCTAACAAAATCTTTACATCGTTATTGAGGTTGTTCAAGCGTAATAAGTTAGTCACGGTAGTACGCGATTTACCAACGGCATCAGCCACCTGTTGATGCGTTAACTCAAACTCATTAAGCAAGCGATTAAGTGCTATCGCTTCTTCCATGGCGTTTAAGTCTTCACGCTGAATATTTTCAATTAGGGCAATGGCAACGGCCGCTTCATCGGGTACATCTTTAATAATACACGGTACAAACTCAAGCTTGGCAATTTGAGCAGCGCGCCAACGACGTTCACCGGCAATAATTTCATAACTGCTATGCGCAACTGGGCGTACAACAATCGGTTGAATTATCCCTTGTGAACGAATTGAACTGGCAAGTTCTTCAAGTGCCTCTTCAGACATGTCTTTACGAGGTTGGTATTTCCCTGAGTGTAAAAATTCGATGGGTAGTTTTTGTAATTCACTGTTGCTAGGCTGTGCCGCATTTTCAACTGCGTTTGTTACATTGGCGCTGTCGTGTTCCTTGCTTTCGCTTGGTGCAGGTTTAGATGAACTTAAAAGTGCATCGAGTCCTCGGCCTAAACCTCGTTTTTTAGCAGACATGTTATTTTTTTACCTCAAAGTTAGGCGACAACGGGAGTTATTTTTTCTTTTCTGCGTAGCATTTCACCCGCGAGAGCTAAATACGCTTTCGCACCACTTGATGCTCGATCGTAGTACATTGCCGGTGCGCCAAAACTAGGGGCTTCTGCAAGTCGAACATTACGTGGGATCACCGTACGGTATACTTTATCGCCAAAATGTTGTTTTAATTGTTCTGATACATCATTTGCTAATCGATTACGCGGATCGTACATAGTACGAAGTATGCCTTCAATCTGTAAGTTAGGATTAACTAACTTAGCAAGTTGCGTAATCGTATCCATTAATGCAGTTAATCCTTCCAATGCATAATATTCACATTGCATAGGCACTAAAATAGAATCGGCAGCAGCCATGGCATTAACGGTTAGCATATTTAAAGAAGGCGGGCAGTCTATAAAAATAAACTCGTACTGCTCCTGAATTTTTTCAAGTGCATTGCGTAAGCGTACTTCGCGAGCAAATAATTCCATCAATTTAACTTCTGCAGCGGTCACATCGCCGTTTGCAGCAATCATATGATACTCGCCTGAGGTTTCTTTAATAATCACCTCATCAATAGGCTTATCTTCTATGAGTAAATCATAGATAGTAGGGACGTCACCATATTTGTCGACGCCACTGCCCATGGTCGCATTGCCTTGCGGATCGAGATCTATTAACAGCACTTTACGTTTCGTTGCAGCCATAGATGCAGCGAGATTAACGGCAGTGGTCGTTTTACCTACTCCGCCTTTTTGATTTGCTAATGCGATGACTTTTGCCACAGTGTCTCTGATCCCTAGTCTTTAGAAAGAATTATTAAATGTCGTTGTGCATCTAAATCGGGTACTTCTAATGCAATTTTTTGCTCAAACTTAACACCAGCAGGGAGTGAGTCTAATTCCTCACTTGGAAATACCCCTTTAAGTGCAATGAACTTACCTGAATGATCGATTAAGTGCGAACACCAGTCAACCATATCTTGTAACGATGCAAATGCACGACTTAGTACGCCATCTAATTTAACACTTGGTTGATATTCTTCAACTCTTGACTGCACAGGGGTCACATTATCAAGGCCAAGCCCATGTTTAACATGCATTAAAAAACGTACACGTTTGCCTAAACTATCTAATAATACAAACTGCGTATCGGGTAAGGCAATAGCTAACACTATGCCCGGTAAACCAGGACCTGTGCCAACATCAATATAATGATGACCGGTCAAGTGAGGCGCAACAACTAAGCTATCCATTATATGTTTAACCATCATTTCTTGAGGTAAACGTACTGAGGTTAAATTATAGGCTTTATTCCACTTATCGAGTAATTCGACATAGCGAACAAGTTGCTGCTGTTGTTTTTGTGTTAGCGCAATATCAGTTTGCGCTAACAAAGTTGTTAATTGTTGCTGTAACACAATGTACCTTTACTGTTACGCAGTTTTGCGCAACAAGCCTTGCTTCTTCAGATACACTAATAATAGCGAAATCGCCGCTGGGGTGATACCAGAAATACGCGAAGCTTGACCAATAGTGTCTGGACGAGCATCAATTAGCTTAGCAACAACTTCATTTGATAAACCAGAGACGGTTTTATAATCAAACTCTTTTGGTAAAATTGTTTCTTCATGACGAAGCTGCTTATTGATCTCATCTTGCTGGCGTGCAATGTAACCTGCGTACTTCGTATGAATTTCAACCTGCTCTAAAGCGGCCTTATTGGTAAACTCAGATCCGAGTCCTTCAATGGCCATCAAGTCGTTATAACGCACTTCAGGTCGGCGTAATAATTCTTCTAAGCTGGCTTCACGTACAAGTGGAGTTTTAAGTAATTCATTTACTTGATCAACAACCGCATGATCTTTATGGATCCAGGTATCTTTAATACGCTGTTTCTCTTTAGCGATCACTTCCATTTTTTCGTTGAATGCTTGCCAACGTTCATCGTTAACTAAGCCTAATTCACGGCCTTTTTCAGTTAAACGTATATCAGCGTTGTCTTCACGTAGTAACAAACGGTATTCAGCACGGCTAGTAAACATGCGGTACGGTTCTTTTGTACCCAGTGTTGCTAAGTCGTCAATTAATACACCAACATAAGCTTCATCACGACGTGGCGTCCACGATTCTTTACCTTGTACTTGTAAGGCTGCATTCATACCTGCGATCAGACCTTGTGCACCCGCTTCTTCGTAACCGGTAGTACCATTAATCTGACCAGCAAAAAATAAACCATCAATAAATTTAGTTTCTAATGATTGTTTTAAGTCGCGCGGATCAAAAAAGTCATACTCAATAGCATAGCCAGGACGACAGATATGTGCATTTTCAAATCCGGTGATCGATTGCACAATTTCTAACTGCACATCGAACGGTAAGCTGGTTGAAATACCGTTAGGATATAACTCGTATGACGTTAAGCCTTCTGGCTCTACAAATATCTGGTGCTTATCTTTATCAGCAAAACGGACAATTTTATCTTCAATAGACGGACAGTAACGTGGGCCTATTCCTTCGATAACACCTGAGTACATAGGTGAGCGATGTAAGTTTTTGCGAATAACATCATGTGTTTTTTCATTTGTGTAAGTGATGTAACACGGAATTTGTTGTGGGTGATCACTTTGTTTACCCATAAATGAGAATACCGGTGTTGGTGCATCACCTGGTTGTTCTTGCATTTTAGAAAAATCAACAGTGCGTGCATCAATACGTGGTGGTGTGCCTGTTTTTAAACGATCCACTCTAAATGGAAGTTCGCGTAAACGATCAGCCAATGCAATTGAAGGTGGATCGCCTGCACGGCCACCTTTAAAGTTTTCAAGACCGATATGAATTTGGCCACCTAAGAATGTGCCTACGGTTAGTACTACACTAGGAGCACTGAAACGCAGACCCATTTGGGTAACGACACCGGTTACACGGTTGTTTTCAACGATAAGATCATCACATGATTGTTGAAAAATCTTTAAGTTTTCTTGGTTTTGAAGTGTGTTCTGAATAGCCGCTTTGTACAAAGCACGATCCGCTTGAGCACGAGTAGCTCGTACAGCAGGGCCTTTAGAAGAATTAAGCGTACGGAATTGGATCCCGCCTTTGTCAATAGCCTGAGCCATTGCGCCACCCAGGGCATCAATTTCTTTAACTAAGTGGCCTTTGCCAATGCCACCAATCGCTGGGTTACAAGACATTTGACCAAGGGTATCCATATTGTGAGTCAGCAGCAGGGTATTCATCCCCATGCGGGCAGCTGCCAATGCGGCTTCAGTGCCAGCATGTCCACCACCTACTACGATAACGTCAAAATTTTCGTGAAAAATCATTAATGGGATCCTACTTAAATCAAACCAGTAAACTTCAAAAGGGAGCGTATTCTACCTAGAAATTAGCAGAAGATAAATGATTAAACAGTGCTCAAGATCTAAGTAAGTGATCTCTAATAATATAAAGGATCTTTTAAAGAGATCTTTTAATACTATTACTACTACTGATCGGGTTTTCTGTTGATAAGCTTTAGATCATGATTAAAAACATATAATTAGATCGGATCTAAAGGTGTTAATATGATCGGATCTTCAGGCAAATAAGCTCTGATCAAAACAGGCTGTTATGCACAGGCCGATCAAGTCTCGATCTTATCCCATGGATAAGCATGGTTAAAAAAGCAGTTTAATCAGTGTTTATCCACAAAATATTTTAAATTATTAGTAAATTGTGGGTAACTTTATTTATAACTTTTTACTTGATCTTTCTATTTTAGACCTGTTTTTGCTATCCACGAGTCTAACCAAGCTAAGGCCGTATCTTCTGGAAGTGCTTCATCAAGAATATTCAGTTCTAAGCGCGGTGCTAATTGTATCGCGCCTTTTTGGCTTAAAAGCGTATCTATATTACGCCCTGCAAGGTTATACGTGTCATAACTGGTATCACCTAAAGCGATGACCGTGTACTTTAAGTGCGATAAATCATCAACTTGAGATAACTCATCAACAAAGTTAATAAGGTTTTCTGGGTAATCACCCGCACCATAGGTTGATGTACAAATTAACCAAATGGTATTTTGCTGATCTATTTCACAAAATTCAGGTTGATCATGTAGTTGGGTATTAATACCTTGGCTATTAAGCGCATCGCTTAGTTGCTCGGCAACGTACTCGGCGGATCCCATTTGACTACCAACGATAAGATTTACTGAACTCATGAATATTTGTGATCACTATTAGTTTTAATTGCCGCCTATGATAGCCCAGTGAGTATAACAGTAAAGTTAAGAGTGCCATTTTGTATAACTATTTTTGTACTTATTTAAGCCTTCACTTAAATATACTTCTTAACTACCTGATAATTAAAGGTTTAACAAAATATCTTTAAATGTAATCTTCTGATCAAGTTGTTGATAAGGTTGGGGAAAGCTCTGCTTAACTATCAATTAAAGTTGCAGTTTTATTGCTAAGTCATTGATTTTATATTTAGTATTTGCCACCAGCGATTGAAAATAAACGTATAGATGCTTGTTGATCTTAATGTGGATATAAAGCTTGTTGATAACCTTAAATTGGGATCGAAAATAATTTTAAAAAATGATCTATTTAGTCAGATCAGGTTAAATAACCATTATTATTTTTTATAAACAGCCCTTTTTTAATTAAATACAGCTTATTTCCCCATTTTAAAGACGTTTAATTTATCTCTGAGGCAAAAAAACACGCAATTGTGGATAACTGATCTGCAAAAAAATAAATTTGAGTGATCTAAAGTGAATATTTAACTGAATTTTGCTGGTGGTGTAGACGAACAAAACGTATTTTTTAGTTACGTTTTATTTTATGACTTGATAATTCCCCCTATTCAAACATGGATAACCAATGCTATAGCTTCAGTTTTAGAGTGTTTAATAAGCATAACTACAGTTATTTTGTTCTATAAATGAAAACGTTTTAGCCGCTAATAGCTGTGATTATTAGCGTTGTTACATTTTTTATGTACATTATTAAAGGCGAATTGAGGCTGATATAAGTGCAGCTTAAACTGTATTTGTAGTCTGTTTGGTTTTTAAAGTGGATTATTAAAGCACAGCTAGGTGAGTTGTTATTGTAAATATTAGGCATGGAAGAGGGCGCCTAAGCACCCTTAATAAATTATATTGTTACTTATTAATTCGACTATTTACCGATACAGAACGAGCTAAATATTTTGCCAAGTAGATCATCTGAGGTAAATTCACCAGTTATTTCGTTAAGATACTGCTGCGTTAAACGCAGTTCTTCAGCCAAAATTTCACCGGCCACATGCATTTCTAATTGTGTTTTACCGGTATCTAAGTGGTAGGCTGCATGCTCAAGGGCATCTAAGTGACGACGACGCGCCATAAATCCACCCTCTGTGGCCCCATCAAAACCAATACAGGCTTTTAAGTGCTCACGCACAAGTTCTATACCGTCAGCATTTTTAGCACTTAAACTGATGACCGGATATTGTTGCTTTTGATCCATACCGACTACATCACCTGATAAATCGGCTTTGTTTCTGATCACGGTCACGCCCATACCTTGGGGTAACTTAGCCATAAATTCTGGCCAAATAGCATGAGGGTCGGTATCGGTTGTATCGGTGCCATCAAGCATAAATAATACCCGATCGGCTTGGTTTATTTCATCCCAGGCTCGTTCAATACCTATTTGTTCAACGCGATCTGGGCTTTCACGCAGGCCTGCGGTGTCGATTATATGTAGTGGCATACCATCTATATGTATATGCTCACGTAGTACGTCTCGAGTGGTGCCAGCTATTTCTGTTACGATGGCCGCTTCTCGTCCTGCTAATGCATTAAGTAAGCTTGATTTACCTGCATTAGGGCGACCAGCAATAACGACGCGCATACCTTCGCGCATTATGCTGCCTTGTTTGGCTTGATTGGTTACGGCACTAAGCTGCTCAATAATGGCATTTAAATCACCGCCCACTTTTCCGTCTGATAAAAAATCGATTTCTTCGTCAGGAAAATCAATAGCTGCTTCCACATACATACGTAAGTGAATGACTTTTTCTACTAGGGTTTCTATGTGCTTAGAGAATTGGCCTTGAAGTGACTGTAGGGCGCTTTTAGCTGCTTGCTCACTGGTTGCATTAATTAAGTCGGCGATTGCTTCTGCTTGAGTTAAATCAAGCTTGTCGTTCATGAACGCACGCTCAGAGAATTCACCAGGCTTTGCTAAACGTACACCGTCTATTTTACTTATTTCTTTAAGTAGCATATCAAGGACAACAGGGCCACCATGGCCTTGAAGTTCGAGTACATCTTCACCGGTAAATGAGTTTGGGCCAGCAAAGTAAATCGCAATACCTTGGTCAAGTTGCTGACCTGCAAGGGTGTTAAATGGCACATAGTCGGCAT
The DNA here is from genome assembly GCF_000576475.1 of Pseudoalteromonas sp. SCSIO_11900. Classification (NCBI taxonomy): domain Bacteria; kingdom Pseudomonadati; phylum Pseudomonadota; class Gammaproteobacteria; order Alteromonadales; family Pseudoalteromonadaceae; genus Pseudoalteromonas; species Pseudoalteromonas sp. SCSIO_11900. The sequence goes on from NZ_KK070023.1 coordinate 888,012, forward strand.
AACGAACTTTAGGGACTTTGCCTATTATTTTTTCAGCAACCTGTTTGGCTAGGTTTCCTGAAACGCGAATAATACCAACACCGCCTCGGCCTGGGGCAGTGGCTTGTGCTGCAATTGTATCGTGATTGATCATGCGGTTTATTTGCCAACTTAAATAACGTAATGGCGGTATTGTAACCTATCAAATAGGCACTCGCGAATGCTGTTATAAAAAATTGACAATAAAAAAGGCGACCTAAGTCGCCTTTATATAAGTAGGGAGTTTAATCGCCCCTTACTTTAATTCCTTTTTTTTCCATGCCACGGTAGATGATCAACATCTGGACAATAGAAATAAGGTTAGACACTAACCAGTAAAGTACTAAACCAGATGGGAACCATAAGAAGAACACAGAGAAGATAACCGGCATAAAGGTCATCATTTTTTGCTGCATTGGATCGGTAACCGTCATAGGTTGTAGTTTTTGCGTTATAAACATACTCGCACCAAATAAGATTGGTAATACGTAGTATGGGTCTTTTGCAGAAAGGTCAGTTAGCCAAAGTACAAATTCAGCGTGACGAAGTTCTGTAGACTCTAAGAATACATAGAACAAGGCTAAGAAGATTGGCATTTGGAGTAAAATAGGGAAACAGCCACCCATAGGGTTTACTTTTTCTTTACGGTACATTTCCATGGTCGCTTGGCCGAATTTTTGACGATCATCGCCATACTTTTCTTTTAGCGCCTTCATCTTAGGCTGTAACGCACGCATTTTAGCCATTGAGGTGTACTGTGCTTTAGTCAGTGGATACATTAATGTTTTAACGATAATAGTGATGGCAATAATTGCTACACCCCAGTTACCTAAAATGCTGTGTAACCATTTTAATAGTACAAATAACGGCTGAGAGATAAACCATAACCAACCGTAATCAACGGTTAAGTCTAGGTCAGTGTGAATCGCTTCAAGTTTATCTGACTCTTTAGGGCCCATGTAATAAGTTGCAGTAAGTACTTGTTCACTACCAGCTTGAACATTTACCGCTTCGTCTTTAACACCAATAATAGCTGCGTTACTTTTAGTGATTAAACTATAAAGTGTATTCGCTTGATCTTGCATTGGTACCCAAGCACTTACAAAGTAATGCTGAATAAAGGCAACGTAACCACCTTGGGTATTAATGTTTAGGTTTTTATCGGCCATATCTGAAAAACTATACTTTTCGTATGGTTCCTCATCTGTACCGTATGCAGCCCCTAAATAGTTTTGATCAACCATGCTGCCTTTTTCTTGTACGGTACGCTTTATTTGTGTGTAAAGCTGTACTTGTACAGGCGCGCTGGTGGTGTTGTTAACTTTATATTCTAAGCCAACATCATACTGACCCTTTTTGAATACATAAGTCTTAGTAAAGCTTACACCGTTGCTGTCGGTAAATTGCAGTGGAACGCGAAGCTCATCACCTGTTAAGGTGTAAGAGGTTTGCTCTGATTGGTAAGTAGGACGACCATTTGCAGATGCATCTGGGCCATTTAAACCTATTAAACCACTTTGTGAAAAGTATTGTTTACCATCAAACTCACCAAGTAGCATGTAAGGAACATCACTGCCTTTGGTTTCTTTATAATTAATTAAGTTTGTTTCAACAATGTCACCGCCTTTGGTGTCAATTTTAACTTTGAACACGTCAGTTGTAATATCAATGACTGAGCGTTTAGCTAAAGTAGTTGAAGCAGGTAAACCAGAGTCTGATGAAGCTGGAACATAATCATCTGATTCCGGTGAGTTTGCTTTTAGTGTTTGTGTAGTGGCACTAGGATCGGCTTTTGGTGTGTTGTAGTCATTATTCCATTCTTGAAATAATAAAAACGACACTAGCATTAGGCCGATGAATAAAAACGTGCGTTGCGATTCCATAACAGCTCTTATTTCTCGTGTTGGTGGTTAATACGGGTTAATTTTTCAGGAACGGGGTCGTCTCCACCTGAATGTAAAGGATGGCATTTTAATATGCGTTTAACTGCGAGCCAACTGCCTTTTACTGCACCATGCAAATTAATTGCTTGAATAGCGTAGCTAGAACAGGTTGGATTAAAACGACAATGCGGACCCAATAGCGGGCTAATCCACTTTTGATAACCGCGGATAAATAAAACTAAACAACGTGTTGGTAACGCAGCAAGTGGTTTAAGTAACCTCATGTTGTACATGCCCCTACGTTATGTTTAGTGAATAGATACCATGTATTTAAAGACTTACTTTAAGATTTTAAACGCATGATTAAAAGGTGAGCTAAAGATACCTTAATTAACCCTGTAATTCTATTGCTATTGGGTTTGTTTAGTCGATTTAGCTGATTTGTTTGGGCGTTTTTTAAATGGTGGCGGTTTAGGGGCACCGGGTTTGCAGCGTTCATTAATTTTACGCCACAACTTTGTTAGTTGTTTGGTTAATTCTTCATTAGACTGTTCATCAATGCCACTTTTTACCATCAACACAATATCAATATTATCGAGAGTATGTTGGTTTAAACGAAAACTTTCGCGAGCAAGACGTTTAATACGGTTTCGTTGACATGCCTTTTTTACACGTTTTTTAGCAACAGTAAGGCCTAACCGAGGTTTTGACTGGTCACTTGGTTTTGCTAATAAGGTAAAGAAAGGAGTTGCAGCCCGAGCGGGTTCGTTAAATATGCGAGAGTAATGCGAGGGAGTTAACAGACGTAACTCCCTGCCAAAGCTAAAGTCTTCCACTTATAAATTAAGCAGAAAGAACTTTGCGGCCTTTAGCACGGCGACGAGCTAATACTTTACGGCCATTTACAGTTGCCATACGAGCACGGAAGCCGTGTGTACGTTTGCGTTTTAAAACGCTAGGTTGAAAAGTTCTTTTCATAACAATCTCATCCGATCGGTTAAAGTTAAAACATCCTATGCAGGTCGCGATCCTGGCACAGGTGCCATTGCGAGCGCGAGATATTATAGATGAAGTGACGAAAAGTCAATCATAATAGAGTGCGTAAAGCATGTTTATTTATGATCAATTTTCATGATCCGATAGGATCATCATAAATAAGAAGTTTTCCACAGCCCCTGTATAAAAAGTGAATAAAAGCATGGGAAAAGTAAATTAGATCGTAAATTGTGGTCGCGATCTGCTGCCAGTTTTGTTATGATCTCTAATCAAGCTTTAAAATAAAAAGCTATTTAAATCAGTCTGTTATTATATTTATACATCGATATCAACAATTTTACAAAAATCAATCTTTTACTTGTGGATAAAGTGCATTCATAATAGTCGGTCTTGGGCTGCTTATTGAGCCATTTAAACGCAATACAGGTGTGATTTTTGAATCATTATTGATGTGCGGGAATAAAAATTATATCTCTGGGAGTTTTACTGTGTATCTGTCGGTTTGGCAAAGTTGTTTATATGTATTGCAAGATGAATTGCCTTCGCAGCAATTTAGTATGTGGGTCAGACCACTTCAAGCAGAAAGTACCGAAGATACCTTGACGATTTATGCGCCTAATCGTTTCGTACTTGATTGGGTAAGAGAAAAATACCTAAATAGAATAAATGAATTACTGGTTGAAATTTGTGGTGTAGAAGCACCAGAGTTACGCTTTGATGTAGGCAGCAAGCCGCTATTAAATGCACAAGCTGCGCCGGTAGTTGAAACACAATCAGCACCAAGTACGCAAGCAACGGTAAAACAACAACCACGAGAACAAAAACCAGTTGTTGAGCCCGCTCCTAAATCGGGTTATAAATCAAATATTAAAGAAAACTATACCTTTGACAGTTTTGTTGAGGGTAAATCTAACCAATTAGCAAAAGCGGCTGCCACTCAGGTAGCTGATAATCCTGGCTCTGCATTTAACCCTGTTTTTATTTACGGTGGTACGGGCTTAGGTAAAACGCATTTATTACATGCGGTAGGCAACGGTATTATGGCCAATAAGCCAGATGCTAAAATTGTCTACATGCATTCAGAACGCTTTGTGCAAGACATGGTTAAAGCACTGCAAAATAATGCGATTGAAGAATTTAAGCGTTATTACCGCAGTGTTGATGCACTCATGATTGATGACATTCAGTTTTTTGCTAATAAAGAACGTTCACAAGAAGAGTTCTTTCATACCTTTAATGCATTATTAGAAGGTAACCAGCAAATTATTTTAACCTCTGACCGTTATCCTAAAGAGATAGAAGGGGTTGAAGATCGCCTTAAATCTCGTTTTGGTTGGGGATTAACTATCGCGATTGAGCCGCCAGAGCTTGAAACACGCGTTGCCATTTTGATGAAAAAAGCCCAGCAAAGTAAAATTAATTTACCGCATGAAGTGGCATTTTTTATTGCTAAAAAATTACGCTCAAACGTACGTGAGCTTGAAGGTGCATTAAACCGTGTAATTGCTAACGCAAACTTTACCGGTCGCCCAATTTCTATCGACTTTGTAAAAGAAGCACTGCGTGATTTATTGGCGCTGCAAGACAAACTAGTCACCATAGATAACATTCAACGTACGGTTGCAGAATACTATAGAATACGTGTGTCTGATTTACTGTCTAAGCGCCGTAGCCGCTCTATAGCAAGGCCTCGCCAAGTTGCCATGGCACTCTCTAAAGAACTCACTAATCACAGCTTACCTGAGATTGGGGATGCCTTTGGTGGACGCGACCATACAACAGTATTACACGCGTGTCGCAAAGTTAAATCACTACGTGACGAAAGCCACGAGATTAAAGAAGATTACCAAAATTTAATAAGAACATTGTCATCTTAGGGCTGACTTTATTATGCAAATAACAATATCAAGAGAACAATTTTTAAAACCATTGGTGCAAGTATCGGGTGCCATAGAGCGTAAGCATACGTTACCTATTTTATCTAACGTATTACTCGTGGTAGAGAATGGCCAGCTTTCAATGACAGGGACCGACCTTGAAATTGAATTAGTGGCGAGTGTATTTGTAGGTGATGATGTTGCCGATACTAAACTCACATTACCAGCTAAAAAGTTACTCGATATTTGTAAAAGTTTACCGGATGGGTCTGACCTTACTTTAAGCTTGCAAGACCATCAGCTACTTTTAACCAGTGGTAAAAGTCGTTTTTCACTGACCACTTTAGCTGCTGAAGATTTTCCTAATTTAGAGCAGTGGGATGGTGAAGTTGAATTTCAACTAACGCGTTTAGAGTTACGTAAATTACTTGAAAGCACGCACTTTTCAATGGCAAACCAAGATGTGCGTTATTATTTAAACGGCATGTCGTTTGAAGTTGATAACAGCGATATAAAGACAGTTGCCACTGATGGGCACCGTTTAGCGATTGCACAAAAGCAACTAGGTCAGTCATTAAATACACAGCGCCAATTAATTATACCGCGCAAAGGCGTGCAAGAAATTATGCGCTTAATGGTGGCCGACCAAGAGTTAGTCACTATTCAGTTTGGTGCTAACCACATTCGTATTATTGATATTGAATTTACCTTTACAAGTAAATTAGTTGATGGTCGATTCCCTGACTACCGTCGTGTTTTACCTCGAGGTGGCGATAAAGTAATTACTGCGAATCGTGAATGGCTTCGTAATGCGTTTCAGCGTGTGTCTATTTTATCGAACGAAAAGTTTCGTGGTGTGCGTTTAAATTTATCAAACGGTTTATTAAAAATTACAGCCAACAACCCAGAGCAAGAGCAAGCTGAAGAAGTGGTTGAAATAATGTACGAGGGTGATGACCTAGAAATAGGCTTTAATGTGTCTTACGTATTAGATGTACTAAATACATTAAAAACCGAAGATGTATTATTTACGCTTGCCGATTCAAATAGCAGTGCACTTATAGAAGGTGCCGGCGATGAAGAAGCTATGTACGTTGTTATGCCAATGCGTTTATAAGATCATATATACATAATGAGCTTAAGTCATTTGAGCCTCAAATATTTTCGTAATATTGAGGCACTGACGCTAGAACCAGTTAATGGCGTTAATATAATTTATGGTGAAAACGGCAGCGGAAAAACCAGCCTTTTAGAGGCTATTTATTACCTTTCTCACGGCAAATCTTTTCGAACCTCTAAACATAAAAGCATCATAGCTCATCATCAAGATCAGTTTGTTATTTATGGCCGCAAAGCGTTATACGATTTATCTATCCCTATTGGTATTAGTAAAACCCAAGCGGGTGAAACCAATTTAAAAATACAAGGTAAGGCGAGTCGAAAAGTATCTGAACTTGCCCAGTTAATGCCGGTACAAATAATAACGCCAGAAAGCTACTCACTATTTTTTGGCGGTCCTAAGGAGCGCAGAAAGTTTTTAGACTTAGGTTTGTTCCACGTGGAACATGAGTTTTTTTTCTTATGGCAATCGTTTAATAAAGTGCTTAAACAACGCAACGCCTTATTAAAATCTAAGCCTAAGAATTATTTTGACCAAATCAAGTTTTGGGACAAAGAATTTGTTAGACTGGCAGAACAAATAAATAAATTAAGAATCGCTTATATAACTAGGTTTAAGCAGCAATTTTTTGATAAAATGTGTGCAGAATTAACGCTAATACGCGATTTAGAAATTAGCTTCAATGCGGGCTGGAAAGAGAGTGAATCTCTTTGTGATGCGTTAGAGCAATGTTTTGAGCGAGATGCTCGCCAAGGCTTTACAAGTAAAGGCCCTCATAAGGCTGATTTTAGTTTTAGTGTCGCTGGCAGCAGTGTTGAGAATGTATTCTCACGCGGGCAATTAAAGTTATTGTTGTATGCGTTAAAAGTAACGCAAAATAGTTTAATTGAGTCAGAGACAGATAAGCAATCTATATTGCTAATAGATGATCTACCTTCAGAACTAAGCGAAGATACAAAAGAGAAAGTGGGCCAGTTATTGACTCACTGTAGTTCTCAAATATTTATTTCTTCAATTTTATCTGAAAGTATTTCTGCTGTGGTGGAACCCATGCAACGAGAACTAAAAATGTTCCACGTGAAACATGGCAACCTAATAACAAGATAAGTGGGATTAACCATGTCTGAGAATTATGATTCGTCGAGTATTAAAGTACTTAAAGGATTAGATGCAGTAAGAAAGCGTCCTGGTATGTATATAGGGGACACCGATGATGGTACGGGCTTACACCACATGGTGTTTGAGGTCGTTGATAACTCTATCGATGAGGCCTTGGCGGGTCACTGCGATGATATTTATGTCACTATTCACTTAGACGGTTCGGTATCTGTAAGAGATAACGGCCGTGGTATTCCTACTTCTATACATGAAGAAGAAGGTGTATCTGCAGCTGAAGTAATTATGACGGTGCTACACGCCGGTGGTAAGTTTGATGATAACTCTTATAAAGTATCAGGTGGCTTACACGGTGTTGGTGTATCGGTAGTAAATGCATTATCAGAAAAGTTAAAACTAACCATTCGTCGTGAAGGTAAACTTCATGAGCAGTTTTACACTATGGGTGTACCTGATGCACCACTAGCTGTAATTGGTGATTCTGAAACAAATGGTACTGAAATTCGTTTTTGGCCAAGTGGCGAAACGTTCACTAACCTTGATTTTCATTATGATATTTTGGCAAAGCGTTTACGCGAGTTGTCGTTTTTGAATTCAGGTGTAAGTATCATATTAAGCGATGAGCGCGAGGAAAATAAAAGCGACCACTTTAAGTACGAAGGCGGTATCAGAGCATTCGTTGAATACCTAAACCGCAATAAAACACCAGTGCATAAAGGGGTATTCCATTTTACTCACGAACGTGAAGAAGATGGTATTAGTGTAGAAGTATCAATGCAGTGGAATGATGCATTCCAAGAAAACATTTACTGTTTCACAAATAATATTCCTCAACGTGATGGTGGTACTCACTTAGCTGGTTTTAGATCGGCGCTAACGCGTACGCTTAATAACTACATGGAAAAAGAAGGCTTTAACAAAAAAGCTAAAACAACCAGTAATGCAACGGGCGATGATGCGCGTGAAGGCTTAACTGCAGTTGTGAGTGTTAAAGTACCTGATCCAAAGTTCTCATCGCAAACAAAAGACAAGCTAGTTTCTAGCGAAGTTAAGTCGGCAGTTGAGCAAGCAATGGCTGAAAAATTCACTGAGTTTTTATTGGAAAACCCATTGGATGCAAAAATTGTTGTTGGCAAAATTATTGATGCAGCACGCGCCCGTGAAGCAGCGCGTAAAGCACGTGAAATGACACGTCGTAAAGGCGCTATGGACTTAGCTGGTTTACCAGGTAAATTAGCTGATTGCCAAGAAAAAGATCCAGCTCAATCTGAACTATACATAGTGGAGGGTGACTCAGCTGGCGGTTCAGCCAAGCAGGGTCGTAACCGTAAGAATCAAGCGATTCTTCCGCTTAAAGGTAAAATCTTAAACGTAGAAAAAGCACGTTTTGATAAAATGCTATCTTCGCAAGAAGTGGCAACGCTAATTACTGCACTAGGTTGTGGTATTGGCCGTGACGAATATAACCCTGAAAAACTACGTTACCACCGTATCATAATCATGACCGATGCCGACGTGGATGGTTCTCACATTCGTACCTTGCTACTAACATTCTTTTACCGTCAAATGCCGGAAATTGTTGAACGTGGTTACATTTATATTGCTCAGCCTCCACTTTATAAAGTGAAAAAAGGCAAGCAAGAGCGCTATATTAAAGATGATCCAGCATTAGTTGATTACCTTACATCGTTAGCGCTAAGCAATGCAGCATTGTATACCAGTGATAGCGCAGAGGCGGTTGATGGTGAAGCATTAGAATCGATTGTTCACGATTATCAAAACACGGTTAAAGTTATCGAGCGCTTAAAGCGTAAGTATCCGAATACGGTTATGAACCGTTTGATTTACCAAAGTGAACTGAAAAAAGAAGACCTTTCAGACGAAGCTAAGGTAATTGCTTGGACTAAAGAGCTGGTTGATGACTTAATTGAACGTGATGAAGATGCAACTATTTTCCATGCCGGAACTGAGCACGATACAGAGCGCAACCTGTATTATCCAGTTGTGAATATTCGTCAGCATGGTGTGGATAAAGCGCACGTACTTCATTATGACTTTATTACATCAAGAGACTACCAACGCATTGCTCTAACAGGTAAAAATATTGCTAATATCATCACAGAAGGTGCATATATCCAACGTGGTGAAAAAACAAAACCTGTTGATAACTTTGTGGATGCATTGGAATGGTTGATCGCAGAGTCTAAGCGTGGGATCTACATTCAACGCTATAAAGGACTAGGTGAAATGAACCCAGATCAACTTTGGGAAACCACCATGGATCCAAGCGCACGCCGTATGTTGCAAGTGACGATTGAAGATGCTGTTGCAGCGGATCAATTGTTTGCTACGTTAATGGGCGATCAAGTTGAGCCGCGTCGTGAGTTTATTGAAACGAACGCACTGCGTGTGGTTAACTTAGACGTATAAAACATTATCGTAATCACAAAAAAGGAGCCTTAGGCTCCTTTTTTATTTTTTCAAACGCACAAACTGCTTAAAACCTGAGTGTACACAAGGTATACTGAGAGTAATTTTCACGCTACTTCTCAGATAGTAAAAAGCCAAATATGCAAAAATATGACGTTAAAACCTTTCAAGGTTTGATCCTGGCTTTACAGGATTATTGGGCACAGCAAGGCTGTGTCATTATTCAACCACTTGACATGGAAGTGGGCGCAGGGACATTTCACCCACAAACATTTTTAAAATCAATTGGCCCAGAGCCAATGTCGAGCGCATACGTTCAACCGTGTCGTCGTCCTACCGATGGTCGTTACGGTGAAAACCCAAACCGCTTACAACATTACTACCAATTCCAAGTTGTGTTAAAGCCATCTCCAGATAATATCCAAGAGCTTTATTTAGGCTCTTTAGCGGCGATGGGTATTGATACCCTCACTCACGAAGTGCGCTTTGTAGAAGATAACTGGGAATCACCAACGCTGGGTGCATGGGGACTGGGCTGGGAAATTTGGTTAAATGGTATGGAGGTAACCCAGTTTACCTACTTCCAGCAGGTGGGCGGCTTAGAATGCTCACCGGTCACAGGTGAAATTACCTACGGCCTAGAGCGTTTAGCAATGTATATTCAAGGCGTAGATAGCATTTACGACTTAGTATGGGCAGACGGTCCATTAGGGCGCGTAACCTACGGTGATGTATTCCATCAAAACGAAGTAGAGCAGTCTACTTATAATTTTGAACATGCAAACGTAGAAGACTTATTTGCACAGTTCGATAAATGTGAAGCTGAGAGCCAAAAGCTAATTGAAGCAAACTTACCATTACCTGCCTACGAGCAAGTAATGAAAGCATCGCACGCATTTAACTTATTAGACGCACGCCATGCTATTTCAGTAACCGAGCGTCAACGTTACATTTTACGCGTTCGTGCATTATCAAAAGCGTGTGCACAAAGTTATTACGATGCACGTGAAGCGCTTGGTTTCCCGCTGTGTAAGGATAAGTAAGCATGTCAGCAGAAAATTTATTAGTAGAAATTGGCACCGAAGAGTTGCCACCAAAATCACTTCGAAAATTAGCCGAAGCCTTTGCTGCAAACTTAACAGCAGAATTAGAAAGCCTAGAACTAGATCACCAAGGTGTGAGCTGGTATGCATCGCCTCGTCGTTTAGGTTTACAAGTAAAAGCACTTGAAGCTAAACAACAAGACAAAGAAGTTGAAAAACGTGGCCCTGCAACTAAAGCAGCATTTGATGCTGAAGGTAAACCAACCAAAGCAGCCATGGGTTGGGCTCGTGGTTGTGGGATTGAAGTAAAAGATGCGCAAACACTAGAAACAGATAAAGGCGCATGGTTATTGCACATTGCTAAAGTTGCAGGGCAAGAAACCAAATTACTAATGGCTGATGCAATTAGTAAAGCGCTTGCTAAATTACCTATTCCTAAACCAATGCGTTGGGGCGCGAATAAAACACAATTTATTCGCCCTGTGCATACAGTAACTATTTTACTGGGTAGTGAGCTAATAGAAGGTGAGATACTGGGTAAGCAAGTGAGCAATCAACTGCAAGGCCATCGTTTTCATCATCCAGAAAAAGTTAGCATTAACCATGCTGATGATGTGTTTGACGTACTTAAATCAGCTTACGTGATAGCTGACTACGAACAGCGTAAAGCACAAATTCGTGCGCAAATAGAAGATGCTGCAAGCGCAGTGAATGCTGTAGTTGCAATGGATGAAGATTTACTTGAAGAAGTTACTTCATTGGTTGAATGGCCAGTAACGCTAACAGCTACATTTGAAGAAGCATTTTTAGATGTGCCAGCCGAAGCGCTTATTTACACCATGAAAGACGATCAAAAATACTTTCCGTTATTAGATCAAAACGGCAAACTTTTAAATAAGTTTTTGTTTGTTTCTAATATCGAAAGTAAAGATCCAAGTGTGGTTATTTCTGGTAACGAAAAAGTAGTGCGCCCGCGTTTAGCTGATGCGCAGTTCTTCTTTGAAACAGATAAAAAGAAAACACTTGAAAGCCGACTTGAGTCGCTAGACAGCGTTTTATTCCAAAAGCAGTTAGGCACACTTAAAGATAAGTCACAGCGTATCAGTGAACTTGCAGGTTACATTGCAGAGCAACTCGGTGCAGATAAAGCACTAGCAGCGCGTGCTGGCTTATTAAGTAAAACCGATTTAATGACCGAAATGGTGATGGAATTTACCGACGTACAAGGTGTAATGGGAATGCATTACGCACGTCATGACGGTGAAGCTGAAGATGTCGCTGTTGCGCAAAACGAGCAGTACATGCCACGCTTTGCCGGCGATAACTTACCAACGAGTTTGATCAGCTGTGCAGTGGCTATTGCAGATAAGTTTGACACGCTGGTGGGTATTTTTGGTATAGGCCAAGCACCAAAAGGTGATAAAGACCCATTTGCACTTCGTCGTGCGGCCATTGGTGCATTACGTATCATGGTAGAAAAGCAGCTACCACTTGATATTTTAGACCTGGTTGCTAAATCACAAACCTTGTTTGGTGAAAAGCTGACTAACCTAAATGTATCAACCGATGTATTCGAATTTATGCTAGGGCGTTTCCGTGCTTGGTATCAAGATGAAGGCATTGAGGTAGATGTAATTCAAGCGGTACTTGCGCGCCGTCCAACGAAGCCTGTTGATTTTGATCGCCGAGTTAAAGCCGTAAGCCATTTCCGTACGTTAGACGCCGCAGAGTCGCTTGCAGCCGCTAATAAGCGTGTAAGTAACATTCTGGCTAAAAACAACATTACAACGCAAGGTAATGTTGATCAGAGCTTATTAAGTGATGATGCAGAAAAAGTATTGGCTGCGCAAGTTGCAAAATTTGCCACTGATTTAGCACCACTGTACAGCGATGGAAACTACCAAGAGGCATTAAGCCAATTAGCAGGCATTCGTGACAGTGTTGATAACTTTTTTGACAATGTCATGGTAATGGCCGACGATGAAGCGGTTAAGCAAAACCGCCTTGCGCTTTTAAGTCAGTTAAGTGGGTTATTTTTAGAAATTGCAGATATTTCTGTATTACAAAAATAACAGCCAATAGCTATTAAAAAAGCCAGCATAATGCTGGCTTTTTAGTGTTTTATTTATATTAGTTAATAGAGGATTCACCATGAAGCTCCCAATGAAACGCATTTTCACGTTAGCCTTAGTGGGCCTATTGAGTGCCTGTACCAGCCAAATTTCAATTAACGATGTGTTACCGCAGCAAGAATTGGATCGCAGTATTTATTTAAGAGGGGACTTCACATTATGGGATGCCGAACCTCAATATCAATTTAAACAAGTCGGGCCTGCGCTTTACCAAGCCCAAGTTAGGTTTTCGACCCCAGGCAAAGTGTACGAATTTAAAATAGCGGATGCAGATTTTAGTGAAGGCTTTAACTGTGGCTACAGCGATTCACAGCCAACAGGGCAAAGCCTAACACTTGGCCAATCAACACGCGCCGACTGTAATACCATTTATAATTACTTTAGCTATACACCAGCGATTAAAGGCTCCTACATAGTCAGCATTGATTTTAGTGACTACGATGAGCCGCAAGTGACGATAACGAAGAAGTAAAAGCTGTCAGTCGTTAGTTTAAAGATAAAAATAAAAAACCGTGCTTGATTTAACAAACACGGTTTTTTTATTTTGAGCTGATAGCTTTACAACCCTTTCTTCACCACATACCTATACGGTAATTCTTCAACTTCTTTAGCCACTAGCGTGTGATCCATAAAGGTACAAAAGCTGGGAATGTCGCGGGTAGTTGAGGGGTCGTCGGCAATAATAAGCAGTGTTTCACCATCGCTCATTTTGCGAATTGCAGCGCGTATCATCATCACAGGTTCTGGGCAGCGTAGACCGATAGCATCTAATTGGTGATCGGGGTTATCAAAGCTCATAAAAATTACCTGTAAAAATAGTCGTGGCTTGGTTAGGTCGGGTAGTTTAGCGCAAATAAAGCTGTTGGTTAACTATTTTACGTATAACAAAACAGCTCAACTTATTAATAGATAATCTGAAATAAATTTAATGTACTCGATCACATTATTCATTTTAAACCTGCAAAAGCTGGTGGCATAAAAAAGGCGAACTAACTTGCGCTAGTTCGCCTTTTAATCACCAAGCTGGTTTTACATATTCAACACTAATTAGTCTTGAACACGTTCAAATACAGTTGCGATGCCTTGGCCTAAACCAATACACATAGTCGCTAAACCGTATTTTGCGTTTTTGTCTTCCATTAAGTGAATAAGTGAGGTGCTAATACGCGAACCCGAACAACCCAGCGGGTGACCCAGTGCGATAGCGCCGCCATTTAAATTCACTTTTTCGTCAACCACATCCGCTAAACCTAAGTCTTTAAGTACGGGTAATGATTGTGCTGCGAATGCTTCGTTAAGTTCAGCAACATCGATGTCATCAATAGTAATACCAGCTTGTGCCAATGCTTTTTTACTTGCTGGTACTGGGCCGTAACCCATGATTGATGGATCGCAACCGGCAACGGCCATCGCGCGAATATATGCACGAATTGGTAAGCCAAGTTCTTTTGCTTTTTCTTCGCTCATCACTAACATAGCTGATGCGCCATCAGAAAGTGCTGAAGACGTACCCGCAGTAACAGAGCCCGTAGCAGGGTTAAACACTGGACGTAGCTGCGATAAACCTTCAACGGTTGTTTCAGGGCGAATTACTTCATCATCTTCAACAAGGATAAGTGAACCGTCAGCATCGTGACCTTCCATTGCTAAAATTTCGCGGCGGAAACGCCCTTCAACTGTTGCAGCATGTGCACGTTGATGCGAGCGGTAAGCAAACTCATCTTGTTGCTCACGGCTAATACCGTGAATAGTAGCAAGGTACTCAGCAGTTAAACCCATAGAGCCAGATGCTTGTGCAATTGATGTAGCTAGGCCAGGGTGAAAGTCGTTACCGTGAGTCATAGGTACGTGGCCCATGTGTTCAACACCACCAATTAGGTAAGTATCACCAGCGCCAGTCATAATAGCGCGAGCAGCGTCATGCAATGCTTGCATTGATGAGCCACATAAACGGTTAACTGTGGTTGCTGGCACTGAATGTGGAATGCCTGCAAGTAGAGATGCGTTACGTGCAACGTTAAAGCCTTGCTCTAAAGTTTGCTGTACACAACCCCAATAAATATCGTCAATTGACGCAGGGTCAACTGCTGGATTACGTTCTAATAAGCCTTTCATTAAATGAGCGCTTAAGTCTTCCGCACGTTTGTTTTTAAATACGCCGCCTTTTGAGCGACCCATTGGTGTGCGGATACAATCTACAATTACTGGATTATTCATGATATTAACCTTCCACCTTATAGAAAACACGGCCTTCTTCAGCCCACTTGCGAGTTTGCTCTGATACTTGGTAAATCGCACCTAGGTGAGCGTATTTGTCTGCTGCTGCAACAAAGTTAGCTAAACCTGTTTGATCTAAGTAACGGAACGCGCCGCCTCTAAATGGAGGGAAACCAACACCGTATACAAGTGCCATATCAGCTTCTTGAGGAGAAGCAACAATGCCTTCTTGTAAACAAAGTAGCACTTCGTTGAGCATTGGGATCATACAACGGTCAATGATTTCTTGTTTATCAAATTCTTTTGGTGCGTCTGTAATTGGTGCAAGTAGTTCAATCGCTGTTTGGTCATGCGATTTTTTAAGACGACCACGACGGTCTGTTTCGTACTTGTAAAAACCTGCTTTATTCTTTTGGCCAAAACGTTTTTCGTTAGCAAAAACAGTCACTGGATCTTTCTCTGCACGTGCCATACGTTCAGGGAAGCCGTCTGCCATTACGCCAGTACAATGGAAAGCCGTATCAATACCGACTACATCAAGTAGGTAAGCCGGACCCATAGGCCAGCCAAATACGCTTTCCATGATTTTATCTACTTTTGCAAAGTTAGCGCCTTCAACCACTAATTTGCTAAAGCCTGCAAAGTAAGGGAATAAAACACGGTTTACAAAAAAGCCTGGGCAATCGTTAACAACAATCGGCGATTTACCTAGTTTAAGTGCGTAATCAACCACGGCATTAATAGTTTTATCTGAGGTTTTTGCACCACGGATAATTTCTACTAATGGCATTTTTGGTACTGGGTTGAAAAAGTGCATACCACAGAAGTTTTCTGGTTTTTCAAGTGCTTCTGCAAGTAGGTCAATACAAATAGTCGATGTATTTGACGTGAGCACAGTGCCTTCTGGCATATTCTTTTCAAGATCAGCAAGTACTGCTTGCTTCACTTTAGGGTTCTCTACTACCGCTTCAACAATAATGTTGGCGTTTTGTAGATCTGCATCGTTAAGCGTTGGTTTGATTTTGCTAAGCGTTGCTAGCATTTTTTCCATCGGCATATGGCCGCGCTTAACTTTTGCACCTAATAGCTTAGACGCTTCACCCATACCTAAATCAAGTGCATCCTGTTGGATGTCTTTCATTATGATTGGTGTACCTTTATAAGCAGATTGGTATGCAATACCGCCGCCCATAATACCTGCGCCTAAAACAGCAGCTTGTTTAATTTCTACATCGCTGTGCTTAGCAAATTTACGTGCTTTACCTTTAATGTATTGATCCGCTAAAAAGATACCTGTTTGCGCGGCTGCTTCGTTGGTACGAGCAAGCTTTGCAAAGTTGGCATTTTCAATTGCCATTGCTTCGGCGCGTGAGCAGTTTGCTGCCGCTTTAATAGTGCGAACGGCCATAACTGGAGCAGGATAGTGGCCTTTGGTTTTACCCATAACCATACCTTCTGCCATTGCAAAGCTCATGCCTTGCTCAACACGGTTTAATTTAAGCGGTTGTAATTTTATAGCGCGTTTTGCTTGCCAATCTAGCTTGCCAGCAATCGCCAATTCTAATGTTGCTATGCCTGACTCTTGTAGTTTGTTGGCACTAACTACTGCGTCAAATGCACCTACTTTAAGGGCATCAGCTGCGCGATTTTCGTTACCTGTGGTGATCCACATCATCGCGTTATCGGCACCAATAATGCGCGGAAGACGCACTGTACCGCCAAACCCAGGCATTATGCCTAATTTAACTTCTGGTAAACCGATTTTTGCTGAGTCACTTGCAACACGATAATCGGTAGCAAGTGCCCACTCACAGCCGCCGCCAAGCGCCAAGCCGTTTACAGCACTGAGTGTTGGGAATGGTAAGTCTTCAATTGCATCAAAAACGTCAGTTGCATCTTTGATCCACGTTACTAATTCTGCTTCAGGCTTAGTAAAAGTAGGTAAAAATTCGAAGATATCGGCACCAATAATAAAGTGGTCTTTATCACTGGTAAAAATCATGCCTTTAATATCAGTGTTAGCGGCTAATTCTTTTAATGCTGCCGCGCAATCTGAAAGAGTTTGTTGAGATAATGTGTTTACAGAACCTGTAGCACAAAACTTAAACTCGGCGATGTTTTCCTTCACGAAGCTAACTTCAAAGGAATCGCTTTTATATAACATTATTATTCTCCCTAGTTGATGAACTAAGACTGGTACGATGAGTTCATATTCAGACCAGTGTGCTTGCTTTAAATTAAAAATGCAACGAAAAATTTATCTTGGTTACAAACGTCTGGTTAAAATATAGCTGGTTTGGTGCTAAGGTGGGTTTGAAAGTTTTCTTTATTCATTTTATTGCGCTGTCTTAGTGTTCATAGCTTGGGTTTTATTAGAATAAATAGTACAGCTGTGTATGTGCTGTTGTTTACTTGCTCTTCGCCACACTTCGCCAGCCTTAAAGGTTACATGCCCTAAAGGACATTATGAAAAAATACTTATTAAGCGTAGCGGCAGCGACTCTATTTCTTTCTTTTACCTCTGCCAATGCGAAAACTGATATTGATGCATTTTTAGACGCTGAAAAACAGGCGCGCTATGGCAATTATCAAAATTTTAAAGAAGCGGTAGATTCATTGTCTCATCCGCTTAAACCGTATGTTGAAAAAGCATATTGGGAACGTTACCCCAGCTTAGCCCACCAAACAGAGATAGAAAATTTTCTCACTATTTATGAACATACGCCATTAGAGTGGCCAGTGCGTAAAGCATGGTTAAACTATTTAAAACGCAGAAATCAAAAAGCAGCGTTTATTAAAAACTATCGTGAAACCTCTGACAGTGAGCTTACTTGTACCCACCTTACTTTTCAGCTTGATCTTGGTGCGCCTAAAAAAGCAATACTCAATCAGGTAACCGACTTATGGACAGTGGGTGAGTCGCAGCCCAGTGAATGCGATGGCCTTTTTAAACGCTGGCGTCAAGATGGTTATTTAACGCCCGATGTTGTTTGGCAACGGGTCACTTTAGCGGCACAAGGTGGGTCTTATCGTTTACTGCCTTATTTAAAAACATTGTTGCCAGCCAATGAGCGCTACTTAGCCGATTTATACTCAAAAGTAAGACGTGACCCAAGTGCAGCGGCGGGGTTATACCGTTATAAGCGCAAAACAGTGAAAGAGGGTGAAATAGCGCTTTATGGTATTAAGCGTTTAATTTGGCGTGATAAAGAGTTGGCATTAAAGGCGTGGCAAAAAATTGAGGGGTTATTTGATTACACTGATGATGAAAAAGCGGATGTATATTATACCTTTGCGCTTTCATTGGCGTCGAGCGGCCATAGCCAAGCGAGCTTCTATTTAAATAAAGTACCTAAAGAGCGCCAAGATCGTAAATTAATGCAATGGCAGTTAGCTAATCTACTCAAAACCCAAGATTGGGAGGGAATTGCGGCATTTTTTACAGGTAAAGAAAATCTTAGCTTAGGGCAACAGTATTGGCTTGCTTATAGTTATGACAAACGCGCAGATCATGAAAAAGCCAAGGCAATTTGGACTAAAGTGGCCGCTAACCGTGATTATTACGGTTTTTTAGCCGCTGCGCGTTTGGGGATACCGGTTGACTTAAATGAGTTGCCCGTTAATGTAAATCAAGCTTTAGTAACAAGAGTGAGTAACGCACCGGGCTTTAAGCGTGCCAAAGCCCTGTATGAATTAGAGCGCTTTACTGCCGCTCGACGCGAGTGGAATTATTTAACTGATACCTCAACTGATGATGAAAAATTAGCTGCGTCGGTACTTGCAGCCGAGCTGGATTGGTTTGATAGTACTATATTCACCCTAGCAAAAATAAAAGCATGGGATTATGTGGATTTGCGTTTCCCTTTTGCATTTCAAGAAATGTTTGAGCGTTACAGCAAGCGAAGCAAAATTGACCTAACTTGGAGTATTGCCATTGCACGTCGCGAAAGCTCATTTGCACCTGATGCGCGCTCTCATGCAAATGCACGCGGGTTAATGCAGTTATTACCAAGTACGGCAAAGTATATTAATAAAGGCACGGTTTCTAATCGTCGTTTGTATCAACCAAAAACCAACATTCGTCTTGGGACTCGTTATTTACAGTATTTAAAAAAGAAAAACCACGGCAATGAGGTGCTAGCTACAGCATCTTATAACGCTGGGTACCATCGTATTAAACGCTGGATACCTGAAGAGGCAATGCCGGCTGAGCTATGGGTTGAGCTTATTCCTTACAGAGAAACCCGAGATTATGTAAAAAATGTATTTGCTTATCGGCAGGTTTATCATACTCGCCTTGGTCGGGAGGGAAACCTTCTAGCCCCCATATTAGAAATGACGATGGGCGGATAGTAAAAATAAATCTACAACCACAGAGGGATATTTAGACAGTAAGTATCCCTCTTTTTTGAGCGCTTTGTGTATAAGTGGTAGACTCAAAGCAAGTTAAATTTAACAGATGGGTTTATTATGGAAAAATTAGCCGTTTTATACGCCGAACATATTGCAACATTGCAACAGCGTACACGTACTATTTGTGAGCAAGAAGGGTTAGAAGGATTAGTCATTCATTCAGGCCAAGCTAAGCGCCAATTTTTAGATGATATGTATTACCCGTTTAAAGTTAACCCTCATTTTAAAGCGTGGCTACCGGTTATTGATAATCCACATTGCTGGATTGTGGTAAATGGTAGCGATAAGCCAAAACTTATTTTTTATCGCCCAATTGATTTTTGGCATAAAGTACCTGATGAGCCAAGAAATTTTTGGGCAGAATACTTCGATATTGAATTATTATTACAACCTGATCAGGTTGAAAAGCTACTACCTTACGATAAAGCTAAATTTGCCTACATTGGTGAATACCTCGAAGTAGCACAAGCACTTGGCTTTAGTATTATGAACCCTGAGCCAGTACTTAACTATATTCATTACCACCGTGCTTATAAAACGCAATATGAGCTTGAGTGTTTGCGTAATGCTAATCGCATTGCGGTTGATGGCCATAAAGCAGCGCGTGATGCGTTTTTTAATGGTGGTAGTGAGTTTGATATTCAGCAAGCCTACTTAATGGCAACGCGTCAAAGTGAAAACGAAATGCCATATGGTAATATTGTGGCCCTTAACGAAAACTGCGCTATTTTGCACTACACTCATTTTGAGCCAAAAGCACCACAAACGCATAATTCATTTTTAATTGATGCGGGCGCTAACTTTAATGGTTACGCTGCAGATATTACCCGTACCTACGACTTTAAAAAGCAGGGTGAGTTTGCTGACTTAGTTAACGCTATGACAGCGCATCAAATTGAGTTAGGAAAAAGCTTAAAGCCAGGTTTACTGTATGGCGATCTGCATATTGATTGTCATAACCGTATTGCTCAGCTATTAAGTGATTTTAATATTGTTAAACTACCGGCAGCGGAAATTGTTGAGCGTCAAATTACCTCAACTTTCTTCCCGCATGGCTTAGGGCATCATTTAGGTGCACAGGTTCACGATGTGGGTGGTTTTATGCGTGATGAAACAGGGGCACATCAAGCGCCACCAGAAGGCCATCCATTTTTACGCTGCACTCGCTTAATTGAGAAAAACCAAGTGTTTACTATTGAGCCAGGTTTGTACTTTATTGACTCTTTATTGGGTGATTTAGCACAAACAGACAATAAGCAGTTTATTAACTGGGAAAAGGTCGAAGCGTTTAAACCTTTTGGCGGTATTCGTATCGAGGACAATATTATTGTTCACGAAGATAGCCTAGAAAATATGACGCGTAATTTATTACTCGACTAAATCCTTATTAAAGACGAGTTAGCCAATACGCGCTAAAATAAACGGATACAAAGGGGCCTTTTGGCCCCACTTTTTTAATTAAAGCCTAAGTAAGTGCTATGTCTGAATATAAATACCCAGCCGAAGCTGTATTTCATCAAGAAGAAATTAAAAAAAGTACCTTTATCGTTCACATAGGTCACACGCCCGATCTAAATGCTGCGAAAGCCTTTATTAAAAATATTGAAGAAAAATACAGCGATGCACGCCACAATTGCTGGGCACATGTTGCAGGTAACCCAGGGGGCAGCCATGTTTATGGTTTTTCTGATGACGGGGAGCCCAATGGCACCGCCGGTAAACCCATGCTCAATGTGCTAGTGGGCTCAGGCTTAGGTGAAGTGACCGCTGTGGTAACACGTTACTTTGGAGGTATAAAGCTCGGTACGGGTGGGCTGGTGCGTGCTTATGGTGGTTCACTCAATAATGCCTTAGCGAAACTACAAACCGTGGTGAAAGTGCCGAGTACTGAGCTGGTGGGCTTTAGTGAATACAGTATGCAAGGGGTGATAGAGCAACATTTAAAAACGAACTTTCAGGTACTTAATATTGAAAAGCAGTTTACTGCAAATATTGAGTGGACTATTACCATTGATAGTCGCCAAGCGCAGCAAGCCATCAAAGATATTTTTGATTTAAGCCACGGCGCAGTTGAGTTAACAATCAAAGAGTAATAGTCTTACATTCATCCCATTTAATGGTTAAACATTAAATTTTCGAGTCATACAGTAGTTATTTTAATTTACTAATAAAAAAGCGATACGCTCAATGCAATTTCGTACCATCATAAAAATTCTTGGCCAATTGGTTGCGCTATTCAGTATTACTATGGTGCCACCAGCGCTAGTGTCTTTAATTTATAAAGATGGTGGAGGGGTGCCGTTTGTTTTAGCCTTTATATTCAGTGTTGTTATTGGCTTAATGGCTTATTACCCAAATAGGCATGAGCATGGCGATTTAAAAGCCCGCGAAGGCTTTTTAATCGTGGTTTTATTTTGGCTGGTACTCGGTACGTTTGCTTCCTTACCGCTGGTATTTTTACAAGAACCCAATCTCTCTTTAGCCGATGCCGTGTTTGAAGCCTTTTCTGGCTTAACCACTACAGGAGCTACCGTACTGACAGGCATAGAGTATCTGCCTAAATCGGTATTGTTTTATCGCCAACAATTACAGTGGTTTGGTGGTATGGGGATCATTGTATTAGCGGTAGCAATCCTGCCAATGCTTGGCGTAGGTGGTATGCAGTTGTATCGGGCTGAGATTCCAGGCCCCGTAAAAGATTCCAAAATGACCCCGCGTATAGCCGACACTGCTAAACACCTTTGGTATATTTATGTGTCTATTACCCTTGCATGTACTTTGGCGTATTGGAGCGCTGGCATGAATTGGTTTGATGCAATTTGCCATGCTTTTTCTACGGTGGCTATTGGTGGTTTTTCTACTTATGACGCTTCAATGGGGCATTTTGATAGCCCAGTAATTAACTTTATTTGTGTGTTCTTTTTAATTATCGCGGCCATTAACTTTTCACTGCATTATGCTGCTGTAGCGAGTCGTAATATTAGTGTCTACATTCGTGACCCTGAATTCAAAGTGTTTCTATGTATTCAGCTCGCGCTGGTGGTGATTTGTTTCACGGTACTTTCATCTCACGATGTTTATGCCAATGGCGATGAAACCCTCGATCAGGCATTGTTTCAAGCTGTATCTATGAGCAGCACCGCAGGATTTGCCACAGATAACTTTTCTGCTTGGCCTTTGTTTTTACCTATTTTATTAATATTCTCTAGTTTTATTGGTGGCTGTGCTGGTTCAACTGGCGGCGGTATGAAAGTAGTGCGCGTGTTTTTACTTTATCTACAAGGGGTGCGAGAGCTAAACCGCTTAGTGCATCCTCGAGCTATATACTCTATAAAGTTAGGACGAAAGGCGCTACCAGATAAAGTAGTTGAAGCAGTATGGGGTTTTTTCTCGGCTTATGCATTAGTCTTTATTATTATTATGTTAGCGTTAATGGGCACCGGGTTAGACAATATAACGGCATTCTCAGCAACGGCAGCGTGTTTAAATAACCTTGGGCCTGGTTTAGGTGATGTTGCTTCTCATTATGGCGCTATTACCGATACTGCAAAATGGATATTAACCGTGGCAATGGTATTTGGTCGTTTAGAGATATTTACACTATTAGTGCTATTTACCCCAACATTTTGGCGTGGATAACGTTTTAAATATTAGGAAAGAACTATGCAAAAAACCAATTTGGAAAAGTTAAGCCAAATCGTCACAGGTGGCATGGTCGATTTAGAAATACTGACACCAACCAGTAGCCGACGCGTAAAAACAGAGTTTATAGGCTTATTAGAAAAAAAGTTTATTATTTTAAATTACCCCAATGCAAAACGGCTCCCCATGGCAAGTGATTATTTACGCGATGGTGTGATGGTGGTGGTAAGAGCGCTTATAGAGGGCAGTGGTGGGCATGTACTAGCGTTTCGTCAGCAGCTTATGTCTGTAGCATCTCACCCGGCTAAGTTATTGTTTATCGACTATCCATCACAAGTACAGTTATTTGAGCTGCGCTCGCAAGCGCGTATACCGACGCTGTTTCCTGCCAAGTTAAAATTATCGGATGATCGCCCCTCCTTTGAAGGTGTTATAAAAGATATTTCGTTAACGGGTGTTATGTTTGATATTAAAACAACCCAAGAAATTGACGACATTAAAGATATGCGTTGTATTGTAGTCTTTGATGAAGATACAAAGCACGAAGGGCAAATATGCAGCGTGAAAAAACATGCTAAAGGTATATATTGCGGAATTCGATTATTTGCCAGTGAAGAGCAAATGAAAACCCTGATGGGAGATCACTTCATTGACCCTAGTGCACTTGAATTTGAAATTGTATAAGGCCTGTTATCTTTCGACGCTGAACATTTTACAATTCTAAAATATCAACAAGCTCTAACATTTTCGCTCTTTTGCAACAAATAGCCATGTGTTGTTGTTATTTTTAAAATCTATTTCAAATTTATTTTATAAATTTATTAAAAACAATTAGTTAAATATGTTTTTTTATTCTAATTTTTTGTTTATAACAAAATTAAACTTAACTCACCTTCCTTTTTGTTTATTTAATCCTCTTTTTTAGCGATTGCTCATCGACTGTGTGGGGCTTTCCTTAAACTCAACTCTTTGATTTTTATTGTTTTAATTTTATTGCCTCATCTACTGTTGCTAAAAAGCAACAAAATAACGAGTTAAATAGCGCCATTTTCAGCTAGTTGCAGGTTAATTTATTGAAAATTATAGTTTTTATATTATTGGCATCGAAGTTGTAATAGTCAGGCTGTATAGAACGAAACGTGATTTAAAGTAAAACACTTAATCGCATAAAACATAAACTTTGAAGGAAGATAGATTATGAAAAGCATTAATAAAACTTTAGCACTTATCGCATTGGCTTCTTCATCAGCTGCTTTTGCAGCAAGCGACTTTGATAAGCTAGACGTTGACGGCAACGGCGCGATCAGTCAAAGCGAAGCATCAGTTGATGCAAAACTAATGAGCATGTTTTCAGAGCTTGATACAGACCAAAACGGTGAGCTATCAAAAGAAGAGTTCTCTAAAGCATAACCCTAAGCTATTAAAGTTTTGGGAGTTAAAAGCTCCCCCATAATTTAAACGATTTTAAGGAATACTCATTATGAAAACATTACACAAAACATTTGCACTTATCGCTCTTGCTTCTTCATCAGCTGCCTTTGCAGCGAGCGACTTTGACACACTAGATACTGACGGTAACGGCGCTATTAGCCAAAGCGAAGCATCGGTTGATGCAAAACTTATGAGCATGTTCTCAGAGCTTGATACTGACCAAAACGGTGAGCTATCAAAAGAAGAATTTTCGAAAGCATAAGACAAGTCTAAGTATATTCTGAGTTGCCAAAGACAACCTAAATAGGCAAGGAAGCCTATGAAAGAGAATAACAAGGACTGTGATAGCCAGACACAATTTTTTGATAGACCATTGCATTACATTTTGAAGGATTAAATTATGAAAACATTACACAAAACATTCGCACTGATCGCGCTAGCTTCTTCATCAGCTGCCTTTGCCGCTAGCGACTTTGACACAATTGATGCCGACGGTAATGGGGTTATTAGTCAAAGCGAAGCTGCTGTAAATGCTGATTTAACGGCCGCATTTACTGAGCTTGATACTGACGGTAATGGTGAGCTTTCTAAAGCTGAGTTTGCAAACTTTTAATTTTTAACTTTTTTCATTGCACAGGGATCTCAGAAAAGGATTTCCCTCTTATAGGAGACTTATTATGAAAGCATTAAACACAACACTTGCGATTTTAGTATTAGCGTCATCATCAGCAGCTTATGCAGCGGTAGATTTTGCCTCTTTTGATAGCAATGGCGACGGTGTAATTAGTCAGCAGGAAGCTGCGTCTAATAAACAACTCATGAATATTTTTGATGACTTAGATACTGACGGAAATGGTGAACTTTCTAAAGAAGAGTTTGCAAGAGTACAATAAGTATTACCCCATCATACTCCACTAAAGCCGCTTAATAGTCAGTAATGCGGATCGTTTAAGTTAATTGAACGATCTTTCAGAGGCTTCATAATAGGCTACAACAAAAGTTGTGGCCTATTTTTATGTCTGAATTTATTAAAGAATTACACCTTACTACTGAGTTTAGCCAAGATCGTGATATTGATTCGTTTACTAAGCATATTCCCCTTGAGTGGATTGAAGCAGCCGTTACTCAAACAGGGAGAGCCTCTGTGCGTAAACGACGTTTCCCCGCCGAGCAAGCTGCTTGGCTTGTATTAGGGATTGGTTTATTAAGAAACCGCTCAATATCTGAAGTCTGTGACAAACTAGAGCTCGCTTTTCCTGACGCTAAAGGAGAGCTTCCACCATTGGCGACGAGCAGTATTATAAAAGGGAAAGAAAAGCTAGGCGCAGCGCCTATGAAACACCTTTTTAAACATACAGCAACGCAGTGGGAGCAGTCGCAAACTTTTGATGACGTGTGTGGTTTAAAGCTGCTCAGCATTGACGGTACACAATTTAAAACTCAAGATACACCGAGTAACCGTCACTTTGGCTATGCTAAATCGACAACAAACTTCCCCTCAGTACTTGCTGTGACCTTGATGTCGACAAGAACGCATTTAATATCCGATGCAGCGTTTGGCCCCATTACTCAAAGTGAAATTCATTATGCTCAACAGCTTGTTGGCTCAGCACCTGAATATTCATTGACGCTATTTGATAGAGGTTTCTTTTCGGCTGAACTATTTACGAGCTGGCAAGGCGTTAGCGAAAATCATCATTGGCTTACGCCCATCAAAAGCAAAATGCGCTATGAAATAACGGAGTCATTTAGCGATTACGACCACTTAATAACAATGCCTATTTCACCACAAGCTAAGAAATCAGCCCCTTACCTAGGTGATACATGGCAAGCAAGGCTTATTCAAATTCCGACACCTAAAGGGGAAATAAAAGGGTTCATCACCTCATGCGTCTGTCCAGAAAAGTACCCGCTGAAAGCGCTACTCGATGTGTATTGGCAACGATGGGAAATAGAGCGAGGCTATGGTGAGCTCAAGCAATATCAACTATCAAATAAACCAGCATTACGGAGCCTGAAACAGGAAGGTATTTATCAAGAGCTCTGGGGTATTCTGACATCATATAATATCGTGAGACTTGAAATGGCAGAGATGGCTAAAGCCCATAAAGTTGAGCCATTACGCATCAGTTTTATTAACGCATTATACCTCATACAAGACGAGTTTTTATGGTGTTCAGGTCGAAGCCCAGGGACAATCCCTAAAAAGCTAAAAGAACTACGTGAAAACGGTAAACGGCTAATATTACCGGAGAAAAGAAAGCGAAAAGCTTATCCGCGAGCGGTGCTGGCAAAGACACAAAAATATCCGGTTAGATATAAACGAAAAAACACCACTCGCTCTTAAACGAGTGGTGTTACTTAATAGTCAGCGGCTTTTTTGTGCTTGTTAGAGACTATATTTAAGTTGGAGAGAGAAGCTTCTTGGCTTACCATAACGATATTGGTTATAGAACCCAATTTGACTGTAATAATGCTTATCAAATAAGTTATCGATATTTAGGCTTACAGATAATTGCTCATTCATTTGATAATTCGCCATTAGGCTGGCAATACCATGACTAGGCTGGTTTACCTCAACAGCACCATAAACAGGGTTGTTAACTTCATCATAGCTATTGCTTTGCCAGCGATAGCCACCACCTACTTTTAGATTGTCTAATGCACCTGAGAGTTGATAGCTAGTAAAAAGTTTAAATTGATCTTTTGGGTTGGTGGTATTTAATACCGTATTATCCGGTTTTTCGCCTTTACTATGGGTATAGCCAAAATAAGCGTTCCAGTTGTCGGTTAATTTTCCGTTGATTTCTAGCTCGTAGCCCTGAGTTAATGTGCCGTCAATGGGCTTGTAGATGGCCTGAAGTGTTTCTGCAATGGTATCTCCCGTGTACTCGCCTACATTATCTTGATAAATTTTAAATCCAGAAAGGGATATGTCTAAACGTTCATCAAGTACAGAAGCTTTTATGCCAAGTTCATAATTCTTACCTTTAATAGGGCTTAAATAATGTCCATTTTTATCAACTCGACTTTGTGGTGTAAAAATATCAGTGTAATTAGCATACAAAGCCCAACTCTGTGTTAGTTCATAAGTTGCTCCAAAATAATTAGTTAGTTCATCATTTATTTTATAATCATGCATGCGACCAAAATTATCTTGATTGGTTTGCCATTGATTTAACCGGCTTCCAACAATTAAAGACAAGGCATCGGTTATATTTAGTTGTGCAGCAACATAAAGTGCATCTTGTTTAGTTGTGCCATAAGAGCCGTAAGCCGCTTCTGACTGCCAATTTGGTTTTGCAATGCTATAACTAGAGTCAGTGAAATCGCCGATAACATAGTCACTTTGTTGACTAGCATAATAAGGGGTCGAAAACTGTTGCTCTTGGGTATTATAACCAAATAGCAGTTGGTGACTTTGGCCCAGCCAATTAAACCGACCATTGAGTTCAACCTCATAGGTATCCTGCGTTCTGTTTGCATCAATATAGTTTATAGAGCCGGGTTTCATTCCAGTGTTGTTTATAGGATCGGGCTCTCCTTTTACCCAAAACACATCATAGTCTAGGTCGTTATCACCATAAACATAATTAGCGGTTAGCTGCCAGTTAGCGTTAAAGTAATGCTCTAGGCGAATAAACGCATTAAGTGCATCGGTTCGAGAAGAGGCCCAATCTTGAGCTGTTGAAACACCTCTGTCATAAGCAGTGCGGGAGCCATCACTATAAAAAATAGGCAAACCACCTGACATTGTTCCTTTGGGAGTTGTCGATTGATTATCAACAGCAAGCGTCAACAAAGTATTGTTAGAAAGATCTGCCTCAATAATGCCATATAATGTTTGACTGGTTTGCGAAAAGCGATCTTGATATGAGTGTCTATCTTGATAAGCAACAACAGCTCGTCCTCTTATACTTTCACTATTATTTATGCTTCCCGACACATCCACCATCGCGCGGTAGTTGTCCCATGAGCCTAATGAAGCAGTAAGATTTACTTGAGTGTTTACAGTTGGGCGTTTACGTATCAAATTAATTGCTGCCGAAGGGTTACCCGCGCCCAGCATTAACCCCGTTGCCCCTCTAACTATTTCGATACGCTCATAAATTGCGGTATCGGTTAGGTTATCTCCATAATTAAAGCGGGTGTCATAGGTGGTCGCTATGCCATCATAAAGTATGCTGGTGACACTTATACCTCGGGCTGAAATAGAAAACTTACCATTATCTGCTTCTCGAGCATTTATGCCTGTCACACTGGTTATAGCTTCAATTGCTGTATTTAGTTGTTGGTCTGCCATGAAGTCGCTGGTTATCGCTATCGTTGATTGCGGCGTTTGCAAATGTGATAGCTCAAGACCTGTTGCAGAGCTCATGGAATTAACTTTATAGCCGTTCGCTTGCTCTCCGATTACGGTTAACCTTTCGATACCTTCGCTAGTGTGGGCGAGCGTTTGAGTTGAAACTGTTGAAAGTAAAAGGCCAACCAGAGTGTAATGAGTTACGGGATAATTTTTCTTTGAGAGTAGGTGTATCATTTGAAATCCATTTTTATTTAAAAACGTGAAATTAACTTTTCACATCAGTAGATGTCGCTGCTTGATAATCGAGCAAGAAGAGACTAATGGATTTTCCTTTATTAGTAAATGCTTTTGATAATGATTTTCATTTAGGTTTGGGTGTTCTCCTTTTTACTTACAAGCGGGTTGTGAATAAAAAGGAGGAATTAATTATAAAAAGATTGCGCTAACTTGGAATAACTTTTCAACCACGTTAATGTGCTTTTTATCAATTAAGAACATGATTACATGATCGCCTGACAAAATAATTGTATCGTCATGGGCAATCAGTACATCGTCATTTCGCACAATTGCACCTATTGTGGTACCTGCTGGCAATTTAATATCGGCAATTGCGCGACCTACCACTTTAGAGGTATTTTCATCACCATGGGCAACCGCTTCTATGGCTTCTGCGGCTCCTTTACGTAGTGAGTACACGTTTACAATATCACCACGGCGCACGTGAGTCAGCAATGCAGAAATAGTCGCTTGTTGTGGTGAAATCGCAATATCAATTTCGCCGCCCTGTACTAAATCAACGTAAGCGCCTCGTTGAATAAGTACCATGGTTTTTTGTGCCCCCATGCGTTTTGCGAGCATAGCCGACATTATATTTACTTCATCGTCGTTGGTAACGGCAATAAACACATCAACCTGTTCAATGTGTTCTTCAGAGAGCAGCTCCTGATCGGATGCATCACCACAAAATACCACGGTGTTGTCGAGCATTTCAGAAAGCTGTTCGCCACGCTCTTTACTTCGCTCTAGTAACTTAACGCTGTGGTTTCTTTCCAGTGAACGGGCTAGACCTGCACCAATATTACCGCCACCGGCAATCATGATTTTTTTATACGAGCGTTCCAGCTTTTGTAGCTCGTTCATTACCGCACGAATGTGTTTGGTTGCGGCAATAAAAAATACTTCATCGTCGGCTTCTATTACGGTGGTGCCTAAGGGTTTTATCGCTTTACCTTGGCGGTAAATAGCGGCTACCCGAGTTTCAACATTAGGAATATGCTGCTTAAGTGTAGATAGGGCATAGCCTACCAATAAGCCGCCATAGTAGGCTTTTACAGCCACTAAAGAGAGCATGCCATCGGCAAATTGCAGTACTTGTAATGCGCCAGGGTAGTCTATTAGGCGGCGAATATACTTAGTAACGAGTGCTTCTGGGGCAATATAATGATCGACGGGTAAGTCATCATTATGGAATAGTTTTTCGCGGTATTTTAAATACTGCTCAGAGCGAATACGGGCTATTTTGGTCGGTGTATTAAAAATACTGTAGGCAACTTGGCATGCCACCATGTTAACTTCATCTGAGCTGGTCACCGCAATAATCATATCGGCATCTTCAGCCCCTGCGCGACTTAGCACGTCAGGGTGAGCGCCATGACCTGCAACACCTTGTAAATCGTACTTATCTTGCAGTTCGCGCAAGCGGTTACCGTCGATATCAACTACGGTTATTTCGTTTTGTTCACCCACTAGGTTTTCTGCGAGTGTGCCGCCAACTTGCCCAGCACCGAGTATGATTATTTTCATTATGTGCCCATATTATTAATACTAATTACATCAAAGTATTAGCTACCTCTAAACTGAAGTAGCTAAATGTGTTGCCTAGGTTTTTTTAACTAATTTAGCGTAGTAAAAACCGTCACTTTCGCCTGGTAATAACTGCAAGCCTGGTATGGTTTTAGTGTCTTCGCTGTGCAAAGGAATATGCTCTGCGTCTTCATTATTAGCTAAAAACTTAGCAACTTGTTGTTGGTTTTCTTGTGGAAGCACCGAACAAGTTGCATACACCAATGTACCGCCTGGCTTTAACAATGGCCAAATGCTGTCGAGTATATCGCCTTGGAGGGTCGATAAATCGTTAATGTCGGATGCGCGACGTAACCATTTAATATCTGGGTGACGACGAATTACGCCAGTTGCAGAGCAGGGTACATCTAACAAAATACGATCAAACTGTTCTTCATCCCACCAAGTGTGAGGTTGCGATGCATCACCACATTGTAAGTCGGCGCCCAAACCTATGCGTTCTAGGTTTTGTTTAACACGTTCTAGGCGTGTGGCATCGCTATCAAGCGCAAGCACATCAGCATCGGCAAGCTCTAAAATATGGCAGGTTTTACCACCAGGCGCTGCACAGGCATCGAGTATTGCATCACCATTTTGTGGGTCTAGGTAGCGTGCAGCAAGCTGCGCTGCCGCATCTTGTACTGAACAGGCACCGGTATCAAACTCAGGAAGTGAAAACACATCGCGTGGTTTGCTTAGTTTAATGCCATCAATAAAATCAGGGTTTAGAGTATGTTCAATATCGTTAGCGGTTAGCATTTCACTATATTCTTGGGTGCTAAACTGCGATTGATTCACTCGAAGCCACATTGGCGCTTGTTGCTGATTAGCTTCTAGAATGTCTTCCCAGCTATCTGGGTAGGCTTCTTTTACTTGCTTTATAAACCAGTTTGGATGGTTGTATAAACACACCGGAATTTGTTTGGCTTTTTCTTCAAGCTCAGTTTGTTGGCGCTGAAAGCTTCGTAAAATGGCGTTAATAAGCCCTTTCAAGCCAAGAGCACGTAATTGTTGTAACGCATTAACGGTTTCGCTAATTGCTGCATGCGGCGGTACACGCATGTGTTGTAGTTGGTAAATACCCACATACAACAAGAACTGGAAAATACGGCGTTTGCCTTTAAGCGGTTGTTCTACTAAATGCTGGCAATAATTTTCTAGGCTAGGTAAGTAACGTAATACTCCATAGCAAATTTGCTGCAGTAAGGCTTTATCTTTAGGTGATAAGCCTTGGCTAGCGAAAGGGAGTTCTTGATTAAGCGATGCGCCTTTATCAACCACGTTATATAAAGTTTCAGCGGCTAGCGCTCTGACATTGCTTACATTACTCATTATTTTCGCCTAATACGGTGCCGGGTGTGACCCAGTCGCTACGACCGTTTAAAAAATCATTAATTGCCATTGGCTTTTTGCCTTGTGGTTGTAATTCGCTAATAGATAAAGCGTGTTTACCACAAGCCACAACGATACCGTTTTTATCACTTGCTAATACAGTGCCAGCTGCGCCTGACTGTTCAACCACGTTTGCTTGGTATATTTTTACCGTATTACCACGCATTTGGGTAAAGCATACTGGCCATGGGTTAAAGGCACGAATGTTACGCTCGATTTGCTCGGCATCCATAGACCAATCAATGTTGGCTTCGTCTTTTGAGAGCTTTTTAGCGTAATTGGCATCGGCGTCGTTCTGTGGCTCAGGCGTTATGTCCCCGTTGGCTAAACGATTTATGGTGTCGATTAATGCATCAGGTCCCAGTTCAGCAAGCTTAGCGTATAAGCTTGCACTGGTTTCAGTACTATCAATAGGGCAGCGGCTAATATGCAGCATATCGCCGGTATCTAGCCCTTCATCCATTTGCATTATGGTTACACCGGTTTGCTGATCGCCTGCCCAAATAGCACGTTGAATAGGCGCGGCGCCACGCCAGCGCGGTAAAATAGAACCATGTACATTTAAACACCCTAAACGTGGGGCATCTAAAATGGCTTTAGGTAAAATTAAACCGTAGGCAACGACAATCATGATATCGGCATTGAGGCAGCTTAGCTCTTCAAGTGCTTCGTCTGTTTTGAGTGATTGCGGTTGAAAAACGGGTAGGTCATGTTCTAATGCAAGCGCTTTTACTTCACTGGCTTTTAGTTTTTTTCCGCGACCCGCTGGACGATCTGGTTGACTGTAAACGCCCACTATTTGGTGTTCACTATCTATGAGTGCTTGCAGATGGCGTGCAGCAAAGTCCGGCGTACCGGCAAATATAATGCGTAATGGTTGTGTCACTGAGTTTCCTAATTATTTACTAAGGTGCTTATTACTGCGCTGCAAACTTCGCTTCTTTTTCAAGCTTTTTACGAATGCGTTGGCGCTTTAATGGAGATAAATAATCAATAAATAATTTACCTTGAAGGTGATCAAGTTCATGCTGAATACAAATCGCTAATAATTCGTCAGCATCAAGAATAAACTCTTTACCTTCTTCGTTGAGTGCAGCTACGGTAACGGTTTCTGCACGGTCAACTTTTGCATACGAATGAGGAACTGATAAACAGCCTTCTTCGCTTACGGTTGAGCCATCTTTTTTGATAATTTGCGGATTGATAAGTACGAGTGGTTCATTGCGCTCTTCTGATACGTCGATCACCACAATACGCTGGTGAATATCAACCTGTGTAGCAGCAAGCCCAATACCATTTTCATCGTACATGGTTTCTAGCATATCTTTGACAATTTCACGCACTTGATCGTCAACAACAGTTACTTCTTTTGCGATTGTACGTAAACGTTCATCTGGAAATCTTAAAACTTCTAACCTAGCCATAGTTACCTTTTACACTTATGCTTGAATTTAGGGTATTGTATGTTCTTATTTTAGCCATTCACGTTCCCCTTTAACAGGTTTTGGTTAATAATAATGAAAAAACACTATGAGGAAGCTCAATGAAATCTCCATTAATTGCAATTATACTTGTATTAGGTGCAACTTTTCCTGTGCTGGCAGATGTACTAACTATAAAAAAAGATGCACCTAAACAGTATGTTGTGAAAAAAGGTGACACGCTTTGGGATATCTCAGCTATATATCTAAACGAACCTTGGTTATGGCCTGAACTATGGCAAATGAACCCACAAATAAATAACCCTCACCTTATTTACCCCGGAGATGCGTTAGCATTAATTTACGATACAGACGGTAATCCGCGTTTAGTGATTAATAAAGCGTATCGAAAGCTATCACCTATGGGGCGTATTACGCCAAAAGGGAAAGATGCGATAACAACTTTACCGCTTGCGTTGATTAAACCGTATTTGTCGTTTGAGCAAGCTATTAACAGCGATACCATAAAAGAAAAGCCCTATATTTTGGGCGCCAACGAAAATACCAAAACCCAAACTATTGACCATATTTTATATGTAAAAGGTAACTTAAAACGTCATCAGGCATATGCTATTTATCACAAAGATGCGCCTTATACTGACCCTAATACCGGTGAAGAGTTGGCGAGTAGAGCATCTTATGTGGGTATGGCTCGCGCGTTTAGAACAGGTGATGCGGCCAATGGCGAACCTGCCTCAGTAAGAGTTGAATCAGTAAAACGTGAGATCAAACAGGGTGACTTTTTATTACCTGCAATGGAAGGGCAGATGCTGCCAGTATATTTTGAGATGCATCGTCCTGAACAGCCAATGCAGGGTCAAGTGATTGCCTCTCCGCGCGAGATGAAAGAATTTAGCACGATGGATGTAGTGGTGCTAAACTTAGGTTCAGAGCAACAAGTTAAAGTAGGCCATGTACTGGATATTGAACGTCAGTCACCTAAGGTGATTGATAGTGCCAGAGGCCCGCGTTATACCGAAGATTCAAGTCGTTTAGAAAAATTGGTATCGGCTACTAGCGAATTATTTGGCTCAGAAACCGATGAAGATAGCGTTACTTGGAAAATGCCAGCAGAGAAAGTTGGTGAAATGATTATTTTTAAAGTGTATGACAAAGTTAGTTATGCGCTGATCACTAAAAATCAGCACCCAATTCGCATTGGAGATTTGGCAGTAATTCATTAAGTAGCGAGTCGGTGTTCTAGGAGGGAGCATGGAGCAATCGTTTGGCAAGCTAAGCCATTGGCTTGCCTTTTACTTATGCAAAGGGCTTGGAATAAAAACGCTATTAGCCCTCTCTAAACAGCATAGTTTAGAGTCACTGTTTTCCTTATCGCATTCCCAGCTGGTTATGTTGGGCTTAACAGCGAGCCAAGCAAGTAATTTACTTAATACAAATTGGCAGCAAGTTGCGCATTATGAACAGCTTATTAGCCAGCAACATATTATTGTTATTAGTATTTTTGATACCACCTACCCAGAACACCTAAAACAAATAGCCAGTGCGCCATTATTACTTTTTTGTAAAGGCGATATCAGCTTACTGTCTTCTCCACAAATTGCGATTGTTGGCAGTCGAAATGCAACCACCACTGGACTTGAAATTGCTGCAGAGTTTGCACATCAGCTAACGCTTGCTGGCATAACAGTAACCTCTGGTATGGCGCGTGGCATTGATGGTGCTGCCCATAAAGGAGCGCTGGCAGGAAATGGTAAAACCATTGCCGTACTAGGGACTGGTGTTGATGTTTATTACCCTAAACGCCATAAGTTACTTACAGAGCAAGTATTAACACAGGGTTTATTGGTAAGTGAGTTTTTACCGGGCACCGCGGCCAACGCGCATAACTTTCCACGACGTAATCGCATTATTTCAGGACTCTCTTTAGGCGTTTTAATTGTTGAAGCCGAAATTAAAAGTGGCTCACTCATCACCGTACGTTATGCGCTTGAACAAAATAAAGACGTTTTTGCGGTGCCAGGCTCAATTAAAAACCCGCTGGCACAAGCAAGCCATTTTTTAATTAAGCAAGGTGCTAAGCTGGTAGAAAACGTCGCGGATATTCTTGATGAGATGAACTTTTCATACCCTTCTGGTCTAAACTATAAAGAGTTAACTGATGCTGTAACCTCAGATTGTGAGGTGCTTAACAGTATTGGTTTTGAGGTGACCAGTGTGGACGATATTATGCGTCGAGTACAGTGGCCAATTGATAAATTACAAGCGCGATTGCTTGATTTAGAGTTAGACGATCAAATTGAACGTGTATTAGACGGCTATATTAAATTAAGCGCTGGAGGATAATATGTTTGATATTCTCATGTATTTATTTGAAAACTATGTTCACAGCGAAGGCGATGTATTTGTTGAGCAAAGCACACTTACCGATGAGTTACTCCGCGCTGGGTTTAACAAACCCGAAATTAACAAAGCCATTGACTGGTTAGATCAACTTGCCGCATTACAATACAGCAATGAATCGCCTTATTTATTAGCCACTCCACAACATGCAGTGCGTATTTTTACCGACAGTGAGTGCCAAGTTCTCGACACCGAGTGTCGCGGCTTTTTAATGTTTGTTGAACAAACGGGCGTCATTAATAGCACCACTCGTGAAATGGTGATGGACCGTTTAGCGGCGCTTGATAATTCAGCTATTACTTTGGAAGATTTAAAATGGTTAATTCTTATGGTGTTATTTAACGCCCCTGATTCTCAGCAGGCGTATGAGCAAATGGAAGATCTTATTTTTGATGAGCCCAGTGAAGTGTTACATTAATCATTATTGCGTGTTTTATTATTTTCAGCGTTAACAAACCGACTGCCATAGCTTGTATCTTTAAGGGTTTTGGGTATATTAGGCGAAAATTCACCAACCACTAGGATTTACATGAGTAAAATCGATCATTCACTTTTCTCGGCTAATAAACACGCCTTAGAAAAAGAATATGAGATATGCCCGCAATGTGGTTCAGAACTCGTCATTCGTAATAGTAAATCTGGGTATTTTTTAGGCTGCGCTAGTTACCCTAAGTGCGATTTTATTCGTCCGCTTGCACATCATGATAGCAATGAAATCAAAATACTTGAGGACAGCGAGTGTCCAGAGTGTCGTAAGCCGCTGGTGGTGAAAAATGGCCGCTACGGTATGTTTATTGGCTGTACCGGTTACCCTGAATGTCATTATATTGCCAGTGAGCATGACGATACACCAAGTGAAGAGCCTGTGATTAGTTGTCCTAAATGTAAAAAAGGCCACTTGGTTTCACGCAGCAATAAATTTGGGAAAGTGTTTTATTCTTGCGACTGTTACCCAAGCTGTAAATATACGCTTAATCATAAACCTGTAGATCAAGCGTGCCCAGCATGTGACTGGCCAGTTGTTACTGAGAAAAAAACCGCGAGTGGTATTGTGTTACAATGCCCACAAAAAAGTTGTATGCATAAGTTTGCTGCCACTGAATAACGTAAATATCTCTGGAGACAATTTTGTCTGACCTTTCTTCTTTATCTGCTGCAATAACTAGCTTAGAACAAGGCGATGTTATTTTATACCCAACCGAAGCTGTTTATGGCCTTGGTTGCGATCCTGACAATCAACAGGCGGTGGAACGTTTATTGAGTATTAAACAGCGCCCTGTTGAAAAAGGGCTTATTTTAATTGCTGACAATTACGGGCAATTATTAAAATACGTCGATGACGCTAAGCTGCCTATGGATAAACGTGCCGATATTTTTTCAAGTTGGCCAGGCGCACTCACTTTTGTGATGCCTGCAGCTAAGTCTACCCCAAAGTGGTTAACTGGGCAGTTTGATACTATTGCAGTAAGAGTAACTAACCACCCTACAGTTAAACGTTTATGCCAACAGTTTGGTAAACCACTGGTATCAACAAGTGCTAATTTAACCGGCCAAGCAACGGTAACAAGTATTGTTGAAGCTCAGCAGCAGTTTGGCGAGCAGGTTAGTTTTTATGTTGATGAACCATTAGGTGGTAATACACAACCAAGTACCATTAAAGATGCCATGACTGGCAATGTATTCAGAGGTTAACGATGCAAAGCGAATTATTAAAACAAGTAAAAGCGTACTTTATGGCTTTGCAAGATACCATTTGCCAAGGCTTAGAATCAGCCGACGGGAAAGCACAGTTTGTTGAAGACAGCTGGCAGCGAGAAGAGGGCGGCGGTGGTCGTACTCGCGTTATTACCAATGGTAATGTGATTGAGCAAGGCGGTGTGAATTATTCGCATGTATTTGGTGCCTCTATGCCGGGCTCTGCCACTGCCCATAGACCTGAGCTTGCTGGGCGCAGCTTTCATGCGTGTGGTGTATCGTTAGTGATCCACCCTAAAAACCCGCATATACCAACAAGCCATGCCAATGTACGCTTTTTTATTGCCGAAAAAGAAGGTGAAGAACCGATTTGGTGGTTTGGTGGTGGTTTTGATTTAACCCCGTTTTATCCTGTACTTGAAGATGTAGTGCATTGGCACCAAGTTGCGCACGATGTCTGTCAGCCTTTTGGCGATGATGTATATCCAAAATATAAAAAATGGTGTGATGAATACTTTTATTTAAAACATCGAGATGAAACCCGTGGCGTAGGCGGCTTATTTTTTGACGATTTGAATGAGTTAGGTTTTGAGCAAAGCTTTGCATTTATGCAATCGGTGGGTAATGGCTTTTTAGATGCTTACGTTCCTATTATTGAGCGTCGCAAAAACGATAAGTACACCGAACAACAACGCGACTTTCAATTATATCGCCGTGGTCGTTATGTTGAGTTTAATTTAGTCTGGGACCGCGGCACATTATTTGGCTTACAAAGCGGTGGCCGAACTGAATCTATTTTAATGTCGATGCCACCCTTAGCACGTTGGGAATATAACTATACCCCAGCCGAAGACAGTGCAGAGGCATTACTATATAAAGATTTCTTAAAGCCACGTGATTGGTTAGCTCTAGGCTAGAAATTGTCCGCCAGTCAATAAACTACTTATTGACTGGCTTTTAAAGTTATTGTTCTAGTTTAAAGCTTCGTACCTGCTCATCTAACGAGCGAGCTAAATTGAGTAACTCTTCACTGACTTTTTGATTTTCATCCGCATCTACTAACGATTGCTCTGCATTATCACTGATACCAACAACGCTTCTATTTATTTCTTCGGCGGCTAGATTTTGCTGCTCTGTTGCATCGGCTATTTGTATATTTAGCTCATTTATTTCATTCATTTGGCTAGAAATATCTTTTAAAGCCTGTGCAACTTGTTGTACTTGTTGCGCTCTTTCGTCTGCCTCCGCACACGACTCACCCATGGTTTTAACTGTTTGCGCTGCTTCTGATTGCAACTTATCTATAGTGCGGCGTATTTCATCGGTAGAGGCATGAGTTCGGGTTGCTAAAGTTCGTACTTCATCAGCAACAACGGCAAATCCTCTTCCAGCTTCACCTGCACGGGCAGCTTCAATGGCTGCATTAAGTGCTAATAAATTTGTTTGCTCGGCGATACTGCTAATCACCTCAAGCACTTTACCCACTTCAAGCGTTTGCTCTTGCAGTTGTCTCACTTGATCTGCCGCTTGGCGTACATCTTGTGCTAACTGATTAATGCTGAGCTCTGTTTGCTCTGCAACCTGCATGCTTTGCTGTGCTAGCTCATTACTGTTCTCAGATTTTTCTTGAGCAAAATGAGTGGTGTTTCTTACCTCGTTTGAAGAGCTTTCTAGCTCATTAATTGCTGCGGCCACCGAGTCGGTACTTTTCTTTTGTTCTAAAATAGCGCGCTCAGTAGTATCGGCAGAAGTATAAATTTTCTCTGCTGAATGAATAAGCACTTTTGAAGAGTGAGATACCTGAGCAATGTTATCTTTAAACGTAGCAATCATTTGGTTAAAACTGGTGGCAAGCCAGCCGAGTTCATCTTCGGCGTTATCTTCAATGCGTAAGGTTAGATCTTTATTAGTAGTGGCTAAGTGCATTGCATGGCCGAGCTTTTTAAGGCGCACTATAAATATTTTTCTAAACACTATACCTAGCAGCACAAAGGCAATAATAAAAATAGTAGACAGTAGGCTGGTGGTTATTAAGGTGTTGTAAGTTACCTCGCTATCAATATCGGCTAAGGAATAGCTAATTTTTACCACGCCTAGCACATCGCCTTCTTGTGCTTGATGGCAGCCTAAGCAGTTAGTGCCTTTATAATCAGAGCTCGCATACATCGGGCGTAGGTAGGTCATACTGCGATTATTATTGCTTTGCTCTATAAATAAACTTTCTTTACCCTGCAGTGCTTCGCGTTCGCTATTATTACTCGCTGTTTGGTTTTTATTTCCGGCCCCATACAGTTTATTAACTATATCGGAGCGAATAATATGAGCATCTTCAATATTAGGGTGTTTGCGTAGCTTTTGGCTCAATAATTCTCGATTAGCCATAGTACCCGTTAGCATCATGGTGTTTATTGAATCAAAATAGTTATCGGCAAGTAGCTTGATGTTTTCTGCCACCGTATCTTGTGCGAGTGTGCGCTGTTGGCTCGCACTACTAAAAATACTGGCTATGAGTACTATAATGCCGGTAAATGCTAACAAAGCATAAATTTTATGTTGGATTGATTTCACACGCGCCACGCTTTTCTAACTATTTGATAGGGTATTATCTTTATTTTAGAAAAGCGGGTTTTGACTTAGCGCAAATAATCCCCAATTGAAGAACGGGATAGATTAATGCTGATTAATCATATGACTGGCAAGCTGTGCCAGTGATTGGCGTAAACCTTCGCGTAAAACGGGGTTATCAATTTCTATGTCTAAGGTTTTATTCATGCAATACATCCACTGATCACGTAGGTCTTGATCAATAGGAAATGGCATATGACGTTTGCGCAGCATTGGATGGCCATGTTTTTCTACAAATAAGTCTGGGCCACCAAGCCAACCGGATAAAAACTCAAAAAATACTTGGCGAATTCTATCTAATGGTTGAGGATGCATATCATATAACGGTTTAGCGTATTCATCGCTGGTCATTATGTCGTAGAATCTATTGGCAATTGCACGCGTGGGCGCTTCTCCGCCGATGATTTCATACGGGGTTTTCTCTGGCGTAGGCGCTTGAGTGGTTGTAGACGGCTTTGATCTTGAAAAGAGTCTTTTAATCATAATTTTATCATCGTTAATAGGCAGTACTAAAACTGCAAAGAGGTTGTTTAAAATGGACAAATATGCGGTTTTTGGAAATCCAATCAAACATTCAAAATCTCCCAGCATACATCAGCAGTTTGCTAAGTCATTGGGAGAGCAAATCGACTATCGCGCAATATTAGCACCTATCGATGGATTTGAAAAAACAGTCGCTGCTTTTTTTGAGCAAGGGGGAAAAGGCGCCAATGTCACTGTTCCTTTTAAAGAGCAGGCTTTTGCTTTAGCCGATGAACTCACCCCAGTTGCTAAACTTGCAGGCGCAGTAAACACCCTTAAAAAGCGCGATGATGGTACCTTACTCGGTGATAACACCGACGGCATAGGCTTTGTGAACGATTTACTAGCGAATAAAATAACAATTACAGGTAAACGCCTGCTGATCATTGGTGCAGGTGGCGCTGCCCGTGGTGTTATTTTACCTTTACTTGAGCAGCAGCCTGAAGAAATCATTATCGTTAATCGCACTGCACATAAAGCTCAAACATTGGCAAAGCTCTTTACTGGGCACGGCAATGTTTCGGGGTATGGTTTTGACGACCTTCCTCAAGTTGATTATCACTTGGTTATAAATTCAACCTCGAGCAGCATGAATAACGAGTTACCTGCGTTAAGCGAAAAGCACTTAAGCGCATGTGAAATGGCTTATGATATGTTTTACGCCACGCAAAATACGCTATTCATGAATTGGGTGAGCGAACACAACAAAGCGGCTAAGCTATTAGACGGTAGTGGCATGCTAGTAGGCCAAGCCGCACAAGCTTATTATGTATGGCGAAATAAAATGCCGGACATTGTTCCCGTTGTTATTGCACTAAAGCAGGGAGTACTTAAATGAATCAAGCAATACAGTTTATAGACCGACTCGAATTTAGAGAGCCAACTCACCAGCTAGTTTTTTTTGCACAAGTAAGCGGAATGCTAGTTGAGTGTGTGATTGCTGTAAGTAGTTTAAATTTAGCCGATGAGAGTCATGCAACGCGTTATTTTGAACAATATCGATTTGATTATGAAGAGCGTGCCGAGCAGCTAATCGAAGACGAAAGCTATAACTCGGCAGGGCAAATAGAAGTGAGTTTACTTAATTAAGTAAAAAAGCTGTGGTTATTTCGCGTCTTCAGCTAAGTATTCATCTTTAAGCTGCACGTAATTATCGGCAGACACTTTTAAAAAGCTCAGCTCTTGCTCTGTTAAAGGACGGGTTTGTTTCGCTGGGCTACCTACATATAAAAAACCAGACTCTAAACGCTTATTAGGGGGTACTAAAGCACCGCCACCAATAATAACCTCATCTTCTACAATCACATTATCCATAATAATAGCGCCCATCCCCACGAGTATGCGGTTACCTAATACGCAGCCATGTAGCATTACCTTATGACCAACGGTTACATCATCACCAATAATAAGTGGGTAGCCATCTGGATTACTCTTTGTTGCTCTTGATAAGTGTAAAACACTGCCATCTTGTATATTAGTACGCTTACCGATACGAATATGATTAACATCACCACGGGCAGCAACTAGTGGCCATACACTACTATCATCACCTAGGGTGATATCACCGACTAATACAGACGACTCGTCTACATAAACAGATTCATTAAACGCAGGAGTTATTCCTTTATAAGAACGTATTGCCATACATGCACCTTTAAATTAAACATATTAAGAGTATTAGTGTAACAGTAGCGCTTATTTTAGTGCCAGCAAAGCCTATATTGATTATAAAACTACCAGTTTCACCTGCTTTCGCTCAGATACTAACCGAACAGTGTGTTTTTTTAGTTTTTCTTTAAAAAAGTACTTGCGTAAAAATCTGTTCTCCCTATAATGCGACCCCACTGAGACAGGGAACGCCAACGCATAGCGAGGCATGAGCTACTCAGAGAGTTTCAGAGAGTTAAGTAAAACTTAAGTTTAAATCATCGAAAGAAAGTTTAAAATTAAGTGTTGACTCAAAAAATAAAGGATGTATTATACGCATCCCTAGCGACAACGTCGCAACGTTCTTTAACAATATAAAGCAATCATCTGTGTGGGCACTCGTACAGGTTGAGTTCTAACAGCCAAGCTACTTAAGTAGTGAGGCAAACAAATTTAGAGTCTCAATGTGATTTCTCGAAAGAGAAACTGAGTGACCAACAAAATAGTTACTTTTAGTAATTATTCAGCACAGTCAATTCGATTCGAAAGAATCAAAATTCAGAATTCATTGAGCTGTCGAAAGACATAAAACTTTTTAATTGAAGAGTTTGATCATGGCTCAGATTGAACGCTGGCGGCAGGCCTAACACATGCAAGTCGAGCGGAAACGAAGAGTAGCTTGCTACTCTGGCGTCGAGCGGCGGACGGGTGAGTAATGCTTGGGAACATGCCTTGAGGTGGGGGACAACAGTTGGAAACGACTGCTAATACCGCATAATGTCTACGGACCAAAGGGGGCTTCGGCTCTCGCCTTTAGATTGGCCCAAGTGGGATTAGCTAGTTGGTGAGGTAATGGCTCACCAAGGCGACGATCCCTAGCTGGTTTGAGAGGATGATCAGCCACACTGGGACTGAGACACGGCCCAGACTCCTACGGGAGGCAGCAGTGGGGAATATTGCACAATGGGCGCAAGCCTGATGCAGCCATGCCGCGTGTGTGAAGAAGGCCTTCGGGTTGTAAAGCACTTTCAGTCAGGAGGAAAGGTTAGTAGTTAATACCTGCTAGCTGTGACGTTACTGACAGAAGAAGCACCGGCTAACTCCGTGCCAGCAGCCGCGGTAATACGGAGGGTGCGAGCGTTAATCGGAATTACTGGGCGTAAAGCGTACGCAGGCGGTTTGTTAAGCGAGATGTGAAAGCCCCGGGCTCAACCTGGGAACTGCATTTCGAACTGGCAAACTAGAGTGTGATAGAGGGTGGTAGAATTTCAGGTGTAGCGGTGAAATGCGTAGAGATCTGAAGGAATACCGATGGCGAAGGCAGCCACCTGGGTCAACACTGACGCTCATGTACGAAAGCGTGGGGAGCAAACAGGATTAGATACCCTGGTAGTCCACGCCGTAAACGATGTCTACTAGAAGCTCGGAACCTCGGTTCTGTTTTTCAAAGCTAACGCATTAAGTAGACCGCCTGGGGAGTACGGCCGCAAGGTTAAAACTCAAATGAATTGACGGGGGCCCGCACAAGCGGTGGAGCATGTGGTTTAATTCGATGCAACGCGAAGAACCTTACCTACACTTGACATACAGAGAACTTACCAGAGATGGTTTGGTGCCTTCGGGAACTCTGATACAGGTGCTGCATGGCTGTCGTCAGCTCGTGTTGTGAGATGTTGGGTTAAGTCCCGCAACGAGCGCAACCCCTATCCTTAGTTGCTAGCAGGTAATGCTGAGAACTCTAAGGAGACTGCCGGTGATAAACCGGAGGAAGGTGGGGACGACGTCAAGTCATCATGGCCCTTACGTGTAGGGCTACACACGTGCTACAATGGCGCATACAGAGTGCTGCGAACTCGCGAGAGTAAGCGAATCACTTAAAGTGCGTCGTAGTCCGGATTGGAGTCTGCAACTCGACTCCATGAAGTCGGAATCGCTAGTAATCGCGTATCAGAATGACGCGGTGAATACGTTCCCGGGCCTTGTACACACCGCCCGTCACACCATGGGAGTGGGTTGCTCCAGAAGTAGATAGTCTAACCCTCGGGAGGACGTTTACCACGGAGTGATTCATGACTGGGGTGAAGTCGTAACAAGGTAGCCCTAGGGGAACCTGGGGCTGGATCACCTCCTTATACGATTTAGAACTTATTTGTTCGTAGTGTCCACACAGATGATTGTTATTGTAAAGAGAACAACACTTATTGTTTGGGTCTGTAGCTCAGCTGGTTAGAGCGCACCCCTGATAAGGGTGAGGTCGGTAGTTCAAATCTACTCAGACCCACCACTTTGCTCCCATACTACGTTATGGCAAGCCTCGTTTAGTGAACTAAACGTCGTTATACCATGTCTTGTCTGGAAACAAAGTCGGTATACAAACAGTAAGGCCAGCATATGTGGGGCTATAGCTCAGCTGGGAGAGCGCCTGCCTTGCACGCAGGAGGTCAGCAGTTCGATCCTGCTTAGCTCCACCACTTTACTTCTTAAAAATAAATATTCTTTTATCGGGTGGCACAATCACCTGAGAATAGAGTGTGTTTAATTTTGAGAAGTTTTTGATTCTCTGCTCTTTAAAAATTTGGAAAAGCTGATAATAAAATTCGTATAAATAACAATGTTATTTGTACAGAGTTTTCAAAAGTAAAAAAGAATGATAGCAGTATCATTCAGTGCCATTTAATGAACGTTTCGTTTGTTGATTGGTATCTACTTTAGTATTCAATATTAACTTCTGGCGAAGTTAAA
The DNA here is from genome assembly GCF_000576475.1 of Pseudoalteromonas sp. SCSIO_11900. NCBI lineage: Bacteria > Pseudomonadati > Pseudomonadota > Gammaproteobacteria > Alteromonadales > Pseudoalteromonadaceae > Pseudoalteromonas > Pseudoalteromonas sp. SCSIO_11900. The sequence continues at coordinate 932,943 of NZ_KK070023.1, forward strand.
CTGTCACAAAACAAAGACCCGTTTGGGTTGTATGGTTAAGTGACTAAGCGTACACGGTGGATGCCTTGGCAGTTGGAGGCGATGAAGGACGTATTAACTTGCGATAAGCCTAGTCAAGCTAGTAAAAAGCACTTGAGACTAGGATTTCCGAATGGGGAAACCCACCTGCTTGCAGGTATCGTTAACTGAATACATAGGTTAACGAGGCGAACGCGGAGAACTGAAACATCTAAGTACCCGTAGGAAAAGAAATCAACCGAGATTCCGAGAGTAGCGGCGAGCGAAATCGGAACAGCCCTTAAGCTTATTATGTGTTAATGGAAGGCTCTGGAAAGTGCCACGATACAGGGTGATAGTCCCGTACATGAAAACGCATTCTAAGTGAAATCGAGTAGGTCGGAGCACGTGAAACTTTGACTGAATATAGGTGGACCATCATCTAAGGCTAAATACTCCCAACTGACCGATAGTGAACCAGTACCGTGAGGGAAAGGCGAAAAGAACCCCTGTGAGGGGAGTGAAATAGAACCTGAAACCGTGTACGTACAAGCAGTAGGAGCAGACTTGTTGGGTGACTGCGTACCTTTTGTATAATGGGTCAGCGACTTATATTTTGTAGCGAGGTTAACCGATTAGGGTAGCCGTAGGGAAACCGAGTCTTAACTGGGCGAATAGTTGCAAGGTATAGACCCGAAACCCGGTGATCTAGCCATGGGCAGGTTGAAGGTTGAGTAACATCAACTGGAGGACCGAACCCACTAACGTTGAAAAGTTAGGGGATGACCTGTGGTTAGGAGTGAAAGGCTAATCAAACCGGGAGATAGCTGGTTCTCCCCGAAATCTATTTAGGTAGAGCCTCGGACGAATACTTACGGGGGTAGAGCACTGTTAAGGCTAGGGGGTCATCCCGACTTACCAACCCTTTGCAAACTCCGAATACCGTAAAGTACTATCCGGGAGACACACGGCGGGTGCTAACGTCCGTCGTGAAGAGGGAAACAACCCAGACCGCCAGCTAAGGTCCCAAAGTCATAGTTAAGTGGGAAACGATGTGGAAAGGCCCAGACAGCCAGGAGGTTGGCTTAGAAGCAGCCATCCTTTAAAGAAAGCGTAATAGCTCACTGGTCGAGTCGGTCTGCGCGGAAGATGTAACGGGGCTAAACTATGCACCGAAGCTGCGGATTCAAAATTTATTTTGAGTGGTAGGGGAGCGTTCTGTAAGCCGTTGAAGGTGTGCCGGGAGGCATGCTGGAGGTATCAGAAGTGCGAATGCTGACATGAGTAACGATAATGCGGGTGAAAAACCCGCACGCCGGAAGACCAAGGGTTCCTATCCCATGTTAATCAGGGTAGGGTAAGTCGACCCCTAAGGCGAGGCCGAAAGGCGTAGTCGATGGGAAACGGATTAATATTTCCGTACTTGGTATAATTGCGATGGGGGGACGGAGCAGGCTAAGCAAGCATGGCGATGGTAGTCCATGTGAAAGTGTGTAGGCTAGTGACTTAGGTAAATCCGGGTTGCTGTTAGGCTGAGACACGAGACGAGTCACCAAGGTGATGAAGTTGCTGATGCCATACTTCCAGGAAAAGCCTCTAAGCTTCAGATTATACCGAATCGTACCCCAAACCGACACAGGTGGTCAGGTAGAGAATACTAAGGCGCTTGAGAGAACTCGGGTGAAGGAACTAGGCAAAATCGTACCGTAACTTCGGGAGAAGGTACGCTCCTATCTGTGATGAGACTTGCTCTCTAAGCGGACGGGAGCCGCAGTGACCAGGTGGCTGGGACTGTTTATTAAAAACACAGCACTGTGCAAAATCGCAAGATGACGTATACGGTGTGACACCTGCCCGGTGCCGGAAGGTTAATTGATGGGGTTATCTTCGGAGAAGCTCTTGATCGAAGCCCCGGTAAACGGCGGCCGTAACTATAACGGTCCTAAGGTAGCGAAATTCCTTGTCGGGTAAGTTCCGACCTGCACGAATGGTGTAACCATGGCCACGCTGTCTCCACCCGAGACTCAGTGAAATTGAAATCGCAGTGAAGATGCTGTGTACCCGCGGCTAGACGGAAAGACCCCGTGAACCTTTACTACAGCTTGGCACTGAACATTGAACCTACATGTGTAGGATAGGTGGGAGACTTAGAAGCAGAGACGCTAGTTTTTGTGGAGTCGTCCTTGAAATACCACCCTTGTAGTTTTGATGTTCTAACGTTGGCCCCTGAATCGGGGTTACGGACAGTGCCTGGTGGGTAGTTTGACTGGGGCGGTCTCCTCCCAAAGAGTAACGGAGGAGCACGAAGGTTGGCTAAGTACGGTCGGACATCGTACGGTTAGTGTAATGGTAGAAGCCAGCTTAACTGCGAGACAGACACGTCGAGCAGGTACGAAAGTAGGTCATAGTGATCCGGTGGTTCTGAATGGAAGGGCCATCGCTCAACGGATAAAAGGTACTCCGGGGATAACAGGCTGATACCGCCCAAGAGTTCATATCGACGGCGGTGTTTGGCACCTCGATGTCGGCTCATCACATCCTGGGGCTGAAGTCGGTCCCAAGGGTATGGCTGTTCGCCATTTAAAGTGGTACGCGAGCTGGGTTTAGAACGTCGTGAGACAGTTCGGTCCCTATCTGCCGTGGGCGTTTGAGAATTGAGAGGGGTTGCTCCTAGTACGAGAGGACCGGAGTGAACGAACCGCTGGTGTTCGGGTTGTCATGCCAATGGCATTGCCCGGTAGCTACGTTCGGAACTGATAAGCGCTGAAAGCATCTAAGCGCGAAGCAGGCCTCGAGATGAGTTCTCACTAGACTTTTAAAGTCTCTGAAGGGCCGTTGAAGACGACAACGTTGATAGGCAAGATGTGGAAGTGGTGTGAGCCATTAAGCTAACCTGTACTAATTACCCGTGAGGCTTAACCATACAACGCCAAACGCGTTTTATGTGACAGTTTAAGCAAGAAGTTAATAGACTAAAGTAGATACTTGAAGACTTTATTATCAGAAATTCCAAATTTATGAGGTGACTCTTAGCGCGTAGCGTTAACATTGAGGCACCTTGCGCAAAGGAAATATAAGCACTACGTGCTTTGTCATTAATCCTTTGCACCATATTTGCTTGGTGACAATAGCGTTTTGGACCCACCTGACCCCATGCCGAACTCAGTAGTGAAACGAAACAGCGCCGATGATAGTGTAGCATTTGCTATGTGAAAGTAGGACATTACCAGGCTCCAAATTGAGAAAGCCCGACTAGCAATAGTCGGGCTTTTTTACGTCTGCAGGAAAGTGAAAAATAAAGGTAAAGGCATTAGGTTAAAGGAAGAAAATTGACCAGAACCGACCCCACGACATGCTACTGCGCTGTCGCTACGAAGTAGTATACCCACTCCAAATACAAGTCAGTGTTTAAGCCATGCGCTATAAGTTTTGAAGTATTATTATCAGCCCTGCTACTCTTTACTGATCTCAGTTATTCACCTTGCACTTTAAACTAGTCCCTAAATTATCATCTTGTTGCAATTTCATTGTTGGTTTAATAACTGTCCTGTGTAAAACTATCTAGGATAATTTAGTAAATCAGGTGACATGAATGTCGAATATAAAAGCTTGGAAACTTCTCAGCCTGTTTTGTTTGTTTACAGCACTGATTGGTTGTCAATCTAAAGAAGAACAGCTACAACAAACAATTCAAGAGTCCATTAAAAAGGCCGATGTTGAGCTTACTCAGCTTGGTAAAGCACTTGATAATGGTAGTATACGTAATGCGATTATTCTTAAAGAATACAGTCGTATCCTTAAACAACAGCAACCTGAACTCAGTAAGGTTGTTGATGTAGTTAGCCTTGATGCCACACGCCAGGGAGCCCTTTATAGTGGCTTAACCCAACGCCTTGATGATATTAAGGGTAATTACTTAATTCCTCCTTACGAAGACACTTTATACAATATTGATTTATTGCGTGAAGCCGCCAAGCCAACGTTATTTTCTGATGCCTTAACCGATCCTATTAATATGCTTGCGGATATGTCGAATGGTTCTTTGGCACGAGTTGGTGCTATAAGCCAAAAAGCTGAAGGCGAAGGGGTCGGTAACCAAATGGTAGGTAATCCTAACTATGGTAATTGGCAAACGAATAGTAGTGGTATTAGCTTTTGGCAATGGTACGGCATGTACCGTATTTTGGGTGATGTTTTTGACCGAGTTGAATACGGAAGTTGGAGTAAACGCCGTAAGTATAGTTACTACAATGACTATGGTCGTACTCGTTACTCAAGCCCTAAACAAATAAAAGCCCAAAGTGCATTAGAAACACGTACACGACAATCTTACCAACGCCAAGGCAAGCAGTTCACTAGTCCTTATGCGAGTAAAAAAACAGGTGCATCAGGTTTGAGTCGCAGCAGTTATACGCCGCCTAAAAGTCGCAGCAGTTACTCAAGAGCGAGTAGTTATAGCAATAATTCAGGATCGGTTCGTAACAGCAGTAGCAGAACCTCGCGCGGCGTAAGTCGTGGTAAGTAAAGAATAACGTTGGAGTTAGAATAATATGTATGAATTTAATGGAATAACTATGTGGTCTTTGCAAGCACTGTCTGTGGACTTTGCAATTATCATCTTACTATTTGTGAGTTTAAAGTATATTAAAGGTTGGGTATCTAATTTACACGCCAATGACGAAATTACTGAGCGCGATAACTTTGCATTTGGAATAAGCTTTGCCGCTGGTTTAGTCGCACTTGCGATTGTATTAACGGGTGTTAGTAGTGGTGCGTTTGCTGCTACGTTACAAAAAGAAGCTCTGTTAATGCTTGGCTATGGCGCATTAGCAATTTTGCTTATAAAGCTGGGTCACTTTTTCCAAGATAAAGTGGCACTGCGTAAAGTGAGCTTACATAACGAAATAGTTAAAGGTAACGTTACTGCGTCAATTATTGATTTTGGCCATGTAGTAAGTGTTGCAGTTGTTATCCGCTCTGCACTATTGTGGGTTGCTACTGAAGGTTGGCATGGCATTCCTATTGTTATTGCTGCGTTTGTCATTGGTAGTGTGGTATTGCTGTTAGTTAGCCAATATCGCGTGCAGTTATTTAAGCGCACCAATAAAAGTGGCGACTGCCTACAACAGGCTATTATTGATGGTAATTTAGCAGTAGGTGTTCGTTATGCAGGCTTTTTAATTGGTAGTGCATTAGCCATTACTGCTGCAACAGGCATTGCTCCTTATGCTGCTGACAATATTAATGCGAGTTTACTTTACTGGGCGCTAAGCGCCGTTGTTTGTTTGGTTGCTTTCATTTTACTGCACTTACTGACGATTAAAATCATTCTTGCTGGCTGTAATATTTCAGATGAAGTGAATCGTCAAAAGAATGTGGGTGTTGCCGCTATTTCTGCAGCTGTGTCATTTGCTGTCGGGATCACTATGGCCACACTACTGGGTGCATAATCACGTGTCATCAACTCAAGCTTCCCCAAGTAAATTTAAATTACTTGGGCATGATATTTTACTGATCACTGTTATGGCCGTACTCGCAGGATGCGGCCTTATTTATGAATACTTACTTTCTCATTACGCTGGCCGAGTACTCGGCTCAGTTGAGAGTGCAATTTACGCCATGATAGGCACTATGATTGTAGCTATGGGGATGGGTGCATTTTTAGCGCGTTGGTTTAAAGATGCCTTCACCGCATTTGCTTGGCTAGAGAGTATTATTGCGCTCATAGGTATGGGCTGTATATTAGCCATTGCCAGCATTATTGCCGTGAGTTATTCCCTCCCTCATTTATTATCAAGTATTTTTAATATTCCACCTGACGTTATTCTTAATGGTTACGTGTTTCAAAAGCTGCAAGAGTGGTCTCGCTTTTTACCTTATGTATTTGGCTTAATATTAGGGCTATTTATTGGTATGGAAATACCGCTTATTGCGCGTATTCGCCAGCATGTTTATGGACGTTTTTTAGAAAATAACGCCGGCACTATATATGGGGCTGACTATATTGGCGCTGGTATTGGCGCGGCAATTTGGGTGAGTATTATGCTCGCGATGCCAATAATGCAAGCCGCCGCTTGGACAGCGCTATTTAATATTATTGCCGGACTTGCCTTTTTATGGCGTTACCATAGCTATGTACGCTTTGCTAAGTTGCTATTGGTTTGCCATATATTACTGCTGGTGTTATTCGCTTTTATTTTGCAGTTTGGTAGTAGCTGGATGGATAACCTAAGTAACGTACTATACAAAGATAAAGTTATTTACTCTCAGGCGACTAAGTATCAACATGTGGTGCTAACAGAGCGTTTAAGTAAAAATCAGCCTCAGCCAATTACTGATCTATATTTAAATGGTCGTTTGCAGTTCTCTAGTGTAGATGAGCAAATATATCACTCAATGCTTGTTTATCCTGCAATGCTCGCATCTAATCGTCATGACCGTGTTTTGATTATTGGTGGCGGTGACGGATTAGCCATGCGTGATGTATTAAAGTGGCCAGTCAAAGAAGTCACACTAATTGATTTAGATGGCCAGCTACTGAATTTATTTGGCCATGAAGACGATAAATTCACACCGCCAGAAGAGATTAAACAGCGGTTGGTAGCACTCAATAATGAATCGATGCATGACCCGCGAGCAAATATTATTGTGGGCGATGCATTTTTAGAAGTCGAAAAGTTACTGGATCAGTCAAAGCAGTTCGATACTATTTTAATTGATTTGCCAGACCCTAATCACCCTGATCTTAATAAGATGTACAGCGATTACTTTTATAATCATGTACGCCAATTATTAGCGCCTGATGGTGCTATGGCGGTACAGTCAACATCGCCTTATCATGCGAAAAAGGCATTTTTAAGTATTGCTAAAACGGTGAAAGCCGCAGGTTTTGATTATGTAGAGCAATATCAGCAAAACATTCCTTCGTTTGGTCAATGGGGATGGACTATTGCGACTAAAATGGGGCAATCACCTAGTGCCCGTATTAGCAATATAACTGATATGCCAGTGCCATCTCGGTGGATTAGTAAAAAATATTTATTAGCGAGTTTTGCATTTCCTAATAACTATTTTGAACAAGTGAACGATATTGAAGTCAATAGGTTAGGTTCTGGTCGCTTATATGATTACTACCGAGCAGCTTGGCAAATAGAAAGTGAATTGTATAAAAATTAATAAAACATGGTTGACATAATATGTCGACCATGCGAATCTTAACTCAGACATAATATGTCATATGACGAAAAGGCAGAGACATGGAATTAAATGAACTTTCAATAAAATTAGCGTCTTTTGAAACCGAGGGTGCTAACTTTGAGTCTTTCTTGATTGCCAATCCAGGTGAGCAAGATGTTTTACAAGTCATTGTTGATGGAAATGACGAGCTTCCAATTTTTGTTACTCAAACACAAGAGCAATTACTATGTATTAGCTACTTGTTTGACGAAGATGAAGTAAAAAGTGAATTACGCAACGAGTTAAACGAAACATTACTGCGTTTAAACGTGCCAATTCCACTGAGTGCATTTGCTAAGATCGATAATAAATACGCGATTTTTGGTGCACTGTCGGTAAATTCATCTCTAGATGATGTTACCCACGAACTAGTGACATTAGCTGATAACGCTATAGATGCACTAGAAGCCGTGACCTTATATTTAAACGATTAGTAGCTAGTTAGTGGAGTTAAGATTATGAGTATTTTAAAAAAATTATTTACAGCAGTACGTGGCGGCGCACGTGAAGCAGGCGAAGCAATCGTTGATGCCAATGGTATTCGTATTTTTGAACAAGAAATTGCCGATGCACAAAATGCACTGAATCGTGCTAAAAAAAGCCTGACAGAAGTAATGGCTAAAGAGATGCAAACTAAGCGTAAAATTAGCGCAGTAGATGCATCAATTGCTGAGCACGAAGCGTATGCAGGTCAAGCCCTTGAAAAAGGGAATGAAGCATTAGCATTAGAAATTGCAGAAAAAATTGGTGACTTTGAAGCTGAGAAAGCCGAACACGAGCAAGTATTAGCGGGCTTTACTAATCACATAGTGACATTGAAGCAGCAAGTTAAAGATGCTGAAAAATCAATTAAAGAAAACCAGCGTCAGCTTACTATGGTTAAAACCACAGAAAGCGTTCAACAAGCGACAATGGCTGTAAATAGCACGCTTAATACTAATAATTCGTCAATGACGTCGGCGCGTCAGTCGCTTGAGCGTATTAAGCAACGCCAGCAAGACCGTACTGATCAATTAGGTGCTGCAAAGTCTCTAGAAGCAGATGTTAATGGCGACGATTTAAAAGCTAAAATGGCTGAAGCAGGTATTGGTGATACGAATCCAAAAAGTGCTGATATTTTAGCGCGCATTAAAGCGAAGCAAAATAGTTAACATTTAGAACCATATCAAAAAGGTAACCGAGTTTCGCTCCGTTACCTTTTTTGCTTACAGAGGCACCTTATATGTTTAATTTTTTCAAATCTAAAAAAAAGCCAGAACGTCAGCTTAATCATGCGAGTGACCTTAAAAAAGGCGACATGTTTACTGTCATTGATTCGTTTGCTTATCCTTCATGGCTTAAAGGTCAAACGTTGCGCGTTATTGATGTGCAAACGTATCAGTACCAACACAGCAGTGATACTGAATTTGTACTTGAAACTAACACTGGCCAAGTGGTGTTTTTACAAATAGAGCAAAATGATGGTGAACAGTGGGCAAACTTCTCTATAAAAATTCAGCGTGATGAAGTTGAAGAGATCTTTGGTCTTGATGAATTTGCGCGTATTTTTGATGAAGAGTCATTAACACATATCACGGTACAAAATACCCCTGAGCGTTTTATGCAATTTTTAGCGAAAAGCTATCAGCAAAGTGAATCGCCTTATGTTTGTTATTTTCATAATAAAGACTTTCGTGGCCAAACGCTGCCTCGCTATGAGCAAGAAGGTGGTGAACCATGCGAAATGATTTGCTTAGCCTCTCCTGATGAAGGGCATAGCGTTAATATAGAGATTTGGGAGGGAGGTGAAACAGAAGTCTCACTGACGTTAACTCGCCCAATTAGCGATATTGTTGATTTGTTTCCTGGAGATGCTCAGTGAGTGATGCTAAAGACAAGTGGTTGCGCCAAGAGCAAGCTGTGCGCGCCACGCAAATGGCATTTGATTTGAGTAGTGAGGTACAAAAGTCGATAAAAAAACAAGCTATCGATCAAGAGCTCACTCCCTCAGATATGATCCGTAAAATTTTAGGTCTTGATGTAAAGTCTAAAAAAACACGGCAACGACTATCGTTTAATTTAAATGATGACGAAATAGCGCAATTGGCTAGCCGGTTTGAAGTGGCAGTAGATGATAAAAGAGCGGTAAAGCAACAGGTAGCAGAGTTACTAATTGAGCATACAAAAAAGACTAAGTAACCCTTTTGCCTTCTTTATGTAAAATACTTACACTGGGGCTATTATTTTCTAAAAAAGTACCGCTGTGAATATCTTATTGATTGCCTACTTACTCATGTTTGCTTTATTTGGCACGGCGGCAAGCTACTTCGTGCGTTTTATATATGCTTACTGGGTACAGAAAAAAATGCCACTGGAATACATTTTTAAGGCAGGTGTGTGTATTTTCATGGTGGTGGTTATTTCGGTGTTAATACCACTATTAGATTAACACCGAAACGAACTGCTACTGGTAGTTAACTGTTTTACATTGATTATCAATACATAAAGAGTGGACTTCTAACACTGGTGAGCAGTCTTTGAACTCAAGCATTGCATTATCTAGTTGTTCTTGCTCAGTGATTTTTTGCGCTAATTGCTCTGCTTGTTCTTGAGAGTGATTTAATGTTGAGTACACAACATACTTACTCGGCCCCCCACAGACACGCGAGCAAACACCTAACATTGATAGCTGGCTGTACAGCTTTTATTACTTGTAAGCTCATTAAGTTAAGTATTTAAAACAGATTCACTCGCGTTTTGAGCTTTGCTTGATGTTAGTGCACTACTGCAACTGCTAAGCAGCATAGTCATAACAACACAGGTAGCTGATAGCTTAATTACGGATGACAAACAACTCATAATCTAATCCTTAAAATACACTTACCGCAGAGCCTTCAAGTTTAACACATTTATTTTCAACACACTGAGTGCTTGGCGCAGTTAAATGTTGGCAAATACTCATCATGCCTTTTTGCACATTATAGGTACTTTCTAATTGAGTGATAGTATCGCTTAGGGCTGAAACCTGCTCTTGGGGTGCGCTTTGTGTAGAGTACACAATGTAATCACTTGGTCCACCACAGGCACGGCTACCAACAGCACTGACTTTACACTGTGAACTAGTTGAACATTGTTTATCTGCTATGAGGTTATTTAATTTATTTTTTGCTGTTTTAATATCATCAAGCGACACTTCCTTTGCAGCATCAACCGGTAGTTGCTGTGCTATTTTATTTTCTCTATTCGCTTGTGGTAGTTTTTGTTGTGGTATCGGCGTAGACGTGTTTTCTACCGTATTGGTTTTAGTTTGCTCAGTTTCATTTGAGGTGCTTTCTAAGCAAGCTGTTAAGCAAAGCGGTAGTAGTAGAGCGAGTAATGGAGTACGCATAATCGTTCCTGATAGTGATGAATTATTCATCACTATCATACACGGTGCATTTATTACGGCAATAAAAACTCTACTATCAATATATTAAAGCGCCATTAATGGCGTTTTTACATTAACCCACCTTGGGTTAATTTAGCTGGATTGAGTAATGCCTCTAATTCTGAGCGAGATAGGTCTGTCTCTTGCTCGGCGATATCAATAATTGGCTTTGCTTGCTGGTAAGCTTGTTTGGCAATTTTTGCTGCTTTTTCATAGCCAATAACTGGGTTGAGTGCAGTAACTAAAATAGGATTTTTAGTCAGCGCTTTATCAATCTGTGCTTGATTAACTTTAAAGCTAGTTATGGCTTTATCCGCTAGTGCTTGCGCACTGTTAGCAAGTATCTCTGTACTTTGCAGGATATTATAAGCAATCACGGGTAGCATTACGTTAAGCTCAAAGTTGCCAGCTTGGCCTGCTACGGTAATTGTGGCGTCGTTACCGATGACTTGCGCACTAGCCATTGCAGCGGCTTCTGGGATCACCGGGTTCACTTTGCCAGGCATAATGGATGAACCAGGCTGCAATGCTTCAAGCTCTATTTCACCAAGTCCCGCAAGCGGCCCTGAATTCATCCAACGTAGATCGTTGGCTATTTTCATTTGCGCAACGGCATAGACTTTCAGCTGCCCTGATAAAGCCACAATGGCATCTTGCGATCCAATATTATAAAAAAAGTTATCACTGGGGATAAAGTTAATCCCTACTTTTTCACTTAGCTGTTTGGCAAATAGAGCGGCAAATTGTGGGTCGGCATTAATACCTGTGCCGACCGCTGTTCCCCCCTGAGCCAGTTCACAAACACGTATTAGTGCATGCTCAATACCGCGGGCTGCGTGCTTTACCTGCGATTGCCATGCGCTGAGTGTTTGCTCAAAGGTCACTGGCATTGCATCCATTAAATGAGTGCGCCCAGTTTTAACTATATGACCGATGTCTGCTTTTTTCTGCTCTAAGGCGTCGGCTAAGTTTGCTAGTGCTGGCAGTAATTTTTTATCAACACTGATAGCACTGCTTAAGGCGATTGCAGTGGGAATAACATCATTCGAGCTTTGTCCCATATTCACATCGTCGTTAGGGTGAATAGGTTGATTAGCATGTTTTGAAGCCAAACTTGCAATAACTTCGTTGGCATTCATATTTGAGCTGGTACCTGATCCCGTTTGAAAAATATCAACGGGGAAATGCTCATAATGCTGACCATCAATAATTTCTTGGCAGGCATGCTCGATTGCATTTGCTTTTGTTTTATCTAAATGGCCAAGCTTTAAATTGGTTAATGCTGCGGCTTGTTTTATATACGCTAAAGCAATAATAAATTGCTGTGGCATGGTGAGGTTGCTAATCGTAAAGTTATTAATGGCGCGTTGGGTTTGTGCTTTATAAAGTGCGTTAACGGGTACGTCGAGTGTGCCCATGCTATCTGATTCTGTTCTAAAGTTACTCATTAGTACTCCTAAAAAAGAGAATATATGACATTAAACTACGCTATAAAAAAAGATATGGTGCTGTTATTGCTATTTACAACGGTATAGCTAAAAAGTAGGGGGCGTCAAGGCAAGTTAACAAGTGGGATTAAAACTAAAAAGTCGACTTAAACGGATTTTAAGTCGACTTAAATAATGTATTTATATAAACAGCCAGTTATAAGGCTAAACAGAACTTTAATTGTAGCCAAGAATAAATATTTGGTCTGTTTCATGTTTGTTTTGTGCCTTTTGAGTGTGTTTTACATGAGAAAGTAAGTCGATAACCGTTGCTCTACAATCTGTTTCATGACTCGTTTTATCTAGGCTTTTATCGGTAATTGCCATTACAGCGTCTACGGCGGTATAGGGTGAAATATACATAATGTTATCCTTTTGTCGTTTAGTACTCATTAAGTGAGTAATTTAATAAAAGCATATAGCGTACCAGCTCGGTAAATATAATTTAACGTATTGAAATTAAAGTTATTTTATTATTTTGGTCAATTTACTCACGACAGAATAGTTGAAATTTGTTTTACTATTGTGCATTCATTTGCAATTTAGGTGCATCAGTATGACCAAACCATTTTCACAAGCCTGCGAAAATAATAAAAATCATATACTTAAGGCTTTGCAGCCTGCATTGCAAAATGCAGCATCAGTACTTGAGATAGGCTCGGGGACGGGTCAGCATAGCGTTTTCTTTGCCAAAAAATTGCCACATTTACAATGGTATACCAGTGATCGAGAGGTTAATCATCAAGGAATAAAGTTATGGCATGATGAGGTGCAACTGGCAAACTTGCATCCGCCTTTATTGCTTGATTTAAACGATCCTTGGCCAGTAAATAAAGTGGATGCGATATATACTGCTAACACTTTTCACATAGTGAGCTGGGAGTTAATTACGCGTTTTTTTGCTGGAGTAAATCAGCACTTAAACCAGCAAGGGGTGGTGTGTGTATATGGCCCTTTCAAATATAAAGGGGAGTTTACCAGCCCCAGTAATGATGAATTTAATAGTTTATTGCAAAGTCGCTATCCGCTTAGTGGTATTCGTGATTTCGAAGCGGTTGAGCAACTTGCAGTGCAATCTGGGCTTAAGTTACTTAGCGATACTGCGATGCCTGCAAATAATCAGTTACTCATTTTTAAACGGCAATAAAATGCTGCATTGTTGTTTATAAATATCGATATGTTGGCGTTCGCGTTTTAAGTAATCTGCAATAGCATGATTAAAATCGGGGTGAATAATATGATGAGCAGAATAAGTAGTGATGGGTTGAAAGCCGCGTGCTATTTTATGCTCACCCTGAGCACCGGCATTAAAACAGTGAATATTATGCTTAATCGCATATTCAATTCCTTGGTAGTAACACAGCTCAAAGTGAAGAGAATCAACCTCTTCGCTTGCTCCCCAATAACGCCCATAAAGGGTATTGTCACCAATTAAACTTAATGTGGCGGCAATCACTTTATGGTCTTTTTTGGCTAGCATAATGAGCAATTTTTCAGCCATTAAGGCGTGTAGCAAGCTAAAAAAATCGTTGTTTAAGTAGCCTAAATGGCCTGAACGTTTTAAATAAGTACGTTGATAAAACTCACAAAAAAGCTGCATCACTGTTGTGGTGATTTGCTCACCTTGCAGCCATTCAATGGTGATATTTTGCTGTGATATTTTAGCGCGTTCTTTTTTTACTGCTTTGCGCTTACGGGCATTAAAGGTTTTTAAAAAATCGTCAAAATCTTTAAAGCTATTATTAAACCACTGAAACTGTACCCCGGTTCTCAGCATGGCACCTGCATCATTTAGCTGTGAGGCTTGTGCTTTATCGCAAAAGTTTACATGCCAGCCTGACCAGGCTTGTTTTGCGCAGTGGGTATTAAGTTGCTCTGTTATATATTCATACACTAACTTTGGATTGCTATGCATAATACGTATTCTTTGACCCTCAATCGGACTAAAGGGAATACAGCACAGCCATTTAGGGTAATAATCTAAGCCATTTTTTTCATAAGCTTCAGCCCATGCCCAGTCAAATACATATTCACCGTAGGAGTGCGCTTTTAAGTAGCCAGGGGCAAGGGCAACTAGTTTATCGTCTTCATAAACGGCTAAGTGGTGAGGCTGCCAACCTGTTTTTGCGCTTACACATTGGCTTTGCTCAAGGGCATATAAAAAAGCGTGTTGAGTAAAAGGGTCATTACCAAAAAAATAATGCCATTGTGTTGCGTCAATTTGGTTGATGCTATTAAACCATTGATGTGAAAAGTGGCTCATAATGCTTTGCCTACTATTTTTTAAGTGGGTTGCTGATTAATTTTGGTAATAGTGCGACAGCCATATTTGGTTTTCTATTTTCGATAAATCTTTATGGTTTATCTGGCGCAATATATTGAGATAGGCACTGTATGAGCTTATCGAGTTCGAGAGGTTTTGCAAGATGTTCGTTAAAACCAATTGCTAAGGCATTGGCTTTATCTTCAGGCATTACATCAGCAGTTAAGGCAATAATTGGTAATTGCTCAGTACTTTTCATTTGACGTATCAAGGCGGTGGCTTGGTAACCGTCCATAATCGGCATCTGGCAATCCATTAATACTAAATCGAAGTCATTTACTTTAACTTGTTCTACTGCTAATTCGCCATTTTCCACTAGTGTTGGTGTAATCCCTAAAGAGCTAAGCATTGCTTTTATGACTAATTGATTGACGCTGTTATCTTCTGCAACCAGTATTTTTAGTTTACTTAAATTAACATGCTGGTGTGTGTGCTTTGACGTTACTTGTTGTGCTGCACATGTATTTAACTCGACAGACAGAGTAAAAGTAGAGCCCTTACCTGGCTCGCTTTGTACGCTGATATCTCCAGACATTAATAAGCTAAGTTCTTTTGCGATTGCTAAACCAAGCCCTGTCCCACCAAATTTACGTGATGTTGAGCTATCAGCTTGGGTGAACGCATCAAATAACTTACTTTGCTCTGATAGCGCAATACCGATGCCCGAGTCCTTAATAGTCAAGGTAATTTGACGACGTCTATTGGTGATCTCCTTGCTGTATGCGCTAACACTTACTTCACCTTCATGGGTAAACTTAATGGCGTTACTACATAGGTTTAATAAAATTTGCTCAATTCGCATAACATCACCTTCAAACCAAATGTCGGTTGGTAATTGGTTATTAACTTTCCAGAGAATGCCTTTTTGTTCTGCGCTTTGCTCGAACATACTACTGATCCGAGCAAGAAGCGCATTCAAATCAAAAGAAGCGACTTCTAAGGTGAGCTTTTGTGATTCAATTTTAGAGATATCGAGTACATCATTTATTAAACTTAACAATGATTTAGACGCTAAATTAATTTTATTTAAATAATCAGAAAGAATTTCAGGACTATCTTCATTTTTAGCTAGAGTGGAAAAGCCAATCACGGCATTAAGCGGAGTGCGAATTTCATGACTCATATTTGCTAAAAATCGGCTTTTAGCTTGATTTGCTAAATCAGATTGTTTTTTAGCCTTAACCAGCGAGCGTGTACGCTCTGCTACCAAGCGTGAGAGTGCAAGGTGCTGGTTATTAAACAGCAGTAATATCAGTAAAATGAGTGAGCTTACAATGACCTGTAAAATAAGCAAAAAGAGTGTCATGTTATTAGTTTGATGCGGTAGAAATTCATCTTTAATGGTTAAATCAACGAACCATGTTTGCCCTGCAAAATCAATTTTGATAGTTGTAAGTTTATTGCTTTTGGTTGGAATATTTTCGGCATTTGAATAAAACGGATTGATAGCATTGGCTTCATAAATAGCGATATTAAACATTTTATTTTGTGCTTGCGTAAGCGACTGAGCAAGTATGTTTTTTACTAAAAATACACCTGTTGCGTAACCTTTAATTGAGGCAACCTCATTATTTTGTTGATACACGGGAGCAAATAATAAATACGCGGGTTCAGGTTGCTGTGTTTGAACTAATTGAATTATTTTAGTCCCTATCGGGCGAATTTTGATACGTGGGTCGAGCAAAGTTTCACGGCGATCTTTTCGAGAATTAAGATTAAAACCTATCGCTGATTGGTTTTCTGTAAAAGGGGCAATATAGGTAATAACCACCAATGGGTCATTGTTTGATAATGGTGCCCCTTTAATGCTTGGATCAAAGTTGTATGCGTTATAAATTTCATTAAGCTGTTTGTTAAAGTCACTGACCTGAGCGGGATCAATTTTACGATTCCATGAAAATGCTTTAATAAATGAATGCTCAGCCAATAGTTGGGCACTGTAGCTATTAAACTCTTGCCTTCTTAAAGTTGGCGTTGATTGTATTTGGCTTGCAAGGCTTTGTACGGTTATTTGGCTGAGGTTTAAATTGCTCAGCAAACTGTTTTCAATAATAGATGTTTCGCGCTTGGCAATTTGTATTGAATTTGAATAAGTCTCTTGGTTATATAGCTTAGTGGTTAAGGCTACTGAGATGAATAATACCGAGCATACTGCGATAGTAGGTAATGGGGTAACATCATGGCGTTTAAATTTAGGTTGTAATAACGCTAATAAAAAGGGGGTTGCGATCAGCACGCCTAGAGAATCACCAAGCCACCAAAAAGTAACATTTCTCCAATGATTATCAATGCTGTGAGCAGGGTTAAATTGACTTAAAGCATAGACGCCAATATTGGCCGATATTAGGCTAACAACAATACCAACGATAAAAATAAAATATATTATTGATTGGCGTTTCTTTAAGAACAGCGGATGACCTAGCCAGTATTTTAAAATAGCTGCGCCAATCATCCCTTGCAGCACAGCGCCAAAGCCGATTAGTAACACCTGCTCTAATGTATTGCCAATTAAAACTTGATCAGAGATAACGTTATCACTGGTACTTAAATTAAAGGAGACAGAGGCAATAAATAATGCAGGGATAAAGCGCCACCACCAGATAAAACAGCCAACTAGGGCAATACCTGCAGGGAGCCAGATAGGGATGACTTGTGATTGAAAGGCAAAATTAGTTAATAAATTACCAGTTATAAAGTAAGCAACCGCAAACGATATGTAAAAAACAAAAGAATTGGATGTTGAACCAAAAATCTTCACATGCATCCTTGTTAAATATTATTTTTATAATGATATTTTAGTATAGCGAATCGACAGTAAATAGTATTATTTTTAAAGTGGTAGCTGCTTTTTACTAAATGATTGTTTGAGTACTACCGTTGACTCTATATTGGCGATGCAGCTTAAGCTCCCCAGCTGGTGCTTTACAAACTGCTCATAGCTTTCTAAATCCTGAGAAATAATTTTCAGTAAATAATCGTGGCTACCTGAGATCACAGAGCACTCAAGTACATGGGGAAGTTTTTCTACATGCAGCTCAAATTGCTGTGCCGCACTCACCGAGTTTTGACTTAGTCGCACGAAAGCATAAACCAGCACATTAAGGTTGAGCGACTTAGGGTTAATTGCAGCGTGATAGCCCGTAATTACATGTTCCTGCTCAAGCTTTTTGATACGCCTAAGAGTAGGGGTGTCTGATAGGTTAATGGTATTGGCTAATTCAGAAACCGACATGCGGGCATGCGATTGTAAGGCAACCAGTAACTGCTGATCTTTTTTATCTAACATGACTATGGGATCTTATTAATTATTTTAATATTGTTAGTGATTATTACTAACAAAAGGTATTTTTACTATTTTTTTTGGCGTTTTACCCTCAGGGATTTTTGTTAGCATTAAGACATAATAATAACAGAGTGTAGTTATGAGTTCTTTTACTGCTAAGTTTGACCGTTGGATAAGATCAGAGTTTGTAAGCTTAAACTCGCAATTAGAACAGCTTTATTGGCAGCAAACCGATAAGGCTAATGTTGAGGGGGTTGGTGATAGCTTAAAGCTGGCACTAAAGGAGCAAGGTAATGCGTTGATCAGCGACTTATTAGCCGAAGGTAATACCGACGAAGGATTTGATAGCGCATTCGATTTGCTTGGTAATGTTGGTTTGTTCATGGCGGCCTGCCGTAGACATGAGATCACAGAGCCAAGCAGAGAAACAACCTCACCATTAGTTGAAGCATCGGCGCTTGCTATGCATATTGGTGCTTCTATTGGAGTAACCCCTCGTTTTGCTACTGCGCATCTAACTACGCATAATAAAGCCATTAATGGCACCTATAAACGGTTTACAAATCTTGATGATGAAGCCCTTTTTTTAGATTACAACACCCAAGGTATTTTAGCGTATAAACGTGCGAGTGATGCTTTATTAAAAATACTGCCATTAGGCATTTCACACCCTGTCACGGCTGAACTACTTGAGGTGGTTAAAACGGCATTAATGGATGTAATAGCGTCGAATAACGCCTTATACACTCAGCTAGACACCGAACGTTTTTTTAATTGTGTACGCCCATATTACAAGCCTTACAGGGTAGGTAAAGAGGTTTACCGTGGTGCAAATGCGGGAGACTTTGCCGGTATTAATGTTATTGATATGCTGCTAGGGCTTTGCAGTGCCAATGAGCCGAGTTACTCGCAAATGCTGGTGGATAAATTTTTATATATGATGCCAGAGGATCAACAAATACTTCGTGAAGCCATGCGTATGCAAAGCCTAATGGATGATTTTTTAGAGGCCGAACAATATAAAAATACAAAGTGGTTTCAAAAGCACGGCAAACTATTTATTCAAGTGTGTAAATTACATGGCGACACCGCTATCGGTCATCATAATCAGTTGGTGGAAAAGTTTATTGCTCAGCCATCACAGCACATGCAACAACAGCATATGAGTAAAGTCACTGCCAGTGGACCTCCTCTACCGGTACTGCTTGATTCATTAGCTAAGTTAAGAGATAGGCGTGCCGCGGCAAAGCGTGACGACATAAATACGCGCTTTGATGATTTAAACACGCTAAAACAGTGGATTAATTAATATGGCTAAAAATGATTTTTGTATGCCACAGGGTTGTTATTTACTAAGCCACTCTGTTGGCCGCCCATTAAAAACGAGCTTAGAAAATGCCACTGAACATTTTTTTACTCCTTGGCAAGAAAGTGTAAAAGAGCCATGGCAACAGTGGTTACCCGCCATTGAAAGATTTACTGAGGCATTAGGGCAGTTGTTTAATGCGCCTAGTGAGCAATTTTGTCCTCAGGTTAATTTATCCAGTGGTTTAACTAAATTGGTTATGTCACACCCCGTATTTAATAAACCACAGTGTACGGTATTAATGGCGCAGGCTGACTTTCCCAGTATGGGGTTTGTAATGCAAAAAGCATTGCCTGAATGTGCAAAAATACGCTACATCCCTGAGCATGAAGACTTGAGTGATAGACAGGTATGGCAGCGATATTTAACTCCAGAGATTGATGGTGTGTTTGTCAGCCATGTTTATTCTAATACGGGTGTACAAGCTCCCATAAACGATATTGTGGCGCTGAGTAAAGTCACGAATACACTCTCAATAATTGATGTGGCGCAATCGGCAGGGGTTATTCCTATAGACCTAACGGCGTTAAATGCTGACTTTATGATTGGTTCAAGTGTGAAGTGGCTATGCGGAGGGCCAGGAGCTGCTTATTTATGGGTAAATCCAAAGCAAATAACACAATGTGAACCAAAAGATGTTGGCTGGTTTTCACATCAAAACCCATTCGAGTTTGATATTGCGCATTTTCAATATAACGCTAAAACACTAAGGTTTTGGGGCGGTACGCCCTCGGTACTTCCTTATATTATTGCCGCTCATAGTATTGAATATATTGTTGAATTTGGCGTTGAACAAGTGAGATCGCACAACTTGATGTTACTTGAGTTAATTCAGCAGCAATTGGGCGCTTTTTTAATATCACCTAGCGCTAAAGAGCAATGTAGTGGCACCGCTATTTTGCAGTTTTCTGAGCATCAGCAAAATGTATTAACGGCATTAGAGGCTGCAAAAATAAGTGTTGATGTGCGTAAACTCGGCATCCGTGTTTCACCTCACATATACAATACAAAGTCAGAGATACAAACATTTATTGATGTTGTGAAGCACATACTTAAGGTTGCTGACTAAGCTGCTGTTTTTTTTGAGTGAGTGCTTCTATTTGTTGTTGTGCTTGCTTGATTTGTGGGTCAAATCGCTGCTTAAGTGCCGCCGTTTCAGTGGTAATGGCATTCGCAATTGAGCTGGCCCCTAAGCGATTTGCTTTATCTTGGGTCATGTAATCGATTTGCTGTTTTTTTTGTGCGTATTCTTGTTGGTATTGTTTAATCTTAAGCTCAAGCTGCACAATATCACGCTCTATTTGTTGCACCGCTAGATAATCGTCAACAGAAGTATCGGCAACTGGTGTGTTCTCAGATTGTGGCGTATTTATTTGCATGATGTTGACGTTTCTAAGCGTGATCACTTGAGCGTCTTCAGCGCAAGGAGTTTGACTAAAAGTAGGCACTCCTTTAATGGTGCATTTATAAACCGTCACTTCATTTGCCATGCTAACAGCACAGGCACCCAAACAATACAGTAGTAATATTAGCTTCGCCATGGTTAAACCTAAGCTGGTTTAAAGTACCATTTATAATGCACTAAGTTGTGACACCATACAATTTGTTTAATTTATTAGCATACGCTTGCGACTGCGTTATAAAAAGTGCAAATTAATAGAGGCTATTAAAATTTAGGCACAAAAAACCACAATTAAGTGGCTTGTAACCAGTAATGGTGGAGAGGGATAGACTTACTTACATCCCGTAATTAATCGCTGCGCGACGCTTGCAGCGGCCTAAACTGTTCCCGACACTTTATCGAACCCTGTCGAGAGTGCTCACCCTCCCAATTAGCAGCAAAGCTTATTTTTGGGCACAAAAAAACCACAATTAAGTGGCTTATATTCAGTAATGGTGGAGAGGGAGGGATTCGAACCCTCGATAGAGCTACAAACTCTATACTCCCTTAGCAGGGGAGCTCCTTCGGCCACTCGGACACCTCTCCGACGCATTATTTAGCGTGTTATCAATCGGAAAAAACCAATTAATACAAATAAGTGGTGGAGAGATAGGGATTTGAACCCTAGAGGGGCTATAAACCCCTGCCGGTTTTCAAGACCGGTGCATTCGACCACTCTGCCATCTCTCCACGTCGTGATGCAGGATAATACTTAGGTGAGTTGCCTGTGTAAATAGCAAAAAGATCGTTTGCTTAAAAAGTGAGCGTAAATGAGGTTTTTTTTGTAAATTATGAAAATTAAAGATGATTTTAGCTATGAGGAGGGAGCTGGCAGCAAACAGATGGAGCTAAAGAAGAAACTTCATTTAGTGGTTGGGTGTTTGCTGCAACAATACAAAAATCATGGTTGGGTGACTATTTGTATTGAATTGCACCGCCAAGTGCTAATTTTTTTCCGTAACGGTTAAGTTTAGCTAACATTCTCGCTTTGCGATTAGTTGGTTTAACTGCAACGTGAGTTGTGGCTGTTTGGTTTAATGTATTAATTGGGTTCATTGTATTCGCTCCAAGGTTGTGTCTGTTGAAAACGTGTGCATTTTGCCCGTGGGTTGGTTAAAAATAAAGCGATAAAAATTGCTGGTGAAGTATTAGTTTTTTTAATCTGAAAATGTTTTTTTTGATTTGCTATTTAATGGCGTTTGTTTTGATATTTGTATATTTATTCATTATGTTTGTGTGCTATATCACTTTTGTATGGGGTTTTTTTCAGTTTTTTTATTTTAATATGTTTATAAATAGATTATTTTGAATAGTTATTCAGATTAAATTATTTTGTATTTTTGGGGTGGGTTTTACTTCGTTCAAAGATTTAACATGCTATTTATAGGTGGTTAATTATTTATCCGAGAAGAGCATTAAAATAAACGATAAAAAAGAGTGTTGCTAGGCTTTTAAATTATAAAAAAAGTACCTAGGTTACTAGGTACTTTGGAGCTGGTTGCGTTTTAAAACGCGTCTAACTGGGGATCGCACCGCCTCAGAATTTAAAACTTAAAAAGGGGTGGTTTTAATATGTTGCAATTTGGGCTTACAATCATCAGCTCGAACGGCATTCTATGTGATCTAGAGCGAAGTGAAGATTATACTTTGGTTTGTATTTTACTATGAAGCCACAAAATGCCTCTGCACAGCAAGAGCAGATCCACTCAACAGTCTATTATTTGAGTTAAATGGAACTGGTGGGGTAAAAACGCAAAATGCGGCATAGCTTAAAAGCAAATGCCGCAAAGGGAGATTAATTAAAATGCTGAGCAGTTAGTGCTGTTTTATAGTAAATAACTCATAGCCTTTTAATGCAGGCACTTGCGCAGCAAGTTGAGTTTCTTGTTGTGCGATTTCAATAAAGTCACCACACAGTGTATTTGCACGCTGTTCAAGTTTTTTTGCATGGAGCTCTACTTTTTCTTCTATTTGTGCGCCCATATTTTCCATGCGCTCTTCAAAGGCTTGCATATCGCCACCTGAACCCATTAGCTCAGAGCCTAATGCTACTAAAATACTGCCCATTGATTGCATTACGGCCGACTCAACGGCAGTTTCTATTTGTTGTTCAAACTGCTGTTCAAAGTTTTCACCAAACTGAGTGAAGCTTTGCTGGCCCATGACAAATGTACCTTGTTGGTAAAAGGTACCCTCTACTTCTTGTTGAATATCGTCCATCAAGGTTGCAATGTTATCGAGGCCATTAATATTAAATGCATTGGCGACTTCTTCTAATGCAACACCTGCAATTTTAACCCCTTCAAGGGCAATATTGGCCACTTCAGGTAATTGCACGCGTAAATTATCTGTGTAGTTGGTCAGTGCTTGGCGCTGTGCACTATTTAATGCTACTTGCTCGCCATTGATAGACAGCTCACCTTCAGCGGTAAATAGCATGCGCTGATTATTGGCTTTAACAATTTCTAACTCATTAGGTTTGATGCGCACATCGTTCTTAAATACAACGTTACATTCGTCGTTACTAAATGAAATTGAAGAGCTGTTATCGGTATGAGCCATGGCGACGGGGGCGCACATAATTGCGCTAACTAATAATAATTCTTTCATGTTTATTCTCTGTTTTTTGCTGATGATAATTAACTTATAACAAGTTTGGTGCCAATAGTTTTTAGTGTTTAAAAACAGTGGTTTGTGATTTTTAAGGTGCTTTGAAGTTAAAAGTAAAGTCATTGAAAAAGCTAAAATTTGGTCAAAATAACCAACAATCAAATGCAAATAAATAAAATTTATCGATACGATAAAAAACTCTCACTTTCCACAATTCAAATTTAGCGCTATTTATTCACAATACTGACACAGAGACTATTTAGGATAGCGATGTGGCTTTATTTTGACGGAAATTTGTACAATGAATTTGCGTTGAACATTTTAATTTCACCAATTATCGCGATACAAGAATCCGTAATTGGTCTCAAACACTTTATGGAGTGGGTTGTGGGTAAGACATTTAGTTACGATGCGCTAGATGATGATTTTGTTGAAGACGAATACGAAATGGTCGGGCGTAATCAACACGACAAGAAAAAGCAAAAGGTGAAAAGAAAGTTAGAGGATTACCTTGAGCAAAAACGCTTGCGTAAAAACCTAGGTGAAGATGACTTAAACGATTATATTGATTAGGTTGTCGCTAGTACAAATCAGTGCCGACATATTAGCTTTTAACTGCTACTTAGGTAGTATTTAAAGCTCTGTGGGTTGGTAATAAAGAGGCTTTATGCCTCTTTATAATTTTTAAGCCTCAAACTTTAGCTGCGAGCAATGCTTTTTCAATTACTTTTTCTAGTTTTTCAGGTTTAGTAAAGGGCGCGTAGCGCTTAATCGGTGAGCCATCTGAATT
Source organism: Pseudoalteromonas sp. SCSIO_11900 (assembly GCF_000576475.1). NCBI lineage: Bacteria > Pseudomonadati > Pseudomonadota > Gammaproteobacteria > Alteromonadales > Pseudoalteromonadaceae > Pseudoalteromonas > Pseudoalteromonas sp. SCSIO_11900. Next base: position 956,882 of record NZ_KK070023.1, read on the forward strand.
AATCAAAAATTTTGTGAAATTCCACTTAATTTTTCGTGTTAACAACCCCGGTAATACAGATTTTAAATAGCGAAAAACCGGATGTGTATGCTGACCATTAACGTTCACTTTTTCTGCGATTAAAAAACTAACTCCGTACTTGATTAAGCAACCTTGCGCTATTTGATTCGCGTCTCCGGGTTCTTGCTGGCCAAATTGGTTACACGGGAAACCTATAATGACTAAACCTTGGCAGGCATACTTTTCGTGTAATGCTTGCAATGACTTATATTGATAAGTGAATCCACACTCACTTGCAGTATTTACTATTAATACAACTTTACCTACAAACTCTTGAAAATCGATAGGTTGGCCTTGCAGGCTAGTAGCACTTAGTTGATGAAATGGGTGCATATTATTAAGCTATTATTTGTTTATTTGGCATAGTCTAACCTTTGCTTGGTGATTAACAAAGTCGAAATAGTGAACACTGCTATGGCGTTACTGTTAATTTAAAATCAAAAATAACCCCATACCAGCAAGTGTGGTTAGGTAAATATTATGTGTTTTGTAAGCAACTATAATGGCTACAATCGCTGCGCTTAAATAAGGATTTTGCCAATTTAGATTAATGCCACCATCATTTATAAATACGATAGGCACCCAAATCGCTGTTAGAACCGCAGGTGCACTGAAGCTCAAAAACTGCTGCATTTTAGGCCCTACTTTAAATGGTAGCGCGCGATGTAAGAATAAATAACGGGTAAAAAAGGTAATACATGCCATAAGTAAAATAGTCGTCATCATGATTTAGTGTCCTTATTTTTTACTATTCTAGTTACAGCGTAACCTGCACTCATCGCGAGTAGTGCTGAGCATACCAACCACAGCTCAAAGCCTGTGCTTTTTAATAAAGTGGCACAGATCCCTGCAACAATGACAGTGATAAGTGTGGCTAAATTTTTAACTCCTGGGATAACCAAAGCAATAAAGGTTGCAGCAATCGCAAAGTCGAGTCCTAAATTGGTGAGATCAGGGAGTATAGTACCGGCTACAATACCGAACAGTGTCCAAATATTCCAAGCAATGTAAAAGCTAAAGCCTGCGCTGAGCGCGTAAATTAGGCGCGTTTTAGTCTGGTAGGCGCGAGGATGATGCGAAAAAGCAAATAGTTCATCGGTTAATACAAAGCTGACTGGAAGGCGCCAACGCATAGGTTGCTCAATCACTTTGTGACGAACCGCCAAGCCATATAAAAAATGACGAGAGCTAATAATAAATGTGGTAAATAAAATGGTTAACAGAGGGGTATTACCAGCCATTAACTCAATAGCAACCAGTTGAGCCGAGCCAGCAAATACCAATAGCGACATAGCTTGAGTTTCAAAAGGAGTAAAGCCATTTTGTATTGCCAACGAGCCACATAAAATACCCCAAGGAATAACGGCTAAACATAATGGCAGCATATCTAAAAAGCCTTTTAGTATCGGTTTTTTAATGGACTGCATGTGTTTTACTCTGTGTAATAGTAGAAAGACTCATCGGGATACCTTAAGATTAAGATGCTAAAATAGTTAGCGTTTTAGATGATACTGTTTTTTAGGGAAGGTGCAATGTTCAAGGTAAAAGTGTGGGATGGCTTTTTAAGAAGCTTTCATTGGTTATTAGTATTGAGTATTGCTGCGCTTTATTTTAGTGCTGAAGAGGGCATGATAGAGCTACATTTTGTGGTTGGCTTTTTTACTTTAGCGCTTATTTCAACGCGGATTATATGGGGTCTCATAGGCAGTAAAACGGCAAGAATATCGGCATTACTGCATTCTCCTAAATCGGTGCTTGCTTCTTTTAGTGGCAAAAAAACAAATGATGTGGGCCATTCTGCACCAGGCAGTTATATGGTGTTATTATTTTTTATACTGATTATTACGCAGCTGGTTAGTGGTTTAATGAGCAGTGATGGTATTTTAACTGATGGCCCGTTAGCGCAGTATGTATCGAGTGATACGATTGATTTCGCTAACTGGCTGCATCATATCAATTTTGATATTTTATTTTATGCGATTATTTTGCATATTGTGGCTATTATTGCTTATAAAATAAAAGGCAAGCCTTTAGTAAAAGCTATGATCACCGGTAATAAAGCACTGGCAACACAAAGCTCAGAGCCTGAGACAAAGTCACCATGGATTGCATGGGTTTTATTTTTACTATTACTGGTTTTAATTATGAGTACTTGGGGAAGTGAACCTTTAAGTTATCTGCTTAGTTAAAAAAAATGGCGCTAATACAGCGCCATTTTTATTGTTTAATACACAGTGTTTATTAGTCTTTGAATTGCTTATGGCAATCTTTACAGCCTTTAGCCCATGCACCAAATGCTTTACCAATGACCGCTTTGTCACCTGTTTGAGCTGCTACAGCAAGTTCATCAGCATATTGCTGAAACGCTGTCGCTTTTTTCATAAAAGTATCGTTTTCAGACCATACCGCAGGAAGTGCTGATGTATCGCCTTTTTCAGTGCCTGCGTAAAATGCCTCCCAAGGCATTTTAGATAATGCCGCCGCGTTATTTGCACGCTGTTTGAATTGCTCTGCATCAAAAGGAATTTTACCCTTAAGCATAGCACCCATATCGCCTATTTGAACTGAAATCATAGAAAATGCAGCTTGGCGATACTCAATTGCATCACTAGGCTCTTTAAACGCAGAATTTGCAGATACACTAAGTGCACATGTAGATAGTAATGCCCCGATAAATACTTGCTTCAATTTCACTTTACTCTACTCCTTTGACGGTTATTTGATTGTATTTGTATATTAGCTTAGGCTTTAGTTCAAGGGAAAGCATAGATTATTACCTGAATATTAATTAAAAGAGCTTGGAAATAATTAGTATTACCTTTGTCTTTTTTGTGAATGTTTGTAAATACCTTGTTGTTGATGAAGGCTGGGTTGTGTACATTCAGATGTCATAAAAATAACCAATGAAGAGCATTTATGAAAAATAATATTTTTAAGCTGTCAGCGTTGTCTGCAGCGATAGTAATTTCGCTATCAGGGTGTGGTGGAAGCGATAATGATAATAACAATACAGTTCCAGTTGTTACTGATGTAGCACCAAAAGCGAGTGATGTTGTCGTTACTGATTTAAAACAATGGGTTCCAGTTACTGCAGACTTTAAAGCAAGTGATAATGATGGTGACGCACTTACTTTTAGTTTTACTGAAAATGGCGAGGCAATTACCGCGCAAGATGGTGTCTTTAAGTTTAGCCATGGGATGTTAACGGTAGAGGGTACATCATTTACATATGTTCCTGTTTCTGGTGAAGATGCGGTTATTGATTACACAGTAACTGCAAACGGTAAAACGGCCTCTGCGAAAATTAATATCTCAGGAATTATTGGAGATCCTCTTGCAAATCAGCAGTGGCACTTAAACAATACAGGTCAGAAAGCTTACTCTCTTAGTGATGAGATGAAACAAGGCTTAATTGATTTATACGTTAGTCTATTTGGCGATACAGAAGAAGAAGCACAAGCCAATGTTAACGCTAGTTTTGCTCAATCAGAGGCGACAGAGCTTGTATCTGGCGAAGATATGAATGTTGTTGACGCTTATGCCCAAGGTGTTACTGGGGCAGGTGCAACGGCAGTTGTCATCGATTCGGGTATGGAAATCCGCCATGAAGATTTAATCGATAATGTATTACCAAACCGTTCTTTAAACTTAAATGCTGATGCGACTGACCGTACAGATCCTACTAGTATGTCAAACAGTGGTGATCATGGTACAAGTGTTGCTGGTTTGATTGCTGCAAAAGGTTGGAATGGTAAAGGTGGCCGTGGCGTTGCTCCTGATGCTGGTTTAATTGGTATGAATTATCTTGGTGGTGCTAAAATCCCGCAAACTGAGTTAATGGTGCATGGTTTCCCTGGAAGCGGCATTAGCACAACAGAAAATATTTCTGCGTTTAACCGTAGTTATGGCATAACTTTCCCAACATTTATTGCATATTCAGAATTAGATGAAGCTATTGAGTCATACCCAAACCTAAACCTGCGAGATGGTAAAGGTGCACTTAATATGAAATCGAGTGGTAACTCTTTTGTTGATGGCGGTGATGAAGGCTCACTATGTGAAGATAATGGTGCTAATGATTTAGGTTTAACGTGTTATAACGGTGCGTTTGAGCCAAGCCAAGGCCATCCTTACTATCTAAGTGTTGCTGCTGTAAATGCAAATGGTAAGCACACTAGCTACTCAACAGCAGGTGCTAACTTAATGGTTTCAGCGCCAGCTGGTGAATATGGTCGTTGGGCACCTGCAATGGTAACAACGGATCAGATGACATGTATCAACGGTTACTCAGGCTTTAATAGTGGTGCTGTTGCAAGCTTTACTCAGGCGTATGGAGAAGAGTTTGCTATAAGCCAGTTCCCATTTAACTATCCTGGTAATGAAGATAACGCAAGTTGTAACTATACATCTACATTTAACGGTACATCGTCTGCTGCGCCAAATGCATCAGGTGTAGTATCACTTATTCTTTCGGCTAATCCTGAACTAACTTGGCGTGATGTGCGTCATATATTAGCGTCAACAAGTACATTAATTGACGCTGAAAATGCCCCTGTAAAATTAACTACCGCAGATGGTGAGTTTGTTGCACATGACGGTTGGGTTGAAAATGCCGCTGGTTATAGCTTTAATAATTTATATGGCTTTGGGCGTGTAGATGCTGGTGCAGCCGTTGCAATGGCTAAGTCTTATGACGCTTCATTAGGTGAGCAAGTAATCACGGACTGGAATGGTGTTGGTTCAGCCGTTTCTGAAAGTGCACTAGCATTAGAAATTCCTGATAACAGTGCTACAGGTTTAACGCAAGAAATTGTAGTTACAGAAGAATTAAACATTGAGGCAATGCAATTTAAATTTGATGTAAGCAACCCTGAAATGGGCTTCGGCCTAGGTGATGGTACTCAAACATCTGCTGGTAATGATTTAGCTATTGAGGTTACTTCGCCAGCGGGTACTCGAAGTGTATTACTTTCATCTAAACAAGCTTTGTTTTACCCTGCATATAGCTTCACGAATAGCTGGAGTGTAGGTTATGTACTTAAAGACGCTGTGATGCTTTCAAATGCTTTCTACGGAGAGTCTACGAAAGGTACTTGGACTGTTCGTTTGTTAGATACAAGCGCAGACAGCTTTGCATTTAGTAGAGGCTCAAATAATTCCCTAGGTGTTACTGGTATTAGTAATAATAACTCAGCAAGTGTACTTGAAGGTGTATCTCTTCGTGCATTTGGTCACGCAGGTCAAGAGTAAGGATTATAAAGATGAAAATTAAACAATTAATCGTATTGGGTGCTGCTGCGTGTATTTCGTTTGGGGCAACAGCAAACACAAGCTCAGATAAAGAGCTTCCGCTTCCTAAAAAACAAGTAGCTAAATTAAACTTGGATAAAGTAGATTTTGGTTCTTATAAAGTTGAAAAAAATCTGCGTTTAGTGCCTTCGAGTGTTGCTTCAGAAGAGCATGTCGTTATGCAAAAAGGTGAGATGACAGTAGTAAGCGTAGATAAATCGTCTGATGTGGTTACAAAAGGAACATTAGTTCGTAATATTTTTACTAATAACCTAACGTCGCTATCTGGTAATATTACTATTCTTTTAAAAGATGGTATGAGTGCAAGCGATGTTGCTTCGGCTGCAGGTTTGAAGGTCGTATCTTTATTCCCAGGCACTAAAATTGCTGTTTTAGCTGTAAATGATGGTCAAGATATTTTAGTTGCATCAAAGCAGCTAAAAGAATCAGGCTTGATTAAAGAAGCTAAAATAGAAGTGCTAGAAACAATTTACACTGCACAGTAATCTGTTTTAAATAGGTAAAACCCCGAGTAGCACAATTGACTCGGGGTTTTTTATTATTCGTTTATATCTATATCTGCGAAAATCATCCCTCGACGCATACTGCGCGTTGCCAAGAACACCTCACCGAGTAATGACATAAATGCACATATCAGTAATGCCATTGCACCAACAAAACAGCTGCCAATAGTGACACCTAAATTAATCGACTGTATGTGAGATAAAAATAACAGCATAACCACGGCGCAAACTAATAGTGCACTTAATACACTTAAACTAAATGCAATGTGTATGCAGCGAGAGCGCTTAAGGAGTGCTCTAAGCTCTGTAGTCAGAGACAAGTTAAATTCTTCATCGGTGCTAACTTTTAATTTTCGTTCTAATTGTCTGGCTCTGTCTGTAATTCGCGCCAAGCGATTAGATAAAACCCCGAGCGTTGCTGCAATACCAGTAATTAAAAAAACGGGTGCAACCGCTGTTTGAATGACCTTAGCCATTGTTAAAATGTTAATTACGTCGTTATTCATTATTGTCCTTATTGATTAGCAGCAGGAAGAGACTATTTAATGCTGCTTCGTTAATGTTAGGATAACTGAAGTCTTAACTATATAAAAAGAATTTCTCGGCTCCCTTTTTACATAGCTTCACAAACTAAATTTCTGTCGTGTTTAATATTAGGTATATTTAATAAAAATAAAAACTACAGAGATTCCAATCAATGAAACATACCCCATTTGTTCTTACTTTTATTTCCTTAGCTATTTTAGGGGGATGCAACAAAGCTCCTGACGTTGAGCAATCAGCAAAAATTGAAAACGCAGCTACTCAAATCGCAGTAATGCCGCCGGTTGCTAAAAAAGTACCATATGAAATATCTATTCATGGCGACACGCGTATCGATAATTATTATTGGCTTAGAGATGATGAGCGAAAAGATCCTGAGGTAATTAGTTACCTTGAGGCTGAAAATGCTTATACAGATACAATGCTTGCGCATACAAAAAAGTTACAAACTAAGTTATTTGAAGAGCTGAAAGGGCGAATTCAAAAAGACGATGATTCAGTGCCAGTTAAAAACGGTGACTATTATTATTCATCACAAACTCGTGGTGATAACGAATACGCAACTTATGTACGTAGTAGTGATTTTGCAGGCACTGACCAGCAGGTTATTTTAGATGTAAACGAGCTAGCTAAGGAACATGATTATTATGCCGTAAGTGGTTTAGATGTAAGTCCAAACGGCAATTTAATGGCGTATGGTGAAGATACCGTAAGTCGTCGTATTTATAATATAAAAATAAAAGACTTAAGCACTGGTAAATTACTCGAAGATACGCTTAAAGGTACGAATGGCAGTGTTGTTTGGGCAAACGACAACAAAACGCTTTATTACATAAAAAAAGATTTACAAACCTTACTTGGTTATCAAGTTTATCGTCATACACTTGGTACACCACAAAGCGATGATGAGCTGGTTTACGAAGAAACAGACACAAGCTATTACACTGGTATAAGCAAGAGCAAAGACGATTCAGAAATTTATATTTGGCACAGCAGTACAACTGCGTCAGGTGTATCGGTTTTAAGTGCTGATGATGTTAAGGCTATGCCAAAACGCTTGATTGAACGTGAAGCGGATCTGGAGTATGGAATTTCTAAGCTGGGTAATACTTACTACATTGTCACTAATTTAAATGCGGTTAACTTTCAGCTTATGAAAGTTGATATTGATAAAGCCGGTGATAAAGCAAATTGGCAAAGTGTGATCCCTGCCCGCGATAATATAAAATTAGAAGGCATCGACTTATTTAACGACTACTTAGTGTATCAGCAGCGTGAAATGGGTCAGTCGACTATTATTGCTCGTAACTTAACCACGGGTAAAGAGATACCGCTTAGTTTTAACGACAGTGCTTATACAATTAGCACCTACGGTAACAATGATTTAAATAGCGATACATTACGTGTGTATTATACCAGTATGACAACACCCGCTTCATCGTATGATGTTAATTTAGCTACTGGCAATAAAACATTACTTAAACAACAAAAAGTACTCGGTGATTTTAGTGCAGATAATTACGCATCAGAGCGAATTTTTGTCACTGCACGAGATGGTATTAAAGTACCGGTAAGCCTAGTCTATCGCAAAGACATGTTTAAAAAAGAGGGGACTAATCCGCTGCTACAATATGGTTATGGCTCGTATGGCGCGACCATGGATCCTACCTTTTCTAGCGCTCGCTTAAGTTTGCTCGATCGGGGTTTTGTATTTGCCATTGCGCATATTCGTGGTTCACAAATGCTAGGTCGCCCTTGGTATGAGGACGGTAAACTACTGACTAAAAAGAACACCTTTAACGACTTTGTAGATGTTACCAAGGCATTGGTTGAGCAAAAGTATGGTGCAAAAGATAAAATATTTGCTCAAGGTGGCAGTGCGGGTGGCTTGTTAATGGGGGCAGTGGCAAACCAAGCTCCTGAGTTGTATAAAGGTATGGTGGCTGCGGTTCCATTTGTTGATGTAGTGACCACGATGCTTGATGCAAGTATTCCACTTACAACCAACGAATACGGTGAGTGGGGTAACCCTAACGAGAAAGAATACTATGAGTATATGTTATCGTATTCACCTTATGATCAGGTCAGTAAGCAAGATTACCCAAATATGTTAGTTACTACTGGCTTACATGATTCACAGGTACAATATTTTGAGCCTGCAAAGTGGGTGGCTAAGCTGCGAGATTACAAAACAGATGATAATAAGCTACTGTTTAAAATCGATATGGAAGCAGGGCACGGAGGTGCATCAGGTCGCTTCAAACGCTTAGAAGATACTGCCTTAAATTATGCTTTTATGCTTGATTTAGCGGGTGTGAATAAGTAACTGGTCTGGCAATATCAATAAGCGCAGCTATTTGCTGCGCTTTTTTATTTTTAAATATACACAAATGCTTTGCATTGGATAAATAAGCATTTACATTAAGGTGGCTAATGAGTATGAATATCATTTTAGCGCAAAATAAAAACGAGAAGGGAGAGTGTAATGGAACAAAATCAAGAGATTAAAGTCGTCAATAAAGATGACCGCACCTGGGCAATGCTATGTCATTTAAGTGCATTAGCGGGGTTTATTGTGCCATTTGGGTCGGTACTCGGCCCTCTTATTATCTGGTTAATTAAAAAAGATGAAATGCCAATTGTTGATATACATGGAAAAAAAGCCCTTAATTTTCAAATTACTATGGCTATAGCTTATTTTGTTTGTTTTTTACTAATTTTTGCAGCGGTTGGTTTACTACTGTTACCTATGGTGGCTATTTTTTCATTTGTGATGGTGGTTATCGCAAGCGTGAAAGCCAACGATGGCAAAGAGTTTAATTATCCCCTTAGCTTAAATTTGATAAAATAACTGTTTTTATTATTCAGCGCTTTGGTTTTAAGTTAAAAAATCGTCAAACCCAGCTAATTGCTGGGTTTAGTTTTTAGTCATAAGGAAAAAATGCTCTATATAACATTATTTTTTACAGCATTTATATCTGCCACGTTATTACCTAGCTCGTCTGAAGTATTGATGAGTGGCATGATCATGCAAGGCAATACTAACTTATGGCTGATTTGGTTTGCAGCAACCTTGGGTAATGTACTGGGCAGTTGTGTTAACTATTGGTTAGGGACGCAGGCATTGCGTTTTAAAGATAAAAAATGGTTTCCAGTATCTGAAAAAGGGCTTAAAAAAGCACAACAGCAGTTTAATAAATATGGTGTTTATAGCCTGTTGTTTGCTTGGCTGCCCATCGTTGGCGACCCACTAACCGTTATTGGCGGCGTGTTTAAAGTTCGCTTTACTACATTTTTAGTGCTGGTAACGCTCGGCAAGGGGTTACGTTATTTAGCGGTAATAGCCCTTGCCGTTGGATTATTTGTGCCAGTCGAGGGTTAAAGAAACCGAATCGGCAAAGCGCAACGCATGAGGTTTATCTACTCGAGCCTTAGCATAATTAACACTTGGGTGTGAGTGGCAAACAGCAAGAATTTCAGCAACTAGTTTTTCTAACAATAAAAAGTGTCCTTGCTCTACTAAGCTAATCACCTCTTTAGTAATCACTTTGTAGTTAAGTGCTTGGTCTACTTCATCTGTTTCACAAGCTTGATCAGCAGGGTAGTGAATTTCAAGGTTAATGACCACATCTTGTTTTTTTTCACGCTCATCAGGATTAAAACCAATAAATGTGCGTAGTCGTAAATTAGTTACATTAATAATTGCGTTTGCCATACATTATCCTTTGATCAGCTGTAAAAACTCATTACGTGTTTTCGGATCGGCTCTAAAGTTTCCTAGCATTACCGAGGTACGCATGCTTGAGTTTTGCTTTTCTACACCACGCATCATCATACACATGTGTTTTGCTTCAACAATTACACCCACACCTTTTGCACCGGTTACTTCCTCAACCGCTTTTGCAATTTGATGGGTAAGCTGTTCTTGAATTTGAAAACGGCGCGAAAACATATCAACAATACGCGCAAACTTAGATAAGCCTAATACTTTGCCATCAGGGATATAAGCAATATGACAGCGGCCAATAAAAGGGAGTAAATGATGTTCACACATAGAGTAAAGCTCGATATCTTGTATCAATACCATGTCGTCAGCGTCAGAGGTGAATACCGCATTGTTCGTGATTTCGTTAAGCGTTTGACGATATCCTTGAGTAAGGTACTCCATCGCTTTTGCAGCGCGTTTTGGGGTATCAAGTAACCCTTCACGTTCAGCATCTTCACCTACAGCAGTTATAATTTTTCGATAGCTTTCTTTTAATTCGTTATGCATAAGTTTCTCAGTTTTATTAGGACTTACTTAAGATGGCGACCACCATCAACAGGTAAAGCACGCCCTGTGATGTAATGGCTGTTCAGTAGTAGGTCTATACTATTGATAATTTCTTGGCATCCAGGTTCGATACCCATTAATGATTTTTTTAAAGTTTTAGCGCGGTACTGCTCATCATCATGTTGGTTAAAAATAATTAATGATGGCGCGACTGAATTCACTTTTATGTTAGGTGCGTATTTAGCGCTAAATGATTTAGTTAAGTTATCCAGTGCGGCTTTACTGGCCGCATAAGCAAGATGCTTTGGACTGCCTGTTTCCACTACATAATCAGTCAAATGAATAATGTCAGCGGGTTTAGCATGCGACGCCTGATAATTTAATAGTAAATCTGCGCAATATAAGTTTACCAAGTACGGTGTTTTTGCATGAATGCGCATCATATTGTCAAACAGCTGCTCAAAGTGAGGGTTGTTAGCTTCACAGTCCCAGCTTGATGCATTATGAATAACTGCCCTGAGTGAGTCAGTGTGTGATTTAAGCAACGTAATAAAAGTATTAATGCCCTCATCAGTACTAAAGTCAGCATAAAGGCAGGTAACCCCTTGCTGTTCCAACGAATCAACAGCCTCATGACGGGTCCGATAAGTAATAATGACCGCTTGCCCTTGGGCTATAAAGTGCTTTGCCAGCGCAAGCCCTATACGTTGTGCTGCACCAGTAATCAAAATAGGGGGGGTCATAAAATATAAAACTCTCTGTTGGCAAGCGTTAAGGTTAACGTTTAAAAATTTAAGCCACTTATTTTCACGTCATGTTTACGTAAAATACAAGCGGCTCGATCAGTTAAATCACGCTCATAATATTGATTTAAAAAGCATCGTATATTGTTGGAATAGGCTGGCGCTTATGTTGCGTGCGCTGGTAAATTGCAATTAGCGTTTCTTCTACATAACTTGAAACTGCTTTACCTTCTAAAAAGTCATCAATTTCTTCATAACTTAAGCCAAGTGCTTCTTCGTCTGTTAGTCCTGGTCTATCACTTTCTAAATCCGCTGTTGGTGCTTTCTCAACTAAAAACGCAGGCGCACCCAATGTGGTTGCTAATGCACGAACTTGGCGTTTTGATAGGCCAAATAAAGGAGCCAAATCGCATGCACCATCACCAAATTTAGTGTAAAAACCAGTAATATTTTCAGCACTATGATCGGTACCGACCACTAAGCCTTGGCAAAAGCCGGCTATTTCATATTGCGCAATCATGCGTTGGCGAGCTTTGACATTACCTTTAATAAAATCGATTTTATCTTGCGAAGGGAGTGTTTGTTCGGTACCCGCGAGAGTTGCCATTGTCTGCTCATGCAGTGCATCGGTTGCGGGTTTAATGTTTACCGTCATGCGGGTGCTCGGCTTAATGAAATCAACCGCCATTTGCGCTTCACTTTCATCAGCTTGAACGCCATAAGGTAGGCGTACAGCAATAAATTGATAATGAGTGTCAGGGTGTTCTTGGTTAAGCTCATCAATAGCAAGTTGACACAAACGGCCACAGGTCGTTGAATCTACACCACCACTGATCCCTAGTACAAGTGAGGTTGAATATGCCGCTTTTAAACGTGCTTTAATAAAATCCACTCGGCGTTTAATTTCAGCGTTTACATCAATCGAAGGCTGAACTTTCATTTCAGCCATAATCTCGGCGCGCATGGCCCGCTCCTTTAGTTAAATAATTTTTACGCTCTATATAGAACAACTATTATGTGATTTCATATTTATGAATTAAAGCCCTAAGTGAGCTTTTATTTGTTTAAGCTGGGCTTTTAGCTCATCAATTTCTGCAAGTAAGTCATTTAGCTCAGTGTTTTTTATATCATCAGTGTGTGTTTGTGCCTCAAGTGAAGCCTCGTTCACAGATGATTGATCTGCAAATAAATGAATATATCGACAATCCCGTTTACCTGATTCGCGCGGCATCTTTTTAACATGATTGCTTTGAATTAGTTGTTCAAGTGACTTTTCAACATCATCAATACGAGCAAAGTCGGCAAGGCGGCTACAACGTGTTTTTAATTCGCCAGGTGTTTGTGCGCCTCGCAATAATAATAAACAAATAATCGCCCTTTGCTGTAGATCAAATTGCAGGTGACTAAACTCAGTATTACAAAAACGATGATCGTATTTATTAACTCGCCCAGACAGCCCTTCATTTACAGTGACTAATCGCATACTGATTAACTCATCAACGGTTATTTGAACTTGCTCTTCTGTATAATTAACAACTGGCGCGCGATTCGATTTTTGATTACAGGCATTTGTTAATGCATTTAACGATAAAGGGTAGTGCTCAGGTGTTGTGCTTTGTTTTTCTAATAAACAACCAATAACGCGTTGTTGCTCCATTGATAATTGCAATTGCATACCTTATCTCACCTAATAAATCCTATTTTTAGCTTACACTGTTATTTGCTTGTAAGCCATTGCTGGAGCTTAGAATGAAGAGTTGAGGCATTGAGGGGTTTAGTTAAATAGTCATCCATACCAGTGGCCAAACATTTGTCTTTATCACCCTGCATTGCGTTTGCGGTAAGCGCTATTATTGTTATGTTTTTATTTACCTTGCCTGCTTTGCCTTCTCTGATGGCAATAGTTGCTTGATAGCCATCCATCGTAGGCATTTGGCAATCCATTAATATTAATTGATAAGTGTTAGCTGGGTTTTGATTCAACTTTTCAATTGCCTCAGCACCATTTTCAGCAATCTCAAATGTCACGTTCAACTGTTTTAAAAAAGCAGCGGTAACAACTTGGTTAATTTTATTATCTTCTACTAATAAAACATGCGCCGCCAGTGTATCTGTCATAACCTCAGTGGCAGCAAGCGACTTTAGTTGTGTACCAACGTGTGTTTGCTCGATAGAGCTTTTTGCAGTCAGCGCATTTTGTAAATCAAGAGGGGTGAGTGGTTTAAATACGAGGGTTTCTTCGGTTAAAAATGTGGCACTTTTATTTGTATAACTCATGGGAGCCATAATAATTAAATGGCTATTACTTTTTGTTAAAAACTGCTTAAGTGCGAGTGCTTGAGCTTCGTATAATGGTTCAAATAAAGCACTGTCAACAAGCACAATGTTTGGTGGGGTATCTTCATGGCTATTAATGTAGGCACTTATAGACAGGTAATCGCAGATCGTGCTGACCTTAGCCCCCCAGCGAGTTAATTGTTTTTTGGCAATAGTGGTATTAAGTAAGCAATCATCAATAACCCAAATACGCTTATTTTTAATTGCTTGATATGCTTCGTGCTGTTGAACTAATTGAGGGGTTATCTTTATAAAAAAGGAAAATGTACTGCCTTTATTTGGTGTACTGCTCACATTCACTTCGCCACCCATGAGCTCACACAGCTGCTTGACAATAGCAAGACCCAGGCCTGTGCCACCATATTGGCGTGTGGTTGATGTGTCTGCTTGAGTAAATGAATCAAATAAATGGGGCTGTTTTTCTGCGCTGATTCCTATACCTGAGTCAGCGATTGCACATTCTAAAACTGTGGCGTCAAGTGTGTGGGCAATTTTAGCGGTTATCAATATTTCACCGTTTTGGGTGAATTTAACGGCATTACCAATTAAGTTACTTAAAATTTGACGTAATCTATTTGGATCGCTAATAAATTCGCTGCTAGTGATATGTGTTGCATCCAAAATTAACGTGGTGTTATTTTGCTCGGCTCTTAATGCAAATGACTCAACCACTTCACCCAGTAAGTGAGGTAAATTAAATTGAATATTTTCAATGTCTAACTTGCCAGCCTCTATTTTAGAAAAGTCTAAAATATCATTAATAATTTCTAATAATGACTCTGCAGATGATTGCGCAAGTTTAATATGACGCTTTTGTTGTTGATCTAATTGGGTTGCTTTAACAATATTAAGCATTCCCAACACCCCATTCATGGGTGTGCGAATTTCATGGCTCATACTGGCTAAAAACTCACTTTTTGCAATCACAGCTTGTTCTGCGGCTTCTTTTGCCCTGACTAGTTGTGCCTCTGTTTCTATACGTTGTTGGCTAGCGTAAAGGCTGCCAATTAAAGCCCCTACAGCAATTAAAAAGCTTTCTTCATTATGGCTCCATGTTCTAACTATATCTTGCTCAGCACATACTATTCCAATAGAGCCACTGCTTGCAGGAATAAGAACACACAGCATCGCCTTGACTGAAAACGGTTGAAGGTAGCTTTCTTTGATGGGGGCTAAGTAGGGATGTTGTTGAGCATTATCAACACAAAATATCGCTTTTCGTTCTATTGCGGTAAAAAAGTCAGGAATAGTTTCTTGCAGCCACGGAATATTATTTTCGCTACCTGAACGATTAAAACTCGCAAATTGAATTAGCTGGGTTCTTTGTTGGTTAAACAATTTTATACTGGCGCAGTTTACCTCAAGGGCTTGGCAAATAGACTGCGTGATTAATTCTTTAGATTGGCTTAGTTTGCCATTTAATATTTCATCACTCACCGTTAAGGAGGCCAAGGTTTCGTTAAAACGAGCAATTTTACGATTTTCTAATTCTACTTTTTTACGGGCATCAATATTTTGTAATGAACCAAATATTCTTACACAACGGCCATTTTTATGTTCAGCTTCACCGTGAACAAGTGCCCATACAGGCTGACCATTTGCATTGATCACTTCAAGCTCAGTTTCGTAACTTTCACCATGCTTAATTGCTCTTTCAACCAGTTTAGCGATTTTTTCTCTACTTTCACCTTCTTTAAAATAGTTTAAATTTTCTGACCATTTTGGTTGCTCATCTAATGGGTATTCAAGTATTTTTTTAGTCATATCTGACCAAAACACGTGTTTTTTTTCTAAGTTAAACGACCATGCACCGACTTGTGCTAAATTACTCATCACCTCAAGCATTCTTTCGCTTTCTTGTTCACGGTTGAGTATTTTTAGATAAAACAAAAAGGCAGAAATGAGCAAGCCTAACACGGTTAAAATAATGAACCGTAAAGGCCAGACCGAAGAACTCACTGGTTGCCAGCCTTGCTTGGGTATAACATAAAGCTGCCAAGCACCTCCTTGAAAGTTTAAAGTAAATTCTAGAGGGTCTTGATCAGTAATAGAGGGGTCACCGAAAAAAAAACCACCTTGCTTACCTAATCCATTACGTCCTTGTATTGCTATATTATAATTTTGCTGTAGTTCAATGATCCCCGAATTTTCATAAACTTTTTCTATATCGAGTACCACTGAGAGCAATCCCCAAAAGGCGTTATTTTCTGGCAAGTATACTGGTACGCGCGCAATCAAAGCTTCGTTGCCTTGGATAAGCTGAAGTGGACCTGCCATCACGATCGTATTCGTGTCTCTTGCTTTAATGGCATCTTCGCGCTGTGCTTTATTTTCCAAAAAATTAAGGCCTATCGCTTTTTCGTTACCTTTAATCGGATGGGTCATTTTTATTACCATGTCTGGCGCCGCGCCAATGTTACGTAGCTCATTTGAGGTTTCAAAAAGGGGAGCTGCAATTTGTTCAAAGCGAGTTTGATCTAAGTTTGGCTCAGCGGCAACAGCAATAGCTAAGCCACGAATGAGTTGAATATTAGACACTAATACAGCTTCAAGTTGTGCTCTATAGGTACTTACCTGCGACAGAGTGCGTAATCGATAAGCATCTTTCTCACGGTGATAATTGACGTGATCAAGCACCAAGCTGATAGTGATTATCAACACCAGCGATAATAAAAAAGCCAGCTTAGCGTTATTAATTCGGGTGCGTTTGTTTTTGCGCTGCGGGGACATAGAATGTAATTAAGTTGTTAATCAAGACTGGCTAACTATAGTCAATTTATCGAAGAAATAAAAATGGCGCAGTTAAAAGTGCGCCATTTTATTTTTATAATTAGTAGTTTAGGTGTGGTTATGAGTCGCTAATTTCGCGCGCCCAATGTTGTTGCTTTGCAACGTGTAATTTGCGGTAACCATCAAGAAGTGCTGCATGCTTTTTAAAGCCCTCAAGCGATAAGCCTGGGAAAGTTAAGCCGTTAAATAATTTACGACCTTCAGCAATTTCAATAGCAAGCGTGACATTGTCGCTACCAAACATTAAACCTAATGCATCTTGATAACTTGCATATTCGCGCTCGTCATCATATTTAATTTCAAGGATTGCTTTTAAGCAACGAAAGTGACGCATCGCTTCGTCGTTTACTTGGCCGGTATGCAAAATCCAATCAACCCAGTCAATAGCTTCTTCATTACCCGCCGCTAAGCATAAATGTGCTTTAAGCTCACCAATGCGTAGTGTGTGCCAAGGTGTATCGGCGTCGGTTGCTAAGCCAATGAATTCAGCTGCGCGAATAATATCGCTGTGACCTGCTTCTTCGAGGTTGTCGTAAATTTCCATCCATTGTTTGCTATCGTACTGATCAAGCGATAAGAAGTCTTCGCGGAATTTAGCGCCTTCATTATTGTTGCGCCAAATTAGCTCATCTACAGGATAAATGTCTGACATACCAGGAACTAAAATACGACATGCATACACGTTTAAGTGGGTGTAATCCATAATATAGATATCGTGACCCATGCTATGAATTAAATCAGTACAGAAGTTGTATTCTTGCTCAGTTGAACCACTAAAGTCCCAATGTACAAATTCAAAATCTGCTTCAGAGCGGAAAAAGTCATGTGAAATTAAACCGCTTGAATCAATAAAGTGCAGTTCAATGTTCTCAGGAGTAGCGACTTCGTCGTTATCAAATGTAGCAGGTTGGAATACGTCAAGTTGATCTAGGCGACGACCTTGCAGTAATTCGGTAACGGTACGCTCTAGCGCTACTTCAAATGAAGGGTGAGCACCAAAAGAGGCAAATACTGACCCATCAACAGGGTTTATAAGCGTGACGCTCATTACTGGGTATTTACCGCCTAGTGATGCATCCGCAATGCGTAAATGGAAGCCATGGCTACGCAGCTCTTCACAGGCTTCATGAATTTTAGGGTATTGTTTTACCACCTCTTCAGGCACGATTGGTAAGCTGATACCTTCGGCAATAATGCGGTTTTTAATAGCGCGCTCAAATACTTCAGATAACCCCTGAACACGGGCTTCAAATTTAGTATTACCGGCACTCATGCCATTAGAAACAAAAATATTACCAATCACATTCACCGGAATATAAATGTCTTGGTTGTCGCGCTGACGAGTGTACGGTACAGAACAAATACCACGTTCAAAATTGCCAGAGTTAAAGTCATAAAGGTGTGATGCGGTTAATTCACGCTCTGGGTCAAAATAATCCCATAAGCTTTCATCCATAATACCCTGTGGTATTTCATCGTTTTCAACTTTAAACCATTTCTCGTTTGGGTAATGAGTAAAGTCATCATTGGCAAACTCTTCGCCTAAGTAAAAATCAGCAAAAAAGTAGTTACAGCTTAAACGCTCAAAATATTCACCTAGCGCAGAGGCGATAGAGGCTTTATCAGTGGCACCTTTACCATTAGTAAACATCACACCGCAGTCGCTATCTTTTATATGAACTGAATAACAGTTTGCTACAGGGTTAAGCCACAGCGCTTCTTCAATATTAATATTTAGCGCTTTTAGCTTGTTTTGCATGGTAGAGATAGACGATTCTAAATCGCGGTCTTTACCTTTAATAAATGTTTTTTCAGTCATTTTGATCTCAACTAGGTCTGCACAATACATGAACTGTGTATTATCGTGGATTTTGATGTTTATTTCACCCTTTACCCGCTTTTCGTAGTGTTTTTAATAGAATGAATATGAATATATGCTAATAATAGTTTATTGAAAAAGTTGAAGGGTATGTTTATGTTTAAAGTAATCAAACGGTTGCTATTAATTGTTGTGATTTTAGCGCTCGCCAGTACTGCAATTGTTTACGGCGTGTTGACTCTAAGTTTACCTACCCTTGATGGCAAAGGCCGAAGCGATGCGGTAACGCAGCCAGTTAAAGTCGCTCGTGATACGCTTGGCCAAGCTGTTATTACTGCAGCAACTCGCCACGATGCTGCCTATGGCTTAGGTTATGCTCACGGGCAAGACCGCTTTTTTCAAATGGATTTACTTAGACGTAATGCCGCAGGTGAGCTAAGCGAGCTATTTGGTGAATCCGCGCTTGGGCTTGATAAAAAAATGCGTTTTCACCAATTACGTAAACGCAGCCAAGCTATTTTAAAAACCCTTCCGAAGGCCGACAAACAGCTGCTACGCAGTTATGCCCAAGGTGTAAATGAAGGCCTTGCACAAGTAGGGTACCCCAGTTTTGAATATTTACTCACGGGGGCTGAGCAAAAGCCTTGGCAAAGTGAAGACAGTTTACTAGTTATTTTTAGCATGTACCTTGATTTACAGTCATCTACATTTGAGCGCGACCAAGCTTTAATTCAAATAGAGCAGCAGTACGGGGCTGAAATGGTAAGTTTTTTAACTCAGCCTAGCCAATATCAAGCCGCATTGGATGGCAGCCAGCTCGCTCTTTTGCATAACCCAATCCCCGAACTTTTATCGCAACCAACCACCGCGATTAAACCCATTACCGCTAACTTGGAAGTGGGTAGTAATAATTGGGCTGTCACCTCAAATTTAACCAACACTCAGGCTGCGATGCTCTCTGATGATATGCATTTATCAATGGCTGTGCCGGTTATTTGGTATCGAGCCCAATTAAACTATTCATTAAATAATAAACCCATGCAGGTAACGGGTGTCTCGCTTCCGGGAGCGCCGGCGATTGTAGTAGGCACAAATAACAACGTTGCATGGGGGTTTACCAACGGGTATTTAGATACCGCCGATTGGATTGCGCTTAATAGCGATAGCAAAATGTGGCAAGTAGATGAGTCTATTGCATTACCCAGTGGCAAAGTAGAAAGTTACTCCCTTACGCTCAGTGAATATGGTCCGGTAAAATACATCAATGAAAAGCCTTACGCACTGAGCTGGGCTGCACATCAACCATACGCCGTTAATATGCAGCTATTACAGCTTGAGCAAGCACAGACTGTTGATGATGCGCTTGATATTGCAAGTGACGTAGGCATTCCTGTGCAAAACCTGCTGGTGGTCGATGACCAAGGAAATGCAGCATGGAAAAATATGGGCGGCATACCTGCGCGAACAACACCCAATGAATTAGCCGTAAAAGAAGAAGATTACTCTGCGCTTTGGCAGCAAAACGAAATCGATCGACCTTTTATTAAAAATCCTGAAAACGGGCGATTATGGACAGGTAATTCTCGAGTGGTATCTGCTGATGATAACGTCCGTTTTGGTAATGGCGGCTATGCGCTTGGAGCCCGTGCAACGCAAATTCGCGATAGGTTATTTGAAAAACAACGCTTTAATGAAAGTGATTTTTATCAGTTGCAGTTAGATAACCAAGCACGATTTTTAATGCCTTGGCATGCCTTATTGCTTGAGCAGTTAAAAAAGCAGCCCACGCGCTATAAAGATCATATAAATGCCCTCGAAAACTGGCAGCAATGCGCTTGCCCGCAATCAATAGGGTATACCTTAGTAAAGACGTATCGTGATGAACTGATTAATATTCTATTTAGCAGTATTGAGACAACACTCAACCAGCAAGATGGCACATTAAAATATGTGAAACGTGATTTAGAGCCTGCTGTTTGGCAGTTAATAAAGGCTCAGCCAACAAGTTGGGTTAATCCGCAGTTTACTAATTGGGAGCAGCAATTACAGGGTGCCTTTGAGCAAACACTCACGCAGTTAACATCACGGTTTGGTAGTAACATACAAAACTGGCAGTGGGGAAAAGTAAACGAATTAGCGATTGAGCACCCGTTTGCTAAACAAATGCCCATACTAAGTAAGTTACTTAACATGCCAACAGCGCCCGGGTTTGGTGACAGTTATATGCCAGCGGTGCAAAAACGTAGTTTTGGCGCATCACAGCGTTTTATTGTTCAGCCTGGGCACTTAAAGAATGCTATTTTAACGATTCCGGGTGGGCAATCAGGGCACCCACTTTCTGAATTTTACCGAGCTGGCTTTGATGAATATGTAAAAGGTAAGCACACGCCATTATTACCGCAAGCATTAATGCATCAAATTGAAATTATACCAATGAACGACTAGCCTTGGATGCAAAGTGAGCTAAATAAGTAGTAATAACGTTTTATAACCCAGATAAAGCAATTATAGGAAAACAAAAATGAAAAAATTACTACCGGCATTAATCACCAGTTTACTGTTAAGCAATCATGCATTTGCGGATGAAAACCCTGTTACGGCTACACAATTAAGTGAACATGTTTACGTGTTATTTGGCCAAGGCGGTAACATTGCCGCAAGCGTGGGGGATGATGGTATTTATATTATTGACGATCAGTTTGCCAAGCTTTCCGACGATATTAAAAAAACCATTAGCGAATTAAAGCCAGGCAGTGCCGAGTTTGTAATTAACACACACCATCATGGTGACCATACTGGGGGTAACGAGAACTTTGCCAAAGCGGGCGCACATGTGATTGCTCACGACAATGTGCACAAACGCTTAAAAGAAAAACATGGTGAGGGTTCTGATTACTTACCGCGTATTAGTTTTGGCCATGATTTAAAACTGCACTTTAACAATGAGCATGCGCATGTTGTGCACTACTCAAATGCACACACAGATGGCGACTCGGTTATCTTTTTTAGTAACGACAACATAGTGCACATGGGCGATATATATTTTAACTTTGGAAGCTTACCTTTTGTTGATGTAGATAGTGGCGGTAGTGTTAATGGTGTTTTAGCGGCGGTTGATGATGTGATTAAACAAATTGATGAAAAAACAACCGTTATTCCAGGGCATGGCCCGATAAGCGACCGTTCAGGGCTAATGACGTATCGTAAGCTGGTACAAAAAGCGAAAGATGTTATGCTTAATGCTATGCAAAACGATGCCAGTTTAGAGCAAGTCCTCAAAGCCGATCCATTATCAGAACTTGGCCTTGAATACGCAAACTGGTTACCAAAAGAGCGTGTAACCACCCTTTTTTATCGCAGTTTAAAGTAGCGCCTAGCGCGAATAAAAACGCATAAACCTAATTAAGCTGAGCATTTGTTCAGCTTTTTTGATTTTTACGTGCCTAAAGGAGTTGTATATGTCGGCAGAAAAAACCCATCTTGAAATTTGTAACTTAAGCAGAGAACAATACCCACAAATTAAAACCTTGATGGACGAAGCGTACCCTGATTTAGGCGGCGCATGGCCAAGCCATACAATTTTTAGACTTATAGATCAGTTCCCTGAAGGGCAAATTGGTATTGTTGATGATGGCGTGCTGGTGGGTTTAGCGCTGAGTGTCCAAGTGGATTATGCACGTTTTTCAAACCCGCATACCTATGAAGATATTGCCGACGGCCACGACCGAGTATTTAGCGACACCACAGGGGATGCTTTATACGGTTTGGATGTTGCTATTAGTGAGCAATACCGTGGCATGCGTTTAGGACGTCGTCTTTATGATGCCCGTAAAGAATTATGTCGCCAATATAACTTACGCGCTATTTTAGCGGGTGGCCGCATTCCGCGTTATTACAATCACAGCGACGATATGACGCCAATGGAATACATTGCCAAGGTGGATCAAAAAGAGATATACGATCCTATATTGAGCTTTCAATTGGCTAACGATTTTCAGGTAAAGCGTTTACTTAAAAAGTACCTTCCAGAGGATCAAGAATCAGTAGGTTATGCCACGTTACTTGAGTGGAATAACATTATGTTTGAGCCAACCGATACCGTTATTGAGTCGACTAAATCAATTGTACGTGTAGGGGCTGTGCAGTGGCAAATGCGCTGTGTTGAGTCGGTTGAAGAAATGCTTAAGCAAGTTGAATATTTTGTTGATACGGTGTCTGATTATAAAAGCGACTTTATTTTATTTCCGGAGTTCTTTAACGCGCCATTGATGGGGTTAACTGAGCAAAGTAATCAAACCGAAGCCATTCGTTATTTAGCTGAATACACTGAGACTTTTAAAAACGCGATGTCGCGTATGGCAATTGAGTACAATGCGAATATTATCACCGGCTCTATGCCGCTTGCCGAGGGTGATAAAATCTATAACGTGAGTTACCTGTGCCATCGCAGCGGTAAAATAGACGAGCAACGTAAAATTCATATTACCCCGCATGAGCAAAATGACTGGGTGATTCAAGGCGGTGATAAAATTGCTGTATTCGATACCGATGCAGGCCGTGTAGGGATTCAAATTTGTTACGATGTTGAGTTTCCAGAGTTGTCGCGTATTTTAGCAACCCAAGGGCTTGATATTTTATTTGTGCCATTTTGGACTGACACTAAAAATAGTTACTTGCGTGTACGCCATTGTGCGCAAGCGCGCGCTATTGAAAACGAGTGTTATGTGGTTATTGCAGGTTCGGTGGGTAATTTACCCGAAGTAGAAAGTTTAGATGTACAGTACTCGCAATCTGCTGTTCTTACACCGTCTGACTTTTCATTTCCACACGATGCCACACTAAATGAGGCCACCACCAATACCGAAATGCTATTATTTAGCGACTTAGATATGGACAAGTTAAAAATACTTCATAGTGAAGGTACCGTGCGTAACTTAAAAGACCGCCGCAGTGATTTATATGAAGTGATATTGAAAAAGAGAGATGTTTAATGGCGTGGATGTACTTAATAATTGCAGGGTTACTTGAAATTGGTTGGCCAATAGGCCTAAAAATTTCACAAAACCCAGATACTCGTTGGCAAGGCATTGCAATTGCAATCGCGTTTATGGTCGCAAGTGGCTTTATGCTTTGGTTAGCGCAAAAGCAAATCTCTATGGGGACATCGTATGCGGTATGGACGGGGATTGGGGCCGCTGGTACGTTTTTAGTTGGCATATTATTTTACGGTGATGCAGCCACGTTTGGCCGTATTGCTGGTGTATTAATGATTATTTGTGGTGTTATCACCTTAAAAATTAGTCATTAATTGTTAGATTAAAAAACAAGCGCAGGTTTATACCTGCGCTTTTTTTAACTACTTGGCAGCATAACCAAGATGGCAGCCACTGCGATCAGCACTAGCCCCGCACTATCTTGGCGCTTTAGCGGCTGCTTTAACCATAAAATCGAGATTAACATGGTAAAAAACACTTCTATTTGACCGAGCGTTTTTACATAGGCGACATGCTGTAAACTCATGGCACTAAACCAGCCGACCGATCCTAAGCAGCTAAATACACTCACTGCACTTGTCATTTTCTTATATTGATACATCATTTTAAAGGTATGGCGCTCTTTTAAAGCAATGTATATACATAACATCAGTGTTTGCAAGCTAATAATCAGTAACAAAACCCACGCTGGTGCATAAGGAAAAGCTATACCCGAGCTTAAACTCGCTTCGCGGATCCATGACGATGACAACGCAAACGAAGTACCGCAGGCAAGCCCTGTTAAGGCGGTTTTTAAGCTAAAATGTTTCACATTCGCAATGCCGCTTAATAGCAATACAGCGAGTGCGCCAATAAATACACCAATCCAACCTAAAAATGAAAGCGCCGAACCAAAAAATAGTAACCCTAATATCGCCGCCATTAGCGCTTCGCTTTTAGCAAGGCCGGCGCCTACTGCAAAATTGTTCATTTTAAACAACTTCACCATGAGCCCCGTGGCAATAATTTGCACTATACTGGCTCCAATAATATAGCTAATAAATGAAGGGTTAAACGAAGGGAGAGGCGCATCTTGGTAATAATAAAGCGCATATAAATACAGCCCTGCAATAGGGCTTGCGACAATAAAGCGGGCTAGAGTAACGCCAGCAACGCTGACATGAGCGCTTAATTTACTTTGCAGCGCATTACGCCATGACTGCATAAATGCGGCAAAAATAGTGAGTAAAATCCAAATCATCTTAAATAACATACAAAAAAACGGAGGAGTAATTTAGCAGTACTGTGACATGAAAGCGACCATCAAAAAGGCATAATGAATATTCATCACCTGCGACAATTTGCCACAGTGACGCACTGCTTAAATCGGTTATAGTGTGAGGGATGTTACTGCTAGCCGCCAGAGCTCAGGTTATTTATATTTGGCGGCTTTTTTCTATTTGCTGTGTTATTTTGGGTCATAAATAATAACTCGAGAATGATAATGACGATTTTATTGGTTTGTGCCTTAATTGCAGTGATCATGCCTTATGTTGCGAGAATCCCAGCTATTATAGAAATGAATAAGCTCGGTGGTTACGATAATAAACATCCGCGGCAACAACAAACACAACTTACAGGGCTCGGAGCACGGGCGTTGGCTGCTCATCAAAACTGTTTTGAATCGTTAGCGGTTTTTGCCGTTGCTTTGGCTGCTGTATTAGGCACAAACAATGTTAATGCCGTAACCGAAACTTTAGCGATGACGCATATTGTAGCGCGTATTTTATTTTGTACTTTTTATTATTTAAACCTCGATATTATTCGCTCGATCACTTGGCTGGTAGGCATGGGAGCCGCTATTGGCATGATCGCCGTCAGTTTATAACGAGAATAAGCCATCAGACCCGCTGGTGTATTTGCAGCGCAGTTTACTAAGGCTTTGCTGTATAAAATCAGTTGCTTTGTGGTTTTATTGCTTAGTACCCGTTCATCACAAGTCAGCTCTTGTAAGCGTCTAAAGCTTGCGTAAGCCATCCAAGCTAAAGGGTTAAACCACATTAAAATTGTAGCCAGTAATATCAGCGCATTTGTTAGGTTATCTTTGCGTTTTATATGCACATTTTCGTGCTCCAAAATAAGCGCCAATGTAGCTTTATCAAACAGAGTATTATAATTGTGCGGCAATACCAGTTTGCTATTAAAAACACCAATGACCATGGGCGTAGCCACCTGAGCGCTGGTATAAGTTTGTACTCCTACTGTTACTTGCTTAAAGTGCCCTAATTCAGTGAGCTGTAGGCCTTTGACAAATCGGGTATGGGTAACAACAGCGGCAATTAATAAGATCGTAGTAATAATGACATACAGTAGCGCCAAACCAACACTCAAGTCGTTTGTAAGTACCTGATTAGGTGTAATTAAATAGTAACTAATGCTGCTATTTTGTAGTGGCTTAATTGCACTAGGTAAATTAGCCAACAGAACTGATACAGGTATTAACCAAGCTAATTTATACACAAAGTGTGAACCAAGGGTTTTTAAGCCAAAGCGCTCAAGTAAAACAAACCCTGCAAACAACAGACTTAATAATAGCTGCTGTTCAATGAGCCAATTAAATCCTATTTAAATTACCATGCAAACTCCTTACTTTTGATTATTTTCCCAGTCATCAATGACTTTTTTAAGCTCGTTTATATCTTGCTGAGAGAGTTGCTCCGATTTAGCGAAGCCACTTACCAAAGGGGCAATACGACCACTAAAAAAGCGCTCTATGAAGTTCTTACTCTCCTTTAAAGTGTAATCAGCACGCTTTATACAGGGGGTGTAAATATATTGGCGGCCGTCTTTTTCAAAGCTAAGCGCGCCTTTTTTTACTAAACGACCCAATAAGGTTTTAATGGTTTTTTCGTGCCATTGTTTATCGTCACTTAAACGCTCAATAATTTGGCTGGCTGTGGCGGGGTAGTTAATCCAGAGTGCGTCCAGCACTTCAAATTCTGCTTTTGATAATTCGATCATTTTATTGCCTACAAGTGTAATCTTTAATTTAAGACTACATTTGTAATCTATTTTTGCAGGTTTATTTTATATTTTTTATCGCATTAAAGTGAGGGGGGAAGCGTGAGCTTGTTAGCCTAAAATGTCGCTTTTATTAATTTTTATAAACTGGTTTTCAGGTAAATTTAAATGGTCTAACAGTAATTCACTTATTTGTACGCGGTATAAATCAATCACTTTGTAACCACAGTAATGCGCCATTTTACGAATTTGCCTGTTGAGTCCTTGTTTTAAAATAATACTAAACTGATTGTCAGTGATTTTAGTCACCTCACACGGCAAAGTCATTTGCTTATCGACAGGGACGCCTGCAGCCATTTTTTCGCAAAAATCCGCATCTAAAGGTTTATTGACGGTGACTAAATAGCGTTTAGGTTGATGAAAGTCTGGATGGATCAGCTGGTTACAAAAATCTCCATCATTGGTCAAAATAAGCAATCCGCGTGAGTCTTTATCAAGGCGACCAATAGGGTATACCCGTGTTAGTTGCGGTAAATGATGAATAAGGCTGCTTGGGTCGTGCTGATTGAGTTTACAGTCAATCCCTACCGGTTTGTGATAGGCAAAGTACACTAAATCGGCTGGGCCTTTAATGGCGTGACCATTAACGATAACACGGTCGTTTTCGTCTACATGATCAATATGATTAGCGGGGCGATTATTAACCATGACAACGCCTTCATCAATCAAGCGCGACGCTTGTTTTCGTGAGCAAACACCGGCATGGGCAATGTATTTAGCGAGTCGAATTTTTGTATCCATAATGCCGTGTAATTAAAAAATATTGATCGCGATTATAGCAAAGCTGCGTATTGATTACTTGGACAGTTAATTTAACAGTAGGTAGGTTACTATGGGTATTCAATTTTCAGAACTAAAAAAGCATCAGCCATTACAAAAAGTGGTTGTTCATTCACTGGAAATGGCCTTGTACCAAGTGTCTGTTGTCATAAATAATGTTGAATACTACGTACAAGAAAGTAATGGTGAATTTGTGAAGGCACCAAGCCCATTACATATTCAAAAACGCTTTGAAGATATCGCCTATGCACAAATGATGCTAAGGCACACCAGTGCTTATGATGAAATGTGTGGTCAACCAGAAAAAATTTCCAGTAATATGCTCGAAGTGCCCTTTGGGCAAAACAACCTGTTTTAATGTCAGGTATTTGCTAATATAGGTTTATTTGAAATCATCCAATGTACCTATTACATCCCGATAATTCTGAGCAATTAAATCAAGCACTGCGCGCGCACATGCTTGAGTTTAATGCTCAGCACTTCGACGCACAGCGTCAACCTCTTGGCTTTAAATATCTCGATAAACAAGGTGAGTTAGTTGCAGGCATAAGCGGTCATGTGTTTGGTAACTGGTTGCTAATAAGCTGGTTATGGTGCGATGAATCTGCACGAGGCAATGGCTTGGCTGATTCGTTATTAACATCACTTGAAAATGCAGCAATTGAAATGGGTGCCGTTCAGGCTCAGCTTGACACCTTAGATTTTCAAGCCAAGCCTTTTTATGAAAAACGGGGTTACCAAGTTAAATATCAACTTGATAATTACCCACTTAATGGCACTCGTTACTTTATGGAAAAACCGCTAATAGTGGCTAAATAACGCTGATTGGAGCGTTATTTTTTTGCTGTTAATGGCGTACCATCAAAGGTAATACCTAAAAATGGGGTGGCTTCAGGCGCTAACATAAAGGTGCGAATATTCATGTGATCGTCTGCATCTGGGTTGTTTAGTACGTCTTCGCGATAAAATGCCCCAAAACAATCTAATGTATTTTGCTTACTAATACCATTGAGCTTAGCAAACGCAAAAATTTTGCATGAACCGTTATTTTCACTCGCAGAGCTCAATAACCCATGGTTACTAAAACTGCACGCTGTAAAAGTATAATGCGCATCAATAATGGCCATAGTATCAGCAAAACCAATGCTCTTAGGCTCATTCGCGAGCGTTGTTAAGTAGTTTGTGAGCGTCATACGCTGTCCTTGTTATTATAAGATATTGCTAAGTAATTACCCCTAACCTATCTTGTGATTGATTTATATTCAATTGAGCCAATAAAACAAGCATAGTTTATTTACCAATTAAGTGGGTTAACGCATGAATGTTGGTTATTTCAATATCAGCAAGTCCTTTGTAGGCATAGGCTTGTGCTTGATTATTTAACCACACAGACTGGCAGCCAGCGTTATTAGCACCTTGCACATCGCTATCAAGGCTGTCACCTATGTGTAAAATTTCACTGTTGTTAATACGCAAATGTGTTGCAGCTTGATCAAATAAGGTCGTATGTGGTTTAGCCTTACCGTGCAAGCCAGCTTGCAGCACCAGTTCAAACTTATCTTTTAAATTAAATCGCTCAACCTCTACATTACCGTTAGTAATGGCAATTAATTTGTAGTGCTGGCTTAGTTTATCGAGCAATGTTAGTACGTCTTCGCTCACTTCAATATTACTGCGCGCATCAGCAAATGCTTGATAAGCACTGTGTGCATGATGCTCTACTTCATCGTCTTTAAAACCAAGCTCATACAAAACTAAGCGTAGGGTATGTTTACGCCACTGAGTGACGTTATCAATGAGTTCAGGTTGGTGTTGAACAACTCGCTCACGGCATTGTTGCCAAAACTGTGGCCCCTGTTTTTTATAGCCTGGCAGCGCATTTAAATAATCAATTTGTGCCTGAACGGCTGCGGTTATGATTGGGCGGTTGTCGTATAAGGTGTCGTCTAAGTCAAAGCTTAGTACAGAAAAAGGAGAAATTGCGCGATTAAATCGGATCATGGTTATTACCCTAATCGGTCCGTTTTTTAGCACGTGGATGGGTGTTGTCGTACACCTTAGCCAAGTGTTGAAAATCTAAATGAGTATAAACTTGGGTTGCAGATAAACTACTGTGGCCTAATAGCTCCTGTACTGCTCGTAAATCGCCAGACGATTCTAAAATATGCGACGCAAATGAATGGCGTAATTTATGCGGATGCACTTGTGAGCTTATACCTTGTTTAATGCCCCATTCTTGCATTCGCAAACGGACTTGGCGCACAGAGATACGGTTTTTTTTACTACTTAAAAATACCGCGTGTTCGTCTGCGCCCATAAATAGCGGCCGAACCGCGAGCCATTTCTTTAATGCCTCAAGGGCCTTAGAGCCAACCGGTATTAGGCGTTCTTTTGCACCTTTACCACGTACCAGTATTTCACCATTACGGGCGTTTACATCCTGCATGTTAGCACCAACTAACTCGCTAATGCGCAGACCTGATGAATACATGAGTTCCATCATGGCTTTATCTCGAATGGCAAGTGGATCGTCATCGGGTATTTCGAGTAAACGTGCCATTTGGTCAACATCAAGATTTTTAGGTAAAGGCTTGGCAAATTTAGGGCCTTTTATTCCTTGCGCGGGGTTATGGTAATGCGGTTGCTCAGTAATATTTTTTGCTTTTAAAAACTTATATAAACTTCGAATGCAGCTTAGCTTTAAGCTGATTGTTCTACCGCTCAGTTGCTTAGCGCGCAGCGCCATGCTGTAACGGCGAATGTGCTCACTTTGTACCGCAAACCAATTGTCGCATAGCTTATTAAAATACAAGGCGGCAAAACCTAATTGGCTAACATATTGATTAACGGTGTGCGCTGAATACTGGCGTTCAAATTTTAAGTAATCACTAAATAACGTGATGGGTGTACGCCAGTTATCGCTTAAGTCGCTAATATTTGGCGTGTCGTCGCTCATGCCAGTTCCAGTAACCGTATTTGTAATGAGCGTACAAAATCTAACACAAATAAGTTATCTTGTGAGGGCTCAAAGTGGTTCTCATCGTGGCTGCCAAAAGCCAAAATTGCGTAGGGGTTAGTGGGTTCGCCAATTAAATACAGGGCGGCCGATTGGGTATCATCGTTAAAGAGTAAGTCGCGCTCTTGCTGATTTACCCGCCCTAAATAATGATTATTATCTGACAATCTATGCTCTACTAAGCCCTCAAACGCGCTGTCGTATCTTACGAGTTTGCACTCATTGATAGTCGGGCTCATGCAAATAATGTTGCGTAAGTTACTTGCCAAAGTATTAAAGTCGTAATTGCTCCAAAGCTGACGATGGCATTGACTGAACAAGCGGTACACGAGTTCATTTTGCGTGGCATGCTTAGTCATCGTCTCGATTTGATGTTTTAACTGAGTATTGTGTTCACGTAGTTGACGTTGCTGAATATGTACTAATGAAGTCGCACCCTGAACTTGCTGTTGTAACTCAAGTTGCGCTAATAGCGCAGGTTGATTTATTAAAAAATCAGGGTGCTGTTGTAAGTAATCTATTACTTGCTGTTTAGTTAATTTACTCATAGTGCAACTTGCCCATCAAATACATGTTCAGCGGGGCCTGTCATACGCACTGGGTGGCCTTCGCCACTCCAGCGAACTTGTAAGCTACCGCCTGGTAAATCAACTTGCACTGTGCTGGTGAGCTTGTTTTGAATAAAGCCAATCACCATAGCGGCACATGCACCGGTACCACAAGCAAGTGTTTCGCTTACACCACGTTCCCACACTCTGAGTTTAATGTGTTCTTGAGAAATAACCTGCATAAAGCCAATATTTGCGCGCTGTGGAAAACGTTCATGATTTTCAAGCAACGGGCCAAGGGTACTCACTTGTGCCGTTTCAATGTCGTCTACTTCCATGACGCAATGCGGGTTACCCATAGAAACAGCACCACTAAAAACGGTATGTTCTTCTGCACGAATAATGTAAGTCAGCTCACGTTTGGTTGCTTTGAGCGGGATTTTACTCGGCTCAAAATTAGGGTGTCCCATGTTAACCGTTACTTGGCCGTCTTTTTCAATATACAGGGTGAGGTTACCAGATTTAGTTGAAACGCTAATTTTATGCTTATTGGTTAAGCCTTTCATGCGCACAAAGCGGGCAAAGCAACGGGCGCCATTACCACATTGTTCTACTTCGTGGCCGTCGGCATTAAAAATCCGATAGTGAAAATCGAGATCGGGTGAGTAAGGGGCTTCAACCATCAGTAATTGGTCAAACCCAATGCCGAAATGGCGATCGGCCAGCTTTTTGATTTGATCACGGGATAAAAAAACGTTTTGTGTAATATTATCAATCACAACAAAGTCGTTACCTAAGCCGTGCATTTTGGAAAAATTAACTAACATAGCGCTCTAATTCGGTTTTGCTCTGTGCTAATCATGCCACAGAGCAGCTAGGTAACAAAAACGTTTATGGTAAAATTTTCTCACCTTGGTATAGGCTTTCGATGGTTTCGCGTTCGCGAATAAGATGATGTTGCTCACCATCTACCATTATTTCGGCAACCCGTGGGCGTGAGTTATAATTTGAACTCATAGTAAAGCCGTACGCTCCAGCGCTACGCTGCACTAACAAGTCACCTTGCTTGAGTGCTAGAGGGCGGTCTTTACCTAAAAAGTCACCGGTTTCACACACTGGCCCAACTACATCATAGTTGTGGGTAGGTGTTTCGTCATCACGCACCGAGACAGGAATAATTTTTTGCCAAGCTTGATAAAGTGATGGGCGCAACATGTCGTTCATACCCGCATCAACAATCGCAAAATACTTGTCTTGATTTTGCTTAATAAACTCAACCTGAGTCACTAAAATCCCAGCGTTGGCGGCAATAGCCCGTCCTGGTTCAAAAATCAGTTCAAGGTGGCGATAATTGGTAAGGCGCTGTGTTACTTGTGCTGCATACTCACTCGGGTGGGGAGGCTGTTCGTCGTCGTAGGTTACGCCAAGGCCTCCACCAATATCTAAATGGCTTAACTCAATACCTGCATTTTTTAACTCATCAATTAATGCCAGTAGTTTATCAAGCGCCTCTAAAAACGGTTTGGTTTGTGTCAGCTGTGAGCCAATGTGACAATCAACCCCAACTATATTTAAGCCAGGTAACGACGCAGCATGTTGATACACACTTAACGCGGTTTCGATACCAATGCCAAATTTGTTTTCTTTTAGGCCAGTAGAAATATACGGGTGTGTTTTAGCGTCAATATCAGGATTAACACGAATAGAAATTGGCGCGTCTAGATTAAGCTCACAGGCTACTTCTGAAATGCGCTCAAGCTCTGAGATTGATTCAACGTTAAAACATTTAATACCTAATTCTAACGCATAAGCAATTTCGTCAGCGGTTTTAGCAACCCCAGAAAACACCACTTTATTGGCTGCGCCTCCCGCTTTAATGACCCGCGCGAGCTCGCCTTTTGAAACAATGTCAAAACCCGCACCAAGTCGCGCCAGTATATTTAATACTGCAATATTTGAATTTGCTTTAACGGCGTAGCACACTAGGCTTTTATGATCTTGAGCTGCATTGGCAAACGCTAAATAATGGCGTTCAAACGTCGCTCTTGAATACACATAACACGGTGTACCATAGTGCTGTGCAATCGTTGCTACGCTGACATCTTCAGCAAATAGTTGGTTGTTTTTATAATTAAAAAAATCCATTTACTGCTCCTGTTTTTGCTCAATAGGTGTTTGCTTTTTTGGGGTGTCTGTTGGCTGATTTTGTTCAGTAGGCTGCTCTGGTAAGTACAGCGGGCCGCTTTGACCACAGCCAGCTAACGCACACAACAAAACGGTGCTGATTAATAGTTGTTTTAATTGTAAGGTATATGTCGCTTTCATTAGATTAATACGGTTGCTGGCTTTATAATCGCAGAGTAACAGAATATCTAAAAAATGCAGCTATTCGCGGATGATTTTATTCCTGTTACACTAGCTGTACAAACATGCACCCATTATTTAGGCGTCTTGCCTGCAAAGGAAATTAACGATGACTGATCACGAATATCACCAGTTAGCAGAAGCTCTTATGTTCACAATTGAAGAACAAGTTGATGATTGTGAAGCAGATTTAGATTATGAATCGGCTCAAGGTATTTTAGAAATTATTTTTCCAGATCGCAGTAAAATTGTGATTAATAAGCAAGCACCGTTGCATCAAGTGTGGGTGGCAACAAAATTTAATGGTCACCATTTTGAAATGCGTGATGGTCAATGGATTGATAACCGCTCAGGCGCAGAGTTTTGGAGTTTCATCAATGAAGCGTCAACACGTCAAGCGGGTCAAGAAATTAAGTGGCAATCATCGCTATGAGTTTAGAGTTTGTTCAATACCCAGCTCAGGGGACGCATAAAGCCACGGTTATTTGGTTACATGGTTTGGGTGATTCAGGTGATGGTTTTGCCCCAGTAGCGCCACAGCTCGATTTACCCAGTGAACTAGGTGTGCGTTTTATCTTTCCGCATGCGCCTATGCAGGCTGTTACTATTAACGGCGGTATGCAAATGCGCTCATGGTATGACATTAAATCGATGGATTTAGACAAACGTGCAGATGAACAGGGGGTTAGGGAATCTGCAGCAAAAGTTGAGCAATTAATAACGCAAGAAATTGCTAACGGCATACCGGCGAACAAAATTATTTTAGCGGGATTTTCACAAGGTGGCGTCATATCGCTACATTTAGCCCCGCGTTTAGAGCAAAAGCTTGCTGGCGTTATGGCACTATCAACCTATATGTGTGTGCCACATAAATTGGCTGATGAAGCAAAGCAAACACAGCTAAATATATTTATGGCTCATGGGAGCCAAGATGACGTTGTACCGCATAGTGCGGGTAGAAGTGCGTTTGAAGTATTATCAACGCATAACATGGATGTAAGTTGGCAAGAATACCCAATGGGGCATCAGGTTTGTACACAAGAGTTACAAGCTGTGCGCCAATGGTTAATTTCTCGCTTAAGTTAGTTTAGGAGCCGCTGAGGGTCAAAATGAGTCAAAAAATAGTAATAACAGCAAATGTAAAACGTGAGCCACAGGTTAGTGAACCCAGCGTGAGCTATGAGTGGCATTGGCGTCGGATTGTGAGTATTTCTATGTTGGTGATTATGACCTCTGCAGCGGTTATTTACGGCCTGTCTAGCGCTGTGAATGCTGATCAAGGGGCGCCGCATCCTCATGAGCAGCTCGATTTTACTGAGCAACAAACCGCAATTGTGTCGCTAAGCGATGATACTGCAGCATCAGCAGAAAGTGAAAACGCAACAGATGCTGGTGAGGAGCCGCTGAGCGGTGTCGCAATTGCAGCACCTAAAATCCTTTCCCCAAATGAGCAAAGACCAGCTCCTATTACCGAACAAGTAACATCAGAGCCTAAAGTTCAACAAAGTAATATTGAGCAAGAAGTAGAGCCAACGCTCACTGCTGAGCCTGAAGAAGCAGCCATGGCTGCAACAGATAACCAAACGCCTGAAACCGAAACGGCCAGTGAAAAACCGGCTGAGCAAAAAGCATTTGCTGAATCAGCACAAGTTGCGAGTGTGGCCATTGGTGCCAAAATAGATACAGCTACTATTAGCCGCGCCGTATTGACGCGCAGTGTCAGTAATCGTGAACCAACCAATGTATTTGCCGCCGATGTGCGTTTAAGCCAATTTGAAGAATCATTATCATTTTTTAGTGAGCTTAAGAACTTACAAGGCCAGCAGGTAGAGCACATTTGGTTATTTGAAGGCGAAGTGATGGCGGAAGTGTCGCTCAAAGTTACTTCTCCGCGCTACCGAACTTACTCAACTAAAAATATTATGGATTCCCAGTTAGGGAATTGGCGCGTTAATGTGGTTGATGAGCGAGGCTTACTCATTGCGCAAAAAGAATTTAGAATTTTAGCTGATTAAATCGCCCTTAGATTGAACAAATTTTAATCCTGAAAGGTCAACAGACCCCAGTAATTATTAATGGATATTTTATGACTGAAAAAACAAAGTTAGTTCGCATTGCCACTCGTAAAAGTGCATTGGCACTGTGGCAGGCTGAATTTGTAAAAGCGCAGCTAGAGCATTTTCACGATGATGTGCGTGTAGAGCTGGTGCCCATGTCGACTCAAGGTGACATTATTTTAGATACACCACTGGCTAAAATTGGTGGTAAAGGCTTATTTGTAAAAGAGCTAGAACAAGCCATGCTTGATGGGCGAGCAGACATTGCAGTGCATTCAATGAAAGATGTGCCAGTCGAATTTCCAGATGATTTAGAATTGCACGTTATTTGTGAGCGTGAAGACCCGCGTGACGCGTTTGTATCAAATAATTTTGCCAATATTGATGCGTTACCGCAAGGCGCCATTGTTGGCACCTCAAGTTTACGTCGCCAATGCCAAATTAGAGCGTTGCGCCCTGATTTAGAAATTCGTGACTTACGTGGCAATGTAAACACACGTTTAGCAAAGCTTGATAGCGGTCAATACGATGCGATTATACTTGCAGCGGCTGGGCTAATTCGTTTAGAAATGGGTGAACGTATTCGTGACTTTATTGAGCCAGAAGTGTCGTTACCTGCTAATGGTCAAGGTGCTGTCGGTATTGAATGCCGTATAGATGATGAAGTTACTAAAGCCTTATTAGCACCGCTGGAGCACAGTGAAACTCGTATTCGTGTTAATGCCGAGCGCGCAATGAACCGCCACTTAGAAGGGGGCTGCCAAGTGCCAATTGGTGCGTATGCACTGGTTGATGGCGAGCAAGTGCATTTACGTGGTTTAGTTGGGGCTATTGATGGCAGCGAAATTTTACGCGATGAAATTAGTGGGCATGTTGATAATGCGGAAAAATTAGGGATTGAGCTGGCTAAAAAACTCTTAGCACAAGGCGCAGATAAAATCCTTGCTGACGTATATCGAGACGCATAATGAAACACATCTTGATAACTCGGCCCGAAGGAAAAGGCGCAGCCCTTGCACAGCAACTTGAGCAAGCGGGTTATCAAGCGTCTTTATGTCCTGTTTTAAAAATAACGTATTTAACCCCAACAAGCGTTGAGCTAAGCCCGTTGGTTAATGCCGACAAAATTATTTTTGTTTCGCAAGATGCAGTACATGCACTGAGTGCCCTTAAGCCTGCAATTAACACCAAAGCGCAGTTTTATGGTGTTGGCCAACAAACAGCCGACACCATTTATGAAGTATTTGGTGTACGTGCGGCTCTGCCAAAACAACATGACTCTGAGGGGTTGCTGGCCCTTAAGTCATTGGCTGAGGTTGATGGCAGTAATATTGTGTTAGTTAAAGGTATTGGTGGGCGGCCTGAGATAGCAAAAACCTTAAAACAACGCGGTGCTTTTTTAAATAATTGTGTAGTGTATCAGCGCGAGCCGGTAGCGCAACAACCCGCTGACTGGATTGACCACTGGCAAAGCCAGAATGTACACGGTATAGTCATTACTAGTAATGCCGCTGTTGATGCCATTTTTAATACCCTTACCGCGGCGCAACTAACATGGTTACAACAGTGCGAATTTTATGTTGCCAGTGAGCGTATTGGCGATTATTTACAACAGCAAAAAATAAATTCGACACATATACATACTGCGGCAGGGGCTAGCGACCACGCTATGTTTGCCTGCATTAATCAGCAAGGTAGCAAAATGAGTGAACAGTCAGCGACGTCAAAAGTAGAAAAAGCAGCGCAGCCAATAGCCAATAACACGTCTAACACCGCTAAAAATGACACTGCAAAAGCCAATAATCAAACGCAAAATAATACCCATAAAGTGAGTAAGGTGGGGAGTTTAGCGTTGGTGATTTCGTTACTTGTTGCCAGTGGCGTGGGTTATGAGTTTTATCAAAAGCTCAATGCCGGTAAAGTGCAAAATTTAGCGGTTAATGCATTAACAGAGCAAAATAAGATATTGCAGCAAGAGCTACAAGCGCTTAAGTCTGAGCAGCTCAGTCTACAGCAAGCGTTACAAAAGAGCGAAGAGCAAATTGCTAGGGCGCTCAATGAAAACTCTGTAAAAAATCAGCAAGCATTAAAAGCAGCACTGCAAAAAGTGCAGCAAAGTGGTAACACATTAAACCCACAAGAAGTGACCAGCTTACAACGTATGGCTGAATTTAAATTGTGGGCTGAACAAGATTATCAAGGCACAAGTGCAGTGCTTAAACGTTTAGATTCACTTTTAAGCGACCACCCAGGTACGCTTGAGTTACGCCAAGCAATTATACAAGACATACAAACGCTCGATAGCATTAAACCCGTTGCAACAGAGGCGATTTACTTACAGTTAAATAGTGTAAGAGATCGTATCGATAACTTGGTATTTAATGCGGTTAATTTGCCAGAAGAAGCGTCAGTAATTGACGAAAACGCGCTCTCTGAAAATATGAGTGATTGGCAACAAAACATCCGAAATAGCTGGAATAAAATAGTTGATAGCTTTATTACAATTCGCCATCACGAAGGGGTATTAATAGAGCCGCTATTAACTGATAGAGAGCGCCACCTAATTAATCAGCGCATAAAGCTCAATATTACTCAGGCGCAAGATGCGCTAATGAGCAAGCAAGCCAGCATCTATTTTAGCGCCTTAAACGACACAAAACGTTTGGTTAATGAATACTTTAAGCAAGATGATAATGCCACAAAAGTGGTACTACAAACTTTAGTAAACCTTGAAAAAGAGCCGCTTAACTTTAACCCTGAGGTGACATTGCAAAGTACTGAGCAAGTTAAGGAGTGGGCACAATGATAGGGTTGATCATTTTTATTGTCGCTATTGTATTGGTATTAGCGATCACTCCTTTCGTGTTAGAT
Source organism: Pseudoalteromonas sp. SCSIO_11900 (assembly GCF_000576475.1). Classification (NCBI taxonomy): domain Bacteria; kingdom Pseudomonadati; phylum Pseudomonadota; class Gammaproteobacteria; order Alteromonadales; family Pseudoalteromonadaceae; genus Pseudoalteromonas; species Pseudoalteromonas sp. SCSIO_11900. The sequence goes on from NZ_KK070023.1 coordinate 994,950, forward strand.
GAAAAAGGCTATGTACTGATTTCATTTAATAACACGACCATAGAAGGTACGATTGTTTCGTTTTGTATTATGGCGGCACTGAGCGCAGCAGCTTTGTATTTAACTTACAAATTCATACGCTACTGCCTATCTATATACAGAAATACCAAACATGGATTTTTTGCTCGCAGCCAAGAGCGCAAGCATGCAGCTATAGAGCAAGCGCTGTGGAGCTTGATTAATGACGATTACGCGCAAGTGGAAAGCGCGTTATCAAGTAACAGTGTGCCAGCTAAATTTTTAGACATACGTTTGGCGTTACTAGCAAAAGCTGCACTGGCAAATAATCAACCCGATAAAGCGCTGGAATACTTGTTTGAAATAAGCCCTGAGCAGCAACTAAAAGTGGCTAAACTATGGTTAGCCAGTGGCGACAGCAGTGTTATTGAACCGCAAATACGGATGGCGGCTGAGTCTAAAAAAGCCACGGTACTTGAGCTAAAATTGTACACTGAAGTGTTGGTGCAACAGCAGCACTTTAAAATACTAGAAGACTTTTTACCGCGCTTATTACGTAAAGATGCATTGAGCGATAAGCAGTGGCAGCAGGTGTTTTTAGCTTATTTTGCTGCTCAAGCAAGTGATGAGCTAACCAGTAAGTACCAGCAATTAGGTAAGAAATTGCAAGCACATGCGCACACTGCGTACTTAACTCAAATGGCAAAAACAGGGCAGTTGGCGAGTATTGAAAACGCGTTAATTAAAATGCTCAAACATGCTAAGCACCACACTGAACTTGCCGACATTTTACGTGAAGCTGCGCCAAGTAATGCATATAAGTTGCAATCAAGCATTCAAGAACGGTTGAAAAAAGATGAGCACAATAACGCGTTATTATTAGCATTGGCGTGTTTAGCGAATGCCCAAGGTGATTATGATTTAGCTGCACGAGTATTCGACAAAGCGCTTAATAGCGATAACAAATCACAGTATCGACAACAAGCTATACTAAGCTATAAACACAGCGCACAATTAGATAAGGCACTTGTGCTCTACCAATAGTGGATTATATTTTATAAATCAATAATTAAAAGTGCAGGAGCGAAGGCTATGAAAAATGTGTTTACATTCTCTTTTAGTCTTGCATGCGCTTATTTTTTTACTGGTTATCTTAGTAATTTATTACTCGCAGTAGACGGTTATGCCGTGGCTTCTTGGCCACCTGCAGGCATTGCACTAGCCAGTTTTTTATTATGGCGCCATCGCGCTTACTTAGGCATTATTGCTGGTTCTTTACTGATTAATTTAATTCATTTAGACCATGTTACAGATATTTTAAACTGGCAAATTTTGTTACATGCAGTGGGCCTCAGCGGCGCTGCTTTTTTGCAAGCATGGCTTGGCGCGCAAATAATTACAAAAGTAATAAAAGCCCCTCTAGACCTTTCATCGTTAAAATTAAGTATTCAAAGCTTAGCAATCGCAGGTCCTGTCGGCTGTGTCATAGGCGCTATTGCTGGTACGAGTTTATTAGTATTTAACCAGATCATCCCTGTTGCGAATGCGCTGGATAATTTTATTACTTGGTGGATAGGTGACAGTATTGGCGTATTAATTTTTACCCCATTACTATTAGCTGTATTTCACTATTCTGAGATGCGCCATCGGCTACAAGTTATTGCTCCTGCATTACTTATTTATGCGATTATTAGTATTAGTTTTTATGGTGCAGCGAGTGTAAAAAAACAAAAAGACACTCAAAAACAAGAAACGGAAGTGCTTGCGACTCAAAGCGCTATAAATCAAAAGTTAGATGAGATCATTGCACATCTATCTTTATTAAGTGGTTTTTTAGCAAATAGTGAAGACGTTAGTTTTAGTGAGTTTACGCAGTTTACGGCTAAACAATTAAGCTACAGTGAAGAAATACTCGCTTTTAAATGGGTTCCTGCTATTACTGATGATTCTCGTGCCGAGTATCAATCATGGATTGAGCAAGTTGATAGCGAAAACCCGTTTATCAAACAAAAATCAGCGAATGGGCAATGGCAAAAAGCCCCCTATCGAGAGTTGTATTACCCTGTAAAATATATAAATCCACTTAGGGGTATGAAAGATATTGTTGGGTTTGATTTAGGTTCAAACGAGCAAGTGCGTACAGCACTCACTAAATCTAAAGTACTTAATGAATTGGTGATCAGTGAACCGACAGCACTGATACCGAATAACGATGAATTAAGTGTACTCTTTATGTATCCCGTTTTTGGAAATGTGGTAACAGAAGGCGATTTTAAAGGATTTGTTGTTGCCGTGGTTAGCTTAGCTAAACTTTATAAGTCGCTGTCGTTTGACTCTAATGAGCGTATTGCGATTAGTTTTTTTGATATTAATAATGCTGAAAAACAGCAGGCACTTTATATTGCAGAGCATCATTCTATGGTGTTATTAAAAAAATATCAGTTGTTAATTGGTCAGCGAATGTGGCGCGTTGAGCTGCATCAACCCGTTTTAAAATCATCGTGGTTAATATACTGGCTGGCGCAAATAGTGGGTATGTTATTTGTGTGGTTGTTGATTATATTTTTGATCTCTGTGACGGCTACCAATATTCGAATTCGCGAACAAGTGGCACAGCAAACACTCACGCTACGCCAAGAAAAACAAAAGGCCGATGAAGCCAGTGCTATAAAAAGTCAGTTTTTAGCCAACATGAGCCATGAAATACGTACGCCAATAAATGGCATAAAGGGTATGCACTATCTAGCGCTACAACAACAGGATTGGCAGCAAGCAAAAGGCTATATAGAGCAAGCTGATGGTGCTCTAAGTGTATTATTAAGAGTGTTAAACGATGTACTCGATTTTTCTAAAATGGAAGCCGGTAAACTTGAGTTAATGCAAGAGCCTGTGAACCTCAAACAATTAGCCGAGGACATCGTCGGTTTAATGCAATTTGAGGTGGAGAGTAAATCGCTTTCTTTAAAATTAGAGTATGACAGCGATGCGCATTTAACTCTCAATACCGATCCTATTCGTTTAAAGCAAATTCTGCTTAATTTATTAAATAATGCAGTAAAATTTACCGAAAAGGGCTGTATTACGTTAAAGATTTGGCAATCATCAAAAATGACATACTTTAGCGTTAACGATACCGGGATTGGCATTAGCTCTGCAGCTCAAAAACAGCTTTTTAAACCCTTTTCTCAAGCCGATAGCTCAACGTCGCGTCAGTACGGTGGTACTGGTTTAGGTTTGAGTATTTGTAAAAAATTGGTCGAATTGATGGGAGGGGCTATTGATTTAAAAAGCAGTGAGGGGCATGGATCTACGTTTACTTTTAGCTTACCAGTTCATTCATCGCTGCCAAAAGCCAAATACAGTGCTGATGCTTTATCAAAAATTGATGTCAGTAATATTTCTTTAGAAAAATATCAATTACTTATAGTGGAAGACAACCCATTAAACCAACATGTTGTAAGTGCTATTTTAGAGACTAAACACGGTATTGCTGATATCGCAAAAGATGGCTTAGAAGCGATTGCGATGCTTAGCGAAAAAAACTACGATTTAGTATTTATGGATATTCAAATGCCTAATATGGATGGTTTACAAGCAACAAAAGTGATTCGTAATGAGTTAGGTTTTATTGATTTACCTATTATTGGTTTATCCGCCAACGCTCACGAACAAGACGCTCAAAAAGCGATTGCCTCTGGAATGGATAGCTACATGACCAAGCCTATTGAAGCTGATGAGCTATTTAAAACGCTTTGGTATTATTTATCTCGCTTAGATAAGTAACACGTATTTTTGTACAAAAGGCAGACATAAGGCCTCCAAGCACCATTTTAAATATTCTACTCTTGAAATATTAATGTACCTGCGTATCATTCGCGCAATTTTAATTCAACCGAGTAGCTACTATGATTAATAGAAAAATACCTTTGCTAGATATTCACCGTCACTTAGATGGGAATGTACGCGCGCAAACCATATTAGAACTTGGTCGTCAGTTTAATATAGCTTTACCAGCAGATAATGTTGAGGCACTTATTCCTCATGTTCAGGTTATTGATCCTGAGCCAAACCTAATGGCATTTTTACAAAAGCTTGATTGGGGGGTCACGGTACTGGGTGATTATGATGCTTGTAGACGAATTGCGATAGAAAACATTGAAGATGCACAAGCGCAAGGCCTTGATTACGTAGAACTACGTTTTAGCCCTTACTACATGGCACAAAGCCAAGGTTTACATCCTCAGGGCGTTGTTGAAGCTGTGGTCGATGGTATTAAAAGTGCAACAAAAGATGCTGATATTAAAGCAAACTTAATTGGTATTTTGTCTCGTACTTATGGTGTTAAAACCTGTCAACACGAGCTGGATGCTTTACTTGCTTTTAAAAATGATTTGGTCGCGGTTGATTTAGCCGGTGACGAAATTGGTTACCCTGGCGAGCTGTTTGTTGATCACTTTAAACAAGTACGTGATGCGTATTTAGCGGTTACCGTGCATGCTGGCGAAGCATTGGGTGCTGCCAGTATTTGGCAAGCATTAAACGAGCTTGGTGCAAGCAGAATAGGGCATGGCGTTAAAGCGATTGAAGACTCAACGCTAATGGATTATTTACGTGATAACCGTATTGGTATTGAATCGTGCTTAACCAGCAATATTCAAACCAGCACAGTAAATGACTTAACTAAGCATCCGCTAAAACAGTTTTTAGATCATGGCATTTTGGCCAGCATTAATACCGATGATCCGGCTGTTGAAGGGATTGAAATTGAGTACGAATATGCAACTGCAGCGCCACAAGCTGGTTTATCGCAAGCTGATATGGAAAAAGCGCAAGCCAATGCACTTGAAATTGCGTATTTAAGTGATGCAGATAAACAGGCACTCAAAACCAAAGTCGCACAGCGTTAATCACCCATACGATTAAAAATGCCACTGTTTACAGTGGCATTTTTGTTTATATGTGAGTTTGACAGCTAACGTAATTATCATAAAGTGCTTTTAAAATATCGGCACGGCTGATCATGCCAACTACAACGTCACCATCAACCACGGGATAATTCTTTGGCTTACCAGGTTGCATTTGTTCTGCTAATTGCATGATATTAGTATCACCGCTGACCGTCACAACTTCTGTTTGCATCAACTGCGACACTTTTACCATACCGTCACAAAAATAACTGCTTTGCATTAGGGGTTTAAGTAGCTCTTGCTCAGAGATAAAACCTACTAGCAACTTGTTATCGTCAAATACTGGGGCACCAAGCAATTTAAATTTTTGTAGTTCTGCAATGGCGGTCGTCATTTCTGTATTAGGGGTAATATGAGGCAACTTGTGTTGCATAAAATCTTTTACTTTTGTATTTAGCATTTAGGTTTCTCCCGCTGAATGTTCTATACAAAGTATGGTTTATAGATTGGATTTTAGGAAATTGTTTATGTTGATGAGTTTAATAGGTAATAACAATCATCGCAGCGGTAATGGCGGGTAATAAAAACAATTAAGACACCCTAAGGTGCCTTAAAAATGATGCATTTGCTGTTATTTGATAAAAGCAAATGCATCTGCGTACATGTTTTCGCGAATGGCTCCGTGGCTAATAAAGTCATCGCGCACTATGCCTATCATGTCAAAACGACCTGCCATGTAAATATCGTAAGGTTCAAGCGAGATGATATCGTCCATTACCGCTTTATGCACATAACCAGTATGGCCAGTCCAGCTGTCAGTAGGATTTTCTACCACAGGAATAAATTCGAAGTGCTTATGGCTATCTGCCCAAGCTTTCATTTCGGTGTGTGCATACAGCGCAGACTCTTCTTTAACACCCCAATAAAATAGCACTGGGCGGTGACAATTTATTTCAGCAAGGTGATCGGCCATTGATTTTGCGTAAGAGAAGCCTGTGCCGCCAGCAAGTAAAATAATGGGGCGCTCGCACTGCAAACGTAGTTGAGAAACACCTAAGCCCGCTTCAATAGTCACGGTTTGATTATTATTGTGAGCACTACGAAGGTGCTCTAGCGATTGCATAGCATATGAGTCAGCAACTGAAGCACCAATGTGTAATTCTAAAGCATCCGTTTGTGAAGGACGGCTTGCAATTGAAAACGCACGTTTATCTTTTTCACCTAAAACCAATTGTAAATATTGGCCAGCTTCAAATGTGACGGGTTGCTGCGGCTTTAAAATAACTTTATGAACAAATTCTGTTAGTGGACTGATAGAAACAACGTCAGCGTGTAATGTTTGCATGTTTTACCTTAAATTAGCGGATACGCACTTTATTTGAGCAATAGTAGCATATCCGCAGGGTGAGTTTATAGCCTAGACCAAAGTCGTTAAAGAATACCTAGGCTATCCCAAAGTTCATCAACGCGATCTTTAGTGGCTTGATCCATAACAATAGGTTCGCCCCACTCACGGGTTGTTTCGCCAGGCCATTTGTTGGTTGCATCCATGCCCATTTTTGAACCAAGGCCAGAGACAGGCGATGCAAAGTCTAAATAGTCTATTGGCGTGTTTTCAATTAACGTGGTGTCGCGTGCAGGATCCATACGGGTGGTAATAGCCCATATGACATCGTTCCAATCTCGGGCGTTAATGTCATCATCGCAGACAATAACAAATTTAGTGTACATAAACTGTCGTAGGAATGACCAAACCCCCATCATTACGCGCTTGGCATGCCCTGGGTATTGTTTTTTCATGGTAACCACGGCCATACGATACGAACAACCTTCTGGCGGTAAATAAAAATCGACAATTTCTGGAAATTGTTTTTGTAAAATTGGTACGAATACCTCGTTTAAAGCCACCCCTAAAATAGCTGGCTCATCAGGCGGACGACCCGTAAAGGTACTGTGATAAATAGGGTCTTTACGATGAGTAATATGAGTGACCGTCATAACGGGAAAGTCATCGACTTCATTATAGTAACCCGTATGGTCGCCATAGGGGCCTTCAGGTGCCATTTCGCCCGGCATAATATGCCCTTCAAGCACGATTTCTGCGCTGGCCGGTACTTGTAAATCATTCGAAATAGACTTAACCACTTCCGTTTTACTGCCACGTAATAAACCGGCAAAAGCATATTCGCTTAATGTATCGGGGACCGGAGTAACCGCCCCTAAAATTGTGGCAGGATCTGCCCCTAATGCCACTGATACCGGATACGGCTCACCAGGGTGTTCTTTGCACCACTCTTGAAAATCAAGCGCGCCACCACGATGAGATAACCAACGCATAATAATTTTATTTTTGCCAAGTAACTGCTGGCGATAAATCCCTAAATTTTGACGCTTTTTATAAGGCCCTTTGGTAACGGTTAAACCCCAAGTAATTAAAGGCGCAGCATCACCTGGCCAGCAATGCTGAATAGGAAGCTTGGTTAAATCAACATCGTCACCTTGTAAAATAACTTGTTGGCAGGGCGCTTTTTTTACTTCTTTGGCTGGCATATTAAGGACTTGCTTAAATACCGGAATTTGTCCAAGGGCTTCTTTAATGCCTTTTGGTGGCTCTGGCTCTTTTAAAAATGCCAATAACTTACCAACTTCTCGTAATTCACTGACATCTTCTTGGCCCATACCCATTGCTACACGCTTAGGTGTACCAAATAAGTTAGCTAGAACAGGCATGTCATACCCTTTCGGGTTTTCAAATAATAAAGCGGGGCCTTTAGCACGCAGTGTGCGATCGGCAATTTCGGTCATCTCAAGATACGGGTCGATTTCTTGGCTGATGCGTTTTAATTCGCCTCGTTTTTCAAGTAAATCGATAAAATCGCGTAGATCTTTGTATTTCATTGTGGGCCGTTACTTAGCAAAAAGTTAAAAGTATTATACCCAGTTCATGCAAGCCAAGTCATTACTTGCACTTAAAACTTAAAGCGCTCTACCGCATCTTTTAAAGAGTGTGCAAGTTGGTTAACATCTTCACTTTCGCTTGCTAGGGTCGTCGCATTGTCGGCATTTAAGGTGGCATGATCGGTTACCTTAGCCATTATTTGTTGGATATCAGTGCTGTTTGCAAGTTGTTCATGCGATGCATGGGCAATGTCTTTGCTCATTGCATTGACCGATACTAACGTGCTTTTGATACGCTCAACGGCTGCATTTAGTTCAGTACTGTTTTCAACACAATGCTTGGCTTGTTGTTGACCATCATTTATTTCAGCTTGGGTAGTCTGAGTATGTTGTTGTAGTGTGTTGATCATGGTGGTTATTTCGCTAGTGGAGCTTTGTGTTCGTGCTGCAAGCGAACGCACTTCATCGGCCACTACGGCAAATCCTCGACCATGTTCACCGGCTCTTGCTGCTTCAATGGCCGCATTAAGCGCTAGCAAATTGGTTTGCTCTGCAATACTGCTAATCGTATCAACAATAGCGCCAATCAGTTGGGTATATTGCGCAAGCTCCTCGGTGCTGGTGACGGCTTTATCTAAGCGACTTAAAAGAGATTCAATACTTTGGCTATTGTTGTTTGCAATGTCATTGACATCATTTGCAAACTGCGAGGCATTCGTTATTTCATTTGAGGTACTCTGCGCTTGTTTGTAAACGGCTTGTGAGCTTTGTAGCATACGTTGCGCTAATGAGGTTGCTTGTGCGATGCGTTCCAGCTGTTGCTTAGCAACGATGGTCATTTGCTGCCCTTTTTCACTGGTTTGAATGGCTGAGTTATCGAGTTCGTAGGCGTCGTTACTGATCCCTTTTATTAGGTGAGTTAAATCATCACAAAGCTTATTGGTATTATGCAGTAGGGTACCAAATTCGTCTTTACTTAGAGGATTACTACGCTGTGAAAAGTCACCTGAGGCTATGCGTGCGAGTTCTTTATTTACCTTTTTAAGTGGTTTTAGCATGGCGTTAGTAGTAAACACTGAAATAATAACCAGCAAAACAATTAAAACAAAAGCAATAATAATAACTAAGCTAGAGCCGGTATTGATTGCTGACTTAGCGCTCTCTTGCAGGGAGTCAAAGCGCGTGTCTGCAAGTTTATTAAGCTCAATTAGCTGATTTTCTATAATGATAAAGGCATGTTGAAAACTTTCAAACCGCTGATCAACCTTGTCTTTGCTATCGAGTACAGTGTTCTGCAATGCATACAGCCCATCAGGGCTATTTAATAGGCTGCTTAAATCGTTAAACGCCGCTATTAACTCATTGGCGTTGAGCTTATTTGTAATAGGAGAGGCTTGTTGCTCTAAATAACTAAGATTAGATTGAATATTATCGAGTAAAAAAGAAGTGTCTTGTTGGTGGGCATTGATATCTTCTGAGGTGGTTACTTGCCCAATGCCTTTGACATTATTGTTTAGAGTAAATAATAAATCATCAATTCGAGTCGCTGTGCCAAAGACTGCATTTAAAAGCGATTGCTGGTTGCCTGCTACGTTTATGAGCTCTATATCAAGTAACTGGTTACTCAGATCGCGTAGCTGTTCATTAAAGGTAACTGTCAGTGCTGCGGCGGTACTTTGTGCCTTAAAGCGTTGCTCTTTTACTGCAAGCATGTCGTTGCTTATTGTATTTAGTTTAGTGAAGTCATTATGAATAGTAACAAGTAATGTTTGCATACTTTGTTGTTTGGCAACTTGCGCTTTTAGCGTCTCTAATTTATTAAAAAACTGTGTTTGCTCTGCGTGTGCTTGCTTTTTATTTTGCAGTAGTAAATCAAGTTTAGTTTGGCTGTAAGCAATGGCATTAAATTTAGTAATTGAAAGTAGCGATAAACGCAGGTCTTTACTTGCTTGCTGTACCGGAACCGCTAACGTTTCTATGCGCGAGTTAGTGGTACTGATTTGATGGAGTGACCAGTAAAAAAATATGCAGCTGGTGAGCATTAATAGACCAATAGCTGAAAAGGCTAAAATTATTTTATGTTTTATAGCGATAGAATGCATAACGTTATCAACAATATTAAGACTTTTGTTAGTGTAGCAAGTTTTTTAATATGTTGTTAGTTAATGGTTAATTGCTTGTACATTGATATTTTTTACCGTCAATTATTAGCATAGCTTGCTCGCCCTTACTCCAAAACAGTACCTTGGTATTAATATATTTGCTACCAGAGGCACTCACCTCATGAGTTAATAAATAATCATGCTTATTAAAGCGGAGCGTCGCCTGTTTGTTGCTAATAATATCCAGCTGTGCAGCGGTGTTATCGCACATGTAGTTTGTTGTAATGGGTTGCTCATTGCATGCAACCAGGGCTATTAAAGTAATAGTAATGGCGTAGTGTTTCATTAGGTTGTGTTTTACTTATTTGGTCGCTTGGTTAATTAAGAGCTTAGCAAAGCTAAATTAACCGTTGGTGAAAATAAGGCTTTACGTTATGTTTAAGCTCTTATTTTTAGCTAGGGAATATCATGGCTGGCACTAACCTCTTAACATTACTTGATGATATAACGACCTTACTTGATGATATTGCGACCATGAGTAAAGTCGCGACTAAAAAAACGGCAGGCGTACTAGGAGATGACTTGGCGCTCAATGCGCAGCAAGTTACAGGGGTCACTGCCGATAGAGAGCTGCCGGTAGTATGGGCAGTGGCAAAAGGGTCTTTTTTAAATAAAGCGATATTAGTCCCTGCTGCGTTATTAATTAGTGTGTGGTTGCCTTGGCTAATTACACCACTTTTAATGATGGGTGGCTTATTTTTATGTTTTGAAGGCGCTGAAAAAGTATTTGCTCGCTTTTTACCTCACCATGAGGAAACGATAGATGATGATGAAAAGTTAGATTTAGTTGAATATGAAAGGCAAAAAGTAAAAGGTGCTATTCGTACTGACTTTATTCTTTCTGCTGAAATTATTGTAATTACCTTAGGGACTGTGGCTGGGGCTACATTAATGAATCAAGCACTGGTGCTAAGTGTTATTGCCATCATCATGACAATTGGTGTTTATGGATTGGTAGCTGGAATTGTAAAACTTGATGACGCGGGTTTGTATTTACTTAACCAATCCAAGGTGTCGGCCAATAAGTTTAAAGAGCTGATCGGTAAAGGCTTATTAGCAGCAGCGCCAAGGCTTATGCAATTTTTAGCCTTTGCCGGCACTGTGGCCATGTTTTTAGTCGGTGGCGGCATTTTATCCCACGGTATTGAGCTACTACATCATTGGCAATTAGAAGTAATAACCATAGGTAAGTCGTTATTAAATGGCACCGGCGAAATATTAGCCCCTCTTATATTTGACGGATTACTAGGGGTAGTAGCGGGGCTATGCATTGTTATTCTGCATTTAGCTTATACAAAAATATTTAAAAAATAACTGCTGTGTGAATTTTTAGACTGCGCTTTGTTTTATATTTTCATCAAAGCGCACACTATTAATTATTTAACTACAGCTTAGGTTATTTACATTGGCTATTGTCACAAAGCTGTTTTAACTCATATTTCGCTTTGCTATTACCTTGCGCTATAGCTTGCTCGTACCAATACTTTGCTGTTTTTACATTTTTAGTTACGCCTTGCCCATCTCGATACATTTGCGCAAGATTTAGCTGCCCCCATTGCGAGCCGGCATTTGCGGCAAGCTTAAAGCTTTCAGCGGCTTCTTTGTACTGTCCATTTTTAAAGTAGGTAATCCCTTGTTGGTTATTTTTGTCGAGCTTTAAACCTTTATATAGCGGTTTAGGTTTTGGCGGAAACATTACAAAACCACCATATAAACTGTTTGCTGAGGGGCGTAGTACGTCGTAAATCACCCCGTCGTTATAGAGTCTTATAACTTCGCTACGAGGCAAAGTAATTTTGTCAGTTGAGAAATAACCGTTTTGCACTAATAAGCTAGTACGCATTGCTGTCGTAATGCCGTTGTTACGTTTATAGCTGTAGTTACTTATCTGAAAAGTTATAAACTGCTCATCAAAACTTAAAACCTGCGCAATTTTTAAGTTGGTCAGTGTCCATGGCTCATGAGTAAATTTATCGGCGTGTACTAAATACGTGTCGTACGCTTTAGGGTTAGTTAAGTAGTGTTGCTTTTGCGCTTGCGCTGCAGCGTGTTGTTGGTAAAAAAACAGCCCCACCCATAACGCTAAAAACACTCCTATAAAGTATTTAGGTAGAGTGACAATTTCAAAAATAGGTAACTGCTTTAGCTTTGCAGGCGCATTATAGCCACATTGATAGCATTCGTATTTATAGCTTAGCGCTAAAGGTAAAACAGGAATAACCGTAAAGCGTAAAAAGCGACTTTGGTTTATCAGATGATAGGCGCGGCTATGGCAATTAGGGCAGCACTGCGTTTGTGCAAAATAAGGAAATGACTGACTCGTATTGAAAAGCAACATAATAAGGCTCCTTGTTAATTTACAACTTTAGAGCAAGTGATAAATTAGTAAAGCAGCAAACTGTAAGTAATTATGTCATAAAGGATTGGTTTATAAAGCCCATACTTTTTGATATGGGCTTTATAGAGAATCAGCTTAGAAGCTAAATTGTGCGGCTAAACGCACGCTTGTGCCTTCACCTACGGTAACGTTATTTAAACCGCCACCGACTAGGTAGTTTTTATCGAATAAGTTCTCAATATGAGCGTGATGAAAAATTAGAGGGCAAACGCCCTACTGATGCTCCAAAATGGTCTGCCTGCGGTTGATCCAAACGGTAAAGTGCATGTACGTTCATTAGGCTTTGGTAGTGGTGGGCGTACTGTTGATAATACTAATGAACAATATGGTTTTACAGTAACCTACACACCTGTTGAAAACCACCATATTAGCTTTGATTATGATAATTCAAGCCAAGTGTACGATAACACGCCAAGCTATGATATTGAATCAGATACCATTACTTACCCGTTGGGTACAAAAGATAGTATTGAAGCACTTTGGCAAGATAGAGGTGGACAAGTAAATCCGCGTGCGGGCTATGCAGAAGATCAACAATTTGATCGTCAGTGGTGGTCTCTAAGCTACGATGCAGAACTGAACTGGGCAACTATGAAAGCGTCGGTTTCATATGTTGATACGCAAAACAACGGTCGTACGTTACCGCTTAGTGCAGCAGAGCGGTTACACCTGCAAGAAATGTATGACGGCGCTGGCGAATATGCCAATATGGACGAGCAAGCGCGCAAAGATTTAGCCGCAGAAACCTTTTTACCACGCCCTGAGCGGCCATTAGAAAGTAGTCAATATACTTACGACCTACGTTTTGATATTCCGCTTTCAGGTGCGCTTGGCGATCATAATATTGCTGTCGGTGGTCAGCTAATCGATGGTGAATTAAAAGATGGCGTGTTTGGTCTAGAAAGTAACGAAGCGGGGAAAATACAAAAACAAAATATGTTTTCAATTTTTGCTGAAGATAACTGGATGATCTTAGATAATTTTACACTTACAGCGGGTGTGCGTTACGACGAGCATGATGTATTTGGGAGTCAAGTGTCACCACGTTTATACGGCGTATATAACTTTGATGAAGAGTGGACGATAAAAGGGGGTGTGAGCACTGGATATAAAACGCCACAAACAACCGATTTATATGATGGTATTACCGGGTTTGGTGGTCAAGGGACTAGCCCATTTGCAGGTAATCCAGAGCTAGAGCCTGAAACCAGTGTTAACTCAGAAGTGGCGCTTTACTGGAATTCACTCAGTGGTGATCACAATATCAATATCACCTATTACAATACACAGTTTGAAGACAAAATAGCGAGGGGGGATACTATTTTTAGCTGTGAGCAAACCAACGATGTGCGCCCTTGTGTAAACTTGGGACAGTATGATCAACTAGGTTATCAAAGTTACAGTCAAAAAATTAATATTGATGAGGTTGAGTTACAAGGTATTGAGGTTGCTGGGAAATACACTTTAACGAACACGGTTTCATTAAATGGTAACTACACTTGGACTGACAGCGAACAGCAAGGTGGTACAGAAGATGGCCTGCCTTTAACTAACACTGCAGAGAACATGGCAAACTTGTCTTTGAATTGGAAAGCGACAGATTTTATGGACGTTTTCTTGCAAGGTGTTTATCGCTCTGATCGCTACCGTGGTTGGGATAGTGTTCATGATCAAGCATTGTACTATAAAGACTACAGCCTATTAAACTTAGGGGCTCAGTTTTATGTTAACGAAAACGTACAAATTAATGCGCGAGTTAACAACCTGCTAGATAAAGACTTTACTTCTTACAGCACGTCGTATACTGATCTTAATGGTGATGGCGAATTTGAATACGCATCGGGTCGTGGTGCTGTAAGTGAAGTGTTATTTACAGATGACTACAACGTAAAAGATAAAGGTCGTAATTTTTGGGTTGGTGTAACAGCTTACTTTTAATTGCTACTGTTCACTTTTTTATAAGGGCGCCGCACAGCGCCCTATCTAGTTATTAACTATCCTTTTCCCTCTCTTCATCTTCATTGTTAAGAAAAATAAAAAGTGACAATATGAAATAGCATCAGCCATCCACTTTGTAAGTAAACAGATGCTGCGTATTCTGCTATTATGCAAGTTATTAAATTCGAGGTTTGACCTCGTTAGCTTGTTTATTTTTTTTGGAATTAATTGTGACTGCAACTGCTTTTTCATCGTTGGCCTTACCTTCAGGGTTAGTTGATAATTTATCAACGCTCGGCTACACCCAAATGACGCCTGTACAGGCGCAAAGCCTACCGCCTATTTTAAGTGGCAAAGATATTATTGCCCAAGCCAAAACAGGCTCAGGTAAAACAGCGGCATTTAGTTTAGGCGTTTTAGCCAAGCTAAATGTAAAACGCTTTCGTATTCAGTCGTTAGTATTGTGCCCAACTCGTGAGCTTGCAGAGCAAGTGGCGGTTGAGATGCGTAAACTAGCGCGTGGTATTCATAACATTAAGATTTTAACTTTGTGTGGTGGGGTTTCAATTGGGCCGCAAATTGGTTCACTCGAACATGGTGCACATATTATTGTGGGTACACCGGGGCGAGTTGATGATCATATTCGCAAAGGTACATTGCGTTTAGATGATGTTGAAGCCCTGGTACTTGATGAAGCCGACCAAATGCTTGATATGGGCTTTCAAGATACCCTCGATGCCATAATTGATCGCATTCCAACCAATCGTCAAACGTTGTTATTTAGCGCTACTTTTCCAAAATCAATCGAAGCTATTGCTAAGCGTGTACTAAGCAATCCAGAAATGATTAAAGTAGAAGAGCAGCAAGAAAAAAGTACGATTAAACAATACTTCTACAAAATGGATAATAATAAACAGCGTTATCCAACGCTTAAGCTGCTACTTCTTAAATTTACCCCTCAAAGCTGTGTGGTGTTTTGTAATACCAAGGTAGAAACGCAGCAAGTATGTGATGACTTAGCCGATGAAGGCTTTAGTGCGGTGGCGCTGCATGGTGATTTAGAGCAGCGTGACCGTGAGCGTACACTGATTCATTTTGCGAACAAGAGTGCGTCTATTTTAGTGGCTACCGATGTAGCTGCACGCGGCTTAGACATTGATGATATGGACATGGTGATTAACTATCACTTAGCTCACGATCCACAAACTCATGTACATCGTGTTGGCCGTACCGGACGAGCAGGCAAAAAAGGGATTGCATGTTCTATTTATGGTGAGGCAGAGCAATTTAAAGTAGCGCAAATTGGTGACCACTATGAGCGTGATTTTACCCCTGAGCCAATGCCATCTTATAACCTATTAGATAAGCCGCCATACAAACCTGAAATGGTGACGCTGATGATAGATGCAGGCAAAAAGCAAAAAGTGCGCGCGGGTGATATTTTAGGCGCATTAACCGGAAAAGACGGTGTTGCTGGGCGCCAAGTTGGTAAAATCAACGTACTTGATAACGTGGCATTTGTTGCGGTAGAGCGTAACTCATCTAAACCAGCGTTACGCAAATTAACCGAAGGTAATATTAAAGGACGTAAAATCCGTGCTCGTCGCCTAACGCGTTAATTCTCGATCTAAAATGAGCAGCTCGCCTTGAGTTGCTCATATTCCATTTTTAATTGTTTAAACACTTCATTATCACCCCCTTGTTTATCTGGATGATGCTGCACTGCAAGTTGTCGCCAACGCTTTTGTAATGTTTTTAAGGTAATTGGCTGTACTAATTGCCAGCGAGCGATTAATTGCTGATGTAGCTGAGCACTTAAAGGCGCTTCATGTTGTTTAGGCTTACTGAAACGTTGCCAAAAGCTATCTAATAATGCGTTAATTTCTGCTGTTGATGTTTCAAAGTTTTGCCAGTTTAAGTAGTAGTCACGCAGCGGATCGTTTGGGTGAAGTTGGTTTTGGCTAGGGTCGCTCACCAGTTCAATGTGTAAACTTTCAATCAGTAGCTGCTGTTTTGGCATGACTTGCTGCTGTAATTGATAAAGTGCATTCATAATTAAAAAATTACGTTTAAATAAATCACGCTCGGGATCAGCGGCTAAGGTATCAAGTAACCCACGTTCTTTTAGTTCCGATGCTAAAGTATGAACCATCCACACTTTTTTATTGATTAATAGTTCAAAAATCTCATCTATCAGTGGGTTAAACATTGTTTACAATCTATTAATTGGTGTATCTTTAACAAATTATCATACACCTAAGTAACATTAAACCCCAAGGAGTGGGCGTGAATGCCTGTTTTATATTCGTCTAAATTAGATGTTTACATATTGTTTGGCTGTCATTTTATTATGGCTAGCAAGGATTAAAGGATATTTTTATGCTGACTCGGTTAAAGCGCATCTGCTTTATTGTTCTTTTGGTTTTACTGAGTGGTGCATCAAACGACGCTTTATCCAATGAGCAGACAAGTTTGTTTGAGCAGTTCGATCTTGAGCAAACATGGACTAAAAAGCACCGCCTTGCAACAGACATATTAGCTAACCCTGATCTTCCAAACTTAAAACGCGTGACCATTTACAGTGACTTAGCGGAGCTGGCGTTTACACAGAGTGATTTAGCTAACGCACTAAAGTATTTTAAATTACTAGAGGCGAATAGCACCCTTAAAGAACAGCCAAAACTTTATTTTCGTGCAATTAAAATGCAAGGCGTGGTGCTTTATTATCAAGGGTTAGTGCAACAAGCGGTCGTTGATTATAATCGCGCGTTAAACATTGCCGTTCCCCTTAAAAGCCCGATTAAACAGGCTAACTTACTCAGTAATATTGGGCTCGCTTACTTTGATATGTATAACATGGAGCTAGCCCTCGATTATTATCAGCAAGCCAAAGTCATTTATGAAAAAGAGGGGAGCGCACAAGATAAAGCCGATATATTACATAATATTGCCGGTATTTATATTCGTCTCTCTCGCTATGAGTCCGCGCTTGAGATGTATCGTGAGGTTTTAAAAGTTTTTCAAGAGCTTGGTGATGACGATGGCGTTGCACAGGTATACGGTAACATGGGTGTGGCGTACACTGAATCAAGGCAGTACCAGTTAGCGTTGCATTACAACCAATTAGCTTTGCGCTACTATCAAAGTGTTAATAACGCCTTTCAGCTTTCGACTAAGCACGCCAATTTAGCAACAATTAACCTTAAATTAAATAAATTTGATGTCGCGTTATATCATGCTAATGCAGGGCAGCAGTTTGCACTTGAGGCTGATAATAAGTCGTTACTAGCGGCTGCTTTACACGTGTTATCGACTGTTCAATTTGTGCAAGGCGATACAGAAAATGCCAAAGAAACCTCAGAGCGTTCAATTACGCTTGCCAAAGAGTATAATAATGGCATGCGCATAAAAGACGGTTTGGGGGTTGAAGCGCTGATCCATGCTAGCTTAGGGGATTATGAAAAAGCGTTAAGTTTGCATCAACAGTATGTTGATTATCAGCGCAGTGTTAATACCGAAGAAGCCTCAAAAGCGGTCAGTCAATTTCAAATTCAGTTTGAATCAAATCAGCTAAACCAAGAAATTAAACAATTAAAACAGCAACAATACTTACAAGAATTACAATTAGCTAAACGTTCACAGCTGATGTTCTTATTGGTGATTGTTGCCATATTGATTTTAATTACAGTAATTGCTGTTTATAAACGCCGAACAGAAAAACAAGCGAAGTTAAAGCTGAGTGATCAAGTTGAACAGCGCACCAAAGAGCTGCAAAGTGTGGCGCAAGAACTGCGTGAAGCTAACGAGGTTAAAAGCCAGTTTTTAGCAAATATAAGCCATGAAATTAGAACGCCGTTAACCGCTATTTTGGCGCAAACAGATAATCTTATTAGTGGTCAGTACAAGGCTGAGCAATTACAAGATGAGCTTAGGGTAATACAACGACAAAGTGAGCATTTAAAAAGCCTGATTAATGATGTGCTTGATTTAAGTAAAATCGAAGCAAACAGGCTAGAACTTAACATTAGCTGTTTTGATATGGTGCGATTGATCAACGATGTTCATGCTATGTTTTCTCCACAAGCTAAAGCGAAAGGCTTGTCATTGATATTAGAGAGTCAGTTAGGTGATACCTATTTTACGCGGCTAGATTTAACTCGAGTAAAACAAATACTTATTAATTTATGCGCCAATGCCATTAAGTTTACTCATAAGGGGCACGTAACAATTGCTGTTAGCAAAACGGATCAAGGGCTGCTCTTTTGTATTCAAGATACTGGAATTGGTATGAGATCCTCACAGCTTAAGCTTATTTTTGAATGCTTTAGTCAAGCAGATAACAGCATTAGCCGACGTTTTGGCGGTACCGGTTTGGGCTTGAGTTTGTCGCAGCAGTTAGCAGCGATGATGGGTGGCTATATTAGCGTGCAGAGTGAGTTTAAAAAGGGCAGTGAGTTTTCGTTCTATTTGCCTTGTATACAAGTTGAAGAGCAAGTTTGCCACGATGATATGCAGGCTAAATCGGGTGAGGGGCATAGGTTGTTATCCGGTAAGGTGGTGCTTGCTGAGGATCACAGTGATAACCGAAAACTGATCAGTCGTTATTTACACTCCCTAGGACTTGAAGTGATTGCCGTTGAAAATGGTGAGCAAGCCGTAGAGCAAAGTTTAAAGTTGTATCCGGATTTGGTGCTTTTAGATATTCAAATGCCCGTTATGGATGGTATTTCTGCGTTTGAACTACTCAAACAATGTGGCTATGAGCAGCCTATTTTAGCGTTAACGGCCAATGCCATGAGCCACGAGATTGACCACTACTTATCACTTGGTTTTAGCGATTATTTAGCAAAACCAATAGACAAAGAATCTTTTTACACTGTTTTAGCTAAATACTTAAGCTCAGCAAATGAGGATTTATCGACAGAAAGTATCCATGTAGATATGAGTGATTTAGTAGCGAGTTTTAAACAAAGCCTGATTACAGAAAGTGAGCTAATTGAACAGCATTTTAAAGTTGGAGATTATAAATTGTTGCAAAAAGATAGCCACCGAGTTTTAGGTGCGGCACAAATGTTTGAGTTTAAAGAGATAGCATTAGTGGCAAAAGCACTAGATGATGAATTACTTCAGTCACAAATTAACACTCAAAAGTTAACAACATTAGTAAATGACTTGCTGGTACTGCTTAAGCAATACAGATAAGCTGATTTACTCTAAAAATAAAAAGACACCATCTGGTGTCTTTTTTATTTAAAAACATTTAGTTAACCAGCGTTCAGATTACTGACGTTTCATCGAATCAAAAAACTCATCGTTGGTTTTACTCATTGATAGTTTATCGATTAAAAATTCCATGGCATCAATTTCTGACATGTCATGGACTATCTTACGTAAAATCCACAGCTTTTGGAGCTCATCAGGCTTAGTAAGTAATTCTTCACGACGCGTACCAGAACGGTTAAAGTCGATAGCTGGGAATACACGTTTTTCCGCAATTTTACGGTTAAGGTGTAGTTCCATGTTACCCGTACCCTTAAACTCTTCGTAAATAACTTCATCCATTTTAGAGCCGGTATCAATAAGCGCAGTCGCAATAATTGTTAAGCTACCGCCTTCTTCAACGTTACGTGCTGCACCAAAGAAACGTTTAGGCTTATGTAATGCATTAGCATCTACACCACCGGTCAATACTTTACCTGATGATGGAATAACGGTGTTGTAAGCACGTGCTAAACGTGTGATTGAATCAAGTAAAATCACCACGTCTTTTTTGTGCTCAACTAAGCGCTTTGCTTTTTCGATAACCATTTCAGCAACCTGTACATGGCGAGATGCTGGTTCATCGAATGTTGATGCAATAACTTCACCTTTTACTAGGCGTTGCATCTCAGTCACTTCTTCCGGACGTTCATCAATAAGTAAAACCATTAATGTAACATCAGGGTGGTTATGTGTGATTGATTGCGCAATATTTTGTAGCAACATGGTTTTACCCGCTTTTGGCGGTGCTACTAATAAACCACGTTGGCCGCGGCCAATGGGTGACGCTAAATCAAGAACTCGTGCGGTAATATCTTCTTTACTGCCGTTACCACGTTCCATACGAAAACGTTCGTTTGCATGTAGTGGCGTCAGGTTTTCAAAAAGTATTTTAGTGCGAGAGTTTTCAGGTTTATCAAAATTAACTTCGTTTACTTTAAGTAAAGCAAAGTAACGCTCACCATCTTTTGGCGGACGAATAAGACCTGAAATAGAGTCGCCAGTACGCATACTAAAACGGCGAATTTGGCTTGGAGATACATAAATATCATCTGGGCCAGCTAAGTAAGAAGCTTCTGATGATCTTAAAAAGCCAAAACCATCTTGCAAAATTTCTAATACACCACCGCCGAAAATATTCTCTCCGCCTTTGGCGTGGGATTTAAGAATAGCAAAAATAATGTCTTGCTTTCTTAAGCGGGCTACGTTTTCGAGCCCCATGGACTCAGCTAAGTTTACAAGCTCTTTTATAGACTTGTCTTTTAATTCGCGTAAATGCATATTGGTGGGTTCTTTATTACAGTTGTCATACTCAAAATCGCTTTATTAGATCGTTGAGTGAGGTTTGTTGAATATAACTAAGGATTAGTTGGCTTTATAAACTAGCAGGTCATTACTGCAGCGTCCAGTACTTCTGTAAAATAAATAATAAAAAAAGGGCTGAGCGCCCTTTTTTATAAATTTACACTTAGATGTTGTTTTCTAAAAACTCAACTAATTGTGTTTTTGATAATGCGCCTACTTTAGTTGCAGCCACTTGACCATCTTTGAAAAGTAGTAGTGTAGGAATACCACGAATACCAAATTTAGGTGGAGTACCTGCGTTTTGGTCAATGTTTAATTTAGTAATCGTTACACGGCCATCAAATTCCTCAGCAACTTCGCTTAGAATTGGGGCGATCATTTTACACGGTCCGCACCATTCAGCCCAAAAGTCTACTAGTACAGGTTTGTCTGATTGTAATACGTCAGCTTCAAAGCTATCGTCGGTAATTTGGATTATTTTCTCGCTCATTGCGCTCTCCGGTTTAGTTAGGCGAAATATTTAGTGCGTATTTAAACACTCTTGTTTCTTATTGCAAGTTTAAACGTTATGCTTAAACGCTATGACTAAGACACATTTGACCGATAAAAAGTTTTCAGACTTTGCTATTGCACCGGAAGTGGTTGCCGGGTTAACCGAAAGTGGGTTTGAATATTGCACACCCATTCAAGCTAAATGCCTACCGTTTATTTGTGAAGGGCGCGATATTGCGGGCCAAGCACAAACAGGTACAGGCAAAACGTTGGCGTTTTTAACCGCCACATGCCACCGGTTATTACAATCTAGCAAAGCACCTAGTAAACATCCAAGAGCCCTGATCATGGCCCCAACTCGGGAGCTTGCGATTCAGATACACAAAGATGCAAAAATTTTAGCGCCGCACTGTAATCTTAACTTAGGTTTAGTATATGGTGGCGAAGATTACGAAAAACAACGTGCACAACTAGAAAAAGGCGTTGATATTTTAATTGGTACTACAGGTCGCCTAATAGATCTTTACAAGCAAGGCTGTTACACCCTTAATGAAATTGAGGTAGTCGTGCTAGATGAAGCGGATCGTATGTTCGATTTAGGCTTTATTAAAGATATCCGTTATATGTTCCGTCGTATGCCGGATACATCAGAACGTTTAAACTTATTATTCTCTGCCACACTGTCGTATCGTGTACAAGAGCTTGCATTTGAACATATGACAAACCCAGAGCATGTGCAAATAGAACCCGATGTAAAAACGGGTAAACGTATTCAAGAAGAGCTATTTCATCCTTCACAAGAAGATAAAATTAAGCTGTTGTTAACCCTGATTGAAGAAGAATGGCCCGAGAAAGCCATTGTTTTTGCAAATACCAAACACAGCTGTGAAACTGTGTATGCATGGTTAAAAGCAGATGGACATCGAGTGGGTATGCTCACCGGTGATGTAAACCAAAAGAAACGTCAATCAATACTCGCGCAATTTAGTAAAGGCGAGCTAGACTTTTTAGTAGCTACCGATGTTGCTGCGCGTGGTTTACATATTCCAGAAGTAAG
>NZ_KK070023.1:1022362-1096289 GCF_000576475.1 Pseudoalteromonas sp. SCSIO_11900
GTGAAAGGCTAATCAAACCGGGAGATAGCTGGTTCTCCCCGAAATCTATTTAGGTAGAGCCTCGGACGAATACTTACGGGGGTAGAGCACTGTTAAGGCTAGGGGGTCATCCCGACTTACCAACCCTTTGCAAACTCCGAATACCGTAAAGTACTATCCGGGAGACACACGGCGGGTGCTAACGTCCGTCGTGAAGAGGGAAACAACCCAGACCGCCAGCTAAGGTCCCAAAGTCATAGTTAAGTGGGAAACGATGTGGAAAGGCCCAGACAGCCAGGAGGTTGGCTTAGAAGCAGCCATCCTTTAAAGAAAGCGTAATAGCTCACTGGTCGAGTCGGTCTGCGCGGAAGATGTAACGGGGCTAAACTATGCACCGAAGCTGCGGATTCAAACTTTGTTTGAGTGGTAGGGGAGCGTTCTGTAAGCCGTTGAAGGTGTGCCGGGAGGCATGCTGGAGGTATCAGAAGTGCGAATGCTGACATGAGTAACGATAATGCGGGTGAAAAACCCGCACGCCGGAAGACCAAGGGTTCCTATCCCATGTTAATCAGGGTAGGGTAAGTCGACCCCTAAGGCGAGGCCGAAAGGCGTAGTCGATGGGAAACGGATTAATATTTCCGTACTTGGTATAATTGCGATGGGGGGACGGAGCAGGCTAAGCAAGCATGGCGATGGTAGTCCATGTGAAAGTGTGTAGGCTAGTGACTTAGGTAAATCCGGGTTGCTGTTAGGCTGAGACACGAGACGAGTCACCAAGGTGATGAAGTTGCTGATGCCATACTTCCAGGAAAAGCCTCTAAGCTTCAGATTATACCGAATCGTACCCCAAACCGACACAGGTGGTCAGGTAGAGAATACTAAGGCGCTTGAGAGAACTCGGGTGAAGGAACTAGGCAAAATCGTACCGTAACTTCGGGAGAAGGTACGCTCCTATCTGTGATGAGACTTGCTCTCTAAGCGGACGGGAGCCGCAGTGACCAGGTGGCTGGGACTGTTTATTAAAAACACAGCACTGTGCAAAATCGCAAGATGACGTATACGGTGTGACACCTGCCCGGTGCCGGAAGGTTAATTGATGGGGTTATCTTCGGAGAAGCTCTTGATCGAAGCCCCGGTAAACGGCGGCCGTAACTATAACGGTCCTAAGGTAGCGAAATTCCTTGTCGGGTAAGTTCCGACCTGCACGAATGGTGTAACCATGGCCACGCTGTCTCCACCCGAGACTCAGTGAAATTGAAATCGCAGTGAAGATGCTGTGTACCCGCGGCTAGACGGAAAGACCCCGTGAACCTTTACTACAGCTTGGCACTGAACATTGAACCTACATGTGTAGGATAGGTGGGAGACTTAGAAGCAGAGACGCTAGTTTTTGTGGAGTCGTCCTTGAAATACCACCCTTGTAGTTTTGATGTTCTAACGTTGGCCCCTGAATCGGGGTTACGGACAGTGCCTGGTGGGTAGTTTGACTGGGGCGGTCTCCTCCCAAAGAGTAACGGAGGAGCACGAAGGTTGGCTAAGTACGGTCGGACATCGTACGGTTAGTGTAATGGTAGAAGCCAGCTTAACTGCGAGACAGACACGTCGAGCAGGTACGAAAGTAGGTCATAGTGATCCGGTGGTTCTGAATGGAAGGGCCATCGCTCAACGGATAAAAGGTACTCCGGGGATAACAGGCTGATACCGCCCAAGAGTTCATATCGACGGCGGTGTTTGGCACCTCGATGTCGGCTCATCACATCCTGGGGCTGAAGTCGGTCCCAAGGGTATGGCTGTTCGCCATTTAAAGTGGTACGCGAGCTGGGTTTAGAACGTCGTGAGACAGTTCGGTCCCTATCTGCCGTGGGCGTTTGAGAATTGAGAGGGGTTGCTCCTAGTACGAGAGGACCGGAGTGAACGAACCGCTGGTGTTCGGGTTGTCATGCCAATGGCATTGCCCGGTAGCTACGTTCGGAACTGATAAGCGCTGAAAGCATCTAAGCGCGAAGCAGGCCTCGAGATGAGTTCTCACTAGACTTTTAAAGTCTCTGAAGGGCCGTTGAAGACGACAACGTTGATAGGCAAGATGTGGAAGTGGTGTGAGCCATTAAGCTAACTTGTACTAATTACCCGTGAGGCTTAACCATACAACGCCAAACGCGTTTTATGTGACAGTTTAAGCAAGAAGTTAATAGACTAAAGTAGATACTTGAAGACTTTTATTATCAGAATTCCAAATTTTAGTAAGCTCGATTAAATCGAACTTACACCATATTTGCTTGGTGACAATAGCGTTTTGGACCCACCTGACCCCATGCCGAACTCAGTAGTGAAACGAAACAGCGCCGATGATAGTGTAGCATTTGCTATGTGAAAGTAGGACATTACCAGGCTCCAAATTGAGAAAGCCCGACTAGCAATAGTCGGGCTTTTTTACGTCTGCAGGAAAGTAAAAGCGCAGGTGAAAGGTAAAAGGCATCAGGTAAAAGGAAAATAATAAGCGCCTAATGCCGACTCTATATATTTGCTATGTGGCTCTCTACCGCTGTGGGCACCACGACACTCTACTGCGTTGTCGCTACGAAGTAGCGCACCGACTCCAAATAAGAGAAAGCCCGACTAGCAATAGTCGGGCTTTTTTACGTCTGGAATAAAGTGAAAATGCAGCTGAAAGGTAAAAGGCATCAGGTAAAAGTAAAAGAATAAGCGCCTAAAGCTAGTACACTTAAAGCCTACTAACCGAACTTTTGTTATTAAGTGTTGTTTATAACAAATAATTAGCTTAGAACAGTCTATAGGCTTCGGTTTTCTGCTCTTGTGTGTTGTTAGAAGCTTGAAGTTCTTTGGGTTTAAATATAGCGCTTGGATCAATAAGTACGCTGTGTTTATCGGCTAGCTTAATTAATCCATGCATCATATTTCTTGTTTGTGGATCAATATCAAAGCCTATTTCAGTTAACTTATCGAGAGGTTTTATATCTTCTGCTTTGCTAAATGCCATAGTGTTAATATAGCCCTCAAAATGAAGACGACTCGGTTTTTTAATGTTGCTCGCTTGCATATCGGCTAAAAACTCAGTACAAAAATTATCGTTACAATTTAGTGGGTTTGGAACAATCTCCGTTACCATAATATTTGATGGTGAGTTTACTTCATCAAATAAGTCAAAGCTGGGTACAAACGAAACGCTAGTATATTCAGGATTAAACCCTTGCTTTTGGGCGCTATTAATAAACTCAGAGAGTGGTTCATAAGTGCGACTAAACAGATTGCCGTAACTCCGCTTAATTTTAAGGTATTAAGTGCTGACTCCACTTCTTGGCTATTGCGTTTGTAGCGAGCAACTATTGCCGGTGTAAGGTTATATTTAGCGAGTGCTTCTGTTAGCCCTGATTCTACATATAAGCCAAATTCGTCAGCCTGTATAAACAGCCCTATTTTAGTATGTTTATGCTCTTCAACGAGGTATTTGATTTGTTCTTGTGCTTCGTCGTTATAGCTTGCTTTAGTAAAGGTATAATCGCATGGCTGGTTGGGGTACCCTTGGCACCAAACAGGGCATCAACTTTATTTGTGTAAATAAACTCACGAGGATTATTAACGGTTTGTTTGGGTTCATAGTGATCGTTAGCAACTAAAAGTAGCACCTTAGCGTCATTAATACCGCCAGCGTTATTAACTTTGTCAAAATAAACGCTGCTACCTTTATACAACTATTGGCCAATATTTTTAGCAGGACTAGTTAGTGCAGTAGACATGCCCAGCTTAATTACTTTGTCGTTGGTTTGCTCTGCACGCGCGAAAGTTTGCCCAAGCACTAATGCTATAAGGACAATGTTAAGGTTTACTATTATGCGAAATGCGCTCATACCAATTATTTACAGCTTTTTTAAATAATGTATTAAATGACTTTGTGCCATTCAAACCTAACTGACTTTGGATATTTTTCGGTGTCCAATTTTGTAATACTAGCCTAATAAAAACATATTGGAAATTATCGTCATCGGTTGGCAAGCTATACGGCAATGCCCAAAAACGTCGCCAGAGTAATGGTTTTATATTAAAAAGCTGGTAGTCACTTGTTAACATAGACTTTAATCTTGATTGCTCAGTGATACTGTCGGTATGAGTAATAAAATGAGAGACAATTTTCGCGACCAGTTGATAATCAAGCTGACTATAGTGATCGAGTAGTTGCAAAGGGAAATCGGCTTCGAACTGTGCTACTAATTGCTCTACTAGTTGCTCACTTTTAGTTAAGCTTTTAACAACTAATGCGCTGTGCTCGCCCGTTGCCTTATCTTTTTGAAAACCGAGTTTAACTAAATCAAAGCCATTACTTTGCCAAAAACTGAGTAATTGCGCATTGCCACCAAAGCTGGCACCAAACCAATGACACTCGCTCTGCAATTGCTGTTCACAGTATTTAAGTAACTGTGTGCCTATTTTTTTGTTGTGATGCTGTGGATCAATGGCAATACGCACCACGCGGGCGCAGTGTGGTTTTAAAACATCAGCATTAAAACTCAATTGTGCTAGCGTTTGTGCCATTAAGTGACCTTGAGGCCTACGCTTTCCTTGTGCTATTTCATTGCTCATGGCAGCATTAAATCCACCTTCAATCGCAATTAAACAGACACCGAGAATATTATCACCTTGTTGGCAAACAAATACATGTTGTTTAGTGGCGTCTAGTAAGTGGCGTAAATCATTCACACTAGTTTGATAATGTGCCAGCGTTAGCAACCCAATCACTTGATAAAGTAGTGGCTCGTTACTAGCAAGTTGATGTGCCTGTAACTGCTTAAATTGCAAAGGGGTAGAGTGTAAGGTGAGGCTGTGATGTTCAGCATCTAAGGCTAATAACGTGCGAATGTGCTGCTCTAATGGGTCCTGCTTTGCAAAGCGAATAGGCTGTTCAAGAGTCATACTGCGCATATTTTTAAAATGCGTTTTAATGTAGCGAGTAAACTTTAGAATATAGCCGCGACCATTGCCTTCATAGCCAACCATGGTGCTTGAAAATACCACGCGAGGATAAAGGTGGAGTAGTTTTATGAGCATTGGAACAGGGATTGCTGCCGCTTCATCAATTAATAGCAAGTCACACTCAGGCTGTTCGTTAAGTAGTTGATCAGGTGCAATATATTGCATGTTTGCAATGCATTTATTGCCTGCTTGATACTCCAAATTAAGTGCGTTTGCTAAATGTTTAAAGCTGCTGTGCAATGCGCGAAATTGCATAGAGCTGATGAGGATTTTTTTATCGCTGAGCTCGCTTGCGGCAATCCCTAACGCCGCTGATTTCCCCCGTCCCCGATCAGCATTAATCAATAATGGTCTATTTGCCCGTCCGTGTGCGGTTTTTTTTATTAATTCAACACATTGTTGTTGCTCGGTAAAATCTATTGTACCTGCTGAGGCATCAATGTCGGCAAGAGTAACCCAGTCATCTTGTTGATTAAAATGTAATAAGGAGGCGCTGCTCAGTAAGTGCTTTAAACGTTGATTAAAAAAGCTGTATTGATACGCTTGTCCAAATGATTGAAATAATGGCAGCGCAGGATCGCACCAATGTTCAAGTGATTCGAGCGCTGGAAGTAATACAATTAAAAAGCCACCCGCTTGAACTACGCCCGCTAAGG
Source organism: Pseudoalteromonas sp. SCSIO_11900 (assembly GCF_000576475.1). Taxonomy (NCBI): domain Bacteria; kingdom Pseudomonadati; phylum Pseudomonadota; class Gammaproteobacteria; order Alteromonadales; family Pseudoalteromonadaceae; genus Pseudoalteromonas; species Pseudoalteromonas sp. SCSIO_11900. Next base: position 1,027,984 of record NZ_KK070023.1, read on the forward strand.
CTGCTAGTTTATCTGGCACCAGTCCACTGTAGCCATCATAGACAGCATGGGCGCACTCTTGCCCTAAAATTTGATGGGTATGCTCTGGCCAATGTGCATTAACTAAATTTGTGTTTTTAGAAAGAACAAAAGAGGGTTGCTGTAATTGAGCAAGCAGCTGAGTGCATTGCTCATAACACCAATTTTTATCGCCTGTAAGCAACAGTAACTGACGATGTTTAGCATTCGTTAGCTGCTGTTGCAGATGCTTTATAACGCGGTTAAACGGCTTGTAGTCTTGCATAAGCTGTTACTAACCACTTACTACCTAAGTCGTCAAAGTTAACCTGTACACGCGATTGTGCGCCGCTGCCTTCGTAATTAAGCACCGTGCCTATACCAAATTTAGCGTGCAGTACGCGTTGACCTAAGTTAAACCCGCTTTCCTCAAATGCCGCATGGCTTACTGATGCACTAAAGCGCCCTGCAGCAGGCGGTCTTGAGACTTGTGTTTTAATGCGAATTTCTTCCAAACAGTCTTCGGGTATTTCACGTAAAAAACGCGATGGGCTGTGGTATTTTTCTTGACCATATAAACGGCGGCTTTCTGCGTGGCTTATATACAGTTTATCCATAGCACGGGTCATACCTACATAACAAAGACGGCGTTCTTCTTCTAAACGGCCCGTTTCTTCATTACTTTGTTGTGATGGGAACATGCCCTCTTCAACACCGACCATAAATACCAGCGGAAACTCTAAGCCTTTAGCTGAGTGAAGCGTCATCATTTGTACCGCATCTTCATGTTCATCAGCTTGCCCTTCACCTGATTCAAGCGAGGTGTAGGCTAAAAAGCCTTGTAGTGGTGAACTAAATTCTTCCTCTTCAGGGAGTTCATATTGATCGCAGGCGCTAATTAATTCTTCTAAGTTTTCAACCCGAGCACGGCCTTTTTCACCTTTTTCAGCCTGATACATTGCCATTAACCCTGAGGTTTGAATGGCATATTTAGCCTGCTCGTGCAGCGTTAAGTCACTAATTTTATCTTCAATATGTTCAATTAACTCAACAAACTTGGCAACAGCTCCAGAAGCGCGACCCGATAAATGCTGTTGCTCTACAATGGCTTTAGCAGCATACCAAAGCGGCAAAGATTCAGCGCGAGCGCAGTCACGTATATGGCTTAATGTTTTATCGCCAATGCCGCGGGCGGGCGTATTAATTACACGCTCAAATGCCGCATCATCTTGGCGGTTACCCACTAAGCGTAAGTATGAAAGAGCATCTTTAATTTCTTGGCGTTCGAAGAATCGCATACCGCCATAAATTCGGTATTTTAAACCTTCTTGTAGCATCGCTTCTTCAAGTACCCGTGATTGCGCATTACTACGATATAAAATAGCCGCATCTTGTAGTGCGTTACCTGCATTAAGCCAGCTACGTAATTTGCTACTCACAAAGCGCGCTTCATCTAGCTCATTAAAAGCAGCATAAATAGAGATAGGTTCACCGTCGTTACCGTCGGTCCATAAACTTTTACCCATTCGCTCGGAGTTATTTTGAATTAACGCGTTTGAGGCTTTAAGAATAGTGGCAGTCGAGCGATAGTTTTGCTCAAGGCGAATCGTCTCTGCGTCAAAATCAGTTAAAAAGCGTTTAATGTTTTCTATTTTTGCGCCGCGCCAACCATAAATACTTTGGTCATCATCGCCTACAATCATGATACTGCTGGTATCGCCCGCAAGTAGTTTTAACCACGCATATTGAATGGTGTTGGTATCTTGAAACTCGTCTACGAGCATGTGCGCAAAGCGCTGCTGATAATGACGCAGCAAGGTTGGGTTATTTTTAAGAACCTCATAGCTACGTAGTAATATTTCTGCAAAATCAACTAGGCCCGCTCTATCACAAGCTTCTTGATAGGCCGCGTAAACACGCAGCATCATTTGCTCGTTAATATCGTATGCCTGAATATCTTTAGGACGCAGAGCTTCATCTTTTTTAGCGCTTATATACCAACCAAACTGTTTAGCAGGCCATTTTTTGTCATCAATATTCATTGATTTTAATAGGCGCTTGATCATTCTTAGCTGATCATCAGAATCTAAAATTTGAAAGGCTTCTGGTAGGTTTGCTTCACGGTGATGAGCGCGCAAAATACGATGTGATAAACCATGGAATGTACCAATCCACATACCACCGACAGGTGCTTTTAAGGTTTCTTCTACTCGCGTGCGCATTTCTTTAGCTGCTTTATTAGTAAAGGTAACCGCAAAAATACTATAAGCAGAAGCTTGCTCAACCTGCATTAACCACGCGATACGATGAACTAAAACACGTGTTTTACCCGAACCAGCACCTGCTAATACCAGCATGTTTTGTAGTGGGGCTGCAACGGCATCGCGTTGTTTGTCATTTAAGCCATCGAGTAATTCAGAAACGTCCATCGTTACGCCTTTTCAATCAATAATGGGGGCAGTATAACAGGTGTTTTTGTTAGGCTAAATAAAATACTGTTTTTATAAACAGCTATTTATAAAATACGTATTTAAGTTGTTGAATAGTTAACAGTATAAACTGAGCAAGTAATTAAAATACCTATTTAAAATTGCTAATTTGACCTATTTTTGGCAAAAAATACTAAACTGATAAATTCGTAATAATTTAACTACATGATTTGTAAGCTTTAATAAATTGGCATAAAGTGTGTAAGTATAAATAATAAGTACAAATACAAAATTAATTAAACTACAGAGGTGAGTATGTCTCAACAAGGTTCTGGCGGTAACGTAATCGCAGCATTATGTAATATTTTCTTCCCCGGTTTAGGGCAGTTGGTGCAGGGCCGTATTTTAGCGGCACTTGTTTTTGCAATTCTGGTTTTTGGCGGTTATGCGCTATGGTTTTTAGTTGTTCCAGCCGTAATCGGTGCCGTGTTCCATTTATGGGCAATTATTGATGCTGCACGCTATCGCTCAGGCGGTTAGCTAAATTGATGATGCTAAATAGCGCCTTATGGCGCTATTTTTGTATCTGGCTTTCATTATTCATAGCTGATTAGGTTATAATCTGTTGCATTGGCAGTACTGGAATAAAGTTATGGAATATCAATTTATACGTGACCCTATTAGCGGGCTGCGCATTAAAATAAGCAGCGAGCATGCCCTAATTGGCCGCTGGTTAAACGAAGAAATTGGCAAAGAAAAAGTCGCGATGGTACAAGCACTTATTAGCTCGGTGAGTTCAAGCTTTGAACCGTTAACACTTAAAGGCCACGAAATTGACCTAATTCTTTCTAAAGATGAAGCATTATTCGAAGCGCATGCGTTGCATCAAGATAACGAAGATATATTAGCCTACCAAGATGATGAACTCATGCTGGAAGAGAATGATTTAAGCAGTGGTTGTGGTTTTGAAGACTTTGTTGACCTGATCAACTCATGGCATGAGTTTTCGGCTGGTCGTTAAGTTATATTATCTGTATTATTACCCTAATTATAAATCCAACAGTGGAACCAGTATGTCTGCGAATTTAAACAAACTAGTTGTTATGCTAGAAATGCAAAATGCCATGAATACCAAAGTACATGAGCAATGGTTTAGTCAAGGCTTTGAGTGGTATAGAGCTATTTGGGTTGAATGTGCAGAAATGCTGGATCATTACGGTTGGAAATGGTGGAAAAAACAAACGCCAGATACTGAACAAGTAATTTTAGAGCTGGTTGATATTTTTCATTTTGGTTTATCGCTACGTATCGACGGTAAGACCAGCTACGAGCAAATCGCTACGCAGCTACAAACTCAAATGAGCGCCCCACAACAAGGTGATGACTTCAAACAAACCCTTGAGCTATTAGCGGCCAGTGCGGTTGCCAATAAAACCTTTAATGCGGCTGCTTTTGCCGGTTGTATGGCACAAATCGGTATGGATATTGATGATTTATATCGTGGCTATGTGGGTAAAAATACGCTGAACTTCTTCCGTCAGGATCATGGTTACAAAGAGGGTAGCTACATTAAAGTGTGGCATGGCAAAGAAGATAACGAACACTTAGTTGAAGTAGTTAAAAGCCTTGATACTGAGCATGTAGATTTTGCAAAACAGGTATATCAAGGCCTAGTAGCGCGTTACCCTAAATAAGCTTACGGTAATCGGTGACGCTTAAGTAATCGGCTATTACATTATGTGGTTGCTGGCTATTAGGGTTAGCAACCGCAAGTAAATGCTCAATGCCGTATTCTCGTGCGGCATTTAATACCGGTAAGCTGTCATCTACAAATAATGTGCGGCGTTTATCAAACCCTAAATCTCCTTGAACCTTATGCCACAAACTTTGTTGCTCTTTACTTACCCCATATTCATGCGTTGATATTACCCCATCTAAGTAGTTATCAATGGCGGTATGTTCAAATTTAAGCATCACGCATTCTGGATGAGCATTGGTAAGTAAAATGAGTTCTTTACCTGCACGTCGAAGTTCAGTTAAAAAATGCGGAACATCTTCACGTATTTTAATTAAATGTGCAGATTGACGCTTTAATTCGAGAATAGGTAAGTTTAGCTGTGCTTCCCAATAGTCAGAGCAGTACCACTGAATTTTGCCACTCACAGCCTGATAGCGTTTTAAGATATCTGCGCGGGCTTCCTCAAAACTGATATTTTGAGCCAGAGCATGTTGTTGTGGAACAACATTGAGCCAAAAGTCAGTGTCGTAATGTAAATCAAGTAAAGTCCCGTCCATGTCGAGTAATACAGTATCGATTTTTGACCAATTGAGCATGATATATCCTTGTGGAAATTGAGGCGTTAAATGATTACGTTGCGATGAAATGCTTGCAAGCGAAATATAATGGGCTCTGTTAATTGAACTCTAAAAACATATTCCCAATGATGAAATATTAAGGGCGAATTCAATAACGGCAGATAAATATTTAACCTTAACTACGGGTAAGATATTTTATGATTAACTCTGCATTTAAATTGCTTTTAATTCAAACTGAAACTCGCATCTTATACTCATTTGGGTATATGATTAGTATAACTGCAATGATAGCAAATTGATGCCCATGACACAGAAAAAGCACCCAACACCACCACAAATTCTCAGTAATAATGTTGTCGCTAAAAGTCGCTTATTTACTGTGGAGTCTTTAGAACTAAAATTTTCAAATGACGAAGAGCGTCAGTATGAACGAATTCGCGGCGGTGGCCGTGGAGCCGTTATGATTGTACCCATCACAGCTGAAAACGAACTACTACTCGTTCGAGAGTATTGCGCCGGCACCAATGACTATCAGTTAGGTTTCCCTAAAGGATTAATTGACCCCGGTGAAACACCTGAGCAAGCAGCAAACCGAGAGCTCAAAGAAGAAATTGGCTTTGGTGCAGAATACTTTGAAGCACTTAAAACGGTCACTATGGCGCCTAGTTATTTCAATGCCACTATGCATATCCTCTTTGCTAAAGATTTATACCCTGAAACCCTATTAGGTGATGAGCCAGAGCCATTAGTGCTTGTTAAATGGCCACTTGCGCAGTGGCAGTCGCTATTAGAACAACCTGACTTTACTGAAGCACGTAGTGTTGCCGCTCTGCTATTATTAGATAAGTACTTAGCCTCAGGAGCGACTAATGGATAAATTACTTGAACCATGCATAACACTTGCCCAAAGTGCAGGTGATGCAATTATGGCTATTTATAAAAAAGATGATATTGGTCAACAAGAAAAATCAGACAGTACACCAGTTACTAAAGCAGATTTAGCCGCAAACGATGTACTTGTTGCTGGCTTAAAAGCGCTAGCTCCCGATATTCCTATTATGTCAGAAGAGACGCCGATCCCAGCATTGGAAGACAGGCAGCACTGGCAACGCTATTGGCTGCTTGATCCGATGGATGGCACCGGTGAATTTATATTAGAAAGCGGCGACTTTGCCGTTAATATTGCGCTGATAGAAAATAATCATCCTGTATTGGGAGTGATTCATTGGCCAGCAAAAGACGTGACCTATTTTGCTACCGCTAATAATGGGGCGTTTAAGCGTAAAGGCGAGCATGATAAACAAATATTTGTAGCACCTCCCGAAAGTTTAACTTTGGCTGTAAGTCGCCGCCAAAAAATAGAAGCCGTGAGTCAGTATTTAAATGCGCAATTTGCAACGGTGGCTTTAGGCTCATGTTCGCTTAAAGCTTGTATTGTTGCTGAAGGTAAAGCTGACTGCTTTTTAAGAATTGGTCCCACTGGTGAATGGGACACTGGCGCATCACAAGTAATAGTTGAAGAGGCGGGGGGGTGTATTACCGATGCTGAGTTTAACCCTCTGACCTATAACCAAAGGGAAAGCACAGAAAACCCAGACTTTATTGTTATGGGGCATCCCGATTGGGAGTGGCAAAAAATGATAAACCCACATCAGCGATTAGTGTAATAACCGCCTTTTGATGGGTTTTTGTTCACTTAAACGTTTTTAATTAGTAAAACCTTGCATTATAGGTTTATTCCTATATTATAGCGCTCTCTTCGAAACAGGCTTGTGAATAACACGATACTGTTACAAAGAAATTACAGGCGCGGGATGGAGCAGCCTGGTAGCTCGTCGGGCTCATAACCCGAAGGTCGTCGGTTCAAATCCGGCTCCCGCAACCAATTTCCTTTAGAGGTTTGAGGTTACTGTAAACTCTAACTTAAGAGATTAAATTAAGTAGTCGATAGACTTAAAATATATAGGCGCGGGATGGAGCAGCCTGGTAGCTCGTCGGGCTCATAACCCGAAGGTCGTCGGTTCAAATCCGGCTCCCGCAACCAATTTCCTTTAGAGGATTGGAAGCCAAGTTGTAATGTAAGCAACTATAAACAAATCTGCAATTTCAGGCGCGGGATGGAGCAGTCTGGTAGCTCGTCGGGCTCATAACCCGAAGGTCGTTGGTTCAAATCCGGCTCCCGCAACCACTGAAATAACATGTTTTATTAAATCGACACGCCTAAAGCGTGTTTTTTTATGCTTAAAATTCAGTGAAATGGGTAGCTCGTCGGTCTCAGCTCTTCATTAGCCAGCAAAGGTCGTCGGTTCAAATCCGGCTCCCGCAACCACTGAAATAAACAGTTATAGTAAAGCAGCACGCCTAAAGCGTGTTTTTTTATGCCTAAAATTCATATTCCCTCACGCTATTTTTAACGCGTATACCTACTGTTCTTTTCTAATTCTACTTTTTGAAAGTGTTATTGCTGAATATTTAGTATGCTATGCGTTAAACTCTTTAAAACTTTTTGTAATAAAAATTATGACTGAACTCTATCACTGGTTTGATTTAATTGGCGTAGCGGTATTTGCTATATCGGGCACCTTGGTTGCCTATGAAAAGAAAATGGATGGCTTTGGTGTGGTTGTGCTTGCAACCGTTACGGCTATTGGTGGCGGTACTGTTCGCGATGTGATACTCGATCAACCCGTATTTTGGTTACACGATCAAAGCTACTTCTATGCTATTTTAGCAGCAGTGCTTGTTACAACACGACTGATCAATAAACAAAAATCGATTCCTTATTATGTTTTACAAACAGCCGATGCATTTGGTTTAGCCTTTTTTGCGGTAATGGGAGCACAAAAAGCGCAATTGGCCGGTATGCCTGATATGACGGTTATTATTATGGCGGTGATCACCCCCTGTTTTGGTGGATTGATTCGCGATGTGCTTGCCCGCGATATTCCTATGCTGCTCAAAGGTGAGCTCTATGCTATTACCTGTATTGCTGGTGGTATCGTGTATACGTTAGCTATAAACCTATCTTTAACGGTGGAAGTGGCGATGATCTTGAGTATGTTAATGACCTTATTGCTGCGCTTTTCGGCCATTAAATGGAAGATTATATTACATGTTTTTAAATATCCTGACTAAACTGGTTTAATATAGCAGTTAACTAGGATAAGGAATGTCGTTAGCCCGTATATTTTCTCGCGCACAAGTAGGAATTAATGCCCCCGAGGTTATGGTTGAAGTGCATTTAGGGAATGGTTTACCTGCATTTCATATTGTCGGCTTACCCGAAGCATCGGTTAAAGAGGCCAAGGATAGAGTACGCAGCGCCCTTGAAAACTCTCAATTTGGATTTCCCGATCAACGTATCACCGTTAATTTAGCACCCGCCGATTTACCAAAAGACGGCGGGCGGTTTGACCTTGCGATTGCGGTAGGCATTTTGGTCGCATCGGGACAAATAGTCTGCCCTGATATTCATAAGTATGAGTTTTATGGTGAGCTTGCACTTAATGGTGAAATACGTGCAGTAAATGCTATTTTACCCTCAGTGCTTGGAGCTAAAGAGCAAAACCGTTGCTGTTTTCTTCCTCTTGAAAACGATAGTTTGGCCAGCCTTGTCAGCGGTGTAAAACGAAAAGCGGTAAGCTCTATACAAGAGGTGTGGGGAGACTTACTCAACCAACAACCTTTACCATTGAATATTACCTACCCTGACTGTACCCAAGCGCCAGACTTTTTACTCGATTTAAGTGATGTAAAAGGCCAACCTGGTGCTAAACGTGTATTAGAAATTGCTGCCGCAGGTGGACATAACCTACTATTTTTAGGACCACCAGGAACCGGTAAATCAATGCTTGCGCAACGAATGTCTACAATAATGCCAACCATGTCAGATGATGAAGCCATTGATACTGCCGCTTTGTATTCCATTATTGGCCACTCAATCGATTTAACCAATTGGCGTCAGCGACCATTTCGAAATCCTCATCACACTTGCTCTGCCGTTGCGCTGGTAGGCGGTTCGTCTAACCCTAAACCCGGTGAAATATCGTTAGCGCACAATGGTGTATTATTTTTAGATGAGCTGCCTGAATTTGAGCGCAAAGTACTGGACTCGTTACGAGAACCAATGGAAACCGGAACCGTGACGATTTCGCGCGCGGCAAGACAAATGGAATTTCCGGCACAGTTTCAGCTTATTGCAGCACTTAATCCCAGCCCGACTGGGTGCCATCATGATAAACGGGCGACCCCTGATCAAGTGATGCGTTATTTATCGCGGGTATCGGGACCGTTTATCGATAGAATTGATTTGCAAATTGAGCTCCCTAGACTAAGCAGCGTGGAGCTACAAAGTACGACTGCAGAAGAAACCAGTGCTGAAGTGAGAGCGCGAGTAGAAGCGGCTTATGCAATACAATTAAAACGCCAAGGTAAAGTAAATGCGCGGCTAAATAACAAAGAAATGAGCTTATACTGCGAGTTACCCGCTGCGGAGCTACAGTTTTTAGCTAGAGCAAGTGAAAAGCTGGCGTTATCGCCGCGCTCTTATCATAGAGTGATAAAAGTAGCGCGTACCATTAGTGATTTAAAAGGCGCGCCACAAATTAGTTTAAATGAGCTTAAAGAAGCACTTAATTATCGGGCATTTGAGCGTTTATTATCGCAGTTAACCCAATACTAAATAGATAGCATATAGCCTTTACCACGCACGGTGACGATGCGTTTTTGATCTTTCTCATCGTTAAGCTTTTTACGTAAACGACCCACTAACACGTCTACAGTACGATCGTTGGGGCTCCAATCAGGCTGGCCAATTTCTTCTGATATTTTTTCACGTGAAGTGGCTTTACCGGCATTGCCGATTAAACAAATAAGCACTTTATGCTCTGCCTCGGTGAGCCGTGATTCAATCCCACTGGCTGTAATGAGTGTGCGGTTATCTGGATGGAGTTTAAAATCTGCGTATTCGATAAACTCTTCACTGTCATCGTCGTGTTGATTGTTTGCAATACGTTTGTATAAAGCGCGCATTCTCAACTCAAGCTCGAGTAAATCGACAGGCTTGCAAATATAGTCATCGGCACCTTGAGCAAGACCAGCAATACGATCAGCTTGTGAGTCACGACTCGATAACAAAATAACACCGATATCGGTGAGCGTATTTAACTCTTTGGCAAGTTGTAAACCATTGCGCTTTGGCAGCACAATATCAATAATTGCCAAGGAAATAGCACTGCGCTGATTTACACGGCTTTTAACCATGCTTAAAGCATCGGCACCCGTTGCGTCAACGTCAATAGAGAACTCGGTATTTATAAAATGATTTTGGATGCGCTTTACTAGCAGCTCGTCATCTTCAACCAATAAAACATTTATTGCCATAGTCTGTTATTTTTTTAATAGTAGCCTTGCATGTTAGCATTATTCGTTACATGCATAACACAGAGTTTAATTTTTTCGGTAACTTTATATTACAAAAAAGAATAATCAAATTACTTTTATATAGCGCACTTTTTATAAATTATTTTAAGTGCGCATTTAAATGATTATTGGCCGTACATTGAATCCCACCATTGAGGTTCATTTTTTAACTCTTTATCAAAGTAAGCCAACATGGTGTTCCACCAATTAAAACGCTTATCGCGTGCAAATATTTGATGATCGGCTCCTTTGTACTCAATCATTTCAACATCTTTATTTAGCAGTTTTAGCGCGGTGTACATAGTTAAGCTTTCACCTACTGGCACATTCGTATCGCTGTCACCATGAATAAGCAGTAATGGCGTGGTCACTTTATCGGCATGAAACACTGGGCTATGTTGGCTATAAAGTTCAGAGTTATTCCACGGGAAACTATTTTTAGAGGCTTCGCCTGAGTATAAATATCCCCACCATCCTTCACCCCAGTAAGAAGTTAAGTTTGAAATTCCCGCATGAGCAATAGACGCGCTGAACATATCGGTTTTAGTAGCAAGCAGCATCGTCATAAATCCACCGTAAGATGCTCCTAAATTACCGACTTTATTTCTGTCTACAAAATCATATTTAGCTAAAAATGCCTCTGTGCCTTGCATAATGTCATCGGCGGTATAATCGCCCCATGCATTGACATGTTGCGCTGAAAACGCTTGTCCAAAGCCCGTTGCACCAGTTGGCTGTACCACATAAACCACATAGCCGTTCGCTGCCCATAAATTAAAAGGGTAACGTCCTGTAAATCCACGAGTCACAGGTGAGGTGCCACCATAGTAATAGACCAGAGCAGGGTGCTTTTTAGTTTTATCAATATTACTTGGCAAGTAAACACGACCAGATATTTCTACGCCACGCTTATTGGTAAAGTTAAATTCTTCAAGCTTAGGAATCGTGGTATTGGCATATGCAATCGGGTTTGAATCCCAGATTAACTCCACTTTATTTTTGCTTACGTCAAAGCGCTTGAGTTGTTGGGCGCTTGAAGCATTACTGCCAGAGAGCAGTAGCTGGGTATTGCGAGTATTTGAAAAACTAAACTGTTCTACAATATCAAACCCTGTATCTAACTTTTTAAAGCGTTGTTTACTAAGATCATATAAATACAGTGGTTGGGTGTCTTTTTCTGTCACTTTGATTAATGCATCGCCATTGCTTAGTACTTCCAATGTGCCAATCGCAGGGTCAAATTGTTTACTTAACGCCGTTACTTTTTTAGCGTTATCGGTTAGTAAATACAGCTGGCCATCATAATTATTCGCCAGCATGGTTTGCGGTAGTACTCTGCCTGCGCCATTTTTAAAATCAGGGCCTGCAACAACATAAATATTGTTTGCGGTATATTTCGCTTGATTAAAGGTTTTAAACTTACCTAACGATTTTATGCTGTTGGATTTTAATGTAAGTTCAACCAGCTCAGTCTCTGGATGGGTTGAGGCTTGCATGGCCATTACTGGACGACTCATTAATAGTTTTCCACGGTTGCTATTAGCATCTTCAAGTTGATGGCTTAATACGCCTTCGGTCAGGGCTTTGGTTAAACCACTTTGGGTATCGAGTAAATATAATTGGCTAACCGTACGGGCGTAAGACCAACGGTCTTGCAAGCCTTTATGATGTTTAGTGAGGCTATTGGTTTCTTCAGGTGATTTGGACCAGCTAAAAAGAATACTATTATCGTTGTAATAGCTAAAGTTGCTTGCCCCCTCAAGGCCTGAGGCTAAGGTTTTTATAGCGAAAGTTTTACGGTTTAACTGCTTTAACTCGCCGTTGAGTAAATAGACTAAAAATTGATTATCAGGACTCCAAGTGAATTGGCTAGGCTGCGCTTCTTCAAATCGGTATACCGTTTGGTTATTAGTATTTTTAAGCTCGGTTGTGGTAATGGCGTCGTTGCCTGTTTTATCGCTGTAACGCTTTGTTGTACTTAAGTAATGCTTAGCATCAGGTGACAAAGACAAGCTGCTAATAGTTGGGGCGTCAAACAATTGCTTAGCCGATAAGCGCTTGGTTTTATTGGTGGTTAGGGTGACAACATCAGTGTCTGCTTTTGGCACAAACGCTAAGGTGACATCATTCCAATTAGCAACCTGTTGAGCAATGACAATAACGGTGTGTGAGCCGTTATTTAAAGCAAGCTGATAGCGTTGGTTTTCACCACTTTGTTTCTCACCGTTAATAAAAACCTGGCCTTGCTCTATTCCTTTAATGTTTAAGGAGCCTTGAGTAAATCGGTTAGTTTCAATATTAAATTTAAGTGCTTGTAAACCGCCTAAAGTAAGCGCGTTAATTTTATCAAGTGGTTGCCACTTGTGCTTTTTACCAAACACAACAAAGCTTTCTTTATTTGATTCAAGTTGTGCAAGCAGATTACTGATAATCACGTCGCCATACGGTGTTTGAAATGGCTTTGCTTGCATGTCTTCTGCAAGAGGCCCGATAAACTGGATTTTTGATTGATCGAGTGGGGCGGCTAAGGTCGTTATACTCAAACTACTTAATGTTAGCAGGGTTGCTAAGTAAGTAAAACGTTTTGCGTAACGATGCCAAGGTGCGCTTAAATTCATTGTTATGCCTATTATTATTGGGTATTTGGCCAAATATAGCATGTATTGTTATGATGCTCATATATCCAATTTAGAGGAAAAAAAGTGACACTATTAATCGTTTACATGGTTACAGCGATTGTGATTTCGTTTTTGTGTTCAATAATGGAGGCGGTGCTATTGAGCATTTCACCTAGTTATGTTGCGCTGCTTCGTAAAGAGCGGCCAGTACTGGCTAAGCAACTAGAGAAGCTAAAAAGTAATATCGATCAGCCATTAGCGGCTATTTTAACACTTAATACTGTTGCACATACTGCCGGTGCTGCGGGCGTGGGCGCACAGGCTGCCGTGGTGTTTTCAGATGCGGCTGTGGGGATTGCGTCTGCGATTATGACTTTATTGGTACTGGTGTTATCTGAAATTATTCCTAAAACGCTGGGGGCTAATTATTGGCGTGCTTTAACGCCTAGTGTGACTTATGGTTTACGTATTTTGGTACTAGTCCTTAAGCCTTTTGTTTGGGCAGCACAAAAGCTAACTAATTTGATGGGTCAAAAGCATAATGAGGCCTATTATATTCGCCAAGAAATAGAAGCAATGGCCGACATTGGCAGTGAGTCTGGGGCGCTTCATGCTGATGAATCAGAAATCATTCGTAATTTGCTGCACTTTAGGCATGCAAAACTAACCGATTTAATGACACCGCGTACGGTCATTTTTAAAATCCATAAAGATCTTACCGTTAATCAATACTTGAGTGAACACGGTTCGTCGTCATTCTCTCGAGTGCTAATTTATGACAAAGACGCTGACGATATCATAGGCTTTGTACATAAAAACGATATTATGTTGGCATATCATCGGTTAGGCACAGATTACAAAATTAGTAAGTTAGTTAAACCTATCTATACGGTACCGAGCACCCAAAACGTATCGTCGTTATTACAAACATTGCTCACCCAACGTACCCACATTTGCTTAGTGATTGACGAATACGGTGATGTGCAAGGAATTGTAACGCTCGAGGATATGATAGAAGCGTTAATGGGCTTAGAAATAGTGGATGAGCGAGATCAATCAACCAATATGCGCGCCGTAGCAAAGCAGCGTTGGCACCAGCGTTTAGCTGATAGTGAGCATATCGTCAGCGCCGACGATAATGAATCTCGTTAGCTGTTTTTTGTTTTAGCAGCTGTTTTTATCCAGTGTTGTGCCCACGAGATAAATTCAGTTTTTGCCTTTGGGCAACTAAATAAAAAGCCCTGTATAGCTAAATTTGTTTGATAATGCTTGAGGTAAGCCAGCTCTTCGGGGCGTTCAACGCCTTCGGCCACTAGCTCAAGCTGCTCTTGGGTTGTCATATTAATTAGTGAGCTGACTACCACTTGAGAAAACTTATCGGTTTCTATGTGGCTAATAAACGAGCGATCTATTTTTACTTCTGTAAATGGCAGCTGTTTGAGTTGGTTAATATTAGTAAAACCAGTGCCAAAGTCATCGAGTGAAATACCAAAGCCGAATATTCTTAATCTATTTAAGGTTTCGAGTTGAGTGTAGCTTGAAAGGGCATGCTGCTCGGTTATTTCAAGCACCACATCACTGGGTAAAACATCATGTTTTTGTAGAAGCTGTAATAACTTATTGGGGCTGTTTAAATCATCTAACTGACACGGCGATAAGTTAAATGACAATTTCAAATTTGTACCCAGCTGCTCTTTTAGTTGCTTGATGTCCCTACAGGCTTTTTCAAATAGCGTAAACGTAATGTCATTGATTAAATCGCATTGCTCAGCCAGGCTGATAAAACGGCTTGGTAAAATAACTCGCTCGTCTTTACTTGATACAATGCGAGCCAGCACTTCCACACTTTGTTTAGGTTTATAGTAAGGTGTTATTTCATTATTTTTTAATGCGTTAATTAGTTTTTCTTTAGTGATTGGGCGCTCTTTTACAAGTGTGTGCTGTTTAACTGAGCGATTTTGGTAAGTAACGTATTTACCTGACTGAGTTGCACAGGCTTAGATAGGTTGCCAATTAAATGCACATTGTGCTGTTTAGCGAGGTCAGCGGCTAGGCTGATTATTTTAGGGTCCATTTCAGAAATAATAACAACTGCACCGCAATAGCCTATTTCACCTAAGTAACGGAACAGCTCCATGCCATCCATTTCTGGCATATTAAGATCGGTAAATATGGCATCAAAATAGTTTATATCAGGCTTTACTTTCTCTAATGCTGTAACTGCGCTTAAGCAAGTGGTGACTTCTGGCATTTCGAGCTCATTAAAAATCGCTTTCATAACAATTAAAATGGCTTTTGAGTCATCAACAACGAGTATGTTTGGCAATTGAGTTCGCATTGGTGTCCTTGGTAGTTGTAGCTTACTTCCTGTAATACTAAAAAGAGTCGCTTGAATAGTTTTTGTCAGTATTTCAGGCATTTTTACCTTAAATTATCGCTAATAAAATGATGCTAGCTCACTCGTGTTTTTTTGGTGGAAAGGTATACTAGCGCCATAATTTATAATGGGTATAACAATGATAAAAGTCGATCTTTCTCTGGCAGAGCAACCGTTTACGCTGATGATAGCCGATCAGCAAGTTGTAAAAATATTTCATGATCAGCAAGCGATAGCATTTGAAAACCCACGTGAAAATTATGTCGAGTTTATGCTTGATGAGCAGTTAATTGGTATTGATAGCAGCGAAGTAAGCCAGCAAAGCTTGGTGCTATATGTAAATAATCAGTTTGCAACTCAGTTAGCTTTACCTGCAGCACAAGGCGAACCTAAAAAAGGGTTTTTAGGGCTCGCGGCGCTTGGCTTTAAATTATTTAAAAGTGCTAAAGTTGTTAAAGTAGCACTTGCCAGTGCATCGGTAGCGGGTTATGCGTGGCTGTTTACCATTGAGTTTGCGTTAATGCTGATTGCTTGCCTGGTGGTACACGAATATGGCCACGTACGAGCTATGAAGTATTTTGGCATTAAAACCAAAGGCATTTATTTAATTCCTTTTGTAGGCGGATTAGCCGTTAGCGACGATAAAATAACTACGCGCTGGCAAGATGTGGTTATATCACTAATGGGCCCTGCCTTTGGTTTGTTTACCTCAGTGTTAGGCGTGGTGCTTTATTACGCCACAGAAATGGAAATATTTGCAGGCGTTGCGGTACTTAGTGCGCTGCTTAATTTATTCAATTTACTGCCTATTTTACCGCTAGATGGTGGGCATGTACTAAAAAGTATTAGCTTTTCAATGCGTTCATGGGTTGGTTTGAGTGTGTGCTTACTGGGGGTGCTGTTTGGCTTATGGCTTAGCTATACGTTTGGCTTAATGTTGCTGGTGTTCTTTTTGTTTGTTGGCGCACTGGAAATTGTATTTGAATGGCGCGGTCGACATTACTCCCATTTAATACCACTAGATAAATACGGACAAAGTTTTTCAGCGGTTATGTATGCACTGGTGGTTGCTGGCCATGTAGCAGTGATGATGCACTTTGCCGACTCTGAAAACGCGATATTAAGCTTGCCAATGAAGATTTTATCGAGTTAAATAAGTGCGGGCTGTAATATGAGTTACAGCCCGATTATATTAGTAAAAGCTTAATACCAACGAAATAAACACCCCAGTAATAATCAGCTGTACCACGCAAAAGCCCATAATGTCTTTAGCTTTTAATCCTGCAATGGCTAATACCGGTAATGCCCAAAAGGGTTGAATTAAATTAGTCCACGCATCTCCCCACGCCACAGCCATAGCAACCCGCGCCATATCTGCACCAAGCTCTTGTGCTGCAGGTATAACAATAGGCGCTTGTACCGCCCATTGTCCGCCACCTGATGGCACAAATATATTAACGAGTCCTGCACTTATAAAACTGTAAAATGGCAAGCTATCGGCATCTGCTATGGCAATAAAGCCCTGTGATATTTGTTGTGCTAGCCCTGTATCGACCATTACCGCCATAATACCGGCATAAAAAGGGAACTGAATTACAATTCCTGCGCCACTCGGAATCGCTTGTTGCAAGCTATTAAGTACATTATGGGGTGTTTGATGCAGAGTGATTGCCATAAACAAAAACAGGGCAATTACGCTATTGAGGTTTAAGCCGCCACCTGCGATAAAAAAGTAATAACCTAAGTAGGCAAGTCCGAGTAATCCAATGCCCATGCCTAGCAGTTTGCTTTGTTCTAAATGTTGCGCAGGGCGTGTTATTGTTACTTTATCAGGTGGTGTGTTTTCAAGCAGTGAAGGGTCAATATAAACACTGTCTTTTTCATTCGGTAGCATGTAGCGGTTAACCAGTGGCATAATGATAAATAAGCCAATCAGAATCGCAATGTTAAAGCCTGCGAATAAGGTTTGCTGTGTGCCAATAATACCCATAGTCGCCTGTGAAAAATGCCCGTCGCTGGCAATGGTGAGTGGTACGGAGCCTGCCAATCCGCCGTGCCATACTACAAAACCTGAGTAAGCACTTGCTACCAATAGCCGATAATCCACTCGAGTCTGTTTAGCAATGGCTTGAGCAAATAAAGCCCCAATCACTAAGCCAAACCCCCAATTAAGCCAGCTTGCTAAAAGCGAAATAAAAGTCACTAAAATAATGGCTTTTGGGGCCGTATTAGCAAACGTTGCTAATTTTGTTAGTAACATACTTATTAACGAGGTACTGGCAAGCATATAGCCTGTTACTAGCACCAACAGCATTTGCATGGCAAAGCTTAGTAAGTTCCAAAACCCGCTACCCCATGATGTTATTACCTCAAGTGTGGTTGCTGGGGTCGCTAAATTCGCAATGCTCAAGGTAATAATAGTGAGCATAATGACAAATATAAATGGGTCGGGTAAGTAGCGCTCGACGAGCTTAGTAAACGGGCTGGCAACTTTATTAAGCATAATTAATAACGAGTTAGTGAAAACTTATTTGTTAATTAATCATGAAATCTTAGGATTAGCAAACACCGCTTTTAATAAACGCTCAGTAAAGCTGACTTTTTAAAGGTTGTTGATGAGGGAATGTCGCTAGCAAATACTTACCTTGGTCGGTATTTGCTAGTTATGCTCAATTAAGAATCACCAAGCACTTGCTTTAAGCGATTTTGTACTTCTTGAACGAGTAAGTCGGGCTGAAATTTTGATAAAAATGCATTACAGCCTACTTTTTCCACCATGGCTTGGTTAAAGCTACCACTCAGGGACGTGTTAAGCACCACATATAAGTTTTTTAAGCGGTTGTCGTTACGTATTTCATAGGTTAAGCGATAGCCATCCATCGAAGGCATTTCGGCATCGGTAATCACCATTAGCAGCTCTTTTTCAACATCGCGTCCTTCATCAGCCCAGCTTTTGAGCATTTGTAGGGCTTCTAGGCCATTACTGGCAGGAATAATTTCGATACCAAGCTGCGATAACGTATCGCTAACTTGCTTGCGGGCTGTTGGCGAATCATCAGCGTGTAGTATTTTTCGCCCAGAGAATTCATTGACTATGGTTTGATCTAACACCCCTTCAGAAATATTAACCTCGTACTCAACTATTTCGGCCAGTACTTTTTCAACATCAATAATTTCTACTAAGTGCTCTATACCGTCACGCTGCACTTTAGTTAGTGCGGTAATGTAATGATTTTTACCCACTGAGCTGGGTGGTGGCATAATGTCAGACCAGGTCATGTTCATGATTTGATCAACCTTGCCAATTAAAAAACCTTGAGTGGTACGGTTATATTCAGTTATGACCAGGTTACAATCTTCACCATATTCTTTTTTAGCCATAGAAATGGCTTGGCGTAGATCAATCACCGGAATAGATTCACCACGTATATTGGCAACACCGGTTACCTTAGGGTGAGAGTGCGGTATTTTGCTTAAACGGGGAAGCTTTACCACTTCTTTTATTTTAAATACATTGAGTGCAAATAAATGGCGGCTATGCAAATAAAAAAGTAGCAACTCTAAACGATTTTCGCCTACAAGCTGAGTACGCTGATCAACTGACGCTAAAACACCTGACATAATAGACCCATGTTTTTCCTCATAACTTAATAACTATAGTTTACTCTTATTTTTCTTCATAACGAACCTTGAATATTTCGATTACAGTAAAACGTTGCTTAGGTGTTATCATTTACAGTATCGTGTTACTAAATGATTTAAATAATCAATCGATTAACAAAAAATTATGCATCATATTTTAAAACGTATTGTTGTGCTGTTGCGCAGCCATATTGATCAGGTAAGTTGGCAGTCTGTTGTAATAGCAACATCCTTACATATGCTGCTTACTTGGTGCTTATTGTTAGTGGCAAATGAGCAGGCACTGCTTTCACCGGGTACTTTTTTTTACTACTACACGGTAACCACTTCAACGGTAGGGTATGGGGATTTAAGTCCATCAACTGACTTAGGTCGATGGATTGTCGCATTAATACAAATACCTTTTGGTTTGGCTTTATTTGGTGTCTTGTTGGGTAAAACAGGACAAACAGTAACTTACTTAATTAGGCGCGCTATGACTGGTGATAAAAACTTTGCTCACAGTAGCAATCATATTATTATTTTTGGTTGGCATAATGCTCGTACCAAAAAAATGATCGACTACATTTTGGCTGATACTAAGCGGACAGATCGCCGTATTTTATTAGCGGTTACTGAACAAATAGAGCATCCGTTTTTAAGTAATGAGAATGTTGATTTTGCTCGCCTAACCAGTTTCACCGATTTGGATGAATTAGAACGCGTTGCCATTCGCCACGCCGATAAAGTGATTATTGATGGCCAAGATGACGACCAAACATTTACCACCGCACTGCGTATTAGTCGTTTAGTTAAAGAAGATTGTCACATAAGTGCACACTTTTTTGATGAAACGAAAGTGGAAATGTTATTAGAGCATTGCCACAACGTAGAGTGTAGCAGTACTAAATCGGCAGAGATTTTAGTGCGCTCAATGCAAGACCCAGGCTCAAGTCGTGTACAAGAGGAACTATTATCAACCTTGCACGGTGATACGCAGTTTAGTTTACAAATCCCTAGTAATGTAAAAACCATGGAGTTTGGTAAATTATTTCATCATTTTAAGTACGATCATGATGCAATATTATTAGGGGTGGCTCATAATTTAAGTGCAAAAAATATGGATTTAAATCCACCTTTAGATTACGCAGTGAATGCGGGTGATATACTGCATTATATCGCGCAAGAGCGAGTATTGAGTAATGAAGTTGACTGGCCTAGCTTGGAAAAATAATGACTGAAATTGCTTTTTTAATTATTGTTTTATGTGCTTACATTTTCCCTATTATGATAATTCTTAACAGTAAGCGTAGCCAAGGCCATGAAAAAAATGGCTGGCTAGTAGGCGCTATCTTCTTTTCGTGGATAGCGCTGATTCTTTACTTTTCGATTGTGCCCAAGCAAGGGCACGCCAAGAAAAAGTAAAGAATGAGTACCTTTTGTTACTTATTCTAATTGTCTCAGTTTATGCTCAACCAGCGGGTCGTCTGGCGCTAGCTGTTGAGCCACTTCTAATAGTTTAATGGCATCATTTGGATTCTCATCTTGATGCTTAATGGCTACGTCTATTAAAGGTTGAATATCAATTTTTTCTTGGTGCTCTTGCACGTGCGCTGCTTTTTCGTCGATTAAAATAGTGTGAGCGGTACTTAATAACGCTTGACGATGCGGCGAATTAGCATTGGCTTTATTAAGTTTTTTATAATAATCCTCTTTTAAACGCAGTGTTTTTGTTTGTAACCTAAATTGTGCAATGTCGATTTGTTGATTAGCAATAAAATCAACAGCCACTTGTTTATAAAACCCAAACTTATTTAAATAGGTGGTATGGGTGCCGTGCCCCATCCCAAACACGCGTAAGTGAGTGAGCTGCTTATAGCGTTTAGCATGTTGGCGGTCAATGCGGTTGGTTGGGTCGTAAATAATGTAGCCCTCTGCATCCCCTAAATCTAAATCATGGTAGTCACCTTGCCAGTCATATTGCTGGGCAATGTCGGTACTTGAGCGGTCATCCCAAGGGGCGATAAGTTTGTTTTTAGTGCTAACAGGATGGAAAAGCAGCACTTTGTCGAGTTTGAGTAATTTAGCAAATGCACCCACAGCAAAGCCGCCACGACTAAGTCCATAACCTAGCTTGGTTTCAAAAGGAGAGAGTAGGGTTGATAGTTGCTCAATAAAAAAGATTAAATTGCGGTTACGAAACCAATTACTTTTACCCAAATGCTGAAACGCAATAATATTAACGTTTTGCTTTTGAGCTAAATGATAGCCCCAAGGTGCAAAGTCTTCGTTCAAATCACGCTCTTGTACATCAGTACCGGCAGGTGAAAAAGTAAAAAGCAGGGGTTTGTTGAGATCAACAAAGTGATATTTTACATACACATCACCGAGTAAATCCCCACTAGAGGTAGGTAGTTTTGCTTGCTTCTCATTATCGCTGAGAGTTAACCATTCATCTAACCAGTATAGTAATTTCATTTTTCCTCCAGTGCGCACAAGCTGCAGATCATAGCAAATCTGAGGGCATAAGAGAAATTGAGCCAAGCTATGCTGCGCTGGTGGAGTGCCTTTTTAATGGTAAAATGTATGTTACCTTTGCGACTACTAAGCCATGTTCAAAATTTCATTCCAGTCATTTTCGGTCACTGGCATGACCGATAAACGCCCCCCTTTTTTAAGAGCAATGTCTGTCACTGACTCATTTGCCTTAATTGCTTGCAAGCTCACTATGCTACTGAGATGAGAATGGTAGGTTACTTCCACCACAAACCAACGGGGGGTCTCAACGGTTGCTTTGGCATCATAATAATCGCTACTTAAATCAAACTGAGTCGGATCAGGGTAAGCGGCTTTAGTGACAATTCCTATTCCCGCAACACCAACCTGTTTACAGCTAGAATGATAAATCATCACCAAATCGCCCTTTTGTACATCATCACGAATAAAGTTACGCGCTTGGTAGTTTCGCACGCCTTCCCATAACGTGGTTTGCTCTGGGGCTTGTTTTAAGTCATCAATTGAAAAGGCGTCGGGTTCGGTTTTAAACAGCCAAAAAGCCATATTAGTTTTCCTCACTCAGTGTGTTGGTATTTTTCCAGTATTGTATAGTATCATTTAGAAATTAGGGGATTGAGGAAGAAATAATGAGCCAAGTATTAGATGATTTATTGTCGTTGTTATCACTTGAAGAAATTGAACAAGGTTTATACCGCGGACAAAGCCAAGACTTAGGTTTTAGAGCGGTGTTTGGCGGTCAAGTTATGGGGCAAGCGCTTTCAGCAGCCAAAGAAACACTGCCAGCGGGGCGAATTGTTCACTCATTACATTCTTACTTTTTACGCCCTGGCGACGCTGAAAAACCGATTGTGTACGATGTAGAAGCTATACGTGATGGTAAAAGTTTTAGCACTCGACGTGTCAGTGCGATTCAGTACGGTAAACCAATTTTTTACATGACGGCGTCGTTTCAAGGTGAAGAGCAAGGGTTATCGCATCAAGCGACCATGCCAGATGTTCCAGCTCCTGAAGAGTTACGTTCTTCATTAGAGTTTTATCAAGAAAATGCAGAGCATATTCCAGAAGCTATCCGTAATAAATTTATTCGTGAAATGCCGATTGAAATGCGCCCAGTGAATTTTCATAACCCCTTTAAACCAGAAGCCATTGAACCAGTAAAACATATTTGGTTTAAAGCCAATGGCGATATGCCTGACGATCAACGTATTCATAACTATTTATTAGCGTATGCGTCCGACTTTGAATTTTTACCAACCGCATTACAACCACATGGCGTGTCGTTTATGCAGCCGAATATGCAAGTGGCGACGATTGACCATGCTATGTGGTTTCATCGTCCGTTTAGAATGGATGATTGGATTTTATATACTATTGATAGCCCAAGCGCGAGCTCAGGAAGAGGGCTGGTACGTGGGCAGTTTTTTGACCGCCAAGGAAACTTGGTAGCCTCTACTATTCAAGAAGGGGTAATGCGCCAGCGCTAATCCTAATACCCACTATATTGAATACCTTCAATATAGTGGGTATGGTTTTATTTTACTTGCATTGAGCGTGCACAATATCTGTTATTGACTGCCAAATACGTGCCGGTAATAGCGTTTGTAGTTGCTTGTAAGTCTCGCACAACGCTGGGCTGCCTTGTAAGCCACTGTCTGATTCACTAATCAGCTTTTGTTCGCGTAGGTTTGAAATAAAGCTACTGAGTACCTTTTTATCAAAAAACTCTGGCGTTTTAATGCCATGTAACGTACCCAAGCGCTGCGCCAGCACATAGCTTTCACGTTCAAGCTCTGCTTTTTCAATCCCTTGGCTGGTTTGAATAAAGCCAATCACAATCGCATAACGTTGCAAAGTAAAGCTCAATGCACGACCGAGCATTTCGAGCTTGGCAAAGCTATCGTTATTTTGAGTCACTTTAATGTTATCACCATCAAGCGCAATTAAGCCTTGATCACTAAAGTTAGTTAAAATACGAGTAACGTAGCTCTCATCTAACTCTTGCAAGTACCACTCTTTAGCAAACAATGGATAAAAAGATTTCACCAGCTGATGGCACTGAGTTACGGTGCTTTGATGTTGCTTAAATAAATGCAGCGCCACTAAACTAGGCACCGCAAAAATATGCAAAATGTTATTACGGTAATAGTTGAATAAGGTTTTTTCTTTATCGCTTATCGCAATTATTTCGCCAAACTCATCACTGATCACGTCAAACTTGTTAAGTTTTAAGGCATGTTCAAGTAGCTGCTCTGGTGTTTCATCTGGTGCGGTTATTTTACTGCTATAGCTTGCTTCACGTTGCAATCGTAAGTAAAACTCAAGCTGAGCTAACAGCTTTGGCTTACTCAATGCCTGCTTATCGTTTACCAGCAGTATCATCGCCAGTAGGTTAACAGAGTTAAGTGCGGCGGCATTGTTAATTTTAACCATAACCTGATCTGCAAGGTTAGCCACCTGCGGCCCTAACCATTGTGGTTTTTGCACATCGGTTGCATGAATTGATTCACGCCAGTCAGGCTGGTTATCATTTAAATACTGATTGATAGAAATAGGGTCGCCAAAGTTTAAATAACCACGACCATAGTTTTTTAAATTTTTAATTGCTTTAAAAATACCTAATATCGACTCGCCTTTTTTATCGTTCCCAGCCAGCTCTTTTAAATAGGTATTGATTTCCATGACGTGCTCGTAACCAATATATACCGGCACAATAGATATCGGTCTGTCTATACCGCGCAACATGGCTTGCATTGTCATTGCGAGCATGCCTGTTTTAGGGGGTAGTAAACGTCCCGTTCTGCTGCGCCCACCCTCGGTATAAAACTTTACCGAGTAACCTTTGATAAATAACTGGCTTAAGTATTCTTTAAATACCGCTGAGTAAAGTTTGTTACCAGCAAACGAGCGGCGAATAAAAAACGCGCCACTGCGGCGGAATATGCCACCGGCTGGGAAAAAGTTTAAGTTAATACCCGCTGCAATATGCGGTGGAACAAGCCCTTGATGGTAAATAGAGTAGGTCAGTAGCAAGTAATCCATATGACTACGATGACACGGCATGTAGATTATTTCATGGCCTTTGTTGGTTAGGTCATGGATTTGCTCGGTGTACTTTATATCAATCCCATTATACAGCTTGTTCCAAAGCCAGGTTAATATGCGATCGGCAACGCGAATGGTGGCGTCGCTGTAATTAGCAGCAATTTCATCAAGAAGCTTTAATGCGTTTTGTCGCGCTTGGGCTTGGCTAATATTTTTTTCAGACGCTTCAGTTTGAATCGCTT
The DNA here is from genome assembly GCF_000576475.1 of Pseudoalteromonas sp. SCSIO_11900. NCBI lineage: Bacteria > Pseudomonadati > Pseudomonadota > Gammaproteobacteria > Alteromonadales > Pseudoalteromonadaceae > Pseudoalteromonas > Pseudoalteromonas sp. SCSIO_11900. The sequence goes on from NZ_KK070023.1 coordinate 1,052,564, forward strand.
TTTTTATCGTTGGGGATGCCAGTAGTGAGCTAAATAATTGATCTCGTGATGGGATTTTAGGCCCTGTGGCAGCCAGCTTCTGGCGCTTAAAGTGTACTCTAGCTACGCGAAGTAGTTTATGCGGAAGCTCATTTACATCGGCTTTTTCGTTCACCAATAGTGATAAATCGAGTGGTTGGCTAAAACGAATAAAGTTGTCTCTCCCTGAAAAAAGTACAACAAATATTTTTCTAAACCAGCTGGGCGTAAGTGAGTGCGAAAGTAAAGTACTCAGTCCTGGCTTCTCTTTACCCGGCGCTCTGCCCCATAAAATAGTCACAGGCACAACCTGCACATTTTTTTGGCCACTATATAATAAATGTTCAATGATTTGCTTGCCCTGATCTAATGCGTTGGTAGGCTTTTCTTTATTACCAAATAACGGTGGTGGGTTTTTAATGCCAATAAAACGATCTAACGCTTGGTCACCTAACACTTGCTGCTCGGTAGGGTCGGGCAAGCCATTTCGTTTACATACGCGCGCGAGTGCCGCTAAATCAAAGCGTGAATTTAAACGCACTATATAAAAGGTCGGGTTTTTAGGGTTTAACTCAAATTGCTCTAACGGCTTCTCCGGCAGTACTTTGCTTTTAACAAACAAGCGGCTAATACCACCAGAGATAAGATTTAAACCATAATTTAAAATACGCATTGACTCACCATAAGAGAGTAGTTACCCAAATCAATATGGGTATATAACAGCAAAATTAGCGCATAGGATAACATATAATCTAAAAAATCCTCTGCAGATTAATCGACAAGCTATGACATTATAGTGACATCATCACTTCCATTACGTTCACTATTGATAAACTTGACTGTTATTTAAACGACAATTACAAGGCAATTATGTCTAAATAGTTGTTGCATTTATCACCAGCATCATTATAATACGCAGGCTTTCAAAATTCCCTCGGGAACAAGAAAGAATAAATTAAGCTTGGATTTCAAGCTAATAAACAGGAGTTCCGATTTGGAACTCAACGTAGATATAATCTAACAACCGGCATCTTAATTATTAAGATTGTTTCGGTCGTTTTTTTATGCTCTTTAAATGCTCTTTATATTGAGGTTTAAGAATGTCAAATCAACGCATTCGTATTCGCCTAAAAGCTTTTGACCACCGTTTGATTGACCAATCAACGGCGGAAATCGTGGAAACTGCGAAACGCACTGGCGCACAAGTACGTGGTCCAATTCCACTACCTACACGCTTTGAACGTTTTACTGTACTTACATCACCGCACGTTAATAAAGACGCGCGTGATCAGTACGAGATCCGCACCCATAAACGTCTGATCGACATCGTAGAACCAACTGACAAGACTGTAGACGCACTTATGCGTTTAGACCTTGCTGCTGGTGTTGATGTTCAAATCAGCCTGGGTTAATCGGAAGATTAGAGAGGTTTTAGGAAAATGGCATTAGGTCTAGTCGGTCGTAAAGTGGGTATGACACGTATCTTCACTGAAGATGGTGTATCTATCCCTGTGACAGTTATTGAAGCGACTCCTAACCGCATTGCTCAGATCAAATCTGACGCAACAGACGGTTATAACGCGCTTCAAGTAACCGCAGGCACTAAAAAAGCAAGCCGTGTAAACAAAGCAACAGCGGGTCACTTCGCTAAAGCTGGTGTTGAAGCGGGTCGCGGTCTGTGGGAATTCCGCCTAAATGGTGGTGAAGGCGATTTTGAAGTAGGCGCAGAGCTTACGGTTGAATTATTCAACGAAATCAACAAAGTTGACGTAACCGGTACTTCTAAAGGTAAAGGTTTCCAAGGTGGTGTTAAGCGCTGGAATTTCAGCATGCAAGACGCTACACATGGTAACTCTCTATCTCACCGTGCTCCTGGTTCAATCGGTCAAAACCAATCACCTGGTAAGGTGTTTAAAGGTAAGAAAATGGCCGGTCAAATGGGTAATGAGCAAGTAACAACTCAGAACCTTGAACTAGTTCGCGTTGACGCTGAGCGTAACCTGCTTTTAGTTAAAGGTGCAGTACCTGGCGCTATCGGCGGTGACGTTATCGTTAAACCAGCTGTTAAAGCATAAGTCCTGGAGATTTAGTGATGGAATTAGCAATTAAAGACGCTTCTGGCGCTCTTGAAGTTTCTGAAGCTACTTTTGGACGTGAGTTTAACGAAGCATTAGTACACCAAGTAGTTGTTGCATACGCAGCAGGTGCTCGTCAAGGTACTCGTGCTCAGAAGACACGTTCTGAAGTAAGCGGTGGTGGTAAAAAACCATGGGCTCAAAAAGGTACTGGCCGTGCACGTGCTGGTACAATCCGTAGTCCAATTTGGCGTTCAGGTGGCGTTAGCTTCGCAGCTAAACCACAAGACCACAGCCAAAAAGTAAACCGTAAAATGTACCGCGGTGCGATCAAAAGCATCTTATCTGAATTAGTTCGTCAAGAGCGTTTAATCGTTGTTGAAAGTTTTGGTCTTGAAGCACCAAAAACTAAAGAACTAGTTGCTAAGCTTAAAGAACTTGAGCTTAAAGATGTTCTTATCGTGACTGAAGAAGTAGATGAAAATCTTTTCTTATCGGCACGTAACCTGTACAAGGTTGACACACGTGATGTAGCTGGTATCGATCCTGTAAGCTTAATAGCTTTCGATAAGGTACTAATTACAGCTGCTGCTGTTAAGCAACTTGAGGAGGCGCTAGCATGATCCGTGAAGAACGTCTTTTAAAAGTGATCCTTGCTCCACATATCTCTGAAAAAAGCACAATTGCTGCTGAAGAAAACAACACAATTGTTTTCAAAGTAGTAAATGATGCAACTAAAGCTGAAATTAAAGCGGCAGTTGAGAAGCTTTTTGAAGTAGAAGTAACTGGTGTTCGCACACTTAACGTTAAGGGTAAAACAAAACGTACTGGCATGCGTTTCGGTCGTCGTAGCGACTGGAAGAAAGCTTACGTTACTCTTAAAGAAGGTAGCGAGCTGGACTTTGTCGGCGGCGCCGAGTAATAAGGGGAGTTAGAATTATGGCACTTCAAAAGTGTAAGCCAACTTCTGCGGGTCGTCGTCACCTAGTTAAAGTGGTTAACCCAGATTTACATAAGGGTAAACCTTACGCACCACTATTAGAGAAAAACTCTAAATCAGGTGGTCGTAATAACAATGGTCGTATTACGGTTCGTCATATCGGTGGTGGTCATAAGCAGCATTACCGTTTAATCGATTTTAAACGTACTAAAGATGGCATTCCAGCCACTGTTGAGCGTTTAGAATATGATCCAAATCGTAGCGCAAACATCGCTCTTGTATTATATGCAGACGGTGAGCGTCGTTACATTATCGCACCAAAAGGCTTAAAAGCTGGCGATGCAATCCAGTCTGGTGTTGATGCACCAATCAAACCTGGTAATGCATTACCAATGCGTAATATGCCTGTAGGTTCGACTGTTCACAACGTAGAACTTAAACCAGGTAAAGGTGCTCAAATTGCACGTTCTGCTGGTGCATACGTTCAAATCCTTGCACGTGATGGTCAATATGTAACATTACGTCTTCGTTCAGGCGAAGTTCGTAAAGTTGAATCTGATTGTCGTGCGACACTAGGTGAAGTAGGCAATGCTGAGCATATGCTTCGTTCACTTGGTAAAGCAGGTGCAAATCGCTGGCGTGGTATTCGTCCGACAGTTCGTGGTGTTGCCATGAACCCGGTTGATCACCCACACGGTGGTGGTGAAGGTCGTACATCTGGTGGTCGTCATCCTGTGTCTCCATGGGGTAAGCCGACTAAAGGTGCTAAGACGCGTAAGAACAAGCGTACGGATAAATTTATAGTACGTCGTCGTACTAAGTAATATTGAGGAATAGCCATGCCACGCTCTCTCAAGAAGGGTCCTTTTATAGACCTACACTTGCTGAAGAAGGTAGAGAAAGCTTTGGAAAGCGGTGAAAAGAAGCCAATTAAAACTTGGAGCCGTCGTTCAATGATCATACCTAACATGATCGGATTGACCATTGCTGTCCATAATGGTCGCCAGCATGTACCAGTTTTCGTTTCTGACGAAATGATCGGTCACAAACTAGGTGAATTTGCACCAACTCGCACTTACCGTGGCCATGCTGCGGATAAGAAAGCGAAGAAACGTTAAGAGGGGAAGATAAATGCAAGCATTAGCTAAACATAAATTCGCCTCTGGTTCGGCGCAAAAAGCACGTCTAGTTGCAGATCAGATCCGCGGGTTACCTGTCGATCGCGCACTAGAAATCCTGGCGTACAGCCCGAAAAAAGCGGCTGTATTAGTTAAGAAAGTACTTGAGTCTGCTATTGCTAACGCAGAGCATAACGAAGGTGCTGACATTGATGAGCTACGTGTAACAACGATCTTTGTGGACGATGGTCCAACAATGAAACGTATTATGCCACGTGCTAAAGGACGCGCAGACCGCATCCTTAAGCGTACAAGCCACATCACTGTTGTGGTTTCAGATAGCTAGGAGATATAAGTAATGGGACAAAAAGTTCATCCTACTGGTATTCGCCTAGGTATATCTAAACCTTGGGTTTCTACCTGGTACGCGAATTCAAAAGATTTCTCTGCACAGCTTTTTGGCGATCACAAAGTACGTACATTCCTTACTAAGGAATTAAAAGCGGCTTCTGTGTCTAAAATCGTTATTGAGCGTCCAGCAAAATCTATCCGAGTAACTATTCACACGGCTCGTCCGGGTGTTGTTATCGGTAAAAAAGGCGAAGACGTAGAAAAATTACGTCAAGCGGTAACTAAAATCGCTGGTGTACCTGCTCAGATTAATATTTCTGAAGTACGTAAACCAGAACTAGATGCACAACTAGTAGCAGACGGCATTGCCTCTCAGCTAGAGCGTCGTGTTATGTTCCGCCGCGCTATGAAGCGTTCGGTACAAAATGCAATGCGCATCGGTTCTAAAGGGATTAAAGTTGAAGTTAGCGGTCGTCTTGGCGGCGCAGAAATCGCACGTTCAGAATGGTATCGTGAAGGTCGTGTACCTCTACATACTCTTCGTGCTGATATCGACTACGCAACTTCTGAAGCCTTAACCACTTACGGTATCATTGGTGTTAAAGTTTGGATCTTCAAAGGCGAAGTTATTGGTGGTTTACCACTAGTACAAGAGCAAGAGAAGCCAGCTAAACGCGCACCAAAGAAAGCCAAAAAAAGTGCTAAGTAGAGGTAGCGAGTAATGTTACAGCCAAAACGTACAAAATTCCGTAAAATGCACAAAGGCCGCAACCGCGGTTTAGCGCAAAACGGTAACAAAGTAAGCTTCGGTACTTTCGGTTTGAAAGCTACTGGTCGTGGCCGCATGACTGCTCGTCAAATCGAAGCAGCTCGTCGTGCTATGACGCGTCACGTGAAACGTCAAGGTAAAATCTGGATCCGTGTCTTCCCTGACAAGCCGATCACAGAAAAACCTCTTGAAGTTCGTATGGGTAAAGGTAAAGGTTCTGTTGAATATTGGGTTGCTGAAATTCAGCCTGGTAAAGTACTTTACGAAATGGAAGGTGTTTCAGAAGAGCTTGCTCGTGAAGCGTTTAACCTTGCTGCTCGTAAACTGCCATTCAAAACAACTTTCGTAACTCGGACGGTAATGTGATGAAAGCAAGCGAACTAAAAGATAAAAGCGTAGAAGAGCTAAATGCTGAACTTCTAGGTCTTCTTCGTGAGCAGTTTAACCTGCGCATGCAAGCAAGCACTGGTCAGTTAGCTCAGACACACACGCTAAGAACAGTACGTCGCGATATCGCGCGTGTAAAAACAATTATTAACCAGAAGGCAGGTCAATAATGAGCGATAAAATTCGTACTCTTCAAGGCCGTGTAATCAGCGACAAGATGGAAAAATCTTTCACTGTTGCTATCGCACGTTACGTGAAGCACCCAATTTATGGGAAATTCATCAAACGTACGACTAAGTTACACGTACATGACGAAAATAACACTGCAAAAGCGGGTGACACTGTCACTATCCGTGAATGCGCTCCAATCTCTAAGAACAAATCTTGGACTTTGGTAGATGTTGTTGAACGTCCAAAACAAGCTTAATTTTTAATTAAGTCTGTTTTATGAAAAGCCCCGGCATTAGCTGGGGCTTTTTACGTTTAGAGCAGTTTTTAGCGGTAAACTTTCAGCCTTTAGCTGGCAGAAGTAAATTATAGCGCCGTAGTTTGGGCTGAGTGTTACGAAGCTAAGTGCAAAAATAATATTATAAAATGGGCGTATTGTTAAATTAGAATTTCATAAAAGGCAATAAAAACCCTTTAGGTTAATTTCACTGGTTTTTTAACTAGGTTAATAACTAAATGGAATATCAAAGCAGATTCTATTCTTTTTTTATCTATGCTTAGACGGCTATCCTGCATACTCAATTAACCTCAACAGAACCTTCTGAATGAGGTGGCACTCATTTTAAACAATGTGAACAAGCATTGTGTTTAACGTTCAGGGTTATGAGGAAAAATTCATGTTGTTAGGTCAACTCAATGCGTTAGCAAGTCCGCTTTCGCAAGAGCAAGTTCAAAAGCTACAAGGTTTAGTGGCTGAGCTTAATCCAATTCAGCAAGCGTGGGTTAGCGGCTATTTGGCTGCTAATGCTAATTCAGCAGCGCTAGGTGCGCCAATTGCAGGTACACCGGCAAGCTCTGAGGCAGCCGTACTTACTATTTTGTATGGTTCACAAACAGGTAACGCTAAAGCGGTGGCGACTAAGCTTAAAGAGCAAGCTGAATCTCGTGGGCTAGCTGCAAAGCTGGTTAGCATGTCAGATTACAAACCGACCGCATTGAAAAAAGAAAAGTTTTTAACCGTTGTTGTATCAACTTATGGTGAAGGTGAGCCACCAGAAGACGCCGAAACACTGTATGAATTTTTAATTACCAAAAAAGCGCCAAAGCTTGATGGTGTTAAAGTCGCGGTATTAGGTTTAGGTGATTCTAGCTATGAATTTTTCTGTCAAACCGCTAAAGACTTTGAAGAGCGTTTAACTAACCTCGATGCAGAGGTTATTTATCAACGTGCCGACCTAGACGTTGATTACGATGACGAAGCCGCCACTTGGATCGAGGGCGCATTAAATGCGTTTGAGCCAGATTTAAAAGCTCAGCAAGATGCCACAGGCGGCCAAGTTGTATCAATGCCATTTGGTACGCCCACAACAGCGGCTAGCCAATACACTAAGCAAAACCCGTTTGCGGCAGAGCTAAGCTTAGTGCAAAAAATTACCGGTCGTGATTCAACCAAAGATGTACGCCATATTGAAATTTCACTTGAAGGGTCTGACATTACCTATACGCCGGGTGACTCGTTAGGCATTTACTTTTTAAATGATGAAGCCCGTGTAGATGAGCTACTAGCGCAAACGCAAATTGATCCAACTAGCCGCGTCAAACTTGGCGATGAAGAACTTAGCGTGCGTGATGCCTTAATTGAAAAACTAGAGCTGACACAATCGTACCCTGGTTTTGTAGAAAAATATGCCACGGCTACAGGCACGCCTGAACTTCTTAAGCTTGTGGAAGATAAAGCCGCAATGCGTGAATACATTGAGCCACGCCAAATTTTTGATGTGGTTGCACAAAACCCAGCTAAATTAGAGGCACAAACACTGGTTGATTGCCTACGTAAATTACAAGCGCGTTTATATTCAATTGCTTCTAGCCAAAGCGAGGTTGAGGACGAAGTGCATTTAACTATTGCACTGGTTGAGTTTGAAGCGTTTGGCACAGAGCATTTAGGTGGCTGTTCAGGCTATTTAGCACGCCGAGCGCAAGAAGGCTGTAAAGTAAAAGTATTTAGTGAACATAATGACAACTTCCGCTTACCAGTAAATGATGACACACCGATCATCATGGTAGGGCCAGGTACAGGTATTGCACCGTTCCGTGCCTTTTTACAAGAGCGTGATGCGCGAGAGGCTACGGGTAAAAACTGGCTGTTTTTTGGTAACCCACACTTCACCCAAGACTTTTTATACCAAGTAGAAATTCAAGGTTACTTAAAATCAGGCTTGTTAAGTAAAGTCGATGTGGCGTTTAGCCGTGATCAAGCAGAAAAAGTTTACGTGCAAGATAAGTTACGTAAAAACTCAAAAGAAGTGTTTGACTGGTTAGAAGCGGGTGCTCATTTTTATGTGTGTGGCGATGCAAACCGCATGGCTAAAGATGTACACAATGCCTTAATTGATATCATTAGCGAAAATACCGGCAAAAGTAATGAAGAGGCCGACCAATATTTAAAAGATTTGCGTAGCGCAAATCGCTATCAGAAAGACGTGTACTAAGTACACGTTGTTTATTTTATTAAAAGCTAACAGCCGTCACTGTAACAAATTTAGGATTTAAAATGAGCGAACAAGATAAAACCGTAAAGCTTTCTGATAACGAACGTTTAAAAAGAGAAAGTAACTTTTTACGCGGCACTATAGCGCAAGACTTAAAAGATGAAATTACCGGTGGTTTTACTGCCGATAATTTCCAGTTAATTCGTTTTCATGGCATGTACCAGCAAGATGACCGCGATATTCGTCCCGAGCGTGCTAAACAAAAGCTAGAACCACTACATAATGTCATGCTGCGTGCGCGTATGCCTGGCGGCATTATTAAGCCCGAGCAATGGTTAGCAATTGATAAGTTTGCTGGGGAGAAAACCAGCTATGGCAGTATTCGTTTAACTACGCGCCAAACATTTCAGTTTCATGGTGTATTAAAACCTGAAATTAAAGGTATGCACCAATTACTTAATAGCGTGGGTATTGATTCTATTGCAACCGCCGGTGACGTGAACCGCAATGTACTTTGTACCACTAACCCTGTTGAGTCTGAGTTACACCAAGAGGCGTATGAGTGGGCGGCAAAGATTTCTGAGCACTTATTACCTAAAACCAAAGCGTATGCAGAGATTTGGCTCAATGGCGAAAAAAGTGAAACCACAGAAGAGCCAATTTTAGGCTCAACTTATTTACCGCGTAAGTTTAAAACCACAGTAACAATTCCACCAAATAATGAAGTGGATGTTCATGCAAACGACTTAAACTTTGTGGCAATTGCTGATAACGGTAAATTAGTTGGTTTTAACGTGCTAGTAGGGGGGGGGCTTGCCATGACCCACGGTGATACTGCAACGTATCCACGTAAAGCCGATGATTTTGGTTTTATTGCCCTTGAAGATACCTTAAAAATTGCGGAGCACGTAGTGTCTGTGCAACGTGATTGGGGTAATCGTTCTAACCGTAAAAACGCAAAAACTAAATACACACTTGACCGTGTTGGGTCTGATGTATTTAAAGCAGAAGTTGAAAAACGTGCAGGCGTGAGTTTTGCACCAAGCCGCCCTTATGAGTTTACTCATCGAGGGGATCGCATTGGTTGGGTTGAAGGCATTGACGGTAAACATCACTTAACGCTCTTTATTCAAAGTGGTCGTATTTTAGATTACCCCAATAAGCCACTAAAAACAGGGTGTCGTAAGATTGCAGAAATTCATCAAGGTGATTTTCGCATGACCGCCAATCAAAACTTAATTATTGCCGGTGTGCCTGCGGATCAAAAAGCAATTATTGAAAAAATAGCGCGTGAACACGGTTTGATTGATGACAAAGACACTGAGCAACGTAAAAACTCAATGGCGTGTGTGTCACTGCCCACTTGCCCTTTAGCGATGGCTGAAGCCGAGCGTTACTTACCGAGTTTAATTGAAAAAATAGAAGGCTTATTGGCCAAGCATGGAGTACCAAATGACAGCATTATTATGCGTGTGGTTGGTTGCCCTAACGGCTGTGGTCGTGCCATGTTAGCTGAAGCTGGATTAGTAGGTAAAGGCCCAGGTAAGTACAACGTTTACCTTGGCGGGAATACGGAGGGGACGCGTATCCCTAAGCTTTATCTTGAAAATGTGGGCGAAGAAGTTTACCTAGAGGCATTTGATAAGCTTATTGGGCAATGGGTTAGTGAGCGCAATGAAGGCGAATGCTTTGGTGATTTTGTTATTCGCAAGGGTATTGTTGCAGAAGTAAAAGTATCTGTTACCGATTTTTACGCATAATTTAAAAGCAGCGCACCGCGCTGGTGAGGTTTAAAATTGACCATGAGTGAATTTAAAAACATATTACAGCTAGATAAGCAAAGCCAACAGGCTATGTTAGCTGATGCGAATGGTTTGCTGGCTAACATGAATGCTGAGCAGCGCGTTGCATGGGCGCTAGAGCACTTGCCTGACACCGCGTTTTTATCATCGAGTTTTGGTATTCAAGCAGCGGTAATGTTGCATTTAATGACATCACAGCGCCCCGATATACCTGTTGTACTAACAGACACGGGTTATCTATTTCCAGAGACCTATCAGTTTATCGATCAGATGAGCGAGCGTTTATCACTTAACTTAAAAGTGTATAAAGCGCAGTTGAGCCCTGCATGGCAAGAGGCTAAATTTGGAAAACTATGGGAGCTAGGTGAAGAAGGTATTAAGCAATACAACCAGCTCAATAAAGTTGAGCCAATGACGCGTGCTTTAAAAGAGCTTAACGCGAGCACCTGGTTTAGTGGCTTGCGTCGAGATCAATCGTCGAGCCGTGCTGAAAAGCAAGTTTTAGAAATCAGCCGAGGTACAGTAAAAGTGTACCCTATTATTGAGTGGAATAATCGTGATGTGTACCAATACCTTACTAAACATGATCTGCCATACCACCCATTATGGGAGCAAGGTTATGTGTCTATGGGTGATGTACACACTACGCGTAAATTAGAGCCAGGAATGAGCGAAGAAGAAACCCGCTTTTTTGGGCTGAGCCGTGAGTGTGGCTTGCATATCGATGGTGATGGAATTTAATTACCTTGTTATTCAAAGCTATAAATTTAAAAACGCAGCTAAAGCTGCGTTTTTATTTTCCATAAAATAATTGCCTGATTACCGTTTTTTTATTATATTAATGATAATAAAGGATTAAATTTACAGCAGGAACGCTATGAAATACTTTACCTACTTAGCAATATCAGTAATGGTCATTGCTCTTATCTCTTTGTTTTATCTTAAAAAGCCAAATGGGCAACCTTGGCTCACCAGCTCATTGATTAAAAATGAATCTTTTTCTATTAAAGATAAAGTGGTAGCGCTTTCATCTGATACATTTGAGCAGCTCACACTTGAGCTTAAAAAAGTAGGAGATAAAATCACATCGTCACCGTTAGCATCTGACTCTCAAAGTAAAATTTATAAGTGGCAAGATGAGCAAGGGCAGTGGCATTTCTCCGATGTGCCAAATAAAAATGGCAAGAGTATTGAAGTGCACCTTGACCCTGCAGATATTAATGTTGTGGTAGCCGAAGATACAGCTATATTAAGTGGCAGTGCTAAATCTGCGGCAAAACCTTTTCCTCAGCGAGCGCCTGAAATATACAACAGTGAGTCAATTAATAAGTTGTTTGAAGATGCTGAAAAAGCCAAAAAGAGAATTGAGCAACGCAGTAAAGAAGTCGAAAGTTTCAGCGGCTTTTAGCCCTTGGGAGTTACTGCGATTTCAAGTAGCGCTTTTCTGCTTCCATTAATAATATGGTTAAATAAATTTTAGTTGGCAGTGATAAAAACACACCAATTGCAATGCACGCTGCTGCAGTAATAATGCCTTTAATACCGTACTGGCTGGTAAAGTAGCTCGATACAATTAATACATGGCCTGTCACAATCAGGCATAATCCAAGCAAAATAGATGTTTTAAGTAGTCTTATCATTACTATTGAAGACATGGCGACCTCTGCGCAGCGTGTCTTCTTAGTGTATGGTATCTTGATAGAGCAACATTGATTTAGCGCAAGGGTGTATCAATATTTACTTCTATAGCGAATGTAAAAAGCCCAGCTCATTGCTGAGCTAGGCTTTTAAGCTACCATTGTTTAATGGCTAGTTAGTCGAGCATATTGCGTAATACGTACTGCAAAATCCCGCCATGTTTGTAGTAATCCCACTCTTTAGGGGTATCAATACGCACATCGGCACTAAAACTAACTTGTTTACCTTCACTGTTAGTGGCAATGACACTGACTTCGTCGGTTTTGTCGTATAAACCTTGAATATCAAATTGTTCTTGCCCCGTTAAGCCCAATGACTCATGGCTTTCACCCTCTTTAAATTGTAAAGGTAATACACCCATACCAATCAGGTTTGAGCGGTGAATACGCTCATAGCTTTGTGCTATCACAGCTTTAATACCGAGTAGTAATGAGCCTTTTGCAGCCCAATCTCGTGAGGAGCCGGTACCATATTCTTTACCTGCTAGAACCACTAACGGTGTTCCACTCTCTTGGTATGCCATTGCCGCATCATAAATACTCTCTAGCTTAGCGTCAGGTTGAGTGCGAGTGACACCGCCCTCAGTACCAGGGGCGAGTAAGTTTTTAAGGCGCACATTAGCAAACGTACCACGCATCATTACTTCGTGATTACCACGGCGAGAACCATAAGAATTAAACTGTGCTTTCTCTACCCCATTTTCTTGCAGATAAAGTCCTGCGGGTGCCTCCGCTTTTATCGCACCTGCTGGTGAAATATGATCGGTAGTCACTGAATCGCCTAGTTTAGCTAAACAGCGCGCACCTTCTATTTTTGGGATCCCCGGTGGTTCAACACTCATACCATCAAAGAATGGCGCTTTTTTGATATAAGTCGAGGCAGCATCCCAATCGTAAAGCTTACCATCAGGGATTTGAATTTTTTGCCAGCGGCTATCGCCTTCGTAAACGTTGGCATAGCTTTTTTCGAACATTTCTTTGGTTACCGTTTTTTGTACTAGTTCGTTGACTTCGCTCACGCTTGGCCAAATATTTTTAAGGTAAATATCGTTACCATTTTCGTCTTGCGCCAGCGGCTCGTTGTATACATCTATGTCTGTACGTCCTGCGATAGCATACGCAACCACAAGAGGTGGCGAGGCTAAAAAGTTCATTTTAACGTCTTGGTGAATACGCCCTTCAAAGTTACGGTTACCCGACAAAATAGAGCTTACAATTAGTTTATGCTTTTGAATAGCTTCTGAAATTTCATCCGCTAATGGACCGGAGTTACCAATACAGGTGGTACAGCCATAACCAACTAAGTTAAAACCAAGCGCATCAAGATCATCCATTAACCCTGCTTTTTCAAGGTAATCGGTAACCACCTGCGAACCTGGTGCTAAAGACGTTTTAACCCAAGGTTTTACATTAATACCTAATTGACGTGCTTTTTGAGCCACTAATCCTGCCGCTAAAATTACGCTTGGATTAGAGGTATTAGTACAGCTTGTGATTGCAGCAATAACGCAGGCGCCATCGTTTAATTCAAACTCTTGGCCATTAAAGTTAACTTTTGCTGCGCCCATAAACTGCGCTTCATCAGTGGGTTCGTCAGGATTGGTAGTAGGGCCTTCACTTTCAATACGCGCTTGCTCTTCATCGCTTTTATCTCGACGTGCCATACGTTCGTCTTGGAAGTCTTTTAAGTGTTGGCCAATAACATCACCGGCTTTATCCAGTGTGATTCTGTCTTGTGGACGTTTCGGGCCAGCAAGACTTGGTACTACATCATCTAAAGTTAGTTCTAGCTTATCGGTATAATGTGCTTCATCGCCATCATTACGCCATAAACCTTGATGTTTTGCGTAATCTTCAATCAGTTTAAGCTGCTTTTCATCGCGATTAGTTAAGCGTAAGTAATTAATCGTTTCATCATCAATAGGGAAAATACCACAGGTTGCGCCATATTCCGGTGCCATGTTGGCAATAGTCGCTCTGTCGGCCAGTGGTAAGTCGGCAAGCCCGTCACCATAGAACTCAACAAACTTACCTACCACACCGTGGTTACGCAGCATTTCAGTAACAGTAAGTACTAAATCGGTTGCTGTAGTGCCCTCAGGTAAGCGGCCATTTAATTTAACGCCAACGACCTGAGGAATAAGTAGGCTAATAGGTTGGCCAAGCATGGCGGCTTCTGCTTCAATACCGCCTACCCCCCAACCGAGTACGCCTAGGCCGTTGATCATGGTTGTGTGAGAGTCAGTACCAACCAGTGTATCTGGATAGGCTAACGATTTACCGTTTTTTGTATCATTGAACACTACACGTGCTAAGTATTCTAAATTTACTTGATGGACAATACCTGTGGCTGGTGGCACTACTTTTAAATTATCAAATGCGGTTTGACCCCAACGTAAAAACTCGTAGCGCTCTTTATTACGTTCATATTCTAGTTTTGAATTTAAGTCGAATGAGCCATCTTTACCGTAACCATCCACTTGTACTGAGTGATCGATCACCAGTTCAGCCGGAGAAAGCGGATTTATTTTTGCAGGATCGCCACCAAGTTTTTCCATCGCATCACGCATGGCGGCTAAGTCAACAATAGCAGGGACACCGGTAAAATCTTGCATTACTACGCGGGCAGGGGTGAAGGCTACTTCGGCCGAGGGCTTAGCCTTTGGATCCCAATCTAGTAGTGCCTGAATATCTTGCTCTTTAATATTCACACCATCTTCATTACGCAATAAATTTTCTAGTAATATTTTTAACGAAAAAGGCAGGCGTTTGGCTTTATCGCCAAGTCCCATGAGCGAGTTAATATGATATTGCTCGCCATTGATAGTAAGCTGTTGTTGGGTGTCGAAACTATTTTTCATTATTTGTCCCTTCAATAAATTAGATTGATATTCTTGAAAAAGTGACCTCTGTAGTAGTTTGCAAACTGTGTACCATGATAAAAATACCATGCAGTGTAATTTTCTTGACTGTTATATAAATAGAGATGAAGGCCAAAAGTTAAAATTCAAGGGATGCTCTGAGTAATAATTGGCCACAAAACTAAACTTAAAAAGTGTTATTTAAAGTAGTCCTGTTGTTTTAAGTGGAAACTTAAATACACCAATGCAATCGCAATTAAGATCACTGCAATAGGCATAAAAATAGCGCTAACGCCAAACAAGCTGATGCTATTAATAATCAAAAAATTATAATATTGCTGAGCTAAAACCGCTGCCAAAGAGATTATTAATGTTAATGTGGCCAGTGACTTTTTGAATAATAGAAGTACACACCCTAATGCGCCGCCAAATACTGCAATAGCAAACGCTAAAGTAGCCCATAGAGGTTGGCTGTTATAAGCAAGTTGTTGTTCTTGTGGGAGTTTACTTACCATTTCGGGTGTTAATAATAGCTGCATGCTAAATGCAAAAACACCTAATATATTCCATAACAGGGCGGTGATGAGTGCGGGTGTTATCCAGCGGTTTGCAGTGTTTTCTGACATGTAAACATCGATTTTTTATTATTGATATTCTATTAAAGAATAAAAAAGCCAGTGATGCAAACTGGCTTTTAATAACACATATGACGTAAGCGAATGTTAGCCAAACGAAATAGGACGACGACCCGTTTTTTCATCCACTTTAGGTTTTTTAGTACGTTTGCGCTTATTTTTAGATGGTTCTGTTGTTGCTACGGGCGCGGCTTTTTCTGTAACAATTGATTCATCAATAACAGGACGTTCTGCTGGAGTAGCATCTTCACTTAGCGTCAGTTGGAACAACTCGCCATCAAATGTAAGAACATCGCCACTGTATAATTTTTTCCGTTTAATTGTACAAATTTCATGGTTAACACCCACATAGCCACCGCTAATTAGATTTTTTGCTTGGCCGCCACCTTCAACTAGATCTAATACTTTTAATAATTTACAAAGCTCTATAGGCTCTTCTTCTAATTCAATTTCTATATACTCTTCGTTCATCATGTTTCTCTGTGGGGGGCATTAGCTGTAGTATAAAGGCTAGCTGGTTATTTTGCACCAAAGTGCGTTTGTTAGATGCGATGATTGTGCATTTTTTATGAAACTTTTTACCTCTTTCATTTGTCTTTAAAAAAACTGAAGTAATTCAAGACTACACTTCGCGTGAAAAAATTACACATTGGCGCGCTTATTGCCAATATCTGTCGTAAAAAGAAATTGAATATAAACAGTGGAGTAAAACATGGGCATAAGATTAGCGATGAAAAAAGAGCTAATGGGCTTAGATAATTCAGATATGTTAACTGCTGATGATGTTAGAAAGCATTTGGCTCAGCAGGTACAAGAAGACACTAAACGTGGTTTTTCAGTTATCTCCAAGTTTAATGACACCCACAGTCAGTTAGTCAGCGGGCTTAAAACCAAACAAAGCGAGCTGGTATTTGAACGACATCGTTTATTTAATGAAGTACTTTATAATCGCCAGAGTGTTGATGCATGGTTAAATAACCAAATAAATTAAATTGCCATTTTAAGTCCCCCTTATAGACTACACTTGTAATCATTTGGGGGTGATAATGAAAATGGAATTTTAATATGTATATTGGTGTTTTTATTAGCTGCGTGCCAGCGACCTACTGTTTATGTTTTTATTGAAAACTTGCAAGGTGAACAGCGCAACCAGCTAGATGCTGCACTAAATGCACAAACTCTTCCCTATGAATATGTAGAACTAGCAATCCCATCAGATTTTGGTGAGGCCACATTACTACTCTCAAGCGATAAAATTTACCCCAAAGAGACGGAGCAACTTGCAGCTATAATGCAAGAGTTAGGGTACGCGCCACAAGTTAATTATACAAGTCGTTCAAATCATTTTTATGGTGATGGCAATATAGGCTTTTATTTAAAAAATGCTGATGCCAATAGAAATTTTGTTATGCCTAATCAGCTGAGAACAACTCATTGCAGCGAAGATAAATACAATGGTTTAGCAATCAAATTTGCAAATGAAGCTGTTGAGTTTACATTACCAAGTGGCGCAATCGTGAGGCTAAGTTGGGAATATTTATATGGTTATGTTGTTGTTTATTATAAAGACTATTCGCAAACATACAGTCATTCGCAGCCGCTTGTAAATACCCCCTTTGGCGCCAAGCCGTCAGATACCTACACATTTATCGCAAGCGTTAACACCCCCGGTTGGCTTGATTGTTCACTACAAATTGTTTATATGGACTGATTTAACCGTGGGTTTCTATATGCTCGCTTAGTTTAGCTATGCGCAGGCTCATTCCTTCAATAATACGGTCTTTAATTTTTTCGCGTATAACATTAGGTAGGCGGGTAAGGGCATCGGCTGTAATAGCCAGTACGATAGCATTTTCTTTGGCGCGTGCATTAATGCTGCGCTCTCGGTTATTAATAAACGCGCCTTCACCTATAAATTCACCAGGTTCTATGGTGCCTAGCTCTAGAAGGTGATTATGCTTAAACACCATCAAGGAGCCACTGAGGACAATAAACAGTCGCTTGTCATTATCAAACTCTTTAAATAAAAACTGATTTTTACTTACTAAGTATAATAATCCAAACGACTCTAAAAGAATTTGACGTTCATTAAGCGTGAACTCTTTAAAGAATTCTAAGCGATTTATAATTTCCATTTGCTTAAACAAAGGGATGTTTTCAATTAACTTCATCAATAACCTAGGGCGCTAGCCTTATAAAATATCAGCTAATATTGCGCTCTTTTAATTTACGGGTCAACGTATTGCGACCCCAACCAATTTTTACCGCGGCTTCTTGCTTATGGCCTGAACAATTAGCGAGTGCTGTTTTTATTAAGCGGGTTTCTAGCTGGGCTTGAATATCCGGCCAAATATTTTCTTTACCTTGTTTAAATTCTTGATTAAGCCATTGCTGAAATGAATCTAGCCAATCGCCTTCTTGGGTTGCGGCGGCATTATCAATAATTTCAGGGGGTAAATCTTGCTCACCAATCAGCTCCCCAGGAGCCATTACAGTTAACCATCGACAGGTATTTTCAAGCTGGCGAACATTTCCTGGCCAATTAAATAAACACAGTTGTTTAATCGCTTTAGGGCTAAGTACTTTACTATCTACTTGCAGGTCTTTTGCACTTTTATGTAAAAAGTGTAGCGCTAAGCGTTCTATGTCTTCGGGGCGCTCGCGAAGAGCTGGCAAGCGTAAGCGAACCACGTTTAAACGATGAAATAAGTCATCTCTAAACTTACCTTGTTTTACCAGCTCTTCTAAATTTTGGTGAGTGGCGGCAATAATGCGCACATCCACTTTTATACTTTGATGGCCGCCAACGCGGTAAAACTCGCCATCGGCTAATACGCGTAATAAGCGGGTTTGTACATCAAGCGGCATATCACCTATTTCATCCAAAAATAAGGTACCGCCATTGGCTTGTTCAAAGCGCCCTTTACGCACGCTATCGGCCCCCGTAAAAGCGCCTTTTTCATGGCCAAATAATTCAGACTCAACTAACTCTTTAGGAATAGCGGCCATATTAAGAGCAATAAATTGATTTTCTTTACGCGGGCTATGATTGTGCAAGGCGCTGGCAACCAACTCTTTACCGGTACCTGATTCACCATTGATGAGTACGCTCATACTCGATGCTGAGAGTTTGCCTATAGCACGAAACACTTCCTGCATAGCAGGGGCTTCGCCAATAATATGAGCGCTTTTGGGGGGCGCGCTTTTTCGTTTGGTTTTTTTGGTCGAATTAGCACGATAGGCGCTTTCCACTAGCGCAACGGCTTCATTTAAATCAAACGGTTTAGCTAAGTACTCAAACGCACCTTTTTGAAAAGCATTAACCGCTGAGTCTAAATCAGAGTGTGCGGTCATAATAATAACGGGTAGGCTAGGGGTTTGCTCAGCTATTAGCTCAAGTAACGCCATCCCGTCCATCCCCGGCATTCTTACATCTGAAATTAACACACTGGGTTGACTAAATTTTAGTGCATTAAGAACGTTTTGCGCATCTGCAAAGCTTTCTACTTCAAACCCTGCGCGAGTCAGTGCTTTTTCTAGTACAAAGCGAATTGAGGCATCATCATCTACAAGCCAAGCTGTTTTCATGCAAACTCCAAAGTATTAATCTGTAAATGGCAGATAAATATTAAATTCAGTATGTCCTGGCCAACTATCGCATTCGATATAGCCATCATGTTGATCAATCAAGGTTTGCGCTATAGATAATCCAAGTCCCGAGCCACCTTCTTTATTAGTGGTCATAGGGTAAAATAAGGTGTCGCGTAAATTAGCATCAATACCTGGGCCGTTATCCATTACTTGAATAAGCAATGCCTTTTTAGGGGCTTTGCCCGGACGACGATGCTGATAATTAATCCGTGTTTTTATTTTTATTTCGCCACCATCTACCAATGCCTGTTGCGCATTACGCACAATATTAAGCACCACTTGTTGAACTTTGCTCTGATCAATATAAACATCAGGAATACTCGGGTCGTAGTCTTTAACTAACCGAATATCGCGGTTGTTATCTAACGTACTGAGTTTAACAACCGACTCTAATGTTTGATGTATATTGCCATACGATTTTTGCGGCAGCTGATTAGGCCCAAGGAGCCTATCAACTAATTCACGCAATCGATCGGCTTGTTCAATTATCAGTTCTGCACATTGATCTCTTTCTTGCTGATCACCTTCATACTGCAATAATTGCGCCGCCCCGCGAATTCCACCCAGTGGGTTTTTAATTTCATGGGCTAAACCGCGAATTAAGTTACGTGCAGCTTGGTATTGATGCATTTGATTTGAGACTTGATCGTGCTTTATTTCGTCATCAGTTTGTCGACATTCAAATAAAATATAAAAGGTATCGTTATGCTTTATTCGTCGTGTGCTGACCGCTAACTTTGCATGGCGAGAATCGATAAACACCACGTCAGCTCTATGCTGGTGGCAGTCTACACCATCAACCAATGAATACTGTGCAATACGTTTTAAGTCGATAGAGTGGTAATTAAATAAATCATCGAACGCTTGTCCTAGTAAGCGCTTTTCGCCTAAACCAAGTAATTCACTGGCACTGGTGTTGGCATAAATGAGCGTAAAGCTTTCATCAAGTAACATTAGGGCGGTGGTTTGGTTTTGCCAAATTATATTTAGTAGCTCTGGGCTAAAATGTGTTTTGTTTATCATTATTGCACCATTTTAGTGCGCCTGGGGAGGTAGGCAAGGTTTTTAGTAAAATATACGCTAATTGTACGTACTTAACTGCAATTACCGACCTATATAAAGGCCTTTGCGATGCATAAAAAATACACTCTCAGGGCTAGTTGCAATTACTTGGTTTTGTTTATTATAAAGTTTAACTTGTAGTGTGTGTTGCCCGCGCTCTACATCTCTTAACGCCAGTGTTGTCGTATCGCTCGGTGCACCAATGGCAACGCCATCTAAAAATAAACCAATGGTAAATCCAGCTTCAAATCGAGGGGCAATACGGGTAGAGACATACACAGAGCCCGTGTTTTCTCTTATAGTTTGCTGTGGTTCAGGCGATGAAATACTAATACTAAACTTTACTGCTGTTTTAGTAGGAGCAGTATCAAGAATATCGGTGTTTGTAGCGGGCATGCTGAGATGTTGGCTCGTGAGTTTAACCTCTTTAGCGCCAGGCTGAGGAGTATCTGAAAAAACCAGCACCCCATTTTTGTCTTTCCATGCGTAAATTTTTTTATCGCTCGCATGGCTATTAAGGCTTAACATTAAAGCTATTAATAGCAACAAAATCTTACCTACCATCCAGCTATCCTGCATTGTTTAAACTAACTTCACTTTAGTGTAGAACCGTTAAATTTACCATAAAAAAAGCCCGCAAAGCGGGCTTAAAACACACATTATTTTATCGGTTAATAAATTAACAGCTGTAGTACATTTCGAACTCAACTGGGTGAGTTGTCATGTTAAGTTTTTCAACTTCTTTTGACTTAAGTGCGATGTAAGCATCGATTAGGTCATTGGTGAATACACCACCTTGGTTTAAGAATTCACGGTCTGAATCAAGCGCAGCTAATGCTTCATCTAATGATGAGGCTACTGTTGGAATTTCTGCCGCTTCTTCAGCTGGTAAGTCGTATAAGTCCTTGTCCATAGCATCGCCAGGGTGGATCTTGTTTTTAATTCCGTCAAGGCCAGCCATAAGCATTGCAGAGAAAGCAAGGTATGGGTTAGCAGTTGGATCTGGGAAGCGTACTTCGATACGACGACCTTTTGCAGATGGCACAACTGGAATACGGATTGATGCCGAACGGTTACGAGCCGAGTATGCAAGCATTACCGGAGCTTCAAAACCAGGTACTAAACGTTTGTACGAGTTAGTTGACGCGTTAGCAAAAGCGTTGATTGCTTTAGCATGTTTGATGATACCACCAATGTAGTAAAGCGCGTCTTCAGAAAGACCGCCGTACTTATCACCTGCGAATAAGTTTACGCCGTCTTTAGCTAAAGACTGGTGACAGTGCATACCTGAACCGTTATCGCCAACAACAGGCTTAGGCATAAAGGTTGCTGTCTTTCCGTATAAATGAGCCATGTTGTGAATAACATATTTCATTTCTTGGATTTCGTCTGCTTTTAAAACCATAGTGTTAAAGCGAGTTGCGATTTCATTCTGACCGGCAGTCGCCACTTCGTGGTGATGTGCTTCAACAACTTGCCCTAGCTCTTCAAGAACTAAACAAGTTGCAGAACGCCAATCTTGGAAATCATCAACAGGTGCAACCGGGAAGTAACCGCCTTTAACACCTGGACGGTGGCCTGTGTTGCCATCTGCATATTCTTTATCTGAGTTCCAAGCTGCTTGCTTAGAATCAATTTTATACATTGAGCCTGACATGTCAGATTTGTATTTAACATCGTCAAATACGAAAAACTCTGGCTCAGGACCAAATAAAACAGTGTCAGCAATACCCGTAGAGCGCATGTACTCTTCAGCGCGCTTAGCAACTGAGCGAGGGTCGCGTTCGTAACCTTGTAATGTAGAAGGTTCAACCACGTCACAACGAACTATTAGCGTTGTTTCTTCTGTGAAAGGGTCAAGTTTAATTGAATCTGCATCTGGTAATAACACCATGTCTGATTCGTTGATGCCTTTCCAGCCAGCAATTGAAGAACCGTCAAACATCTTTCCATCTTCAAAAAAGTCTTCATCAACTTGATGGTGAGGAATAGAAATATGTTGCTCTTTACCTTTTGTGTCAGTAAAGCGTAAATCAATGAACTTAACGTCATTTTCTTTAATAAAATCTAAAACCGATTGTGACATGTGTCCTCCAACTATTGGGTTTTATTATTGCTGCATTAAATGCTTTAGCTACTAGTAAGCCGATTTTATGCCATTATTTTAACCTACTGTTTATTAAGTTAAAAAATATGGCTGCACAAAAATAGTCGTGCGTATTGCACTTTTTTGGTGCGTAAGATATCCATAATGGTGCAAAAAATCCACACTTAAATTTGCATGTATTTTAATCATCTAAATCAGCTTAACTTAAATAGTAAATAGCGCCAAAGCAATTAACAAATTAGCTAAAAAATGACAGTTTATGTAATTTGTCGAAATTTATTTCATATAAATGTCATATAAAAAACAGATACTTAGTAAAAGTATTAAGAAAGTTTTTAAAATTGTATTGGATAAACTTTCATCCATGTCATTAATGAGGGATAATATGCGCCCTTTTAAATCCTATGCTGGGACATCTGGTTAAAACACAGATGAGTGCGTAGATCTTGCAGGATCAATGAGAATAAACTTCTCTGAGTAAAAATATGAGCATCGAACAGTTAAGAAATATAGCGATTATCGCGCACGTTGACCACGGTAAAACAACGTTGGTTGACAAACTACTTGAGCAATCAGGTACATTAGAAACACGCGGCGGTAACGAAGAGCGCGTGATGGACTCAAACGACATTGAGAGAGAACGTGGTATTACCATTTTGGCCAAAAATACAGCCATTTCTTGGAAAGACTACCATATCAATATCGTAGATACCCCGGGACACGCCGATTTTGGTGGTGAAGTTGAACGCGTACTTTCGATGGCTGACTCAGTATTGTTACTTGTTGATGCTCAAGAAGGTCCAATGCCACAAACGCGTTTCGTAACGCAAAAAGCATTCGCACAAGGCTTAAAGCCAATTGTTGTTATCAATAAGATTGATAAGCCTGGTGCACGTCCTGATTGGGTTATGGATCAAATCTTTGATTTATTCGATAACCTTGGTGCAACTGACGAACAGTTAGACTTTAAAGTAATCTACGCTTCAGCAATCAATGGTTGGGCTACATTAGATTTAGACGAGCCGTCTGACAACATGGAACCTATGTTCCAAATGATCGTTGACGAAGTATCACCACCAGAAGCTGATCCTGAAGGTGACTTCCAAATGCAAATCTCTCAGCTTGATTATAACTCTTATAAAGGTGTAATCGGTGTTGGTCGCATTAAGCGTGGCTCTGTTGCTCCTAACCAACAAGTGACTATTATCAGCGCTGATGGTTCTACGCGTAACGGTAAAATTGGTTCAGTACAAAGTTATTTAGGTCTTGAGCGAATCGAAACTGACCGTGGTTATGCAGGTAATATCGTAACAGTAACAGGTATTGGTGAGCTGAAAATATCAGACACAGTGTGTGCGCCTAATAATGTTGAAGCACTACCTCCACTAAGTGTTGATGAGCCTACAGTAACAATGACCTTCTCTGTAAATACATCACCATTTGCTGGTAAAGAAGGTAAGTTTGTAACGTCGCGTAATATCCTTGAGCGTTTACAAAACGAGCTTGTACATAACGTTGCACTTCGTGTAGAAGAGACAGATAACCCAGATAGCTTCCGCGTATCTGGCCGTGGTGAATTACACCTTGGTATCTTAATCGAGAACATGCGCCGTGAAGGTTACGAGCTAGCTGTATCTCGTCCAGAAGTAATTTTGCGTGAAGTAGACGGTGTATTAGAAGAACCGTATGAAACAGTAACAATTGACTGTGAAGAAGAGCACCAAGGTTCTATCATGGAGCAAATTGGTCTTCGTAAGGGGGAGCTTACTGATATGGCACCAGATGGTAAAGGCCGTATGCGTATGGACTTTATGATCCCAAGCCGTGGTTTAATCGGTTTCCAAACTGACTTCATGACGCTTACTTCTGGTTCTGGCCTTATGTACCACACATTCGATCATTACGGTCCTCATAAAGGCGGTACTATTGGCGCACGTAAGAACGGTGTAATGATTGCAAATGCGACAGGTAAAGCACTTACTAACGCATTATTCAACTTACAAGAGCGTGGTAAATTATTCATCGGTCACGGTGTTGAAGTTTACGAAGGTATGGTTATCGGTATTCATAGCCGTGATAACGACCTTACCGTTAACGCACTTAAAGGTAAGCAGCTTACTAACGTTCGTGCATCTGGTACAGATGAAGCACAAACACTTACGCCACCATTGAACTACACACTTGAGCAAGCGCTTGAGTTCATCGATGATGACGAGTTAGTAGAAGTAACACCTGAGAACATTCGTATTCGTAAACGCCACTTAACTGAAAGTGAGCGTAAGCGTGCGGGTCGTGCTGCTAAAGCTTAATAGTCTTTAGAGTAAGCATAATAAAAGCCGCTGTATTGCAAAATACAGCGGTTTTTTTGTGGGTGAAAACAAGCGCTATTAGCTATAAGTCGTCAGCTGTCAGATTAGAACAGTGTAATTGAATCGCTTGGTATTAATGTGGCTATTAGGTGAAAGCCGCTAGACTTTGTAAACCTTGCAACATAGTGTTTTTCCTCTAAAAACGCTGCGCCTCTTATCCTCTTTGTGAATAATTTACTTAAAAATGTTTGCACAAAGAGAAGGGGATGAAAAGTAAAAGAGGCAGGGCTTAAAGCAGACGATAATTAAAAGCAGCTGTTTTTGTTGGTAGGGTATGTTTTCGTTGAGTTTCGCTCAACCCAAGCTACACGCTAACTTACATCACTTTTTGGTAGTAGAGTGATTTTACCAAATACATCTGCATCTATAAAGCCACGGTTTCTGTCACCATTCATTGGCTTTACTTCGTGTGAGCCCATAAAGTGTTCGCGTACTTCGCTACTATCGTTATCGCAGTAGGCGAGCATAAAACCAATGACGTGTTTTTCAGTTAACTTAATCGGTGTGTTTTGTGCGCCTTGTTGATAATCATTCGGGTAGAGTTTTATTGCCACTTCCCACGTGATGTTATAGGGCGCAGTGGTATTGCGTTTCCAGTTACTAACTAAGTGGTCGGTATATAAATGCGCTTTTTTATCAGGGCCATAATCGGCTGCTTGGTTATCAAGGCCAATGTGATAAGCAAACGCGGTATGATTAAACTGATGATTCCCACCCGATGCGTCACTATCTATAAACACTTCTAAGGCATCATCATCCCAGTATTTATCAGTTGGATTTGGGTGAGTATCAATCAGCACATCGTCACTAATAACTACTTGTAAATACAAGTAGTTTTCATCCCACAGAAGACGGTATCGGCCTTTAAAATCGGCCTCTGATGAGGGAAGTGCGCCATCCATTAGGTTTGGTATAGGATGCCATGTGGCGCTATCCCATGTACTTTCAGAGACACCATCAATAATAATAGCTGTTGATGTATGACTAACTTCAATAGCCATAAGTGGTTGGGTGGAAAGTAAACTAAAAGCGAGTAGTGTTTTTTCATTAATAAGCTCATCAATTAAAGATGGTTTAACTTGGCTTAAATAGCAATTAAAAACAATTTCATAGTTGTATTTATTATATTAACTTATTGCCCCAGTTATGCTTGTTTTTAATGTCAACATTAATAAATGCGCGCTTTCACCCGACATTTTAAAAGGGTTAAAGTCAATGTTACCCGAGTATTTTAGATTAAGTAATTCGGTTAGCTGTGATTGCGGCACATAGCCCATTGACCATGTTTCAAACTCTCTTTCGGGAATTTGGGTATAGTTGAGCATAATTACATTGTGATGACGTTTGTCATTTAATATTTGTTGATAGGTATTATTAACAGCGGTTCTGGAGCCTTCAAGGCATTGTAAAAAGTACTCATTACTAGAACATAATATGCCGGTGACATTTGTTTTTACATTGTAGGTTCGCGCATTTTGTAAAATATTTTCTATATCTTCAGGCCCAAACCACTACTTATTTTACTGGCGTAAATGAGTCGCACAAGAAACATAAACCCCCTGACTGTTTAGTTAATTAAAGATAGTTCAGTGAGGGGTTATTGCTAATTATGTAAACGCATTTTGCGTAAATGACTAACTAAAGCTGGATGCTTTCACCTTCATTTAAAATATACAGAGGGATCTTCGAGTTCATTTTTTTATGCATATGCAATAAGCGCAGTAGTGCAGAGTGGCTGCTGTGATCGCCCATCTTCCAACTTGAGTTACCATAGCCCCACGGTATCATTACTTTACAGTTAAGCGCTTGTGCTGCGGTTAATGCATCCTCAGGAGTGGTATGTACATAACGGTACCAGTTGCCGTTCTCTTTATGGTAATAAGAGGCAATAGGCATTAAGCACACATCGATATCGCCATATTTTTGCTGTATATCGTTAAAGTGTTTTGAATAACCAGTGTCGCCTGCAAAAAATAAAGTGCTGCCACTTTGCTCAAGTAACCAGCCATTCCATAGGTCTTTATTGTTATCTTCATAAATAAAAGGCACTAAAACACGACTACTAAAATGATGTGCAGGTAGCGCATGAATGGTTAAATCATCAATTTTAGTTTTTGCATACCATGCCATTTCACTAATGTTAAAGCCACCTGTTGGAAAGTTATCAGCCATGCCAAGGGGGGTTAGGTAGCGAGGCTGATTACCAATTTCTTCAATATCGGCTTTATTGAAATGATCGTAGTGAATGTGAGAATACATAACGGCGACTAAGTTTTTCAATTCATTGTCTGTGAGCCAGTCGCCAGGCTTGCGATAAAATCCTGAAGTAAGGCGAAAAGCTAAATCAATAGGCGAGTCAAATTGCTCTTTTACGGGATCAAATACAACTTGTTGGCCATTCGGGGTTTTGATCACAAAGCCTGCGTGTCCGAGCCAACGAATAGTAAAGCCCGCATTAACCTGCGGATTTTTTTGCTGACCTTGATATTGGCAGTTTTCAGCCTCTGTTTCACAAACTAAGTTATTGTTTTTTGGGTAGCAATCAGTTTCACAGCTAACAGGATAACTTTTTTTGCCTGGGTAGAGGTTGTGGTAGCGCCCAGCTTGCTCACCTTGTTGATGAAGTGGAATAACGGTATCAGGGCCTGCAATAACCTCAATATTATTCGCAGTGCTGCATGCAACGAGCACACTGGAGGCGATGATTAAGCTAAGTGTATGTATTTTCATAATTCATTTTTAGTTGTTATTTTTATCTTACTGAAAGTGTAACAAAAGCAGTTTGCTAAAAAAGGACAAAAAAGTAACAAAAAGTGTGTATAAAAAAGCCCGCTATTTTTAGCGGGCTCAGTTTAATAGGTTAAATATTTAGGATTTATTCATTTGCTCAATAAATTTATTTGAGTCTTCAATCGATTTGTTCATATCATTCATTAATAACTGAATATCGCGCTTTAAGTTAGTAAATTCACCTTTGATAGCCGCTACCGCTTGCGCATTTAAGTTATGCTTTAAATACAATACGTTGTCTTTTAAAGATGATAATACCGGCTCCATTTTACTCTCGGCGCTGCGCATTGAGCGAAGTAACTGGTCGAATTGACGTTGTGTTGCTGCTAACTTTTTGCTGCTTTCACGCTTAAGTGAGGCACTTTTGTATTGCTCTAACTCATCATTCCACTCATCAAATAAAGCTTCTGCTACGTCTTCAACTTTATTAATGTTACTTGATACTTCGTTTGCCGCTTGAAGGCTTGACTCGTAATCGTCATTAAGTTGATTGTAAGCATCTTGCAATTCACCGCCATCAAAATTAATGAGTGTAGTTAAACGCTCAAGTGCTGATTGAAATTCTTGTTGAGACTCTTGTTGTGAGTCTTTTGTTTCTTCTACGCGGTCAATCAAAATATCACGCTTATGAACACCTACTTTTTCCATTGCCGAATAATAAGCAGACTGACAACCAGAGAGCATCAGCATTAACGCAAGTATGGTTGTCCCTAAAAATGTTTGTTTTTTCATCTGAATTCCTATTTACGAGTGTTAATGCTGTAAATTATGGCCTTGATTGTTATTATAATCAAAAGCTCACCAACAAAGTTAATTGTATGAATGATAAGCTCTCCCATTACAAACAGCAAGTTAAGGCGTTTTTAAAACTGCAACCAGGCTGGTGGATGCAATATTTTAATCGCTGTATTGACGATCAAATAACCATTAATGCAGGGTATTTAGCGTACGTTACTTTACTTTCGTTAGTCCCACTTATTGCTGTAGGTGTAGCAATATTTTCTGCTTTTCCAGGATTTGAGTCGACTCGTTTAGCTATTGAGAGCTTTTTGTTTACTAACTTTGTGCCCACCTCTTCTGGTGTCATTAAAGAGCATATTAGCTCGTTTGCTAGTAATGCCAATCAAATGACGGCAGTAGGTATTGGCTTTTTAGCAGCCATTGCCTTGCTACTTATTCGTAATGTAGATGCCACGCTAAACCGTATTTGGCGAGTAAAGAAAAAACGCCCGATGATGATATCGTTTGCCGTATATTGGATGGTACTCAGCTTAGGGCCCGTGTTACTAGGTGCGAGCATTGGTGTCACCTCTTATATTGTGTCGTTGGTATCGTTTGCCGATCAAGGGATCCCAGGGTTTAGTGGTTTCTTGTTAAAGCTACTACCGTACGCTATCTCTATGGCTGGTTTTATTATGCTTTACACCTTAGTGCCTAATACTCGCGTTTCGTTTAAGGCGGCCGTTCCCGGTGCGCTATTTGCTGCCATGTTATTTGAGCTAACGAAAAAAGGCTTTGCTTTGTACATTAGCCATTTTCCATCATACGAAGTGATTTATGGTGCGGTAGCAACCATTCCCATTTTGTTTGTATGGGTTTACTTGTCGTGGGTCGTGGTGCTACTAGGCGCTGAATTCACTGTGTGTATTAACATGAAGCATTACAATAAAAAAGATCAACAAGTAGAGGATACAGAGTAGATGCAGGGATTAATTCAACGAGTAACACACGCTAACGTGGTGATAGACCAACAGCTTGTCGGTGAAATTAAACAAGGCATTGTATTATTGCTGGGGGTGGAAAAAGAAGATGATGAAAGCAGCGCTGATAAACTATTACACAAAGTCACCAATTACCGTATTTTTAATGACGAAAACGATAAAATGAATCTCAGCCTTAAAGACATACAAGGCGAACTGTTAGTCGTATCGCAATTTACGCTCGCAGCCAATACAAAAAAAGGCATGCGGCCTAGTTTTTCATCGGCAGCTACACCAGACCAAGCGCAAGCGCTATATAATTACTTTGTAGAGCAGGCTAAATTACTCGGTATTAAGGTCGCGACCGGTGAATTTGCAGCCGATATGCAGGTGAGTTTATGTAACGATGGGCCGGTTACCTTTAATTTAACCGCTTAACGTGCTTTTTCTACAATCACAATATGATTAACAAAGCCGGTAATTTTTTGAATACTAATAGCCTTCCCAAATACAGTCAGTAGTACATGTTGTAACTGAGTAAGTTGTGATGAGTGCTGCGATAAAAAGTTAATAAATAATACGCCCTGTTGAGCAAGTGCATCATAAATTGTTTGATAAAAGCATGAATCAAATAAAAATCGCGGGGCGTCTAATTCACTAAATAAATCTAAAATGACCCAGTCCATCTGCTCTGCTGATTTTAAAATTGTTTGCGCATCCTCGCAATGAATCTGTTGTTGTTCACTGGGGGCAAAAAATTGTTGATAACAGTCAATAATATGGGGGCTTTTCTCTACTGAAGTAACCTGTACTTGAGGATACTGCTCTAATAAGTAATTACGAATGGCACCGCCACCTAACCCCAGTTCGAGTACTTTTTTAGGCGCAGGTAGCTGTTGCCAAGCCGTTGCTAAATAAGCAAGGTGCGGAAACAGCAATGCATGTGGTTTTGCTTTTAAAATAACAGACTGCAAGGTGTTATTAATGAGTAGCCAGCGAAGTTGTTGATACTCTCTTACTTGTATGTGCTCACCATGCTGATTATGCCAATAAAGTAACTGGCCTAGCGATGAACTATGCTCAATAAAATGTTGGCTGATCAGGCCACTACTGCAATGGATATATTTATTCATGCTATTGAGCATAAACCAGCAGAGGTAAATCGCAACGGCTTTTGTCATTAATTTTTTACAGCTGTTTTCTCAGCACCAAAGTCTTATTTGCAGTTTTACCCAGATCGAGTATGGTGTTTTTCACAAAATGCACAGCGTAATATTTTACATTTTTAATTTATGGAGTATGTATGTTTCAAGTGAGCACCCCACAAAGTAGTGAAGACTGGCAAGCCTATTACCAATTACGCTGGCAGGTTTTACGTGCCCCATGGGGCGAACCTCGGGGCTCTGAGCAAGACGATTTAGAGCAAGAGGCTGAGCATCGCTTCATTAAAAATAAAGCGGGTGAAGTATTGGGTGTGGCTCGTTTGCACTTTAATAATCAGCAACAAGCTCAAGTACGTTATATGGCGGTTGCAGAGGGTAACCGTAATCAACATATTGGTAGCCGTTTACTACATGAGCTAGAAAAAATAGCGTGGAATCAAGATGCTGATGAATTAGTGTTGTTTGCTCGTGAACGTGCTCTGGAATTTTATCAGCGCCATGGCTATGAAAATAAAGAAAAAGCACATTTGGCTTATGGTGATGTACAGCATTACAAAATGGTTAAGCTCAAACCGAGTGAGCCAGGTTGGTTTCGCCACCCCAATTGGACTCAAGTACTGCAAAACACATGGCGTGAATCAATCCCTATTAGTGATGCTATGGGAATAAAAGTAGAAAGTTACACAGATTGGCAATTTACTACTCGTGCAGATTTAAATGCTAACTTAAACTTACACAACACCATGTTTGCGGGCTCTATTTATAGCCTAGCTACATTAACGGGTTGGGGAGCAACGTATTTAGCATTAAAAGAAGCCGGACTTGAGGGCAATATAGTGTTAGCCGATGCTAATATTAAATATTTAAAACCACTGAATACCGACCCTAAAGGCTGTGTTGATATTCAAACCTGTAAAGGTAACTTAAATGAGTTACAAGAGGCGGGTAAGGCGAGCTATTTAGTACCAGTAACCATTTTTGATGGTGACCAAGTAGTTGCCCAGTTTGAAGGGCAGTTTGTAGTTAAAAAGTGATAAAATAAACGAAAAAGCCAAGCGAGTTGCTTGGCTTTTTTTATAAGCGTTTTTTACAGTAAATCTGTCAGTAATATACCCACACCAAAGCGTTCAATATCGGCGTTATAGTCTATTAAACTTTCACCATAACCATTAAAGTACTGTGCATAGCCGCGTACTCTTCCCCATAGAGGGAATGACCAATCAAGCTGAATTGCCCCGCGGTTATCTGAATTTAAATTATTACGAGTCATAAAACTAAATTCATGATCGTGAAAGCGATACGCGCCACCAAATTCAAAGTAACCCATGTATTTATAGATATCAGGGTTATCGTCACCTCGTGCATCTAACGGCGCAGGCTTTTTGTTTTCAGGAATGCGATACCAAGGTTTAAAGCTAAATACAAAGCCGTCTTTTTCCCAAATGAAATCGGCATAAATGCGATTCCAAGAACGCGAGTTTGGCTGACTACGACCATTAGATTGGTGCGAAATACCAATGGCTATTGCCATTTCATCGCCCCATAAAACGTTTTCAGGGTCTAAGTAATTAATCCAAAATACTTCTGGCTCGTAGTTGGTTTCACGAAAAGGAGAGGAAATATCGTCGTTATATACTTGCCAGTATGACTGCAAAGTAAAGCCAAAAAATATAGCTTGGTCTGAGTCGGCAAACTCATCATACAAAGGCACTTTAATTGATAGCTGATATTTAGCTTCTAAGTTATCAAGTGGGTCGCCATCTTTTTTATCGGTTAACTCTGCAAATCCATCAAACGGGCGAGTGTTTGGGTTCGACATATAAGAAACAGGTAAAATATAATTTCGTCTATGCGGGGTAATTACATTACGATTTTTTTTACCAACCGCTTCACGGGCTTGGCGTTTGTCGATAGCCGTTAGCTGCTTGCTTTCTTCAACGGCAGAACACTTTTTACGTAATTGATCGAGGGTTTGCTTACCGTCTCCACCGATCACTTCATTTAAAATACATTGCTTTACCAGCTCAAGTTCATTGTTTTGCTCGTTATTCGCTGTTTCTTCAGCAACAACGGTTGTGCTGAGTAATGTAGAAAGTAGTATCCAATGGCGCCAACTCATTATAATTCCTTTGTAAGTGAGGGAAGTCAGTATTTTGCTAATTATAGCGCCTTTTTAACACATAAACGGTGAATTTGTCCTGAACTTTAATACTTTAAAAAGAAAAGCGACCTAAGTCGCTTTTACTGTGTAACTAGTTATTTACTAGCTAACTCTCACGCAATGAGAAGGGGTGAGCTAAAGCTCAAAGACGTTGGTAAAAAATTTATACAGCTCGGTACCTTGATTCACACTCGCTGAGGCAAAATGCAATATCGCAATTGCATCGAGATCGAAGCTTAGGGTTTGCAGCGGTTGTTCGCTTAAATAGCGCTCCATTCGCAGTATTTTAGCAATGGGTTCTCCAGCTTTAACATGCCCGCCAAGAGGTGCTAGGTATTCGACCATGCCACCCATGGGGGCGTAATAAGCGATATAATCATTTAGTTGGCAGCCATATCTTGTCATCAATTTTGGCTTGTAGGGGGCATCAACAAATACTTGCTTATGATTTAAATAACTTAAAATACTATTGGCATCGTCTAGTGCCGCGCTTAAATCGATTTTTTCTTGGCTGCCAAGTTCTACCGTAAAGGCTTCAACTTGCACGTTAAATTCACGCCCTTGCTGAGCAAGTTGCTCACTAAGCTGCCACCATGGACAAAAGCTTGCTTCATCCATTGCGCCATCAAAGTCATTAGGAATAACCAGCACATGGGGAATATTAAAGTAACGCGCGCTATCGGTCGCATACTCAGGGCAATATAAGTGCTGACTAGAAATAGGGCCGGTGTGTAAATCTAAAACTATATCTGCTTGATGCGCCAATTTTTGTAAGTTTAGCGCAATCCGTTTCCCCGTTGTTAAACGATAATCAGGGCCGTTGAGTTGTTGCTCAACGTCATTAATTAACGCGGCTTTAAAGGCTGTTTTCAGAATCTTATCATCGGCATCGCTGAACTGCTTTGCAAACTGTGATGCAAGTTTATTATTGCAGTGATACATGCGATTCCAATTAGTCCCCGTAATGGGATCGAATCGGCCAAGGGTAAATTCCCCCGACTTTTGATTACAGCCAATGGGGTTAGCGTAAGGAACTAAGGTAATATCACCTTTTAAATTAAGTGCTTTTAGTTGCTCAAGTAATTGGTAAATTACCGCGTTGCCTTGCACTTCTGCGCCATGCATATTTGCTTGTACATACACACTTGGGCCGGTGCCATCTCCTTTTAAACGATACACAGGAATAGTCAGTGGTAGTCCGTTTGCGACTTCGCCAACTACAATGTTTTCTTGGCTTATAGCTGTGGTGTTATTCATCTTTTTTACCTCAAGTAGTGGCTTGCATCTTCTGCTTGTCGCACGCAACTCAATACGCCATTGTGTATAACATATTCACCGGCCAGCTCATGACATAAAAAGTACGGCATACTTTCGGTAAAACCGTAGGCACCGCATTGACTAAACACTAACCAGTCTTGCTCATTTAAATCACTGGGTAATTGGTGCTCTCCTAAGCAATCAAGTGCAGTACATAAGGGGCCGTATAGGCTCATTGCTTGATTTGCTGCGTTTGAATCTCGTAACAAACGCGCAGGGAAATCTTGACTGGTGACCGCAGGGCGCAATAAATGATTAATGCCGCCGCTCATAATCACCTGTTGTTGGCCGTAATTTAGTTTGCGCTCAACAACAGGTGTGGCGTAGTGGCCGCATTCGCCTACAGCGTAGCGACCTAGTTCCATCCACAGCTCAGTAACCCCCGCATCGCATTTAATTTTTGCAAGCGCCTCTATGAGTGCATCCCAACTTAGAGTGGGCGTATCAAGCGTATAGGGAATACCTAAACCACCACCTAAATCCAGCACCTTGAGGTTAATATTTAAATCCTCAGCAAGTTGCCTTAACGGCGTAATCATTTGTGTCCACAGTTCAGCAAGTTTGTCGCTGCTAAGCATGTTGCCCCACTGAAAAATATGCAGACCGTCAAAATTAAGTGCACAGTAGTCACTGGTATTTAGCGCCTGCCACTCGTCGCACCCTAAGCCAAATGGAGTAAGACTATCGCCCCCTAGCGGGTTTTTATCACCCTCGGGCCAGCGTAATTGAACGCGCAGCAAAACCTGCAACTGGCACTGCTGGGCATTGGCTTGTTCGTTTAACCAACGCACCTGATTGAGACTTTCTGCCACAAAGGTGCATACGCCACGCGCAATAAAGTGCTTAATTTGTTTAGGGCTTTTTGCAGGCCCCGTGTTGAGCACGCGTTCACTGTTAATTCCTTGAGCAAGGACTTGCTCAAGCTCGCCTTTACTTGCAACATCAAAGTTAAAACCAGCGTTATTTAAGCGTTGGATCACGCTAGATAACGGGTTCGCTTTAACTGCATACCAGAGTTTTGCCTCGGTTTGTGCTACTAAACGCGTTAAATGTGTGTTTAGTGAATCAAGATCATAAACAAAAAAGGGCGTATCAAGCTCAGTTGATAGCTTATCAATAGCGCTTTTAACGGGCGTGCTCAAAAAGGTCATTAACGTAAAACCTCTTCAAGCAATAATGACGCGTCACTTTGCTCGTCACGGTATTTAACAATTAACGCACACGACATGCTTAAGCCTTGCTCACGCGCCCAATCGTTTGACGCAGGGCGAGATCCAGGGATCACAATCGCGTATTCAGGGATTGCTTCGCCTTTATCAAGCTGGCGCTCATTTACGCAGTCATAAACAGGGATGGTTGCAGATAAGCGAATACCTGGAGCAAGTACCGCGCCTTTTTTAACTACCACGCCTTCAACAATCACACAGCCTGCACCAATAAAGGCATCATCTTCAATAACCACAGGGCTGGCACCAATGGGCTCAAGTACCCCTCCTAATTGTACCGCTGCGCTTAAATGCACATTTTTACCTACTTGAGCACACGACCCTACGAGCGCGTGGCTATCTACCATAGTGCCCTCGTCAATAAATGCACCAATATTTACGTACGCAGGTGGCATAATAATAGTGCCTTTGGCAACATGTGCACCACGGCGCACACTTGAACCACCGGGTACCATGCGAACGCCTGCTGTGGCGTCAAAGCTTTGCGGTGCTAAGTTATGTTTATCAACAAAACCGCCAGCAAACTCGGTGTTTTGACCGTTTTTAAAGGCTTCTAAAATGCCTTGCTTTACTTCTACGTTAGCGTGCCATTGGCCGTTTTCGTCTTGTGTTGCTGCGCGAACCGCGCCCGTTTCTAAATTATTTAATAGTTCTAACCAGTTCATTATAAAAACCTGTATTTAATGCCAAGATAAAATGGTGTTGTTTGCCGATGAAATGTCATCGGTGTGTGTCAACTCAAGGTGTGTTAAAGGTGGGCGTAGATACGGACTGCCAATACGCCCTTGTAAATGCATTAACACTTTGACTGGGATAGGGTTGGCTACTGAGAATAAGCTATTGATAGCACTAGACCACTGGACAAAAAGATTAGGGTGTTGGCCGCTTAAACTGCGCTTTACAAATTCATGGGTTTGTACTGGCCATGCATTAGCTGCAACTGAGACCAACCCTTTAGCACCCGCTTGGGCAAAGTAAGGCATGAGGGCATCATCACCACTAAAAATGGCTAGTTCAGGCGCTGCTTGTCGATAGGCTTCAAATTGAGAAATACAGCCACTGGCTTCTTTGAGTGCCCATAAATTTTTATGTTGTTTGAGGTTTTCAATGGTTGCAATGGGAATGCTAACCGCACTACGTCCTGGTACGTTATAAAGCATACACGGATGAGAACTGGCATTGAGCAGGCTTTCAAACCAATGCGTTTGCCCCACTGCACCGGGTTTGGCGTACAAAGGCGAGCCAAGTAAAAA
Source organism: Pseudoalteromonas sp. SCSIO_11900 (assembly GCF_000576475.1). Lineage (NCBI taxonomy): Bacteria > Pseudomonadati > Pseudomonadota > Gammaproteobacteria > Alteromonadales > Pseudoalteromonadaceae > Pseudoalteromonas > Pseudoalteromonas sp. SCSIO_11900. The sequence goes on from NZ_KK070023.1 coordinate 1,088,676, forward strand.
ACCATGAATAGGCAGTTGGTTGCAGTAGTTAACCCATTCAAGCTGCTGCTTTAAGTTACTACCACCGACTGCGACCATTAGGGGGACACTCGGTTTTAATTGGCAGACATGCTCTACGATGGCTTGCTGCTCTTTTAGGGTCAGGGCTAACCCTTCGCCGGTGCTACCTAGCAGTAAAATGCCATTGTTAGCAGCTTCTTGTTCGGCCACTAAGGTGTTTAAGGTTGCGTAATCAACTAGGCCATTTTGATCAAATGGGGTGATCAGCGCAGTCCATAAATGGAAATTGTTAATATTGAAGTTGTTGATCATCTCTCACGAACTTATAGGGCATTCGTCGAGTTTTTGGCGGGTATTTAGGATGCCTGACTCTTTGAATGTGTTTATAATTCGAAGAGCGAATGGGCTTAAATAATAGGGCGCACGGCCTTATTATACTAAGACCAGAAGCTCTCCACCAAATATGTTATTGGTGACAGTCGCTAGGATTCAACCTAGTCGCCCGAAGTAATCTTTCACAAAAAAGTGTTACCTCTCGGCGTTAATTCCCCTCACGTATGCTCATTGGAGTTTGCGCTCCTAACATACGCTACCTGAATAACGCACCTCTTCTAGCCCTTTGTACTCGCTACTTGAAAAGCCAGTTAGCAAATACAATGTAATAGGGTAAGTGCGGCGATTAAACCATTTTAGCCGTCTAGGTGTCAAGTGACTAAATTCAGATTGATTCATCCTGATTGACTGTTATTACGTATTGGCTGCTTTTCTCGTACACTAACCTCACAGTAGAAGTAAGGTATTAAGCAGATGGAAAAATTTAGCGATATTTATAAGCGAGCAGTGGAGCGAAAGGGCTCTGAAAAAATGCTTAAGTTGTTACTCGCAAAACCTTTATCAACAAAGCAACTCAGCACATTAAGTGATGATGATTGGCTAGAAGAATTTACTCGCAAGGTATTTCAAAGTGGTTTTTATTGGTCGGTGATCAATAGTAAATGGGCAGGATTTAGAGAGGTTTTTTGGGATTTTAATGTTGAAAAGTTACTGATGATGCCACCGGATATGCTTGAGCAAAAAGCCAGTGATGAGCGGATTGTACGCAACTATAAAAAAGTAAAAACTATTACTGAAAATGCATATATGATCCACGAAGTTGCGCAGCAGCATGGTAGTTTTAGTCAGTTTATAGCTAATTGGCCAAGTGAAGATATTATTGGTTTGTGGGCATATTTGAAAAAACAGGGTGCGCGTTTAGGGGGCAATACCGGTCCTTATGCTTTGCGTGCATTAGGGAAAGACACCTTTTTATTATCCCGAGACGTAGAGAGCTATTTACGTGCGCACAAAATTATAGATGGCGGCTTGCAAACCAAAAAATCATTAAATGCCGCGCAAGCTTTTTTTAATGAACTGCAGCAGCAAAGCGGTTTAAGTATGCAAGAGCTAAGCTTAATTGTCGCTTATGGTGTCGGCGACAACCGAGTAGGAATAAGCCAACAACAATAGGATTAATCATGAAATTAGTGCCAAGGTATACCAATATTGGTGACGGCTTTGCTATTAGCGATCATCCGGCTAAAGTGGCAGCGCCACAGTTATTGTTATGGAATGAGCCCCTAGCTAAGCAATTTAATATACAGGTGAGTGCCGATTCACGAGCAAATATATTCAGCGGTAATGAACCCCAAGCGATTTCTGCAGTGGCACTGGGATATTCTGGTCATCAGTTTGGTCACTTTTCACCGCGACTAGGGGATGGTAGGGCGCATTTGCTCGGTGCGATTAGCGATGATAAAAATCAGCTTTGGGATGTGCAATTAAAAGGCGCTGGTGCTACGCCATTTTCGCGCGGAGGCGATGGCCGCTGTGCATTAGGTCCAGCTATTCGTGAGTACGTAATGAGCGAAGCTATGCACGCGCTTGGCATTCCAACAACGCGTTGTTTAGCCGTGGTTGGCAGTGGCGAAACCGTTTATCGCAACCCACCTCAACCAGGTGCTATTGTAACCCGACTCGCCAGCAGTCATATACGGGTGGGCTCGTTTCAATATTTAGCCACTCAAGGTGACGTTACTAGCCTAAAAAACTTAGCCGACTTAGCCATTCAAAGACACTATCCCGAGATTAACAGCACTGGTGCTCAGCGTTATTTAGATTTTTTAGCTGCAGTGATCGCCAACCAAGTCAAATTAGTCGTAAGTTGGATGAGGGTGGGGTTTATTCATGGTGTTATGAACACCGATAACACCTTAATTAGTGGTGAAACCATAGATTACGGCCCATGTGCCATGATGAACCAGTTTGATTTTGATACCGTGTTTAGCTCTATTGATAAACAAGGGCGTTATGCGTTTGGTAATCAGCCAAACATGGCAAGTTGGAACTGTGCCCGCTTAGCAGAGAGTCTAATGGCGCTGATCAGTGATGATGACGAGCAAGCGGTGGCATTGATGACGCCTTTAATTGAGGGCTTTTCAACGCAATTTAACCAACAATTTAGCGCTATGTGGACGCAAAAGTTAGGGTTAACAGTCGCGGATGATAAAGATAATAAGTTGGTGGGAGAGTTACTAGGGTTATTAAAACAACACCAGCTTGATTATACCAATACTTTTAATGCGTTAACTGAATCGTTAACTGGACAAGCGCAAATACCATCAGCACTCGTATCGTGGGCACAGCAATGGCAAACACGAACTAACGAGCATAGTTATAATATAATGCGACAGGCAAATCCAAGTGTGATTCCCCGTAATCATATTATTGAAGATATTATTACTCAGTACACTACGCATGGGGATAGTGAGCTACTCAGTCGTTTTAGCAAAGTGATGTCGAGCCCTTACACAAGCAATATGCAAGCTACAGAGTTTCAACAGCCGCCTGAAGATGATAAGAATTATCGTACTTTTTGTGGTACTTAAGTATTGTTTGTTGCATCTTAAAATGAATATAAAAGGTCATTTTTTACTCCTGCAATGTTCATTCATAGAGTAAACTATGAACGAGTGATACCATAGCTCCATAAAGGCCAGTGATCGTGTGGGGTTTAAAGCGATTGTTTGCTTTTTGAGCTAGCCTGTGTTCATCGACATTTTTTATGAGCTAGTTTTATTATCCTAGATATTGAAAAAATATATTTGCGTTAAGCATTGATTAACAAAGACTCAGTTACTATATAAGTAAGTTAGAAGAGCTAGCAATGCTTAGCTATATTTTTAGTTGTTAAAATGGGAAGAAAACAATGAAATTAAAATCACTTACAATGGCTATCGCGTTAGCTGCAACTAGCGCATCTACTTTCGCAGCCGAGCAAGAAGGCTTTTACATCGGTGCATTCGGCGATTATTACGATGCTTCGTGGAAAAACATGCGTGAGCAAGCTGGCCTTGACGTTAATGAGTCAACAGGCTGGGGTGCTGAATTAGGCTACCGCTTTAATGATTACTGGAGTGCGCGTTTAGAGTACGCAGACCTAGACTTTAATGCTCACGACAAAGTATTGAACAACCGCAACGATATTGACGGCGAACGTTATGGTATCGATGCACTTTACCACTTTGGTGGCGGTCCTTTCTACGGTTTATTTGGTCTGAAAGATATTGATGTTGTTGATGACAACACGTTTTTAAACGCAGGTGTAGGTTACCGACACTTTGTTACAGACAACTTTTTTGTTAATGCTGAAACCAGTGTTTACCAAGGTTTAGATAAAGGCTACACAGATGTTGGCGCTAAATTAGGTATAAACTACTTCTTTGGTCAAAAATCGGCGCCAGTAACACCGGTTGAGCCTGCACCAGAGCCAGAAATTGTTCCTGTGCCGGTAGCACTTGCTGATACAGATAAAGACAGCATCCCTGATGTAGATGATAAATGTGCCAATACACCTATGACAGATGCTGTTGGTAGCGATGGTTGTACACTTTATGAAGATACTGAAGTAACAGTAAGCTTGTTAGTAACATTCCCTAACAATGATTCTTCAGTTTCGCAGCAGTACTTAAATGATATTGACGAAGTAGCGACTTTCTTAAAAGAGTACCCAGATACAACAGTGCTTCTTGAAGGTCATACGTCTGCAGTAGGTAAAGCGTCTTACAATAAATGGTTATCTAAAAAACGTGCTGATGCAGTAGCTAAAAAGCTAATTGCTGATGGTATTGCAGAAGATCGCATTACAGCGGTAGGTTTAGGTGAAGAACGCCTTAAAAATGAAGCGAATACGGCAAAAGCGCATGCTGAAAACCGCCGCGTTGAAGCACACGTAAAATCTATTAAACGTGTAAAAGTATTACGTTAATAGTCTCATTATTGAGTAAAAACCCAGCTTAGGCTGGGTTTTTTTATGGCTGCTTAATAGGTATTCATGGGAGTTGGTTTTACTTTGTTCACTATTCATATTATTAATAATCGGTATAACTAGTTGCATAACTGGATGGATTTTAATCTATGCACAAAAGCTTTATAATCGGCAGATAGAATACTATAGGTATTGGGTTATGGTGTGTTTAGTAAACACCACCGAATACTTTAACGTCACCAAGAGGGCAATACTGTGCTACAAGAATATCGTAAACACGTAGAAGAACGTGCCGCGTTAGGTATCGTACCAGCGCCATTAGATGCTCAGCAGACGGCTGATCTTATTGAGCTAATTAAAACGCCACCGGCAGGTGAAGAAGAGTTCATCCTAGAACTACTGATTAACCGCGTACCACCAGGTGTTGATGATGCAGCCTACATTAAAGCAGGCTTTTTAGCGGCTGTTGCTAAAGGTGAAGCTGTTTCTCCGTTGATTTCTAAAGAAAAAGCAGCTGAGTTACTAGGTACTATGCTCGGTGGCTACAATATTGCACCAATGGTTGAACTACTTGATGACGAAGCGTTAGCGCCAATTGTAGTAAAAGGCCTTTCGAACACATTATTAATGTTTGATGCGTTCTACGATGTAGAAGAAAAAGCAAAAGCAGGTAATGCATACGCCAAACAAATTATAGAGTCTTGGGCTGCTGCAGAATGGTTTGTCAATAAGCCAGCCGTTGCTGAAAAAATCTCTGTTACGGTATTTAAAGTCACTGGCGAGACAAACACAGATGATTTATCACCAGCACCAGATGCATGGTCACGTCCTGATATTCCGCTTCATGCATTAGCCATGCTTAAAAATGAGCGTGATGGTATTAACCCTGACAAAGACGGTGAAGTAGGTCCAATCACTCAGCTTGAAGAATTAAAAACTAAAGGCTTACCACTTGCTTACGTAGGTGACGTTGTTGGTACAGGCTCTTCGCGTAAGTCTGCAACAAACTCTGTGCTTTGGTTTATGGGTGATGATATCCCATTCGTACCAAATAAGCGCGTGGGTGGTGTATGTTTAGGTAACAAGATTGCGCCTATTTTCTTCAACACAATGGAGGACTCGGGTGCGTTACCAATCGAGTTAAATGTTGATGAATTCAACATGGGTGACCAAATTGATATTTACCCATACGAAGGTGTAGTTAAGCGCCACGGTACTGATGATGTGATCTCTACATTTGAACTTAAATCAGACGTTATTTTAGACGAAGTTCGTGCTGGTGGTCGTATTCCATTGATCATTGGTCGTGGTCTTACAGACAAAGCGCGTACATCATTAGGTTTAGGCGCAACTGACGTATTTAAAGTACCAGCAGTGACTGAAGTATCAGACAAAGGCTTTACGCTTGCGCAAAAAATGGTTGGTAAAGCATGTAACGTTGCCGGTATTCGCCCAGGCCAATACTGTGAACCTAAAATGACCACGGTTGGCTCGCAAGATACAACAGGTCCTATGACGCGTGATGAGCTTAAAGACTTAGCCTGTTTAGGTTTCTCTGCAGATTTAACAATGCAGTCTTTTTGTCATACATCGGCTTACCCTAAGCCAATCGATGTAAACACGCACCATACGCTTCCTGATTTTATTATGAATCGTGGCGGTGTATCGCTTCGCCCTGGTGATGGTGTAATTCACTCATGGTTAAACCGTATGTTATTACCAGATACCGTAGGTACGGGTGGTGATTCACATACACGTTTCCCATTAGGTATTTCATTCCCAGCAGGTTCGGGGGCGGTAGCGTTTGCAGCTGCAACGGGTGTAATGCCACTAGATATGCCTGAATCAATTTTGGTTCGCTTTAAAGGTGAAATGCAACCGGGTATCACTTTACGTGATCTTGTACATGCTATCCCTTACTTCGGTATCAAAGAAGGCCTATTAACGGTTGAGAAGAAAGGTAAAATCAACGAATTCTCTGGTCGCATACTAGAAATTGAAGGTGTTGAGCACTTAACGGTTGAGCAAGCGTTTGAGCTATCAGATGCATCAGCAGAGCGTTCAGCTGCTGGCTGTACTGTTAAACTTTCTAAAGAGTCTATCAGCGAATACCTTGAGTCTAATATTGTTATGCTTAAGTGGATGATTTCTGAAGGTTACGGCGATGTACGTACGATTGAACGTCGTGTTACTGCAATGCAAGACTGGTTAGCAAACCCAGAGCTAATGGAAGCTGATAAAGACGCAGAGTACAAACACGTACTTGAAATCGACCTTGCTGAGATTAAAGAGCCAGTACTGTGTGCGCCAAATGACCCAGATGACGCGCGTTTACTTTCTGATGTTACTGGCGAGAAAATCGACGAAGTATTCATCGGTTCTTGTATGACTAACATTGGTCACTTCCGTGCTGCAGGTAAATTACTCGATGGCTTTAAAGGGCGTATCCCAACACAGCTTTGGGTTGCTCCACCAACGAAAATGGATAAAGACCAACTAACTGACGAAGGTTACTACGGTATCTTTGGCCGTGTTGGTGCACGTATCGAAACGCCAGGGTGTTCTCTGTGTATGGGTAACCAAGCACGTGTTGCTGATAAAGCAACGGTTGTTTCTACCTCAACACGTAACTTCCCTAACCGTTTAGGTACAGGGGCAAATGTATTCTTAGCATCAGCTGAGCTTGCTGCAGTAGCTGCAATTTTAGGTAAATTACCTACACCCGCTGAATACCAAGAATACGCAGCGAAAATCAACGCAACGGCTGCAGATACATACCGTTACTTGAACTTCCACCGTATGCCTCAGTACACTAAAAAGGCAGACAACGTAATTATTCAGCAAGCTGTATAATTTATAGAGTGTGTTTAAAAAACCCGCTTTGGCGTAATGCAGATCAGTTAAGAATATTTTTATGATCACTTGACTGATCTTTCCATGGCTTCAAAATCCGATATTAGAAATAATATCGGATTTTTTTATGTCTCTCATTCAGCACTTCGATAACATGTCTTCATTTTTAAATGATGTACATACACTAGATAAACTTAAACAGGTTCTTGACCCTGATATTCTTGAACAAGCATTTAAACATGCAGGTGTTGCTACTGTGCGTAAAAGGCGATTACCGCTAGAAGCTATTATGTGGTCTGTAATTGGAATGAGTTTATTCCGAAACGAAACCGTTTGGGATATCGCTAATAGACTCGACATCTCTTTACCCGGAAAAAACAAATTAGTCGCGCCAAGTGCGCTAGTTCAAGGCCGGCAAAGGTTAGGCTATGAGTCAGTCCAACATACATTTGGATATG
>NZ_KK070023.1:1096662-1377502 GCF_000576475.1 Pseudoalteromonas sp. SCSIO_11900
AGCTCTCTCATTGACCCTTTACGATTTCCATATGAAGAATTAACAGAGGTTTATACTCAACGCTGGGAAATTGAGCTGGCGTTTAGAGAAATAAAGCAGGGATTGAATCATAGCAAACACACGTTACGTAGTAAGAAACCAGACATGGTACGTCAAGAGCTATGGGGGTTATTACTCGCTTACAATTTAATACGTATCGTCATGCTTGATGCAACTAAAGATGAGGATATTTTGCCTACACAGCTAAGCTTTAGCCAATCTATGCGACAGGTTATCGCTTTCTTTATGTTTACGCCAATACATAGTGCAAGTAAGTTGCCTATTCATTACGATGAGTTACTGACAACACTTAGATTGTTTATCTTACCCGATAGGTTACCAGATAGGCATTATCCAAGGGTGATAAGAAAGAAGCCGAATAAGTACCCCTATAAAAGAAAATGCCAGTCAGTTCTTAACTGACTGGCATTACGCTTTGGCGGGTTTTTATTGTTCAAATAAAATATTAGATAGATAATGCTTAATTCGCTGCATGATTGTATTAACTTTCGTTAAATGTCGTCATTGATATGGTTAATAAAGCAAAAAATCCTCTCTATATGCATTAAAATCCTCGGCAATATTATCATTATTATAAGCAGGATTTTATGACTACATTAAACAACCAGAACCTTCTGCAACTTCGTTTTATTAACCAAGCAAATATTGATTTGGTTAAGCCTTCTTTTGATAACCTACCTGCAAATCCGTATGCAGATGGTGAATTTCGTAAGCGTCGTTACTCGGTAATTAAATTTCAAAATGGTGAGCTAAAACTTCAAGCTGCCAAAGCGTTTGTTCAAGACGATTCTATTAATACCTTTCAGGGTAATGTTGAGCGTACTTATGAAAACTTAGAGCAGAGCTTACTTGAGTCTCAAGGTATGAAAAGCATTGTAAGTGAGTTTTGTGAGCTTACCGGCATTGATGAAGACCGTGATATTGAAATACATCAATTTAGAATGCTTGCCATTGATAGCGATACGCCTGCAGCCCCAGAAGGTGTGCATCAAGATGGGTTTGAGCATGTTTGTGTATGTGGTGTTTCACACGAAAACCTTGAGGGCGGCGAACTGCTAGTATACGAAAACAAGCAAGCTGAACCGTGTTTTAAAATGGAAATTAAAGACGGTATGTTTGCACTAATTAATGACCGTCAGGTATGGCATAACGCCACGCCAATGAACAAAATTGATGCTAACAAACCAGGTTACCTGGATTGCTTTGTACTAACTGCTTAAGAGAAATAAAATGAATTTAATGCAATTGCGCGCGCAATTTCCTGCTTTAATGCAAACCGTTGATGGTAAGTCACCAATATTTTTAGATGGCCCAGGCGGCTCTCAAGTGCCGCAGTCTGTATTAAATGCAATGACTGCTTATTTAGGGTACTACAACTCAAACTTAGGCGGTGCGTTTTTTTCAAGTGATAAAACGGTTGAGCTGATGGCGAATGCGCGTCAAGCCGCGGCTGATTTGTTAAATGCGCCCAGTGCACAAAATATTGTGTTTGGCCCTAACATGACTAGCCTGACCTTTAGCTTTAGCCGTGCTATTTCACGCGATTGGCAAGCCGGTGATGAGATTATTGTGACCAATGCTGATCATTTTTCAAATGTGTCGTCATGGCAGCAAGCCGCAGAAGATAAAGGCGTTAAGGTTCAAACCGCTTTAATTAACGAGGCTGATTGCAGCTTAGATATGGCGCATTTTGAAAGCCTATTAAACAGTAATACTAAATTAGTTGCCGTTACGTATGCCTCAAACACCACGGGATCTATTAACGACATTAAACGTATTATAGAGCTTGCTCATAATGTGGATGCGTTGGTGTATGTTGATGCGGTGCATTATGCGCCACATGAACTGATTGATGTACAAGCGTTAGGTTGCGACTTTTTAGCTTGTTCTGCATATAAGTTTTTTGGCCCGCACTTAGGCATGGTTTATGGTAAAACTGAGCACTTAGAAGGGTTTACACCTTATAAAGTAGAGCCAGCAAAAGATGTTGCACCAGGTCGTTGGGAAACCGGCACGCAAAGTTTTGAGGCACTTGCAGGCTTTATTGCGGCGGTTGATTACATAGCGGCGATTAGCAAACTTGATGACAGTCACTCACGCCGAGAAAAATTACGTGTTGCGTTTGCTAAAACAAAACAACATGAAATGGCATTGAGTGAATACTTTTTAACGCGTTTAGTTAATTACCCGCGTATCAAGCTATTTGGCATTGATGATCTTGAGCGCTTAAATGAGCGTACGCCAACGTTTGCTTTAACCTTTGAAGGGCTAGATCCGCGTGAGGTGTCTGAGTTTTTAGGTAAACAGCATATTTGTGTGTGGGATGGTAATTTTTATGCACAAGGCTTATGCAAGCAGTTAGGCGTACTTGATAAAGGCGGCGTAGTGCGTATTGGCTGTATGCATTACAACACAACAGCTGAGCTAGATAAGTTATTTGATTTATTTGATGATTTACTAGGTTAAAGCCTTACCCATTCAGCACTTTAAAAGCCATAAGTAAAAAACTTGTGGCTTTTTTATTGTCTGATTACTTAGCTTTTTGGCGTTCCATAAATTTGCTCTGCTCGATTAAACAAAACCCATGAGGTTAAAATATACTTATCGTTTGATACTGGCTTATTGCCTCTATGTGTATGCGTAAAGTAGCCTGGGGCAACCACCATACTGCCCTTTTTAGGGGCTATTTTACGATTTTGATAATAAAACTCGGTTTCTCCGCCTTCTTCAACATCATTTAAATAAAACATAAATAACAACACTCGATGCAGTGCTTCATTATGCTGTAGCTGCGGATACACCTCACTGTGCCAATACGGATAACCGCCTTTATTTACTTCGTATTTTTGCGCTTGAATATTACCGAGTCTAAAAATTTGCTGCACCAATAAGGGGAGTTGTGGTTTACCTACCTCGTCATAGTTGGCGTGAGTTAAATCAACCGGTTGTCCTGTTTTTGGGTGGTATACCTTTAAACCAAATGCCCCAATCATCATAAAAATATGTTCTTCAATGTAGTTGAAAACATACTGTGCAGTGGTTTGTTGAATATGTTTTAATTGTTCTGCGTATTCAGGATGATTGTTTAGGTATAAGTCGTGGCTATCTTTTTTATTAAGATCAACACCGCCCGATGTCATCCCTTGTTTAATATGCGGGCTTTGAGAAAAGGTAGTGATAAAGTTATCGCAAAATTCATTACTGAGCGCGTTGTCATACACGCGGATAAAGTCCGTCATGAGTTACCTGTTTAATTATTATTGGATTATTATGTTTACTGAAAAAGTGATACCGCGTTTTAGCGAAACGGATGCACTCGGACACATCAACAATACCGTACTCCCCGTATGGTTTGAAGCGGCCCGAGTACCTATTTTTAAATTTTTTACGCCAGATCTAAATCCACACAACTGGAAGTTAATCATTGCTAAAGTTGAAGTGTCGTTTGTTGGCGAACTATTTTATGCCCATGAGGTGACAATTAACACTAGCATAGAGCAAATTGGCAATAGTTCATTTGTGATCCGCCAAGAAGCATGGCAGCAAGATAAGTGTTGCGCCATTGGTAAAACGGTGATGGTACGTTATGACTTTGCTAGCAAAACAAAGCAACCACTTTCGACTGATGAAAAAGCCGCATTAACACAGCACCTTGTAGCAGTTAGTTAATCGCAGCTTAACTATGACAAGCTGGATGTTTAGTTAAATATTGCCCCAAGGCAATGACTTGTTTTTCTGAAAAGCGCAGCCCAAGCTTTGTTCGTCGCCAAAGTATATCTGCGCTGGTTCTTGCCCATTCATGGTTTACTAAGTAATCAACTTCTTGCGCATACAGACCATGACCAAAGTGATAACCTAAATCACCGATTGATTGGCTGTTCCCCAGTAATTGATAACTAAGCGTGCCATAGCTGCGAACCATACGTTTTAATGTGTCGATTGCCAGCCAAGGGTAGCTACTTTCTAACTGAGCGGTAAGGTATGTTTGGTTACTAAAGTCGCCGCCTGGTAAAGGGGCATCTTTGGTCCAAGAGCCACTCATCTTTGGGTAAAAAGGCGCTAACTTATTAACGGCGTTTTCTGCAAGCTTTCGATAGATAGTAATTTTACCACCAAACACACTTAATAAAGCGGCATGATCGGTGTCGTTGTTTAATATCAGCTTGTAATCGCGGGTGACGGCTTGAGCATCTGTTGATTTGTCATCTAATAGTGGCCGCACCCCACTAAAGCTGTGCACAATATCGGCCGCGCTTATTGCGTTGTTAAAGTAATGGTTAGTGATACTGATGAGGTACTGTATTTCTTGCTCACTAATTTTTACATCAGTAATATCGCCGGTGTACTCTTCATCTGTGGTGCCAATCAGTGAGTAATCTTGCTCATAAGGAATGACAAATACAATGCGATTATCTTTATTTTGTAAAATATAGGCAGCTGGCTCATTGTGGAGTCGGGGCACTACAATATGACTGCCTTTCACAAGGCGAATAGTGTGCGGTGTGGGCTGGGTAAATACATCTTCAAATAATGACGCGACCCATGGGCCTGCGGCATTTACAACACTTTTTGCCTTTATATTTAGGTGCTGCTTGCTGGCTTGTTGCTGTAAAATCACATCCCAATAATCTGCGTTACGCGTTGCTTTAATGCAGCGGGTGCGTGTTACAATGGTGGCGCCTAAATTATGAGCAGCTTGGGCGTTTAAAATCACTAAACGCGCGTCATCAACCCAGCCATCGGCGTATTCAAAGCCATGGGTTATACTGTTGTTAAGGATACTATTGCTGTCAAATTTAATCGTTTTTGAGGCAGGTAAGGTGTCACGTTTCGCTAGGTGATCGTAAATAAATAACCCCACACGAATTATCCAAGAAGGACGTAAGTGTGCTTGGTGCGGTAGCCTAAAAGAAAGCGGCCACATAATATGCGGCGCTTTTTTTAATAGCACTTCACGCTCACGTAATGCCTCTCTTACCAATCTAAATTGATAATTCTCTAAATAGCGCAGCCCGCCATGAATAAGCTTACTGCTATTAGAGGAAGTAGCTGAGGCTAAATCGTTTTGTTCACACAATAATACTTTTAAACCGCGACCACTGGCATCGGCTGCTATTCCGGCGCCATTAATACCGCCGCCAATAATGAGTAAGTCATATTCGTTGTCGTGTGCGCTCATAGATTTTACTCACTCTCGCCGTCAGTGCTATTAGAAAGTCTTACTTGTGCAATGCAATGTAGCCACTTTGCGTATAAATCGTTGCGCTCTTCACTGCTCATGGTCGGTTCAAAACGACGATCGCTGTTCCACATGCTGGCAAGCTGCGCAGTTGATTCATAAAGCCCAGTTTGCAAACCGGCTAAGTAAGCAACCCCTAACGAAGTGGTTTCGGTTAGAGTAGGGCGCTCAACGCTTGCGCCTAAAATATTGGCTAAAAACGCCATTGCCCAATTATTATTTGCCATGCCGCCATCAACTCTTAGAATACTAGGGCGGAGTCCGTCACCTTCCATGGCTTTTTGTAGATCTTTGGTTTGATAACCCACCGACTGCAAGGCAGCTGCAACAATAGTGCTAATGCCAGAGTCTCGGGTTAGGCCCAAAATTGCGCCTCGGGCATTTGCATCCCAATAGGGCGCACCTAAGCCTGTAAACGAGGGAACCAAGAATACCCCATGATCCAAGGGAACATCTTTGACGAGGGCTTCACTTTCTCCCGCGTTTTCTAATAACTTTAAGCCTTCTACTATCCACTGCATGGTGGCACCAGCCATAAAAATACTCCCTTCAATCGCATAGGTGGGTTTGCCGTTGAGCCGATACGCAAGAGTGGTTAATAAACGATTATTTGATTTTAGTGCTTTATCACCTGTGTTAAGCATTAAAAAGCAGCCTGTTCCGTAAGTACTTTTTGCCATACCTTCTTCAAAACAAGCTTGACCAATTAAGGCGGCTTGTTGATCGCCTGCTATACCGCAAATTGGAATTTCACCACCAAATAGCTCGCTTGCAGTCACCCCAAAGTCAGCCGCTGAGTCCATTACCTCAGGTAGCATCGACGCTGGAATATTAAATAAAGCCAGTAACTCTTCATCCCAGCATTGCTGATGAATGTTAAACAGTAATGTACGAGAGGCATTGGTAGCATCGGTTTTGTGAGCTTTACCGTTAGTGAGTTGCCATAGCAAGTAGGTATCTATCGTACCAAATGCTAGTTCACCTGCGTGTGCTTGCTCTTTAGCGCCTTTGACGTTATCTAAAATCCAACGAATTTTGGTTGCAGAAAAGTAAGGATCGAGCACTAAACCGGTTTTATCATTCACCATTTGTGTATGCCCAGCATGACGTAAATTATCGCAATAATCACTGGTACGTCGGTCTTGCCACACAATCGCATTGTAGATAGGTTGCCCGGTTTTTTTATTCCACACTAAGGTGGTTTCTCGTTGGTTAGCAATGCCAATAGCAATAATGTCGGCGGCAGTGACTTGTTGCTGCGATAATACGTTTTTAACGCTGCTTAATACGGTTTGCCAAATATCTACAGGGTCATGTTCAACCCAACCATTTTTCACAAAGTGTTGAGGGAAGGTTTGTTGAGCCGTGTCAAAAACCTCGGCATCTTTAGTGTATAAAATAGCTCGAGAGCTTGTCGTTCCTTGGTCAATCGAGAGTATGTATTTAGACATAAAAAATAGTGTTGTTTAATTTAGATAAAGACAGCTTGTCTTTAAGCTAAACGAATAGCAATGCTTTTGCACCATAATGGTTAAAATTATAGATGAGCGAAAGGTAGGGGAGAGAGGTGAACACTCAATTCTGGCGCCTACAATTTAATAGGCGCCAAATAACAACAATTAATTAGCATCCGTTAATTGTTGATGTAGCCAATCTTTTAATACCATTCGGTCGTGTTTTAACTGCTGCATGGCTTCGTCATCTATGGGTGAGTCTTGTAGCTCAAGTACTCGAATTTCTTTATCGATTTCATTATATTGCTTTGCTTTGGTTGCAAAGTTTTCATCGTTTGCATTAAGTTTTGCAATAGTTTGCGTGTAATCAGGAAAATCTTTGGTTAATGAATGGTCTTCGCCTAACATAGGTTACTCCTTAAATGGCTGTTGCATAATGCACGTCACGTTATATAAAAATGATCAGTGACTTGGGGTGACCCCATACAACAGAGCTTGGGCTGATCTAAAATAAATCAACCGTTATTGGTTGTTAGTGTGTCTATTTATGTTTGTTGGGCTGCAAAACGCTGACACCTGCAAAGGCTTCAGTTAGAATATGCCTGCGACAGGCCCTAATTACTTTGAGTACTTTATTGCATGCTTTTAATGATCGATAACTACGACTCGTTCACCTATAACTTGGTACAGTATTTTCAGCGCTTAGATCAAGACGTGTTGGTAAAACGTAACGACCAAATAACGCTGAGTGAGATCAAACAGTTAAACCCAGATCATATTGTGATTTCTCCAGGGCCTAAAAACCCGACTGAAGCGGGAGTGTCGTTATCTGTGGTAGAGCAGTTTAAAGGAGTTTATCCTATATTAGGTATTTGTTTGGGGCACCAAACCATTGCTCAAGTGCTAGGTGGTAAAGTAGTGCGAGCTAAACAGGTTATGCATGGAAAAACATCGCCTATTTATCATCAGCATCAAGGTATGTTTAAAGGTTTACCTAACCCGCTGACAGTGTGCCGCTACCATTCTTTAATTGTTGAAGCACACTCATTGCCTAAAGAACTAGAAGTCACAGCGTGGACTCAAAGCAACACTGGGCAGCGTGATGAAATTATGGGATTATTACATAACGAGCTCGCGCTCGAAGGCGTGCAATTTCATCCTGAAGCAATTTTGACAGAGCAAGGCTTAGCTTTACTTGATAACTTTTTAACACGCTTCTAGGCTTATACCTGCAAGCTATTTACTTTTTCCCCTAAGATAGAGCTTATGACTGACACATTGCAGCAACAGCGTATTGTTAACGTGCTACATCAACGAGCGCATGATTTGCTACTGGGTCATAGTTTTGCCAACCAGCAAATAGGCTTTATTCATACCTTAGATCTCAATGATGGTAAACCGGTTAAAAATCGTACCTTATTAGAAGTTGAAGTGGCCGCTCAGCAAAAGCGTCAACAAAAAAGTACTTCACATCAAAAGTTACAGGCAAAAACCAGTCAAAAATTACATACGGTTATTGAAACCGTGATTGCTAAACGTCTTGAAGACATCGATTTTGTGATTAAAGACACCATTGGCATAGAAGATAACGTGTGCGCCATACTTGATATACTGGCTACTCGCGCCGCCTCGGTTGGCCGTTTAGAGCCGCTAGTTAACGATTTAAACTGGCTTGGACGAGAGCTGGTTACCTTAGTTAATTTACCTTTTTATCGTAAGCAACGCAGTAAAGGCACCTCAGTCAAAGTAGATACCCCAGCGTTGGCATTACGTTATTTGGGCTTAGATAACCTGCAACTTGTAGTGCCTACTTTTGCAGTACGCCATTGGATGCCACATAGCACAGAACCCTTCACGTTATTAAAGCGCAGGTTAAAAGACAACACCATGTCGTGTGCAATTGCAGCGCAAACGCTTGCCCAGCTTAACGGGGTAAACCCAATGCATGCGTTTACATTGGGCATGTTACTTAATGTAGGGCAAATTGCTTTAGTGCGCTTATACCTAAAAGTGTTTGATCAGGTATGGCAGCGCAAAGTACTGCGTGCTCGTGAAGAAGGTGATAAAAACTTACACACCGCGCTATTAGAGCTAAAACCAGATCCGTTATTTTTAACAACACTGCTACACGAAAAATCACTGCTTGTTAGCGCTAAGGTGATTGAGAGCATGTCATTTAAATATTTGCCGTTTGACAGTGTTATGCAGCAGTTAGTGAATGGAGTAGCAAAGGGCGATAGTTTATTTCCATTAGCGCAAGTAATTTTAAAAGCGCGTTGTTACTCTCAATACTTAAATTTAAAAGAGCACCAGCTTATTGAAGACGATGAATTACAAAGCTGGTTTAGCTATTATCAGTTCACTAAAAAAGAGTTAGATACCTTACAAACGGGTAATTTTACTAATTTGGTACTCCAAATCGATTAAATCTGTTAATTTTTTTGCGACTATTCATTCACTTTAATTCTACTTCTTCATGTGCTGTTGGTTTATAAGCGCCATGCCTTTTTCGTTGTAGAGGCGCTTACTAAGGTAAGCATGCGTTATTTTTAGCTGCCAAATAGTTATTCACTATCTATGAAATAATATCTTAAGCCCTTTATTTTAAAGGGGTACATGAAAGTTTTTGAAGAGACATAACTCCAAATTTCTGAAATAATGAGCGCCTGAAAATTGAACCACAACGTAGTTTCAGGCAAATATAATCGTATTAATTTTGCCCACCTATTTGGTTATTAACAATAATCACACCCCTATTCTACTGCTTTGTGATGCACACAATTAAGAGGAAATAAAATGACAGTCAATCGCGAATTATTTGATCACGTAATGGTTCCTAACTACGCACCTTCAAGCGTAATTCCAGTTCGAGGCGAAGGCTCTCGTGTATGGGATCAACAAGGACGAGAGTTTATCGACTTTGCTGGTGGTATTGCCGTTAACTGTCTTGGCCATTGCCATCCTGCATTAGTGGGCGCATTAAAAGAGCAGGGCGAAAAAATTTGGCATTTATCTAATGTAATGACCAATGAGCCAGCGCTTCGCTTAGCTAAGAAAATGGTTGATGCGACTTTTGCAGAAAAAGTTTACTTTGCAAACTCAGGCGCAGAAGCAAACGAAGCGGCACTTAAATTAGCGCGTCGTTTTGCGCTTGATAAATTTGGCGCGGAAAAGTCGCAAATTATCGCCTTTAATAAAGGTTTCCATGGTCGTACCTTCTTCACGGTTACTGTAGGCGGTCAAGCGGCTTACTCTGACGGTTTTGGTCCTAAGCCAGGCGACATTGTTCATTGTGACTACAATGACCTTGCCGCATTTGAAGCGTTGATTAGCGATAACACCTGTGCGGTAATGATGGAGCCAATTCAAGGCGAAGGCGGTATCATTTCGCCAACTGACGAATTTGCTCAAGGCGTTCGTGATTTATGTACTAAGCACAATGCATTGCTAATTTTTGATGAAGTGCAATCAGGTGTTGGCCGTACAGGTGAGCTATATGCATACCAAGGTTTAAACGTAGTGCCTGATATTTTAACTTCAGCAAAAGCTCTCGGTGGCGGTTTCCCAATTGGCGCTATGCTAACAACCACTGAAATTGCACAGCACCTCAAAGTAGGTACTCATGGTTCTACTTACGGCGGTAACCCATTAGCGTGTGCAGTTGCAGAAGCCGCATTTGATACTGTAAATAACCCAGAAGTTTTAGCGGGCGTTAAAGCAAAGTCGGCGTTATTTACTGAGCTATTAAATGCCATTAACGATAAGTACAACGTATTTAGTGAAATTCGTGGCCAAGGTTTATTAATTGGTGCTGTGGTAAACGAGCAATACAAAGGCCGTGCAAAAGAGTTTTTAGTTGCCGGTACTGAGCATGGCTTAATGTCATTGGTTGCTGGTGCTGATGTGGTTCGTTTCACTCCTTCTTTAGTCATACCTGAAGCGGATATTCGCGAAGGTATGGCACGCTTTGAAAAAGCAGTAGCCCACGTTGTAAATGCGTAATTGCTAATTCAACTGCTTTAGGGGCAAACGTAGTTTGCCTTGCAGTTCCTATTTACCGTTATATAAGGGAGTAAGCGGATTCATGATGATCCTTCGCCCAATCCAAAAAAGTGATTATGCAGCTTTAGTAACCATCGCCGACGAGTCGGGACATGGCTTTACTTCTTTGCCTAATAATGAAGAGTTATTACAAAAGAAGATAGCGCATTCAGTTAACTCATTTACAAAAACAACATCACAACCAGGT
The DNA here is from genome assembly GCF_000576475.1 of Pseudoalteromonas sp. SCSIO_11900. Classification (NCBI taxonomy): domain Bacteria; kingdom Pseudomonadati; phylum Pseudomonadota; class Gammaproteobacteria; order Alteromonadales; family Pseudoalteromonadaceae; genus Pseudoalteromonas; species Pseudoalteromonas sp. SCSIO_11900. Next base: position 1,107,665 of record NZ_KK070023.1, read on the forward strand.
GATGAGGGTTACTTATTTGTTCTTGAAGATACTGAAACTGGTGAAGTAGTCGGTACTTCAGGTATTGAAGCCGCAGTTGGCTTAGATGACGCATTTTATCATTATCATTTGAGTAAAGTGATTCACTCTTCGCGCACGCTAGATGTGTATAAAGCGGTAGATATTCTCACCCTTTGTAATGACTACACTGGGGCGACAGAGCTGTGCACACTGTTTTTAAAAGACGGCTATCGTAAAAATTGTAACGGTAAGCTGCTTTCAAAAGCGCGTTTTATGTTTATAAAACAGCATCAACAGCGCTTTGCACAAACCGTTATTGCAGAAATGCGCGGTGTATCTGACGAAAACGGTAGTAGCCCATTTTGGCAGTGGCTTGAAGAGCACTTTTTCTCTATGGACTTCCCAACGGCAGATTATCTGACGGGAATAGGGCAAAAAGTATTTATTGCTGAGCTTATGCCTAAATACCCAATTTACGTCAACTTATTGAGTAAAGACGCGCAAGCGGTTATAGGTCAAGTGCATGACAATACGCGCCCTGCAATTCAACTATTAAAAAGTGAAGGTTTTACTTTTAATGGTTACGTTGACATTTTTGATGCGGGTCCAACCGTTGAAGCAAAAGTAGATAACATTGCGACAATTCGCAATGCACAAAACTTTAGCGTTGAAATTGGCGAAATGACAGGCGATACCATGGTGTTGTTAGCCAATGACAAACTTGAAGACTTTAGAGCAACAGTAGCGCCAATGGCATTTGACGAGCGCTCAAACAGCCTGGTATTAACACAGCAACTTGCTGATGCATTACATTTGAAATCGGGCGATTTTGTTACTGCTACCCCAGTTTAATTTAGGAGAAAGTATATGACTCATCCTGCACAATTTATTAATGGTCAATGGTCACCAGGCCAAGGAACAGAATTTAACTCAGTTAACCCTGCAAATAACGATGTTATTTGGCAGGCATCAGCTGCAAGCGCTGAGCAAGTAGATAGCGCGGTAGCCTCTGCGCGTGAAGCATTTTATAGCTGGGCTGATAAAAGCTTTGCGCAGCGCTTAGAAATTGTAAAAACCTTTGCTGCAACGTTAAAAGAGCATAGCGAAGAGTTGGCTGTGGCAATAGCTCAAGAAACAGGTAAGCCACTTTGGGAAACGCGTACTGAAGCGGGTGCCATGGTCGGAAAAATTGCCATTGCTGAAAAAGCATTTTTAGAGCGTACCGGCGACGTTGAAAACGCGATGCCGCAAGGCCGTGCGATGATCCGCCATAAGCCACACGGTGTTGTTGCTGTATTTGGTCCTTATAACTTCCCTGGGCATTTACCAAATGGCCACATTGTACCTGCACTTTTAGCTGGTAATACCGTGGTATTTAAACCGTCTGAACTAACACCTATGGTGGCTGAGCTAACCCTTAAACTATGGGAAAAAGCCGGTTTACCAGCAGGGGTTATTAACCTTGTACAAGGTGAAGTTGAAACAGGTAAAGCATTGGCATCACACAAAGGCATTGATGGTTTATTCTTTACTGGGTCTTCTCGTACGGGTCATATTTTACATGAGCAGTTTGCAGGTCAACCAGGTAAGATTTTAGCGCTTGAAATGGGGGGTAATAATCCGCTGATCGTTAAAGATGCAGAAGATACGCTTGCTGTTGTGCACGATATTGTGCAATCTGCGTTTATCTCAAGTGGCCAACGCTGTACGTGTGCGCGTAAATTGTTTTTACCAACAGGTGCTAAAGGCGATGAAATTTTAGCTCGCCTAATTACAGCGACTAAAGCAATCAAAGTTGGTAACTATGACGATGCTGACCAACCATTTATGGGCTCTATGATTTCAACGGCCGCTGCCGCTGGAATGGTTAAAGCACAAGATGAGTTAAAGGCCATGGGTGGCGAAGTGCTAGTTGAACTTGAGCACACAGCAAACACTGGTTTTGTTACACCGGGTATCATTGAGTGTACAAATATCAATGACTTCCCAGATGAAGAGCATTTTGGTCCGCTTCTAAAAGTATTCCGTTTTGATGACTTTGACCAAGCAATTGATAAAGCAAACGACACGAGCTTTGGTTTATCAGCAGGCCTACTCAGTGATAACCAAGCCGATTACGATCATTTCTTACGTCGTATCCGTGCAGGTATTGTTAACTGGAACCGTCCAATTACCGGTGCATCAAGTGCAGCGCCGTTTGGCGGTATTGGTGCCTCAGGTAACCACAGAGCAAGCGCTTATTATGCCGCTGACTACTGTGCATACCCTGTTGCGTCTGTGGAGCTTGAAAAAGTAACCATGCCAGCAACATTAAGCCCAGGTTTAAAAATCGATTAATCGATTTTTAAACTAGTAATAAATCACTAAAAAAGCAGCTTCGGCTGCTTTTTTAGTACTGCAATCTCACAAAGCTAGCAATTATCAGTGCTTTCTGCTTAAATTAAGCAACCAGTATTTTCAAGGTAAGTAGACAATGGTTTTAAACAGGCAAGGGTACGATGACTTAATAATGTACCTAACTCAGAACTTAGCGTTGTTTGAAAAACCAGGTGAAATAAAGCCAGGTGCACCAACGGTTATTGAGTTAATCGAAGATGTAATTGCCGAAAATGTCATACGCATTTGTCAACAACACCCCGATCTATCTACAGAGCAGCGTAGTCAAATTGTACGCGAAGTTGATGGCATTGTTTACGACTTACAAGAAGTACTCAGCAGTGTGACTTCTCACACCGCCACAGTTGAACAGCATGCTTTTATTGATGAGTTTGCAGGGCTAGTCAAAAACTTATTTGATAACGCTATTAGTTAATATTTCCCCCTTTAAAACCACGCTTTATTCGCTATTTAATTTTAAATGCGTGCGAGTGTCTGCGTGTAATGAATATAAATTATTGAGATGAAACAATGCAAGCAAATGTAAAATGGGTTGAAGGTAATACTTACATCGGTCGCTCTAATAGCAATCATAATGTCGTGTTTGATGCGGGCAGTGACGGAGCAGCACCTAGCCCAATGGAAATGGTATTGATGTCGGTTGGTGGTTGTTCATCGGTTGATGTGGTGAGTATTTTAAAAAAAACTAAGCAAGAGTTCTCATCAGTAGATGTGCAGTTAACCGCTGAACGAGCAGAAACAGCCCCGCGCGTGTTCACCAAAATTAATTTACACTTTGTTGTAACCGGTAATAATGTATCTGAAAAGCACCTAGAAAGAGCGGTTTCGCTTTCGGCAGAAAAGTATTGTTCAGTTGCATTAATGCTTGATAAAACAGTAGAAATTACCCACAGCCATGAAGTTGTTCAAGAACAGGCAAAATAACGCTTTTTCCGTGAGTAAAATTCGTATAAAATCCGCGAACTTTTCATTCTGCAGGTGCAGATTTCACTAATTTATAGGTTGGTTTATATGAACAAACCCTTCGATAAACTTAAACTTCATGGCTTTAATAATTTAACTAAAAGCCTAAGCTTTAGTATTTACGATATTTGCTATGCAAAAACAGAGCAACAACGTAAAGAATATATAGAATATATCGATGAGCAGTATAGTGCAGATAGACTAACCGACATTTTAGGTGATGTGGTTGATATTATTGGTGCCAATATTTTAAATATTGCACGTCAAGATTACGAGCCACAAGGTGCCAGCGTAACTATCTTGGTTTCAGAAGAGCCAGTAGAAGAGCAGCAAAATTATGATGCTGACGAAGCACCAGGGCCGTTACCTGACTCAGTGGTTGCACACCTTGATAAAAGTCACATTTGTGTTCACACGTACCCTGAAGCACACCCTGATGATGGTATTTGTACTTTCCGTGCTGATATTGAAGTATCAACCTGTGGCATTATTTCGCCGCTTAAAGCGTTAAACTTCTTAATCCATAGCCTTGAGTCTGATGTGGTAACGATTGATTACCGTGTGCGTGGTTTTACCCGTGATGTAAACGGCGTTAAACATTACATTGACCATGCAATTAATTCGATTCAAAACTTCATGACAGAAGATACCAAAGAAGCGTACCAAATGATGGACGTGAACGTGTATCAAGAAAACCTGTTCCATACCAAAATGATGCTAAAAGAGACCGATTTAAATACGTATTTATTTGGTTTATCTACTGATGATTTGTCAGATGACGAAGAAGAAGAGATTCGCTCAAAACTAACGCGTGAAATGCAAGAAATATTCTATGGCCGTAACCTGCCAGATACAGAATAATAGCAACGAATTAAATAAAAATGGCGCTCATTGAGCGCCATTTTTATTTGTCTGAGAAAGCTCAAGTAAATGAGCAGGGCTTTTGTAAAAAATACTTGCTTAGCTAAGCATGCTGTACAGTAACGCACACACAGCTAATGAACCGACAGCCAGTACAAATAAGGTACTTAAACGGTTACGGTATTTTTGTAAGCTAGGCACTTTGTAAACTGCAATCATTGGCATAATGAATAAAATCATCGCAATGATTGGGCCTGATAACTGATCCATCATATCTAGTATGCTTGGGTTTTTAACCGCGCAGAACCAAATAGCGAAAAACATCAGTACCGCACCCACTTTGTCAGCCACTTTAGGGCTCATGCTTGAGTGTTTAGTCACTAACCCAGTAAAGCTTTCGCGTGCCCCTAAAAAGTGACCTAAAAACGACGACATAATCGCAATAAAAGCAACCAAAGGTCCCAGCGTTGCAATGAATGAGTTTTCTGTAATATTAGCCAAGTAAGATAAAACAGAGACGTTTGCCGCTTTTGCTTCAGCCATTTGCTCACCTGTAAGCGATAACACGCATGAGAACACAAATAACAAAACAAAGGTGATCAGTAATAAGCTAGTACGCTTTAAAATCGCTTCTGACTTAGAGGTTGCTAGGTCACCGTAATGGCTACGTTGTTTATTAACAAAGCTTGAAATAGCCGCTGCATGGCTAAACGAAAACACAATAATAGGAATCGATAACCAAAGTGTTTTGCTAAAGCTACCTAGCCCAGGCAAAGTCGTATCGGGCATTTGCCAGCTTGGGATTAAATACAAAGACAAAAAGAATAAAATACCTACTAACGGGTAAACTAAAATAGCAAAGGCGCGCAGCATTAAGCGCTCACCGCCCATCATTAAGCCAATCATTAGCGCAACTAAAATACCCGATAAAGCAACGCGTGACGGCGACTCCATCCCTAATTGATTGACCATAAAGCTGTCTACCGTATTGGTTAAGCCCACACCGTAAATAAGCAAAATAGGGAAAATCGATAAAAAGTATAACAAGGAGATCAGTCGACCCGCATTTACTCCAAAGTGCTCTTCTACTACATCGGTAAAGTCAGCCTCTTTATTTTTTGACGATAATACAAAACGCGCCAAACCACGGTGCGCCAAAAAGGTCATTGGAAAGGCTAAGCTTGCTAGAATAATCAGCGGCCAAAACCCGCCTATACCAATATTGATAGGTAAAAATAAAATGCCCGCGCCCACTGCGGTACCAAAAAGGCTTAAAGTCCACTGCGTATCATGCAGGTTCCATTTTGATTTTGACGTGTGTGTGTCTTGTGATGATGCATTTGAAAGCGTTGCACCTTGAGATGTTGTCATGTGTGTGTATCCATTATTTATAATAATAATTGCGCCGAAGAATATAGTTTTTAGGCACTCATTTCATGTGTTTTTATGTCTTGGATATAAATTTGTTGTAGCGTATTAGTTACTGACTGTCACGAATACGAAACAGCGTTTAAAAGCTGCGCAATTAGTGTAGGAATATGCCGCGAAATGCGTGAATAATGTTCACTTTTTTGAGTTAAGAGTGTGGGGAATATATTTATATGTATTTGTTAAAGTGCTAAGTGCTTGTTGGGTTTCGTTCCACTCAACCCAACCTACGGTGTTTAAATTGCCATTGAGCTACTCACGACTCTAAGCCCGTAGCTCGCAACTCTTAGCTTTTATTCTTCCACCGCACTCACTACAAAATACGGGTTCAAATATTTATCTTTGGTGTTATATAAAAGCGGGCTGCCATCAAGTTGAGTTACTTTTGCACCGGCTATTTCGGCGATGGCGTGGCCTGCTCCGGTATCCCATTCACAAGTTGGGCCTAAGCGCGGGTAAATGTCGGCGCTGCCTTCGGCGACTAAACACAGTTTGAGTGAGCTGCCTTTTGACACCATTTCAACCTCATCAAAGCGTTTTACAAATTCAGCTAAATCAGGGGAAGGGTGCGAGCGGCTGCCGACTACACGAATAAGGCCTTTGTTAGGTTTGGTAGTGACTTTAAGCTCGATGCGCTCATCGCCTTTATCTTTAAAAGCACCAATGGCTTCGGCGGCTAAATAAGATACACCCAGTGCAGGGGCATCAACCACGGCTAAAACCGGTTTGCCATTTTCGATTAGGGCAATATTGAGGGTAAACTCGCCGTTCTTTTTTATAAATTCTTTGGTGCCATCGATTGGGTCAACCAGCCAGTAGCTTTTCCATGTTTGGCGTACATCCCAACCAATATCGGCACTTTCTTCACTAAGCACAGGGATATCGGGGGTGAGCTTTTTTAGTCCTGCACTAATGATTTTATGAGCTGCTAAGTCGGCGTCGGTTACAGGGCTTTCATCGGCTTTGTACTCAACGTTAAAGTCTTTATTGTAAATACCCATAATCGCGCTGCCCGCTTTGCGGGCGAGAATAAGGGTTTCTTCTAGCAGTTCAGTTTGGTTCATTACATGGGCCTATAGTATATGCTGATGTTTTAGATACGTTATCAGTTGAGCTACCGATTGGTCTAGGGTGTTTTTACTGGTATCTAAAATTATTTCAGGATTAACCGGCGGCTGATAGGTTGAATCAATCCCGGTAAAGTGTTTAATTTCACCGGCGCGTGCTTTTTTGTATAAGCCTTTTGGGTCGCGGCTTTCGCACACCTCAAGAGGGGTGTCGATAAAAACTTCGATAAATTCACCTTCATCTACTAACTCACGAACCATGTCACGCTCAGCTTTAAAAGGAGATATAAACGCAGTAAGGACTAACAAACCAGCGTCAACCATTAGCTTGGCTGTTTCGCCTACGCGGCGGATATTTTCAACGCGATCGGCATCACTAAAGCCCAAATCTTTACATAAACCATGGCGAACATTGTCGCCATCAAGTAGGTACGTGTGCGCACCTTGCTGATTGAGTGCCGCTTCTAGTGCATTAGCAACGGTGCTTTTACCTGAGCCAGAAAAACCAGTAAACCATATAATAGCGCTCTTATGCTTTTTTTGTTTGCTGCGCTGTACTTTAGTGGTGGCGTAATTATGCCAAACAATATTGTTATCCATTTGCTGTGTCTCTTTATGCTATAAGCGCGGGCATTAAAACGGAAATACCAGCGGGATCAAAGTTAGTACGGTAATTGAATAAATAATAGAAAGGGGTAGCCCCATCATTACATAGTCTTTTAGTCGGTAGTTACCCGCGCTATAAACCATTAAGTTAGTTTGATAACCAAAAGGTGAAATAAAGCTGGCTGAGGCGCCAAATGCAACCGCCATAATAAACGGCAAAGGTTCTACGTTAAAACCAATAGCCAATGAGTAGGCAACCGGAAACGACAGTGCCGCTGCGGCGTTATTAGTGATCAATTCAGTAAATAACACCGTCATTAAAAAGATAGCGATAAACGCGCCATAAGGGCCAAAGTCGCCTAGCACTACAAACATGGCGTCTGATATTTGCCCAGCCAGGCCTGTGCCTATCATCAGCTTAGCTAAACCTATGGCACTACCTACTACGGCAAGTAACTCAATAGGAAAGCGGCGTTTTATTTCGCTCAGCTTAATCGTGCCACACAGCATTAGGCCAATAAGTAACACTAACAAGCCTTTAACCAGGGGCACGGCGCCTAAAATACTTAACCCCAGCACACCTGCAAAACTTAACAATACAATGTTTGATTGTTTTGCATCGAGGTGGTTTTGTAAATCAAGCCCTGAAATATACACAAATTCGCGTTTTAAGTTCGTGAGGCTATAAAAGCTTTTTCCTGGTGCGAGGATTAATGAATCACCCGCTTGTAATCGCACTTGGCCAAGCCCACCTCGTAAGCGATCATGCCCACGTCGAATAGCAATAACGGCCGCATGAAACTGCTCTCGAAAGCGGGCTTCTTTTACTGTTTTGCCAATTAACTTAGACGACTGGCTAACCACAACTTCAACGAGGTGTTCTATGTCTTTTTCGTGTTTGTCGTGCACCACTTTTAAGCCATCAAAGCGAGTAAGCAAAGGTACCGATTTTATGTCGCCCACAAACAACAGAACGTCGTCTTGTTGAATAATATGTTGGGGGGTCACGGCGCAAATGCGATTGCCATCGCGAATAATTTCAGCCAAAAACAAGTCTTTTAAATCACGTAAACCGTTTTCTTCTACGGTGCGGTTTATTAGTTTAGAGCCGGTTTGTACTTTCCCTTCTAAATAAAAAGGCACCACTTCTTGGCTATTTTTACCGTTGTCGGGCAGGCATTTTAGCATCACCAAAATAGTGATTAAGCCAACACTGAGTGCGCCTAAACCCACTAATGTAAAATCAAAAAAGCCTAATGGTGCCATCCCCGCATCTACTGCAAAGCCATTTACGATTAAGTTAGTAGAGGTACCGATGAGTGTAATAGTACCGCCTAAAATTGCGGTGTACGACAAGGGTAGCAACAGCTTTGAAGGGGAGTGGTTTGGGTTATCTTTTATAGCGGTAATTAAAGAAGCAACCACCGCAGTATTGTTAGTAAAGGAAGACAAAAATGCCGTAGACAGCCCTAATTTAGTTACTGACTTAACTAAACTACCATTGGATAACGATTTGGCTAAACGCTGAATAAGCGTGGTTTTTTCTATCGCTATCGACACTAAAATTAATAACACTAAAGTAATTAATGATGAGTTAGTGTAATTAACCAGCATGCTTTCTAAATCTATTAACCCAGTTAGATAGCTTGTGCCTATGGCACTTACAAATAACCATGCAGGATTAATACGGGTGCCAAAAAGGCACCCGACTAAAAGCAACATAATGCCTGTTAAAATGAGCTGTTCTACCATGCTTTAAATGTTCCTAACAGGCGTTCATTAACGTTATAGCTTTGAAATATCAAGCGCTTGCCAATGCGGGAAGTGCTTGCGTACGAGGGCGTTAAATTCAACTTCAAAGTCGCTGTATTGTCCTGCGTTTTCTTCACTTTGCAGTACCTGTTCTATCATTCCTGCTGCAACCGTTAAGTTTGATAAGCGATCAATAAGAATAAACGAACCGGTTTCATGATTATGATGGTACTGGTCGGCTAAAATAGTCTCGGTCAGCTCCAGTGTCACAATCGCAATTTCGTTTAACTGCAATGAATCTGCACTGCCATGCTCTAGCGTGTTTACATCAATAGTGTGATCAATTTTTGTGACCGTGGCCGAGGTGTTTTTGCTGCCAAGTTTAAGGTTGTAGCTTTTACCAAGCACCAATGGCGACTCGTGCATCCACACAATCTTAGCCTGTAATTGGTTGGTTACTTGAGCTTGCGAATTCGCAGGTACAATAACGTCTCCTCGGCTAATATCTATTTCAGTATTAAGAGTAACCGTAATTGCTTGGCCAGCTTGTGCAGTATCTAGGTTGCCATCAAAAGTAACAATTTCTTTAATATGTGATGTTTTACCTGATGGCAGTACCTTTACTTCATCACCTACACGTAATTTACCCGATGTAAGCGTGCCTTGAAAACCACGGAAGTTTAGATTAGGGCGTACCACGTATTGCACCGGAAGACGCGCTTCAAAACCGGTGTCGATTTCAGCGGCTGGTGAATCTTCTAACAGCTCAAGCAACGGCTTGTCAGTGTAATAAGGAGTGTGCGCAGAGCGAGTTACTACGTTATCGCCTTTAAGCGCCGACATAGGCACAAACTTAATATTTGATACGTTAAGTTGCTCGGCAAATTTTAAATAATCGGCTTTAATTTTTTCATAAACGGTTTCGTCAAAATCAACAATATCCATTTTGTTAACCGCAACCACAAACTGTTTAATGCCTAATGAGTCACAAATAAAGCTATGGCGCTTAGTTTGTACCTGCACGCCATAACGTGCATCCACTAAAATAATGGCAACATCACTGGTTGATGCACCCGTTACCATGTTACGGGTGTACTGCTCATGCCCTGGGGTGTCGGCAATAATAAACTTACGCTTAGCGGTTGAAAAGTAACGGTACGCTACGTCAATTGTTATGCCTTGCTCACGCTCAGCTTGTAGGCCATCTACTAACAGTGCTAAATCAAGATCTTCACCGGCGTTACCCACTTTTTCGTTATCTTTATGAAGCGCGGCTAGCTGATCTTCATAAATTTGGTGACTGTCGTGTAATAGGCGACCAATGAGGGTTGATTTACCGTCATCCACACTGCCACAAGTCAGCATACGCAATAAGCTTTTATCTTGTTGACGTGCTAGGTAAGCGTCTATACCAATTTCTTTTACTTCATTAAATGTATCGTTATTTAGGTTAGACATTAGAAATACCCCTCACGTTTTTTCTTCTCCATAGAGCCTGCTGAATCATGATCAATCACTCGACCTTCACGTTCAGATGACGATGAAAGCAGCATTTCTTCAATAATTTCGGTTAGATTGCTGGCCGTTGATTCAACGGCGCCAGTGAGTGGATAACAGCCTAAGGTTCGAAAGCGAACCGACTTCATTTGCGGTACTTCACCTTCATTAAGTGGCATGCGATCGTCATCAACCATAATTAAAGTACCATCGCGCTCTACTACAGGGCGCTCTTTAGCAAGGTAAAGTGGCACCATTTCGATATTTTCTTGATATATGTATTGCCAAATATCTAGTTCAGTCCAGTTAGACAGCGGGAATACACGAATGCTTTCTCCTGGGTTCACTTGGCTGTTATAGGTATTCCAAAGCTCAGGACGTTGGTTTTTAGGATCCCAGCGATGGTGTTTATCACGAAATGAATACACGCGCTCTTTAGCCCGTGATTTCTCTTCATCACGGCGTGCGCCACCAAATGCTGCATCAAAACCGTACTTGTTGAGCGCTTGCTTTAGCCCTTGAGTTTTCATGATATCTGTATGTTTACCCGAACCATGGGTGAATGGGCCTACACCCATTTCGATGCCTTCAGGGTTTTTGTGTACGATTAAATCAAAGCCATACTCTTTGGCTAAACGGTCGCGAAACTCAATCATTTCACGAAACTTCCAGTTGGTGTCTACGTGTAATAACGGAAACGGAATTTTTGCAGGGTAAAATGCTTTACGAGCTAAGTGCAAAAGTACCGATGAGTCTTTACCGATTGAGTAAAGCATAACTGGGTTCTCAAACTCAGCGGCGACTTCGCGCATGATTTTGATACTTTCAGCTTCAAGTTGCTGAAGGTGAGTTAAAGCCATTGTTGGTCGTCCTACTAAAATGATTAAATTAAAATCTGTTAAATTACGCCACGTCTGTAAGCGGTTGAGCAAAGCTACTGATCTGCGCTTTTTCACCAAACCAGTGTAATTCTTGATGCAGCGAAGCTACTTCACCAATAATCAGTAACGCGGGTGAAATAATTTGATGCTGCTCAATGAGCTGCGCTAATTGGCCTAACTGTCCTGTGACAACACGTTGATTTTTGCGTGTACCGTTTTCAATTATGGCCACTGGTGTTGTTGCTGCTCGCCCATGTTTTAATAGCTCGGCTTGAATATGCGGCGATTTAATTACCCCCATATAAATAGCCAGTGTTTGGTTTTTTTGTGCAAGCGACTGCCAATTAAGCTCTTGGCCTTCTTTTTTACAGTGTCCGGTAACAAACTGAATAGCTTGGGCATGGTCGCGATGCGTTAAAGGAATACCTGCGTAGGCACTACATCCGGCGGCTGCCGTTATACCTGGCACTATTTGGTAATTTACGTTATTGGCTGCCAGTACTTGTACTTCTTCGCCACCACGGCCATAAATAAATGGGTCACCCCCTTTAATTCGGCACACTTTTTTACCTTGTTGTGCTAAATCAACCAACATCTTATTTGTATCTTCTTGAGCTACGCTGTGATTGCCTAAGCGCTTACCCACACAGATTAAATCGGCATCGCGACGCACTAATTCCATAATTTCATCGGATACCAAGTAATCATATACCACCACATCGGCTTGTTGCATTAGTTGCAGCGCTTTTAGGGTGAGTAGCTCCGGGTCGCCTGGGCCTGCACCGACTACGTATATTTCGCCTTCTGGTTCAACTTTGGCATCTAGCATTTGCTCTAGTTGTTGCTCAGCGCCATGGGTATCACCGGTTTGGACTTTGCTTACTACTGATGAATCAAACACGCCTTCCCAAAATTGGCGACGATCAGCAAAATGTTTAAAGCGTTGCTTTACTTTATGGCGAAAGCCACCGACCAAGTTAGCGAGTGGGCCGATATGCTGCGGGATTAGAGTTTCGAGCTTTTCACGTAAACGTCTTGCTAATACCGGTGCGGTACCTGCACTTGAAATCGCTATGGTAATTGGGTTGCGATCAACAATAGAGGGAAAAATAAAGGTACATTTAGGTTGATCATCCACCACGTTCACAAACACATTACGTGCATTGGCGAGTTCAAAAACCGTATTATTAACTTCATCATTGTCGGTGGCGGCAATAATCAAAATTTTGCCATCAAGATGTGACTCTTCAAAATAGGCATCTATTAAAGTAACTTCATTGTTGTGCGCATGTTCTTTTAATTCTTCGCAAAACCAAGGGGCAACTAGCGTTACATTGGCGCGTGCTTTTAAAAACGCACGGCATTTTCGCAAGGCAACCTCTCCACCGCCAACAACCAATACGGGTTTGTTGTCGAGTTTGGTAAAGATAGGTAAATATTGCACTGAATAACGCCCCTAAAAAATAATAAAGTGTTTAACTGAGAAGCAGAATATAGTGGCTATTGATAAGTAAAAAATAATTAAATCTTAGTTGTTATTCTTAAAAGTTATATCAATTATGTTTTTTAGGTCTAAATCGTATTTAGTAAGGGGTAGGGTGACGTTTAGTATAAAAACGCGCTTATAGTGTTTGGTTATGAACTATAGCAAGTTTAAGCTATGATGCTTATATAGTTTAAGGTCACACAATTTCATAGGCATAAAATGACAAACAATATTCAAAACGCCACGCTAGCCGTTAGCTTAATGGACTTAACCAGTTTAAACACTGATGATAGTCAAGCCAGTATTAACGCATTAGTAAACAGTATAAATCCTAAGCTAGGCACGCCTGCTGCGCTTTGTGTGTTTAGTGAATTTGTTGATGACGCTAAAATAGCACTTGCTAATCGCTTATTGAGCCATGTAAAGGTGGCCACCGTAACTAACTTTCCCTCTGGTGATGCGCCACTCAATGAAGTGCTTAATGAAACGCTAATAGCTTTAGAGCGGGGGGCCGATGAAATTGATCTAGTTATTCCTTATAAAGCACTTTTAAAAGGTGAAGTAGATACCGTGCTGGAATACGTGAGTGAGAGTAAAAAGGTATGCGGCAGCCGTGCTAAGCTCAAAGTGATCATTGAAACTGGCGAGCTAAAAACGGTAGCATTTATTACTCAAGCAACCGAACTTGCCATCCAAGGCGGGGCTGATTTTGTAAAAACCAGTACAGGAAAAGTCGCGGTGAATGCCACGCTTGAAGCAACTGAAATAATGCTTAAAACCATCAAAAAATCATCAAAGCGAGTAGGTTTTAAGGCTGCAGGTGGAATCAAAACAACAGTAGATGCAAATGCTTATTTGCACCTAGCAACCGAGATTATGGGGCATGATTATTTAGCACCAGATACATTTAGGTTTGGCGCCTCATCGCTGTTAAATGACGTTTATAAGGTGTTGAATGAAGCGCAGCAGTGATGCCGAAAAACAACAATTAGAGCACGATGCGGCCAAGTTGTTTTTGCGATGTTATGAACAACAAACGGGAATTTACATGCGCCATATTTGGCACAATGAACCGAATAGACCCGATGTAAGCTGTTATCAAGAAAATCAACAACTCGATATAGAGGTGGCGCATTTATATGCCAGTGAAACGGAAGCCATGGCCGTGTTAGGCCGGCCACTGTCGATACAAATGCAGCGTGATTTAGCCGACATGGCGCAACAACCAAGCGAACACCGGTTGCAATCAGCGTTGGAGCGCTTATTAAAACAAAAAGCGACTAAGCGTTATTATTCAAAGCGTACGTGGTTGTTAATTCGTAACGCTAGTACTATTTGGCATAAGAGCGACTTTGAAGCGGCAGTTAAAAAAGTATGTTTTCCAAATACCCATCAATTTGAACAAATATGGTTATTGTGTGATTTTTATCGCGGTGAGTTATTACGAGTGGATCATTAAAAAGTGATTTGACTAATACGTATTAAATATTTCTAAACGGATGAAAGCCACAGGATTAATTTGATTATCAGGCCTATAAACTTATTAACAGTGAAGATTTTATCAGATGACTATCTTTACTCTTGTGTTAATGAATTGCGTAAGTATAATAGGCATCCACTTTGCAGGGGCGTAGTTCCAATTGGTAGAACAGCGGTCTCCAAAACCGACGGTTGGGAGTTCGAATCTCTCCGCCCCTGCCAATTTTTACAAGTGAATAAAGTCTAGAACTAAAAATTGGTTTGAATAAGCTTGTTTTTAAGTTTAGATTTTAATGGATTAACCCTGTCGACGTGCAGGGTTGTTGTGTCTGTAGTTAAGGTAATAATATTATGAGCACGAATATAGAAACACCATCAAGTGGGATGGAGTCAGTAAAGTGGTTAGTAGCAATTGCGCTACTTGCAGGCGCAGTCGTTGGTAATCATATGTTTGCAGATCAGTCTGTATTACTACGTGCTATTGGCGTTGTGGTTGCAATAGCGGCGGGTTTAGCTATTGCTTCGCAAACTTTTAAGGGACGTACCTTCCTTGCTTTTGCTAAAGAAGCGCGTATTGAAGTACGCAAAGTAATTTGGCCAACGCGTCAAGAAACAATGCACACGACATTAATCGTAATGGTTGCAACAGTGATTATGGCACTTATCCTTTGGGGATTAGATGGCATTTTATTCCGCGCTGTAGGCTTTTTAACTGGATTGGAGATCTGATCCCATGTCGGATGAGAATAACGAAAAGAAACTACGTTGGTACGTAGTACAAGCTTTCTCAGGTTATGAGAAGCGTGTTGCTCAAACATTATTAGAGCACATTAAAATCAAAGGCCTAGAAGATAGCTTTGGTGAAGTATTAGTTCCTACTGAAGAAGTAGTTGAGATGCGTGCTGGTCAAAAGCGTAAGTCTGAGCGTAAATTCTTCCCAGGTTACGTACTAGTACAAATGGATATGAACGATGCAAGCTGGCACTTAGTAAATAGCACTGAACGTGTTATGGGCTTTATTGGTGGCACATCAGACCGTCCTGCACCAATTAGTTCTAAAGAAGCTGATCGCATTCTTAATCGCTTACAAGAAAACGCTGAAGCGCCTAAACCAGCAACATTATTTGAACCAGGTGAAGTGGTTCGTGTTACTGATGGTCCATTTGCTGACTTTAGTGGTGTGGTTGAAGAAGTTGACTACGAAAAGAGCCGCGTAAAAGTATCGGTACTTATTTTTGGTCGTTCTACGCCAGTTGAACTTGAGTTTGGTCAAGTTGAACAAGATAAGTAATTGATTTAAAGCGTTGTGTTAAAAGTTTCTTAATTTTTGGCACGAAGCTTGAAAAAGGCCGCTGATTAACTTATAATCAGCGGCCTTTTTGTATTCAGGGAAAGCGTTTGTTTAACTGTTTACTAAAAAGTGAGAAACCAATTTTTAAACTGGGAAGCCGCTAGAGTACGCGTCCTCGCGCGCACAAGGCTAAGACCCACCTAATGAGGTATTTATAATGGCTAAGAAAGTTGAAGCTCTAATCAAGCTACAAGTTGCTGCTGGTATGGCTAACCCTAGTCCTCCAGTAGGTCCAGCACTAGGTCAACACGGTGTAAACATCATGGAATTCTGTAAAGCGTTCAACGCACGTACAGAATCTATCGAAAAAGGCGCTCCAGTTCCTGTAGTGATCTCTGTTTACGGCGACCGTTCATTTACGTTCGACATGAAAACGCCACCGGCTGCTTACTTACTTAAGAAAGCTGCAGGTATCAAATCTGGTTCAGGCCGTCCTAACACTGAAAAAGTAGGCACAGTAACTCGTGCTCAACTTGAAGAAATCGTTGAGACAAAGAAACCAGACCTTACAGCTTCTGATTTAGAAGCTGCGGTTCGCACTATCGCAGGTTCTGCGCGTGCGATGGGCTTGAACGTAGAGGACTAAGATAATGGCTAAATTAACTAAACGTATGCGTACTATCCGCGAAAAAGTGGAAGTAACTAAAGATTACGAAATTAACGAAGCAGTTGCTCTTTTAAAAGAATTAGCGACAGCTAAATTCGTAGAAAGTGTTGACGTTGCTGTTAACCTTGGTATCGATGCTCGTAAATCTGATCAAAACGTTCGTGGTGCGACTGTACTACCTAACGGTACTGGTCGTGACGTTCGTGTTGCTGTATTCACTCAAGGCGCTAATGCAGAAGCTGCAAAAGAAGCCGGTGCTGAATTTGTAGGCATGGAAGATCTTGCTGATCTAGTTAAGAAAGGCGAGATGAATTTTGACGTTGTTGTTGCATCACCAGACGCTATGCGTGTTGTTGGTCAACTAGGTCAAATCTTAGGCCCACGTGGTCTAATGCCAAACCCTAAAACTGGTACTGTAACACCTAACGTTGCAGAAGCAGTTAAAAATGCGAAAGCAGGTCAAGTGCGTTACCGCAATGACAAAAATGGTATCATCCATACTACGATTGGTAAGGTTGATTTCACTGCTGAGCAGTTACAACAAAACCTTGAAGCTCTAATTGTTGCGCTTAAGAAGGCTAAACCTTCTCAAGCTAAAGGTGTTTACTTGAAGAAAGTAACTATCTCTACAACAATGGGCGCAGGTGTTTCTGTTGACCAAAGCACTTTAAGCACAGTTGTTGCTTAATTGAGTGTTTACATGGCGTGAAATTTGTACTATAATTTTGCGCCATTTTGCTGATTAATTTAGTTAATCACAAAGTAAAGAATTCGGGTTGAAGTCCATAATTTCGAAGCGCCTTAGGGCAACGCGATAAATTGGGCTTCCGTCCAAGACCGTAGGCGGCTTCGGCCTTAATATTACCTACGTAGACGGTGTGAATCCCCAGATAGATTTTTCCTAATCTTCTGGCTCTCGCCGTAAAAAGCATCTCCACCTTTATTGGTGGGGAAGAGTAAAACAGGGAAGCCGATGTACGGTAACCCATTAAACCAGGAGTAACACCCATGGCTTTAAATCTTCAAGGCAAAAAAGCAATTGTTGCTGAAGTCAACGAAGCAGCCACTGGTGCTCTATCTGCAGTAGTTGCAGATTCTCGTGGTGTAACAGTTGGTGCAATCACTGCCCTTCGTAAAGAAGCTCGTGCAAATGGTGTTTGGATGAAAGTTGTCCGTAACACTCTAGCTAAACGTGCTCTTGAAGGAACGGACTTTGAATGCCTATCTGATTCATTTGTTGGTCCAAGCTTAATTGCTTTCTCATCAGAGCACCCAGGTGCTGCTGCGCGTATCTTCTCAGATTTCGCGAAAAAGAATGAGAAATTTGAGCTTAAAACGGCCGCTTTTGAAGGTAATGTAGTAGACGCAGCTATGCTTGCAACTCTACCTACATACGACGAAGCTGTTGCACGCTTAATGAGCGCTATGAAAGAAGCGTCTGCTGGTAAATTGTGTAAAACAATTGAAGCAGTACGTGTACAGAAAGAAGAGCAAGCTGCTTAATTTTAAGCTGCTTAATCCCTTTCGGTGTAAATTTATTTGGACCTTAGAGTCCGTTAATTATTAGGAAATTTGTAATGTCTGTAACTAAAGACCAAATCCTTGACGCAATTGCTGAAATGTCAGTAATGGACGTTGTTGCTCTAGTTGAAGCAATGGAAGAAAAATTCGGCGTAACTGCTGCAGCTGCTATGGTAGCAGGTCCTGCTGCTGAAGCTGCTGAAGAGAAAACAGAATTTGACGTAATCCTTACTGGCGCTGGCGCTAATAAAGTTGCGGCAATCAAAGCTGTTCGTGGCGCAACTGGTCTTGGCTTAAAAGAAGCTAAAGCACTTGTTGAAGCTGCTCCAACTCCAGTTAAAGAAGGTGTTTCTAAGGAAGAAGCTGAAGCTCTTGCTAAAGAACTTACTGAAGCTGGTGCTGAAGTTGAGGTTAAGTAATCTAGCTTTTGCTAGGTTCGCTGCCTGAGAAATCAGGCAAGGGCTGGTGATTATTTAATCACCGGCCTTTTTGCGCTATAGAGCGACTATTCTTATAGCGCAAATAAAATCTGATTTATTCTTTAATTTCAACGCTTTATAGTTTGCTAGTGTTGAGATGGGATTAAGTTGGAACAACAGTTAAATGTTGTACATCTTGGCATAGATGCCAGTTAAGTCTGTTCTTACAAGAACAGGTCGGGTCAAAGATCAGCAAGCTGAGGAACCCCATGGCTTACTCTTATTCTGAAAAGAAACGTATCCGTAAGGATTTTGGTAAACGTCCACAAGTTTTGGATATACCTTTCTTACTGTCGACGCAGTTAGAATCGTTTAAAAAATTCTTAGTCCCGGACGCTGATGGCGATCATGGTTTGGAAGCTGCCTTCCGTTCTGTGTTCCCAATTAAAAGCTACTCGGGAAATTCTGAGCTTCAATACGTAAGTTATCGTATTGGTGAGCCAGTATTCGATGTAAAAGAATGTCAAATTCGCGGTGTGACTTATTCTGCTCCACTTCGCGTGAAACTGCGTCTTGTAGTAATGGACAAAGAAGCTCCAGGCACAGTTAAAGACATTAAAGAGCAAGAAGTTTACATGGGCGAAATTCCGCTCATGACCGATACCGGTACTTTTGTAATCAATGGTACAGAGCGTGTTATCGTTTCTCAGCTACACCGTAGCCCTGGTGTATTCTTTGATAACGACCGCGGTAAAACTCACTCGTCAGGTAAAGTGCTTTATAACGCACGCGTAATTCCTTACCGTGGTTCATGGTTAGACTTCGAATTTGATGCAAAAGATAACTTATATGTACGTATTGACCGTCGTCGTAAATTACCGGCGTCTATCATCTTACGTGCACTTGAGTACACGAGTGAAGAAATCCTAGATATCTTCTTCGATACTACTGCGTTTGAAATTGCTGACGGTAAAGTTCTTATGGAACTTGTGCCTTCACGTTTACGTGGTGAAACTGCCGCTTTTGATATCAAGAGCGAAGACGGTGAAGTCCTTGTTGAAAGCGGTCGTCGTGTTACGGCTCGCCACATCAAGAGCATCGAGAAAAAAGGCATTAATCAATTAGAAGTACCACATGAGTACATCATTGGCCGTGTATTAGCGAAGAACTATGTTGATGAGTCAACAGGTGAAATCATCGCGACTGCAAATGACGAGCTAACGCTTGAAATGATGGCTGAATTGGTTAAAGCAGGTCACACTACTATTGATACATTATATATCAATGAAGTGGACAGCGGCGCTTACATGTCAAATACATTAAACATTGACTCGTCAAGCAACCGTTTAGAAGCACTAGTAGAAATTTATCGCATGATGCGCCCAGGCGAGCCACCGACGAAAGACGCGGCTGAAGCCTTATTTGAGAACTTATTCTTCTCAGAAGAACGCTATGACTTATCAACAGTAGGTCGTATGAAGTTCAATAGCCGTGTTGGTTACGATTCAGACACAGGCCCTGGCACATTAAGCAAAGAAGACATCGTAGCGGTTATGAAAGTATTGATTGCTATTCGTAACGGTGTTGGCGATGTTGATGATATAGACCACTTAGGCAACCGTCGTATACGTAGTGTTGGCGAAATGGCTGAGAACCAATTCCGTGTAGGTTTAGTACGTGTAGAACGTGCTGTACGTGAGCGCTTAAGCTTAGGTGACCTAGACGCTGTAATGCCACAAGATCTTATTAACGCTAAGCCTATTTCGGCAGCAGTTAAAGAGTTCTTCGGCTCGTCTCAGTTATCACAGTTTATGGACCAAAATAACCCGCTATCAGAAGTAACGCACAAGCGTCGTATTTCTGCATTAGGTCCGGGCGGTCTAACTCGTGAGCGTGCTGGCTTTGAAGTACGTGACGTTCACGTAACTCACTACGGTCGTGTATGTCCAATCGAGACTCCTGAGGGTCCAAACATCGGTCTAATTAACTCATTGTCTACGTATGCACGTACCAATGACTACGGTTTCTTAGAAACACCTTACCGCAAAGTGGTAGACGGTGTAGTAACTGATGAAGTTGATTACCTATCAGCCATTGAAGAAGGTCAGTTTGTTATCGCACAGGCGAACTCAAACTTAACTGAAACCAATGAGTTTGTAGATGAACTTATTCCATGTCGTCACAAAGGTGAATCAACCTTTATGGGTCGTATGGACCAGCAATATATGGATGTATCACCACAACAGGTGATCTCTGTAGCGGCCGCACTTATCCCGTTCCTAGAACACGATGATGCTAACCGTGCATTGATGGGTTCAAACATGCAACGTCAAGCAGTACCAACATTGAAAGCGGACAAACCGTTAGTAGGTACAGGTATTGAGTTAACACTAGCAAAAGATTCTGGTGTAACGATTGTTGCTAAACGTGGCGGTGAAGTAATGTATGCCGACGCAAGTCGCATCGTTGTTAATGTACATGAAGAAGAGCGCATCCCTGGTGAAGCGGGCATCGACATCTACAACTTAACCAAGTACACACGTTCTAACCAAAATACATGTATTAACCAAAAGCCGACTTGTATGGTTGGTGAACCGGTTACTCGTGGCGATGTGTTAGCAGATGGTCCTTCGACTGACTTAGGTGACTTAGCCCTTGGTCAAAACCTTCGCGTGGCATTCATGCCATGGAACGGTTACAACTTCGAGGATTCAATCTTACTATCAGAGCGCGTAGTTGAAGAAGATCGTCTAACGACTATCCACATTCAAGAACTACAGTGTATCGCCCGTGATACTAAATTAGGCTCAGAAGAGATCACAGCAGATATCCCGAACGTGGGTGAATCTGCACTAGGCAAGCTTGATGAATCAGGCGTTGTATATATTGGTGCTGAAGTTAAAGGCGGCGATATCCTAGTAGGTAAAGTGACTCCGAAAGGCGAAACGCAATTAACACCAGAAGAGAAGCTACTACGTGCTATCTTCGGTGAAAAAGCGTCTGACGTTAAAGACAGCTCTTTACGTGTACCTAACTCTGTAACTGGTACTGTAATCGACGTACAAGTTTTCACCCGTGATGGTGTTGAAAAAGATAAGCGTGCGTTAGAAGTTGAAGACATGCAGCTTCGCGAAGCGAAGAAAGACTTCAACGAAGAGTTCCGTATTCTAGAAGCTGGTGTTTTAGAGCGTGCTCGCAAGTTACTTGTGGCAGCTGGCTTCGATGAAGACAACTTAACGTCACTGAATGCTGAAAAGTTACTAACTCAAAGTCTTGCTGAAGAAGACAAGCAAGCTGAACTTGAGCAACTAGCTGAACAGTACGATGAGCTTAAAGCTGAATACGATAAGAAGTTTGAAAACAAACGTCGTAAAATTACCCAAGGTGACGACTTAGCACCAGGTGTACTTAAAATTGTTAAAGTATACTTAGCTGTTAAACGTCGTATCCAACCGGGTGATAAAATGGCGGGTCGTCACGGTAACAAAGGTGTTATCTCGACTATCGTACCAGTAGAAGATATGCCATACGATGACAAAGGTCGTACGGTAGATATCGTACTAAATCCACTAGGTGTACCATCGCGAATGAACATCGGTCAGATCCTTGAAACACATATGGGTCTAGCTGCACGCGGTATTGGTGAGCGCTTAGAAGAAATGATGAAAGAGCAACGCGAGCTTCATGAGCTACGTGAATTCATCAAACAAGCTTATGAGATCGGTGAATCTCGTCAGGTTGTGGATATCGCTAGTTTCTCTGATGACGAAATTCGTCGTTTAGCTGAAAACTTGAAAGGTGGTTTACCGATTGCTACTCCTGCATTTGATGGCGCGAAAGAAGACGAAATCAAAGACATGCTAGAGCTAGGCGGCTACCCTAGAAGTGGTCAGGTTACACTTTATGATGGCCGTACTGGCGATCAGTTTGAACGCCAAGTAACTGTAGGTTACATGTACATGCTTAAACTTAACCACTTGGTTGATGATAAGATGCACGCGCGTTCTACTGGTTCTTACAGCCTTGTTACTCAGCAGCCGCTGGGTGGTAAAGCACAGTTCGGTGGCCAGCGTTTTGGTGAGATGGAAGTATGGGCACTTGAAGCTTACGGTGCTGCTTACACGCTACAAGAAATGCTAACAGTGAAATCGGATGACGTGAACGGTCGTACTAAGATGTATAAAAACATCGTTGATGGTAACCATAAAATGGAACCAGGTATGCCAGAATCGTTCAACGTATTGTTGAAAGAAATCCGCTCACTGGGTATCAACATCGAGTTGGAAGAAAATTAAGCCAATTAGTTGCTGCAGTGAACGCTGCAGCATCTGTTATGGCTGAATAGAATGTAGGGACGAGAACATCCGTCCTCAAGATTAACTCCGACAGGAGAGCTAAGGTGAAAGACTTACTTAAGTTTCTGAAGCAACAAAATAAGACCGAAGAATTCGATGCAATTCGCATTGGTCTTGCTTCACCAGACATGGTTCGTTCATGGTCATACGGTGAAGTAAAGAAACCTGAGACTATTAACTACCGTACTTTCAAGCCTGAGCGCGATGGCTTATTCTGTGCCCGTATTTTCGGCCCAGTGAAAGATTATGAGTGTTTATGTGGTAAATATAAACGCCTTAAACACCGTGGTGTGATCTGTGAAAAGTGTGGCGTTGAAGTAACACTCACTAAAGTGCGTCGTGACCGTATGGGTCATATAGAACTGGCAAGTCCAGTTGCGCATATATGGTTTTTAAAATCATTACCGTCACGTATCGGCTTAATGCTTGATATGACGCTTCGTGATATTGAACGTGTTCTTTACTTCGAATCATTCGTAGTAACTGAGCCTGGTATGACAACGCTTGAGCGTGGTCAGCTATTAGGTGAAGAAGAATACCTAGATGCACTTGAAGAGCATGGTGATGAGTTTGAAGCGAAGATGGGTGCTGAAGCAGTATTAGACTTGCTTCGTGAACTCGATCTTGCTCAATTAATTGCAGAGATGCGTGAAGAGTTACCCACAATTAACTCTGAAACTAAGCGTAAAAAGATCACTAAACGTCTTAAGTTAATGGAATCGTTCCACCAATCAGGTAATAACCCTGAGTGGATGATCATGACAGTACTTCCAGTATTGCCACCTGACTTACGTCCATTAGTACCACTAGACGGTGGCCGCTTTGCGACATCTGATCTAAATGACCTTTACCGTCGTGTTATTAACCGTAATAACCGTCTTAAGCGTCTACTAGATTTAGCTGCACCAGATATTATCGTACGCAACGAAAAACGTATGTTACAAGAAGCGGTTGATGCGCTACTTGATAACGGTCGTCGTGGTCGTGCAATTACAGGTTCTAACAAACGTCCACTTAAATCGCTTGCTGATATGATCAAAGGTAAGCAAGGTCGTTTCCGTCAGAACTTACTTGGTAAGCGTGTAGATTACTCTGGCCGTTCTGTAATCACGGTTGGTCCTACACTTAAGCTTCATCAGTGTGGTCTTCCTAAGAAGATGGCATTAGAGCTTTTCAAACCATTCATCTATGGCAAATTAGAACGTCGCGGCATGGCTACGACAATCAAAGCAGCTAAAAAGATGGTTGAGCGTGAAGTAGCGGAAGTATGGGATGTACTAGATGAAGTAATTCGTGAACATCCAGTATTACTTAACCGTGCACCAACACTTCACCGTTTGGGTATCCAAGCGTTTGAACCTGTGCTTATCGAAGGTAAAGCAATTCATTTGCATCCATTAGTATGTGCGGCTTACAACGCCGACTTCGATGGTGACCAAATGGCGGTACACGTACCGCTAACAATTGAAGCTCAGCTAGAAGCTCGTGCGTTAATGATGTCTACAAACAACATCTTATCGCCTGCTAATGGTGAGCCAATCATCGTTCCTTCACAGGACGTTGTATTAGGTCTTTATTACATGACGCGTGACCGCATTAACGCCAAAGGCGAAGGCACCGTATTTAAAGATCCTAAAGAAGCAGAAAAAGCATACCGTAGTGGTAATGCCGACCTTCACGCAAAAGTGAAAGTACGTATTAGCCAATCAGTAGCGAATGAAGATGGTGTTGTAGAAGATACAATTACTATCATTGATACTACAGTGGGTCGTGCAATTCTGTCTCTTATTTTACCTAAAGGTATGCCGTTTGAGTCAATCAACCAAGCCCTAGGTAAAAAGCAGATTTCTAGCTTACTAAATGAGTGTTACCGTCGTCTTGGTTTAAAAGACACAGTAGTTTTTGCTGACCAAGTTATGTACACCGGTTTCCACTACGCAATGAAGTCAGGTGTTTCAATTGGTATAGATGACTTAGTTATCCCACCAGTGAAAGCATCAATCATTGAA
The DNA here is from genome assembly GCF_000576475.1 of Pseudoalteromonas sp. SCSIO_11900. Classification (NCBI taxonomy): domain Bacteria; kingdom Pseudomonadati; phylum Pseudomonadota; class Gammaproteobacteria; order Alteromonadales; family Pseudoalteromonadaceae; genus Pseudoalteromonas; species Pseudoalteromonas sp. SCSIO_11900. Next base: position 1,132,344 of record NZ_KK070023.1, read on the forward strand.
GCAGCAGAAGCTGAAGTAACTGAAATCAACCAACAGTTCCAATCAGGTCTTGTTACGGCTGGTGAAAAGTACAACAAAGTTATCGATATCTGGTCACGTGTAAATGAAAACCTATCACGTGAAATGATGGCTAACTTGTCAAAAGACACCGTAGTGAATGCGCAAGGTGAAGAAGAAGAGCAACCGTCATTTAACTCAGTGTTTATGATGGCCGACTCAGGTGCTCGTGGTAGTGCCGCTCAGATCCGTCAGCTAGCAGGTATGCGTGGTCTAATGGCACGTCCAGATGGTTCAATCATCGAGACGCCAATCACGGCTAACTTCCGTGAAGGTCTAAACGTACTTCAGTACTTCATCTCAACGCACGGTGCGCGTAAAGGTCTTGCCGATACTGCACTGAAAACAGCAAACTCGGGTTACCTAACGCGTCGTCTAGTAGACGTTGCACAAGATTTGGTAATCAACGAAGACGATTGTGGCACAGAAGATGGCTTAACAATGAAACCGCTAATTGAAGGTGGTGACGTTGTAGAAGCACTTCGCGAACGTGTACTAGGTCGTGTTGTTGCTGAAGATGTTGTAATACCAGGTACTAATACAGTACTTGTTGAACGTAACATCATGCTTGACGAAAAACTGTGTGACCTTTTAGAAGAGCACTCAGTAGATGAAGTGCGTGTACGTTCAGTTATCACCTGTGATAACGACTTTGGTGTATGTGCTAAGTGTTATGGTCGTGACCTTGCACGTGGTCATATCATCAACGCGGGTGAATCAGTAGGTGTTATCGCAGCTCAATCAATCGGTGAGCCGGGTACACAGCTTACGATGCGTACTTTCCACATCGGTGGTGCGGCATCAAGAGCGTCTGCTGAGAATAATGTACAAGTTAAAACAAACGGTACATTAAAACTTCACAACGCTAAATATGTATTAAATACAGACGGTAAGATTGTTATTACCTCTCGTTCTACCGAGATCACTATCATTGATAGCTATGGTCGTGAGAAAGAGCGTTATAAAGTACCTTACGGTGCGGTATTAACAGTGCATGACAATGCAGAAGTTCAAGGTAACGACATCGTTGCTACTTGGGACCCGCATAGTCACCCAATCGTTCTTGAGCATAAATCAAAAGTATCGTTCAGCGATATCGATGATTCAAACACTGAAGCACAGACTGACGAACTAACGGGTTTAACTCGTGTAGTTGTTAAAGATCTTGCTAAAGCGAATGCGAAAGAGCCAAAGCTTATCATTGAAAGTGATGAGCGTGGATTGCAAGAAACGCGTCTTCCTTCATTCACTACGATTGAAGTAACAGACGGCGCGACTGCAAACCCAGGTGACGTATTAGCACGTATTCCGCAAGAAGGTTCGAAAACTCGTGATATCACGGGTGGTCTACCACGCGTAGCCGACTTATTTGAAGCACGTAAACCAAAAGATCCTGCAATCCTTGCAGAAATCACCGGTACTATTAGCTTCGGTAAAGAGACTAAAGGTAAGAAACGTTTAGTTATTACACCAGCTGAAGGCGATCATTACGAAGAAATGATTCCTAAGTGGCGTCAGCTTAACGTGTTTGAAGGTGAACAAGTGTCTAAAGGTGAAGTTATCGCCGATGGTCCAGAATCACCGCATGACATCTTACGCCTTCGTGGTGTGACTCATGTTGCTAATTACATTGTTAACGAAGTGCAAGAGGTTTATCGTTTGCAGGGCGTTAAGATCAATGATAAGCACATTGAAACTATTATTCGTCAAATGCTACGTAAATGTATCATTCTAGACGGTGGTGATACTGAGTTCTTAGCCGGTGAGCAAATTGAAGTGGCACGCGTTAATATCGCAAACCGCGACCTTGAAGCTCAAGGTAAGATCCCAGCTAAGTTTGAAATCCAGTTAATGGGTATCACAAAAGCATCACTAGCGACAGAATCTTTCATCTCAGCAGCCTCGTTCCAGGAGACAACTCGTGTCCTAACAGAAGCCGCTGTAAATGGTAAGAGCGATGAACTACGCGGTCTGAAAGAAAACGTAATTGTGGGTCGATTGATCCCAGCCGGTACCGGTTTTGCGTATCATCAAGAGCGTATGGCTCGTCGTAAGCAAAAAGACGTTGTTGAAGAGCAAACGGTAAGTGCGGAAGAGGCAACTCAAGCACTCACTGATGCTTTAAACGCGGATTTATCTGGAAATCAATAAACCGAATCTAATCAATAGATTAGAGTTTCACAAGGCAGTTATCTACTGCCTTGTGAGCGGTTTAGGTTGACAGGTCAATCTTTGCTCATTAAAATTCCGCCACCCATTTACTTGCACGTTTAAAACATGCTGGTAAAACAAGGGCGGATTTTTTATTTTTTTCAGTAGTAATTTTAATTTCAGGAGCTATTTAAATGGCAACTATTAACCAGCTAGTGCGTAAGCCACGTCGTAGCAAGGTTACTAAAAGTAACTCAGCTGCGCTTAAAGCGTGTCCGCAAAAGCGTGGTGTATGTACTCGCGTATATACAACTACACCTAAGAAACCAAACTCGGCGTTACGTAAAGTAGCTCGTGTACGTTTAACTAACGGTTTCGAAGTAACTTCATACATCGGTGGTGAAGGTCATAACCTTCAAGAGCACAGTGTAATCCTAATCCGTGGTGGTCGTGTTAAAGATTTACCAGGTGTGCGTTTTCACACTGTACGTGGTGCACTTGACTGTGCAGGCGTTAGCGACCGTCGTCAAGCTCGTTCTAAATACGGTGCAAAACGCCCTAAAGGCTAATTGTTTTCCGTTAGTAAGGCCAAGCACTAAATATTATTAATTATTGTTTTGGGTGATTGACTCGAAAGAGCAAACCTGAATAAACCGGAGATACAAAATGCCTAGAAGACGCGTAATAGGTCAACGTAAAATTCTTCCAGATCCTAAGTTCGGATCGGAACTTCTTGCTAAGTTCGTTAACATCGTAATGTTAGACGGCAAGAAATCTACTGCTGAAAAAATCGTTTATGGTGCGCTAGACGTGGCTGCTGAGAAATCAGGCAAGTCGCACCTAGAAATCTTTGAAACTGCACTTGATAATATCCGTCCACAGGTAGAGGTTAAATCTCGCCGTGTTGGTGGTTCAACTTATCAAGTACCAGTTGAAGTACGTCCAGTACGTCGCAACGCATTAGGTATGCGTTGGTTAGTAGACGCTGCACGTAAGCGTGGCGAAAAATCTATGGGCTTACGTTTAGCTCAAGAAATCGTTGACGCTGCTGACAACAAAGGCACTGCGGTTAAGAAACGTGAAGACGTTCACCGTATGGCTGAAGCGAATAAAGCATTCGCTCATTACCGTTGGTAATCTGTCCTTAACCTTTAAGAGGATTTTATGGCACGTACAACTCCACTTGAGCGTTACCGCAATATCGGTATTTGTGCTCACGTAGATGCAGGCAAAACCACCACAACAGAACGTGTTCTGTTCTACACAGGTCTTTCTCATAAGATCGGTGAAGTACATGATGGCGCCGCAACTATGGATTGGATGGAGCAGGAACAAGAGCGTGGTATCACAATCACTTCTGCTGCAACAACGTGTTTCTGGAAAGGGATGGACGCGCAATATGACGACCATCGCATCAATATCATTGATACCCCAGGACACGTAGATTTCACTATCGAAGTAGAGCGTTCTTTACGTGTACTAGATGGTGCGGTAGTTGTTCTTTGTGCTTCATCGGGTGTACAGCCGCAAACTGAGACAGTTTGGCGTCAAGCGAACAAATACGAAGTTCCGAGAATGATCTTCGTAAATAAAATGGATCGCACAGGCGCTGACTTCTTAACGGTTGTCGGCCAGGTGAAATCTCGTCTTGGAGCAACGCCTGTTCCAGTCCAGTTGCCAATTGGCGCTGAAGACGACTTTAAAGGTGTTATTGACCTTATTAAAATGAAAGCTATTAACTGGAATGATGAAGACCAGGGTATGACTTTCTCTTATGAGGCAATACCGACAGAACTTCAGGATTTAGCTGAAGAATGGCGCTCTCATTTAGTTGAAAGCGCTGCTGAAGCCTCTGAAGAATTAATGGATAAATACTTAGAAGGTGAAGAGTTAAGCGAAGCAGAAATTAAAAATGCTTTGCGTCAACGCACATTAGCGAACGAAATTGTTCCCATGACCTGTGGTAGTGCATTTAAAAACAAAGGTGTTCAAGCTGTGCTTGATTGCGTTGTTGAATATATGCCATCACCAACACAAGTGAAACAAATCCAAGGTATCCTCGAAGATGGTACCGAGGAAGAGCGTCCTGCTGATGATAAAGCGCCGTTTGCTGCACTTGCTTTTAAGATTGCAACAGACCCGTTTGTTGGCACCTTGACCTTTTTCCGTGTTTACTCTGGTACTGTTAAACAGGGTGACGCGGTATATAACCCAGTAAAAAGTAAGCGTGAGCGTCTTGGTCGTATCGTTCAGATGCATTCAAACTCACGTGAAGAGATCAAAGAAGTCTACGCAGGCGACATCGCGGCGGCTATTGGTCTCAAAGACGTAACAACAGGCGAGACACTGTGTGATCCGAATTCTATTATTACGCTAGAGCGTATGGAGTTCCCAGAACCAGTTATCTCTGTTGCGGTTGAGCCTCGCACAATTGCTGACCAGGATAAAATGGGTATCGCGCTAGGTAAACTAGCGGCAGAAGATCCATCTTTCCGCGTACAAACTGACGAAGAATCAGGCCAGACGATTATCTCTGGCATGGGTGAACTTCACCTTGATATCATTGTCGACCGTATGAAACGTGAATTCAGTGTTGAATGTAACGTTGGTAAGCCGCAGGTTGCATACCGAGAAGCTATTCGTTCAACTGTTGAAGTTGAAGGGAAGTTTATACGTCAATCAGGTGGTCGTGGTCAATATGGTCACGTCTGGCTTAAACTTGAACCGATGGATATTTCGGATGATGAAGCCCCAATTTACGAGTTCGTTAACGAAACCGTAGGTGGGTCAGTTCCGAAAGAATACATCCCTGCGGTAGACAAAGGTATCCAAGAGCAAATGGCTCAAGGTGTACTGGCAGGCTACCCATTACTTGGCGTGAAAGCGACTTTATATGATGGTTCATTCCATGATGTAGATTCGAATGAAATGGCATTTAAAATAGCAGGTTCACTCGCTATGAAGCAAGGTGCGCTAGATGCAAACCCTGCTTTATTAGAGCCAGTAATGAAGGTTGAAGTACTCACTCCTGAAGCAAACATGGGTGATGTAGTTGGCGACCTAAACCGTCGTCGCGGCATGATCGAAGGCATGGAAGATGCACTTGGTGGACTTAAGCAAATTAATGCTCAGGTTCCGTTATCTGAAATGTTTGGTTATGCGACTGCTTTACGATCTGCAACACAGGGCCGTGCCTCATACTCTATGGAGTTTTTGAAGTACGCTGAAGCCTCTAAGCAGGTTGCAGATACAATAATTTCAGCTCGCGCTGTTATATGATTTTAGCTTGTCTGGCTCAATACTGAGTCAGGCTTTAATTTCTTTATTAGGAATTTTTTAAGATGGCAAAAGAAAAGTTTGAACGCGTAAAACCGCACGTAAACGTTGGTACAATTGGCCACGTTGACCACGGTAAAACTACACTAACTGCAGCAATCACTAATGTACTTGCAAAAGTATACGGCGGTGTTGCTAAAGATTTCGCATCAATCGATAACGCTCCAGAAGAGCGCGAGCGTGGTATCACAATCTCAACTTCACACGTTGAATACGATACGCCTACTCGTCACTACGCACACGTAGACTGTCCTGGACACGCCGATTATGTTAAAAACATGATCACTGGTGCTGCTCAAATGGATGGCGCTATCTTAGTAGTAGCTGCGACTGATGGTCCTATGCCACAAACTCGTGAGCACATCCTACTTTCTCGCCAAGTTGGCGTTCCTTACATCGTTGTGTTCATGAACAAATGTGACATGGTTGATGATGAAGAACTACTTGAGCTAGTAGAAATGGAAGTTCGTGAACTTCTTTCTGAATACGACTTCCCAGGTGATGACTTACCACTAATTCAAGGTTCTGCACTTAAAGCACTTGAAGGCGAAGAGCAATGGGAAGCTAAAATCGTAGAGCTTGCAGAAGCACTAGATTCTTACATTCCAGAGCCAGAGCGTGACATCGATAAGCCATTCATCATGCCTATCGAAGACGTTTTCTCAATCCAAGGTCGTGGTACTGTTGTAACTGGCCGTGTTGAAGCTGGTATCATCAACGTGAACGACGAAGTTGAAATCGTTGGTATCAAAGAGACGACTAAGTCTACTTGTACTGGTGTTGAGATGTTCCGTAAGCTTCTTGACGAAGGTCGTGCTGGTGAGAACATTGGTGCACTTTTACGTGGTACTAAGCGTGAAGACGTTGAACGTGGTCAAGTACTAGCTAAGCCTGGTTCAATCAAGCCACACACTACATTCACTTCAGAAGTATACGTACTTTCGAAAGATGAAGGTGGTCGTCATACTCCATTCTTCAAAGGTTACCGTCCACAGTTCTACTTCCGTACAACTGACGTAACAGGTGACGTACAGTTACCAGAAGGCGTAGAAATGGTAATGCCTGGTGATAACGTTAAGATGACAGTAACGCTAATCGCGCCAATCGCGATGGACGAAGGGCTTCGTTTCGCTATCCGTGAAGGTGGCCGTACTGTAGGTGCTGGTGTTGTAGCAACTATCGTAGAGTAATAATTAGCCTAGCTAATTAATACGAAAAACCCGAGCTTAGCCTCGGGTTTTTTAATGTCTGCAATTTGCTTCATGTGAAGGTGGCGCTCTTACCTTAGGGGTAGGTGCTTTGTAGCAACTATCGTAGAGTAATAATTAACGTTTAAGTTAATTGTTAGAAAAAGGTCACTTAGGTGGCCTTTTTTAATGGCTGCGATTTACATCATGTGAAGGTGGCGCAGTTACCTTAGGCGTAGGTGCTTTGTAGCAACAATCGTAGAGTAATAATTAACGTTTAAGTTAATTGTTAGAAAAAGGTCACTTAGGTGGCCTTTTTTAATGGCTGCGATTTACATCATGTGAAGGTGGCGCAGTTACCTTAGGCGTAGGTGCTTTGTAGCAACTATCGTAGAGTAATAATTAGCCTAGCTAATTAATACGAAAAAAACCGAGCTTAGCCTCGGGTTTTTTATGCCTGCAATAAAATAAAGGTTTCAGGTGCAAGGTGTTAGGTAAAGCAGCTCGGTGTTAATTTTAACACTGTCACTTGGGTTGAGTTTTATCGAACTTAGAGGGTAAAGCATGAAGGTTCTGCAATTACCTTGGGCATCGGTGCTTTGTAGCAACGATCGTTGAGTTCTCAATTACTGTAATGCTGCAGGTTTCAGGTTTTAGTGAGTGAAGTTTGGCGTTCCTGTTGTTGTCGTAACGAAGTTTAAAGCAGCATTGATACCGCTGCTTAAAAAATTAACGAAACTATTTTAAGGCTTGTTTATCGTTATTTAAGTTGGAACGTTGTTATAATAGGTAATAATTAAATAGTCAGTAGCGCAGAGAGTCCAATGGAACTTCAACAAGATAGCAATTTAACCCTTCCTTTATTTATTCTAGATGAAACACTAAGTACCCGTGACTTAGCGCAGCCTGACTTGGAAATTTCAGTTATTTTAAGTGATGAGCTACTTACTCAACTATGCCAGAACCCCAGTGCTGACAGTAGTATAGGCATTAGCATTGCAGACTATGAGTTGAATATCATCAATTCAAGCTTTGCTACCGTAGCGCATAGCGAGCATGATGCTCAATTAACCATAACACAGGGGCCTCTATTAAGCGCTGTGGTGACTACTGTTGAAAACCTAACATTCGTATCACCGCAAATCGATATGATGCCTACGTTCGATTTAGGTGATGAGACAGAATAATGAAAAAAAATATTATAGGTACTTTTGTACTGATTATCTTAAGTGGTTGTGCTTACTTAGGTAATGCACATTACAATGAATTATTCGGTCCTGAGCAAACACAAGATCGTATAGTTGCTCATAATAGCGGTGCTGGGGCTGAGTTTTTACAGCAAGTAAAGCCTGTACTCGATAACCGCTGCGTGGTTTGTCATGGCTGTTATGATGCGCCTTGCCAATTAAAACTCTCTTCTCCTGAAGGTATCGACAGAGGTCTCAGTAAAGAGCTGGTTTACGATGGTACTCGGTTGTTAGCCTCAACGCCGAGCCGATTATTATTTGATGCAACCACGACTGAGCAATGGCGAGATAAAGAATTTAGCCCGGTATTAAACGAGCGAGCACAAACTGAAGAAGCCAATTTAGCGGGTAGTGTGTTATTTAATACGCTGGTATTAAAGCAAAGTTCACCCTTGCCAGAAGATGAAGTATTAGATGAACGTTTTGATTTTTCGCTTAGCCGCCACCAAAGTTGTGCGACGATGGGTGAGTTTGACCAATTAGCGGATGAGCAACCGCATGCGGGTATGCCTTATGGCTTGCCTGGAGTGACTACTGCTGAATTTCAGCACTTACAAAACTGGATCAAAAAAGGCGGGAAAATGGCGCACATCAAGCCGCCATCAGCTGCTGAGCTTGCGCAAGTAAAAAACTGGGAAGCATTTTTAAATCAAGATGGTTTGAAGTACCAATTATCAGCGCGCTATATTTATGAGCATTGGTTTTTAGCACACATCTACTTTAGTGATGCACAATCACCTAACTTTTTTAAGTTGGTACGCTCAAGTACTCCCCCTGGTGAAGACATTAAATTAATAAGTTCTCGTCGCCCTTACGATAACCCAAACGTTGAGCGTGTTTATTATCGACTGCTTCACGACCGTTCTACTATTTTATCAAAAACGCATTTACCGCTTAAACTTAATGATGAAAAGTTGGCACGTATTTACCAGCAATTTATTGCGCCAAATTACACTGTATCTAGTTTACCAAGCTATGAGCCTACCCTTGCATCAAACCCGTTTAAAACGTTTGAAGCACTGCCTATAGATGCAAAATATCAATTTATGCTCGATGAAGCTGAGCTAATTATTATGGGCTTTATTAAAGGCCCTGTTTGTCGTGGTCAAATAGCACTCAATGTGATTAATGATCATTTTTGGGTGGCGTTTGCTGATCCTAAAAAGGTAGCGACTCCGGCGGTAGGTAAAATGCTGGTACAACATGAGGATGCATTAGAGTTGCCCGCAGCAGAGGAAAGTAATGCGTTACCGATTTCTAATTGGGTAAAATACTCGGTTCGCGAAAAACGTTACTTAAAAGCCAAGGTAGAGCTTGCTAATAATCTGTTCAAAAACGGCGAGCATTTAACCACTGACTTATTGTGGAAAGGGGATGGGCACAATCAAAATGCGGCACTGACTATTTTTCGACACTTTGATAGTGCAACTGTAGTTAAAGGCTTTATTGGCCAACAACCTAAAACTATGTGGGTGCTTGATTACGCGCTGTTTGAGCGTATTCATTACTTGTTAGTTGCGGGCTTTGATGTGTATGGCAATATTGGTCATCAATTAATAACGCGCTTATACATGGACTTTTTACGTTTAGAGGGTGAGCACAACTTTTTAGCTTTGTTACCTGAAACTCAGCGAGAGACAATTAAACAGAGTTGGTATCGAAAATCACCACCTAGTTTGTCGACCTTTTTTGAAAACAATCGTGAGTTTAGTCAACCCAGCGGTATTAACTATCAAACAGATGAACCGCAATCAGAGCTATATGGCTTAATTAAAGAGGCATTAGAGCCCGTTTTAAGTCCTCGTTATGACTATAAAAAAGTACCCGCACCATTAAGTGCGATTAATACCATGCCTGCTAAAGCAGTTAACTTACTGCCACAGCTATCTTATGTGCTAGTGAAAGAGCAGGATGGCCACACAGGCTATACGATTATTCACCATAACGCGCACTATAATATTTCGAGCCTACTAAACGAAGATGGACAGCGCGCCTATGAAGAAGATACGGTGACAATAGTTCCGGGCTTTATTGGTGATTACCCTTCTGCAATTTGGTATTTAAATAACGCCCAACAGGTTTCGGCCTTTGCAGAACAGTTACCGCTAATGCAAGTGGAAGCTGATTATCGCGCTTTAAAGTCTAAGTTTGCGATTCGTCGAACTCACCCGCAATTTTGGCAATACAGCGATATTTTACATCAGGTTGCCCGCCAGTACCGAGGGGTTGAATTTGGCATGTTTGATTATAATCGACTAGAAAATCGTTAGGTACACGCTAAACGGTTACAAGAGCCCAGCTTAACTAGCTGGGTTTTTTGTATTTAATAACTTAGTAATTGGTTTGCTAAGCTTAGGCTACAATTAAAACAAAAAAGTAACCTAGTTTAGGTTCAACATTGTTAAGAGTATTCGCAAACGTTATCGTTGGGCTTTAGTTGCTATTGCCTTGCTGGTCAGCGTATCTGCATTACTGATGCAATACTTCTTTTCAGTGCAAAAATTATCAATATAGCTGGCAAGCAACGTATGCTTTCGCAAAAAATAGCTTGGCATAGCAATGCATTAATTAATCAAACGGATAATCACGCACAACATCTTCAATCGTTAAAACACTCCCTTGAGTTATTTGAACAAGCCCATGAATATTTACTCACTAAAGATGAGCAAGGTAACGCAGTTTATCTAAATACACCTTTATTTGATTTATATTATGCCTCCCCAAGCAACTTAGATGCAGAAGTGTTGGCCTTTATAACGCAAGCTAAAAATTTGGTTTCTCAAAAGGAGCCTATTAATTTGGCTTCGTATTCTGTGGGCAAAGTTGAAGCATTACTTAAAAAATTAGACACTGCGGTGAGCTTATTTGAGCAACAAGCGGTAAAAAAGGTTGATTGGATCTCTAGTATTGAACTGCTTTGTTGGTTTTTTACTCTGGCATTATTGTTTTTAGAACTTAGATTTGTGTTTATGCCGATGGAAAAACGAGTTCTGCAGACCTTACAAAAGTATCAACAACAAAAAGAGTTTGCAGAGCAGGTAAGTAATAACAAAGAACACTTTATTGCACGAGCCAGTCATGAATTTAGAACTCCATTACAGGGGTTAATTACCTCGAACGATGAGCTAAAAATTCCCACTTCACAGCAGGATATACAACGCCAAGCTCGGTATTGCTCGGCGAGGTTGTTGGCGATGTTAGATGAATTACAAGATTTACAAGCGCTGAGTTTAAATCGTTGGTCGTTAAACTCGACCTCTGACAACTTACTAATCACCATAAATAAAGTGTTAGTTGTGTATGAATATGGTTGTACTGAAAAAGGGTTAAAGTTAATCAGAGAGTTAGCAGCGAGCTTAGACTGCGCGGTGATTGTAGATCATGCGCGCTTACAACAAATAGTTAATGAGCTACTTAGTAATGCATTAAAGTTTACAGAGCAAGGAGAGGTGAAAGTCATCGCTACGCTCAACAATAACCAACTATCGTTGAGCGTCGAGGATACTGGCTGTGGCTTTGATCACCTTATCGAGCAATTAGAATTAGACAGCACTGAGCAATGTAACCATTTTCAAGGACTCAGAACAGGCCTTACCCGTGTACAATATATTGTTAAGGCCTTAAAGGGTGAAATTCGTTTTGAAAATAATCATCAGCAAGGGGCATCTGTATTTTTAACATTACCATTAGAGATGGATACTACTTTAAGCAAGTCATCGTCAATTCCTGATAACTTACATTGTTTAGTCGTTGAAGATAACCCACTTAATATGCTGGTACTCACTAAGCTATTAACCGCATTGAACATACACGCAGAATGCGCTGAGAATGGCAAAATAGCGTGTGAAATGGTCGCCAAAAAATCTTATGACGTCATCTTTATGGATTTAAATATGCCGGTTATGGATGGGTTTGAAGCCACTAAAATCTTGCGTGATAACGATAAAACACTGCCGATTATTGTGGTTACCGCAAACACCTCTGATAGTGATCTTGCTCGCGCTAAAGCTTGTGGAGCAATAGGTCATATTCATAAACCCATAGATCAGCAAAGCATAATCGCGGCGCTAAACGATGCTTTTCTACCTGAGGTTGATTAAATCTCACTTGCCTAATTATTCCTTATTACGTTAATTTGAGTTTTTAAGCTTTGTTTTGGGATCTAATGTGCGCTCAATTTTACTACAGCAATTTAGTGGTTATTTATCTACCGATGACAGTACTCGGTATTGTATCGACGATTTAACTTGGCAAGTAAAGCGGGGTGAACATTGGGTATTACTCGGGGGGAATGGTGCTGGAAAATCAGCACTCGCAGCAGCGTTAATTGGTGAAGCAAAACAACAAAGCGGGCAACGTCATAGTACCTTTAACAAACTACAATTAGTGTCAAGTGATCTACAAAAGCAGTTACTTAACACGCATCGTAAAAGTGAAAAGCCACAAAAAGTAACGGACATACTCTTTGCTGAGCCTGAAATAAATAGCGATTTATGCCAACAGTTAATCACCGCTTTTAATTTTGATGCCTTACTTAATCGTGATTTTACTGATTTATCTACTGGCGAAACGCGTAAATTATTATTAATTAAAGCGCTATCTGCTAACTGTGATTTAGTTGTGCTTGATGAACCATTTGATGGCTTAGACTCTGAATCGGTTGGGCAGCTAAACCATCTATTACAGCAGTTGAGCGCACAAACCTGCTTTGTGTTTGTGCTAAACCGTGTTGACGAAATTCCAGCGTTTGTTGATCACTTTGCTTATGTGAGCAATGGTCGTTTACAACATAGCTTGGCAAAACCGTGTGCAGCAAAACGAGCGGATTTATTCAAATTACTTCATTTAGAGCATACATCATTAAGTATTCCCGATGCGCCTGAATGCTGTTTTAAATCAGCGACAAACACGCCACTCGTTAAGCTCACTAATGCCCATGTGCGTTACAGCGAACAAGCAATTTTTGAAAATTTAAACTGGACGATTAACCAATATCAGCACTGGCAACTCACCGGGAAAAATGGCTCAGGTAAAACCTGTTTATTAAATTTAATTACAGGTGATAACCCTCAGTGCTATAACAATGAGATTGAGGTGTTTGGTTTTAAGCGTGGCACAGGGGAGAGTATTTGGGATATAAAACAGCACATTGGTTATATTTCAAATACGCTACATTTGCAGTATCGAGTGAGTATTTCGGCGCTTAATGCTATTATTTCAGGGTTTTTCGATAGCATTGGTTTATATCAACAAGCCAGTGAGTTACAAACGCGTTTAGCTAAAGAGTGGTTGGCACTAATAGGGTTAAGTGACAAAGCAAATAGCGCTTTTACCCAGCTATCGTATGGCGATCAGCGACTATTACTGATTGTGCGCGCAATGGTTAAACATCCTGCTTTGCTTATTTTAGATGAGCCATGTTTAGGGCTTGATGAGGCAAATCGTCAACGCGTTTTACTGCTGATAGAAAAGGTGTGTGCTGCAAAAACGAGTACCGTTATTTATGTAAACCATCATGCAGCAGATACCATTAAAGGGATTGAACACACCTTAAAAATGGAAGATTTTAAACCGGCTCACTATGGGCAACAAGCTGCTCATAGTGAGACGCTTATATAAGCTTGTTTATAACTGAGTAACCTTAAACCCTTGGTCGCGAAGTTGTTTAATTAAACCATGCTGCTCAACTAAGTGCAGAGCACCTACCGCAATAAACACCTTACCTTGTTCAAGTTTAGGCGTGAGCTGAGTGACCCAATTATTATTGCGCTCAATCAGCATCACTTGCTCGCTTTGTTGACCGTATTGGCTGTCATCAAAACTGGTGTGGTAATAGCTGGTTAGGGTTTGCATATCGCCCTTTTTCCATGCATCCACTAGGGTGATAAAGTAGGTATTAATATCGCTTAGTTGCTCAAAAGTTTCTGCCATCATGGCATTGCTTAATGACTCTAAGCCATTAAACATTTGTAGTTGTTGCTCTAAGGTTTCAAGCTCCGCAATGTTAATACTGTGCTTTTGCGCGTACTCGAGTATTTGCTTATCGATACCGTTTTTATCTGAATAGCCCGCGTTTTGAAACTCAATTTGCATCATGGTCAACATGACAGCCCAAGGTTTAAAACTATTGAACATGGCAATATCAATCGATTTTTTAGCAAAGTAGTTTTTGAGGAGTTGATAATTTTTTTCTGAAAGCTCGCTCTGTAGCGTACGCCCGTTAGTAAGCAACATAAACGGCATAGAACGTTGCTGCATTTGTAATGGTGATAGTTTACTAATATCTACTTCAACAACAACTTGATTACTGTTATCCAGTGCGTGAGTCACTTTTTGTGGTAGCCCTTTCATGCTGGCATCACCCACATGCACGGTGCCAAATAAATACGAGCTAGCGCCTTGTTTTTCTATTTTGAATAGAGCCGGTGCTGCATAGCCATTGACGCTAAAGGCTAAAAGTAATAACACCATAAATAACTGACTAATACGTAATGACACGTTCATAAAATCCTATCCAAGTTTAAGTTGTTTTATAAATACTAACTTAGTTTACTTTATAGGTAACGTAAAAATGCCTGATTAATCAATCAGGCATTTTTCGGTGTTATTGATACCAATTATTGCTGTAGGCCATGTTGCCATAATTAGCCAGCGCACGAGCTTGCTTGATGAGTGCGCTATCGTTATGCTTGGGGTGTAATTGCTTATTTTTATAAATATAGGTGGTTGCCGGTTTATCTGGCTGCAAAATAACAACTTTATCGTTTTGCATGTAAGCAAAGTTTTTATCGTACTGCATCATTGCACGCTGCTTGTTTTTGGCAACAGGGCGAGTGAGATCATGACCAATCATTGGGTGTTCACCGCTGGCGCCAATAAGCGACAGTAAGGTGGTAGGAATATCTAGTTGACTGGCTAATTGATGATCGCGTTTGGGCTTAATACCGTTTCCAAAAATAACCGCAGGAATTCTAAAGTGATCAATAGGTACAAGGCTGGAACCAGACACGCGTGAGTCGTGATCAGCAATCACTATAAACACAGTATCGTCCCAGTAGGATGATTTTTTCGCCTTTTCAATGAATGTGCCAAGGGCATAATCTGCATATTTAGCTGCGTTATTACGGCTTTGCTTTGGTTGCTCAAACAGGGCTATTTTACCGTCCGGAAATTCATAAGGGCTATGATTAGAACTACTAAAAATCAGACTAAAAAATGGCTTTTGCTGTTGTTGTAATTTATTCAGCTCTTTATCTGCTTGAGTGAATAAATCTTCGTCAGATGCGCCCCATGAACCATTAAAGTTAATGTTATCGAAGCTTTCACTATCAACAATATCACTAAAGCCGTTACCCAAAAAGAAGCTACGCATGTTGTCAAAGTGACTTTCTCCACCATAAATAAACTGAGTATGGTAGTCCTGCTTTGCTAAAAAACTAGCCAAGGTAAAAAAGTCACGTTGTGATTTATCGAGTTTTACAACCGCGCGTGAGGGAGTCGGTGTAAAACCGGTTATAACTGCTTCAATACCGCGTACAGAGCGAGTGCCGGTAGCGTATAAGTTATCAAATCCCCAGCCCTGTTGATAAAGTGTATCTATATTAGGCGTTAAGGGTAAGCCACCTAAGGTACCTACATAACGAGCGCCCAAGCTTTCTTGCAGAATAATAACCAGGTTTTTCTTTTTACCTTGGTAGCTTGCCTGATGAAAAGTGCGGGTAGGGGCATTTGGATTATTAAATATTGCTTGAGGATTTTGCATGGTACTGCGTACTGTGGCGAGTAACTCCTCTTGAGGGACCTTGCCATAATATGCCTGACTTGATTGCTCATTGGAGAGCTGTTTTAACGCAAATGCTACGCTATATGATGAATTAAGCGTGAGGTCATTCAGCAAGTGGTCGGTCGAAAATGCCACCATAGCGGGGTTTAATGGACGATGGCCTAATGAATTTCGAGCGCCTAACAGTGTTAGGCTACATATAATAACAGCTAACAGTGATAGTTTTATTGCCCCTAGGGACGAGCGGTTTTGCCATTTCTGAGTAAGAATTTTGTTAGCAAATTTAATGGTGAAAACGAGCGCTAAAACAGCGAAGAGGACTTCGAGTTTGTAACCTGAAAAAATCATTTTAGAGACTTCTTTAGGATAAATAAGGTATTCAATAAATAGGCGATTAGGGCGTAAGTCGTACTCGTTAATAAACGTGGGTGTAATAACCTCAAAAAACACTAACATTGCAGCCATTATTACTAAATACCACTTTACGACAACTCGAATATAAGCAGTTAATTTGAGAGCATGTGCTGCAAGTGTTAGTAACAAAACGGGGGTTATGATGTAGCATAATGTTGCTATATCAACACGTAAACCGCCTACAAAAACAAAGTGCCAGGCGCCTTCGGTAAATACACGGCCACTTTGCCACAAACTTAAACCTAATCGCGCAAAAGTTAGCAAGCATAGGAGTGCGAAAAAAAATACCGCTAAAACCCACAATGGCCCCAGTACTTTTTTAGTGCTACTGATTAAGTCCATAGCACAGACCACCAAACTAAAATAGCAATAAGCATGGCGATAAAGACACTGGCGGATGCAATATCTTTAGCTAGGCCTGATAGTTCATGATATTCGCTACCGATGCGATCAACCACCACTTCGACTGCGGTATTGACCAACTCAGCAAATAACACAAACAATAAGCTGGCAATCAAGATTAATTTGCTACTTAAAGTAATTTCTTGCAAGCAGGCAAATACGCCTAGCAAACTAAATAAAACCAACTCTTGCTGAAAAGCAGCCTCAAATCGGCTCATCCATTTTAGGCCGTTAAATGTATGGCTTAAGGTAAAAATTAGGCGCATTAGGCCTTGGCGTTTTATAACGGTTTTATTATTCATATTTTAGTTTCGCTATGGTTAATCGTTTGACATGACGCGAGTAAATCTTCAGAGGTTTGGTAGGTTTTACTCGCAACACCGGTTAAGCTTAAAAGGGTATGAAAAATAGCGTCGTGTGATTGCGCTAAAGTGCTATTTAAGTTGTTTAGACACTTGGCTGTAATGCGCTGATTATGCTCATCAGCCCAGATGTAAAGAGGCACATGGGTTTGAGCTGTTGGTGCAAATGCATAGGGAAAGCCATGTAAGTATGCGCCATTTTCACCGAGCGACTCGCCATGGTCAGACACATACAGTAATTGCTTATCAATATTAGCTGGCAGTGCCTTTAACTGTTCAATAACTTGAGCGTTGATAAAATCACTATAAGCAATTGTATTATCGTAGGTGTTAACCAGCTCTTCAGCGCTACAGTTTTGAATATCGCTGCGGTCGCAGGTTGGACTAAACTGTTTAAATTTTTCAGGGTAGCGCTTAAAGTAAGTAGGGCCATGTGAACCCATCATATGCAGCACTATAACCGTATTAGCCTGACTCAAATTGGCAAGCTTGTGCTTTAAAGGGGCTAGTAACGCTTCATCAAAACAGTATTTACCATCACATAGTTCAGATGCTTTGGTATCAATATTAATGGTAGGTACGCGCGTGCAGACGTTTTTACAGCCACTGTTATTATCAACCCATAAGACATCTGCGCCTGCTTGTTGTATCAAATCAATTACGTTTTGCTGGTTATCACTGTCTAAACGAGAAAAATTGGCATGAGTTTGCAGTGAAAACATACATGGTACTGACACTGCTGTGGCCGTGCCACACGACGATACGTTATCGAAATAAGTGACATTATGTTTTTGCGTGTATTGGTTGGTATTACGCTCATAGCCTTGGTAGGCAAAATTTTCAGCTCGAGCGGTTTCACCTACCACGATGACAGTAACTCGTGTTGTACTTGGCGATGCTAAAGTTGGCGTGGTATCAATATTTTTAAATTCAATATCGCTATAAAGTAACTGGTCACGGGCGTATTTGTAGCCACTAGAGAGATATTGAAATGGAATAATTTCTTTTTTAAGAATACGGTTATTACGACCCGTTGCCGCGTAATCGGCGTAAAAGTTAACGACCACTAATGCAATCAGTGCAAAGCTTGCTAAAAGCAGTTTAAGACGACTAATAACTTCTTTGTATGGGCGGGCGCAGTTTATTTTTATTCTACTCAAAATAAAGACAGGTAATGCGGCAAAAAGCAGTAAAAAGCCAACGAGTTGCAGGTTTAAATAGCTTAACGCTTCACTAGAGTCAGTTTCGACGGTGTTTTGTATCATGGAATAATCAAACACCACACCATAGTTCAATGAGCCATATAACGCCGCACTCGAGAGCACTAGCAGCAAGTAGTTAATGGGTTTTAGTATTCCCCGAATAGAAACCACTGAAAAGAATATGATTAACAAACAAATCAGTAGTAACGGCACAGAAAACAAAAATAGCCATGAAAATGTGTGCAACGAGGTAATAGCGCTAAACGCACCATGCATAAATGGAATATTAATAACTAAGCCGTAATAACAAGCCATAAAAATAATGAATGCATTAGCACTGCAATTAAAATAAAAGCGTTTTTTAGTATTTTCTTGCGGTTGCTTACTGAGTTTGAAAGTTGGGTTCATAACACGCCTCTTTTTCGTGAACGTTGTTATGCTAGGCTGCCAGGCTTAAGAAACTCTTAAGAAATCGATTTATTTTAATTTTGTTAGATAAAAATGAGGTGGCTTACTAAAAATTAATCAAACCAGAATTCAGTGTTATAAGAATAGTGAATTTCCTGAGTTGAAATGAAGGGATAAAAAATCTATTTAACCTCGCTTAATTGAATTTTAAAACCTGAGTAAGTGTATTTTTATAATTATTTTGAATTGAATTTGGTGTTGACTTACCGCCCTGAGCGCGGTACTAATATAAAAAGACAGCGAAACAAGATGTTCGCAGTGACTAAATCTTAAATGGTACTGAATTTTATGCTTAAAAATGCACTTAACCTAGTCCTGATTATTATCGTGGTGATTATTCCCGCGAGGGCTTCGTAGTGCTTTAAAAAACTAAGCATTGAAAAGCCCTCCGCACTTAACCGTCCGGGGGGCTTTTTAGTTTTAGAGTTAAATTTTTAATGGGTTGTCAAACAGGAATGAGGATTTACTAATGACAGGCGCAGAACTAACAATAGATTTACTCGCCAAACACGGCGTAGATGAAGTATTTGGCTACCCAGGTGGTGCTATTATGCCCATTTACGATGCCTTGTATGGTGCGCCTGTAAAACATTATCTTACTCGTCATGAGCAAGGTGCAGGGTTTGCCGCCGTGGGCTATGCACGCAGTACTGGACGTTTAGGTGTGTGCTTGGCAACATCAGGCCCTGGAGCTACTAATTTAATTACCGCATTGGCAGATGCCATGATGGACTCAGTGCCTTTACTTGCTATTACAGGGCAAGTACCAACCGCCGCCATTGGCTCTGATGCTTTTCAGGAAATTGACGTGCTTGGCATGTCGCTTTCATGTACTAAACACAGTTACATGGTTGAGCGAGCAGAAGATTTAGCCGAAATATTACAAGAAGCGATGCATTTAGCACAAAGCGGCCGTCCTGGCCCCGTTTTAGTTGATATTCCCAAAGACATTCAAATGGCGCAGGTGCCTTTTAAACCTTGGTTGGCGGCAGATGAATACTTACCGCAACTTGATTTAAACCAAGTTGCTATCGCCAATCAATTACTCAGTGAAGCCAAGCAACCCGTAGCGTATGTTGGTGGGGGCGTTCATGCCGCTGATGCGCAAGCGCAGTTAATGCAATTTTTAAATAAAACGCAAATGCCTGCGGTTTCAACTCTTAAAGCATTGGGCAGTGTATTACCTGATTACGAATATGATTTAGGGATGCTAGGTATGCATGGCGGTCAAGCGGCTAATTTAGCCGTGCAAGAATGTGATGTATTAGTGTGTATTGGCGCTCGCTTTGATGACCGTGTAACAGGCAATTTAGCTAAGTTTGCTGCAAAAGCAAACGTAATTCATTTAGACATAGATGCAGCCGAGGTCGGTAAACGTAAACCCGCAAAAGCGTCATTAATTGCAGATTTAAAAACTTCACTTCCCGCCCTTGAGTGCGTGGTTACACCAAAAGCGTGGTGCGATCATAATAAACAAATGATGGTTAAGCATGCATGGCGCTACGACTATCCTGGCGAAAAAGTATTTGCCCCTTATTTACTTAATCAACTAAGCCAGCGTATGCCAAGCACCAGTGTTGTTTGCTGCGATGTGGGCCAGCACCAAATGTGGGTAGCTCAGCACATGAAGTTTAGCCACCCTTGCAACCATTTGAGCAGTGGTGGTGCAGGCACTATGGGATTTGGTTTACCCGCGGCTATAGGTGCACAGATAGCGCGTAAAGATGACTTTGTCATCACCGTTTCAGGTGATGGTTCAATCATGATGAACATTCAAGAGCTTGCCACTATTCGCCGTAATAATTTACCAGTAAAAATACTGATACTTGATAACCAGCGTTTAGGCATGGTGCGCCAATGGCAGGAGTTATTTTTTGAAGGGCGCTTTAGCGAAACTAACTTGTCAGATAACCCTGACTTTGTACAGCTAGCGGCTGTTTTTGGTATTCCTGGGCAAACGATTACCCATGCCAATCAAGTGGATGATGCAATTACAGCCTTATTAAATAGCGATGGGCCTTACATTGTTCATGCTTGTATTGATGATAAAGAAAACGTATGGCCACTTGTTCCACCTGGGGCTGCTAACGATGAAATGATGACGGAGAAAGCACAATGAAACACAACTTAACAATTGCCTTAAAAAGTCAAAGTGTCGCAATCGAGCGCTTTTTACGTGTCGTACGTCATCGTGGTTTTGACTTGACTCACTTGCAGCTCAATATGGACGATGGTCAATATAATATGGCCATGACGGTTGATAGTGATAAACCAATTTATTTGCTTACCAGTCAACTAAATAAATTGGTTGATGTGAAACATGTGACGCTACAAAGCTTACAGCAACAGGCTGTATAAAATAAATTTAACGAATTTTACGAATAACCGGTTATTTGGTTATTCATCAATTTTTAGAATGAGGAATGCCCGCATTAACTGCGGCAAACACTGAGGTAACTATGGCTAAATTAAGAAGTGCAACCACCACTGAAGGGCGTAAACGCGCAGGCGCAAGAGCATTATGGCGTGCAACAGGCATGACCGATACCGACTTTGGTAAGCCAATTATTGCTGTTGTGAACTCATTTACGCAATTTGTTCCGGGGCACGTGCATCTTAATCAGCTTAGTGAACTGATGGCTGAAACCATTACTCAGGCCGGTGGTGTACCAAAAGAATTTAATACCATCGCCATAGATGACGGTATTGCCATGGGTCACGGCGGTATGCTTTATTCACTGCCATCGCGCGATTTAATTGCCGACTCGGTGGAGTACATGGTGAACGGCCATTGTGCCGATGCGATGATTTGTATTTCTAACTGCGATAAAATCACCCCTGGGATGATGTTAGCTGCGCTGCGTTTAAATATACCGGTTATTTTTGTATCGGGTGGCCCTATGGAAGCGGGTAAAACTAAATTAGCCAATATCGATATTAAACTCGATTTAGTAGATGCCATGGTTAAAGGTGCCGATGAATCGGTAAGTGATGCCGACTCAGAGCAAGTTGAACGCTCTGCATGTCCTACCTGTGGCTCGTGTTCAGGGATGTTTACTGCCAACTCAATGAACTGTTTATTAGAAGCAATAGGCCTTGCGCTACCTGGTAACGGTACCACGCTTGCAACTCACAAAGACCGTAAGCAATTGTATGTCGAAGCAGGTGCTCGCATCGTTGATTTATGCCGCGAGTACTACCAAAAAGATAACCAAGACGTACTGCCTCGTGCCATCGCTAATAAAACCGCATTTATGAACTCTATGGTGGTTGATATTGCCATGGGCGGCTCATCAAATACGGTATTACATTTACTCGCAGCGGCACAAGAAGCCGGTGTAGATTTTGATATGTCACACATTGATGAGCTTTCACGTAAAACGCCATTTTTATGTAAAGTCGCGCCAGCTACCGCGCAATACCACATTGAAGACGTACACCGCGCTGGTGGCATGATGGCCATAGTACGCGAGCTTGGTAAAGCCGGCTTGGTTGATTTATCGGTTAATCATGTTGCCGGCATGACCATGGGTGAGTTGGTAAAAAAATGGGATGCAACGGATCCTAATAACGAAGCGGCGCGAAAGTTTTACCGCGCGGGTCCGGCAGGCATTCGTACCACCAAAGCAATGAGCCAAGATTGTCGTTGGGATGAGGGTGATAACGACCGTGAAAACGGTTGTATTCGCAGTGTTGAACATGCATTTCGTCAAGATGGCGGCCTTGCCGTGCTTTCAGGTAATTTAGCAATAGATGGCTGTATCGTTAAAAGTGCCGGCGTTGTCGATGAAATGCTGCATTTTGAAGGTACTGCTGTTGTATACGAATCACAAGATGACTCTGTAGAAGGGATTTTAAATGGTGAAGTAAAAGCCGGCGATGTAGTTGTAATTCGCTATGAAGGACCTAAAGGCGGCCCAGGCATGCAAGAAATGCTATACCCAACCAGCTACTTAAAATCAAAAGGTTTGGCAGAGAAGTGTGCATTAATTACTGATGGGCGTTTTTCAGGTGGTACGTCAGGTTTATCAATTGGCCATGTGTCTCCCGAGGCAGCCAGCGGTGGCGCGATAGCTTATGTTGAAAATGGCGATAAAATTATCATCGATATTGCCACTCGAGAAATCACTTTAGCATTAAGCGATGAGGAACTCGAAGCTCGCAGGCAAAAACAATTGGCTCGTGGTAAACAAGCGTATAAGCCGCTTAACCGCGATCGCTATGTCTCATCTGCGCTTAAAGCGTATGCGCTACTTGCAACCAGTGCCGATAAAGGTGCGGTTCGCGATTTAGCCAAACTGGAGGAGCTTAGTTAGGTATGGTTTCTCAAGAACTCGATTATTTTCGCGCGATTATCCAAGCCAATATGGAGCCTTTAGCTAAGGTGACTGAGGTGAGTGAAATGGCCGAATTGAGTGCACGATTAGGTAATCATGTTTGGTTAAAGCGTGAAGATCAGCAACCGGTGTACTCGTTTAAATTACGTGGTGCTTTTAATAAATTAAATAAGCTGCCAAAGGGCTCGGTTGTGATCACCGCATCGGCAGGTAACCATGCTCAAGGGGTGGCGCTGAGTGCCTCACACCTAGGGCATAAAGCCACTATTGTCATGCCCGTAACCACGCCTGAAATTAAGGTTAATGCGGTAAGAGCATTGGGCGGGGAAGTCGTGTTACATGGTCATCAGTTTGATGCCGCAAAGGCGTATGCGCTTGAATTAACTGAGCAGCGAAACGGCGTATTTGTCCCTCCATTTGATGACCCCGATGTCATTGTTGGTCAAGGCACAGTTGCCCGTGAACTAATGCAACAGCTGAACGACTTAGACGTGGTATTTATTCCTGTTGGCGGCGGCGGATTGCTGGCGGGTATGGCGGTATACATTAAATCGCTGCGCCCAGATATCAAAGTGATTGGAGTCGAGGCTAATGAAAGTGCTTGTTTAAAAGCTGCCATGGAAGCGGGAGAGCCTGTAGAGCTAGAAAGAGTAGGAAGCTTTGCCGATGGTGTTGCCGTAAAAATAATTGGTAGCGAAACATTTAGATTGGCGCAAAAGTTTTGCGATGAAGTGGTGACCGTATCAGATGATGAAATATGTGCTGCCATGCAAGATATTTTTGTATCAACCCGTGCTATTGCCGAACCTTCAGGCGCACTTGCAACTGCAGGGCTTAAAAAATGGTCTCAGCAGTCGGGTTTAAAAGGGTTAAATTTAGCCGCTATTTTGTCTGGTGCTAATTTAAACTTTGATCGCTTACGTTATGTGGCTGAGCGCACTGCGCTGGGTGAGAAAAACGAAGCTTTATTAGCCGTAACCATTGATGAAAAGCGCGGTAGTTTTAAGCAGTTTTGTGCATCTTTAGGTGGGCGTGCTATTACCGAATTTAACTACCGATATGCAGGGCCTGGCGAGGCGCAAATTTTTGTTGGTATTGCACTGCGCCAAGGGTTAGCAGAACTTGAAGAGCTTAAACAAAGTCTAACAGATAACAAATATACCTTTTGCGATTTGTCAGATAACGAATTAGCAAAGCTGCATGTACGCTATATGGTTGGCGGTAAAGCGCCAGAGCAGTTACATGAACGCTTACTAAGGTTTGAGTTTCCAGAGTACCCAGGCGCATTGGCGCGCTTTTTAGATACGCTGGGTAGTAACTGGAATATCACTTTATTTCACTACCGTAATCATGGCGGGTCAATGGGGAATGTATTAGCAGGCTTTGCTATTGAACCAAGCCAATATGAGATGTTTAATGAGCACTTAAACCGCCTAGGTTACAGTGTTCAAGACGAAACCCATAACCCGTGTTTCACCCAGTTTTTAACTACCCAACCTCAAGCAGAAAAGCTTGAAAAGCTCGCCTTAGCATAATCCTACTTTAAGCAGGCATCTTCTGTGGATGCTTGCTTTATTAGCTGCTTTACATATAGTTACGTTAATCACTACGTTTTTTGGAAACTCTCTTTGTTACTTAAAGGAATGATAATTAGCGCCTGCCTTTTTTGTAGCCAGTTAATGGCGCAGGAATCAGTCACACTACAATTAAAGTGGACACATCAATTTCAATTTGCGGGTTATTATATGGCTCAGCAAAAAGGGTATTATGATGAGGCCGGTTTAGACGTCACTATTGTGCCTGCCGATCCAAAACGGCCCAATAGTTTTGGCGCGGTAGAGCGTGGTGAAGCCCAGTTTGGGGTTGCGCATTCTGGTATTTTACAGCAGCGTATTGCAGGTAAACCCTTTGTAGCCATGGCTGCCATATTACAGTTTTCTCCTTATTGCTGGATGGTCAAAGAAAGCTCTGATATTTTTCATGCCCGTGATTTTGTCAATAAACGTGTAAGTGAAGTGAGTAAAGAGAGCAATTCTGAGTTGTTAACTATGCTCAAGCGCAGCGGTATAAATATCGAAAAGTTGGTTATATACAAAGGCGATAAATTACAAAAAGCATGGATGGAAAATAAAATAGATGCCATCGAAGTCTATGTTACCGACTTACCTTATTATATGGATCAGCAAGGTATTGCTCATCGACTTATATGTCCACAACGTTATGGTATGGACGTATACGCAGATATTTTATTTACCAGTGATGACATGATTAAGTACCACCCCGATACGGTAGAAAAGTTTTACCAAGCGAGTTTAAAAGGGTGGCGTTATGCGGTAATGAATATGGATGAAGCCATCGCCATTACTCAGCAGTTTTATGCCCCTGAGCGTAGTTTTCATCAATTAGCTTTTGAGGCCGAAGTGCTAAAAGACTATATTGCGCCGCCAAGCACCAATGTGGGTAATATGTCGATGGCCAAATGGCGTTTGATTGCTGATTTATATGAGATTGACCAAACAAAGTTTGACGAAGTAAAAGCCGATTTTATTTATAAATATAAAAAACAAGAAACGTTGCAGCTTTCTTGGATGCTGATTGCGGCCATTATTATTAGTATTATTTCTATTCCCCTTTATTTACGGTTAATGTTCAAAGCACGCTAATGGCTAATTTAACCAATAGAAAAGGTGGGAAAGTTAAGTAATCCCCTTGCTCTGCGAGGTTAAAAAAATAACCGCTTAATTAGGCGCGAGTGTACTGGTATAATTTATTGCCTTTTTAATATTTTAAGCTGTTATGACCTTAACTGAGCAATTTACTGCCCTCGATTCGTTACTGATGAATACGCGCTCGTATTGGCAATGTACTGCGTTTGATTTTGACTGTTTACCATGGCCTGAATTACACAACCCCCTAACTGCTTTAACTGATCAGGACGTTGCTGAGTTAGATACTGATCAAGCGCAACTTTATCAGTTTTTTTCACCTTACATACCCGGTATTGAGCAATTAAGCCGATTAGCTTCACTCCCTGTCATAACAAGCAGTCGAACGGATTATCCGTTTTGGATTAGTAACGGTATTAAAGGACGAAAGTTTACACAGCTACAAGACTTTGTTGGTGCGCTACCTGCCAATGATCAGCCTATTTTAGAGTGGTGTGCAGGCAAAGGCCATTTAGGACGAATGTTAGCTTTTAATGGTGCGCCGAGCGTGCACAGTATTGAGCTACAATCTCACTTATGTGAGCAAGGACAAAAAAGTGCGCAGCAACAGGGGCTTGCTATGCAATTTAGCCAAGCTGATGTACTCACAGATAACACTCAGGATTTTTTTAACCCACAAACCCATGCCGTTGCTTTACATGCCTGCGGTGCGTTACATCAAACATTTATGCATCAAGCCAGTGCGGCCAAAGTAACACAAATTAGTTTTTCACCTTGTTGCTATCACTTGTTTACCGAGAATAATTATCAAGCAATGAGCGAACAGGCGAAGCGAAGTGCGCTTAATTTAACTCATCGAGATTTAAAACTCGCTTTGCAAGAAACTGTCACGGCTCCATCGCGAGTGGGCAAAGTACGAAAAACAGAAGTTGAGTGGCGACTCGGGTTTGATGCTTTAAGAAAGTCAGTCACCGGTGAGTTGGCGTATGTTAGTGTGCCCTCAGTGAATAAAGCAATATTTTCAGATTCGTTTGAATCATTTTGTAAGTGGGCGGCAGATAAAAAAGCCTTAAAACTGCCAAAAGATATTGATTACAATAAGTTTTTATTGATTGGGCAGGCGCGAAAAAAGATAACCGAGCGAGTTGAACTGGTTCGACATGTGTTTAGAAGAGCAATAGAAGTTTGGCTTGTGCTCGATCGTGCTTTATATTTGCAACAGCAAGGCTATAACGTCAGTGTTAGTACATTTTGTGAGAAGCACTTAACACCCCGTAATATTTTAATTTTAGCCAGTTTAACGCCCTCGACCTAAAAGAGATGTAATGAGAAATTTAAATAACCTACTAGAAAATAATAAACGCTGGGCATCTAGAACGAGCGAAGCTAATCCTGAATTTTTTAAAATTTTATCGATGCAACAAAATCCAGAATACTTATGGATTGGTTGCTCTGACTCACGAGTTCCTGCTAATCAAATTGTTGATTTACTACCGGGTGAATTATTTGTACACCGTAATGTTGCCAACGTAGTCGTTCACACCGATCATAATTGTTTATCGGTTATGCAGTACGCGGTTGAAGTATTAAAAGTAAAACATATTATGGTTGTTGGCCACTACGGCTGTGGTGGTGTACAAGCGGTATTAAACGAAGATCGCTTTGGCTTTATTGATAACTGGCTACGCCACGTTGGTGATGTAAAAGAAAAGCATTTAGAGCAACTTAACGCTCTACCAGAAAAACAGCGTCTTGATCGTTTAATTGAGCTTAATGTGATTGAGCAAGTGCGTAACGTATCGCGCACTAGCATTGTTCAAGATGCTTGGTTACGAGGTCAAGAGCTCACAGTGCATGGCTGGGTATATGGATTAGAAAACGGTCACTTGCATGATTTAGAGTCGGTAGTTAGCTGCGCTGAAGAAGAATACATTAGCTATAAAAAAGCTGTACACCATGTACTAAATAAATCTGCGGACAGTCACCTTTAATATGACCAAAACGGCGCTAATAATCGGCAGTACCGGCTTAGTGGGCAGCCAGTTATTACAACAGCTGTTAGCATCTCCTTGCTATACGAAAGTAGTGAGCTTATCGCGCCGCCAATTAGATTTTTCTCATCCTAAATTAACTAGCCATGTTATTGATTTTGAAAATTTGACGCATCATGTTGAATTGTTCAAAGGTGACGTGTTCTTTTCTTGCTTAGGGACCACATTAAAGCAAGCAGGTAGTGTGGCTGCACAACGTAAAGTTGATTTTGAATACCAATTTATTTGTGCGCAAATGGCGGCCAATAACGGTGTTCCTCATTATTGTTTGGTGTCATCAAGTGGCGCAAATGCGCATAGCATGAGCCGTTATTTAAAAATAAAAGGGGAACTTGAGCAGCAGGTAAAGCAGCTTGGCTTTTCGCGCTTGAGTATATTGCAACCGTCTTTGTTAGTCGGCGAGCGATCAGAGCTTAGAATTGCAGAAAAGCTAGGTGAGGTGGTACTGCCACTGTTAACGCGTTTTGGCATCTTCAAACGGTATAGACCAATAACCGGTGAGCAAGTAGCTAATAAATTACTAAGGGTGAGCATAGAGCAGCAACAAGCAACGGGTTACTATGTGCTCGACGAGCTATTTGAATAACTGAGTGATTAGCGCCATAAAGCAGGTTCGTCTATGGCGTTATATTCATTATTCTGCGTCTGTTTTTGCCGATAATTGCTGTTCAAGTATCGCTACTTTTGCTTCTAATTCAGTTAGCTTTTCACGGGTGCGGATCAGCACTTGGCTTTGAATATCAAACTCTTCACGGCTTACAAAGTCCATTTCGGCAAGCTTATTTTGTAACACTTGCTTGGTTTTACCTTCAAGTGTATCAGCCAGGTTTTTTACACCTTGTGGCATGTTATTAGTGATCTGTTTCGCAATTTCTTCAAGTTTTGCTGGGTTAATCATAGTCGTCCCTTGCCTGTTGCCTAAAATGATAATAACTAATATTACCTTATTGGCTAGGCGTATTGTAGTGATTACGTTAAAATTGCCCGTCTTTTTGCAATCAGCTGGTCGTTATGAAACTCAATCCTAAACAAGATGAAGCGGTAAAGTACATTAGTGGTCCTTGCTTAGTATTAGCCGGCGCAGGCTCGGGTAAAACACGAGTTATTACCAACAAAATTGCTTACTTAGTACAGAAGTGCGAGTATCAAGCGCGTAATATTGCGGCGGTTACCTTTACCAATAAAGCGGCTAAAGAAATGCGCGAGCGGGTTTTGCAAACCTTGGGCAAACAAGAGTCTAAAGGTTTATGGGTCTCTACATTTCATACACTCGGGCTTGAAATCATTAAAAAAGAGTTAAAAACACTGGGTTTTAAACCCGGTTTTTCGTTGTTTGACGATCAAGATACGAATCAATTACTTGGTGATTTAACCGAAGATGAGCTTAAAAAAGACAAAGACTTACTAAATCTACTTAAAATGCAAATTGGTAGTTGGAAGAATGAACTCATTTTACCAGAGCAAGCTATTCGTGAAGCCAGAGAGCCACAAAAAGCCTTGTTTGCTCAGTTGTATGCGCGTTATCAAAATCAATTAAGAGCGTATAACGCGCTGGATTTTGATGATTTAATTATGATCCCCACGCTGCTTTTAAGTAGTAATGCCACATCACGTGAGCGATGGCAGCAGCGTTTTCGTTATTTACTGGTGGATGAATACCAAGATACCAATACCAGCCAATACCAATTAGTAAAATTGCTGGTTGGTGAGCGTGCACGATTTACCGTGGTAGGAGATGACGATCAGTCAATTTACTCTTGGCGTGGTGCTCGCCCACAAAATTTGGTGTTATTAAGTAAAGACTATCCAGGATTAAGATTAATAAAACTAGAGCAAAACTACCGTAGTGCAGGGCGTATTCTTAAAGCGGCTAATATATTGATTGCGAATAACCCCCATGAGTTTGAAAAAAAGCTCTTTAGTGAACTTGGCTATGGTGAGCAAATTAAAGTCATTGGTTGTCGCGATGAAGAGCATGAGTCTGAGCGTGTGGTTGCAGAGATTATTTCTCATAAGTTTATGAAGCGCACTAGTTATAAAGATTACGCGATTTTGTACCGAGGTAACCACCAAGCGCGTGGTTTTGAAAAGTCGTTAATGAGTAACCGTATACCTTATAAAATTAGCGGCGGGATGTCGTTTTTTTCACGTTCTGAAATTAAAGATATCATGGCTTACTTACGTCTTTTAGTGAACCAAGATGATGACAATGCCTTTTTAAGAATCGTGAATACGCCACGGCGTGAAATAGGCACGGTGACGCTTGAAAAACTAGGCACCTTAGCCAATGAAAAACATCAAAGCTTGTTTGCCACCTGTTTTGATAACGACTTAGGATACAGACTAAAAGGACGTGGTTTTAATGCGTTAGCTGGGTTTGCCCGTTGGGTGGTTGAGCTGTCGGATAACGCAGTACGCAGCGATACCTTAGAAGCGGTCAAAGATTTAGTGCGAAATATTAATTATGAAGCCTATTTATATGAATCATCACCGAGTGCCAAAGCCGCCGAAATGCGGATGAAAAATGTGTCCGAGCTATACCGCTGGATCACCGATATGCTGACTGGCGATGCCGATAATCCGCCAATGACGTTAGCTGAAGTGGTTAGTAAATTGACCCTGCGCGATATGCTAGAGCGTAACGAGGAAGAAGATGAAGCAGATGCAGTACAATTACTTACGCTGCATGCTTCAAAGGGACTCGAGTACCCTTATGTATTTATGGTAGGCATGGAAGAGGGGCTATTACCACACCAAGTAAGCATTGATGAGGATAATGTAGATGAAGAGCGCCGCCTTGCCTATGTAGGTATTACCCGCGCGCAGCAAGAGCTAACCTTAACGTATGCTAAAATTCGTCGTCAATTTGGTGAAACATCGCAAACGGAGCTCAGCCGGTTTGTGCAAGAGCTACCCCAAGATGATCTCGCTTTTGAAAACAAAAAAGCGCCTAATACTCAAGCTGAACGCATGGAAAAAGGCCAAGCTCGGGTTGCAAATTTAAGGGCAATGCTAAAAAAACCACAATAAGGTGTGTTTAGCGCTATTTTAATTCTGAGTTTTTAAGTGTAGCTGGTATAGCGCTGGTTAGTGGGTGCTGCTTAGCAACGAATAGGTTTATGCCGTGTTTATCTAAAAGAGCTCTAAAGTTTAATATTGACGGGCCTTTAGCTATCACTTTAATGTGTTTAAGTTTAGTGATAGCCAGCAAACCTTGTAGCTGTAAGTCATAGCATTCCTGCTGCAATATTCGTTTACTGAAAGTGGAGCTTAATAGTAAGTAATCAAATTCTATCTCGGTCACTAAATTAAGCTCGCATTTATCCTTTGCGAAATTATTTAGACCAATAGAGTAGCCCAGCGCTTTAAGCTGTTTTAAGTTTTCTAGTTGCAGCGCACTGGCGTAACGTAATTCTTGATCATCAAACAACAAACAAAGTGGATCAATGTTTAATGGCTGCTTTAGTGCAGCAGTTAATAAAGAGAACTCATGCTTTTCTAAAAGCAGACTTGAGCAAGGCAGAAGAGCAACGCTTATTTCAGCGTCTTTCGCTTGTTGATACGCTTGTAAAATCAGTTGGAGTTCTACTTTTATATGCTGTTCTTTATCACTTGCAAATTTCTTTAAAATATCAAAACTAGTAAAGCCAAGTACAGGGTGTTCACCAAACGCTTCAAATAATGAGGCATATTGATAATGCTCATCCATAGAAATAATATCTGAGCCACGAAGCGTCATAGGTAATACATCAAAATGGTGCAATGTTTGTGACTCATGTTGCAGCATTGGCTCTGTGAGTAACGGGTGAAATAATTCGAAGCGATTTTTACCAGAGTTTTTAGCGTAATACATTGCGGCATCAGCATCTCTAATAATTTCATCTGTATGTTTATAGCTTTGTTTTGAATAAGTGATACCAATACTCGCGCCGCTTTGCACACAAATACCTTTTGTACAAAAAGGTTTTCGCATGATGTTGATGATTCGATTTGCAACATCTTCAGCTTGGTTTGGCTCGGTTAAATGAGTGAGTAAAATGACAAATTCATCTCCCCCTAAGCGTGCTAATAAATCATGCTCACGGATACATTGAGAGAACAACTGACCCACGCTAATTAAAAATTCGTCTCCGGCATGGTGCCCAAGCTGGTCGTTTATATCTTTAAATTTATCAAGATCAATAAACAGTACCGCAAAGTGCTCATCAGGGTGACGTTGGTAAAACTGTAGCGTTTTTTCTAGCTGCGTTAAAAATAAATTACGATTTGGCAAGCTTGTTAATGAGTCATGGTGCGCATCGTGATACAGCTGCTGCTCTATTTTTTTACGCTCATCAATTTGCATCTGTAAATGCAAATTTGCTTGGCTTAGCTCTTTGGTTTTTTCGTTTACTCGAGAAGCGAGCTCTTGGTGGCTCTTTTTCAGCGCCTGTGAGGCTAATTTTGTTTGTAATACCGTGGCAATTTGATGCGATACAAAGGTTATGAGTTCTGCATCATCTTGTGTGAAAAGGTGTTCATTATTATAAGCTTGGCAAACAATTAAACCTATAACTCCTTGCGATGTTTTTAGCGGAGCGCCAAGCCAGCTGGTGGCTCTTCTAGATTCATCAATTGGTTTTTCACGCTCTACAATACCACTATCTAATAACTCTTGTGCTCTTTGCGGGTGAATTATTTGTGTTTCTTCAGTGCTGATCACCAGCTCACTGTACCCTTTTGCAAAGCGCCTTGGTTGGGTGCTGCCTTGAAATTCGTCAACACTGTAAGGAAAACTAATCCAGCCCGTTTCTTTATCATACAAGGCAATATAAAGATTTTTTGCGTAAGTGATGGTTTTTATTATTTCGTGTATTTGAAAATAAGCATCATCTAGGTTTTTAGCTTGAGTTGTCAGCTCTGAAATTTTAAATAATATTTGCTGGCGTTGCAGGGCGCTTTTTCGCTGTTGTATTTCAACATTTAAAGCATCATTGCTTTGCGTTAATGCACGGGTTCTTAGTTTTACTTCTGATTCGAGCAATTCTCGTTTCTTAACGCGTTCAATAGCTGTCGCTAAATAAAGTGATATTGCTTCAAGTAGGTTTATTTGTTGCGAACTATAACCTTGCTCAGTGTCGTAACTTTGCGCTGCTAATACGCCAATAATATTTTTTTCTTGATAAACTGGAACGCCTACCCAGTGTTCTGCAGGTGTACCTAATGCTTTAAATAAGCCTTGCTGTGCAGCATCATGCATTTGTTGCTTAGTGAAATAAATGGTCTTTCCTTGTTTAAACACATAACCCGTTGCGCCTTCTTTAAAATTATTCTCCCGATTAAGTGGTACAGAAATTCCATCTTTTTCATCAGAAAAATAAGACAGTTCCAACTGTTGTGATTGCGGCTCAACAAGCACCACATAAAAGCTTTTACTCGGGACATACTTTTGTAGAATGTCATGAATAGCTGGGTAAAGTAAGGTTAATTCGGCAACAGTACTTGCTTGCTCTGATAACTGTATCAGGGCATTGTGGAGGTGGTAGGCATGTTTGTACTTTTTCAATAGTGCTTTTAGTCGTTTATTTTGGCGCACTACGCTACTCGGTACAATGAGTTTATCTTCCAATGATGTTTAACCAGTTATAATTTTTTGTATAGTTATTAATCATTATAGTTCCACTTTTAACATTTTGCGTCAAGTAGATATTTATCTTATTATGCTGCGAAAAGTCGATAATTAGAAACAAAAAAGGCTTACTGTGAGTAAGCCTTTCATTTATAGTTTTTGCCTGACTGATTTTATTTAGCAGTCATAAAGTCGATTGCTGCGCTTATTTCATCATCAGAACAATCCATACATGTACCACGTGGCGGCATTGCATTGAAGCCATTGATTGCATGATCTAATAAGGTATCTTTTCCTTTAGCAATACGAGGAGCCCAATCGTCAGCTGATTTAGGAGCGCCTAAAGCACCTGTACCATGACAAGCAAAACAGGCCGCTTGATATACTTGCTCGCCTGAACGAGGCCCTGTTGGTGCAGCAACCGCTACTTTTTCACCTTCAAGGTAAACAGCACCGATAGGCGCTAAACGTTTTTTAATTGCATCTTCAGTCATAGAGTTATCATATGGCTGTGCGTATGCGGTGGTTGCTAGCACAAGTAATGCTGCAGCTGATAGTTTTTTCATTTTGCCTTGCCCACTTCAATTTGAACGTGATCAATCACGATTTTAAATGACGGAATTTAAACCAATTATAACTCCACTAAGTCATTTATAAAATGCTCAGAGTCGATTTTATTTAGAAATACGACTAATGATTGTCTTAACTCAATAAAATTACATGGTTTAGCGCGTAGTTAAATTATAAAACGGGATCATCACGCCTTTAATGCGATCAAAGCCCTTACGACTAACTCATAGCTAATACGTTACGCACTAACTTATCGATTCCTGCATCTGCATCCATAATAGATTGTGCCAACATATAGGCCGGTGTCGTAACGAGTTTATTGCTTTTATCAATAACAATATCATCCACTTTACACTCTACGTGTTCAGCGCCTAATGTGCTAAGAGCCTCGGCTGTGTCGCTATCATTACCAATAGTAAGCTGAGGTTTATGATAAATAAAAGGCAATAGAGCCGGTGCAATACACATGTAACCCGTGGCTTTTTTTGCATCCGCAAACGCTTTACAAGCGCTAAGTACTGCCTCGTTTACTTTAGCGTTAGTGCCATTAATAGCAAAGTCAGATAGATTTTTAGCTACCCCGAAGCCCCCAGGGACAATGAGTGCATCAAATTGTGTAACGTCTAATTCAGCGAGTGACTTTATATTGCCACGGGTGATGCGAGCTGATTCAACTAATACATTTCGCGGCTGTGCAATTTCTTCACCAGTGATGTGATTAATGGTGTGGTACTGCTCTATATCAGGTGCAAAGCACTGATACTGAGCATTATTTTTTTCAATGTGTAATAAAGTCAGTACCACCTCATTAATTTCACTACCATCAAACACACCACAACCTGCTAAAATTACAGCTATATTTTTCATATCATTTCGCTCCATTAAAGTCTCTTAAATAAAGTTTAACACGATGAATCAGCCGATTTAAAAATTTATTTGCTCGTTTTTTAGGCGCAAAGCACCTTGTTATGCGCTATATGCCATTTAGTGATTAGTAGCCATGAAAAAAATTATAAAGGATCGCTATGATCTTTGATCCATTATGCTAGAATGCCCATCCAGTTATTTAAATGGACGTAAATAATTAAGGTGGGTTATAAAACCAGTGACGGTATAAATGCTTTTTCCACACTAATAAAAAAATAATAAAAAAGAACCTCGAATTATCTTTTTTTTAGACAAAACAATAAATTACAAATTAATCTAGGCATTTTAAGATGCTTCGGATGAATCGTTCGTGGGTGTTATCTACATAGTTATCCACAACTTACCAAAAATGTAGCGCTATTACTCACATTAATTCACAGTCGTTTTATTTACTGCCTTATGGCATGCTTACACTCATATTACTTTTTTGTATTTAGGATCCAATTTTACCATGGCTCAGATCCCCGAAAACCCGCTTATTTTAGTTGATGGCTCTTCATATTTGTTTCGTGCTTATCATTCACCACCACATCTAACCAACTCTAAGGGTGAGGCCACCGGTGCCATTTATGGCGTGGTAAACATGCTTAAAAGTTTGATCAAACAATATGATCCCTCACATATGGTGGTGGTATTTGACGCCAAAGGTAAAACCTTCAGAAATGATATGTACAGTGAGTATAAAGCGAACCGTCCGCCAATGCCTGATGATCTGCGTACTCAAATAGCGCCGCTGCACAGTATTATCAAAGCAATGGGTTTTCCGTTAATTAGTATTGAGGGCGTGGAAGCCGATGACGTAATCGGTACTTTTGCACGGATTGCCTCTGAGCAACAACGTCATGTGCTGGTATCGACTGGTGATAAAGATATGGCGCAGTTGGTCAATGAGCATGTAACCTTGATTAATACCATGACCGACAGTATTTCAGATCCCGAAACTGTGGTTGAAAAGTTTGGTGTTGGACCTGAACTTATTATCGATTATTTAGCTTTAATGGGCGACAAAGTAGATAATATTCCTGGCGTTGAGGGTTGTGGACCTAAAACAGCAGTTAAATGGTTACAAAAGTACGGATCGCTTCAGGGCGTAATTGATAATGCTTCTGATATAAAAGGTAAAATAGGCGAGAAACTGGCAAAAGCGATTGATCATTTACCGTTAAGCTATGAGCTTGCCACTATTAAATGTGATGTTGAGGTTGAAGCTGATCTTGATACTTTTAAATTGCAAACACCGAATAAAGACGAATTAATTGCCTTATACGGTGAATGTGAGTTTCGTCGTTGGCTAGCTGAATTGCTAGACAACCCAAAAGATGCCGACACACATTTAGCAGTCCCAACGCAAGAGAATGAGCTGCCAAAAGTTGAAGATGCGCACTATGAAACTATTTTAACTGAGGCCCAATTTGAGACATTAATAGAACAGCTTAATGAAGCTGAGCTATTTGCTTTTGATACAGAAACAACCAGTTTAGAGTATATGAAAGCGCAATTGGTCGGTATGAGCTTTGCGGTTAAAGCAGGGGAAGCGGCTTATTTACCAATAGCACACGATTACCCCGGTGCGCCCGAGCAGTTAAGCCTTGAATTTGTGATGCAAAAGTTGGGGCCGATATTAGCAGACGAAAATAAAGCTAAAGTAGGTCAAAATCTAAAATACGATAAAAGCGTGCTTGCCAATGCAGGCTACGAATTAAATGGTATTAAGTTCGACACTATGCTGGAGTCTTATGTATTTAATAGCGTAGGCACCCGTCATGATATGGACTCGTTGGCGCTTAAATACTTAGGCCACAAAAATATTAGCTTTGAAGATATTGCTGGTAAAGGTAAAAAGCAGCTTACATTTAATCAAATAGAACTTGAAAAAGCAGCGCCTTATGCCGCTGAAGATGCCGATATTACTTTGCGTTTGCACCAAGTGTTATGGCCGAAACTTGAAGCGGATGAAAAACTAAAATCGGTGTTTGAAGATATAGAAATGCCACTAGTAAGTGTTATTTCTGATATTGAACGCACCGGTGTTGCTATCGACAGCAACATGTTGGCCACGCATAGCCAACGTTTAGGTGAGCGATTACTTGAGCTTGAAAAAGAAGCGTTTGAAATCGCGGGCGAACCGTTTAACTTAAGCTCACCAAAGCAACTACAGGTGCTGTTATTTGAAAAGCTCGAATTGCCCGTTATCAAAAAAACACCTAAAGGAGCGCCCTCTACAGCAGAAGAGGTACTACAAGAGTTAGCGCATGATTACCCATTGCCTAAAGTGATTATTGAGCATCGTGGTTTATCTAAGCTCAAATCAACCTACACCGATAAGTTACCCTTGATAGTCAATGAACGCACGCAGCGAGTGCATACTTCTTATCACCAAGCGGTAACAGCAACAGGTCGATTAAGCTCAAGCGATCCTAATTTACAAAATATTCCTATTCGTTCAGAGGAAGGGCGTCGTATTCGTGAAGCGTTTATTGCCGCAGATGGATATAAAATTGTGGCTGCCGATTACAGCCAAATAGAACTGCGTATTATGGCGCATCTCTCGCAAGATAAGGGATTACTAAGCGCATTTGCTAATGGCTTAGATGTTCACAGTGCCACGGCTGCTGAAGTATTTGGGGTTGAGCTTGAAGAGGTAACATCAGATATGCGCCGTAAAGCTAAAGCGGTAAACTTTGGCTTAATTTATGGCATGTCAGCATTTGGCTTAGCACGTCAACTTGATGTACCACGCCATGAAGCGCAGCATTATATTGATAAATATTTTGAGCGTTTTCCAGGTGTTTTAGAATACATGGAAACAACGCGTGAGAAAGCGGCCGAAAAAGGCTATGTAGAAACAATTTTTGGCCGTCGCTTACATTTACCAGAAATAAATGCGCGTAATGGTGCTCGTCGCAAAGGCGCTGAGCGCGCAGCAATTAATGCGCCGATGCAAGGTACTGCGGCCGATATTATTAAAAAAGCGATGTTAAGCGTGCATGCTTGGGTTAATCAGCAAGCACCTAATACAGTTAAGCTGCTTATGCAGGTACACGATGAATTGGTATTTGAGATTAAAACAGAATGTACTGAGCAATATACCAAACAGATTTGTGAGCTGATGTCACAAGCGGCGCAGTTAGATGTACCACTTATTGTTGAAGCTGACGAAGGTGATAACTGGGAACAAGCACACTAATTTAGCGCTACTGTACTGGCTTTAATATAGGCCAAATACAGAGTTCAAAAAGATTATCATAAAGCGCCTAACGGCGCTTTTTCTTCATCTTGCAGGTTAAAAAAAAGTTAAATTAAACAGCAGGTTGTACTAAATCGTTATAGGTTCGTCAATTCGCTACGATTATCAATAATATGCTTGTATTTTTACACTTGCTTTTGGTAAAGTGCCGCCCGTCCTCATCCTGTAGGACATCCTGTTGATGATGCATCGTAAGATGCAACGTATTGATAGCTTCTCCCCAGTTTGCTATATCGGCCTATCATATATTTGATGGGCCGTTTTTTATTGCCTTGCATCCAAGCGTTAAATTTATTCTCTAATTGCACTTAGCGTTTCAAGTGATACCATCAGTCTACTTAGCATTTTCGATTTACCACACAGTAACTAATGATTTTCAGCTTGGCTGATCAAAGTATTATTTTTACCGGTATAAATCTTTTTATTTTAGGAGTGCATTATGTTTAAAACGTTAGCTATCGCAGGTTTATCTTTATCATGTTTACTAGTTTCAGGTGCTGCATCGGCAAACTGGCAACTATTGAACGATAAAAGCCAATTAAGTTTTGTATCAATTAAAAAAAATAGCATTGCTGAAGCAAGTCACTTTACTCAGTTAGCAGGGCAGCTGAGCGATCAGGGTCAATTTAGCGTAAACGTTGATTTAACCTCAGCCGAAACCTTTATCCCAATCCGTAACGAACGTTTAAGTAAAATATTGTTTGAGTCTGACACGTTTGCAAACGCAGTATTAACCGCTGACTTATCTGATAAGTTGTCACTTATTAAGCAACCTGGGCAGTACGTATTAAAAGGTATTAGCGCTGAGCTAGACTTTCATGGCCATAAAAAGCCACTTGCTGTTGATGTACTCGTAAGCAGTGCGGCCAATGGAGATTTAAGTGTGGCATCATTCTCCCCTATTATTATCAACAGTGATGACTTTAAGATCACTGAAGGGGTAATGCAGTTACAAAAATTAGCCGGATTACCTTCAATTGCTACTGCTGTACCGGTTACTTTTGCACTAACATTTAAAAAACAGTGATTTCACTTAACGAGCTTAGCAAGCAACTCAGCGAGCCAAGCAAACCTTTTGAACAATGGCAGCCCGCTCACTGCGGGCAGTTACCATTATTGATTGATGAGCAAGGTAAATGGTTTTACGCAGGTAGTGAAATTACCCGTCAATCAATGGTGAAACTTTTTGCCAGTGTATTATGCAACGAAGATGGGCAGTTTTACTTAAAAACACCTGTAGAAAAAATCGCGATTGAGGTTAAGGATGCGCCTTTTATTATTGTAAATTGGCACAGTGAACCGACATCAGAGGGAAGCGTTATTTGTTGTATTGATAATTTAAACCGTACATGGCTATTAAGTCGTTCTGAGTCACTTTATATCAATGACTACAAAGGCGCGGCCGTGCCTTATATGCAGTTACCCTACGGCTGCTTTGCGCGAGTTGCGCGTAATGTGTTTTATCAGTGGGCTGAAATAGCCGAAACAGATGAGCTCGGCTATTTTATTACCTCCGCACAGCAGAAATTTTACTTACAGTAATTATTCGCTATCTGGCGTTGCTAAATCAGCAGGTGGAACGGCCACTATTGGGCCTAAATACCACTCATCTAGCTTTTTAGCGACTTCTGGTAAGCCGGTGCCTTTAAGTGATGAAAATGCATGAACCGTAATATCGCCATCTAATTCACTTAACTCACGACGAACACTAAGAACTTGTGATTTACGCGGACCTTGCTTTAGCTTATCGGCTTTAGTTAATAGTGCCAATACCGGAATTTCACTGCCTACAGCCCAATTAATTAAGTCGCGGTCTAAATCTTTTAATGGATGACGAATATCCATTAATACCACAATACCTTTTAAACTTTGACGTTTTTGCAGGTATTCGCCTAGCGATTTTTGCCATTTCTTTTTCATTTCAATCGGCACTTTTGCAAACCCATAGCCAGGTAGGTCAATTAGACGCATATTATCTACATCGGCAAGTTCAAAGGTGTTGATCAGCTGAGTACGGCCGGGTGTTTTACTGGTTCGTGCTAACTTTTGATCGGTTAGGGCATTTAGCGCACTTGATTTACCTGCATTAGAGCGACCGGCAAACGCGACTTCAATTCCCGTATCAGCAGGTAATTTAGTGATGTCTGGCGCGCTTGTAACAAAAGACGCAGTGTTATACTTGATACGAGATTTGAGCACAGGCTCTCCTAAAACTTAAAAAATAACATTGGGTAAACCAAATTCACCCGTGACGCGTATTTTATACTATAAAGTAGCTATTAAAAAGTGTATTTGAGCATGTAAGATCATTGCTGACAGTACATTTTAACTGGCTTAGCGTTTAATTTTACTCAAAACCCTATAATTTATAGGTTTAATGTGTGTAGAAAACGTGCCAGAGAATTTAATATCGTGTAGAATATAAAAATCACAACATCCATATTGTAGATGATACAGGGTCGGAAACAGAGAATTCACCATGAAAAAAATAGCACTATCTTTAACTATATTGCTTGGTGCGTTGTCAGCAAGCAACGCAACAGCATTTGATGGCGATGTAAACGCAGGTAAAGAAAAATCAGCAACGTGTGCGGCTTGTCACGGCCCAGACGGTAATGCGCCGGTTAACATCTACCCAAAAATTGCAGGCCAACACGCAGATTACATATACAAGCAGCTTACTGAATTTAAATTAGGTATGACTTCGGGCGGTAAAGAAGGTCGTATGAATCCAGTAATGAGCGGCATGGCAATGCCATTAAGTGATCAAGATATGAAAGACTTGGCTGCTTACTTTGCTTCTTTGAACATGTCTGAAGGTGCTACACCGAAAGATGTTCAAGAAACAGGCGCCATGTTATATAAAGCAGGTGATGCTGAGCGCGGTATCCCATCATGTGCGGCTTGTCATGGTCCACGTGGTAATGGCTCTTCACTTGCTAAATTCCCAAAGATTTCTTTCCAACATCCAGAATACATCAAGTCACAACTTGAACAGTTCAGAGATGGTGTTCGTAATAACGACCTAAATGGTGTTATGCAGGACATTGCAAAGAAACTAACAGATAAAGACATTGAAACACTCTCTAAATACCTTGGTGGTCTACACTAAAGTCGTATTTATTTAGTTGTTGTTAACATAATATATTGTTAATTAGTGAAAAAGGCAGCTTTAGCTGCTTTTTTTGTGCCTGCCGTGACCGATAAAGCTCCTTCTCTTGTAAGACATTGACCATGCTTTGATGTAAGAAAAATCTCATTTTATTTTTATTTTTTAATGTAACTTCTTGTAATTAATATCTTTTAGTGCTTTTTATCATGTGTAGTACAATAAAAAAGATATAAATTAGTTGTAACAAAATTATTAACGAGTAAATTAACCCCTGTCGCAAAAACAATAACAAATAGGAAAACGTTATAAGGATAGTAGCGCGGCACGACTGAATAGCACATAGAGTGTGCTACCAAAGGAAATATCAAAAAAGTGTTAGGAAGACCGAAAATAATAAAATACTCATGGAAGTTTAATAATAAAAACAAAATGGAATGCTACACGGAAGATAAATAATAAAAATACGGATAGAAAATAATAATAAAAACAATAAAGGCTAAAAAGTCGAAGGGAGAAGTGTCCATATAACGGCGCTCAGATTAGTAGGCGGTAGAGATGTTTTCTCTACCGCCTTTTTATTTGTCCTGTTACAATACCCCCCGTTTAAAAAAAGCACCTTAACTGTGCTTTGGCGCACAAAATGCCCAAACTGAATTCTCCTGGCTAGGCCAGCACCGCGATGCCCATTGAGTTGCGCCTCGCTCAAAACCTCTTAAGTGAGACGATCAAGATATGAGTAGAAAGAAAAAGTCACGTAAAATACCATCAAATGGTCCCGTTCGTTTAAGCCAAGATAAGCTTAGAGAAATGCGCGCATTGAAAGAGCAACGTGTTAAAAAAACTAAGGGTGCTAAGCCTGGTTCACGTAATGCACCGGATGCATTGAGTAATGACACTCAAAAAGCAAGTTCGGCTACTAAAGATAAACGCGTTGGTAGTAAAAAAGCAGTGCCATTGGTTGCACCTGCTGCTGAACCAAAAATCGAAATGAAACGTAACCTTAAACCTGTAGCTGAGCTTAAAAAGGCCGTTGAACCAGAATTAACGCCTGAACAAGAGTTAGAAGTCCTTGAAAATGATGAGCGCTTACTTAAATTAGTTGAGCGTCATGAGCAAGGTGAAATGCTAACGGGTAAAGATGCAAAATACTTCAATAGCCGCATAGCGCGTCACCAAGTGCTTTGTAAATTATTAGGCATTGAAGATGAAGAAGAGTTTGAAGATGACTTCAGCGATGAAGACAGTAATTCAGACTTTGATCAATACCTATCAAACGATCTAGCGAATGAATGGCTAGATGACGACGAAGATAAGTAATAAGGACACGCAATGAGTACAGCAGTGATCTTAGCCTTAGTTGTAGGTGCTGCTATTATAGCGGGCTTGGCATTTTATGCGGGTCAGTTGCTCTATAAGCTAAATGTGCAAAATAAGCTAATTAGCAAAAAACAGGCAGAGCAACAGCAAAAGCTAAAACAGTCGCGTTTAAAGCGTAACGCGAAGTTAGCCGATAGTATTCATTTAATTGCACGTGCTATGAATGAAAAGCAATGTGATTATTCTGAGGGGTGCTTACGTATTTGGGTGCTTATGTCGCAATATAGTTTTGATACTGAGCGCGACCTAACGAGTGCATACCCGGGTATTTATAAAATGTACGACGTGGTAAAAGAAATGCCAACCCATGATTCGCGCAAAAAGTACGCTAAAAAAGAA
This sequence comes from Pseudoalteromonas sp. SCSIO_11900, assembly GCF_000576475.1. Lineage (NCBI taxonomy): Bacteria > Pseudomonadati > Pseudomonadota > Gammaproteobacteria > Alteromonadales > Pseudoalteromonadaceae > Pseudoalteromonas > Pseudoalteromonas sp. SCSIO_11900. The sequence goes on from NZ_KK070023.1 coordinate 1,175,187, forward strand.
ATTTTTAAGCAAGACACGGCGCGCTGGCGTGCAGAAGAATCACTGAGTGATGAAATTGAAGCTGACTGTAAAAAAATTATTGTTGAGTTTAAAGCAGCCCAAGGCAGCGAAAACGTGGTTTTTAACTAGCGCTTAGATTTTACGGCATATATAAAAAAGCAGACCTTGGTCTGCTTTTCTATAGGTGCTAGTTTTAAATTATATAACGCGTGAGAAGCGAGTAGCATTTATCTGTTTTTGTAAATGCGCATCAAAGCACATACAAATAATACGAATAAATAAATTCCCTTTTGGTGTTACGCTAATTAGGTTGTTTTCTATTGTTACCATTTCATCGGCAATTAATGGTGCGAGTGCCTCTAAAGCATCTTGAAAGTAGTCATTAAAGCTGATTTTATGTCTGTTAGCGAATACGCTCATATCAAGCTCAAACTGGCAAATAAGCTGCTTAATCGCATCGGCGCGAATAAGATCATCTTGGGTTAAATGCATGCCTTTATTAATGGCACTGCCTGCTTGCTCATCAACTGCTTGATAATAATGTTTTAACTCTTTTTTATTTTGTAATATCGCTGTGCCTATTTGCGAAATAGACGAGACCCCTAAGCCCAATAAGTCGCACTCACCATGAGTGGTGTAGCCTTGAAAATTACGATGCAGCTGACCAGTATTTTGAGCAATAGCCAATTCATTATCAACTTTTGCAAAGTGATCCATACCTATAAATTGATAGCCCGCCTGCGTCATTTGCTCTAGTGTATTTTTAAACATGGTGAGCTTATTATGCGCACTGGGTAAATCGGCGTCTTTAATTTTACGTTGGGCGGCAAAACGTTCTGGTAAATGAGCGTAGTTAAATACTGAAACGCGGTCAGGGTTTAAGGCAATCAGTTGCTCAATAGTTTGCTTAAAACTCTCAGGTGTTTGTAGAGGCAGGCCATAAATCATATCTGCATTAATTGATTTAAAGCCCAACTGTTTTGCTTGGGTAATTAATTGTTTTACCTCATCAACATGCTGTGGGCGATTAACAGCCAGCTGAACCTGATCATTAAAATCTTGAATACCAAATGACACACGATTAAACCCCAACTCGCTTAAATCAACCAGCATATTGTCAGCCAGTGAGCGAGGGTCGATTTCGATACCGCGCTCGCAGGTATCGCTAAAGTTAAAGTGTTGCTCTAGCAGCTTTACTAAGCGCGTCATTTGCGCTGCGGTTAAAAAGGTTGGTGTGCCGCCCCCCAAATGTAATTGCTCAACCCGATAATCTTGAAACAGCGGCGCTTGTGCTGCAATTTCTTTAGCTAAAAAGTCTAGGTAGGTATCGGCTTTAGATTGGTGGCGAGTAATGACTTTATTACAGCCACAGTAATAACAAAGCTGACTACAAAAAGGAATATGGATATATAAAGACAACGAACGGGTTTGCGATGATTCAATAGCGCTAATCAAATCTTGTTGCTGATAACCATCAGCTAACGAAAGTGCGGTCGGGTAAGACGTGTAACGCGGGCCCGATACATTGTATTTGTTTATTAAAGTTTGATCCCATTGAGGAAGTTTAATCATCACGCGCACCTTATCTTTTAAGTTGCTGCGTATTGTAAAAAAGCAAAGGGGAGGAGGCTTTGATCTACAACAAAAAAAGGTGCCGCAGCACCTTTTAATATATAACGCGGCTGCGTTACATTATGGCGTCTTTTAAGTACTGAAATAACTCTTTGTAGCTTCTCGCTGGTTTTTCAGCTTTTACTTCTTTGGCAGCATTACGCACCATTTGGCGCATTTTTTGGCGCTCAAGAGCTGGATATTGTTCAATTGTTTCGTTGATTAAGTCATCGCCTTGTTCAATTAAATCACTGCGCAGTTGCTCAATTTTTTTGATCATAACCTCAGCTTGGTTATTTTTATTTAGCATGACATCAATGATCGCTTTAATTTCTTCAATATTTTCTACCGTACGAAGGGTTTTTGCGATGTAATTTAAATGTCGGCGGTAGGCATCACTTTTATTACTTATTTTATCAGCAACCACCATTGCTTCTTTTAAGTCATCATTGAGCGGCAGGCGTTCGCGCTGCTTTTTACCCATTTTGGCAATTTCAGATCCTAACTGATGAAACTCTTGCGCCTCGCGCTTAAGTTCACTTTTTGATACATATATAATTTCTTCTTCAATTTCAGCAGGCTTGCCTTTTTTCTTCGCCATGGGGTGCTCTTAAATAAAAATAACTTTATCTATTATACGCGATTCTTTTAGTGATTAATATTAGCTGATGTGGTGCAGTGAGTGTGTTAGCATTTAAATATAAAAAATGTGTGCAATACGGCCTTCAGGGCTCAGGACAGAATTTATGAAAAGCCAACACCAAGATCCAATTTATTCGCAAATCTCTCAAGTAAAAGACGCCGTTTCAGAAGTACTTGAACATGCTAAAAAACTAGGTGCTACCGCTGCAGAAGCTGCTATGTCTAGCACTTCGGGGCTGTCGGTAAGTACGCGCATGGGGGAGGTAGAAACTATTGAGTTTAATCAAGACGGTGGTTTAGGTATTAGCGTGTATGTTGGCAATAACAAAGGCTCGGCATCAACGGCTGATTTAAATCCTAAAACATTACGTGCTGTGGTCGAAAAAGCCATCGATATTGCTAAATTCACTTCAGACGATCCATGTAATGGTATTGCTGATAAAGAACTGCTTGAGTTTGCCCCTAAAGATTTAGACTTGTTTCATCCTTGGGATGTAAGCCCAGAGCAAGGGATTGATTTGTGTCATGCAGCAGAGCAAGCCGCATTAAACGCCGATGAGCGAATTGTGAATTCAGATGGCGCGAGCTTTTCATCGCATCAAGGTTTGCGAGTGTATGGTAATAGCCATGGTTTAATTGCCGGCTTCCCTCGAACTCGTCACAGCATTAGCACTATGGTGATAGGTAAAGAGGGCGAGCATATGCAGCGCGACTCAGCCTACACGATTTCTCGCGATCAAGCAGGGTTAAAAGATGCAGCAAGTGTTGGACTTGAAGCCGCTGAAGAAACCCTAGCAAAACTAAACAGCCAAAAGCTAGGCACCATGAAAGTGCCGGTTATTTTTAGAGCCGATATTGCTAATTCATTGTTTGGCCATTTGGTATCAGCAATTGGTGGTGGCGCACTGTATCGTAAATCCAGCTTTTTATTGGATAGCTTAGGCACGCAGGTATTTAGCAAAACCGTTAATATTTCAGAGCGTCCGCACTTACTTAAAGGCTTAGCATCATCGCCATTTGATAGCGAAGGAGTTAAAACTCTCGACAGAGAAATAATTCACGGCGGCGAGCTGCAAACGTATTTATTAGCAAGCTATGCGGCGCGTAAAATGAATATGACCCCAACCGGGCACGCTGGCGGTATTCATAATTGGTTAGTAGAACAAACGCATCAAGATTTAACTGCATTATTAAAAACTATGGGTACGGGCTTATTAGTTACAGAATTGATGGGGCAGGGCGTGAATACCGTAACCGGTGACTACTCTCGCGGTGCGGCTGGTTTTTGGGTTGAAAATGGGAAAATACAATACCCAGTAAGCGAAATTACGATTGCTGGTAATTTAAAAGATATGTTCAAAGGTATTTCTGCTATAGGTGGCGATATAGAACGTCGCGGCGGGATTCAGACTGGTTCAGTACTGATTGAACAAATGCAAGTAGCAGGTGCTTAATACCCATCCGCAATAACATTTATTTCAGTGAATTGGTATAAACCCACTTTGCTTGCTTAAATTAAACTTAATTTAAGCAAGCCTTCTTTTGATGTTTTTAAGGTGTGATATGGCTAAAGATAGATATGCGCCAAAACCGTTAACCGATATTATGGCTGGGCTGAACAATCGCTTAGCAGCCTATGCGGGAAAAAGCCAAGCACTGGATACACAGCAACAATTGTTGCGCGATTTCTTAGGCCCTAAGTTAGGTGAAAAGTGCCGAGTAAGTAATTACCGTGACGGCACCTTAATGATAGAAGCCGTTTCTGCACCTATTGCGCTTAGGCTTAATTATTTAAAAATGGACATGCAATCGCATTTTAGAGCCGCGGGTATGGCCGAGCTTGGGCAAATAAAAATTACCGCCAATCCACAGGCAACTCAACGGTTAAGCACTCGACCTAAAGTGGCTGATGGCAAACCAACAAACTCCCTTAAAATGAGTGAACAAACGGCTGATTATTTAAATGCGATCGCCGATTCTGCTCCACCGTCATTAAAAGAAAAGCTTCAACGCTTAGCTTTGCATGGTAAAAATAAGCCCTAATTAAATACCATTTAACACCTTACTCGGTTTGTTTTGCTGGCTTTAAAATACTTTGTTACATATTCGATTTTATTGTTATTTAAATCAGGTTTATGATGCCTAGTTAGTACTTCCTAAATTAGGTTGTAGCTGATGCGTATTTCATTAAGCAGATAATAGACTTCATCCTATTGTTGTTTTTTTGAGTTATCAAACCTTAATGAAATGCGTATTTATTCTAATTAATATACGGAATTCTTATGAAAAAAATAACAATGACTGCCGCCAGTATTGCATTGGCGTTAGGTTTGGTTGGTTGTGGCGAAAAGCCACAAGAAATGCAAGCAGAAGCAACAACAGTAACCGCACCGGTGGCAACCCCTGGTGCCTTAGGTGTTGATTTACAAAATATCGATAAAAGTGTTCGTGCACAGGATGATTTTTACTATCACGTAAACGGTAAATGGTTAGAAAAAACTGAAATCCCTAGCGATAAGTCAAACTATGGGTCGTTCTCACAGTTATATGATGAATCGCAAAAGGCAATGAAAACAGTACTAGAAAACGCCAGTACCAATAGCAGCGCAAAGCCAGGTTCGGATGAATATAAGATCGGCGCATTTTATACTAGCTACATGGCTGAAAATGCTCGTGAAGAGTTAGGGATGTTACCACTTGAGCCGGCTATTAAAAGCATTGATACAGTAAAAGATAAAGCCGCGTTGGTCACACTGATGGCACAGCTACAAGTTAAAGGCGGAGATCTTCCTTTTGGCTGGTATGTTAATAATGATGCTAAAAACTCAAGTGAAAATGCGCTTTATGCCTATCAAGCGGGACTTGGTTTACCTGACCGTGATTATTATTTAAAAGATGATGAAAAATTCACAAAAATTCGCGCGGCATATCAAACCTATATTACCGATATTTTAGCTAAAGCTGGCGTTAATAATGCCGCTGATGCAGCCAAAGCGATACTTGCCCTTGAAACGACACTTGCTGATGCACAGTGGAGCCGAGTACAAAGTCGTGATGCAACAAAATCATATAATAAAATGTCAGTAGCTGCAGCTAACGAGCTAATGGGTGAATTTGATTTAAGTGCTTACTTTGAAGCAGTTGGTGTTGATGCCGAAGAACTGATTGTGAGCCAACCGAGTTACTTTGAAAAATTTGCAGACATTTTCAAAAATACAGACTTAACGGTTTGGCAAAACTACTTAAAATTTCATTTTGTTAGTAATTACGCGCAGTTGCTAAATAAAGACTTAGTGGATTTAAAGTTTAATTTTTACAGCACCACGTTACGTGGTGTTGAAGAGCAAGCACCACTTTGGAAGCAAGCCGTTGATGCTTCAAACAGTGTACTGGGTGAAATTTTAGGTAAAGTCTACGTTAAAGAAAACTTCCCGCCAGAAGCGAAAGCGCGCATGGAAGAATTAGTTGATAACGTGATTAAAGGCTATTCAGTGGCAATTGAAAACCTTGAGTGGATGAGCCCTGAAACAAAAGTTGCGGCGCAAGAAAAGCTGGATAAGTTTACGCCTAAAATTGGTTACCCAGATAAATGGAAAGATTATTCAGATTTAGCGATTAACCCCGATGAGCTAGTAGGTAACTATATTCGCTACAGTGAGTGGGCTTATGCAGATATGATTGCTAAATTAGGTAAGCCAGTTGATCGCTCTGAGTGGCATATGACGCCACAAACGGTGAATGCTTACTACAACCCAGTGAATAACGAAATAGTATTCCCTGCGGCGATTCTGCAGCCTCCTTTCTTTAATTTAGAAGCAGATGATGCGGTTAACTATGGTGCTATTGGTGCGGTTATTGGCCATGAGTTAGGCCATGGCTTTGATGACCAAGGTGCAAAATACGACGGTGATGGCAATTTACGTAATTGGTGGAGCGAGTCAGACCTTAAGCAGTTTGAACAGCGAAGTGCAGCCTTAGTAGCGCAGTATAATCAATATAAACCGTTTGAAGATGCCAGCGTTAATGGTGAGCTGACACTGGGTGAAAACATTGGTGATTTAGGCGGCTTAACCGTCGCTTATAAAGCGTATCAATTATCGCTGGGTGATTCTAAAGCGCCCATTATTGAAGGCTATACGGGCGACCAACGCTTCTTTATGGGCTGGTCGCAAATTTGGCGTCGTAAATACCGTGATGAGGCATTGCGCAATCGTTTAATGACCGATTCACATTCACCGAGTCATTATCGCGTAATTGGTATTTTGTCGAACATGCCGGAATTTTACCAAGCGTTTGATGTTAAAGAGGGCGATAAAATGTATATCAAGCCTGAAGATCGCGTAAAAATTTGGTAATTTAAGCTAAAATTAGCTTAAACTAATCGAAAACTAAAAAGCCAGTGAGTATGATGCTCACTGGCTTTTTAGTTACTTTTATACTTAGCTATATTTCGTTTTTATGGCGCTGATAATCTCGACATTGGCTGCAGGAAAATCATAGTTATCTAGTTCGTCTATACTTACCCATTCGCTTGGTTGCCCTTCTGCGCCATGAGCTTGACCATTAAAGTTACTGACCACGTGTACATTAAGTCGTACGCATTTATCGCCATAGTCATGCTCTATAGTGACAAGTTCGCTTGAGCTATGAATAGTCAGTCCTACTTCTTCAAATAATTCGCGCTTCAGTGCTTGAAAAACACTTTCTCCGGCTTCCACTTTTCCGCCTGGAAATTCCCATAAGCCACCTTGGTGCTGTTCATCTGCACGTTTACAAATAAACACATTGTTATTTTTTTTAATTACACCCACAGCAACATTGATGATTACTTTAGTCATTACCTCTCCCTTAAATAGCATAAAAAAAGCGACGCAAGCGTCGCTTTTTATCTAACGTAACAAAGTGGTGTTATTTTAATTTACCACAACATTGTTTGTATTTTTGACCTGAACCACATGGACATGGATCGTTACGACCCACTTTTGGCTCGCTACGCGCCATAACCTGAGCGCTTTGTGGTGCTTCACCACCTACATGCTCTGCTTCTTCATGTTGATATTCGCGAGGGGCATTTTCACTTTTACGGTGTTGCTCTTCTACTTTTTCAACATCTTCTTCAGCGCGAACTTGCACTTTACTTAAAATACCGACGACATCGACTTTTAAGTTTTCTAGCATTTCAGAGAACAATTCAAACGACTCACGTTTGTACTCTTGCTTAGGGTTCTTTTGTGCATAACCACGTAAGTGAATACCTTGGCGTAAGTGATCCATTGCAGCAAGATGGTCTTTCCAATGTTGGTCAAGACTTTGAAGCATAATGGCTTTTTCAAACTGACGTAGTACAGAATCGCCAACCATTTCTTCTTTTTGCTTGTAAGCTTGTTCAACCGCTTCTTCAATACGCTCACGCAGTTTTTCTTCGTATAGTTTATTGTCATCAGCTAGCCATTGCGCGATAGGCAACTCAATCAAGAAGTCTTGTTTTAAGCGCTCTTCAAGCCCTGGTATATCCCACATTTCAGCCAAGCTTTGTGGGGCAATGTATTGATCAATCACACCCGCGAGCACATCACCACGGATAGCGGTAATCGTTTCTGAAATATCACCTTCTTCAAGCAATTCATTTCGTTGAGAGTAAACAACACGACGTTGGTCGTTTGCTACATCATCGTACTCAAGTAGCTGTTTACGCACATCAAAGTTACGTGCTTCTACTTTACGCTGAGCGTTTTCGATTGCGCGGTTAACCCATGGATGTTCAATCGCTTCACCGCGTTGCATACCTAGTTTACGCATCATGTTAGTCATGCGCTCACCGGCAAAAATACGCATTAACGCATCGTCCATAGATAGGTAAAAACGGCTAGAGCCGGCATCACCCTGACGACCAGCACGGCCACGTAATTGGTTATCAATACGACGTGATTCATGACGCTCAGTACCAATAATGTGTAAGCCGCCAGCATCAATTACCGCATCATGGCGAGTTTTCCATGCTGCTTTTATTTCAGCAATTTGTTCGTCAGTTGGGTTCTCAAGTTTTTCAACTTCGCTGTTCCAGTTACCACCAAGTACGATATCGGTACCACGACCGGCCATGTTAGTGGCAATCGTAACTGTACCAGGTAAGCCAGCATCAGAAACAATGTCTGCTTCTTGTGCGTGGAATTTAGCATTAAGTACATTGTGCTTAATTTTTTCTTTGCGTAAAAACTGCGATAAGTACTCAGAGCTTTCAATTGATATAGTACCTACAAGTACCGGCTGACCACGTTCTTGACAGTCTTTAATGTCTGCTAAAATCGCTTCGTACTTTTCTTCCTGCGTTAAGTAAACTAAATCAGCGCGATCATCGCGGATCATTGGTTTATTGGTTGGCATAACCACAGTGTCTAAACCATAGATAGACTGAAACTCAAACGCTTCTGTGTCGGCTGTGCCTGTCATACCTGCTAGCGTTTCGTACAAGCGGAAGTAATTTTGGAACGTAATAGAAGCTAACGTTTGGTTCTCGTTTTGAATTTTCACACCTTCTTTTGCCTCTACAGCTTGGTGTAAACCTTCTGACCAACGACGTCCTTCCATAGAGCGACCTGTATGCTCATCAATAATGATGACTTCGTTTTCTTTAATAACGTAGTCAACATCTTTTTGGTAAAGCTTGTGCGCACGAAGAGCTGCATAAACGTGGCTAAGTAGCGTGATGTTCGCTGCTGAATACAGTGAGTCACCTTCTTCAATTAGGCCGCGCTCGGTAAGTAACTCTTCTACTTTTATTTGCCCACGCTCAGTAAGATGAACTTGCTTAGATTTTTCATCGATTGTGAAATCGCCATCACCTTCAATTCCTTCCTCGTCTTCTTTTTCTTGTAATTCAAGTAGAGGAACAATGGTATTAATTTCAGTGTATAGCTCAGAGCTATCTTCAGCGGGACCAGAAATAATCAGTGGCGTACGTGCTTCATCAATAAGGATTGAATCCACTTCATCCACTACAGCATAAAATAATGGGCGTTGTACGCGCTCATCAATACTAAATGCCATATTGTCACGCAGGTAATCAAAACCAAATTCGTTATTGGTACCGTAAGTGATGTCAGCTGCATAAGCTTGTTTTTTCTGTTGCGGCATCATGCCCGGAACATTACAGCCTACGGTTAACCCTAAAAATTCAAATAATGGGCGATTGGTTTCAGCATCACGTTTGGCCAAGTAGTCATTCACGGTAATGACATGAACACCTTTACCTGTTAAACCATTTAAATAAGCCGGCAGTGTCGCTGTGAGTGTTTTACCTTCACCGGTACGCATTTCTGCGATACGACCTTGGTGTAAAACCATACCACCTAATAACTGCACGTCGAAATGACGCATACCGTTTACACGTTTTGATGCTTCACGTACCACTGCAAATGCTTCTGGTAGAATATCGCCTAAGCTTTGTCCGTTATTGTAACGCTCTCTAAACTCGGCTGTTTTAGCTTTTAAATCTTCATCTGAAAGCGCTTCTAGCTGCGTTTCAAGTGCATTGATCAGTGCGACCGTCTTTCTTAGGTTTTTAATAGTGCGGTCATTGCGACTACCAAAAATCTTGGTAAATAAATTAGATATCATGATAAAACCGTTACAATGTGTTTTTTTGCTAGCCGTGCATCGGCTAACCCATTTTTTACAATTGATAATTAATGTATTCTTTAAATTAACCTTTAGGACACATTAATTAGCAATTTTGTATTAAGCTGCTTAAAAAGCACTGTTTATTACCTGCGCTACTATACCAGACTCTGCTAAACATCAAACTACCTCAATAAAAAGATCTTCATTTAAAACAGAAAAATGAGATCTCGCTCATAAAAATAGCGTTATGTAACGAAACTTGATTAAAACTGCAGATAAACAGACCCTAAAGATATGGTGCTGAATAAATTAAAAACAAGAGCAAAGCGCTTAAATTTCAACCTTAAACGCCTTGTTAGCAGCCATCGTTTTTTAAAGCTTAAATTGAGCAATCGTTTTATATATTACTCTCGGTAAGTCACTTAAGTCATACGCTTTATCTACATGTAATGAATGGTTGCGGTATCATTAAAGAGATTACTAATTGAAAAAAAGCGTGTGTAAATATCTTCTGCAACCAGCGTTTGCTAATATTATTTTTAGTCGCATAAAGTTAATTATATTTTTTATCGCTATAAAACGCGTTGATTGAGTTTTAATAAGGGTAAATAAAGTGCAAACCAACAAAGATAATTTAGTCGTTCTTGGCGCTGGCTGGCTTGGCCAAGCCTTATGTATTGATGCACAAAAACAAGGTTGGCAAGTGCAGGGGACTCATCGAAGTGACACTCATCAATTTGATTTTGAACGTCAGTTTGTTTTACAAAACGGCGAGTTGCAGCACCAAGTGGATTTACAAAATGCGTATTGGGTCTGTGCAATCCCGCCTCGCAGTCGAGATAGTCAAAGTGATTATCCGCAAGTGCTTGAGCAGGCGTTAAAGCTGGCAACTGAGCTTAATTGCAAAGGCTTTTTATTGTGCTCATCGACTGGGGTATATGACCAAGAACCTGGCGTTTATAGTGAAAGCAGCGATATATCAGGCACTAACGAGCGACAAATAAAGCTGTATGATGCCGAAGAGCAAGTGCTTGAACAGCAAGGTAAAGTGCTTCGCTTAGCTGGATTGTTAGGGCCAAATAGAGAGCCTGGTCGTTTTGTGGCGGGTAAAGAACTCAATACCTCTAGTAAGCAAGTAGTGAATATGGTGCATCAACAAGATGTGATCAATGCTATTTATGCGGTCCTTAATAACTGGTCGCAAGGACAGAGCATTTATAATGTGGTGAACCCAGCGCACCCGACCAAAGAAGATTATTATGCACAAAAGTGTGAGCTGTATGGCACACAAATGCCAAGCTTTAGTAGCGATGAAGTCGCTGAGCGCAAAGTTATTGGCTCAGCGATAGAAGCACTGGGTTTTAGTTATCAGTATGGTATTTAACCTGAACTCTGAATAATAAATCTATCTCAAGCAGCTATTTTCAGTGCTAACTGCGTTGAATTTACTTGCAATAGGCGAGCTATTGACGCGTAATTTCGCCTTGTTTTCACTGGAAATCTCTGGCTAGAGAAAATAAACATAAATATCATATTGATTCAATACGTTAGTAAATCTCTTAACCAGAGTTCAGGCTATTTAATAAGAAGGTAAAGGTGAGTGGCTTATGAAGTCGCACAACTTACCTTCACTTAGTAGTGTGTTAGCCGCTTCGATATCGGGAGCAAAGTAGCGGTCTTTATCGTAATAGCTAACATGTTGGCGTAGCAGTGCCTTCGCATTTTCTACCTGCTTACACGCATGTAGTGGCGCTCTAAATTCTAACCCTTGAGAAGCACTTAGCCACTCAACGGCTAACACGCCTTGCGTATTATTAGCCATATCAACTAAGCGCCTAGCGGCAAAGGTTGCCATAGAGACATGGTCTTCTTGGTTAGCTGAGGTCGGTAAGCTATCTACCGAGGCTGGGTGTGCTAGTGACTTGTTCTCAGAGGCGAGCGCAGCTGCGGTCACTTGAGCTATCATAAATCCTGAATTTACCCCACCGTTTTTTACTAAAAATGGCGGCAATTTTGATAAATTAGAGTCAATAAGTAAGGCAATACGTCGCTCAGCTAAGGCGCCAATTTCGGCAATGGCAATCGCAAGGTTATCAGCGGCCATAGCAACGGGCTCAGCATGAAAGTTTCCGCCTGAAATAATATCCCCTATATCGGCAAATACGAGAGGGTTATCGGTTACCCCGTTTGATTCACAAAGTAATACTTCGGCGGCTTGGCGTATTTGGGTTAAGCATGCACCAAGTACTTGCGGCTGGCAACGCAGGCAATAAGGGTCTTGTACTTTTTCACAATTAATATGTGAGTCACTAATTTGTGAGTGGGTACTTAACAGCTCTCTAAATACATGCGCGGTATCAATTTGCCCTTGTTGACCACGAACCTCATGAATACGAGCATCAAATGGTGCGCGACTGCCCATGGCCGCTTCTATACTGATAGAGCCAATTACACAGCTTTGTGCGTACAAGTCTTCGGCTCTAAATAATCCCTGAAGTGCAAATGCAGTAGAGGCTTGCGTGCCATTTAATAATGCTAAGCCTTCTTTTGCAGCTAATGTTAGTGGCTCAAGCCCTGCAATGTTGAGTCCTTGTGCAGCACTTATCAGCTCACCTTGGTAACGCATTTGCCCTTCACCTAATAAAGGCAAACACATATGCGCAAGCGGTGCTAAATCGCCCGATGCGCCCACTGAGCCCTTTTTAGGCACGCAAGGGTAAACTTCACTTTTAAGCAGCTGCATAAAAAACTCAAGCACAGCTAAGCGAATGCCAGAATAACCCCGTGATAAAGAATTTACTTTTAGGGTGATCATTAATCTGACCGTGCTGTCATCCATTAACTCACCAATACCTGCGGCGTGTGAAAGCACGATACTGCGTTGTAATAGTTCGAGTTCATCGTCAGCGATTTTAGTATTGGCCAATAACCCAAAGCCAGTATTAATACCATATACAGTGCGATGTTCGTTTATCACGTTTTGTACTGTTTGGGCACTGGCTGCTATTTGCGCCTGTGCATCATTGGCCAGAGTTAAGTGTATGGCTGATTTGTTAATTTTTCTTAAGGTATGTAATTCAAGCTGACCCGGTGTAAGTGTGTATGAAATCATGACTTATCCTTGTTAAGCATAGGTAGGTCTAGGTTTTGTTGTTGTGCACAATTTTTTGCAATGTCATAACCGGCATCGGCATGGCGCATCACACCGGTAGCAGGATCATTCCAAAGCACTCTTGCAAGGCGTTGCTCTGCTTCATCGGTACCATCGGCAACAATAACCACACCTGAATGCTGGCTAAAGCCCATACCTACACCACCGCCATGATGAAGCGATACCCAAGTAGCACCGCCTGCGGTATTAAGCAGGGCATTTAATAGTGGCCAATCGGAGACCGCGTCGGAGCCATCTTTCATACTTTCAGTTTCACGGTTAGGACTGGCAACTGAGCCTGAGTCGAGATGATCTCGTCCAATAACTACCGGCGCTTTAAGCTCACCGCTTTTAACCATATCGTTAAAGGCAACAGCAAGGCGCGCTCTATCTTTTAAACCGACCCAACAAATACGTGCAGGCAAGCCTTGAAATTGAATTCGCTCACGCGCCATATCAAGCCAATTATGCAAATGCTTATCATCAGGAATTAGCTCTTTTACTTTTGCGTCTGTTTTGTAAATATCTTCAGGATCGCCAGATAGTGCTACCCACCTAAACGGACCAATCCCTTCACAAAATAATGGACGAATATAAGCAGGCACAAATCCAGGGAAATTAAATGCATTTGCTACGCCTTCTTCGAGCGCCATTTGGCGAATATTATTGCCATAGTCAGTCGTTGCTGCGCCCGCATCTTGCAGTGCCAACATCGCTGTTACTTGAACAGCCATTGACTGTTTGGCCGCTTTGACTACTGCTTGTGGATTATCGATTCGCATTTTTTCTGCATGCTCCATACTCCAACCTTGTGGTAGGTAGCCGTTAAGCGGATCATGGGCTGAGGTTTGATCGGTGACTATATCGGGAGTAATACCACTTTTTACTAAGGTACTAAAAACATCAGCCGCGTTACCGAGTAAACCCACAGAAAGCGCTTCACCTTTGACACAGGCATCGGTTATTAATTTTAATGCATGCTCAAGATCTGTCGCTTTTACATCGACGTATCCTGTTTTTATTCGAAAATCGATACGGCTTTCATCACATTCCACCACTAAGGCACTAAAGCCAGCCATGGTTGCAGCTAATGGTTGTGCACCGCCCATTCCTCCCAGGCCACCTGTTAACACCCACTTACCTTTGGCATCGCCTGAGAAATGTTGTTTTGCCATAGCTACAAAGGTTTCGTAAGTGCCTTGAACAATTCCTTGAGAACCAATATAAATCCAAGAGCCAGCGGTCATTTGGCCGTACATCATCAAGCCTTTCTTATCTAACTCGTTAAAGTGTTCCCAGTTAGCCCAGTGCGGAACAAGGTTAGAATTTGCAATTAATACCCGCGGTGCATTGCTATGAGTTTTAAATACCCCCACTGGTTTACCTGATTGCACCAATAAGGTTTCGTCATCTTCAAGGCGCTCAAGCGTCTCAATTATTTTGTCATAGCTTGGCCAATCACGGGCTGCACGGCCAATCCCGCCGTACACCACCAAAGCTTGAGGGTGCTCGGCAACATTAGGGTCTAAATTATTCATTAGCATGCGTTTAGCTGCTTCGGTTTGCCAGCTTTTAGTAGATATTTGATTACCATGCTGTGCGCGTATTTCACGTTGTGTGTCCAGTCGATGATCCATTGTTCACTCCTGTTAAATAGTGTTAAGCGTTATGGGCTTTATTATTGTTTTTAAATGTTAATTGTCCGCCCAAGCGGTACTTACTACCCGGCGATATAAGTCGTGCAAAGCTAACAATCCCGTTAACCGACCAAGTGCGGCGTATTACTTGTAAGCATGGCTCTTCGTTATACAGGTTAAGCCATTGGCACATTTCACTGCTTGGTGTAATAGCCTCTACGGTGTGCCTTGCTTGTGTTAAAGGGGCAACCGTTGATAGGTATTCGTGTGGGGTGAGAGCGGTAAAATCTTGTTGTAAATAATCATTGGCAAGTAACGGGTTTACAAAGCGTTCTTCAACTTGCAAGGGACTGTCGTTTTCGTTATGAATAATGACACTTCTATACACCACACTATCTACCTCAACACCTAAAGCAATAGCAATTGGCGCCACGGCATTGATTGATTCCAACACCTGTACTGTGCAGCTGTAGTTTCCGTTTCGCTCTTTGACTTCATGTGCAATGTTTTTTATTTCGAGTAATGATGATTGCGACTTAAAGCTTGCGACAAAAGTACCCAGCCCTTGGCTACGGGTTAAAATGCCTGTATCAGTTAGCTCACTTAACGCTCGACGTGCGGTCATTCTACTTACCGCAAACTGCTTTGCCAGTTCATTTTCTGAGGGCACGCGTTGGTTTTCAAGCCAAAGCCCACTACGTATTTTGTCCACAATAAACTGTTTTATTTGTGTAAATTTAGG
Organism: Pseudoalteromonas sp. SCSIO_11900; assembly: GCF_000576475.1. NCBI lineage: Bacteria > Pseudomonadati > Pseudomonadota > Gammaproteobacteria > Alteromonadales > Pseudoalteromonadaceae > Pseudoalteromonas > Pseudoalteromonas sp. SCSIO_11900. The sequence goes on from NZ_KK070023.1 coordinate 1,190,590, forward strand.
TGTTGGCATAGACGCTTTTGATGTATTAAAAATAAACAATGCTTAATAAGATGGCATAATTACCTTGTATATACAAGATGTGTTGTTAAACTTGTTTGAACATTATCGCGGAGAAACTTATGCAAGCCACAGAATCTACAGAACAGTTAAATGATATCGATTTATTGCTCACAGATGCCAACATTGCCACTATGGATAGCAATATTGATGCGCCTTATGGGGCAATAGAAAATGCGGCGCTAGCTATTAAAAATGGCAAAATAGTGTGGCTAGGTAAGCAAGCTGACTTACCTAATTTTGATGTGTTAGCCACCCCGATATTAAGTGTAAAAGGGCAATGGTTAACCCCTGGCTTAATTGATTGCCATACACATTTAGTGTTTGCCGGTTCTCGTGCGCAAGAGTTTGAGCAGCGTTTGCAGGGCGTGAGCTATCAGCAAATAGCCGCGCAGGGCGGGGGAATAGCAAGTACAGTTAAAGCAACCCGAGAGGCTGACCACGAACAGTTATTTGTAGCAACAAAAGAGCGTTTAAATGCATTGTTAGCTGAAGGGGTGACAACGGTTGAAATTAAGTCAGGATATGGGCTTGATATAGACAATGAGAAAAAAATATTGGAGGTGGCTAGGCTGTTAAATCAACATCATCCTATTGACGTGGTTAACACCTTTTTAGGGGCGCATGCACTACCTCTGGAGTTTAAAAACCGCAGTGATGATTACATAGATTTAGTATGCAATGAAATGCTAAGCATGCTTGTTGAACATGACCTAGTGGACGCAGTTGACGTATTTTGTGAAGACATTGGCTTTAGCTACGCACAAACTCAACGCGTATTTGATGCAGCTAAAAAACAGGGTTTGGCAATCAAGTGTCATGCCGAGCAATTATCAAATCAACACGGTGCAGCGCTGGTAGCACAATACAATGGCCTGTCAGCTGATCATTTAGAATACCTTGATGAAGCAGGCGTTAAAGCTATGGCAAACGCAGGCACTGTGGCGGTATTACTGCCTGGGGCTTTTTATTTTTTAAAAGAAACGAAATACCCACCAATTGAACTGTTAAATAAATACAAAGTACCCATTGCGATCGCCAGTGACTTTAATCCCGGCACATCACCCTTATGTTCGTTGCAATTAATGATGAATATGGCCTGTACCTTATTTAATTTCACCCCAGAGCAGGCATTAACTGGCGTAACAGCACATGCGGCTCGTGCTTTAGGTTTTACTGATAGAGGGGTGTTAAAAGTTGGCGCTCGCGCAGATATAGCTCATTGGCAAATTGACCATCCTGCACAATTAAGTTATCAGTTTGGGGTAAATAAACTGTTAAATCTATGGATATTGGGTAAACTTAGCTAGTTTGTATAAAATTAACTCTTAAACCTATGTTTTATTTAATGTCAGTGAGTACGTCAGCTATGGATGGAACGTTATTTAGCTACATCAATTTAGCTATTTTTTTAAGTGGTGCACTTTTAATGGCAATGGTTGCCACGCTATTAACCGTTAAAAGTAACGTAATGAGACTCAGCTTTTTATGTACTGGGCTCATTGGCTTAGCTATGGTGAGTAGCGCAATACCCTGGCTCGCTATTTTACTAGCGCTAGGTTTTGGTTTTAATTTATATCAAGCGAAGTTACAAAAGCAAAAAAAACCACTTCTTATCAGTGCCTGTGCAAGCGCATTACTTGCTTTATTGTTAATAGGGTATCTCTTTTTTACGCTGCATTTAGCGTGGTTGCTCATGGCTATTTTACTGCTCTCAGTCAGTGGTTTTTTAGCTGATAATGAGCCTAAAACTACTACGCCTTTAAAGCCACAAACCGAGCCTGAGGTGTATGTTGAAAACTCACCTTTAGCCAGCTTCCCCGATAAACAACAGTTACGTCAAAAGTATAATGAGCTTACCAATGAAGGTTCATTCAGAGCCGCACTTATTGTATTAAGGCTAGAGGGGTTTGCGCAGGTAAATCAACATATTGGACGAGATTTTGGTGACTTATTGTTGTCGCAGTCGGCAAATCGAATAAAAGACTTACTAGACAGTGATGAAGTGTTGTTCCTTGCTCCGCACGCTAAATTAGCGCATTTAGGCGGGTTAAATTTCGCGTTTATTTGTGTTCTACAAAGCCATAATCATTTACATCAACAGCTTATCAAGCAAATTATTGGCGCTACATTAAAGCCCTTTAACGTGGCAAATTGCACTATTGAAGTAAAGGTAAGAGCCAGTTATGTTCATTGCGATCAACAAAGTACGAACTTTGATGATTTAATTAGTCATGCTTACTTGGCACTTGATAGTCAGCCAAGCAAACAAATAGTGGCTTATCATCAACAAATGACGGTTGAGCATTTAGCGCAACAAGCGCGATTAACAGAGCTTGCGAATATCAGCTTTGCTGATGAGTTTGAGCTGTTTTTTCAACCCGTTATTCGCAACGGCGATGGCCAAATTGAATTTTTAGAATTGTTATTGCGTTGGCAACACCCCACGCAAGGCACCTTATCGGCAAGCCGATTTATAAATGATATTAGAATTGCAGGGCTTGGTTATTCACTGGCTACCTTTGTTATAGAGCGTGCTGGCGAATTAGCCATGGCACTTCGTATAGAAGGGATGTCGGTGCCTTTGAGTGTTAATTTATTTGGCCCAGAAATGCTCAATGAAGAGTTTGTTGATTTTGTTTACGGAGTAATTGGTGAGCATCAACTAAGACCAGGCGATTTAATTATTGAATGTCCGCTTCATGTTTTTACCAGCCTAGATGATAAAGGCAGAGCCATGATCGCAAGGCTTAACAGTTTAGGTTTAAAAGTATGCGTTGATGGCTTGGGAGATAACCCCGTATTACTATCTAAATTACCAAGTTTAGCGGTGGAGTATATTAAGGTATCTCCTGCCTTAACTGCTGACTTTAGTAATCAAAATAATATACGCAGCTTAGTAAGCGGCATGGTAGAAATGCATAATCAGCAACAAACAAAAGTGATTTTTGAAGGTGTTGAAACACTGGACCAACTTAAATTTGTGAAAAGTTTGAAAGCTTATGCCTCACAAGGCTACTACTTCGGACACCCTTTAAGTAGCTTAGGGTTAATGAGTTGGTTTAAACAGTGGTTACAGGCACAAGAAGACTAGGGAAGATTAGATTTTTTGCTTTGTTTGCAGGTAGGTATTTACTAAGGCGCTGATAACTTGACCACATTGTAATTTACCCGCAGCAAGAGAGTGAGGATGTTGCGATGGTGCTGCTTCGCATAAATGTAAATAAGCACTGTGATGATTACTTGCAGCTAAATAAACATAATGCTCGCCATCGCTAACATCAAAACCGCAATAATTAAATGCGCTTGCAGGCATGTTGGTTAGGCTATCTAAATCAACTTCTATTCCTAACGGTGCGTTATCAAATGCGTTTAGTGCATTGTTAGTTGCCTCCGTTAAACTTATTTCTCGCCTAACATTAATCGCTTGATAGCTGGTGAAACTAAATTTTGCACTTTGCATCGCATTAAAAATTTGTTGATTATTTTTAAGCTCATGTAAGCCAATTACATGGTAACTGTTAAGGTGCTGCTCTTGATAGGCGTAGTGAAAACCATTGCCACTGTGTCTGCCTTCACACTCTCTAAAGTCGGCATGGGGGTCTAAATTAATGGCGTTAATTGCGCTGTTTTTATATTTTGCAAGCGAGCGAATAATACCTAAGCAGTTGTTATGTCCGCCACCAATAATGATGGGTTCAAGACCGGCTTTAAAAATCATGCTTAAAATTGCTTCAACCCGCACATCAATCTCAGCGCACAACTGACGTAATTGGTCTAAATCGAGAGGATTTTGGTTATCAAGCGGGTGTGCTTGTTCCATTAAGTCATCAAGGTTTACTTCGCCAAGGAGTAACACTTTTTGCATGGCAATAGCGTGATTGTGAGGTTGGTTTAAAAAGTGTTGTAAAAAAGCGGGCCAAGCATGCTGTGCTCCGCCTTTACCTAAATTGGCTCTAGGTCCAATGTCTTCGCAAACGCCCAGTAAAACAAAGCGCATACCAAACTGTGCAGCATCAGTAAGCGCTTGTTGTATATTAACGTTTGCGTCAAGTAATGCCATTGACTGCCACGCTTTTTGTTCACCTGCACGGTTAGAACAAATGCGCTTGAGCGTGCTTTCGTTATATACTTTAAGGTGTGCTGTCACGCTACAGCTCTATTATTTCTAGCTCTAATTCTTCAGCAGAAAGTACAATACCTGTACTGTCGGCATAAACAAAATCATCATCGAAAAATGATACACCCGCAAAGTTAACGCCTATGCCGCTTTCACCCGCGCCTTCACTGTCAGCTGCAACCGGAATTGATCCAATGGCTTGAATTCCTAAATCCAGTTCTTCAAGTTCATCAACATGGCGCAGTGCACCATATACAATAATACCTTGCCAATTGTTTTCAAGTGCCAGCTCAGCCAGTTCAATATCAATTAAGGCTCTACGAGTGGAGCCTCCACCATCAATAAGTAAAATCTGATCTGTACCATCTTGAGAAAGCAATTGACGGATCAGTTCATTATTTTCAAAACATTTTACCGTTTTAATGCGGCCACCAAAACTGTGTCGACCACCAAAGTTGATGAACATAGGTTCAAGCACGTCAACCACATCAGGGAAATGGTCACATAAATCAGAAGTGCTGTAATCCATTATTTTATCCTCAAAAGATACATAAGTTAGTAGCTTAGTATACCCTCCTTATATTCAATAACAACGACTTAATTGCAGTAAATTTAGCCAGAAATAGAACTAAATCAATAACACGACTCATAATTTTTTAATAAAATTGTCATCTTTATAAATAAATTTTTTTAAGCTATGGACTGAGCGCTTATAAGTGCGAGAGATGTAAGTTCTGATTGGCGAGACTGTTAAAATTAAACAATACTGTGATCAGGCCGATGATTATATTGTCCATTTATATAAAGGGAGTTTGTTAATGGTTAAATTTTACTGGTAGCCCTTTTTTTTGGTTTTTAATGATAGGCATTATTGTTTATTTCATGTAACAAAATTATGTTAATACAAGAAAGCATCACGTTATACTGAACTGGCAAATTTAATTTAGGTATTTACAATGAACTTTTTACAGAATCTAACGATTAAACGTCGTTTACAATTTAACGCATTAATCGTTGGCTTAGCCATGATTGTTATGCTGTGCATCATCATTTATGAAGCACGTATTATGCTTAAATTAAATGAAACTATTCAGTACGCTGAAGAGCTAGATGTGCATGAGCTTTCGATGCGTAAATACGAAAAAGACTTTTTGTTTTACAAAGATGAGTCTAGTTTAGAGCTATTTGCACAAGAATATAAAAAACTACAATTTAAACTAGAAAAGCTATCTGTTTTATCTGCAGATTTAAATATTGCTACGGCTCAGGTCAATCAATTTTCTACGTTAACCCAACAGTACTATGACGACTTTCAAAATGTTGTAAAACTACAGCGTAAAATCGGGTTGCACCCAAAAGACGCTTTATATGGCGAGCTGCGAGAAGCAGTTCATAAAATAGAAACATTGCTTAGTGAGCAAAATAATTACCAATTACTCACCACTATGCTACAGCTACGCCGAGCTGAAAAAGATTTTATGCTACGTTTAGATACCAAGTATTTAGATCGATTTAATAAATTAGCAAGCGAGTTGAAACAACAAGTAAATACTGCAGAGCTACCCAATAATACACGTAATCAATTAGCCTCGTTAATGGCTAACTACCAAAATAAATTTACTGCATTGGTAGAGGCGCAGGTGGAATTAGGCGTCGATTTAGATTCGGGTGCCCTAGGGAAAATGAGAATAAGCGTCAAGAAAAGTGATGAAGTGGTTACTTTGATCACTAATGCGACTAAACAGCAAGTAACTGAAACGGCGCAGCAGGCGCAATTATTAGCAATAGTCATATTTATAATTGCAGGTATCATCGTTATGCTACTTGTGTACTTAACCAGTCGTTCAATTATCCAGCCTATTGAGAAAGTTTATCAAGCAATAGATCAGATCAGACGAAACAATGACTTAAGCTTATTCATAGAGCACAAAGGGAAAGGTGAAGTAACGAGGATGACCATAGACTTTAATAGTTTAATTAGTGACTTTAAAGATCTCATCTATGAAGTAAATACGGCTCTAACAACGCTTAATATAGCAACAGAGAATCTATCTGAAACAACCTCAGCGACTAGCTCTGGTATGCAAGAGCAATTACATGAAGCGGATATGGTAGCAACCGCTGCTACAGAAATGCAGGCAACGATTCAAGATATTTCACACAATACTGAAGCCGCCGCTAAAAAAGCTGAATCGACCAATGTAAGCGCCCAGCAAGGTCAGGTTGAAGTTGAGTCAACCATTAAGCATATTAATGCCTTATCTGATTCACTTGGTAAAGCTTCCAGCGTGGTGTCTCAGCTAGAAAAAGATGGTGAAACCATAGGTTCTGTGCTTGATGTGATACGTGCGATTGCAGAGCAAACTAATTTACTTGCTTTAAATGCTGCCATTGAAGCGGCGAGAGCGGGTGAACAAGGTCGTGGCTTTGCGGTTGTTGCAGATGAAGTGCGCTCACTTGCACAGCGTACGCAGGAGTCAACCAGCGAAATAGAAGGCATTATTAACACCCTACAACAGCGTACTCAAGAAGTTGTGAGTATCATGCACCAATGTCGTACTCAAGGTGGAGAAAGTGCTACACAAGCAACAAAAGCGGGTGAGCTGCTAGGATCAATTACCATTGATGTGCAAACTATTATGGAAATGAGTACACATATTGCTACTGCTATTGATGAGCAAAGTCAGGTGGCTTCTGAGGTAAATAAAAACGTGGTCCGTATTCGAGATATTGCAGAGGGGGCTGCGGCTCACTCACAAACTAATGCGCAAACCAGTGAAGAGGTCTCTGAGCAAGCAAGGGTACTTCATCAAGCAATTTCAAAATATAAGGTTTAACTACTAACAGAAAAAAGTGGCTTAATTGCCGCTTTTTTCTCATTCACAGAGTATAAGTTCAGACTAAATACTAGGGGACAAACTTTATGGGTACGCTGTCTTTGTTGTTTTCATGTTGTTTAACACGTTCTAAATACGTATCCCATAAGCTCGTTTGTTCAGCTTGTAACTTAGCAAAATATTGCCAGCTGAACAGCCCGCTATTATGGCCATCGTCAAACTCTAAACGTAACGCGTAATGCCCTACTGGCGTAATGGTTTTAATTCCCACTGCTTGTTTATTTAGTACTAACTTCATAGGCTCAGTTCCATGGCCTTGAACCTCTGCTGAGGGAGAGTGTACCCGTAAAAACTCAGCGCTAAATATAACTTCAGAGTTATCATCAAAATAAACATCTAAATTTTTACTCACACTATGATAGTGCACTTTTGTAACTTGTTTCATCGTCATCTCGCTTACAAAAAAGCCTCCATATTGGAGGCTTTTAGTATAACTGTTTGTGTTTTCAATTAAAGAATAAAACGACTTAAGTCTTCATCTTCAACTAGCGCACCTAAGTGTTTTTCAACGTAGGCGGCATCAATAACAAGGCTTGAACCCGCTTTTTCAGAAGCGTCATATGAAATCTCTTCCATTAGCCTTTCCATAACTGTATGAAGGCGACGCGCACCGATATTTTCGGTTTTTTCGTTTACTTGCCATGCTGCCTTAGCAATACGCTCAATTGCGTCGTCGCTAAATTCAATAGCGACTTGTTCTGTTTTGAGTAGCTCGCGTTGTTGCTCAGTAAGTGACGCGTGTGGCTCAGTTAATATACGTTTAAAGTCATCGGCTGTGAGTGCTTCAAGTTCAACACGAATAGGTAAACGGCCTTGTAACTCAGGGATCATGTCTGATGGTTTAGACATTTGGAATGCGCCTGAGGCAATAAACAACATGTGGTCAGTTTTTACCATGCCGTGCTTGGTATTAACGGTAGAGCCTTCAATAAGCGGAAGTAAATCACGTTGTACACCTTCACGACTTACATCTGGGCCAGAGGCTTCACCACGTTTACAAATTTTGTCTATTTCATCAATAAACACAATGCCGTTTTGCTCTACTGCAAAAATGGCCTGTTCTTTTAATTCTTCAGGATTAACCAGTTTACCGGCTTCTTCTTCAGTAAGTAACTTAAACGCTTCTTTAATTTTAAGCTTACGCTTAGTGCGTTTATCACCACCCATGTTTTGAAACATTCCCTGTAACTGGTTGGTCATTTCTTCCATACCAGGAGGAGCCATAATTTCAATATTAGGTTGAGCTTGGGCTAAATCAATATCAATTTCTTTGTCATCTAATTGGCCTTCGCGTAACTTTTTACGAAACGATTGGCGTGTCGATGAATTTTCATCGCGCTGAACTTCACCGTATTGATCTTTCGCTGGAGGCAGTAATACATCTAAAATACGTTCTTCAGCCGCTTCTTCAGCGCGATGTTTGAACTTTTTAGTTTGTTGCTCTCGTGTCATTTTAATTGAAACATCAACTAAATCACGGATGATAGTTTCAACTTCTTTGCCGACATAACCTACTTCTGTAAATTTAGTGGCTTCAACTTTAATAAAAGGTGCGTTGGCAAGCTTTGCTAAACGACGAGCAATCTCAGTTTTACCTACACCCGTAGGGCCAATCATTAAGATGTTTTTTGGCGTTACTTCTGCGCGTAAGTCTTCGTTTAACTGCATACGGCGCCAGCGATTACGAAGGGCAATAGCAACCGCTTTTTTCGCTTTAGCTTGGCCAATAATATGTTGGTCTAGCTCATGAACAATTTCTCTTGGGGTCATATCAGACATAGCGAGTTCCTATTACAATTCTTCGATAGTTTGGAAGTTATTCGTAAATACACAGATGTTGCCAGCAATTGTTAGACTTTTCTCTACAATTTCACGAGCACTTAAGTCGGTATTTTCTAATAAGGCGGTTGCAGCTGATTGCGCAAAGTTACCGCCGCTGCCAATTGCGATTAGGTCGTTTTCTGGTTGCACCACGTCACCGTTGCCGGTAATAATTAGCGAAGCTGTTTCATCAGCAACAGCAAGTAAAGCTTCAAGTTTACGCAGGGCACGATCGCTACGCCAATCTTTAGCCATTTCTACAGCCGCTTTAGTGAGGTTACCTTGGTGCATTTCTAGTTTGCTTTCAAAACGTTCGAAAAGAGTAAAGGCATCAGCAGTGCCGCCAGCAAACCCAGCGATAACTTTGCCATTATAAAGACGTCGAACTTTTCGGGCATTGCCCTTCATTACTGTGTTACCAAGAGATACTTGGCCGTCACCACCAATAACAACTTTGTCATCACGGCGTACACTTACGATTGTAGTCATGTTATTCCTCATCATCGCGCTGCAAGGGGCAGCGCGTAAAAAACGATTATGAAGAGGTTATATGGGTGAATGGTTTAAATTCAAGTCCAGCCCCAAATTCCGCAGCCGACAATATTAATTCGTTTAAGTTTGTTCTTGTCACTTTCTGCATGACGCTTGGTTTCATAAGGCCCTAAACGCACTTTGTACCAAATACCATTGCTGCCTGTGGTTTTTTTGATTTCTGAAATTAATCCTGCAAACGCTATTTTAGCTTTTAAGGTTTCAGCTTGCTGATGGGTTCTAAATGAACCACATTGCATGACATAAGGACCTTTTTGTTCAAGTTCTTTTACTTCAACCTGAATCTCATGCTCTTTAATTTCTTTAATAAATTTAGGTGGCCGCGGTTTAGCTATTTCTACTTGTTTTTCGGGTGTTGGATTTGCTTGCTTTTCAACAAGCTCTGGATCGGCATTGTTTTTAACAAACCAGAGTCCGTATGCAAAACCACCGACTAGTAACAAGGCAATAATGATTAACAAAAACGGGAAGGGTTTTTTTGCCGGCTCTTGTTTAGTGTTTTTTCTATTTTTTGGTTTTTTATTAATATAATCGTGCTGTGCCATGGTGTTATATGTGGCCTTACCTAAATCATGTCTGTAGGGTCTACGTCTAAACTCCAGCGAACTTTTTGTGCAAGTTTGCTAGTGCTGAGATAATCAACCATTTGCGCGAGATACTGATGTAGTATGCGTCGTTCTTGCGCTTGAATATGTAATTGAAAACGATACATTCCCGCAATTTTTTCTAAAGGCGCGGGGATCGGTCCGAGCAATTGTATACCAGATACCCCATTGACAGGAACCAAATCCGTTAGAAAGTCGACGACTTGCTTTATGTTATGCCCTTGTGCGCGAACAATTGCCATACTTGTAATAGGTGGCAACTGTGCATCACTTCGCTCAGTGAGTGCAAAGCGGGCAAAATCTTGATAGCCATTATTAACTAAGTCTTGTAATAAGGGGTGCTCAGGAAAGTGCGTTTGTAATAATACTTCACCGGGTTCGCCAGAACGTCCCGCGCGTCCTGCAACTTGTGTTACTAATTGTGCTAAATGCTCAGTAGCCCTAAAGTCACACGAATACAAACCACTATCGACATCTAAAATAAGTACTAGGCTAACATCAGCAAAATGGTGGCCTTTTGCCAGCATTTGCGTACCAACTAAAATACGTGCGCCGCCTTGGTTTATTTCATCCAGTGCTTTTTCAAGGCTACCTTTACGCCGAGTTGAGTCACGGTCGATACGGCTGATCGGGGTGTCTGCAAATTCACTACTTAAAAACTCTTCTATTTGCTCGGTGCCTTTGCCGTTAGGAAATATTTGCGTACTACCACAGTCAGGGCATTGATGCGGTACATGATATTGATCGCCACAATGGTGGCAAATCATTTGGCCTATTGCCTTATGGAAAGTCGCACTGGTGCTGCATCGGCTACATTCACTCAACCAACCACATTCATGACAAATCAAGGTAGGAGAAAACCCACGGCGATTTAAAAATACCATCACCTGCTTTCCTCTATTTAGGTGCTGGCGCATTATTGCAAGACTGGCATGCGCAATACCGGCTCGATCAGGCTGACCTTTCATGTCGAGCAGCTTAAACTGATTATCGGTGGCGGTTTGCGCGCGCTCACTTAATGTGAGTAACTGGTATTTGTTATTAATTGCTTTATGCAGTGTTTCTAATGCCGGCGTGGCGCTACCTAAAATAAGTGGAATTTGATGCTGATAGGCACGATACGCAGCTAAATCACGGGCATGATAGCGTAAAGTGTCTTGTTGTTTAAATGAGGCATCATGCTCCTCATCAACCACAATCATCCCGAGCTTTAAAAATGGCAGAAAAATACTCGAACGGGTGCCTATAACAATGGCGCAACTGCCTTTTTCACAAAAGCGCCATGTTTGTAGACGTTCGTTATCGGTTAATGCCGAGTGCCATAACATAATAGGGGTGTCAGGAAAGCGACGTCTAAAACGATTGACCGTTTGAGGCGTTAGCCCTATTTCAGGAACAAGCACTAACGCCTGTTCGCCACGTTTTAATACTTCTTCTAGGCATTGTAGGTAAACTTCGGTTTTTCCGCTGCCAGTGACACCTTCTAGCAAAAAGCTCTTAAACCCAGTGCTTTGATTAATTGCAGTGCAGGCAATGGCTTGCTCTTTATTCAAACGAGGTTTGCTGCCAACCGTTGGCGAGGTATGTTGCCATTGATTGTCGTGCTCAATGGTTTGAATTATTAGCTTTTTATCTAAAAGGGTATCAATGGTTTTTTTATTAAACCCGAGGGCTTTGAGTTCGGTTAATGATGATTTACCGGATGCTGATAATTGCTTAAGCAAATTAAGCTGTGTTTTAGCTTTTAAAGACGGTAAAAGTGCCCCCTTTTCGCTTAATGTCACCATGTTTATACTGGTTTTATCAGGGCACTCACCTTGGCGCAGTGCACTGGGCAATGCAATATGAATAGTTTCACCGAGTGGATAGCAATAATAACGCGCTGTAAACTTCAGTAGCTCTAAATGCTGCGCAGATAACACCGGTGAGTCGTCAATAACTTCAATAATAGATTTTATTTTGCCTTCGGGGACTGCTGTATCCGCTTTTAAGCTAAGAATAACCGCTACTTTACGTTGATTGCCAAAAGGGACTAACGCGCGCATACCAGGCTGTAATTGAGTCAGCGGTACTAATTGCTCATCCACTTTATAATCAAAGGTGCGAGGCAAGGGGACTTTTATTGCAACTTCAGCAAAATGCATAACAACTCAACCAATTAACGTAATGGTTTAATGTACTAAAAATAGCATTAAAAGCCTACCGACAAATCAGTAATGAATAGGTGTTTGCCGACTTTTTAGCAAAAAGGGTAATTAAAGCTTGTGTGCGTGCGGGTTGTTGGATAAAATTCGCGACCAATAAATTTGTTTTAACGACGTATGGTGCCAGACTTCGGGTTTGGAGAGCGATGCGGCCTTAACTAGAGGTTCCTATGAAAGAAGGTATTCACCCTAAGTACGAAGTAATTTCTGCAACTTGTTCATGCGGAAACAAATTCGAAACTCGTTCTACTCTGTGTAAAGACATTCACTTAGACGTATGTTCTGCGTGTCACCCGTTTTACACTGGTAAGCAAAAGATTTTAGACACTGGCGGCCGTGTTGATCGCTTCAACAAGCGCTTCGGTGCACTTAGCAGCAAAAAATAATTTTTTGTTTCTATGTAAAAAAAGCACCTTAGGGTGCTTTTTTTGTGGTCAAAATTTACTTTCCTATCTGCTTTCTTAGCAATTTTGTATTTATTTTTTTTGCATAACTATTTCCTGTTCTTATTCTGAGTATGCATAAACATTTGCAGACAAAACAGCCAATATTCTCTATATTTTTATTTGTTAAACTTTAAAGATGGTACTCAAATGCAGGTAACGTGAGGTTATTTGTGTTTAAAGTTAAATAAAATTCGGTATTTCGCTATTTTAATTTAAGACTAAAAAATACGCTTTATAAAAATAGAACAAGGGCAAAAAGTACCTGTGTTTTTCATTTTTATGACGAATTTATATTTTAAAAATGTCAGGATAATCTAGGGAAGTTGCTGATAAATCACTTAAAATTAACAGTTCTAGCATATAACAGGATAGACCTGATATTGCTTGGAATTTAAAAATAATAAAGGTATCGTAGATTAAAACTACCTCTCACTTTAACTTAAATTGCAGGATATAATCGCGTTATGTCAGATTTTCGTGAACAAGCACTACATTACCATGCCCATCCCGTTCCAGGTAAAATCAGTATTGAGCTGACCAAGCCCGCTGAGACGGTTAAAGACCTCGCGCTCGCATACAGCCCTGGTGTCGCAGAACCTGTTCGTGAAATTGCCGCTGATCCAGCAAATGCCTACAAATATACTGGTAAAGGAAATATGGTTGCGGTTATTACTAACGGCACCGCAATTTTAGGCTTAGGTAATTTAGGTCCACTCGCTTCAAAACCCGTTATGGAAGGTAAAGCGCTACTATTTAAGCGTTTTGCAGGGTTAGACTCTATAGATATTGAAGTTAAGCACCGTACTACCGAAGACTTTATTAACACGGTGGCTAATATTGCCGACACCTTTGGTGGAATTAATTTAGAAGATATTAAAGCGCCAGAGTGTTTTGAAATAGAAAAAGCGCTTATAGAGCGTTGTAGCATTCCTGTTTTTCATGATGATCAGCATGGTACGGCTATTGTAACGGCTGCGGGTATGCTAAACGCGCTGGAAGTACAGGGCAAAGCAATTGAAGATGCAATTATTGTATGTTTAGGTGCCGGCGCTGCAGCTGTTGCCTGTATGGAGCTTTTAATTAAGTGTGGCGCGTTGCGTGAACATATTTATATGTTAGATCGCAAAGGAGTTATTCATACGCGTCGTGATGACTTGAATGAATATAAGCAATTATTTGCAAACAATACCGATAAACGTACTTTACAAGATGTAATTGAAGATGCCGATGTGTTTGTGGGTGTATCGGGCCCTAATTTATTAGCCCCTGAAGATTTAAAATTAATGGCTGATAGACCCGTGGTATTTGCTTGTTCAAACCCCGATCCTGAAATCGATCCGCAATTAGCACACGCTGCACGTAACGATTTAATTATGGCTACAGGTCGCTCTGATTATCCGAATCAAGTTAATAACGTATTGTGTTTTCCGTTTATTTTCCGTGGTGCGTTAGATGTACGTGCCAGTGAAATAAACGACGAGATGAAAATTGCTGCTGTGGAAGCAATTCGCAGTATTGCTAAAGAGCCCGTGCCGACTGAAGTGCTTACTGCCGCAGGCATCGGCAAATTAGAGTTTGGTGCTAAATATATTATACCAAAACCAATGGATCCACGTTTGTTACCACGTATAGCTAAAGCGGTTGCGCAGGCGGCGGTAGACTCTGGTGTTGCACAAATTGATATGCCAGAAAACTACATGGCGTAATTGTTAAGTGTAAATTACCGCAAAAAAACCTCAGCATTTTGAAGTGACCCCCAATAGTTGGACATTCCAATTACTGGGGGTCTTTTTATGTCCAAACATCATCGAGCTTTTAAGCTCAAAATAGCAGAGCTCGCTTTGTCTGAAAGCTCTTCGACAGTAAGCAACAGATTTAATGTTACAGATAGGCAGGTCCGATATTGGACCGCTATTTATCGAATTCATGGCGCTGAAAGCTTCAGGTCTGTTCACAAACCTTATTCTCAAGCATTTAAGGTAGAAGTGTTAAAAACGATGACAGCAAACAGTTGGTCACTCGGTTATACCAGTGCTTTTTTCGATTTATCGTCCCCTGGCATTCTTTTTCAATGGCAAAAGCTTTATGCTCGTGATGGTATATCACGTCTCAAACCACAAATAAAAGGTAGGCCAGTCATGACTAATAATTCTTCTTCATCAAAACCAGTAGAGCAAATGACTGAGGAGGAGTTACGAGAAGAATTAGCATACTTACGAGCAGAGAATGATGTGCTAAAAAAGTTAGAAGCCTTGGCTCAAGCCAGAAAGAAAAAAGCAAAGACAAGACGATAGTCGTCGAAGAGTTCAAGGCAAAACATAGCTTACGACACCTTTTAAAGGCTACAGGGCTGCCAAAGAGTGTTTACTATTATCATCGCACTACTTGTAAGCAACCCTGTGCAAGCAATGATTTACTGGTAAAAATACGTGATATCTATCACGCGCATAAAGGACGATATGGCTATCGCAGAATTACGAGTGCTCTGAGAACAATGGGGGTACTTGTTAATCATAAGCGCGTTCAACGGCTGATGAATGAGTTAGGCCTCAAGTCAAAAGTAAGGCCTAAGCGTTATAAATCCTATAAAGGTGAAGTGGGTAAAATCGCAGAAAATACGCTTAACCGTGAGTTTAGTGCGCAGAAGCCAAATCAAAAATGGGTGACGGATGTGACAGAGTTTAAAGTGAATAATGAGAAGGTATATCTATCGCCTATGATTGACCTATTCAACCAAGAGGTAATCAGTTACGAAGTCAGAAAATCCGTTGCACTCCCTTTGGTAACTGACATGCTTAAAACAGCAACTGCTAGGTTGAAGCCAAATGAAAAGCCAGTTGTACACTCAGATCAAGGGTGGCAATATCAAAACAAACAATATCAAAATCATCTCAAGGAAAAAGGGTTGCAACAAAGTATGTCTAGAAAAGGAAATTGTTTAGATAATGCGGTTGCTGAGAACTTCTTCGGCATATTGAAGAGTGAGATGTACCACAACGAAACGTTTAAAGACGTGAATGAGCTTATTGAAAACATCAAAGAATATATCGACTATTACAACAACGAGCGTATTAAGCTGAAACTAAAAGGCCTGAGTCCGATACAGTATCGAAATCAGGCCTTGGCAGCCGCTTAAAAATGAGTCCAACTTTATGGGGTCACTTCATTTGCTGAGGTTTTTTTGTATAAAGACCCTTCTAGTCTTCATTTAAAATAGGCACTTCTAGTCCCATTTCTTGCATTATTTTCTTCACTTCTTCAGGTACTTTTTCTGCGTTATCTTTACGCAAATCATCATCATTAGGCAGCGGTTGCCCGGTAAACGCATGCAAAAACGCTTCGCATAAAAGCTCGCTATTTGTTGCATGACGTAAGTTGTTTATTTGACGACGAGTACGTTCATCAGTTAATACTTTTAATACATTTAGCGGGATCGAAACGGTGATCTTCTTTACTTGTTCAGATTTTTTCCCGTGTTCTGCGTATGGGTGAATATATTCACCATTCCATTTAGCCATAAGATGTATCGTTGCCTCAGATTATAAATTGCTCACACAGCATCAAAGCGTGTAAATATGCGTGAAATTCTATCGGTTTAAAAAAGATAGTCAAATACTAGTTATTTAGCTATCTAGACATTTAAATGTTTTGACATCTTAAATTGCATGCGCTACCTTTTAGACGTCTAAACATCCAAATCAGTAAAGGTAGCGAAAATGAGTAAAAAAAATAAGGCAACAATTGCTGTTCGTAGTGGAATAGAAGCCGACAAGCAGCATGGTGCGGTTGTTCCACCGCTTTATTTATCAACAACTTACTCATTTGCTGACTTTGATACAAAGCGCCAATATGATTATGGCCGTAGTGGTAACCCTAATCGTGACATTTTGGCTGAGGCGCTCACGGAGCTTGAAGGTGGCGCTAAAGGCATTATTACCGCAACAGGCATGGCAGCCGTTCACCTAACAACACAATTACTTAATAGTGACGATACGTTAGTGATCCCTCATGACTGTTATGGGGGCAGCTATCGCTTATTTACTTCGCTAGAAAAGCGCGGCTTATTAAAACTAGAAGTGGTCGATTTTACCAAAAGCGACAGTTTGACACGCATCCTTGCTATTAA
The DNA here is from genome assembly GCF_000576475.1 of Pseudoalteromonas sp. SCSIO_11900. Taxonomy (NCBI): domain Bacteria; kingdom Pseudomonadati; phylum Pseudomonadota; class Gammaproteobacteria; order Alteromonadales; family Pseudoalteromonadaceae; genus Pseudoalteromonas; species Pseudoalteromonas sp. SCSIO_11900. The sequence continues at coordinate 1,207,418 of NZ_KK070023.1, forward strand.
ACCTAAGCTGATTTGGATTGAAACACCTAGCAATCCTATTTTACGCTTAACAGATATTAAAGCAGTAACTGATACAGCTAAACAGTGTGGTGCACTGGTTGCCGCCGACAACACGTTTTTATCGCCAGCATTACAAAACCCGATTAAGTTTGGCGCTGATATTGTGGTGCACTCAACCACAAAATATATCAATGGCCATTCAGACGTTGTTGGTGGCGCGGTTATCGCAGCGACTGCTGAGTTAGGTGAAGAGTTAGCGTGGTGGGCAAATAACATTGGCATCACCGGCGCGCCATTTGATAGCTATTTAACTCTCAGAGGCTTACGTACTTTAAACGTGCGTTTAAGGCAACACCAAGAAAATGCACTCGCCATTGCACAGTATTTAGAACGCTCTCAGTTTGTTGACCAAGTTTACTACCCAGGTCTTGAATCACACTCTCAACATGCGCTAGCTAAGGCGCAGCAGCTTGGCTTTGGTGCTATGGTTAGTTTTGATATAAAAGGCGATATAAACGATGCTGCAGCGTTTTTAACGCGCTTAAATGAATTTAGCTTAGCGGAATCATTAGGTGGAGTAGAAAGTTTGATTTGTCACCCTGCGACTATGACCCACGCCGGCATGGACGCAACCGCGCGTGCAGAAGCCGGAGTAGGCGACACGCTTATTCGTATCTCGGTGGGTATTGAAGATGTAAATGATTTACTCGCTGACTTAGACAGGGTATTTAATTTGGTGCGCCCAGGGCAAGCCGATCCCGGCCTATCGGCAAAAAGTGGTGCTAGTGAATCATTTGGTTCAGCAAAGTTAAACGCGGCGCATCCGGCGTTATGGTAGTGCATACCATTCTTCAAAATACGAAACATAAATGCGAGTCGGTATTAATATGGTAAATCAGGTTCATAAATTTGGTGGTTCGAGTTTAAGCTCAGCGGATCGCTTTAAAAGTGTCGCAAATATTATTTTAACTCACGCTCACGCTGGGGATTGTGTGGTGGTATCGGCTGCCGGTAAAACCACCGATACCTTAGTTAAACTGTGGCAAAGCTATCAACAGCAAGACACTCAAGCTATTGCTGATATTGTATTGCTATTGAGTAACCATCAAATAGCTCTAATTGAGCAATTATTAATAGCTAACGCTAAGCACCATGCGCTTGATTTACTTGAAACTGAGCTCAGTATTATTACCAAGCAGGCTAAGCAAGGGACATTAGCTGAAGCTGCGTTATTAGCCCATGGTGAATTGTGGTCTGCAAGGTTACTAAGCGCTTACTTAGAACAACTTAACGTTAGCGCTTGTGCCCATGACGCTAGGCAGTTATTTACGTTAGATGCCGGACAGCTGCAGCATGCTAATAATCAGCAGCAGTGCTTAAAAGCCATACAGACGAGTAAAATTAATGTAGTTACGGGGTTTATTGCGGCTGATTTACATGGTGAAACAGTGACCTTAGGGCGAAATGGCAGTGATTACAGTGCCACTTTATTAGCGCGGTATTGCAATGCTAAAAAAGTCTCTATTTGGACTGACACTCAAGGTGTTTTTAGTACTGATCCGCGTAAGGTTGCTAATGCGGTTAAGTATGCGCGAGTGTGCCGTGATCAAGCTAATTTATTAGCGAGGTTAGGTAATCCAGTATTACACGCTAAAACATTATCGCCATTAAAAGATACCGATATAGAATTAGTTGTTCGCAGTAGTTACGATCCTCAAGGCAGTCATACCGAAATAGTTAAACTAGGAATGAGTAAACAAAAACGCTTTTTAACCACAGTAAATAATGTGGATTTACTCATTGTTGATGATCTGAGTGAAGGCGAAGTAGCACATGTTAGCCAACTTATTCAGCATAGTTTGCATCACTTTGAACACGAAGGCGAAATCTACTTACTAGTCCCTGCGTCAGCGACACATCAGGTGGCTAATTATTTTGCTGGCCGCGCCAATATTAGTGAGTCAAACTTAAATGGGGTGGCGATTATTGCACCTGATCAAGAGGTAGCGCCGCTTGGTAAGCAAAGTGAAGCCTTATTACAAACACAATCTATCCAGCCTCGGTTTACCCATTACGGTGAGGGATATACGTTACTATTAACCGATCAAGTACTTGAAAGTGATGTGCTGAGCCTGTTACATGACAAGCTCATTAATAAAGCACAAGAAATAGCTATAATTATTGCAGGACTTGGTAATGTAGGTGCTGAGTTTATGCGCCAATTACCTGCTCAACTAGCACGCTTATCAACTGATTTTAACGTCAAGTTAGTAGCGCTTTTACGCTCAGAGCAGATGCTGGTGAATGCTAATGGGTTAGACTGTGAAAGCTGGCAACTTCAATGGGAAAACCATGCAAGCTCCTATAAACAAGCCGATTTATTGTCATACATAGATACTCTTGAGTATGAACATAAAATAGTGATCGACATGACCGCAAGTGAATATTTTAGTCAGCTTTATAGTAAGTTAGTTGAATTAAACTGCCATCTAATTAGTGCTAATAAATACGCGGGAACCGCATCGCTTTCGTGGTATCAAACACTACGTGAAAGCCTTGCTCAACGTGGCTTACATTGGCGTTATAATGCAAGTGTAGGGGCCGGACTACCGATTAATTTTGCCTTGGCTGATTTACAAAATAGTGGCGATAAAATAACGCGAATAGAAGGCGTGTTTTCAGGCACGCTGTCATGGTTATGCAGTATGTATGATGGCAGTAAAGCGTTTTCAGATTTAGTTCTAGAAGCACAAGCTTTGGGGTTCACAGAGCCTGATCCTCGAGAAGACTTATCTGGACGAGATATGCAACGTAAGTTGCTTATTTTAGCGCGTGAATTAGGTATTGAATTGGAACTTGATGACATTTCTTTATCCGCATTGATGCCCGATGAGTTAAGTGCTGGCAGCTGGAATGACTTTATTGATAACAAGGCTCGTTTAGATGCGTTTATTGAGCAGCATGCGCAAGCGGCTCAGCAACAAAATGCTGCACTGTGCTACACCGGGTTATTAGAGTTTGAAAACAACACGCTAAACGCTAAGGTAGGGATTGCCTATGTACCAAAAAGCGAAGCGGTTGCGAATTTGACCCCTGGCGATAATATTTTTGTGATTAATACCCAGTGGTATAACCAAAACGCATTAGTGATACAAGGCCCCGGTGCGGGTAAAGAAGTGACTGCTGCTGGCGTTCACTCTGACTTATACTGGCTGGTACAAAATATTAGTTAGACCATCAAAAAGGCCGCTAATTAGCGGCCTTTTCATTGTTCACTATATTTAAAATAGCTCTTCTTCAGTTTTAGTGTTTTCTTCAAATATATCATTTGGTTGTGATAACACATACTTGGTAGGAGCGGTGCCTTTTTCAAAGTATTCAAAACGGCTGGTGTAATCGTTTTTATGACTTAATAACCCGGTTTCTAAATCAATACGAATAGAAACTAAGCCTTCAGGTGGTTCGATTGGCGCAGCAGGTTTACCATCCAGTGCAGCGCGCATAAAATCAACCCATGCAGGCTGAGCTGTTTTTGCGCCTGACTCAGCACCTGATATTTGACCACTTCCTAAGTTGTTATTGTAGGTTGAGCGTCCCAGTGTATTACCTGGGTTATCAAAGCCAACCCAAACTGATGTCATCACATCGCGGTTAAAGCCACTAAACCAAGTATCTACAGAATCATTAGTCGTGCCTGTTTTACCAGAAAGATCGCGACGTTTTAGCGCTTGTGCACGCCAGCCTGTTCCACTCCAACCGGTTTTATGTGACCAGCTACCGCCACCCCAAATAGCACTATTCATTGCGCTGGCAATTAAAAATGCATTTTGTTTAGAGATGATCTGCGGCGCACAATTTGGTGCTACGTGCTCACCTAGCATTGGCGAGCTAGGTGTTGTCGTTTCATCATCACAAATAATGGTGGGATTGGTTTTAAATAACGTATTACCCATTGCATCTTGGATTTGTGAAATAAAGTACGGCTCAATTAGGTGACCGCCATTAGCAAAAGCACTCATCCCACGAGCTAATTCAAGCGGCGTAATGGATGCACTGCCTAATGCCAGTGACTCACTACGATTTATATCTTTATCGTCAAAACCAAATTTTAATAAATGATCGGCTGTTCTTTGCAGTCCAACGCCCCTTAATAAGCGTACGGAAATTACATTCTTAGATTGGGCTAAAGCACGACGAATGCGAATTGGACCATTATAAATAGCTGGGCTGTTTTTTGGTCGCCATGCAACGCCTTGGCTCTTATCCCATTGATTTATAGGAGCATCATTTAAAATTGACGCTAGTGTGTAGCCTTTTTCAAGCGCAGCTGAATATATAAACGGCTTAATATTTGAGCCTACTTGGCGTTTAGCTTGTACAGCTCGGTTGTATTGGCTTTGTTCAAAACTATATCCACCAACAATGGCTTTTATGCGCCCGTCTTGTGGGTCTAAAGAAACAATGGCGCTCGCCGCTTCAGGTATTTGACTTAAAATGTAGCTATTATCGTCATTTTTGCGCAGCCATATTTGCATGCCTGGGGTTAATATATCGCTTGCTGTTTCAGGCGCAAAGCTTTGGCGGTAGCGTGTAATAAACTTACGTGCCCATTTTAGGTTATCCCAAGTAAGAGTTGTGCGCTCGCCGCTTTTAAGTATAACTTCAGCGCTTTTATCGCTCACGCTTAACACCGCAGCCGTTTTTAAAGGGCCAAATTCATTAACAGCTTTTAAAGTATTTAATAATTTCGACTGCGTTAATGGCGGCTCTGTTTGCGGATCCCACAATATGGCTTCAGGGCCTCTAAAGCCATGGCGCATATCGTAGGCATGTAGGTTATTAACTAGAGCTGTTTGTGCTGCTTTTTGAACATCTGATTCAACAGAAGTGTACACTTTAAACCCTGAGTTATAGGCTTTATCTATACCGTAGCGTGACACCATTTCTGCTCGTACCATTTCTGAAATGTACGGCGCATATAAGTCAATTTCAGCTCCATGAAAATACGCGGTAATTGGTTGGTTAGTGGCTTCATTATACTGCGCTCTTGAAATATACTTCTCTTCAAGCATTCTTCCTAACACCACATTTCTTCTTGCTTTAGCACGTTCTGGATTACGAATAGGATTAAGTGCTGAAGGAGCTTTTGGTAAACCAGCAATCATTGCCATTTGCGCAAGAGTTAACTCTTTTAGTTCTTTACCATAATAAACTTGAGCCGCAGCACCAATACCAAAGGCACGATTTCCTAATTCTATTTTATTTAGGTAAAGCTCAAATATTTCATCTTTTGAGAGGAGGTTTTCGATATGAATGGCAATAAATATTTCTTTTACTTTACGAATGTAGGCTTTTTCTCGTGTTAAAAAGAAGTTACGAGCTAATTGCATGGTAATAGTACTGGCACCTTGCTTTTTCTCACCAGTAGAAATAAGTACTAGTGCTGAGCGCACAATACCAATTGGATCAATACCGATATGATCGTAAAAGCGGTTATCTTCAGTTGCCAAAAAAGCCTGCAATAAAGGCTGGGGAATTTGATCTATAGTTACAGGGATCCGTCTTTTTTCACCAAATTGGTTGATTAAAAGCCCATCTTTAGTAAATACTTGCATAGGCGTTTGTAATTGCACGTTTTTTAAAACTTGCACGCTGGGAATATCGGATTTAACGTAGTAATAAAGGCTGAGCAATGTAATTAGTGCAAGTAATGCACAAAGGATCAAAAATTGTAAAGTTCTTTTTAATAAAATCACTGATATTTCCCTAAACGGACTCCCAATTACTGGTTGAGACTGCTAGTATATATTGATTAAAAATTGAATAATATTTTTTAAGATATAAATTATAACTTGTTTATTATTAAAGCAAAGGCAAAGTTGCAAACATGCTAAGTCAACTAATAAAAAAACCATCACCAATGATGGTAGGTATTGATATTGGATCGCACTCTATCAAGGCCGTACTTTTAAGTGAAACAGAAACTGGGCTTCGACTAGAAGCACTTGCAATTGAACCTATGCCAAAAGGCGCCATGAGCGAGCGTAATATTCAAGATATTGAAGCAATTGGTAATGTGATAATCAAGTTAAAACGAAAGCTACCAAAGTCGCTAAAATTCGCGTCTGTTGCCGTCTCTGGGCAAACCGTGATTACCAAAGTTATTTTTATGGATGTTTCCTTAAGCGACGCTGAATTAGAGTCGCAGATTGAAATTGAAGCCGACAGCTTAATTCCTTACCCACTAGATGAAGTGAGTCTTGATTTTGAAAAGCTCTCTATAAATAGTGCTGACCCGAGCAAAATAAATGTACTGCTCTCTGCCGCTAGAACCGAAAGCGTTGAAGCCAGAGTCGGTGCGTTAAGTGCTGCGAATTTAACCGCAAAAGTAGTGGACGTTGAAAGCTATGCACTAAGTCGCGCTATGGATGTTTACTACCAACAGTTACCATCAGATGCATATGACAAAACGGTTGCAGTGGTTGATATTGGTGCTGTACTCACCTTGGTGAGTGTAGTGCAATCTGGTGAGACAATTTATACCCGTGACCAAGTATTTGGTGGCGACCATTACACAAATAGTATCGTTGCTTACTACAACAAAGGCTTTGATGAAGCTGAAATTGGCAAAACAACCGGTGATTTACCTCCAAACTATACATTTGAAGTGTTAGCTCCTTTTCAAACATCGTTACTCCAGCAGGTTCGTCGTGCTGTTCAAATGTTTTTAACTACCACAGGTAAAGAACAATTGGACTATATTGTATTGACGGGCGGCTCAGCGATGATTAAAGGCATTGATAGATTGCTGATTGAAGAATTAGGAATACACACAGTTGTTGTTGAACCATTTGATAAGATGGAAATATCCCCTAGAGTTGATCGTAATATAATACAGCGCCACCGCACTCAATTTGCAATTGCGACTGGCCTGGCGTTGAGGAGCTTTTCATCATGCCACATATAAATTTATTACCTTGGCGTGAGCTACAGCGTGAGCAGTCTAAAAAGAAATTTATAACACTTCTTATGGCTGTGGTTATCGTCTGTTTTGCTGGTATGTATATGCTGAGTATGTTTTATGGTGCTCTAAAAGAAGGGCAAACGTTAAAAAATAATTATCTTAGTTCAGAAATTACAACGCTCGACAATAAAATTCGCGACATACGTGATTTAGACAAGAAAAAAGAAAACTTACAACAACGTATGCGTTTAATTGAAGAGTTACAAAGTAGCCGTAATTTAGGCACCCAAATAATGGATGAAGTGGCAAAAATAGTGCCTGCAGGGGTTTATTTAACCAAGCTGGAGCGCAAAGGTAATCAAATTCAAGTGTTAGGCAAAAGTGAGTCTAATAATCGTCTATCTACTATGCTCAGACAGGTACAAAGCTCTTACTTATTAGAGCGCCCGACTATGCAAGGTATTGTTGCCGGCGATCAATCTTCACGTTTACTCAGCGATTTTAATATGGAGTTTTACGTAAAACCATTTGGCAAAATAGGTGAGGTACGTAATGAACCTTGATTTTAAATCGTTTACAGAAATCGATTGGAATGAAATCGAGCTCGATAACATCGGTGAGTGGCCCGTTATTGTAAAAGCAATATGCGTAACTTTTGTAGCTTGTTTGGTGTTGTTTTTTAGCTACAGTTTATTAGTGTCGGATGAAATAGACAGCTACCACAATGCCGTTGCTAAGGAAATTGAGTTACGCACAACCTACCGAACTAAATATGCAGTTGCCAGTAAGCTTGATATTTATCGTGAGCAAATGGTTGAGATGGAAGATAAATTCTCTCAATTATTAAAACGCCTACCTACTTCAAATGAGACGCCAGGATTATTGGACGACCTTTCTTATGTGGGTACAACCAGCGGGTTAACATTTTTAAAAATTGGTTGGTTGCCAGAAGTTGAAAAAGAGTTTTATACCGAGTTGCCAATTAAAATTGAGGTGGTAGGTACTTATCATGAGTTTGGCGAATTTGTAGGGAAAGTGGCTCAACTACCAAGAATTGTCAGTTTACATGACTTTTCTATTTTATCATCTGGCGAAAAGCAGCTAACATTCAGTGTAGTAGCAAAAACTTACCGTTATGAAGAGGGGGTGAGATGATGAAGCAGCTTCTCTTTTTAACCACCGCGATGTTGCTGCTCAGTGGCTGTAACGAGGATACATCGGAGCAAAAAGAATTTATTGATCAGGTTAAAGCAAATACCACGGCACGTATTGAAAAAATACCTGAGCTAGTTAAGTTTGAGCACTTTGAGTATAACGCCAAAGACTTACGTAGCCCTTTTGTAGCACCAGAACCAGAAATTATTCAAAACAAGCTAACACAAGTTAAAAACTGTCTTCACCCAGACCCAGAGCGTGTTCGTCAGCCACTGGAGAAGTACCCATTAGATAATTTAGCAATGAGGGGCACAATAGGATCGAACGGCAAAACATGGGCGCTCATTACAGCTGCTGATGACACCTTGCACCGAGTAACAATAGGAAGCTACTTAGGCACCTATGACGGAAAAGTAAGCAGTGTTAATAGTGACTATATTGAATTAGTAGAATTAATCCCGGATGGGTCAGGTTGTTGGAAAGAACGTTTGACCAAATTAGAAATGTTAGAGGCGGCAACCAATGGCGCAAATTAATAAGAAAAAAGGTATACCCTATATGCATAAAGGTGAGTGTTCGCATCATCGTATTTTATCTGCTTTATTGTTTGTTTTTTTACTACTAATGACAAAAGCCGTAAGTGCAGCCCCTTTACTCTATGACGTTCGATATAATCCATTGCTTAAAGGTGAAACCGAATTACAGCTAGTTTTTGATGAAGAGTTGCAGCAGCAACCAGCAGTACAAGTTTTTAATAGCCCTGCAAGAATAGAGCTTCTATTTGATGGGGTAGAATTAGATGAAGGGTTGACGAATATCGCTATCAACCAAGCTGGTATCAGTAACATCACGAGTATGATGACCAGTGCGGGTTTAAAAGTGACCATTAACTTGGACCGATTAAAAATTTATGAGACTGAAGTAAACAATAATTTAGTTTCTATTAGAATTTCAGATAACCCACTTACAGAGCAAATTTTAACAACCAGCGAAGATGAGCCTGCTTACACGTCTAATTATATTAACGGTATTCAAGCAATTGATTTTCGACGTGGAGAAAAAGGTGAAGCGAAAGTACTTGTTTATCTACAAGATACTCAGGCAGCTGTAGAGGTGCATGAAAGCGGTGGAAAAATCATTGCCGAGTTTCATCATACCGATATTTTAGATGATTTATTGTATGAATTAGATGTACTTGATTTTGGTACTGTGGTGAGCAGTATTGAAACGTTTAAAGAAGATAACCTTACACGTTTAGTGATTGAACCAAACACTGCATTTGCCTATACCTATCAGCAAATTGAGAATATTTTTACCTTAACGGTTGAGAAAGATGAAACGCAAAATGCCTACTTAGATGGTGGTAAAGAGTACTTGGGTCGTCCTATGACGCTTAATTTTCAAGATATCTCTGTTCGTGCTGTATTACAGATTATTGCCGGTTACAATGATTTTAACTTGGTAACAAGCGACTCAGTGACAGGCAATATTACTCTTCGCCTTGATGGGGTTCCGTGGGATCAGGCGTTAGATGTCGTGCTTAGAATAAAAGGCTTAGACAAACGCATGGACGGTTCTATTTTAATGGTTGCACCATCTGAAGAGCTGGCTGCCCGTGAAGCAAAAGAGTTAAAAGCTAAACAGCAAGTTGAGGATTTAGAGCCACTTTACAGTGAATACATCCGCTTAAATTATGCAAAAGCAGAAGACTTTGCCGACTTATTAAAAACAGATACCAATAGTATTATTACAGCCAGAGGGAGCGTGTCTGTTGATCAACGTACCAATACGTTATTAATGAAAGACACTGCAAAAAGTATTGAAAGTGTTCGTCGTATGGTCGAAACTTTAGATATACCAGTTAAACAAGTAGTTATTGAAGCGCGTATGGTAACCGTACGTGACAACGTTAAAGAAGATTTAGGCGTACGTTGGGGGTTTAGTGATCAGCAAGGCTCAGACGGTGTTTCTGGCACATTAGAAGGAGCTGAAACGATTTCTAATGGTAATATTCCTAGTCTTTCTGATCGACTTAACGTTAATTTACCAGTGGCGAATCCATCGGCAAGTATAGGTATGCACATTGCTAAATTGGCTAACGGAACATTAATTGATTTAGAATTAACCGCCCTTGAAGAAGAAAACAAAGGTGAAATCATTGCAAGCCCACGCATTACTGCTGCTAATCAGCAAAAAGCGCGTATTGAACAAGGTACTGAGATCCCGTATGTGGAGTCAGCTTCAAGTGGTGCAACAACTGTAAGTTTTAAAAAGGCGGTACTAAGCCTAGAAGTGACACCTCATATCACACCCGATAACAAAGTTATTTTAAATTTAATCATTACTCAAGATACCCGAGGGGATACGGTTCAAACAGGTACAGGCCCAGCGGTTGCCATCGATACGCAACAAATTGAGACTCAAGTACTCGTTGAGAATGGACAAACGGTAGTGTTGGGTGGTATTTTCCAACAGCAAATTATTAATTCGACCAAAAAAGTACCTTTATTGGGCGACCTTCCTTACGTAGGAAGACTATTTAAAAGCACAAGCGAGTTCAATGAAAAGCGCGAACTGCTGATTTTTGTTACACCTAAAATCCAAATAGACTAAATATTTAAGCTATCTAGGTTGAATACCAGCCTAGATAGTATGGGTATGTAATTTAGTTATCGTGGTGTGAACACTCCCTATAAATGTACAATAAGACAGTATATAATTTTGATCATGTACTGTACTGCGGATGTATTTAAGGCTGCGTTTATGTTGTTTGTAATTCAGGCTCTTGTAAAGTTACCATGCAAAAGCTTTCATGAAGCAACAATGTAGTAACCTTAATTGCATAAATTTTAACCCTAGAAGATAAACTTGCCTATAATAAGGTGCTTTTTTGTTAACCAGTGGGTAATTATTTAGTTTAATTGCTCGTTATATGGCTTTTTATCCTAATTGACTTGAAATACCCGACCGATTACTGAGATAATCCCTTTCTTAATTTTGGGGCCAGGTCGTTAGGCGGGGTTTTATTTCAAATTTTAGAGTTCGTTTGTACTAAAAGATATGGCTGAGAAACGTAATATATTTCTAGTTGGCCCCATGGGGGCTGGCAAAAGCACGATTGGTCGTCACATCGCTGACCAATTACACCTTGAATTTGTTGATTCTGATCAAGAAATCGAACGTCGCACGGGCGCAGATATTGCCTGGGTATTCGATCTTGAAGGTGAAGAAGGCTTTAGACTTCGTGAAGAATCTGTTATTGGTGACTTAACCGAAATGCAAGGTATTGTACTTGCAACCGGTGGTGGTTCTGTAATGAGTAAAGAAGTTCGAAACAAGCTTTCGGCTCGCGGTATTGTTGTATACTTAGAGACACCGATTGAAAAGCAAGTTGCACGTACGCAACGCGACAAGCGTCGCCCATTACTGCAAACAGAAGAAGCACCTCGTGATGTACTTGAGCGCTTAGCAGAAGAGCGTGAACCATTATATAAAGAAGTAGCTGATTTTGTTGTACGCACTGATGAGCAGAGCGCGAAAGTTGTTGCTAACCAAATCATCGAGAAATTGGATTTTTAAAAGCCAGTATTAAAAAGGACTAACCCAGCATGCTTGAATTAACTGTTAATTTAGACGAGCGAAGTTATCCTATTTATATTGGTCAATCTGCACTTCAAGATACAGGCCGTCTAATCCATCACATTGGTGATTGTCGGCCTATCATCATTACTAATGAAACGATTGCACCGCTGTACCTTCAACAGTTGCTTGATTCATTAGCACAGCTAAACCCACTGCATTTTATTATTCCAGATGGTGAGCAATATAAATCACTCACTTGGTTTGAAAAAATATCGGCATTCCTACTTGAGAATAATTGCGGCCGTGACACCTGCTTAATTGCATTAGGTGGTGGCGTTGTAGGTGATTTAACTGGATTTGTTGCTGCTTGTTATCAGCGTGGCGTCCCATTTATCCAAATACCAACCACTTTATTATCTCAAGTTGATTCTTCAGTTGGCGGTAAAACAGCGGTTAATCACCCGCTAGGTAAAAATATGATTGGGGCTTTTTATCAACCCCAAGCTGTATTTATTGACACACGTTCGTTGCATACCTTACCAACACGCGAGTTTGCTGCAGGTATGGCTGAAGTTATTAAGTATGGCTTGATTTACGATACTGAACTGTTTGCTTATCTAGAGCATAACATCGCTAAATTACAACAATTAGACGAGGCGTGTTTACAGCACATCATCTTCAGATGCTGTGAAATTAAAGCGCTTATTGTTGCACAAGATGAAAAAGAGCAGGGCCTTCGTGCGTTGTTAAATTTAGGGCACACGTTTGCGCATGCTATTGAAGCGCAAATGGGTTACGGTGTTTGGTTACATGGAGAAGCGGTCGCGACAGGTATGGTGCTTGCTGCAAAGCTTGCTTATACTCGCCAAGATTTAACACGAGAAGATGTAGAGCGTATTGCTACATTAATAGCACAATATAGCTTACCAATCGAGATACCTAGCGATATGACCAGTGAGCACTTTTTACTGCATATGCGAAAAGATAAAAAGAATAAAAAAGGGACTATCAGATTCATTTTACCCACCGAATTTGGTCAATGTGCATTAGTTGATGATGTGTCTGATGAGCAAGTCAGAGCATTGATCGAGCAATAAATGCAGTCACAAATTTTACCGAGCCGTGCGGCTTTGGTGGATAGAATCGCATTGCAATTTGAATATGGTCAAAACCTAATTGTTTTGTTGGGCACTTCTGGTTTAGGTAAAAGCTATTTGCTTGAAACCTTCATCACTGATAAATATAACGATTTTAATAAAGCGTTTGTGCAAGTTGGCGCTCAAATGACTGATGTGCAATTGATGACTCAATTATTAGAGCAAAGCTTTAATGGCCCTTTAATTGATCACAACCTGAGCTTATCACAAAATTATTATCAATTAGCGAAGCAACAACAATGCGGCGCGTGTTTATGGGTTATCGATGGCGGCAGGCACTTATCTGATGAGCTAATTGCAGAGCTCGAGCTGTTATCAAAAAATGCGCCCAATGTGCTTTACATTATGATTGCATCGCAGTCTAAATTGCCGTTTAAAGAGGCAGTTAATATTCATTTAGAGCCATTAAACTTGGTTGAAAGTAAGCAGCTAATGGGATGGTACTTCACGGCGCTACCTTATGATGAAGACCCTGTATTTAAAACCTTTTTAGTTGAAGCCCAAGGTAACCCAAGTCTTTTATTAGCCTGGCAGCCTAGCGAACAAGTTGCTGATATTATAGTAAAAGACAAAGTATCTTGGCGCTTACAGTTGCTCACACTATTACTCATAATTATGTTATTGATTATTGGCGTTGTATACAAAGCTGATATGACCCAATGGTGGAAAAATGCTAATAGTCAAAGCGATGAGCAAGTCCTCACAACCGCTATTACAACCGAGCAAGCTATTCAAAATAAACAACAACCGGCTAAATCACCAACCCTGTTTACCTCACCACAGCCTATAACTAAAGAGCCAACTACAGATGAGCGTGCCCACAATGACGTGCCAGCAATTGTAGGAAGTTTAACTGAGCCATCGACTTTAACTGAACAAGAAAAGCCAGCACCGCCGCCGGTTGAAGAAGTCATTAGCGTACCTGAGGTGGTAAAGCAGCAAAGCCAAATGGTAAAAATACCTAGTAACTGGTACCTGGAACAACCTGAAGATAATTTTGTTATTCAGCTATTAGCCGTAACTCAGCAGCAGGTAAGCAATGAGTTTATTGCTGAACATAAGCTAGAAAGTATTATCAATACATACCAAACTAAGCGAAATGGTAAAATGTGGTGGGTGGTAACAACAGGCAGTTTTGCTAACTTAAATGAGGCAAAACAAGCACTGCAAGCACTCCCCGCTGGAGTAAGAAAAAATAAACCTTTCTATAAAAAAATTAGCAAAATAAAACAAGAAATTGCACGAGTTGATCAGTAAACTCAGTGACTTTAGTGTAAAATCGCGCAACACCGAATTGAAGTAAAGAGCCAATGCAGCAAAAGAGTAGAGCCTTCCTTAAATGGGCAGGCGGAAAATACAGCCTCGTTGAAGATATTAACGCGCGACTAAATCAAGCAAGTAAACATGCAGATACCTTGGTTGAACCTTTTGTTGGTGCGGGCTCAGTGTTTTTAAATAGTAATTTTAAACACTACGTACTTAACGATATAAATGCTGATTTAATCAATTTATATAAAGAGCTTAAACGTTCGCCGGATGAGTTTATTAGCGATGCAAAAAAACTATTTGTTGATTTAAATAACCATCCAGATGCGTATTACGATTATCGTGTGCAGTTTAACCAAAGCAGCGATGTGTATGAGCGAGCTATTTTATTTTTATATATGAACCGCCATGGTTATAACGGATTATGTCGCTATAACTTAAAGGGCATTTTTAATGTGCCTTTTGGTAAATATAAAAAGCCTTATTTTCCTGAAAAAGAAATGTACTTTTTTGCCAGCAAAGCACAAAAAGCAACATTTACCTGCTTAGGCTACGATGATGTATTTAAACTGGTCCCTAAAAATGCGGTGATATACTGCGATCCGCCCTATGTGCCATTAAGTAAAACCGCATCGTTTACCTCTTACGCTAAAGGCGGATTTAACTTAGATGATCAGGCTAATTTAGCTAACTTGGCTGAGCAAGCGGCATTTGAGAATAACACGCCAGTCCTTATTTCAAACCACGATACCGTGTGGACACGCAAAATTTACAGTCAAGCATCACTGGATAAAATTCAGGTTAAACGTACGATTAGTCCAAAGGGCGGTTCACGAAATAAAGTGGATGAGCTAATGGCTATGTATTTAGCACCGAAGTCACGGTTGCATAAATAGCCAGTACAAATAATACAAACAGTACTACGGCAATAGCTATCAGCGTAATTGGAGAGTGGTACTTAAAGTCTGTTTTGCGCTTATCTTCAGATTGAACACCAAAAAATGCAGCCAGTACGCTTTGTAACGCGCTAAAAAAGTGCTGCATTTAATTAAAATAATGGCTTGATTGAAGAGGGTTTGTGTTTGTCATCAGTACCCGTTAACAACTCTAGCAAGTCTAAGTAATGAAACTGAGCGCTACGGCTATCACCTGTTAACCAAGAGGCCCAAGACGAATCCTCTTCAATTTGAATGCAACGGGTTGCGCTATTATTAATAGCGTTGGTTTGCTCTTTATGAAGACAAATGTTGGCAGAGCTTAAATCTTGCTCAGTATTTGAGTAAAACGATATTGCTCCAATAATAACACTTACCGACGTGATTAATAATCCAATTTTAAAAGCACGCATGATATAAACCTAATAATTTAGTTCTTCGCGCAGCATAACAAAAACTGCTTAAATAATACACTTTATTTTTGTTATTGTTTATTTGTATTGTGTTTTAAATACTGAGTGGCACCCGCTTAAAAACTGACTCTGTTTTTAATTATAAAGCCTACATCCTCAGCAGGTTATTCTTTTTCATGAATAGCCGCAATAAGGCTTTAACATTACTTATTTGGCGCTATTTTTAAAGGTGCTACTTGGGTAACTTCGCTAATTAAGTTACATTAACGGCATAAATTATTCATTAACGGATTAGCGATGCTCAACTGTGAACAAAAATACTTAATAGCGCCCTCAATATTATCTGCAGACTTTGCACGATTAGGCGAAGATGTCGACAAAGTGTTAGCCGCTGGTGCTGATGTCGTTCATTTTGATGTAATGGATAACCATTACGTACCTAACTTAACGATTGGCCCAATGGTATGTAAAGCACTTCGCGACTACGGGATTAAAGCCCCGATTGATGTGCATTTAATGGTAAAACCGGTAGATAGCTTAATTCCACAATTTGCCGAGGCGGGTGCATCAATTATTACCTTCCATCCAGAGGCGAGCGAGCATATTGACCGTACTTTGCAATTGATAAAAGATAAAGGTTGTCAAGCAGGCTTAGTGTTCAACCCTGCAACAAGTTTAAGCTACCTCGATCACGTAATGGATAAAGTAGATGTGATCTTATTAATGTCAGTAAATCCTGGGTTTGGTGGGCAAAGTTTTATTCCACAAACACTCGAGAAACTGCGAGAGGCAAAACAACGCATTGTTGAATCTGGACGTGATATTCGTTTAGAAGTAGATGGTGGTATTAAAGTAGATAACATAGCCGCGGCGGCTGAAGCGGGAGCCGATATGTTTGTTGCAGGCTCAGCTATTTTTAATCAGCCTGATTATAAAACGGTGATTGATGAGATGCGTCAGCAATTAGAAAGTGTTAAATAATGAAATATGAAGCAGCGTTTTTTGACTTAGACGGCACCCTAGTTGATAGCGTGTACGACTTGTATATGGCTTTAAATTTAACACTTAGCGATTTAGCGTTTCCAATTGTCAGTCAGCGATTAGTTGAAAGCTGGGTAGGTAATGGCATTGAGGTGTTAGTTAAACGAGCTCTTTGCGGCGATATGCAAATTAGTGAGCATCTCGATGAGGCTTTAAGCGAACGAGCTACCAACCTGTTTTATCAACATTACAGTGAGCAGGTCGGTGAATACAGTGTGTTATATCAGCATGTTGAAACTGGTCTTGCTGCTCTCAGTGGTATGCCTAAAGCACTTATTACTAATAAAGCACGCCGCTTTACTGAAATGCTTTTAGATAAGCTCGCAATTCGCAGTCATTTTGAAGTGATTGTTTGCGGTGATGACATGGCAAAAAAACCGTCACCTGAGCCGCTATTATTTGCTTGCGATGCATTAAATATAACGCCTGATAAAGCGATTATGATTGGTGATTCAAAGAGTGACATACTCGCAGCGCAAGCCGCTAACATTGACGTGATAGCGCTTACTTATGGGTATCACCAGGGAGAGCAGTTAGCGGATTATAATCCGCAGTACCTATGCGATAACTTCTTAGCTATAATACCGACACTAACACAGCGTTAAGCATATTTAATTAAGTAAAAATAAAGGAAAATCATGAGCAAACCAGTAGTATTAAGTGGCATGCAGCCAACCGGTGGTATGACAATAGGCAACTATGTTGGCGCTATTAACCAGTGGGTTAAGCTACAGGAAGAATATGATAGCTACTTTATGCTTGCAGACTTGCATGCAATTACCGTACGCCAAGACCCTGAATTATTGCGTGCTCGTGTACTCGATGGCGTTGCGTTATATACGGCATGCGGTATTAACCCAGAAAAAGCGGCGTTATTTGTACAATCTCAGGTACCTGAGCATGCGCAACTTGGCTGGGTATTAAACTGTTATGCGCAAATGGGTGAGCTTAATCGCATGACCCAGTTTAAAGATAAGTCGGCAACGCATGCTAATAATATTAATGTGGGGTTATTTGCTTATCCAGCTTTGCAAGCGGCTGATATTTTACTGTACCAAGCAGACAAAGTACCTGTAGGTGAAGATCAAAAACAGCACCTTGAACTAACGCGTGATATTGCAACCCGCTTTAATAATGTTTACGGCGATATTTTTACGCTGCCAGAACCGTATATTCCAGAATTTGGTGCGCGAGTAATGAGCCTGCAAGATCCACTGAAGAAAATGTCTAAGTCAGATGAAAATCCAAATGGCTTTATTATGATGTTAGACGAGCCGAAAAAGATTGAGAAAAAGCTTAAAAAAGCAGTTACCGATTCTGACGAGCAAGCGCGTATTTACTTTGATCGCAAAGAAAAGCCAGGTGTATCTAATTTACTTACACTACTAAGTGTGGCAACTAAGCGCTCAATTGAAGAGTTAGTCCCTGAATACGAAGACAAAATGTATGGCCATTTGAAAAAAGACACCGCAGCAGCTGTTGTCAGCATGATTGAGCCAATTCAAACACGTTTTAAAGAAATTCGTGAAGATCAAACACTTCTTAATGACATCATGAGAGCAGGGGCTGAAAAAGCCGGCGCGCGTGCAGAAACTACATTAAAAGCAGTTTATGATGCGGTTGGGTTTATTACACGCCCATAGGCTCGTTTATTTGCAGATACAAAAATGCCGCTAATTTAGCGGCATTTTTTGTATTTTAATGTTTTGTAGCAGAAATACCGGCAGACTCACAGGCTCTAACTATAAATTTATAACCGTAAGGCATGCTTTGATCAGGCGTTATTTCAATAATTTCGTAATCATTTAGCTCTATTCACTTACTCTCTGTTGATTTCTTACAGCGTGAATAACTGTCTGCTTCATAACTATAGGCAAACATGGCAATTAAGCGCTTACTATGTTCAAAGTAGCCTTTAGTATCTAAAAACTGCCTAACCGTTTGAGTGTTCTCATCTTCGCCTTCTAAGCGAATACCAAATGTTTTTGTCTGAGCGCCGTCATCGTCTGAAGAGGGAAGTTTTTTCTTTATTTGCTTACTCAACTTTTCTATGGCTTGCTCTTGTTCAGCGGGGGATTTATTTGCGAGCGATTGGCTATTTTCAAAGCTATTTACTATATCGTTTAATACTTTTTCAGGCGGTTTTTCATCAATAAATGCAATCAGACTTACAAACACTACCGTCGCTAAAAACAGCGGGTTAATGCAGTTAGAAGTGGTGAGTAGCTTTGGCTAATAAACTTTATGCGATCAGATCCAAATGGCTTGATTAGTAATACTGGCATAAATACCAAAATAAGTGCTTTACCGGCGGGTGAATTCCAGAGCTGATTAAACTTAGGCCAAAATTCTATGATCAGCGCAATAATAGTAATAGTGGCACATAGCCACGTTAACTTAAAAATGGCTAGGGTTATAAACGCAAGCAGATAAAGTTTTTGCGCGGTGTTAAGGTTAAACCATATGCTTTTTATATGGCTAAGCAGTTTAACTTGGTGTGGTTGCCAGCTTTTTTGCTGTTGCTTAAACTGCTTATTAGCACGCCATTTTGCAATTTTAAATACCTTAACACCGACTTTCCTTATCTAAAGCGTATTACCGTTATTTATTTAATAACGGTTTTAAGTAGTGCCCAGTATGAGAGCGCTGGCATTCAGCCACCTCTTCAGGTGTACCTGCAATCAGTATTTCACCGCCGCCAGCACCACCTTCAGGGCCTAAATCAACGATCCAGTCGGCTGTTTTGATTACATCTAAATTGTGCTCAATCACTACAATGGTATTGCCATGATCGCGCAGACGATGCAGTACTACTAATAACTGCTCTATATCTGCAAAGTGCAGGCCTGTTGTTGGCTCATCTAATATGTATAGCGTTTTACCGGTATCACGCTTAGAAAGCTCACGTGCTAACTTAATTCGCTGTGCTTCACCACCAGAAAGTGTTGTAGCTGCTTGGCCTAAACGGATATAAGAAAGTCCAACATCCATCAGGGTTTTAAGTTTACGTGCAATAGCCGGTATTTTATCAAAGTAGTCATGGGCATCTTCAACGGTCATGTCGAGCACTTGGTTGATGTTTTTGCCTTTATATTGTACTTCTAAGGTTTCGCGATTATAACGTTTACCCTTACACACATCACACGGTACATAAACGTCTGGTAAAAAGTGCATTTCTACTTTAATAACGCCATCACCTTGGCATGCCTCACAACGCCCACCTTTAACATTAAAACTAAAGCGACCTACTTTGTAACCACGTGAACGGGCTTCTTGAGTACCTGCAAATAGCTCACGAATACCAGTGAAAATACCAGTATAAGTGGCAGGGTTTGAACGCGGTGTGCGGCCAATAGGACTTTGGTCAATATCAATTACTTTATCAAAGTGCTCAAGGCCTGCAATTGATTTGTAAGGTGCCGCTTCTGCGGTTGTGGCACCATTAAGCTCAGTGTGAGCGAGTTTAAATAAGGTATCGTTAATGAGTGTAGATTTACCCGAACCAGATACGCCGGTAATACAGGTCATTAAGCCAAAAGGTATTTTTAAATCAACATTTTTTAAGTTATTACCAGTAGCACCAAACAGTTCTAACCATTTCTCGTTAGTAGCATGGCGCTCTTTAGGTACTTCTATTTTACGCACGCCCGATAAAAACTGGCCGGTAACCGAGTCTTTGCTTGCTAAAATATCATCGCGTGTACCTTGAGCAATAACATGGCCGCCATGTACGCCAGCACCTGGGCCAATATCAATAATATGATCAGCGGCACGAATGGCGTCTTCATCGTGTTCTACAACAATAACGGTGTTACCTAAATCACGTAAATGAACTAAGGTTTTCAATAAACGGTCGTTATCACGTTGGTGCAAACCAATTGAAGGTTCATCCAGTACATACATAACACCCACTAACCCAGCACCAATTTGACTCGCTAAGCGAATACGCTGTGCCTCACCGCCTGAAAGTGTGTCGGCGCTGCGCTCAAGTGATAAGTAATTTAGACCTACATTTATTAAGAACGATAACCGGTCGCGAATTTCTTTTAGTATCTTCTCGGCGATTTGGCCTTTTTGCCCAGTCAAATGCAAACCTTCAAAAAAGCTCATCGCCTCACCAATACTCATATGCGTAATGGTTGGCAAGTTAGTTTGACCAATAAATACATTGCGTGCTTCTTGGCGAAGGCGCGAACCTTTACAACTAGGACACGCTTGACTAGTTTGATACTTAGCTAGCTCTTCACGCACAGAGTTTGATTCAGTTTCGCGGTAGCGGCGGTTCATATTATTTAACACGCCTTCAAATACATGATTACGTGTAATTAAATCACCGCGGTCATTACGGTAATTAAATGCAATTTTAGTATCACCCGAGCCATCTAGAATAATTTTCTTATGTTCTTTTGCAAGCTCTTGATAAGGAACATCTAAATCAAACTCGTAATGTTGTGCAACTGCTTGCAACATTTGATAGTAGTAAAAGCTGCGTTTATCCCAACCTTTAATTGCACCGCCAGCTAAGCTTATTTCAGGATTATGGACCACGCGATTAGGGTCAAAGTATTGTCTTACGCCTAAACCATCACAGCTTTGACAAGCCCCTGCAGGATTGTTGAACGAAAATAAACGCGGTTCAAGCTCTGTCATCGCATAGCCACAGGTTGGACAGGCAAAATTTGCTGAAAACAGCATTTCTTCAGCATTGCTATCGTCCATAAACGCAATGTTGGCAACGCCGCCTGACATTTCAAGTGCTGTTTCGAATGATTCCGCGAGACGTTGTTGCTGGCCGTCTTTGACTTTAAAGCGATCAACCACGACTTCAATTGTGTGCTTTTTATGTAGATCTAGTGATGGTGGATCAGATAGGTCGCACACTTCGCCATCAATACGTGCGCGAATGTAGCCTTGGCTTGCAAGCTGCTCTAATAGCTTTACATGTTCGCCTTTACGGTCTTTAACAACAGGCGCCAAGAGCATTAACTTTGTGCCTTCAGGCAGCGCCAGTGTGGTATCGACCATTTGGCTGATTGTTTGCGCCGCGAGCGGTAAATCATGAGTCGGACAGCGAGGTTCGCCAACGCGTGCAAACATCAAGCGTAAATAATCGTAGATTTCAGTAATAGTTCCCACGGTTGAACGTGGGTTATGCGAGGTTGATTTTTGTTCTATGGAAATAGCAGGAGAAAGGCCTTCAATATGATCTACATCGGGCTTTTCCATTAATGACAAAAACTGCCTTGCATAAGCAGAGAGTGATTCAACATACCGGCGTTGCCCTTCTGCATACAGCGTATCAAATGCAAGTGATGACTTACCTGAACCAGATAAGCCAGTAATAACAATTAGTTTATCACGTGGGATGGTTAGGCTGATGTCTTTTAAATTGTGCGTGCGGGCGCCTCGGACTTCAATGTTTTCCATGCTATCTCGTTTATTGCCAAAATTATTTGTTCAGTATCGCATAATACGCTGCAATATTAATCCTTGATCATCGAAAAAATCCTTAGTTATAGACGATTAATTATTGCCAAGCTTGTGATAGAATCCTTGCCTAATTTTTTAACACAGTAAGATCACGCAAATAATGACCGCATCTTCACTTAATTCACGAGAAAAACGCGCCGCCGTATCGTTAGCGAGTGTGTTTGCATTTAGAATGCTCGGCTTGTTTATGCTGATGCCTGTTTTAGCTATTTATGGTCAAGAGCTTGAAGGCTTTTCACCTATCTGGATTGGTTTTGCAATTGGTGCGTATGGTTTAACTCAGGCCGTATTACAAATCCCAATGGGGAGACTTTCCGATAAAATAGGTCGTAAAAAAGTCATAGTCGGTGGTTTGGCGGTGTTTGCTTTAGGTTCGGTAATTGCCGCTTTGGCAGAGTCTATTCAAATGGTGACGGTAGGGCGTGCGTTACAAGGCATGGGAGCTATCGCCAGCGCATTATTAGCGTTTGCATCAGATTTAAGCCGTGATGAACAGCGCCCCAAAGTGATGGCGGTGATCGGCATGAGCATCGGCATGAGCTTTGCGTTTGCGATGTTATTAGGGCCGATAGTGGCAGCTTCATGGGGCATTGCAGGCGTATTTTGGCTAACGGCTATTTTGGCTGTGTGTGGTATTTTTATAGTCACTATGCTCGTTCCCAGTGCAATAAATAAAGCCCCTAAAGGCGATACGCTTGCCAGTTTTAGTGACATCAAAAAATTGATTAAACACCCACAGCTGGCACGTTTAAATGTAGGCGTATTATTGCTGCATCTAACATTAACGACTATTTTTGTAGTATTACCAAGCCAATTAATTAAAGATGGCTTAGTGGCCGAAAACCATTGGCAGCTTTATATTCCGGTTTTATTTTTGGCGTTTTTTTTAATGGTGCCAGTAATGATAGTGGCAATTAAAAAAGAGAAAGAAAAACAAGCCTTTATTGGTTCTGTTATGGTTTTAATAGTTAGCATGTTAAGTATGTCTATGTGGGCAAACAGCGTTGTTGGTATTGCAGTTTGTATGCTGTTATATTTTGTTGCGTTTAACTTTTTAGAAGCCACTATGCCGGCTCTTGTGTCGCGTATTGCTCCAGCAAGCCAAAAAGGCTCAGCCATGGGGGGGTATTCATCGAGCCAGTTTTTAGGCGCTTTTTTAGGCGGCATGCTTGGCGGGTATGTAGCACAAACAACTAGTACGCAAGCTGTGTTTGCGGCGGCGGCACTTGTTGGGGTAATATGGCTTATTATTGCGTGGAAAATGCAAGTCCCACCGAAAAGCAAAGTTATTAGTTTAATGACCCAATTAGATTCTGAAGAGCAGGCACAAACACTGGCTTCTCAGTTAGTTGCTTTACCCGGCGTAATAGAAGCAACCGTAGTTCGCGACGAAAGCCGCAGCTACTTAAAGATTAATGATAAAGAATTTGACCTAGACCAAGCCCGAAGAGTGGCTGGTTTAATCTAACGTTTATAGGAGATGGTTCCATGGCACGCGGTGTGAACAAAGTAATTTTGGTTGGTAATTTAGGGCAAGATCCTGAAGTTCGTTACATGCCTAATGGTAATGGTGTAGCAAATATTACCTTAGCAACTTCAGATAGCTATAAAGATAAAAACACTGGCCAAATGGTTGATAAAACTGAGTGGCACCGTGTGGTATTTTTTGGCAAGTTAGCTGAAATTGTGGGTGAATACTGCCGCAAGGGATCACAAATTTACGTAGAAGGAAAACTTCAAACCCGTAAATGGACTGATCAACAAGGCCAAGAAAAATACACTACAGAAATCGTTGTTGATGGCTTTACGGGTCAAATGCAAATGCTAGGTGCACGCGGTGGCGACCAACAAGGTGGTGGTTATCAAGGTAACCAAGGTGGTCAACAAAGTAGTGGCTATCAAGGAAACCAAGGCGGGCAACAAAGCGGTGGTTATGGTCAAAATAACCAAGGCCAAAATAACCAGCAAGGCAGTTATGCTCCACAGCAGCAATCTGCACCTGCTCAGCAGCAAAACAACCAATACCAGCCACAGCAGCAAGGTGGTTTTGCACCACAACAAAATAGTGCACCACAACAGCAAGGCGGGTTTGCACCTAAGCCACAAAATGCACCGCAAGGTGGCGCATCAAACCCTATGGAACCAACAATCGACTTTGATGACGATATCCCGTTCTAGACAAAGACAAAACGTCAAATGTTGAAAAATAATCTTAAAAGCCGCTATTAAGCGGCTTTTATTATTAAAAAAATGACCGTATTCCATTTCTACAGTTTTTAAATCTGAATAAATACTTCCTAAAGTAAACATATGAATGTGTAAAAAGCACTGTGATACTGGTGTTTTTATTTTTTAAGCCAAGCCCTCCTTTGTTCAAACTAATATATAAATAATGACAGCTGTTTAGTTAACTAATTAAAGGCTAAATATAATGTTTATAACATTAAGTACTAACTTTTAAACCTCTGCTAAACTTTTATTGTTGGCTTGTACAATTGCAAATAGTAGACAACACTTTAATAACTTATTTGATGTGCCGGTGGGTTATGAAAGCCAGTAAATTTCACTTTACCAATTATTCAAATGCTTTGTTTTATGCTCTGTGTATCGCCTTGCTAGTGATTATTAATAGCGGTTTAAGTTTGGTTTTACAGCATCAAAACGAGCAAGTTGGTTTAAAGCTAGCGAAGCAATTGCAACAGCCATTGGCCAATGAAAATCAACTTATTGCAAATACGCCTTTTACGCTCGCCCCTAATAAAAACTCTATTTATATAGAAAAACAAAAACATTATTTTAGCGCTAACTCAAAAGGAATTTTGCTCTACTCATGGCCAGTTTGGTATAGCTATAGCTATTTGTTTTTAATAATAAACGCGTTTTTTTTGCTCGCTATGCTTTGTATTCGACGTTTTAAAAAGCCTAAAACAATAAAAAACAGCACAATAGCCTCTAAACGTCAGCAGCACTTTAATAATAAGAAAGTGCGTTATGCACCCAAAGTGAGTTCTTTACAGCTCGCTCCAATAGCGACAACTAATGTGCAGGAAGCAATTAAATATAATGTATTTGCACTTATTCAGTGTGAATGTCATTTTGATGCAAACACTGACTTACAAGCGACCTTTAAAGTCTTATTGGCAAAAGACTTTATTAATACGACTGAAATATCCGTTAAGTTATTAACTGCAGGCAATTTCGCTTTTACTCTCAAAGGGATTGATGCAATTGATAAACTCAATTGCGCTAAATATTTACATCAATGCATTGTAAGTGCCGCTCATGTATTGGCGCCAAGAACTGCACAGAGGCATGTAAAAGTAGGTTTATGTACTTATTATTCAGAGGCTGATCAGGTTATGGTGTATCAGTTGGCAAAGTCGGCGCTTACTCTTTCACAGCAAAATCGAGTTAAGCATTATCACCAATTAGGGTTAAATTATGGTCATGTCCAAAAGCTCGATAGACACTCAATACCACAACGAATTAAAAAGCAAAAATTGGCTATTTTATTTCAACCAGTATACGAGCTCGATAGCGGCGCTATTATTAAGCATTACGTATCAATTAAAAGTAATGACAGGGGAAATAAACAATTACTTAATCAAGAAAGTATCAGTCAATTTTATAACGAAGGTGAGGCGCTATTGCACGATCAAGCGGTAGTTATGCAAGTAAAAAAACTATTGCTTATAGATAAATCATCGTCAGTTATTAGCATTAAGTTACATCCTAAAAACTGGTTTAATAACGAGTTTTGGAGCTGGTTAACTGCTTATATCAATGACTTAAAAAACCAACATACACTGCAATTTTCTATAAATGAATCAGAATTCTTAAATAATCAATTACGTTTGCAAGGCGCTTTTGCAGCAATAGCGGCACTAAACTGCAATATTGTAATTGATGATGTGAGAAGCAGTAAAAATATCTTTAAGTTTACGCTTAATAAACAAATATCAGGGCTTAACTTAGCTTCTGAACTTGTCCATGGGATAGAGCGCAGTAATTCACAACAAAAATACGTTAAGGGGATTGTGCATATGGGTAGATTATTGAGCTTATCAGTATTTGCACTTGATGTGGAGACGCCTCAGGAGCTACAACTTTTAAAAGTAATAGGCATTAGCGGCGCGCAAGGAGGATATTTTTCTAAATTGCTCCCCAATTATACTCAAGTCGCATTTCACTAATGCTAAGCAATTAACAAGTTAAATATACTCTACACTAATTTGCGATATTTTAGCCCTTCTAAACCTTGCAACCCACCAGTATGTATTGCAATAATTTTGCTGTTAGGGGCAAAGTAATCATTATTGATGAGCTGCCAAAGTGCGTACATCATTTTACCGCTGTAAATAGGCTCCAAGGGTAATTGATGTTGCTGCTGCATGTGTTGGCAAAACTGCCATAACTCAGCTGTAAAACGACCATATCCACCACCGTGAAATTGCGTAAGTAGTTGCCAGTTATTTTGTGATTTTGCTTTAGGGCTAAGAGCACGTATTTCGTCCCGCAGGTAGTCGGCTTGCTTTAAAACAGCAATCCCTAGTAGGTTGATTTTATTTGAGCTGCCCTCTATCAATCCAGCCAAGGTGCCGCCACTGCCAGTTGGACAGATTAAGTAGTCGTGCTCAGGTAAACTCTGGGCAAGCTCTTTACATCCCTCTATAGCAAACTCGTTAGTGCCTCCTTCAGGTAGAATGTATGCGTTTGGAAAGCGTGCCTGTAATGCGGCTAAATAGGCTTCATCATGTCGTTGTTTGTACTCTATACGATTGACGGCATGTAACTGCATACCACATTGCTGTGCAAATTTTAGAGTAGGATTATTTAGATCAAGCTGTGGGCCGCGCACAATTGCGTGGGTTGTTAAGTTAAACTCTTTACCAGCAGCGGCGCACGCATGAATGTGATTTGAAAAGGCCCCACCAAATGTAAGTAATTCAGATTTACCCAGTTGTTGCATACGAACTAAATTGTATTTGAGCTTTCGCCATTTATTACCACTGATAAGTGGATGCAATAAATCATCGCGCTTAATAGTTAAAGTTATTTTTTTGTCTGTTAGTAATTCACTGGTAATTGTTTGTAAATAGCTATGTTCATTAATACTGAATGGTATTGGCATTATCACTCTTTTTCATTAGTTACATTATGAATGTGCTGTGTAATAGCGTTATTTTGACTCAGTTTTTATTACTTAAGCAAACTAAAAAATATGAATACGCGGCTAAATTGGCATCTTATATAGCGTAAAACGCAGATAAATCTCGGTGTTGTTAAATAAATTAGCTATTTAGTACAAATGAAACGGTTATTTACTGGCATGAAACGGGATAATAGTTGTAAACTGAGATAATAAATGAACAAAGCTTGTGTTTTGTGCTTCAAGTACATAGCATAAGGTTTTATTATAAAAAATAATAATAACCAAATAACTGCCGCTTTTTTGGGACTGAAATATATGCGAATCGCCCCTTTATCTCTGTTAATTTATGCTAGCTTTTTTGCAAGCACAGTATTTGCACAAGATACAACTACTGTAAACAGAATTGAATCAGAGATTAATGCGAAACAAACAGAATACACTCGTTCAACGACGATGCTCGATAAATATTTAAAAGAAGAGAATCAACTTCAAACACAACTTGAATTGCTGAGAACGCGTTCCACACAGCTTGATAAAGAAAAAACCAAGCGTTGGATGCGATGAATGATATGTATCGACGTTTCATTGATAATCCGTCGCTATACATTACCTCTGCACAATCGCGTTATCAAAAAGCCGTTGTTGATCAAAAACAAAATAAAAATGATATTTTTATGCAATTGGCGGCAATTGCATCCATCTAAAAGATATTGAGCAAGTTCGCGCTGATAAACATGCACTTCAAAACACGATTGAAAGCTTAAAAGTGCAATATATTACGGCGCGTGTAGAGCGATTACGCAATGAATTTACCCGAGAGGGTACGCTTGAAGTTGACCATACCATTAACTGTAAGCGCACTGAAACACTGGCGGCAAGTGAGCAGAGCGGTCAGCAAATAGGACTGAAAAAGGCAACTAAACGTTTTTTAGATAAAATATTTGAAAATTATACAGAAAAACGTCTTGTTGAACCTAAGCGAGACATGGCTGGGGCACAAGCACAAATTTTAAGTAGTCACGTGATTAAGAGCGCATTTAGCGGGCAAGGTGATTACAACGCCAATTTAAGCGTTACTAAGCGCGAAGATGTAAACAGCAGTCGTTTATGTCACTTACTTAGTGTGAATAATAGTTTTTGTTTAGAGTATGGTACCCCGCTGGCAAATACTTATCAGCCAGCTTATAGTACTACTTTCTCTGATAGTCAGTTAACATTCAGCGATAATGGGGATAATAAAGCTGCTGCCGTTGTCGCTAAAACAGTTAATAAAAAGCCTAAAGTGGTCGCTGAGAACAAGAAAGATAAATTAGTTCAGTTAACCTTACGCTCTAATGTACACGGCGATGCAGTATTTATTAATGATATTGAGTCGGTTCTACTCGTTTGGTGACGAACTTACCACGTGGTTTGTATAAATTAGAAATACGCAAAGAGGGTTACATCCCTTATAAAGCGCGAGCAAATAATACAAGCAGATTGCCCAAAAGGAGTGGAAGTTGATACACGCCTACCTATGGTGGACCCATCAGCAGTGATGATCCCCGTTGGCAAATTTAAAATGGGTGATATAAACGGCAATGGGCTTGAATATGAACGCCCCGTGGTTGAAAAAACGATTAGTGAATCTTTTGCTACGCAGAGCAAAAAAGTGACTGTTGGCGCATTTGAAGCGTTTGTAAACGAAACGCAATATAAAACCGAAGCTGAAAAAGGCAAAGGTTGCGCATATTACCTCAACGGCGAACCGGTTTGGGAAGAAAGCTTAAATTGGCGAGCTCCAGGATTTGAGCAAACTAATGAGTTTCCTGCTGTGTGTTTGACAAAAAAATGATGCTATTGTTTACGCTTAATGGTTTTTTGATATAGCAGCGCAAACGTATCGTTTACCTACTGAGGTTGAGTGGGAATATGCGGTGCGTGCAGGCACTGAGACAGAGTACCCATGGGATAACGAAATTGGTAAAAATCTAGCTAACTGTGGTTGGTGTGGTAGCGAGTGGTCTAATAAACGCACGGCTCCGGTAGGGTCTTTTTCTGCAAATGCATTTGGCTTATGCGATACTGTAGGCAATGTATGGGAATGGACTAGTAGTACAGGGAATAAAAAGATGCCGTTGTTCGCGAAGGTGCATGGAATTTTGCCCCAAGCCTTGCTCGTGCATCAACGCGTTAATTTTAGCGCCAGATTTTAGAGCTAATTATATTGGCTTTCGCTTAATGAGCGAACGATAATATTTAATGGGGAAGCGACGCTTCCTCTTTTTAATGATTACAAAAACGGCTGCGCTTTACATTGCTCATTGTGTTGAGAATGTTAAAGTAAGCGCAACTACAACAAGAACGAATTTCAAAGGTCATCCAGCCTCATGTTTAAAAAACTCCGTGGTATTTTTTCAAACGATCTATCGATCGATTTAGGTACAGCCAACACACTAATTTATGTAAAAGAAGAAGGTATTGTATTAAACGAACCTTCAGTTGTTGCTATTCGTCAAGAGCGTGCTGGTGGACCTAAAAGTGTTGCATCTGTAGGTGCAGAAGCTAAGCAAATGTTGGGCCGTACGCCTGGTAATATTAAAGCTATACGTCCAATGAAAGACGGTGTGATTGCTGATTTTTATGTTACTGAAAAAATGTTACAGCACTTCATCAAACAAGTGCACAATAATAATTTTATGCGCCCAAGCCCACGCGTGCTTATTTGTGTTCCTTGTGGAGCTACTCAAGTTGAAAAGCGTGCAATTCGTGAATCAGCAATGGGTGCAGGTGCTCGCGAAGTCTACTTAATCGAAGAGCCAATGGCAGCTGCAATTGGTGCCGGTTTACCGGTGTCTGAAGCAACGGGTTCTATGGTGGTTGATATTGGTGGCGGTACAACAGAAGTCGCTATTATTTCACTTAATGGTGTTGTGTATTCATCTTCAGTACGCATTGGTGGTGATAAGTTCGATGAAGCCATTATTAATTATGTGCGTCGTAACTTTGGTAGCTTAATCGGTGAAGCCACCGCTGAGAATATTAAACACCAAATTGGATCGGCATTTAAAACAGACGAGCCAGTAGAGATAGAAGTGCGTGGTCGTAACCTTGCAGAAGGCGTACCTCGTTCGTTTACGCTTAACTCGCATGAAATCTTAGAAGCATTACAAGAACCACTAATGGGGATTGTAAGCGCTGTCATGGTGGCGCTTGAGCAGTCTCCACCTGAGCTGGCATCTGATATTTCAGCGCATGGTATGGTGTTAACTGGCGGCGGCGCATTACTTAAGGATTTAGATCGCCTGCTAATGGAAGAAACGGGCATTCCAGTGGTTGTTGCTGATGATCCACTTACGTGTGTTGCACGTGGCGGCGGCAAGGCCCTTGAAATGATTGATGTGCACGGTGGTGACGTTTTTAGTTACGATTAATGAAATCAATGTTTGAAAAAACGGTTTCTTTGCAACTGCGACTTTTTGTCGCAGTGCTTTTGAGTATCGTATTGATCCTTGGAGACAAGTACACGCAAGGTGGACAGAACATTCGTACTAGTTTGAATACATTGGTCAGTCCACTTATTTATGTTGCTAACCTACCTTACGAAGTATTTAGCTTTAGCGCCAAAAGTTTGCATACCCGTGAGCAGTTACTAACCGAAAACGAAGCACTCAAAAAGAAGCAAGTATTGCAAAGTGAGCAAATCCAGCAATATGAGTTTTTAGCAAAAGAGAATCAAAAACTTCGTGCATTACTTGGCTCTTCCTCTAAGCACACCAATCGTAAAATTATTGCTCAAGTACTTTCTGTTCATTCAAATCCTTATAGTCACCAAGTGGTGATAAATCGGGGAACCACCGATGGTTTAAGCGAAAGCCAAGCGGTGATTGATGATATGGGGTTAGTCGGGCAGTTGACTAAAGTTGGTTCAACAACCTCGCGGGTGCTGTTAATTACAGATACTACCCATGCAACACCGGTGCGTATATTACGAAACGATGTGCGCACAGTGGTTGAAGGTATCGGTAAAATTAACGTGTTAAAGCTATCACATGTGCCGCATAGCTTAGATGTGCGTATTGGTGATGTGCTGGTGACCTCTGGCCTAGGTGGTACCTTTCCTGAAGGTTATCCGGTTGCGGTGATCACCGAAATAACTCGTGATGAAGGCCAACCTTTTGCTCAAGTATTTGCTGAGCCGATAGCTCAATTAGATCGAATTCGGTTACTAGTGGTATTATGGCTAAATCAGCAGGAGTTGATGGGTGATGATTAACCGTCATATGCTCTTAATCGCATTAAGTATTTTCTTTGCATTAGTAATGGTGCTAATGCCGTTACCTTTTTCACTTGAACCATTTCGTCCTGATTGGGTGCTGTTGGTGCTTATGTACTGGTCTTTAGCTTTACCGCATAGACTAAATATAGGGACTGCCTGGGTTGTTGGGTTATTAATTGACTTAGCAACAGGCTCCTCATTGGGTGTTAATTCCTTAACTTATTCAGTATGTATTTTTATTACTGCAAGTAACTTCCAAAAAATTCGCAATTTTTCATTGTGGCAACAAAGCCTACTTATAGGCTTGTTCTTAACGCTTTACCACTTAATGCAGTTTTGGTTAAATCACTTTTTACTTGGCGTTTATTTTAGCCCACATTACTTATGGCCTGTATTAACAGGCATGTTGAGCTGGATATGGGTATTTTTATTACTTCGAAAATACCGTAGACATTTTAGGATCAGATAATGACTTGCGCAGTATATTTAGCCTCCGCGTCTCCCCGTCGTAAAGAGCTTCTAACCCAATTGGGGATTGAATTTTCACAGTTTAGTGTTGATGCCGATGAAAGTCAGCTTGCTAATGAGCGCCCGTATGACTATGTAGAGCGTTTAGCGCGTTTAAAGGCGCAAATGGGCGTAGAGCAAGGGTATACTGACCGGCCAGTGCTAGGTAGTGATACTGTGGTGGTGATGGATAACCAATCATTATGTAAGCCTCGAGATAAAGACGATTTTACTCAAACCTTAAAGCGCTTATCAGGGAGCACGCACCAAGTGTTAACAGCCATCGCTTTTGCTACATCAGATAAAGTACTCAGTTGTGTGGTCAGTACAGATGTCACCTTTAAAACGCTCAGTGATGAAGAAATACATGCTTATTGGCAAACGGGCGAGCCTCAAGATAAAGCCGGTGGTTACGGTATCCAAGGGTTAGGTGGGCGCTTTGTAACGCATATTTCGGGTAGCTATTTTGCCGTTGTCGGCTTACCTTTATATGAGACAGAACAATTATTAAATACATTCTTAAGAGGGTAGCATGAGTACAGAACTACTGATCAATGTCACGCCAAGTGAAAGTCGCGTTGCCCTAATCGAAAACGGTGTATTACAAGAAATTCAGCTAGAACGTATTGGTAACTTAGGTATCGTGGGTAATATTTACTTAGGTAAAATAAGCCGCGTGTTACCAGGTATGCAAGCCGCTTTTGTTGATATAGGCCTAGAGAAAGCTGCCTTTTTACACGCTTCAGATATCGTTAATAGTGCCTCTATCGTTGAGGGTGTTGACGACGAGCCGATTAAAAAAGTCCAAGATATTCGTGAGCTTGTTCGCCAAGGTCAGTACATTATGGTGCAAGTGGTTAAAGATCCTTTGGGTAGCAAAGGGGCACGTTTAACCACTGATATCACGATACCTTCACGGTATTTAGTGTTTATGCCTGATGCGACACATGTTGGGGTGAGTCAGCGTATCGAAACGGAAGAAGAGCGTGCAAGGCTGAAAAAAATTGTAGCCGAATACGGCGATGAAAATGGTAGTTTTATTGTCAGAACAGCTGCTGAAGGCGCAAGTGAAGCAGAGCTGAGACACGATGCAGCTTTTTTAAAAAAGCTCTGGGATAAAATTGTCTCTAGACGCAGAAAAACAAGCAAAGCCAGTATTTTGCATGAAGATCTTACACTTGCCTTTAGAACGTTACGTGATTACGTAGGTGAAGATATGGAGCGCATTCGTGTTGACTCTAAGCTTACTTACCAAGAGCTTAAGCTGTTTACTGAAGAGTTTGTGCCTTTGTTATCACAAGTGCTTGAGTATTACCCAGGTGAGCGTCCCATTTTTGATTTATTTGATGTAGAAAGTGAAATTCAAAAAGCATTGCATCGTAAAGTTACTTTAAAATCGGGTGGTTATTTGATCATAGATCAAACTGAAGCGATGACCACTGTCGATGTTAATACCGGTGCTTTTGTTGGTCACCGTAACCTTGAAGAAACTATTTTTAATACCAACGTAGAAGCAACGTCTGCTATTGCCCGTCAACTAAGGCTGCGCAATTTGGGCGGTATTATTATTATCGACTTTATTGATATGGTAAGCGATGAGCATAAACGCCGAGTAATGCACTCATTAGAATCTGCACTCGATAAAGATCGTGCCAAATCTAATATTAATGGTTTGTCGGCATTAGGCTTAGTTGAAATGACCCGCAAACGTACCCGCGAAAGCCTAGAGCATGTACTGTGTGATGTATGCCCAGCATGTTCAGGGCGTGGCTCACAAAAAACAGTTGAAACGGTCTGCTATGAAATTCTTCGTGAAATAGTACGTGTTAATCGCGCTTACGATGCAGATAAGTTTGTAGTGTATGCTTCGCCTGCAGTTTGTGAAGCGCTATTAAATGATGAGTATCATAACCTCGCCGAATTAGAACTATTTATTGGAAAGCAGGTCAATATTCAAACTGAAAGTTTATACAGCCAAGAGCAGTTTGATGTGGTAATGATGTAATGAAATTTAAAGCGGCCTGTTTTTATTGTGTACGAAAATTATGGCAAATAAGTGCTGTAATTTTAGTACTACTGGCCGTGATTGTTTCTATTTTAAAATACACCTTACCCTACGCGAACGATTATAAAGGGGATATAGAAAGCTACCTTGATGATAGGTTTGATATTAGTTTATCTATAGGTACTATATCAGCAAGTTGGCAAGGCAGTGGTCCCGCTTTAGTACTCGAAGAATTATCATTTAAAGACAACCAAACAGCCCCTATCTCTTTAACCATAGCTAAAACCAGTTTAGAGCTAAATCTTTGGGAAAGTTTAAAGTCGCTGCAGTTTAAATCAAATTACTTTGTGATCAATGGTTTTCATACCAAGGTTAATGTCGCCAATTTATTTGCAGGTGATCAAGATGAAGTTTCATTTGAGCAAAAAGAATTAATAGAAGGACTGTTTTTAGGCGAAACCGGTCACTTTGCAATAGAAAACTCCAGCATCAGCTTTGTACTAGAAGATAACAAAGAACGTAAACTGTTATTAGAAAACATTGTATGGCAAAACCAAGATAAACAGCATCTTGGCAGTGGTAGTCTAGCGCTACCGGGTATTTCTGTGGGTAATTTTGATGCCCGTATTGCGCTCAAAGGTGAAACCTTAGAGCAAATGGTAGGTGATCTGTATGTGCAGGCTAATCAGGTTGATGTGTCAAATTGGTTAGCCCAGTATATAAATACTCAAAAGCAGCAACTGCATAGTGATTTAAATTTACAAGCATGGCTTAGGTTAGAACAAGGCTTAATAAGTGACGTAAAAGTACAGTGGTTACCGAGTGCGGTAAATTGGCAACTCAATGAGCAAACACAAAAAGTCAGCCTAAGTGAAGGGGGATTTCATTTATACCCTGAGCAAAATAGCTGGCGGTTAAAAAGCACTGGCTTAGCGTTTAGTACCAACGAAATAATGTGGCCTAGCCTCGAATTTGAAGCTTTATTAGGCAAGAAAAATAAAATATGGCTACAGCAACTCGATTTAGCCCTATTAAATGATTTAGCAGAATTAACTAATTTTACTCCTTTTTTAGCTCGCCAACCCAGTGGTGAAATAAAAAACGCGTATCTAGAGTTTGCCGATGCAAAGCAATGGCAACTATGGTTTAAAGCCGATGAAATTAGCTGGCAAGAAAAAAACGCCGTACCCGCCGCTCAATCTTTAAGGGTTGATGGTTTAGTTAATCAGCAATATGGGCGGATCACTATTTTTGGTGAAAACAGCCATTTAATTACAGGTGCTAGTTTTAGTAATAATATTGACTATAACCAGCTAAACATTGAATTAGATTTAGCTAAGCGCTCAGGCGATTGGCATATTAGTAGTGATAACCTGTGGTTTGATAACAATGAAGTGACCTTAAGCGCACAGATGAAATTAAGTTTAGGTAAGACGCCTCGCTTAGATTTATATGCCGAAGCATTTGCCCCCGATGCCAGTGTTGCCGGTCATTATTTTCCTTTAACGTTAATGAGCCCTGAGTTAGTTAGTTATTTAAATGGCGCAATAAAATCAGGTGAAGTAACAAATGCCCAGGTGTTATTTTCTGGTCCATTATCAGGCTTTCCATTTGACGATGGTTCTGGGCAGTTTGATGTTTTAGCGCAAATAGATAATGCTACCTATCAATTCGATCGGGATTGGCCAGCAGTCACAAATGCCAGTGTAAAGCTGCATTTTGCAAATGAGCGAATGGATATTTATAGCCAGCAAGGCCAACTTGTAAACCTTGACGTTGGCAGTAGTGTACATGTGAGTATTGATGACTTAATGGGCGATGCGCCATTGGTGGTTAGTATTGATAAGCAAGCTGAGCTTGAAAAAATGCACGATTTTTTTGTCGCCACACCTTTAGCAAATCCTTTGGCTGATATTTTTAATATTGTGCAGGGACAGGGACTTGCCAGCGCAAACATTGAACTGCTAATCGGCTCACAATTTGAGGGCGGGGCGAGTGTAACTGGTACGGTTAATTTACTTGACTCACCTCTTTATATTTCTGCTCCCGGTATTTCGCTTGAGCATTTAAAGGGTGAACTTAGCTTTAATAATCAACAAATAAACCTCACCGATGCTACGGCTACATGGCTTGGTATGCCATTAACGATTAACTACACTAGTGACGCAAACGCAGAGGATTATCGCGCTAATATAAATATAAATGCTCAGCTTGATGCGCAAACACTCATAAACCATGGTCAAGGCATTTTAGATGGTTACTTAAGCGGGCAAAGTGACGTTGATATTGCTTTAGAGCTTAATTTTACCGAGCAAGGGTTTAACTATCGTGCCGAAGTTGAATCGCCACTTATTGGCTTAAATAGTTCCTTGCCAGGAGTATACACAAAAAGCAGTGAGCAAATTTGGCCTCTGAGTGCGGTTATTCAAGGTGATGATATCTCTAATCTGATCACTGCAAATATTAATGAGTTATTTTATTTCAATGCCATTCTAGACAATACTCAATCGCAGTTTACCAACGCTCATTTTATCATCGGTGAAAAAGACTTAGGGCTTAACTCACAAAATTTAGCGGTGAGTATTAATTTAGCGCAGAGTGAGTTATTACCTTGGATTGATTTAATTGATCAAATTATTAATGTAGCTAAAGCGCAGCCTGAGAATGCATCGCCGGGCGTGATGCCGCCTTTACATGAAGTGGTTGCGAATATTAACTCTTTTAACGTGAGTGGCATGCAGTTTAATGATTTTGATATGCGTTTATCGCCCCTAAATAATAATTTGCAATTAAAGCTCAATGCCAAAGAGTTAAGAGCCGAAGTATTTATACCTAGCGGGCAATCAAGTCAGCCGATTCGAATTAATAGCGATTATTTAAGGCTTAATTTTTTAGATACAGAATCAGAGCGACTGAGCGAAAAATCAACCCCTGAACAACTTGCATGGCTTACAAAATTACCGGCTATTGAATTTGAATGTGCCGATTGTAAAGTAAGTCATTATCAGCTTGATAAGGTAAGCGCCTCATTGTTAGGCGATGGTAAAAAGCTGCTTATTTCTGAGCTAGTGGTTGATAAGGGCGACCATATATTACGGACTAAAGGGCAATGGCAGAATGGCCTAACGGCGATGAGTGGTGAACTTAAAAGTGATGATATTGGCGCCTTATTTAATGAGTTTGATATTACCACCACTATTAAAGACTCAAACGCCAATCTAAATTATCAGCTAAATTGGCAAGCGGCACCTTATGATTTAGACATTGCCAGTTTAGATGGCGAAATTAGCTGGGATTTAGGCGAAGGCCATTTAACTGAAATCAGTGATGGAGGTGCACGCGTATTCTCATTACTGAGCCTTGATTCATTAGTGCGTAAGCTAAAGCTTGATTTTAGAGATGTATTTTCTAAAGGTTTTTTTTATAACAGCATGCAAGGCACCATGCAGATAGATAAAGGCATTGCTTATACCCAAGATACTAAAATGGATGGGGTACCTGCCGATCTCTCTATAAAAGGGTATGCAAATTTAAATACTCTCGAAATTGACTACGACTTAGCCGTGGCACCACAAGTAACCTCGAGCATTCCGGTGATTGTGGCTTGGATGGTTAATCCAGTAACGGGGCTTGCAGCTTTAGCAATTGATAAAGTGATTCATTCTGCCCGAGTGATCTCAGAGATCAACTTTAAAGTAACAGGCAAAATGAACGATCCTCAGGTACAAGAGTTAGATCGTAAGAGTCGAGAGGTGACTTTACCGCAAGCAGCACAAAGTCAGCCACAAGCATCCTCAGAGTTAAAGCTTAAAGATGCCGAGGTTAGCGCCACACAATGAATAAACAAGGTATAAATTCAGCCCCTGCGATTATTGCATTGCAAATGTGCTCAGGCTTAAACCCTGATGATAATATTGCAAAATTAAAACAGGCATTACAAATCTTACCGACAGCTCGTCCGCTGCTAGTGTGTTTACCAGAAGCATTTTTAGTGTTTAGTAAACACGCAGGTGATACGCTTTTAGTGTCACAGCGTATTGAACAGTACAAACAGCAACTCAGTGAATTGTGCCGTAAGCACAATATTTGGTTAAATGCTGGCACACTACCAGAGCCGTATAACCAGCATAAGTATTACGCTGCCTCACACTTGTTTAATAACCAAGGCGATATTGTTGCAAGCTATAACAAAATACATTTATTTGATGTTGAGGTAGATGACCAGACCGGCAGCTACCGAGAATCCGATTTTACTCAAGCCGGCGATGAGGTTGTGGTTGTTGATTCGCCCTTTGGTAAAATTGGTTTAACAGTGTGTTATGATTTGCGTTTTGCAGGTTTATTTAATGCCTTAGTTCGTAAAGGCGCCGAAATTATATTAG
Source organism: Pseudoalteromonas sp. SCSIO_11900 (assembly GCF_000576475.1). Taxonomy (NCBI): domain Bacteria; kingdom Pseudomonadati; phylum Pseudomonadota; class Gammaproteobacteria; order Alteromonadales; family Pseudoalteromonadaceae; genus Pseudoalteromonas; species Pseudoalteromonas sp. SCSIO_11900. The sequence continues at coordinate 1,245,725 of NZ_KK070023.1, forward strand.
TACCCAGTGCGTTTACTGTTCCAACAGGTAAAGCGCATTGGCAGCCGCTACTTGCAGCGCGAGCTATAGAAACGCAATGTTATGTTATTGCTGCAGCGCAATATGGAACGCATGAAAACGGTAGGCAAACTTATGGTCACAGCCTCATGTTATCGCCTTGTGGTGAAACATTAAGTGAAAAATCAACAGGGCTTGGTTTTATTAGTTGCACCGTAGATTTAAACCAGTTACACAAAATTAGACGAGATATGCCGCTGCAATCTCACCAACGATTTAGAGAGCCATTATTATGAATTCGGTTGAACAGCATTTATTACACGACAGCCAGCTAAATCGAGAAGAACTCGAAAAAACATTAGCTTATATTCACCAGCACAAAGTTGATTATGCCGATCTTTATTTTCAATCGAGTCATCATGAGTCTTGGGTATTAGAAGATGGCCTTGTTAAAGAAGGGTCTTATAATGTTGAGCGTGGTGTTGGCGTACGGGCTGTTAGTGGTGAAAAAACCGGTTTTTCGTATTCAGACGCAATCAATCTTGAAGCGTTAAACAAAGCAGCCACGGCAGCACGGAGTATTGCCGATGCCGGTGAAGATAAAGCGGTTAAAGTATTCAGCGATGTGGCTGCAAAGCAGCAGTATGCGCCACATCAGCCTATTTCTAGCATGAGCGATACCGATAAAGTTAATTTGTTACGTGAGCTTGAAAATTATATTCGCGAATTAGCCCCTGATGCTGAGCAAGTTATTAGCTCAATGTCTGCGGTATACGAAGAAGTATTAATTGCAGCCAGTGATGGCACCTTTGCTACCGATATTCGCCCACTGATCCGTTTAAACTGCTCTGTATTACTTGAAAAAAATGGTCGTCGTGAACGTGGCGGTGCTGGTGGCGGCGCCCGCCTAGATTATGGTTACTTTAAAGAGCTTGTTGATGGCAAGCCGCGTTGGATGGGTTTTGCAGAAGAAGCTGTTCGTCAAGCTAAAGTAAACTTAGAAGCCATTGATGCCCCTGCGGGTACTATGGAAGTGGTATTAGGTAATGGCTGGCCAGGCGTGTTGTTACACGAGGCCGTAGGTCATGGCCTAGAGGGTGACTTTAACCGTAAAGGCGCGTCTGCGTTTAGCGGTAAAGTAGGGCAAAAAGTTGCTTCAGAGCTATGTACTGTGGTTGATGATGGTACTATGGCCGATCGCCGTGGTTCACTTAATGTAGATGACGAAGGTACGCCTGCAGCCTATAACGTACTTATCGAAAACGGTATTTTAAAAGGCTATATGCAAGATAAAATGAACGCGCGTTTGATGGGGGTAAACCCAACAGGTAATGCACGTCGTGAGTCATACGCGCATTTACCTATGCCACGTATGACCAACACTTACATGTTAGGCGGCGAGCATAGCCAAGCTGATATTATCAGCACGGTTAAAAAAGGCGTGTTTGCTCCCAATTTTGGTGGTGGTCAAGTGGATATCACCTCAGGTAAGTTTGTATTTAGTGCCTCAGAAGCGTATTTAATTGAAAATGGTAAAATCACCCAGCCAATTAAAGGGGCAACATTAATTGGTAATGGCCCTGAGGTTATGCAACAAATTTCTATGGTAGGTAATGATCTAGCGCTTGATAAAGGTGTAGGTGTTTGTGGTAAAGACGGTCAAAGTGTACCAGTAGGTGTTGGCCAACCAAGCCTGAAAATAGATAACCTAACAGTGGGTGGCACGGCTTAATTTTATTACAAAGTCGTTATAAAAAAAACCGCGTTTTGAAGTGACCCCCAATAGTTGGACATTCCAATTACTGGGGGTCTTTTTATGTCCAAACATCATCGAGCTTTTAAGCTCAAAATAGCAGAGCTCGCTTTGTCTGAAAGCTCTTCGACAGTAAGCAACAGATTTAATGTTACAGATAGGCAGGTCCGATATTGGACCGCTATTTATCGAATTCATGGCGCTGAAAGCTTCAGGTCTGTTCACAAACCTTATTCTCAAGCATTTAAGGTAGAAGTGTTAAAAACGATGACAGCAAACAGTTGGTCACTCGGTTATACCAGTGCTTTTTTCGATTTATCGTCCCCTGGCATTCTTTTTCAATGGCAAAAGCTTTATGCTCGTGATGGTATATCACGTCTCAAACCACAAATAAAAGGTAGGCCAGTCATGACTAATAATTCTTCTTCATCAAAACCAGTAGAGCAAATGACTGAGGAGGAGTTACGAGAAGAATTAGCATACTTACGAGCAGAGAATGATGTGCTAAAAAAGTTAGAAGCCTTGGCTCAAGCCAGAAAGAAAAAAGCAAAGACAAGACGATAGTCGTCGAAGAGTTCAAGGCAAAACATAGCTTACGACACCTTTTAAAGGCTACAGGGCTGCCAAAGAGTGTTTACTATTATCATCGCACTACTTGTAAGCAACCCTGTGCAAGCAATGATTTACTGGTAAAAATACGTGATATCTATCACGCGCATAAAGGACGATATGGCTATCGCAGAATTACGAGTGCTCTGAGAACAATGGGGGTACTTGTTAATCATAAGCGCGTTCAACGGCTGATGAATGAGTTAGGCCTCAAGTCAAAAGTAAGGCCTAAGCGTTATAAATCCTATAAAGGTGAAGTGGGTAAAATCGCAGAAAATACGCTTAACCGTGAGTTTAGTGCGCAGAAGCCAAATCAAAAATGGGTGACGGATGTGACAGAGTTTAAAGTGAATAATGAGAAGGTATATCTATCGCCTATGATTGACCTATTCAACCAAGAGGTAATCAGTTACGAAGTCAGAAAATCCGTTGCACTCCCTTTGGTAACTGACATGCTTAAAACAGCAACTGCTAGGTTGAAGCCAAATGAAAAGCCAGTTGTACACTCAGATCAAGGGTGGCAATATCAAAACAAACAATATCAAAATCATCTCAAGGAAAAAGGGTTGCAACAAAGTATGTCTAGAAAAGGAAATTGTTTAGATAATGCGGTTGCTGAGAACTTCTTCGGCATATTGAAGAGTGAGATGTACCACAACGAAACGTTTAAAGACGTGAATGAGCTTATTGAAAACATCAAAGAATATATCGACTATTACAACAACGAGCGTATTAAGCTGAAACTAAAAGGCCTGAGTCCGATACAGTATCGAAATCAGGCCTTGGCAGCCGCTTAAAAATGAGTCCAACTTTATGGGGTCACTTCATTTTTACGCGGTTTTTTTATTTTAAGAATTAAAGCTCAAAAGGAGCAACACCGACAGCTTGCATTGTGTAACCTACTTGGGCTACTTCGCCAGACCAAGTTTGCGTTTTAATAATACCCGTTACAACAATCGCATCGTATAAGCTATCGATAGGGACACCGCCTTTAATGGTCACATGAACCAGCTGATTTGGCGGCGGCGGGGGCACATGAATACAGGCACCAAAGTAAGGGACTAATAAAAACTCGGTAATAAGTTCGCTATCGCCTTCAAGAGGTACAACAAAACCAGGTAAGCTAACAGATTGCCCATCAAGTGCTTTAACAACTGGCGCGTCTAAATCAGGTTGCACCCAGTTTTGTTCACTGCCTTCGTGATTAGCTTGCGCTTGAGTATCTATTTGTACATGGCCCTCGGGTATGAGGTCTTCCCAAAAAATTTCCTTGGGTGGATTTGCAATGCTAGCAAAGCTAATTAGCACTGCGCTTAATAGCATTAAAGAGTGTGTAGTTACTTTAAACAACGTCATGATCATCCTAAAGTTTATATTTTTATACTCATACCATCACTGAGAGAATAAAAGTAAGCGCGTGTAGCGGGGATCAAGCCAATAATAAATCCCGCAGCCATAATAACGCCAATCAAAGTGAGTTCATAGTCAGAGAGCATGCTGATATTAATACTCACTCCAGCTTGGCTCTGTAAGTAACCCGCGGTCCTACCCATAAGCGCATAAAATAGAGTGCAACCTACTAAGCAACCTAAAAAGGTGGTGAGTAGTGACTCCATACTGATCAGCGAAAATAATTGCCAAGGGCGGGCACCCACAGAACGCAGTATTGCCAGTTCTCTGCGGCGTTGATTAAGGTTAGCAAGTAATGTGGTTAACATACCGAGCAAGCTAATAATGACCACCACAAATGAAAATAACAGCAGTATTTTTTCTATTATTGCCAGCATTTCCCAAAGCTCTTTTAAAGTGACTGTGGGCATAATCGCTAATAGAGGCTCTTGTTTATATTGGTTAATGTTGCGCCTAATTTGTAGCGTATAAAGCGGTGAGTCGAAGCCCATTAAAAAGGCGGTAATTTGTTTTGGGTGCCCAATTAATGCATGGCTCGAGTGATCATGATGATCGTCATGATCATGATGGCCGCCACCATGGATCAGCTCAATTGCCGCCAGTGGCACATGCAAGGTTTTATCAACCGGGGTACCGGTAGGCTTTAAAATACCAACCACTTTAAAAGGGTTATCATCATGATGATGAAAGCTAGTATTGCCCATGCCATGAGAAATCACAATTTCATCACCAATTTTATAGGCCAGTTTATTTGCAACCTCACTACCTATAACAACTTCATTGATGCTAGAAAAAGCCTGTCCTTGTTCAAATGCTAAGGGCTGTTTTTTAGCAAATCGATAGTGCTTAAAATAATCGAGTGTGGTGCCTAAGACTGCTTGGCCTTTGTGGCTATCTCCAAGGCTGATAGGAATGCTCCACTTAACCCCGCGCTGTTTTGTTATGTATTGATAGCTTTGCCAACTCACCCCATTGTTGGTATGGCCAATTCTAAACACCGAGGAGAGGAGTAATTGAATATCGCCAGTACGTGCGCCAACAATTAAATCGGTACCCGAAATGGTATTACTAAAACTACTTTTAGCATCTACGCGAACGCGCTCAATACTGAGTAATAACATGACGCTAATCGCAATAGTGAGCAATGTGAGTAATACACTGGCACGTCTATTGAGCAAACTTTTATAGGCGAGTTTAAATAAAATCATACACCACCTTGTAAATTAACTAAGTCGATTGTGCGGCTAAAGAGTGGTTTTAATGTTTCATCGTGGCTAACAAAAACAAGGGTGCTGTTACTTTTTTTGGCTTGTTCAAATAGCAGCTTGATAAAGCTTTCACGATTTTGTGTATCAAGCGCCGAAGTGGGCTCATCGGCAATGATAAGTTCAGGGCTGCCTATAAATGCCCGCGCTGCAGCAACTCGCTGTTGTTGCCCAATACTTAAAGTGGCAACATTTTGATTATGAAAGTGCGGCTCTAACCCCAGTGCATTGAGTAATCGGGCTGCCTCACTTACTAAATTATCAGCTTGGCTGAGCACGTGTTGCTGACGTTTTTTTGAAAATTGGCACCCTAAACACACGTTTTCTAATGGGGTTAAATAAGGTAGTAAATTAAAGTTTTGGAAAATATAGCCAATATGATCAGCTCTAAATGCATCGCGCTGTGCGTTGGTGAGCGCACTTAGGTTTTGGTTTAAAACACAAAGTTGGCCGCTAGTGGTTACATTAATGCCTGCCAGTAACGCCAGTAAGGTAGATTTACCACTGCCGCTTGGACCATGTAAAAAAACATGTTCCCCGGCATTAATCGTAAGCTGCTTAATAGCGAGAGTCGGGGTGACTGCGCTTTTTTGCCATTTGAAAGAGACATTCTCAAGGTTGATCATAACGGCTTACCAACTCCAATAGTTAAGTCTTTTGCGCATTTTAAATTGTCTAAGAAGATTAAGCGGTTTAGCTTTGAGCTTTTCATCACTATGCAACAGTTCATTGGTTGCGCAAAGTACTCGTTGGCTTGACTTACCATCTGTGTATGGGTGTAACTCTTGGCAAAAAGCTTCAATATTATCTATAAGCTCTTTTGGGTAGGTTAGTGCATAGTCTATTGCAGCTTCAACGTTATTTTTATCAGTAATATCAAGTAAGTGTTTTTCAGGCGCTTTATTGCAAAACGTTACAACCGGTTTTCGTTGTACCAAAAACATCAGTAATATGGATGAAGTATCGCACAGCATTACATCAGCAGATTGTAATAAAGGAATAACATTGTCTGTTTCAACAAAGGTTAGATTGTCATTACTTAATGCTTTGTATTTATCAACCCAATCTTGCGGCATTTTCGGATGAAACTGAACTAATAGTCGCCATTTACCGCTTTCACTAAAGTGTTTTATTTGTTCATAAAGTTTAGGTGCAAGAGATAAACGTTTTGAAAATGTAGAGCAAATCAATACCGTTGGGCGAGAGCCTTTACCTAAATAAGGATTACTTGCATGGTCATTAAACAGAGGATCTAGTGTGGGCCAGCCAGTTTCTGAAACTTGGAAAAAGCCATGCTTTTTAGCAAGCTCTTGAAACCTTAAAGTCGTATTAGGTCCTTGTGTACAATATAAATCAAAACAACCCCTAATATTGAAATGGTCTTCTTTACCTTTTCTATTTAGTTTTCCAGAATTAAAACCATGAAATACAGCTATTTTTTTTCCTGGAATAAAGCTTGGAATAGTATTGCCTGGTATGAAAACAGCATCTGGTTCCCAATCTTTTATACTTTTGACTGAATCAAGGCTATGTTCAGTTGATTTTAAAAACTTAGGGTCTACTTCATCACCCTCTAAAAACCATTTAACTTCCCCTCCTTGAGCTAATATTTCTGCTTGCAAAGGTCTTAAAATAGCGTAGGAATAATTTTGAGAAATATACATTAAATATTTCTTATTCTTAGTGGCAGTTAAATAGTTCAAGCTAGCTCCTTAGGGCAAGTAATCATTCAAGTTTACCCCAATGCGCCAGCTAGATAAATATTCTAAGATGATTTGTTTTTAGCCTAAGATTGAGCTTTGTGGTTGCCTAGATTATTATAGAGCGCCTAACCCCAATTCCATACTTTGCTCTTTGAGCATGCCAAACCCCGGAGATAGCATGACTAGCTATAAAGTTTTAGACGTAAACGATGACTTACCCATTCGTACCAAAGGTAAAGTACACAGTGGCAAAGTGCGTTCAGTTTATTGGTTAACCGATGCAGATAGTAAACGCTTAATAAATGAAAAAGGCTATAACGTTCCTGCCGATACTGAATTAGCCATTATGGTTATTTCAGACAGAATTTCTGCTTTTGATTGCATATGGCAAGGTGAAAATGGCCTAAATGGCGTGCCGGGTAAAGGCATTGCATTAAACTCAGTGGCTGCTCATTGGTTTAACATGTTTAATGAAGCCGGTTTGGCGGGTAATCATATTGTTGATATTCCTCATCCATACGTATGGATTGTTCGTAAAGCCAGTACAGTTAAAGTTGAAGCGATTGCTCGTCAGTATATTACCGGCAGTATGTGGCGCGATTACGCCAAAGGCGAAAGACACTTTTGTGGTTTGCAACTTCCAGAAGGCTTAAAAGCGAATCAAAAGCTTGAGCAAGTACTTATAACTCCCTCTACCAAGGGTATTATAAAAGGGGTTGCTGATATTCCTGCCGTTGATGATGTAAATATCACGCGTGAAAATATTACAAACAACTTAGATGTCTTTAATTTTAAATCGGCTGACGATGTCACCAAATACGAAAAATTATTGGTAGAAGGGTTCGAGCTAATTAGTAATGAGTTAGCTAAGCTTGGCCAGATTTTCGTTGATACTAAATTTGAATTTGGTTACGTAGAAGATTTAAATGGTGCTCAGCAACTTATTTATATTGATGAAGTAGGGACACCCGATTCATCGCGTATTTGGGATGAAGCATCATATAAGAATGGCAAAATTGTTGAAAACTCAAAGGAAGGCTTCCGTCAGCTGTTAATTAATAATGTGCCAGAGAGTGATGTGTTATTAAATAAAGACCGTATGGCTGAGCGTGAGCAGTTAGCAAAAGATTATATTTTACCTGAGTCAGTAATGCTTGAAGTGTCTGACACTTATGTGGGTATTGCTAGCAAAATTATCGGTAAAGAGATCGTTATACCCAATGATCCACGCCAAGAAGTGATTGCAATTTTAGATGCTGATTACGGTTTAATCGTTAAATAACGTAGTAAGTAGACAGATATAGCAAAGCTCATTTTAACTAATGAAAAAGTATTTATTTTAAATAACTGAGCTATAATTCTTGCAATTAGTGCTCGTCTTTAATTAACTTAACCTATGGTGAATTTTTGGGTGTGGTTATGTTAGAGCGAGCATGGCAAGTTATTGCAAAACGTCGTTATATATTAGTACTGGGTGTAGTGTTTAATGTATCGGCTTTTGGTAATACCATTAATTTGGTTATTAAAGATCAGCATGACCAAGTATTGCCTAATGCTGTCGTAGAAATAAATCATTTACCTTCTTCAAAAACTCCGGGTAATTTACCTACAGCGGTAGTGGATCAAGTTGATAAACAGTTTTCTCCAGAGTTGCTTATTGTGCAGCAAGGTCAGTACGTTAACTTTCCAAATAGCGATAATATTCGCCACCATGTGTATTCTTTTTCAAAAGCTAAACCTTTTCAATTAAAGCTCTATTCTGGCCAGCCAGAAGAACCTATTAAGTTTGATAATCAAGGTGTTGTTGTTCTAGGCTGCAATATTCATGACTCCATGGTGGGCTATATATATGTTGCTAACAGTCGTCATGTGTATACCAGTAACGAGCAAGGCCAGATAAAGCTGCAAGTAGACACTTTTCCTGTGCAAGCCAGTGTTTGGCATTCACTGCAAACTGCTCCCTTGGATAATAAAAAACAGTTTAATATAGAATCAACCAGCCCGTTATCAATAACTATAAATACATCTACCCCTGCGCCACGTAATACCTTTGGTAGTCAATTTAGGAAAGGCAATGGCCAATAATTTACGCAGTCGTATTACAACGCTTTGCGTTGGCTTGGTATTACTCACTACCTTGGTTAGTTTACTGAGCTTTTGGTGGTCTACCAGTAAATTTCAGGCAGAAAAAGTGCAACAAAATATAACGGTTGCGCAAAGCGTTTATAAACAATATTTAAAATCAAAAGAGAGCTTGTTATTAACCGCTGCAAAGGTGTTAACCGCTGATTTTGGTTTTAAGCAAGCGGTTGCAACTCGTGATGCCGCCACTATTAGCAGTGTGTTATACAACCACAGTCAACGGATCAATGCCGATTTAATGCTGTTGCTCGATTTATCAGGGCGGTTAGTGTCTGCTAATGTGAATGCACAAAATTTTGCCGATAACCTACAACCCTTAATGGATGAATTATTAAATAATTCTGAGCAATCGAGCTTTGTCGTGTTAAATAAGCAGCTGTACCAAGTGATTTTATTGCCCGTTAAAACTCCCAGAACCATTGCTTACAGTTTGGTCGGCTTTAAAATCACGTCGGCTGTTGCTACTGAGCTGAAAAGTTTAACCGGAATGGAAGTTAGTTTTGTTGCGCAGTTAGATGATTTTGCAGCAAGCTCGTTGGTACCTCAACCTAAAAACTTTCAACCCATAGAATACTTTGAGACTAAAACTACAGCTCGTTTTTTTGCTGAGTACTTGGCCTATGAAAATCAACAAATAGCTTTACCCTCTTTGCAATCGCATCCGGTTACCTTACTACTTAGTGCTGATTTAACTTCAAGTTATCGAGATATTGAGCAGCTATTGCTGACGCTAGTTACATTGGCCGTATTCACCATGTTATTTGGTGTGATCACCAGTAGTTTGCTAGCCAATAACTTAACCACCGGACTTACACAGTTAGCGGTTATTGCAAGGCAATTTGCTAAAGGTGACTACCGTTTTAAATTTGAAGGTAAAAAACAAAGCAGCGAAATAGCAACGCTAGTCAGCGCCTTTAATAACATGGGTAATGATATTAATAAGCGTGAGCAGCAAATCAGTTTTCAAGCACATCACGATACTTTAACAGGGTTTTATAACCGTTCAGCTATGTTAGATTTATTAGCAAAGCAGCTCACTAAAGATAAACGCTACACGCTTGTTGCTATTGATATAAAAGGCTTAAGACACATAAACGACAAGCTTGGTCCGCAAGTAGGAGATGAGTGTTTAATTGCGGTGGCAAACCGTATTCGTCAATTTTCTGATGAGCTTGGTGGATTTGATGCACGAATTGGCGGCGATGAGTTTTTAACGGTTTACCCCAGTGTGGAGGCTGACCAAGTAAAATGTGCTGTAGCCGATTTGATTGAGCAATTACAGGCACCTTATCAGATTAAAAGCTTAAAAATAAGTTTGCGTTTTAACGCTGGGATTGTGCAGTACCCTGGACAAGGCGTTAAAGCGGACGATTTAATGCGGCGTGTACTCATTGCTGTTGATGCGGCTACAACAAGCCAACAAAGCTTATATTACTACCAAGATGGTGAAGATGAGGCGCACTTAGACCGTTTAATAATGCTTGATGAGCTCAAACAAGCGATTGATGATGATAACGGGCAACTGTTTATGACTTATCAGCCTAAGTTGAATATTAAAAGTCAGAAAATTGATAAGGTTGAGTCACTTATTCGTTGGCAACGTGATGATGGGAGCTGGGTTTCGCCTGAAGTGTTCATTGATTTAGCTGAGCAGTCAGGATTAGTTGTGGAACTAACTGCCTGGGTTGTCGATACAGTTATTGCGCAAATAGCCGATTGGGATAAAAAAGGGATTCACTTACAGGCAGCCATTAATGTGTCAGCCCAAGATATTGCGCATGCGGGGTTTCATAATTTGTTGGTCGCAACCTTAAAGAAATATCATGTAAACCCAAGCTCTGTCACTATTGAGTTGACGGAGCGCGATATGATCGAAAATGAAGCTCAAGGTATCAAAGCGTTAAAGAACTTAAAAACTATCGGTGTTAAAATATCATTAGACGATTACGGTGTCGGGCAAACATCATTGGGGCGATTAAAAATGTTACCTATTGATGAGCTTAAGTTAGATAAATGCTTTATTTTAACTCTGCACGAATCACAAAAAGATCAATACATAGTGCGCTCCTCAATCACATTGGGTCACCAATTGGGGTTTTCTGTTGTGGCTGAAGGGGTGGAAACCGCTGAGTCTTTATCAATGCTTCACGAAATGCAATGCGATCATGCGCAAGGTTACTATTTAAGTCGCCCTTTAAAAGCGCAGCAACTAGAACAATGGTTAGAGGAATATCAGCGTGCACATTAAGTTATTATTCGCCTTGGCACTCTCATTTTGTAGTACGTTAAGTATGGCTGCTACGGGGAAATTATTAGCAACACCTGGGGTGTCTCAAATTGAAGGCAGTGCAGGGGGCGGATTAGTTCCTTGGGCACAATTGGCAGGTTATGCCAGTGAAGACGAATGGGCTGTTAATGGCTTTTGTAGTCGTGCTGATGTAACAGATTACCGCCTAGATGCCTGTGGTGTGCAGCTTAACCTATTTAATCGTGTTGAACTGAGTTATGCCGTGCAGCAGTTTGACGTGCCTGCGCTCAATACAGAAATAGAGCAGTCAATTTCTGGTGCAAAAATTCGTTTGTATGGTGATGTAGTTTACAGTAAATGGCCACAACTAAGCATGGGGGTGCAGCATAAGTCACTGGATGATGGCACAGTTGCAAATTTGGTTGGTGCAAAAAAAACCAGTGGTACAGATGTGTACCTAGCAGCCAGTAAATTACATTTGGGCGCACTTGCTGGGTACAACTGGTTTTGGAATGTGACCACCCGCTACAGTAAAGCCAATCAGTTAGGGCTTTTAGGATATGGCGGGGCCAATGAAGGTAGCCATATTTTACTAGAAGCAAGTAGTGCGGTGTTTGTAAGTCGTGAACTTGCCATTGGTGTTGAATATCGACAAAAAGCCAATAACTTGGGGTTAGGCGAACAAGATTGGCGTGATTTATTTATAGCTTGGATGCCTAATAAACATGTCAGTGTAACGGCGGCCTATTTAGACTTAGGCCGGATTGCTGGTGTTGATAACCAAACCGGCTGGTATTTATCGGTTACGGGGTATTGGTAATGAAACTGAGTGTATTTACTTTTTGTTGTTTAAGCTTACTTTCAGGGTGTACAACACAACCTAACACTTCTTTGTATCAGCAGCTTGGCGAGCGAGCTGGGCTTGAAAAGTTAACTGACAGTTTTATTACACAAATAGGCAATGATAAACAAGTGTTTCATTACTTTGAACACAGTAATATTAGCCATTTTCGACAAGGATTTATTAGCCACTTATGTTCGCTGGTTCAGGGCCCTTGTGAATATAAAGGTGACTCTATGGTTGCTATTCATACAGGTATGAACATTAACGAAAAAGACTTTAACCACGTTGTCGATTTATTAATAAACGCAATGAATGAGCAAAATATTCCACATACAGTTCAGAATAAAGTACTTAATGAGTTAGCGCCTTTGAGAATTAATGTAATTAAAATGTAAATTTTAAGGTTCTTTTTTGTTTGAGTTCAATAGTTGTATCCACTTATGTACAATAAGCAGCATTATTATTTAATTGTGTATTTTTGATGCTTATATGTTTTGATGTTCAACATGTCTACTATTTACCTCAGTATTTACCTGTAATTGAAGAGCTATCAATAAAAGGTCATCAATGTTCATTGATATTTTATAAGTCACAAGATGCCCAGTTTATTACAATTTGTAAAAATTTTATTGCTGAGAATGCTATAAACTCAATGTGGTTAGATAATAAAGAGCAAGCGCTAACATTTTACAATAGTTTGGCTTGCGATTGGGTTGTGTTTGGCAATGCATTTTTAGATGTTGAAATGTTAAACAAAAAAAGTATATTGATGCAACATGGTATAGGCCCAAAAAGTTGCTACTATGATGTATCAAATACAACAACTACCGTTCGTTTTGTCGAAGGTGAACATCGATTGAAACGTTTAGAAACGTTATATCCAGATGGTAACTTTGTTGATACAGGCTACGCAAAGTTAGATCCCATAATAAATAAAACGATCAAAAAAATTGACATCAGTACCTTAGGGTTAGATAAAAATAAACCTACATTGTTGTATGCACCAACATTCTATCCTAGCTCTATTGAATGTATGAGTAATGATTTTCCTAATCATTTCACAGATTACAATATAATTATAAAACCACACTTTTTTAGTCTTGCTAAATCACGCTATAGAAAACAAAAGCGAAAAATAATGCATTGGCAAAAATATGATAATGTTTATGTAGCCAGTGAGAGTGAGTTTAACTTGATACCTTTTTTAGCTATAGCGGATATAATGTTATCAGATGCATCATCGGCAATTTTTGAGTTTGCAGCATTAGACAAGCCAGTAGTTTGGTGTGACTTTTATAAACTAAGATGGAGCTATAGAGGTTTATTTTCTTATCGTTTCAAGGCGCGTCTAGATGATGATATTAACTATTTTCATCAGATTTGCCACCAAGCAAAACAATACAATCAATTAGCCTCCGCAATAAAATCATGTTCAACCGAGACGAACGAATTTAAAAACCATCGTAAGAAGCTTATTGAGCAACTTGCAGGCAAGGTTGATGGTTTATGTGCTAAGCGAATAGTAAATTATTTAGAGAGTTATTAATGAAGCGAGTTATAACATTTGGTACCTTTGACATTTTCCATGTAGGCCATATCAATATTTTAGAGCGAGCAAAAGAGCTGGGCGACTATTTAATTGTAGGAATCTCATCTGATGAGCTCAACTTACAGAAAAAGGGTCGAGCACCTATTTACAGTGAAGCTGAGCGGATAAAAATCATTAGTTCTTTACGTTGTGTCGATGAGGTGTTTATAGAACATTCTCTAGAGCTCAAAGGAGAATATATAAAACAGTATCAGGCTGACCTATTGGTGATGGGGGATGATTGGTTAGGTAAATTTGATGAATATAAAAGATTATGTGATGTTCAATATTTAGCACGTACACCTTCTATATCAACCACTGAAATTATCGAAGTTGTTCGTAACCCCATCAAACAGTAATATTTAAAAATAATGCCATATTTCATATGGCATTATTTTAATAAGAATCACCTCAACGGCTCAAAGGTTAATACAAGTATTTTTGGCGCTATTTTTAGCTTCTCACACTTTTTTACTTAAACTTCATATAATTTAATGATTTACGTATTTTATACTTACGTAATAAATTAAGTGGTTTTGTCTTTACACCTTCTTTAATTACATCCTCAGTTGCCGATAAGATACGCAGAGAACTGTTACCATCTTTGAAAGGGTGCACCTGTTCAATGTAGTCTTTTATTTTTTGTTGATGATTGGGGTTTTTATATAATGCTTTTTCAAGCGTTTCAGATAGAAGCTCAGGAGCTGTAATATTTAATAATGCAGCTTGTGGCTGCTGGTTATTATATGTAATTACTGTTTTACCTAAAATTAATGATTCATCTACTGCGCTTGATGTATCTGATATCACGATATCAGCTTCTTGTATTAATGGAATTAAATTGTCTTTATTTGCTATCTCGAAATTTTCATATTTAGTAAGCTGTTGATACATTTGTTGCAATACTTTGTCTGTTTTTGGATGAAACTTTAATTTTATAATGTATTTATTGCTTTCAATGAGCGCTTTTATTTGAGAATAAAGTGCATGCAAAGAGGTTAATTTAGGTGAAAAGGTAGGGGCATATAAAATAACTGGCGTTTTATTTTGAGGTTGCTGGTAATTAAAATAAGGATCGAGCTTTGGCCAGCCTGTTTCCACAACCTTAAAGTGTTTGTGCTGTTTGGCTAATTTATTAAATGGAATCGTCGTTAATGGGCCATGTGTACAATAAAGATCAAAAAAACCACGGATACTAAAGTGGCCCTTCTTTTTGTATTCTAAGCCATGAAAAACTTGTACTTTTATGCCAGGAAAAAAGTCAGGAACAATATTACCAGGTACAAAGACGGCTCTTGGATTAAATGCTTTTACCTCTTCAACACTTAATAACTGCAATTCATCTTTCAAAAGGTTCTGCTTTGCAATGTCCTCTTGTCTGATATACCAGTAAACTATATCTCCTCTTGCTCTTATTACCTCCTGTAATGGCCGTAAAATAGCAAAACTATAGGGCTGTTCAACATAGAACAAATAATGTTTGGGCATGAATAATCACTTATTATTTAATGAATTTTGGCTAAATGAACCTATTACAATTATGAGAATAATAAAACCTAAACAATTTATTATAAATTTAAGATATTTTTTATACGAAGAATTTTATTATGCAATAAGTTAAAAATTAAAATACGAGTATAAACTTTATTGGAGCGAGAAAAAATGAAAAACATGGTGAGCGCACAATGGTTACATGCGCGTTTAGAGCAAACTAACTTAGTTATTTTTGATGCAGGTATGCTACGCCCCTCAGCTACAGGGGAATATTCGCCCGTTGCTATGCTACCTAAAGCACAACGGTTTGATATCAAAAAAGAACTCGCAGATACTTCAAACCCATTACCCAATACCTTGTGTAGTGCAGAGCAATTTACTCAGGTGATGCAAAAAGCGGGCGTGAATCACGACTCATTGGTGGTGATTTATGAAGATGCGGGGTTATTCAGTGCAGCTAGAGCCTGGTGGATGTTTAAAGCCATGGGATTTAATAACGTAAAAGTGCTCAGTGGTGGTTTAGCCAAGTGGCTTGAACTAGAGCTTCCGGTTGAGTCAAGCTATACACAAGCATCACTAAAAGGTGACTTTATTGCTCAATACCAGCCTGGTTACTTTATTGATAAAAAACAGGTGCTAAGTGCTACTAAGGATACCAATACGGTCATTTTAGATGCGCGTGCTTATGAGCGTTTTACCGGTAAAAATAAAGAGCCAAGAGCGGGTATGCGCAGCGGCCATATTATTAATAGCTATTCGCTACCTTTAACTAGCTTATTAGAAAATGGCGAGGCAAAATCACTCGACTTTATACAGGCACAGTTTAATAAATTAGTCGGGAATGCAAAACAGCTGCAATTTAGCTGTGGTTCAGGTGTTACTGCCTGTGCGCTTGCATTGTTCGCTGATGAATGCGGATATAATAATTTAAGTGTTTACGACGGCTCGTGGAGTGAGTGGGGCGCTGATAGCTCACTGCCTATTGCTGTGGGTGACTAATTTAATTATAGGGACAATTTTTACACCCGTTTTTGCAGCAAGTACCCCGTTTTAAAAAATACCACTTACTAAACACCATGTAATTATTCTGCATGGTGTAATCTAACCCTTCAATTAAATTATCATGGCTTCTAAATTGTTTAGCAAAAGCGATTTGAGCTTTTATTGGCTGAGTATATATGGTTTCTATATAGTAATTAATTTTAGCAAGAGTACATGATCGGCATAAGCAGCTGGTTGCTGTATCATCGAGTGGTAAAATAGCAGGTAACTGATAACACCAACATGCGGTTATATCATTAACATTACAGTTAAGTGTTGTATTACATTGGTTGCAGTTTATCTGGGTCATTTTAGGTCTTATTAACAGTAGAGCAGCAAGAATAACAAACATTATGAATATACAAAAAGCATTGGCTGAATTTATTACATTTGGGGAGCAAAGAGATAACGCCATTAGTGTGATTGTTTCAACCGCAGCAAACAATCAAACCTACCTGTATACACTCACAAAGCCTGTACTAATTAATGTACTTACGCGTTGTTTTAATAAAGAAATTGATATTGACGATTTACAGCTGTGGGCAAATGTCATTGAGTCGCGAGATGACATAAATTGCGCCGAGCATGAAGGCGTTATTTACGCGCTGAGCAACAGCGAGCAAATGGGCGAATTGACTCATCAAAAGCTCGCACAGTTGTTAAAACTATTATAACAGTAGCAGGTGGTTATCAGAAAATATTAAAGGTTTTAAGCAACAGTTTTCAGATGTTAGTAACCACCGCTGGGCTAATCTCTAGCTGACACCTGAAACCTAAAACCTGTTCTTAAAGTTTACTTATGATAGCTCAAGCAAGTTTCTACTTCGTCTTTAGAGCCTAAAATAACCGCAACACGCTGATGGATAGCATCAGGCTGAATATCCATAATACGCTCAGTACCTGTTGAAGCAATACCCCCGGCTTGCTCTACTAGCATTGCCATTGGGTTTGCTTCATAAAGTAAACGCAGCTTATTAGGCTTATTAGGGTCTTTAGTATCAGTTGGGTAAGTAAATAAACCACCACGGCTAAGTACACGGTGTACATCGCCAACCATTGCAGCAATCCAGCGCATATTGAAGTTTTGAGCGCGAGGGCCTGTATCTCCGGCAAGTAAGTCGTTAATGTAGTTTTGCATTGCCGGTTCCCAGTGGCGCTGGTTAGAGGCGTTAATTGCAAATTCATTGGTTTTAGCAGGAATAGCGGCAAAATCTTGGGTAAGTAAAAAGCTACCTTGGGTTTTATCTAAGGTAAACATGCGTGTACCTTTACCCGTTGTTAGCGCAAGCATAGTTGATGGGCCATACAGTACATAACCTGCAGCCACTTGTTGATGCCCAGGCTGCATAAAAATCTTTTCATCAGCCGCATCTGAGCCCACAGGCGCTTTCATAATAGAAAAAATAGTACCTACTAGCGAGTTAATATCGGTGTTTGACGAGCCATCAAGTGGGTCAAATGCAACAATGTACTCAGCATCTGGGTTACCGGCAACGGTATAATCTTCTTCTTCAGAGGCAATCGCTTTAACTGTGCCTGACTCCAGCAATATATCTTTTAATAACTGATTAGACAGTACATCGAGTTTCTTTTGTGTTTCGCCTTGAATGTTTTCATCGAGGGTTGAGCCTAATACGCCCGATAATTCACCTTGACCGACGCGAAATGAAATTTCTTTACATGCCGCTAAAATAGTACGAATTAACGACAAAAGTTCTCTTGAACAGCCATCTTCTAGTAATACTGGTGGGAGTCTACGCATTCTTTTTTCCTGATAACGTGTTAAAACTAATCATAATGTGAGAGAGATTAGTTTAGAGCGCTGAAATTCGTCTTAAATAACTGTATTGTATAAATACCCCCCTTATAATGGGGTACCTACATCGCATTTAAAACGCTAATAACAAAGATAAGATTATGCAAAAAATATCACGATTAAGTTACATACTCTTTACTGTGCTGCTCTGTATGATAACCCAAGCGCACGCAGCAATTAAGTCTATTGACGAATTTACTGAAAAAATGAACCATTTCCCTGGTTATTTTTCTTTCTTTTACGATACCCAAAACGGCAATGTGTATTTAAAGGTCGATAAACTTGAACAACAATTTTTATTACAACACAGCTTACCTTATGGCGTTGGGTCTAACGACATAGGTTTAGATAGAGGCCAATTAGGCGGTACTTATTTAGTACAGTTTGAGCGCTTTGGCAATAAGGTGATGTTGCGCGCTGTAAATACTTACTACCGTGCTAACACGAGTAATATAGCAGAGCAGCAAAGCGTTAACGAAGCGTTTGCATCCAGTATTTTGGCGGGTTTTAAAGTTGTCGCGCAAGATGAGAATGCTGCATTAATTGATTACACCCCCTATTTACTAAGCGATGTACATGGCGTAAGCCGAACTTTAGCTGCGCGCAAGCAAGGGCAGTTTAGCCTTGATGAGTCACGCAGTGCGGTATTTATGAATCGCTCAAAAGCATTTGTAAAAAATACTGAACTTGAAGCCATTCTCACCTTTAAAGGGTCTAAACCAGGTGAATATGTGCGCCAAGTGAGTGCTGACCCTTACGCTTTGAGTGTGCATATGCACCATTCACTTATTCAATTGCCTGATGATAATTACACACCTCGTAAATTTAGCCCGCAATCGGGTTATTGGAGTGTGGAGCATAAAAATTATGCAGCAGGGCTCGATGAGTCTATGTATGTGCGTTACATTCCGCGCCATCGTTTAGCAAAAAAAGATCCAAGCCTAGCAGTTAGTGAGCCAGTAGAGCCTATTGTTTATTACTTAGATCCTGGGGTACCTGAACCAGTAAAAACGGCTTTATTAGATGGCGGGCAATGGTGGAATGACGCTTTTAATGCTGCAGGCTATAAAAATGCCTTTAAAGTTAAAGTGCTACCAGATAATGCTGATCCTATGGATGTACGCTACAACGTTATTCAATGGGTGCATCGCGCAACTCGTGGTTGGTCTTATGGCAGTTCAATTATAGACCCACGTACAGGTGAAATTATTAAAGGCCATGTGACACTAGGATCGCTACGAGTACGCCAAGATATTTTAATTGCTGAATCACTGGCGGCGCCTTATTTAAAAGGCAATGAAGTGGCAAGCACTTTACATGCAATGGCACTTGATCGTATTCGTCAACTCAGTGCTCACGAAATTGGTCATACACTGGGTATTGCGCACAACTTTGCTGCGTCAGTAAATAATCGTGCTTCGGTGATGGACTATCCGCATCCGTTGTTAAGTTTTGCTGATAATGGTCAGTTAGATGTATCTGATGGTTATGCTAAAGGTATGGGCGCATGGGATAAGCAAGTGATCAAATATGGCTACAGCGACTTTACCGGACAAGATGAAAGCGCAGCACTCGCTGCTATTTTACAGCAAAATAAAGCGCAAGGTTTGGCATTTATTTCTGACAGTGATGCCCGTGCCAAAGGTGGGGCGCACCCTACAGCGCACCTTTGGGATAACGGTAGTAATCCAAGTGAAGAATTACTTAGAGTGCTTGATGTGCGAAAGCAGGCGCTTGGGCAGTTTGGTATTAATAATATAAAAACTGGGGTTGCGCTATCGCAATTGGAAGAAAAGCTAGTACCGCTTTATTTGTTCCACCGTTATCAAGTTGAAGCGGTTGCTAAGCTTATCGCGGGCGTTGATTATGACTATGAGATACGTAGTGATGCACCCGTTAAAGGCGCCCAAGTTGTAACTAAAGAGGCTCAACAACAAGCGGTTAATGCCATTTTAGCGACCCTAAAAGCAAGCAACTTAACGCTTCCAGAGTCGATACTTTCCTTAATCGTACCTAAAGCGTATGGCGAGTCTAAATCACGAGAAAGTATAGTGGGGCGTACCGGCTTAACCATGGATGCACTTGCATTGCCTGAAGTCGCCGTGCAGCATAGTTTATCGCTATTACTAAATGCTCAACGATTAAACCGATTAGCGCAGCAACAAGCACGTGATAACCGTTTTTATAGCCTAGATGAGTTACTTAAACAGTTAAATAAGCAGGTGTTTAACGTATCAGCGCCTGCCACCATGACAGGAAAAGTAACGCAACGAGTACAGTACCTAACGGCAAAAACCATGGCTGATCTTGTGGCTAACGACGGTTTAAGCCCTGAAGTGCAAGCGCAACTACATTTCTATTTAAGCAAGCTTGCTGATGAGTTTAATCAACACTCTTTACTGAGCCATCCTGAAGTAGGTGACAGCGCATTTAAAGACTATTTAGCGGCGCAAATTAATCAGTTTTTAACAACAGGCCAGTGGCCTGATAACTTTAAAGCGTTACCTATACCACCAGGCTCACCTATTTAATAGTACAAGCCAGAGGATAAAGGCGCTGTGTAAACGTTACGTTTCATGGTGCCTTGTTTTTAGGGTGTTACTTTTGCTTGCATAAAGTTGGTTTTTTGTTAATCTAGCCACCCCCTATTTTAGTCTTTTTGAGGTGTTTATGGCGTTTTTATCTCGTTCGATATTGGCGTTATCAATGGCACTTTTAAGCTGCAATGCAATCGCACAAAAACAATGTGATGTTGAACTTCGTCATGGTTTAATTATTACCGATGATGTGATCCGTATTGTTGATAAAGGCCAAACCAGGGTGCAAATTAACAATAATAATCAACTGTTTATTCGAGGCTACTGGGTCGATTTAAGTACCGACGAAAGTAAAGTGCTAGAACAATTTAGCAATGGTATTCGTCAAACGGTGCCAGAGCTGGTCGATTTAGCGACTGATGGCGTAAACCTTGGGCTTAGTGCTATTGAGCATGTTGTTGAGGGCATGTCAGATAAAGAACCCGAAGTGCTAAAAACGCAATTACAATATGTAGAGCGTGCACTTATGGATAAGTTTAAGCGTGGCAACGACTTCTTTTTTATAGCCCCTCAATCGCTTTCCCAAATTGATGATTTTTTTACTAAAGAAATTAGCCAAAAAATACACTCTGCAGTACATGGATCTTTAGGCGCTATTTTAATGTCGCTCGGGGATGCGTTTAAATCTCGAGAAGGCAATATAGAAGACCGCATGAACGACATGGGGCAACGCATGGATATCATCACTAAAGAAATCGATAAGTCGTTGCAGAAAAAAGCCCATCAATTAGAACTTAAAGCCTCTGAATATTGTGAATGCTTAAACTCTTTAGATATTACTGAGTCTCGTCTGCAAGCGATTGTACCCGGAATGACAGACTTTGATTTAGTACAAATTAAATCGTAAGATCAGGTGTTAAACGCCAGATTTCAGACAGATATTAAGCAAGATTATTAAAGGCAACGAGCAGCGAGCCTAGAGCAGCAGATGAACAGCCCGAACCTCGTGGCCCGAAGCCATTTCCTAACACCTAAACAGCCTTACAGTTTTATCTCTGCGGCGGTTAGTGGGCGGTATTCACCTGCAGCCAAATCTTCACCTAACTTTATACCCGCAATTTGTTCACGATGTAGTTCAACCACTTTGTTATCTACCGCTGCTAGCATACGTTTTACTTGGTGATACTTCCCCTCAGAAATAGACAAGCGTAAACCGTAACTGCCCAAGCGTTCAGCAATAGCAGGGCGAGTTAAATCTTTTTCATTGTGTAACTGCACACCGTCGCGTAGTTGTTTAAGTGCATCGTCAGTAATCGGTTCTTGGGTTTCGACTAGGTAGGTTTTAAACTTATTCTTTTTCGGCGAGGTAATTTTGTGTGACCAGTCGCCATCATTAGTAATAAGCACTAGGCCAGTGGTGTCTATGTCTAAACGCCCGGCAATGTGAAAGTCGGCCATGTTTGGCTCATCAAGCAAATCAAATACGGTTTTGTGTAACTCATCCGAATTAGCGCACACATAACCTACCGGCTTATTGAGCATAAAGTAGCGTTTACCTAAAAAAACTAATGGCTCGTCATAAAACAGCACGTCATCTTGTTGAGTAACTTGAAAGTCAAATGCCGTGATCACCTCGCCATTAACGCAAGCCACTTGGCTTTTTATTGCTGCGCGGGCTTTTGAGCGTGGTATCTCTGCTAAATGGCTAATAAATTTATCTAAACGGCAAGGAAATTTCATGTTGTTCACATTTTTAGTCGGCTACAATGGCCGCGAGTATAGCGGATAGTGAAATACCATGACAGAGCCCAGCACAGAAATTTTAAGCCTGTACCATAGCAAGGTTTCATCAGGAGAGCTTGATTTCGATGCGGCGCAGCACCTAGCAGTGAGTGCGTTACAGTCTTTAAGTGAGCAATTAAATCAGCCTGCAAGTTGGTGGCAAAAAGCACCTTTAATTAAGGGAATATATTTATATGGCCCGGTTGGTCGGGGTAAATCTATGTTGATGGATTTATTTTATGAAAACTTACCTACAGAGAAAAAGCAGCGCCTGCATTTTCATCATTTTATCGAAAAAGTTCATGCTCAACTAGCCAAGTTACAAGGGGATAAAAATCCGCTACAAATAATAGCTAAACAGTGGGCCAAAGAGATAAAGGTACTGTGCTTTGATGAGTTTTTTGTTAGTGATATTGGTGATGCCATGATTATGGCTCGGTTATTTAACGCTTTGTTTGAACAAGGCGTGGTACTAGTCGCAACCTCTAACGCAAAACCCGAGCAACTGTATTACAACGGTTTGCAACGCGCGCGATTTTTACCTACGATTGATTTAATTAATAGTCACTGTCATATAATTAACGTGGCAGGGGAGGACGATCACCGCTTTAGATATGGTAAAAACAGTCGTCACTATTTTATTAATTTATCAAATCACGATTTTGAAAGTAAGTTTTTAGCTTCGTATCCGGCTGTAACATGCAGCAATACAGTTAGTGTGCATGGGCGCGATTTACCTTATTTATTAAGAGCCGATAATGCCTTGATGATTGATTTTATGGCGCTATGTTCAGGCCCACGCAGTGCTAACGATTATATGTTTTTAGCAACCAAATTTGATGTGTTATATGTATCGAACGTGCCGCAAATGGGGGCTAAAGCAACGGGTAAAGTTATTGTTCACGGTATAGAAGATAGCTACCAACGCGAAAAACAAACGCTTGATGAGCACACATTTGACGACGAAGCACGGCGCTTCATTGCCTTAGTAGATGAGTTTTACGATTGCCATAAATTGCTGGTAATAAATGCGCAAACCGACATTGAACATTTGTACAAAGGTAAAAAGTTGAGCTTTGAATATGCGCGCACGCAATCACGCATAGTCGAAATGCAAAATTGGTAACGTTTTAATATATATTGTAAACAAGCTTGCTCACGTGAGGAGCGCAGCTTTTAATTTATTCTACTTACGAGCTGCACCGTTTGTTTTTTTATGGGCTTTGCCCATCACGCCCGCAAGCTGTGCGGCTACAAGTCAGTCTAACCACTGTGTTAAACTTACCCTTCTTGGCGCACTATATTCTCAAGGGCGCGAATATTAGTAATTAAATCCTGGCGTTGTGGGTTGGCTTGTAATGCTTTTCTAAGATGATTTAGCGCACTCGGGTAGTCTTTAGAATCAATCGCTATTTGCGATAATCCAAGCCACGCCGATAGTTGGTAATCAGGCAGAGCTTGTGCACGAACATACATAAGTTTAGCTTGGGTGAGTTGGCCTTTACTACGATATATACTTGCTAAACTAAGTAGGGCATCACCTAAATTCGGGTTTATTTTAAGTGCATTATTTAAGCTTTTAAGAGCACGTTTAGTATTACCTTGTTGCATAGCAATTTGTGCGCTGTATACAGAAAACTGCGCTTGTTCATCACGGGGTAGCTGCTTAGTTAATCTTTTTGCGCTGCCTATTAGATCTTTAGCTAAATCCCATTTTTGTTGAGATACAAGCCAGCCTAAAGTTTGCATCGTGGTATTAATAACTTCAACTTGCTGCTGTTTAGTGGCGTGTTTTAAACCTTGCTTTAATAAACTCACTGCGCGTTCAGTGCTGCCTTCAGTTAAATGCAGCTGGGCTGCTAAAAGCTGGTTACTGGCATCTTTAGGGTTGAGTTTTAGGGCTACTTCAATAGCAGCTAGCGCCTGCTTTTTTTGATCAAGCTGTAATGCTATTTGTGCACGTTGCAGCCAAAGTTCAGCTTTATCAGGGGTTTTATTGAGTAATTCTTTTAATAATGCATTTGCCTGACTTAAATCACCCGATTCAATTAACGCAAACAATAGCCCTTGTTGATACTGCGCTGTTTGAGGAGCAAGCATCAGCGCTTGGCGGTAGGCCGCTACTGCGCTCCAAGGTTGGCTATGCTGCACGTGTATATAAGCAAGTTGCGCATAACTTTGTGCGTCAGCTTGGCCAAGTTCAATACTGTGAACTAGGTGTGTTTGTGCTTTATCATACTTTGCTTGTTGCATGTATAAAAGGCTCAAACCTTGGTGTGCTTTTACTAAATCAGGTGAAGCTTTTAAACACGCTAGGTAAGCTAGTTCAGCGTTATTAAAGTCTTTTGTTGAAAGCAGTACTTGTGCACGTAATAAGTTTAAAGCAGTGCTATCTTGGCTTATATCTCGGCCTTTAAATAGCGCCGCAACTTCACTGTAATTACCGGCTTGTAATAGTGGTTGTACTTGGCGAGCAAAACCGCGCTCGGTCGGCTCAATAAGAACCTCTGTAGGGCCTAGTAATTTATTATTTATAGCCAACTGCCATGTTGGATCGCTAGGCGATAAAGTTACTTTTAGTGGCGCACTTTTTAATGGCGTACTAGCAGCGCTTGCATGCACGCTAGTTACACCTAATAAAGGGAGTGAGCACATTAAAGTAGTAATAACTGCGCGAGTTAATGGTTTTAGCGTTTTAAATATATTCATATTTTTCATTTTAATAGGCTTAAGGTTTAAATTCGATTGGCCAAATAAAGCGAGCGCGTACGGTTTCACCTTCTTTTTTAGGTGCACTAAAGCGGCTTTGTTTAATAATTTTGTCGATAGCTGGTTTAAGTTCAGGGTATGGGTTTTGTACTACCTCAATTAAACTTAACTTGCCACTTTCATCAATAAATACATCGAGTTTTACAGTAAATACATCAACACCTCGGCGGGTTAAGCTTTTTGGTAAAACGGCTTTGACGGGAGTAAGCAAAGTGGGGAGACCATCGAGTTGATTTAAGCTAAATGCATCCCAATTTACACTCATTGATTGCCATTGTGGCGCGCTTACTTTTACGCTAGGTGTATCGGGTTTTACAATACTTAAATTGCTGTTGATCTTAATTTTTACGGCTTGAATAGATGCGCCTGCACCTTCTACCGCTAAGCTTTGCATTGGCTCACTAGTTTGCTGTTGCGATATTGATGGAGGTGGCGGAGGTGGCAATGCCACCATGGCAATCTCACGTACAACCACTTTGTCTTGGATATGATGCTCTGCAAGTTGCCCAAGCCATAAAAGCAGTAATGCAGCACTAAGCACAATGAGGCTAAGGCCAAATGCAAACAGCGGATGGCGATTGTTTTTTGTTTTTTGAAGCGGGTTAATCGTGTGCATATTATTGTTTCGTAGCTAAGTTAACTTGCGCTGCGCCTGCCAGCTTTGCTTCGTCAATTACTTGAACAAGTAACTCAGTAGGTACTGTTTTATCAGCTTGAATAACCACAGGGCGTTGTTGCTGCTTTAACATTTGCTCGACACTACTACGTACGCCAGCCACACCAATTTGGCTGCCATCAAAAAATACTTGTTGGTTGTCGGTTATTGCTAAAAATATAACTTGCTGCTCAAGACGACTGGCCGATACGGCTTGTGGTTTATCAACCTCAACGCCGCTTTCGCGTACAAATACGGTTGTAACAATAAAAAATATTAGCAATATAAATACCACATCAAGTAGCGGCGACATATCAATATGTTGCCCAGCTTCTTGCTCTAGCTTGTGCTTTAATCGTGATTGCATAGTGTTACCCTAACTGTTTACTTAACGTATGTAATTTAGGATTACGCTGCGAATACGCTAAGTAAGCTTGCATTAACCACGCAGGGATAGCGCACACAAGGCCCAATTGAGTTGTTAGCAATGCGTCACCAATGGCGTCGCTCATTAACTCGTTATGGCCCAGCGCCATTACTTTAAATGTATCAAGCAAACCAACAATGGTGCCTAATAAACCAAGTAGCGGAAGCGCTGCAGTTAAAATAGAGCTAACTTCTTGCCAATAACCTTTGCGCTGCGCTTGGTATTGTTTAAGGTGCAGTAAGTCATGAAAAATCAGCTGGTATACAAATAAAGCGAGTAAAAGAATACACCAGCAAATAGGGTTACTAACGATTTTTTCAAACATTGTTTTCTCCTTTTTCTAGTTGACTAAGCTGTAATGCAAAGCCTTCTAGTTGGCTGTAATATGCTTTTGCTTTACGCGATAACAGCGCATTTAAAACGAGTGCTGGTATAGCAACAACTAAACCTAACTCGGTAGTAATAAGTGCTTGTGCAATACCGCCCGATACAACTTCTGGGTCGCCTGAGCCAAATAAAGTCATCATTTTAAATGTTTCGATCATGCCGCTAACAGTGCCTAATAACCCAAGTAGTGGGGCTACTGCAGCCGTAACGGCAATAGCGCCAATAAAGTTATCGAGTTTATGCTTATCATGAATTAACTGATTAAATAATTGATCGTCTCGTACTTGGCCTTTTTCGCTTTGTAGCGTTAAGTTAAATAGCTGCTGCTGCATACCTGCAAATTCACTGCTATTTTCAGCTTTAAAAAGTTGCTGTAATTGCATTTGAGAGTGCATTTTAATTTTACTTAAACGCAGTAGCTGTGCGGCTTTTAATAGCGCAATAGTTAGTGCAAAGCAGGCAAATAAAATAATAGGGATAGCCCACAAACCGCCTTTTTCTAAGTGTTCAAGCGGACTTTCTTGTTGGGCTTGGCTAGTTACTAAGTGCGTTAAACTAGGATCAAAAGTAAGTAATGTAGAGCCTACACCGTTTTGCTTTACAGTATTATCGAGTGGGTTGTCGTCACTTGTAGATTGTACTAACGCTACTTTTAATGCATTAGATTCATCATCTAAATTTAATAAACCCATAAGTTTAGATGTTTGCGTACTAAACCATGCAACAGGCCCGACTTGAAGGGTATTAGCTTGGCTTAATTCGCCATTACTTAGCACAACCGATTGTTTTTTAAACTGTGGATAAAGTGCCTGCTCTTGATTATTAATTAGCGATACAACACGGTTTAATAACTCGTTTTGGCTATTAGCCGACTCGTTACTGCTAGCACTATTGCTGGTGTTTTGGCGTACAAAACGGCTAAGTAAGTTTAATTGATATTGCCGCTGCTGTTGCCAAGTGTCTAATCGGGTTTGTAACTGATCAAGGCTTAATGTGTTTTCGTCAGCTAGGCGGCGATTAACTGCGGCTTGTTCGCGTAATTTACTGAGCGATTGCTGCTTGGTAAAAATTTGCTTTGCAAGGATTGCTTGCTCTTTTGAAATGCTATTTTGAGTTTTACTTAGAGTACGCTGCGCTGTTTTTATATCACTTAAAATACTTTGTTTAGCATCATCACTGCTAGCTGCAAAAGATATGTTTGCACTAAAAAGTAAAACTGTGGCGCTAAATACTTTAATTATGCTGTTAGTAGCCATTATTTAGCCCCTTGCTGGTTTTTATTTACATAACTTAATATTGGGAGTGTTACCCAATCAGTAGCGCGCTTTTTTTGCTGTACAGCAATACCCAGTGCAACTTGCTCTGCATTAATGCTTGAATCAAACTCCCACTGCCAACCTAAGTCACTTGGAAAACCAATACCTACGTAACTTAAGTCTTCGCTTACAAACCATGCTTGAGCTGCACCTAAATAAAGCTGCTTAACCCATACTTCTTGCCCGTCAGGATGCTTAATAGCCATTTCGTGAATAGAAATACGTTGTTGAAAATCATTAAGTAGAGTCAGCATTTTTAGTGCTGTTTGTAACCTGTCAGTTGTACTGAGTTTTGAATCGCTTAAATCACCGGCGTTTTTCCAACTACTCAAAAGTGGCGGGGGGAGCTGCACTTGTAATGAAAGTAATTGCCCAGAAATACGTGCTAGTTGATCATTTAATTGCTGTTGATCATTTTCAAGTTCTGATTGCTGAGTTACAAGCTGTTCGCGTTTTTGGGCAAGCTCACTGGTGCTTTTTTTTCTACGCTGATTAAGCTCGCTAAGTTGCTGCTGCTCGGCATTAAGAAGCGTTAAGGTTTGCTCCATACTGCTTTTTTGTTCAAGCCAATGAGTATTTAATTCTGTGTTTTGATTTTCTATTTGTAGCCATTTATTAACGAGTTGTTCTAGCTCACTAACAGTGTCGGCTTTTACTGCCATAGTGCTACAAAGCGCGATAACTACGCTAATTGGTTTAATTAAGCTTCGCATTACTTAACAACAATCCTGAAAGTTACGACGAGCAATTACAGGGACGTAATTACTGTTAATTTTTGAGTGTGTATACAATATAGGAATTTACATAACAATGCAATTGATAACAGTTATCGTTTACATTGCGTTGTTTGAGTGGTAGGATTTCGCCGAAATTAAATATGTACCTTAAATTAACAATAGTTAAGTGCTTAATAAAAACTACGGAGTAACCATGAGTAAGCCATCGAATAAAGGAAATGCGTACGTGAAGCCAATTGCAGCGGTTGTTACAGCTACGCTTTCAACTTGGGCAAGTGCACAGGATGTTCAAGAACTATCGGTAACCAAAGCAGAAACTAAAACTGAGTCTAGTTATGTTGTAGAAAAATCAACGTCGCATAAATACACTCAACCGCTACTCGATACAGCTAAAACGGTAACAGTAATCAACCAAGCGGTAATGAAAGACAGAAACGTAGATAGCCTACGTGATGCTTTGCGTAATGTTTCAGGTATTTCTTTAGCAGCAGGTGAGGGTGGCTCACCTACTGGCGATAGCATGTCGATTCGTGGTTTTAGTGCAACAAATGATATTTTTGTTGATGGTATTCGAGATGTTGCAGGTTACACACGTGATATTTACAACATTGAAGCCGTTGAAGTTGCAAAAGGCCCAGGCTCTGCAGTTTCTGGTCGTGGCGCAACAGGTGGTAGTGTTAATTTAGAAAGTAAAAAAGCGAAGTTAGACAACTTTAACGACGTTTCGCTACGTTTAGGCACAGAAAGCGATTACCGTGGTCGTTTTGATACTAACATCCAAGTAAACGACACAAGCGCACTACGTATTAATCTTCTGACTGATAAAGGTGATGTTGCAGGTCGTGACCATGTTGAAAACGAAACAAATGCTGTTGCGTTTGCATTTGCAACAGGGCTTGGTACAAACAGCCGTTTTGATTTAAACCTAGAGTATCAACGCCAAGACAATTTACCAGATTATGGTATTCCTTGGGTTTACAGTGATACGCCAGTAGCTGAACTTGCCGATAGTGCACGCTCACCTTCTCCTGTCGACTTTGATAACTTTTACGGTAATATTTACCGTGATTACGAAGATATTGAAGCTTATTCAACAACAGCTCGTTATGAGTATGATTTTTCTCAAAATACTACGTTACGTGTGCAAGGTCGTTTAGGTAAAGTTAAGCGTGAATCAGTAACAACTGCACCGCGTTATTTCTCGGTTACAACAGACACTGATATTACCTTTGCAGATGAAAAAACACGTGATACTGAAAATTCACTTGCTGCACTTCAAGTTGATTTAATTGGTAACTATGAGTTTGCTGGCTTTACTCACGATGTTGTAGTGGGTGTTGAACTTGCAAATGAAACGTTTACACGCCATAACTTTGTTGCAACTACGCCTGATAACCTAATTGAAGATGGAATACGTAACGACTTATACAACCCTGATGCAACAATTGCATTTACGGGTGTGTACGGCCGTGACGGTACAAGCATTGAAGCTAAAGCTAAAAACCAAGCTATTTATGCATTTGATACAGTGACGCTTAACAAGCAATGGGAAGTTACAGGTGGAATTCGCTTTGATAGCTTCACTACGGATTATCACAACGATTACAATGATCCAAGCGCTTTAATTTCTACAAGTGACGATTTATTTAGCTGGAATGCAGCTGTAGTTTATAAACCTACAGAAAATGGCAGTGTATATTTAGGCGCAGGTAATTCATTTAACCCATCGGCGGAAAGCCTAACGGTATCTACGCGTTCAAATGCAGCTGATTTAGACGCAGAAGAAAGCCGCAGTTATGAATTAGGAACTAAATGGAGCCTAATGGATGGCCGCCTGCAAACTAATGCTGCACTTTTCCGTACTGAAAAAACCAATGCCCGTACTGATGACCCATTTGCAGATAGCTCAAGTGACGAAATACTCGGTGGTGAGCAGCGCGTTCAAGGTTTAGAGCTTTCAGCAACGGGCCTAATTACTAAAGAGTGGACTGTAATTGCTTCATACACTTACCAAGATAGCGAAGTAACTGAAGCATTAGGCGACGACGCAACTCAAATCGGTAACGAGCTTGCACGTACGCCTAAAAATAGCGCGAGTGTTTGGACTACGTACGATATGTCGGATAAGTTATCGTTTGGTTTAGGTGCGCAGTATGTAGGTGAGCGTTACAACGGCACTAGGTCAACACGCTCTCGTGCGCCAGGTTATACTATTTTTGACCTGATGGTTGCGTATGACATATCAAAAGATTTGAGCCTGCAGCTTAATGGTGAAAACCTAGGTGATAAAGATTACGTTGATCAGTTAGGTGGTGGACACTTTGTACCAGGTGATGGTCGTAAGTTTAGTTTAACAGCGAGCTACTCTTTTTAATTTTAAAACAAATTAAAAAATAAAAGTAAGCATAAGGGCAGGCCTATTACCTGCCCTTAATTATTTGATGAAAATGTGAGAGGGCGCACATGATAGTTAAAATTCCAGAGCTATTAACGAAAGAAGAAGTGGCGTATTGCCATGAGGTTTTGCTTAAAGCGCAGTGGGCCGATGGCAGTATTACCGCAGGTCATCAATCAACCAAAGCAAAAAATAACTTACAGCTACCTGAAAATAGTCCTGAATGCCAAGAGCTTGGCGATATTATTATGGCAGCACTTGCGCGTAGTAATTTGTTTATGTCGGCAGCGCTTCCTGCAAAAATTTTTCCTCCGTTATTTAATTGCTATCAAGGCGGGCAATCGTTTGGTGTGCATGTAGATAATGCAATTAGACAAGTGCCGGGTACGCCAGTAAAAATTCGTACAGATGTATCAATGACGTTATTTATTAATGACCCTGAAGACTATGAGGGCGGTGAACTTGTTATTGAAGACACTTATGGCTCACATAGTGTAAAGCTGCCCGCAGGCAGTATGGTGTTGTACCCTTCAACGAGTTTACATCGTGTAATGCCAGTAACGAGTGGGCGCAGATTAGCCTCATTTTTTTGGCTGCAAAGCATGGTAAACAGCGACGAAAAACGTGGTTTGTTATTTGATTTAGATATGTCGATTCAAAGTTTGCGTAGCAAAGTAGAAGATAGCCCAGAGATTATTCAATTAACAGGTGTGTACCATAACTTACTAAGACAGTGGGCACAGACATAACGAATATACTCGTTATTAAATACTGGATATAAGTAATTAAATATAAGTAATTAAAAGCTGCGCTTTTCGCGTGAGCAAGCTTTACGCCTTGTATCTACAGCCAAAACTTAACGCTGTGGTTAAATTACTTGTAGACGCGCAGCTTGCTGGCGTGACGCGCGAAGCTCGTAATTTCTAGGTTTTGGTCTCTTCTCATTTACTCCTCTTTTACTTCTCTTTGTGCAATAAGGTTTTAAGTGATTTATTCACAAAGAGGTTAAGAGGGCGCTGCGCTTTAGAGAAGTAAAAAGTAAGTAACAATCAATTTTAAAAGCTGCGCTTTTCGCGTGAGCAAGCGCTACGCCTACAATTAAAACTTAACGCGGTGGTTAAATTACCTGTAGACGCGCAGCTTGCTGGCGTGACGAGCGAAGCTCGTAATTTCTATGTTTTCTCACTTGCGCTTTTTACTTAACCCTTATAACCGTTAGGGTTATTTGACTGCCAGCGCCAGGTATCTTGCATCATTTCATCAATACCGCGCACTGCTTCCCAGCCAAGTTCATTAAGTGCTTTTTCTGGCGCTGCATAACACGCTGCAATATCACCAGGGCGGCGAGGTGACACCGCATAAGGGATTGCTTGGTCGCTAGCCTTAATAAACGCATTGACCATTTGTAATACTGAATAGCCGTTACCTGTACCAAGGTTATAAACAAGCGCACCGGTTTCTGCGGCTATTTTATCAAGTGCTTTTAAATGCCCTAGGGCTAAATCTACAACGTGAATGTAATCACGAACGCCAGTACCATCAACCGTATCATAATCGTCGCCAAATACAGCAAGTTGCTTTAATTTGCCAACCGCAACTTGTGAAATGAAAGGCAATAAATTATTAGGAATACCATTAGGGTCTTCACCAATCAAACCTGACTCATGTGCACCGACAGGATTAAAGTAGCGCAAAATAGCAAATGCGAAGCGCTCATCTGATTTAGCGATATCTTGCAACATCATTTCAACCATTAGTTTAGACGTACCATATGGGTTGGTTGTACCGCCAACGGGGAAGTCTTCGCGTATTGGTAAGCTTGCTGGGTCGCCGTATACAGTAGCGGATGAGCTAAATACCAGTTTGAATACACCCGCATCACGCATAGCATCAACGAGTGTTAGTGTACCTTGTACATTATTTTGATAATACTCAATGGGTTTTACGACCGATTCTCCCACGGCTTTTAGGCCAGCAAAATGAATCACACTTTCAATGGTATGCTTGGCAAACACCGAGTCTAAAAAGGGTTTATCTAAAATATCACCTTGATAAAAAGTAATTGCTTTACCGGTTATTTTTTTCACTCTCTCAAGTGACTCTTCAGAGGAGTTACTTAAGTTATCGATAACGATAACGTCGCTGCCTTGCTGTAAAAGTTCTAAAACGGTGTGTGAGCCAATATAGCCTGCGCCACCGGTTACTAAAATTGCCATGAATGCTCCTTGGAAACCTGTGTTCAATTACCCTAATTTCACCATAAATAATGAGTTTTTACATGTATTATTTTATTTGCTTTGTAATAGTATGATCGTAAACCGTACATTCGATTACATTTTGTGCAATTTTAATAACACCTCAGCGTAAAGATTAAGTTATAGTTCATATGTAATTGCTAAAGTTATGTATAGCAATTTGTAAAATATTCAATTGATCAAAATACTCGTTGGAGAAACGTATGAACTTAGTTAAAAAAATAGCAATGTTGATGTGTATTGCGCTACCGAGTGTTGTTTGCGCGGGTGAGGCTCAAGTGAAATGGCATGACTTTAATGATTATCGCGATGTACGCCCATCCAACCAAACTGAAGGCTCATACCATAAGCAAATAGCCAAAAGTATTGATGAACACTTTGCAAAGCTCAGCGAGCAACTTCCTAAAAATTACAGTTTAAAAATTGAAGTAACCGATTTAGATTTAGCCGGAGACGTACGCTATGGCGGTGTTAACGAAATCCGAGTGGTTGAACCTATTCACTTTCCACGCATTGAATTTAATTATGTGCTTAGTGATGAAAGTGGCGTTGTCGCACAAGAAGATAATGTAAGTTTAAAAGATATGGGCTTTATGGATAAAATTAAAATGGGTCGAGACGAAGCATTTTACTATGAAAAACGCTTATTAACAGAGTGGTTTGGTGAACAAATCTTACCGCGAATCTAGCTAATAATGCAAAGCATCTACTTTAGTAGATGCTTTGCAAGTAAGTCGCTCATTTTTATTTAAAGGTCGCTAACAAGGTTAGTAAATTTTGTAGTTTAATAACCGCTTGTTTTAGTTTTTCTTCATCCAAACCGTCGCTCGATAAGCTTTCTACATCAGCGGCAACGTCTAAAACATAAGGCTTAAAGCGTTTAGCTTCGAAACTAAATCCAGCGTCCTCGGCAAATAAGGCTTTAAATTTTCCGTGACCTTGCTGTTGTAACTCATCGAGTTTTTTGTCAGCGTCAAGTGCCTGACGGTAAACAATTTTTAAGTTGGCGTTGAGTTGTTCAATTATAGAATCCATGGTTTTCCTAAAGCTTAGTGCAATGTTGCCGATAAATACTTAAGTGGGTTGGTAAAGTAATTTACCAATTCAGCAACTATAATACGTGTATTACAGTTAAAAGTCAGGTGTGAGTTATGAATATATCAGGTGGAAATCTACCTACAATGCCTGGTGCAGGCCAAGGCGCAGAAGTATTAACTGCTGCTTTATCTAAAAAGCAACAGCAAGCTGATGGTGCCGCTGCACTGGCACTTATTGAAGGCGCTACACAATCTTCAAGTGCGCAAACACCGGCTAAGTCGGTCACTGCAACACTTGGGAATAATATAAACGTTTATGTTTAAACTAATTTGAGGTCGATAGGGGTTTTACTTTTTTGACCTCCTATTTCCCGAACTAGTTTAGGCACCAAAAATCCAGGCAGGGCTTTTAGTAGCTCGGCCTGAATTTTTATCGCTTGTTGTTCATCAATATCAAAATGACTTGCGCCTTCTACCTTATCCAGTAAGTGTAAATAATAAGGCAGTACGTCCGCATCAAATAGTGCTTCACTTAAGTTTATTTGCGCATCAACTGTATCGTTAACATCTTTTAAAATAACCGCCTGGTTTAACAGTAGCACATCTGCTTTTTTGAGCATGTTCATGGCATTTTTAAAGTCACTATCTATTTCGTTTGCATGGTTAATATGATTAACGAATATAATTTTTAATGGTGACTTTGCTAATCTTTCACATAATTGCTCAGTGATACGTGCAGGAATAACTACAGGCAAGCGGCTGTGTATGCGCATGCGTTTAATTTGTGGTATTTGCTCAAGCTCATCTAAAAACCAGCTAATAGCATCGTCTTTGGCCATTAGTGGATCGCCACCACTTAAAATCACCTCGTTAATATTTTTATCCGATTTTATATAGCTTAATGCATCAATAAGGCTACGTTTATTCAGTTGGTTTTCTTGATAAGGAAAGTGGCGTCTAAAGCAGTAGCGGCAATTTACTGCACAACCGGTTTTAAACATGACTAAAACACGCGATTTATATTTATGTAACAGACCCGGTTGATTGTTATCTTGCTCAAGTAACGGGTCTTTATTAAACCCCGACTTAGTTAAAA
Source organism: Pseudoalteromonas sp. SCSIO_11900 (assembly GCF_000576475.1). Lineage (NCBI taxonomy): Bacteria > Pseudomonadati > Pseudomonadota > Gammaproteobacteria > Alteromonadales > Pseudoalteromonadaceae > Pseudoalteromonas > Pseudoalteromonas sp. SCSIO_11900. The sequence goes on from NZ_KK070023.1 coordinate 1,281,028, forward strand.
ACTCTTGGTGGCGGGGCATAACTTGCAGCAATAAAGGGTCATTTTCATCGCCGTGACGAATTTTTTTTATAAAAGGCAATGGCACACGAACAGGGAACAAGCTACGAGCTTTTATGTCGTTTTCATGGACTTGGCTCGATAAACCAACCATTTCTAGCAACACTTTTGGGCAGGTAACTACATTTGCTAATTCTTTTTGCCAGTTTTTATGCAAATTTGCTTCATTTCTTTGTATCATTGGCACGTAGATTACTCGAAAAATATAAATAGAGGAAACGATGGCGAATTATAGCACCAACGAGTTCAAGGGCGGCCTAAAAATTATGATGGACGGCGAACCTTGCAGTATCTTAGAAAATGAAATGGTAAAACCGGGTAAAGGCCAAGCGTTTAACCGTGTTCGTATCCGTAAGCTTATCTCTGGCAAGGTACTTGAAAAAACCTTTAAATCGGGTGAATCGGTTGAAGGTGCTGATGTAATGGATACCGATTTAGCGTACCTATACACAGACGGTGAATTTTGGCATTTCATGAACAACGAAACATTTGAACAAATCGCTGCTGACGAAAAAGCACTGGGCGATGCTGGCAAATGGTTAGTTGAAAACGATGTTTGTACTATTACATTATGGAACGGCAGCCCAATTGCAGTAACTCCACCAAACTTTGTTGAGCTTGAGATCACTGAAACCGACCCTGGCCTTAAAGGTGATACAGCAGGCACGGGTGGTAAACCAGCAACGCTTAGCACAGGTGCTGTAGTACGTGTTCCATTATTCGTACAAATTGGCGAAGTAATTAAAGTAGACACTCGTAATGGTGAATACGTGAGCCGTGTTAAGTAAGCAGTAACACGCCTTATTAATTAAATCCCGGCTTAAGCTGGGATTTTTTTTTGGAGAAAATATGTCAGCTGATCTTTGGGCGCCGAGTGCCAGTATAGAAATACTTAAGCAACGCGCAACAATTATGCGCAGCATTCGAGAATTCTTTTATGTTCGTAATGTAATGGAAGTAGAAACACCGAGTTTAAGTGGTGCCAGTGTAACCGATGTGCATTTAGCTAGCTTTAATACTACATTTGTAGGCCCAGGTCACGCTGGTGGGCTACCCCTGTTTTTGCAAACATCTCCAGAGTTTGCGATGAAACGCTTGTTAGCGGCCGGCTCAGGCGCTATTTTCCAGCTTTGTAAGGCATTTAGAAATGAAGAAGCGGGCAGTCATCATAATCCTGAATTTACTATGCTTGAATGGTATCGTCCTGGGTTTGACGAATTTGCTTTAATGGACGAAATTGATGAGCTAATGCAGCTCATTCTTGAGGTTGCGCCTGCAGAGCGCGTTACCTACCAAAAGGCATTTGAACGCGCGTTAGGGGTCGATCCATTAACTGTATCTATCACGCAGTTACAACAACTCGCATGCGAACATGGCTTTGCTGATATTGCTAAAAACGAGACTCATAAAGATACCTTGCTGCAATTATTATTTTGTATGAAAGTAGAGCCAACAATAGGGCAAGATAAGCCATGTTTTGTGTATCACTTTCCGGCATCACAAGCGGCACTAGCACAAATTTGTGAACACGATCAGCGAGTAGCAGGGCGCTTTGAGCTTTATTATAAAAATATGGAACTGGCTAACGGCTTTAATGAACTCACTAATGCTAAAGAGCAAGAAAAAAGGTTTAACGAAGACAACGCCTACCGTGCTGCTAACGGCTTAAAACAAGTACCTATGGATACGCGTTTAATTGCCGCATTAGAGCATGGTTTAGAGCAATGTGCAGGGGTTGCATTAGGGATTGATAGACTCGTGATGCTAGCAACCAATAAACAAAAAATAAAAGAAGTGATTGCGTTTGATGTAGCCAGAGCTTAAAGCAGCTAATAGCTTTTAGCGGTCAGCTATCAGATAAAAAAACACCGCGTTTGCATTAAACGCGGTGTTTTCTATTCTCGATCTGACAACTGGTTCGCTGTATTACAGATTAAGCGTAAACGTAACGCCGGCCACACGTGGCTCACCTAGTTGAATGTAAGTTTGACTTGTATAACCATCTAACGGGTTGTTACCAAATTCAAAACCGCGAGTTGGAACGGTTTCATCAAACACATTACGTGCCCATGCACGAACAGCCCAGTTTTCTGCTTCGTAGCCAAGGCTTACATTCACTAAGTTTGTATTTGGAGCTTGTGCATTATGGCTGTCTGAGAAGTAATAATCATCTTTACCTTCAACACCTAACATAGCATATAGCTCATCAGTAACATTGTAGCGTGCACTAAATGCGTATTGATATTTAGGCGCTTGTGCTTGCTCACGGCCATCTTGGTTTAAGCCTGATTTAGTGACAAAGTCGTTTATTTTCGTATCTAAATAGCCAGCACTACCACTAATGAGTAAATTATCAGTAAGTAAGTAGCTACCTTCAATTTCAAGACCGTAGTTGCTACCAGAGCTGGCATTGGCAACATAACCGGTAAATTGTTGATCTGATACTTGCCACGACTTTAATTGAATATTATCGCGGTGCATATAAAAAGCAGCTAAACGCAGAGTAAACTTGTCATCTAGCGATGAGCCTTTAACACCAAACTCACCACTCCATAAGTACTCTGGATCAAAGCTGGTATGCTGTTTGAAAAAATCAGCATCTAAGCTTAAACCTTCATCTTTTGCTTTTGCTAGCGCTTCTGAATTAATACCACCGGCTTTATAACCACGGGTAATACTTGCGTAGATCATAGTGCGATCAATTACTTGGTATTCAAGTGCAGCCTTACCACCAACCATTACGTCATCAGTTTCTTCAATAAAGCCGTTACTATCGGTGTAATCACCTTGATATTGCTCAACTCGTAAACCAGTAATAAGCGTAGTTTTTGGGCCTATTGCTGTGGCTAATTGGCCATAAGCTGCAATGTTATTAGTTTCATAGGTTGAGGCAAATGGATTGGCTAACCATGTATATTGACGCTCAAGGTCAACATCGCGGTTTTGATAGTAAATACCCGCAACCCAGTTACCTGCTTTACCATTAAACTGCAGATCGAGCGCTTGATCATCACGATCGCGGCTATAAATATCTGTTGAGCTATAACCATCAGGATGTAACCCGGCGGCACATAATTGCGGCTTACTTGTATCGTTACACACCCAGTCTTCATCAAAACTATAAAAAAGCTCAGTATCAATGGCTGAAAGGTTTAAGCTCACATCAAAGGCATCAAAACCAGTGTAAGTATTATTCAGGCCAACAGCATAACTTTGTTGGTTATCTTCGCCTGGTTGATCAGCAAGACTGTTACGAGAATTATCAAGAGTAAATGCATCGTAGCCGTTATTAATATCGATATAGTGCAGGTTTAGCTCTGAATTTAAATGAACTGTGAGTTGGCTGTTTAATTTAAAGCGTGCAACTTGCTCATCTTGATCTTGAGTGGGTTTATCTAAATAAAGGTTGTCTACGTAGCCGTCAGACTTTCTGCGAAAGTAGCTAACGCGGGCACTGGTGTCATCTGTTAAACCTGTACTAGCAGCAAGGCCTGCTTCGTGGCTGTTATAAGTGCCGGCACCTAAATGTAACTTTAAGCTAGGATCGCTGGTTGCACTAGCTGATTGCATTTGGATCATGCCCGCCATGCCATCTGCACCAAAACGTGTACCTTGAGGACCGCGGTAAATTTCTACTTGGTCAATATCAAACAATAATGAACTGCCACCTAAGCCCGAATAATTAATACCGTCAATTACTAAGCCCACAGATGGGTTTATCGGGTCAACAAACTGCGAGCGTAAACCTACACCGCGAATTTGAATATAACGTCCGCGAGACGCACCAGCAGCAAAGTTTACATTGGCAGCACTGGCTAACATTTCGTCTAAATACGTTGCACCACGTTGATTCATTTCATTTTCAGAAAATAAGCTGGCACTGGCGCTTAATGTTTGAATGCTTTCTTGCTGAAAGTCACCGGTAACAATGATTTTCTCTAGTTCGGTGTCATCTGCGTTAGCATAGATAGGTGCTGCGAACAGGGGTAATAACGTGGCTGTAATTAAAGACAAACGTAAGTTCATTAGGTTACTTAACTCCATTTTAGGGACTTGTATGGTAGCAATTATTTCAACACTTGTGCTATAAACGCGGCAATTATACGTTAAATAATCGGGATTACTAATATGACCTTTAAAGTAGACTTTAAAGTGCGTGACTACGAGTGTGACCTACAAGGTATTGTAAATAATAGTGTTTATTTTAATTATCTGGAGCACGCTCGTCATGAGTTTTTATACGCACAGGGTGTTGATTTTGCACAACTTGCCAAAGATAAAATTAACTTAGTGGTACTTCGCAGTGAAATGGATTACAAGCAGTCTTTAAAGCCAGCGGATGAATTTTATGTAGCAGTAGAGCCTGTACGCATTAGTCGCCTTAAATTTGCGTTTAAACAAACGGTAGTTCGCAAATTAGACGAAAAAGTGATGCTCAATGCCTTAGTAATAGGTACATCGGTTAACGAGAAAGGTCGTCCATTTTTACCACCACAGATAGATAACTTATTCCAAGCAATTGCTTAATTCCAAATAGCACTGCTTTTAAACTAGCTTAGAACAAAAATTTACATTTAAAACATGCATTTTTAACGGATAAACCTGACAAATATTGATACTATTACACTAATTAGACAATAAGTTAGTAGTAACATGAAATTAGCAACAATACCGATGCTTGTAATCGGTTTATGTGTTGGTTGCGCATCAACAGGGACAGTTACCACTGAGCAGCTAAAATATACACAATGGCAATTATCAAAGGTTGATGGTTTAGCCATTCCCGCATCTTTTAAAGCATCAATGAGCTTTATAGAAGCGCTACAAATAAATGGCTTTGCCGGATGCAATAAGTTTTTTGGTGAAGGTTCGCTTGAAGATAGCAGCTTGAGCGTAAGTAAATTAGGTATGACACGCAAATCATGCGGCCCTGAACTGGATGAGTTTGAACAGCAGTTTTTACAAGCGCTTAAGCAAGGTGCCGAGCTTAACCTGCAAGACCAAAAATTGGTGATGCAAGGCGAGCAAAAATTTGTGTTTATCCCTAAGTAAATTTTACACATTTTGAAAAACAGACCCTTGCGGGGAGTTTTCAACTGGCGTACACTCATAGCAGATTTGATTAAAACATTATCAAATCAACGAACAATTTAACTACTTGTCGGAGTGCCTAAGTTTTATTTAGGCTGAGATCGCGAAAGCGGGATCCGTGAACCTGATCAGGTTAATACCTGCGTAGGGAACAAGCTGCCTAAACGGGACGCTTGTGCGTCTTTTTTATGCGTACAACAACACCAAACCCGTCAATTTAGGCTGCAAAGTGGCATAAAGCTACTTTACGATCTTTCTCTATTCCATCGGAATATCTGGCAAGACAACCCTTAAGCAATGAGGTAAGTCATGTCAAACACTACAAACAAATCATCGCGCCGCGAAACCCGTGCTGCTGCATCTGACTATATTTATAACCTAACGGGTCAACCATTCCCAAACTCTCATAAAGTGTATGTTGAAGGAACCCAGCAAGGCGTGCGTGTGGGTATGCGCGAAATAACATTAAGCGATACTTTTATTGGTGGTGATGAACAAAATCCAGTGTATGAGCCAAATGCACCACTGCGTGTTTACGATACATCAGGCCCGTATACCGACCCTGAATTTAAATTGGATGTGCGCAAGGGACTTAATAAATCCCGTGAACAATGGATTGAGAGCCGTAATGATACCGAAGTACTTGAGTCAGTTACCTCACAGTTTGCGCAGCAGCGTATGGCTGACGATGGGCTTGATCATATTCGCTTTGAGCATTTACCAAAAATTCGCCGTGCAAAAGCGGGTAAAAACGTAACGCAAATGCACTATGCCCGCCAAGGAATTATTACGCCTGAAATGGAGTATGTTGCTATACGTGAAAACATGGGGCGCGCACAAATACGCAAAGAGCTTCTCGCGGCACAACATAAAGGGGAGTCGTTTGGAGCGAGTATCCCTGAGTTTATTACTCCTGAATTTGTGCGTGCTGAAATAGCGCGTGGTCGCGCTATTTTACCTAACAACATTAATCATCCAGAAACCGAACCTATGATTGTTGGTCGCAACTTTTTAGTTAAAGTAAATGCCAATATTGGTAATTCATCAGTCGGTTCATCTATCGAAGAAGAAGTTGAAAAAATGGTGTGGTCAACCCGTTGGGGCGCCGACACCGTAATGGATTTATCAACTGGACGTTACATTCACGAAACCCGTGAATGGCTAGTGCGTAATTCGCCAGTCCCTATTGGTACTGTACCCATTTATCAGGCCCTTGAAAAAGTAAACGGTGTAGCGGAAGACCTAACCTGGGAAATATTCCGCGATACTTTAATTGAACAAGCAGAGCAGGGAGTTGACTACTTTACTATTCATGCCGGCGTTCTTTTGCGCTATGTCCCTATGACAGCAAAACGCGTAACCGGTATTGTGTCGCGCGGTGGCTCAATTATGGCCAAATGGTGTTTAGCGCACCATAAAGAGAACTTTTTATACACGCACTTTGAAGATATTTGTGAAATTTTAAAACAATACGATGTGTGTTTTTCACTAGGCGATGGCCTTCGCCCAGGCTCTATTGCCGATGCCAACGATGAAGCGCAATTTAGTGAGCTTCGTACCTTAGGCGAACTGACTAAAATAGCTTGGAAGCATGATGTACAAGTGTTCATAGAAGGCCCTGGGCATGTGCCTATGCATATGATCAAAGCCAATATGGAAGAGCAACTTAAACATTGTGATGAAGCACCGTTTTATACCTTAGGCCCACTCACCACCGATATTGCCCCAGGGTACGACCATATAACCTCAGGGATTGGGGCTGCGCAAATAGCTTGGTATGGCTGTGCCATGCTGTGTTATGTAACACCGAAAGAACATTTAGGTTTGCCAAATAAAGAAGACGTTAAAGAAGGCCTTATCACCTATAAAATTGCCGCTCATGCCGCCGATTTAGCCAAAGGTCACCCCGGTGCACAAGAGCGAGACAATGCTTTATCAAAAGCACGCTTTGAATTTAGATGGCACGACCAATTCAACATTGGTTTAGACCCTGTTCGCGCTCGTGAATATCATGATGAAACACTGCCGCAAGAATCAGGAAAAGTAGCCCACTTTTGCTCCATGTGTGGTCCTAAATTTTGTTCGATGAAAATAACCCAAGAAGTACGTGACTACGCCAAAGATCTAGAAGCGCGCGGTATTGATCCTAATAACGTAGGTGATGCCATTGAAATCAAAATGGTTGATGTAGAGGCCGAGATGAAAGCCAAATCTGAAGAGTTTAAGCAAACAGGCTCAGAGATTTACCATAAAGCAATATAAAATAGGTTGCGAGTTGCGAGCATCGAGTAGCGAAATGTTTATCTTAACATCTTGTTGCTCGAAGCCGGAGACCCGCAGCTCGCAGCTAAATGTAGGAGTGTTTATGTTTTATGACATTGCTGTGGTGGGCTTTGGTTTAGCAGGGCGGTTGGCGGCGCTTGAATTAAGTAAGCAGCACCGTATTACTGTATTTGAAGCTGATGATGAGCATACCCAAAATAGTGCGGGTAAAGTGGCGGCGGCTATGCTGGCACCGCTAGCTGAATCGGTTATGTGTGAACATGATTTAGCGCTATTGGGAGTAGATTCTATTGCTCGCTGGCCTGCTATTTTAGATGAGTTAAACAGTGAGGTGTTCTTTCAACAGCAGGGCACCTTGGTGGTTGCTCATACGCAAGATAAAGCCGACTTACAAAGTTTTGCACAGCGAATAAAGCCGTTACTAAATTTTAGTGCCAAAGCGGTTAATGCGCAGCAAATAGCGGATTTAGAACCTGAGCTTACAGGGCGTTTTAATCAAGGGCTATTTTTACCCGGTGAAGGACAAATTGATAATCAGGCTTTTTATAAAGCCAGTTTTAAAACCCTCAATAAACGTAAAGTAAAGTTTGTATTTAATCAACGCGTCAGTATTTTTGATAATAAAGTGAATAATCGAGAGTTTGATTACATTATTGATTGCAGAGGGCTTGGAGCCAAGCAAGAACAGCCACTTCGAGGTGTGCGCGGGGAAGTGGCAAGGTTATACGCCCCTGAGGTTAACTTAACGCGGCCTGTGCGGTTAATGCATCCGCGTTACCCTATTTATATTGCACCTAAACCTAATCATGAATATGTCATAGGGGCAACGGAGATCGAATCGCAAGATACAGGTCCTGCAACTGTGCGCTCAACCCTTGAACTATTATCGGCGGCCTACACTGTTCACAGTGGCTTTGCCGAAGCGCGATTATTAAATATTCAAACAGGCTTACGCCCAGCGTTTAGCGATAATCGCCCACAGGTAAAAAAAACGAGCAAGGTTATCAGTATCAATGGCTTGTATCGCCACGGCTATATGTTGGCCCCCGCGCTTGTGGCACAAGCATTATCGCAAATAGAGTGAGTATTAAATGAACATTACAATTAATGGTGAGCCTTTAAATGTGACTAGCCAAGCGCTGCTGGAAATAGTAAAAAACGTGGGTGCAATGGCGCCTTATGCCGTGGCTGTAAATGGAGAGTTTATTCCTCAGAGTCGCCATAGCCACGTTGTTATAAACGAAGGTGACAGTATTGAGTTATTGTCACCTATCCAAGGTGGATAGTGCTATGCAAAGCAAAGACTGTTTAACAGTTTATGGTGAGCCAATCAATAGCCGCTTGTTAATTGGATCTGCGTTATACCCATCACCAGATATAATGACGCAATCAATTAAAGCCTCAGGTGCTGAAATAGTCACCGTGTCACTTAGACGACAACAAAATGCGGCAGCAGGGAATGATTTTTGGCAATTAATTAAAAACACCGGTTTAAAAATACTGCCTAATACTGCCGGATGCCACAGCGTCAAAGAGGCTATTAACCTAGCTAAAATGTGCCGAGAAGTATTTGCTACCGATTGGATAAAACTTGAATTAATAGGCGATGACTATAATTTACAGCCCGATCCATTTGCATTACTTGAAGCCACAAAAATATTGATTGATGATGGGTTTAAAGTACTGCCTTATTGCACTGATGATTTAGTGCTGTGTCAGCGCTTGAATGAATTAGGCTGTGAGGTGCTAATGCCGTGGGGCGCACCTATTGGCACCGGTAAAGGATTGTTAAATAGTTATAATTTAAAAACCATTAGAGAGCGCCTGCCTAATACAACATTAATTGTTGATGCCGGGTTAGGTTTACCATCGCATGCCTGCCAAGCACTTGAATTAGGATATGATGCGGTATTATTAAATTCAGCCATTGCAGGAGCGGGTTGCCCAGTGACTATGAGCCGTGCATTTAAAGTTGCGGTAGAGGCAGGGCGCTTTGCATACAATGCCAAAGCAATGCCCGAAAAAGACGTTGCAACCCCCTCAACCCCAACAATGGGTATGCCATTTTGGCATCAGCAGTAAGGAAATAAAAATATGACAAACGTAGTGTGGACAATTGCTGGCTCTGATTCTGGCGGCGGCGCGGGTATTCAAGCCGATATCAAGGCAATGCAAAGTTTTAGTGTACATGCTTGTACAGCAATCACCGCGCTTACCGCTCAAAATAGCTTAGGTGTAGAGGCCATTAATGCAGTGTCTACCGATATTATTGAGTCCCAGTTGCTTGCACTTGAAAAAGACATGAAAGCCAAAGTGATAAAAATTGGCATGCTTGCTAATGTGCAGCAAATTCAGTTAATTAGTGAGCACATAAGCCACTACAAAACCAAATGGCCAACCCCGCCGGTTATTGTGTATGACCCTGTGGCTATTGCCTCAAGCGGTGACTTACTAACAGAAGAAGACACCGTAAGCGCAATAAAAGAATGTTTATTACCGCTGGTGGATGTAATTACCCCAAATACCCACGAAACACAGTTATTAACGGGTGTGTATTTAATTGGCCCTGCAGCGATTAAAGAAGCGGCGAGTAAGCTGATGGCGTGGGGCGCAAAAGCGGTGGTGATTAAAGGCGGACATTGGGATTACCCAAGCGGGTATTGCATTGATTACTGCACACAAAACGGTGAAGACTATTGGCTAGGTAATGAAAAAATTCAAGTTCCTCATAGCCATGGTACAGGGTGCAGTATGGCGTCAGTAATTGCTGCGTGTCTTGCAAAAGACTACCCGTTAAAAGATGCGTTTATTTTAGCTAAAGCCTATATAAACCAAGGTTTAAAGCAATCAGTTCGCTATGGCGAGGGTATAGGGCCCGTCGCACAAACGCAGTTTCCTACCGATTTAGCGCATTACCCTCAGGTGATTGAACCGGGTAGCTGGTTAGGTGATGAGTTGGATTTTGATGTGCCGCTTGATTTTAATATGGCTGCTGACTTTGCAGCCTGTGAAAGTAAAAAGCTTGGCCTCTATGGCGTGGTTGATAGCATTGAATGGCTAGAAAAGTGCTTACAGCAAGGAATTAAAACAGCTCAGCTTCGTGTTAAAAATAAAACGCAGAATGAGCTAGATGAACTGATTGCCAAAGCGGTCACCTTGGGTGAGCAGTATAATGCGCAGGTATTTATAAATGATTACTGGCAACTTGCCATCAAACATGGCGCCTATGGGGTGCATTTAGGGCAAGAAGACTTAGAGAGTGCAAACTTAGTTGCTATAAAAGAAGCAGGCCTGCGACTTGGTCTCTCTACCCATGGGTTTTATGAAATGCTACGCGCGCATAATTATCGCCCAAGCTACATGGCGTTTGGTGCTATTTACCCAACGACGACCAAAGACATGACAGGGCAAATACAAGGGCTTGAAAAGCTCAATAAATTTGTACCGCTTATGCAGAGTTACCCTACAGTCGCTATTGGCGGTATTGATTTAAGCCGCGCAACTGAAGTAGCAAATACGGGGGTTGGTAGCGTAGCTGTGGTACGTGCCATTAGTGAAGCGTCTGATCATGTTTCAGCAATTCGGTCACTGCAAACCGCGATTAATACAAAACATGACTGATACGTTGCAAACGTTAAATGACAAAGAAACCTTGCGTTATAGCCGCCATATATTACTTGATGAAGTGGGGCTTGACGGGCAGTTAACGCTGAAACGTTCAACGGTTGCCGTAGTTGGTGCAGGTGGCTTAGGTAGTCCTGCGCTGCTGTATTTAGCGGCAGCTGGCATTGGGTCGCTTATTTTAATTGATGACGATGTAGTTGAACTGTCTAACTTGCAGCGCCAAGTGCTCTATAAAGTAAATCATTTGGGGCAAAACAAAGTTCGCGCGGCTAGAAAAGTGCTTGCGAGCCTTAACAATCAAATAAATATAATAACCCACACTCAAAAGCTGGATGATACCAACAGTACGTTGCTCTTAAAAAACGCCGACATAGTGCTTGATTGCTCTGATAACTTTAGTACCCGTTATGCGGTTAATCGCTATTGCATTGCTAATAACACTCGCTTAATTACAGGGGCTGCGCTGGCAACTCAAGGGCAATTAATGGGGTTTGATTTTAGACAAAGTGACAGCCCATGTTACGGCTGTGTTTTCCCTCAAAGTAGCGATGCACCGGTTATAAATTGTAGTAATGCCGGGGTAATTAGCCCTTTACTTGGGATTGTTGGGTCAATGCAGGCACAATTAACCCTCAATATGTTGTTAGGTCATTTTAAGGGGAATGTGTTTATAACGTTTGACGCATTAAGCTTAAAGCAACAGCATTTTAAGATGACTAAGGATTTAGCGTGTAAAGAGTGTGGCGGGTATGAGTAATGAAAAGCTTGGCTTTTAACGTGAGTAAGCTCTACGTTTACAAGAAAACACCGCGGTTATTGAAAATAAACGCGGTGTTTTTTTAAGCTCGAACTGACACTACCTATTAATCATCAATTTTTGCAAAGGCAGTACCTAAACGAGTAACTACCTCTGGGAGTTGATCGTCTAATATTTCTGCTTTGTTCGCACCCCATGCAAGTACAACCGTTGAGCCTAATTTAAAGCGACCCATTTCTTCCCCTTTCTTAAGGGTGATCGCGTTTTCGCCTTTAGTTGGGTAGTTCCAGCTAAACACATCACTGCCAGCTGGTGGAGTCACTGTGCCAGCCCAAATAGTTTCTATGCTGGCAACAATGGTTGCGCCTACCAAGACCATAGCTAAAGGACCAATTTCAGTTTCAAAAATAGCCACTACACGCTCGTTACGGGCAAATAAATTTGGTACGTTTTGAGCGGTAAGTGGGTTTACTGAAAATAAATCGCCCGGTACATAAATCATTTTGCTTAGCGTGCCATCAATTGGCATATGAATCCGGTGGTAATCTTTTGGGGCTAAGTAAATAGTTGCAAATTTACCGCCTAAAAACGGGGTTGTGTCGTCTTGTGATCCACCTAACAATGCTTGTAAGCTGTAATCGTGGCCTTTAGCTTGAATAAGTTGACCATCAACAATGTCGCCTAGTTGGCTAATTGCGCCGTCTACTGGATGAATAATAATATCGTCATCTTCAACCATAGGACGCACACCGTCTTTTAACGGACGGGTAAAAAATTCATTAAAGCTTTTGTAATGAGCCGGATCTGAATATTTAGCTTCGCTCATATCTATTTTATATTGTTTAATAAATAATTTAATTAATGTGGTTGTTAACGCACCGGCTTTTGCTGCAGCAAGTTTACCTACCACACGAGAAATAAAGTGTTTTGGCATGGCATACTGCATGGCGATTTTAAATTTATCTAAACTCACAGGTTATTCCCTTATTATACGCGGGGCGCACGAGCGCCTGCACGGCCATCGGCCATGGTTTCTAAAATACGGTGGTAGCTTTCAAAGCGTAATTTTGAAATATCGCCATCGGCTACCGCTTGTTTAATTATACAGCCCGGATCGTTTAAATGTTTACAATCTCTAAACCGGCATCCGCCTATAAATTCTCTAAATTCTTTAAAGCACCAAGTGACGCGTTCAACATCTAAATGCCATAGGCCAAATTCACGAATCCCCGGTGAGTCAATTAAATTACCCCCGCTCGGTAAATGATGAAGGCGCGATACCGTGGTGGTGTGCTGGCCAAGCCCGCTGTTTTCAGATACTTCTTTAGTCAAAATTTCAGCATCCGGCAGTACAGTGTTAACTAAGGTAGATTTACCCACGCCACTTTGACCAACAAAAATATTGTTTTTGCCCGCAAGTACTTCTTTTAGCTCATTAATGCCTTCGCCAGTTATATTACTAACTAGCAGCACCTGATAATTAAGCTTACGGTAAATGTCGAGGATTTGTTGTATTTCGTTTAAACCAGCTTCATCAATTAAATCAATTTTATTCAGTACTAAAATGGGTTCGATACCCATGTCTTCACAGGCAATTAAATAGCGGTCAATAATGCTCGGGGTAAACTCTGGCAGTACCGCTGAAACCATTAAAATTTGATCAATATTAGCGGCAATCACTTTAACCCCATCATAAAAATCGGGGCGCGTGAGTTGTGAACGGCGCTCTTGAGTTGCTTCAATAACACCCGCTAAATCACCTGCACTTACTTTTGCACGGCGAAACAATACTTCATCGCCGCAAACCAAGTTCGATACGGTACGACGAATATTACAACGTAATACATCACCGTTTTGTGTTTCTACATCGGCATGTTGTCCAAAGCGGCTAATAACAATCGCATTTTCCAGTTGACCTAAATTATCTGTTTGCCATTCTTGCGCGCCGACTTTTGCCGGTTTTGTATCGGCATTCGATAAGCGCTTTTGATGATTGGCCTTGATCCTACGGGATTGGCCTTTACTTAATTTTTTCTGTTTTGCCACTTGAGGCCTATAACCTGAGTTAAATGCCGAGTTTGCCAAAAAAAGCTTTAGCTCGACGGTTGATGCTAATATGATATATCGAAATGCGTTGGATCTAAAGAAAAGCACCGTTTAAGGTAATTATGACTATTAATAAATCAAATTTAATTTGGCTCGATCTGGAAATGACCGGACTTGAACCAGAGACTGACAAAATACTTGAAATTGCAACTGTTGTCACTGACGCTGATCTGAATATATTAGCGGAAGGCCCAACCATTGCCATTCATCAAAATGATGAACTACTTGATGGTATGGATGAGTGGTGTACAACTCAGCATGGCAAATCAGGGCTTACAGCGCGTTGTAAGGCAAGTACTTTCGATGAAGCTTATGCCGTTGATCAAACCCTCGCGTTTTTAAAGCAATGGGTGCCAGCGGGTACTTCACCTATGTGTGGTAACTCGATTGGCCAAGATCGTCGTTTTATGAATAAGTATATGCGTGAGCTTGAAGACTTTTTTCATTACCGTAATTTAGATGTAAGTACCATTAAAGAACTTGCTCGTCGTTGGAAACCAGATGTATTGGCTCAAGTGAATAAAAAAGGGTCACATTTAGCGTTAGACGACATTAAAGATTCGATTATGGAATTAAAGGTTTACCGAGAAAAGTTTTTTAATTTATAAAAAATACTTGCAAAGCACCCTAATTATTGTAGAATCCTGCCCCGCTCAAGACGATAACCCCGCGGGGTTAGTGTATTTGAGCTTAAGTTAAAGATTCAAGATGAAAGGTTAAAGGAACAAGGTTTAATATTGATAGAACCTAGAACCTAGAGTGCGGCACTAGCTCAGTTGGTAGAGCGCGACCTTGCCAAGGTCGAGGTCACGAGTTCGAGCCTCGTGTACCGCTCCAATCTTATTTACTTTCCAGATATTCATTTTCAAATAGCAAACAATAATCCACATGTGAATCATTATAAATTTAATTTATATAATTTTTATCGATTTGAAGTGCTCAATGGATGCGAACGATCTGTGTTGTAAAACCTAAAACCTAGCTCTAAAACGTTTCGCCTTGCAAAGTGGCAATAATACGCCTAGCCCCGCCATGATCGCGATGTTCGCCTAAGTATATTCCTTGCCAAGTCCCCAGCGCTAATTGACCATCATTAATAGGTATCGTTAACTCGCAACCTAAAGTACTGGTTTTAATATGAGCAGGCATATCATCATCGCCCTCATAGTCATGACGATAATAAGGCTGGCGCTCAGGTACAAACTGATTGAAGTGGCTTTCCATATCCATACGCACGGTCGGATCGGCATTTTCATTAATGGTTAAGCTGGCAGAGGTGTGTTGAATAAATAAGTGTAATAACCCTATTTTTAGTTGGCTCAGCTGTGGGAGTTTAGTCAGTATGTCGTTATCAATTAAGTGAAAGCCCCGCGAGCGAGGCTTTAATGTAATCGTTGTTTGCGACCAGCTCATAGCTTATCGAAGCTCACTTCAATGTTTGCATTACCTGCATCACTGGTAAATGGCATAATAATTTTTTTGCCGTCACTTTTATGCGTAATAGTATGGTTTTTACCAGACACAACAATGGGGGTTGCCATGGCAAAGTCATAGCCTTTTTCACCTAATAGGTTTTTAGCACCACCGGTGACCATATTGGTTATTTCGCCGACCATGTCAGTGACTTCTTCATTTACGCTGTTAGGTCTCTCACCTAACATACGTTCCATTATAGTCAGCGCTAAACTTTCGTCGAAGGTTATTGAAAATGAACCACGAGTTTGGGGGCCAACCATACCAATTAATCCCGATACATCACCACAGGCTACTTCATCGGTTTTAATGCGAGGTTTACCTGGTTTTAACTGAGTTTTAGCCATGGTGCTCAATACATTCATCAAAGAAGATAAAAAGGGATTAATGAACTCTACATTCATATTATATATCCTTAAATTGGTACTGATAGGGGGGATACGTAAAGTATAGCTATAGTCGCTCAGCTATGCTCGACAAGCGTCACATTTACCGTGTGCTTCTATGGTTTGCCCAGAAACTACAAAGCCACTTTCCGCTGCTAAGTTATTGAGCTCATGTGAAATTACTGTTGAATGCAGCTCTTTAACAAACCCACATGTATCGCAAATTAGTAATTGAACAGGATGAATATGATCAAAGTGATGACACAACATGAATGCGTTAGTGCTTTCAATTTTATGAATAAAACCGAGTTCTGCTAAAAAGTCTAAAGCACGATAAATTGTCGCAGGTTTTGCGCCTGTTTCAGTGACTTTTAATTGCTCTAGCAAATCGTATGCACCCACACCACCTTGAGCGCTTGCTAATAAACGAAATACCTTTTCGCGAATAGGTGTGAATCGCGCACCACGGTTGTCGCATACTTGTTTTGCTTTATTTACGAGTGATTCTATATTCATCTTCTCTCATCCTTACTTTGCCGTGATATACTAACATACTGTATTGTAGTTGCAGCGATTTATTAACCGCTTTTGTGAAAAGGTATTCATTAATGCATGAATTATTAGCCACATTTATTTTCTTTTTTGCAGTTATCGATCCAATCGGCACAATTCCGGTTTTTATCGCCGTAACTCGGGGTGATGACGACAAGTTTAAGCGTAAAGTGATTTTTAAGGCAGTGGGTGTATCTGCTTTAGTACTGTTATTTTTTGTGGTTGCCGGTGAGCAATTACTCAATGTGATTGAGATTCCACTATCGGCATTTCAAATAGCCGGTGGCTTGATCTTATTAATTTTTGCACTCTCCATGACGTTTGGTGAAAGTAAACCTGAAGCTGAAATTAAAAGTGTTCGCGATAGCACTGAAACCGCTATTTTTCCGCTGGCTATACCCTCAATTGCAAGCCCTGGCGCTATGTTAGGTGCGGTATTAATGACGCGTAATGAAGAATATACTTGGGTTGAACAAATGATTACCTCATCAATGATGCTGGCCGTTTTAGTGGTGGTACTTATTTTGTTATTACTTGCTACGCAGGTACATAAAATAATAGGTGATAGCGGGGCAAGTATTATTAGCCGAATTATGGGGTTAATTTTAAGCTCAGTCGCAGTAACGAATATTTTAAATGGTATCGCACAATACTTTGGCTTGCAGGTGTTTGCTTAACATTGCTGCGCATGGGGCTTTTGTGTAAAATGCAGCGCCGTTTAAGCTGTGCTTAAATTATAAATTTTTGAGGACTACATTTTGGATAAACGTACTTTAAATCGACGCTTTTCTGTTGCCCCAATGCTGGATTGGACTGATCGCCATTGTCGTACGTTTCATCGTAAAATGACAAAGCACACCGTGCTCTACACTGAAATGATCACCACAGGGGCGATTTTATTTGGTCGTGGTGACTATTTGCATTTTAATCAACACGAAGGCCCAGTAGCGCTGCAGCTGGGGGGCTCAGATCCGCAAGCGCTAGCACAGTGTGCCAAGCTTGCAGGTGAGCGCGGTTATGATGAAATAAACCTTAACGTAGGCTGTCCGTCTGATCGTGTGCAAAATGGGCGTTTTGGTGCCTGTTTAATGGCAGAGCCCGAGCTTGTGGCAGAGTGTGTTGCTGCAATGAAAAGTGAAGTCAGTATTCCTGTTACGGTAAAAACGCGCATTGGTATTGATGAGCAAGACTCCTATGAATTTTTATGTGCGCTTATTGAAGCATCGCATAAAGTAGGCTGTGATGATTTTATTATTCATGCCCGTAAAGCATGGCTAAAAGGGTTGAGCCCAAAAGAAAACCGCGAAGTACCACCGCTTAACTACCCCCGTGTTTACCAGCTTAAAAAAGATTATCCACAACTTGATTTAAGTATTAATGGCGGTGTTAAAACCATTGAGCAAAGTCTTGAGCATTTACAGTACATAGATGGGGTGATGGTTGGGCGAGAGGCTTACAGTAATCCATTTATGCTAAATGAAGTGGATGAAAAAATATATGGTGACGCTGCTAATACTCAGTCACGTCATGATGTTGTGCGCTCTATGTATGATTACATTGAAGAAGAGATGCGTTTAGGCGCTAACTTTTGGCATGTTGCTCGCCATATGTTAGGTATTTTTCAGGGACAACCCGGTGCGCGTGGTTTTAGACGCCATTTATCTGAAAATGGCCATGGCAAGCAAGCTGATCTAGGTGTTATGGATAAAGCACTAAGTTACGTACCCGAATAACAGATCCTCTGTATAGAAAAAAGCCACCTCAGGTGGCTTTTTTTGAACCCAAATTTTGGTCAAAAGTTTAATTTATTAGCCAATTCGACTTAACTCCATTCAGTGACGAGTCATTAATTTACCTACTTGAAATAACTTAACTACATGATATTTAATTAAAATAAAACTATTTTAAGTTGTTGGCATAACTCTTGGAATCCTGTTGATGTATAAATAAAAATCATCAGGAGAATAACATGGGTATATTTAACCGCGTAAACGACGTCATTCAAGCAAATATCGTAGCTATGCTTGATAAAGCAGAAGACTCAGAGAAATTACTTAATTTAATGCTTACTGAAATGCAAGAAGCGCTTAATGAGTGTCGTAGTACGGCAGCTGCACTTTTATGTGAAGAAAAGTGCATTAAACGACAAATAAGTAACAAACAGCAAGCGCTCGCAAATTGGCAATTAAAAGCTGAGCATGCTGTGGCAAAAAATCGTGACGATTTAGCTAAATCAGCATTAGCCGAAAAACACACAGTTGAACAAAGCATAGGGTGCTTGCAAACGCAGCTTGAAACATTGCAGCAATCAATTGTAAAAATCACAGAAGACTGCGAGCGCTTACAACACAAAATGATGCAGGCAAAAGCAAAACAAGCACAACTTACAAAGCGTGAAAACCTAGTTGAAGCAAGGGCAAAAATAAATACGCAACTACAAAGCGATAAAGTGGCTTTTGCCTTATCACGATTTGAGCAAATAGAGCGCCGCGTTGAAAGTGTGGAGTCGCAAGTTGAAGCGTATGAGCTCACAGATACTGCGAGCAATACAGCTATGCAAATTGAGTCACTGGTTAAAAATGAAAAAATTGATGTAGAACTGGCTAGTTTAAAAGCAAGTTTAAATACTGCTAATAAACAAACAGCTTAAGGAGATTGTTATGAATAGTTTTAATACACACCGTCGTTGGTACAAAAACACGCTTAACAAAAAAATATCAGGCGTCTGTAGTGGGTTAGCTTACCGACTAGACTTTCCGGTATGGTCTACTCGCTTAGTGACTGTTTTATTATTTTTAAGTTTTCCGTTTGCAGTGGCGCTAGGTTATTTAATTGCTCACTGTTGCCTTGAAGAAAAAGCAGTGTAAGGAGAGCAGCATGAAAACATTCGCCGTGTGCCTAGTTATTTTTGCGTTGTTTTTAATTAATAGCGGTTCAATTATTCACTTTGATGTGTGGCAGTTTCCGCTATGGATCTCAGATATTAGCTGGACAGGTATAGAGCTCATTGGTGCGTTAGTTGCTATTATCGTTGTTATTGCGATTGTTGCTTTAGTGACGATGGGGTTAGTTGGCGCGGCGATGGTGGCACTGGCTGGTACTATTTTAGCTTTTTTATTCGGATCATTGATGATTGCTTGGCCGTTATTGTTTGTAGCAGGGCTGTGTTGGTTAATCGCAGATAACAAAAAAGTCGTCTCTTGAGCTTAAATTAGCTGCCTAACATAGGGGAATTATGATAAATTTAAACTATATTTTTTTGTTTTAACAAGGATTTTACCGATGATTAAACAATGTATTTTGATAGCAAGTGCATTAATGGTGGGGGTTTTTTCGTCTTCGTTAATGGCGCACGAAGGACATGAACACGATAGTGTTGTTGCGCAGCTACAAGTAACACATGCGCAAGTAAGAGAGTTTTTGCCGGCAACCAAAGCCAGTGTGGCTTACTTTAGTATTAAAAACCACAGCAATGTACCAGCAACGTTGACTAAAGCGACAATTGATGGTCTAGGGCGTGTTGAAATTCATGAGCACGTTCACGCTGACGGTATGATGAAAATGCAAAAAGTCGAATCATTGCTTATTAAAGCTCACCAACAACTCGATTTTAAGCCAGGCAGCTATCATTTAATGGTGTTTGAACCACAAGAACCGTTAAAAGTAGGTCAAGAACGTAAACTCACGCTATATTTTGAAGACGGGAACCGAGTATTTACCAATGCAAAAGTCGTTTCGTTAGCCTCACAAGCAGAGCCGGTAAAAGCATCGAAAGATCATAGTCATCATTAGGAGGATAAATGTCACAGCATAAAGGAAAAATAATAACGGCACTGGTACTGTTATTTGTCGTGTTTTACGCCATTGCAGTATACTGGAGTATAGAGCCTTCACGTTTTGATGTTGTGCAAAATGCTAAGCAACAAGCGCAGCAACGCAGTGAAAAACTAGTCACAGGTTATGTAACAACTTCAACACTCATCACTGTAGCTGATACGCTTTTAACTAAATCAGGCGGTTACTTATCAAATGATGTGCTACCACCGAGTGTAATAATGGACAATATGCCGGCCTGGGAGTATGGTGCGCTGGAAATGGTGCGTGATTTAGCGTTGTCTATGCGAAAAGATTTTAGCCGCTCACAATCGCAATCAACTGAACACGAAGCGCTCAAAAAAGCTCAGCCACAATTTAATATCAGCTCTGAAGCATGGGCATGGCCAAGTGCTGAGGGTGAATACCAAAAAGGAATTGATTATTTAATGGTATATCGTTCTCAAATAGCCAATCAGCATGAGCGCGATAGCCAATTTTACTCTCGTGCAGATAACCTACGCAGTTGGTTAAAAGAAGCTGAAAAGCGTTTAGGCAGCTTAAGTCAGCGTTTAAGTGCAAGCGTGGGTCAAGATAAAGTTAACACTGACCTCGCCGGTAACTCTTCAAATACACAGGCCACCTATACGCCTTTACAACAACAAATAAAAACATCATGGTGGGAAATTGATGATGTATTTTATGAGTCACGTGGTGCTACTTGGGCTTTACTGCACTTTTTACAGGCGGTTGAATATGATTTTGCCGATGTGCTTGATAAAAAGAACGCCCGTGTCAGCTTGCAACAAATTATACGCGAGCTTGAAGCAACCCAAGAAACGGTATGGAGCCCAATGATTTTAAACGGTAATGGATTTGGTTATGTCGCCAACCATTCACTTGTTATGGCAAATTATATTTCTAGAGCCAATGCGGCACTGATTGAACTTAGCGAATTATTAGCGCAAGGATAAAAAATGAAAAAGTATTGTATAGCAGCAGCCTTATCAATGGCATGTTTAGCTCCTGTAGCACAAGCCGACACTGTATTAGGCTTATATGTAGGGGTTGATGGTTGGAAAGCAGATAATGACGGTAGCTTTTCTGATAACAATAACGCCCTGCAAAACTTCAACTTTAAAGATGAAACTTTTGTCAGTTATTACGCTGCGCTTGAGCACCCAGTGCCATTAGTGCCAAACTTAAAGTTAAAATATACTGAGCTTGAATTAACCGGTTCAACAGTGCTTGAAGACACATTTAGCTTTAACGGCACTGATTATGTTGTAGGCACCGGTGTTAATTCAGTGACTGACTTATCGCATATTGATTATATTCTTTACTATGAAATTTTTGATAACGATTTAATTTCAATTGATTTAGGTCTTAATGCTAAGCAGTTTGATGGTGAGCTTGTTGTAACAGGTACATCACAACAAGGTGGCGCTAACTTTACTGAAATCGAAGAGTTCTCTGGTGTTGTGCCGTTAGTATATGGACGTTTTGAAGCGGGTTTACCATTTAGTGGTTTAAGTGTTTTTGCTGAAGGCAGCTTTTTAGCCATAGATGACAGTAAAGTACAAGATTACCAAATGGGTATTGCTTGGGAGTTTATTGATAACCTAGCCGTTGATGTTGCGGTTAAAGCGGGCTACCGCTCTATGGTTTTAGAACTTGATGATGTAGATGATATTAATACTGATATTGATGCATCAGGCCCATTTGCGGGCATACAAGTTCATTTTTAAGCACCGACTTTTCGAAAAGCCACCTCGTGTGGCTTTTTTAGTTACTTTGAAGCATGCCACACTAATTCAAATTCCCCTTCAAATGCTGCACTAATTAACTGTTTGTACACTTTATTAATTGGGTAGTTCATTAATCTAAATAGTTCATCACCTGTTTGAGTAAACTTATAATAACTCAATACTAAGTCGTTACTTTTTGCTTTTAAAGTTAGTTTTTGAGTCAAAAAGGAGAGGGTGATCTCTTGTCCTGCTTTTAATGCAGCGGATTCAATCTCTTTACGGTATAACAAATTTAAATCCATTAAGGTTAATACATCAGGAAAGCTCACACCGCTTTTACCTATGCTTAATGACACTTTATTACCTTTACCTAGTAAATCAAATAATGAGGGTTTTTTGTAATACCCCAAGAATATTAGGTGGCTACTATCCTTTTCGTTATACCCAGAAATAGACACGCACTTTCTTAATGAATCGGCTTCGCGCTGGGTCATGTGCTTGAGTGTTTGTAAACTTTTAATAGAAAAAGTACCTGGGCTAATGGTTTCGCCAGTAAAAATTTTTGCCCACAACACTTGCATAGATTGATTTGAGGTATCTTCACATAAGGCTATAAAGTGCTCTACCCAATCAGCATCGGGCTGTTTGGCGCAAGCAACATCAGGACAAAACTCCATTGCTAAGGCTAAAATAGTCTCAATATTTTGTTGCTGTTTAATCAGTAGTAAGTCTTGTCTTTTTTGAGCACGCGCTAAAATTGAATGCTCGCTATTAATACTATAAAGCGATTTGGCTTTACTTTGAGGATTATAGGTTTTTTCATCAATGGCAGGCGTATTACTCACTTTTGTGACCGAGTAACCTAGCAGTGACTCAATAATATTGGCAAGTTTAATTCTGGCTTGTGCGGTTTTGACTGTCATGGCTTTCCATTATTGCTTGTGCATCACTGAGTTGAGCGACCGTTTTTAAGTTATTTAGCCCTAGGGTCACTATATTACCTAATATATTTTCAGCAAATATAGCAACGTACCCAGAAATAAGCGGCATCGTTGCTTGTCCTTCTATTTGCCACGTGACGGTTTTTGTGTGCGGGCTAAATAGCAATTTGCTAGTGATAATATGCTCTTGATTAAATAACACACTAAATACAATTTCATTATCGCTTAATGCCGATATTGTCATTTCGCCTTTGCCCCATTTACCTTCCCAAGATTGGTAGGCTCCTGCGCCAGAGCTCGGTTCTCCAATATTAAACTTAATGTTAGGGTCTATTTGTTGCCACGGCGACCATTTATACCACTGGGTAAAGTCCTCCACTAATGACTTTATTGCGGGAGCGCGTGCGTTAATCTTTATACTTTTTTGCACATGATAATTTTGTGGTAACAATAATCCAACGACAACAAAAACCAAGAGTAAAATGATTGAAAACTGCATTATTTTTTTAAGTAGTTTAATAGGTATTCCTCATCTATTTTAATTTACAGCGTCTATCAATTATTAATTATTTAATAGTTTAACGAAGTCGCGGTTGCTTTTGATCTATTTTATCTACCTTGTATTATTTCAAAAGCAGACATTAGCCGTAATAAGTTTAGATGATTTATTAGTTTTAGTAATGCAATAAAGGTAAACAATTTTTAATCAGCGCTTTCATTTTGTGCTATATCAACGGGGATGTCGATAGGGTATAATTCGCGCCTTTTGTTATTGAACGGCCAATTTTATGAGCACATTAAAAGCTGATCGCGCCTTATTCTCATACCCCAAGTATTGGGCTGAGTGTTATGGCACAGCTCCATTTTTACCAACAACACGCGAAGAAATGGACGCGCTTGGCTGGGATAGCTGCGATATTATTATTATTAGCGGTGATGCTTATGTAGACCATCCTAGTTTTGGGATGGCCGTAATTGGCCGTGTGCTTGAAGCGCAGGGGTTCAGAGTGGGCATTATTGCTCAGCCTGATTGGAACTCTAAAGATGCCTTTATGGCATTGGGTAAGCCTAACTTATTTTTTGGTATTACAGCCGGTAATATGGACTCGATGATCAATCGTTACACCGCTGAAAAACGAATGCGCCATGATGATGCATACACACCAGGAAATGTCGGCGGTAAACGCCCCGATCGCGCCGTGATCATATACTCACAACGTTGTCGTGAAGCCTATAAAGATGTGCCGCTCGTGTTAGGGGGCATTGAAGCCAGCTTGCGTCGTATTGCTCATTATGACTATTGGCAAGAAAAAGTACGTCGTAGCGTATTATTTGACGCTAAAGGCGATATTTTAATCTATGGTAATGCCGAACGCCCGTTAGTTGAAGTAGCGCACCGTATCGCTGCGGGTGAAACCATAGATACCATACAAGATGTGAGAGGCACGGCAGTTATTCGTAAAGAGCCTTTACCCGGTTGGCGTGGCAGTGACTCAACAGCCATTGATAAAATTGGTAAAATAGACCCTATTCCTAATCCTTATGGCGCGGATGATGTTGGCTGTGCTAAATCAGAATTTAAGCAAGCGGGTATTGATTTAAAAGCCGAAGCTGCAAAACCAATTATCATCCAACCTGCGCGCCCTAAGCCATGGGAAAAAACTTACGTTAAGTTACCTGCTTTTGAGCAGGTTAGCGTTAATAAGCCTTTGTATGCGCATGCATCACGTATTTTGCACCAAGAAACCAACCCCGGTTGTGCAAGAGCGTTGTTTCAGCGTCATGGCGATCGCTCTATTTGGGTGAACCCGCCAGCTTATCCACTTGAAACCCAAGAAATGGATGATGTGTTTGGTTTACCGTATCAGCGTATACCACATCCAAGTTATGGCGACGCTAAAATTCCTGCTTACGATATGATTAAAACGTCGGTAAATATAATGCGCGGTTGTTTTGGCGGCTGTTCGTTTTGTTCCATTACCGAGCATGAAGGGCGAATAATTCAAAGCCGTTCTCAAGAATCGATTATTGAAGAAATTGAACAAATTAGAGATAAAGTGCCAGGCTTTACTGGGGTTATCTCTGATTTAGGTGGGCCAACTGCAAATATGTATAAACTGCGTTGTACCAGTAAAAAAGCAGAGAGTACGTGCCGTCGCTTGTCGTGTGTGTATCCTGATATTTGTAAGCATATGGATACTGACCATACCCCGACTATCGATTTATATAAAAAGGCGCGTGAGGTTAAAGGGATCAAAAAGATCTTAATTGCTTCGGGCGTGCGTTATGACCTTGCTGTACGTGATCCTCGTTACGTTAAAGAGCTAGTAACCCATCATGTTGGTGGATATTTAAAAATAGCACCCGAGCATACAGAAGATGGCCCATTATCAAAAATGATGAAGCCGGGTATGGGCGCCTATGATGAATTTAAAGCGTTATTTGATAAGTACTCAAAAGAAGCGGGTAAAAAGCAGTATTTAATTCCATACTTTATTTCTGCTCACCCGGGGACTAAAGATGAAGATATGGTAAACATGGCTTTATGGTTGAAATCGAATGATTTTAAGCTTGATCAGGTACAAAATTTTTACCCATCACCGATGGCTAATGCGACCACTATTTATCATACTGAAATGAACTCGCTTCGTAATATTAAAAATAATACTGAGCAAGTTGCTGTGCCTAAGGGAGCGCGTCAGCGTCGTTTGCATAAAGCAATTTTACGCTATCACGATCCTGCCGGTTGGCCAATGATCCGCGAAGCCCTGCGTAACATGGGCAAAGCCAAGCTTATTGGTAAAGGACCTAACTGTTTAGTCCCTGAAGAAGGGCGAGATGAAAGACAAACTAAAGGCGTAAAAGGTAACAAGGGCGGTCGCCCTGCACTTACTCGTCATACTGGGTTTAGTCAGTTTAAAAAAGCCAACACTAAACCTAAGGTTGGCGGTAATCGCCAGCGCGCAAGGTAAAGTAATTATCGGCTTAAACAAAAACACCGCGTATTGACGCGGTGTTTTTGTTTATAAAAAGATTAAATCAATAACCAAGTCGCAGTACCTAAGAAGGCAAATATACCAACAATATCAGTTACTGTGGTTAGTACCACACTGCCTGCAAGTGCTGGATCTATTTTCATTTTTTTAAGCAATAGTGGGATACTAGCACCCGCAATACCTGCTGCAACTAAATTCATAAACATAGCAAACGCTAAAACACCACCGAGTTTGAAATCCCATTGCCAAAGCGCAACGACACCGGCAATTAGGATAGACCAAACCATACCGTTAATCGCGCCGATAGCGAGTTCTTTTAATAATAAAAAACGTTGGTTAGTTTGGTTGATATGGCCCACCGCGATACCGCGAATAACCAAAGTTAAGGTTTGGCTGCCTGCAACCCCACCCATTGACGGAACAATACCATTGAGCACAGCAAGAATTGGTAATATAGCTAAGGTGTTTTCAAAAAAGCTCGCCACAATTGCAGCCAGCAATGCAGTTAGTAAGTTTACACCCAGCCAAATTGAGCGCTTTTTAGAGCTTTTTAACACAGGTGCAAAGGTATCTTCTTCATCATCTAAACCCGCTAAACCCAGTAAACTGTGCTCAGCGTCTTCACGAATAACATCAACGATATCATCAATGGTGATCCGCCCAAGCAAGTGTGCGTTGTCATCAACAACCGGTGCCGATATCCAGTTATGACGCTCAAACAATTGTGCAACTTCGCTCTCATCCATTGAAATAGGAATAGACTCACAGTCTTCATCCATTAACTCATGAACAATTTTTTCAGGGGGATTAGTTAATAAAGTACTCAGCGATAGGGCGCCTAAAAAGCAGTTATTTTCATCAACCACATATAAGTCATCTGTACCCTCAGGTAATTCGCCGCGTAAGCGAATATAACGTAGTACCACATCTAGAGTCACATCGGGGCGAATAGTAACGGTATCTATATTCATCAATGCGCCAGCAGAGCGCTCTTGATACGATAAAGCCTGCGTTGCACGTTCTCTATCTTGAATATCCATAGCGCTAACAACATCTTTATAAACAGTGTCAGGTAGGCTACGTAGTACTTCCCCTAAATCATCATGGCCCATGTCTTCGGTTGCAGCAGCAATGTGCTCGGGTGCCATTTGCGCAATAATGCCCAAACGTACATCTTCAGACAGCTCTTCAAGCACATCACCTTGTACATCAGGATCAACCAGTTGCCAGAGCATACGACGAATTTTATGGGGAGATGATTCTAAAAGAAGTGCGGTATCACAAGGTGCCGTTTTTGCTAGCATGCGCCTAACTTGAACAAATTGACCACTATTTAGTGACTTAGTCACCTGTTTTAGTTGTTGTAGTGGAATATCTTGTTCTAAAGCTTCAGGCATTGGCGTCCTTAATTAAATTTTATTACACGATGATGGGGTATTGCTTTATCTTACTTTATATCAGCAAACTACCTCAACCACTATTAATCTAAGTTTAGGATGATGAGTTAATAATGAACTTTTTTATTCTTGCTCATTAAATCGTTGGTCAATGAGTTCACCTATTGCGCTAAGTGCAGGCTCAGCGTCGGGGCCTTCGCATACCACCTTAACTTCTTTGCCTTGGCTGCTTTCGAGTAACATAAGTGCCAGCACGCTATCGCCAGCGGCTTGTTTGTCATCTTGAAATAAAGTGATTGTGGCATCAAATTGCACAGAAAGCTGAGCTAATACTGTCGCCGCTCTAGCGTGTAATCCTAATTTGTTTTTTATTAAAAATGTATTTTCTAAGCGCATGACATGTTCTCGCAAGCTTTATTCTTGTTCTCGGTGGCGAATTTTTACATTGGGATGACTCATTGCAAAGCTTTCGCCAATGGTTTGCGCTAAATAAACAGAGCGGTGTTGCCCACCGGTGCAGCCAATTGCAATAGTTAAGTAGCTGCGATTATTTCGTTCTAAATGCGGCAGCCATGTTTGCACAAATGTTTGAATTTGCCATGTAAATTTTTGCACTATACTGTGACTTGCTAGGTAGTCTTTTACTGGTTGATCCAGCCCTGTAAGTAGCTTTAGTTCAGGCTCCCAATGCGGGTTTGGTAAAAAACGGGCATCGAATACGTAATCTGCTTCTTTAGGGAGGCCGTGTTTAAAACCAAATGACTCAAAGGTAATGATCAGTTGTTTATCTTTTTTTCCGAGTATTTTTTCACGAATAGACTCAGCAAGCTGATGCACACTTAAATCTGTGGTATCAATCATATAATCAGCACGATTAATCAATACATCAAGCAGTTGTTTTTCTTTTTTTATGGCTAAATCAAGCGGCAAAGAATCAATAGATAAAGGGTGAAGACGACGCGTTTCCGAAAAGCGTTTTATTAATGTTTGATCGTCACTGTCTAAATAAAATACCGTTGGTTTAGTAAAACCAGGTAAATATTCAATGATTTCATTAAACTGCTGTTGCTCTTTAGGTAGGTTACGTACATCAACACTCACAGCAATTTTATTATAACTGTCGGAAACACTGCGCACTAATGATGGTAATAAATTAAGAGGAATATTGTCTACACAATAATAACCTAAGTCTTCCACAACGCGTAACGCCACAGATTTACCTGACCCTGAGCGACCGCTTATAATTATTAATTCCATTTACCACCTTTCTTTATTACTACGATTGACTGACGATAACCTGATACAGTTCGCTATCCGATTTGGCGGCGCGTAACTGTTTACAAAATTCTTTATCATTGAGCTTATCAGCAATCGTGGCTAGCGTCTTCAAATGCTGCTGATTATCGCCATCGGGAACAATTAACGCGACAAAAATGTCAACCGGTCGGTTATCAATCGCATCAAAATTAATAGCTGTTTCGCTCACTAAAATCAAAGCTAGGGGTTCTTGAGCACCACTCATGCGACCATGTGGAATAGCAATGCCTCGACCAATGCCTGTACTTCCAAGCTTTTCTCTTGCAGTTAATGCATTAAGAATATCTTGTTGTGTTAAATAGGGCAGCTTATTGTGAGCCAATTCACTGATAAATTCTAAAATTCTTTTTTTACTATTAAAAAGGACCGCAGCTTTACTGCAGTCCTGACAGATAAGTGAGCTTAGTTTCATAGTGTTAGTGTCGAGCAAGTTTCTCTTTGTGTTTAATTACTTGACGATCTAGCTTGTCAATGAGCGAGTCTATAGCGGCATACATATCTTGATGCTCAGTAGAAGCAAAAATCTCAGCGCCACTAACATGAACGGTTGCTTCAGCTTTTTGGTTTAGTTTTTCTACATCGAGAATAACGTGCACATTCGTTATGTGATCAGTGTGCCTCTGTAACTTCGAAAATTTGCTATTTACGTAGTCTCTAAGCGAGTCGGTAATATCTACATGACGACCAGTTAAATTCAGTTGCATAAACATTTTCCTCTTTGTTGTACGCCTTAAATCAAACTTTTACGTTGATTAGACGGGGGAATAGCTAGAGATTCGCGATATTTTGCTATAGTTCTCCTCGCTACTTTAATTCCTTGCTCTGCCAATATATCTGCAATTTTACTATCACTCAATGGTTTAGCTGAGTTTTCTGCAGCGATTAATTTTTTAATTAATGCTCGTATTGCTGTTGATGAGCATTCGCCACCATTTTCAGTACTTACATGGCTTGAAAAGAAATATTTAAGCTCAAAAATGCCACGTGGTGTGTGCATGTATTTTTGCGTAGTAACACGTGAAATAGTCGACTCGTGCATTTCCACCATTTCAGCCACATCGTTAAGTACCATAGGCTTCATCGCCTCAGGACCATGTTCAAAAAAGGCCTGTTGTTGCTGCACAATACAGTTAGTTACTTTAAGCAGCGTGTCGTTTCTACTTTCTAAGCTTTTTATAAACCATTTAGCCTCTTGTAAGTGCGAGCGAATAAACTGGCTATCACCACTTGATTTAACCGTACGCGACATAGCTGCATATTGGCTATTTACTCTGATCTTAGGCATGCTATCTGGGTTTAGTTCAACCACCCAACGGCCTTTTACTTTTTTAACCGACACGTCAGGAATAACGTACTCAGACTCTTCTCTGACAATAGTGTCTGCCGGTTTTGGGCTGAGCGTATGAATCAGCGTCATGATTTCTTTAAGCTCATCTTCTTTAAGCTTTGTTTTTTTCATCAACGTGCGATAATCACGCGCAGCCAGTAAATCAATATGATCGGTTAAGATCATTTTTGTTTCGTTTAAAAAAGGTGTGTCTTTATCAAATTGATTTAGCTGAATACACAAGCACTCTTGTAAACTACGCGCGGCTATTCCCACTGGATCAAATAGTTGAATACGCTTTAGTACCGCTTCTATTTCGTCAAGTTCAACTTCATCTTCGGCGTCGTTTTCTTGGTTAAAGCTTTCTAATATTTCTTCACAGCTAAGGGTTAGAATCCCTGAGTCGTCCACAGCTTCTACAATTGCAATAGCTATCGCTTCATCGGTAGGGCTAAACGGCGTCAGTTGAAGTTGCCACATTAAATACTCATGCAGCGTTTCAGTCGAAGAGCCTTGATAAATAGATTCATCTTCTGGCATTGGGCCCGATGAAGAGGCAGGCGCAGCACTCATATATTCATCCCAAGTGACATCCATAGCCATATCATCGCTAATGGTGTCTTTGGTCATTGCTTCACCGCTATCTTGCTCATACTCGCTAGGTTTATCGTCGGCTGAGGCACTTAGCGTTAAGTCATCGTTATCGGCTTTTTGTTCGTTTTTACCTGCAGTGTCTTCGCTGTAATCGTGTTCTTCAACTTCAAGCAAGGGGTTGCTATCGAGCGCTTCTTGAATTTCTTGCTGGAGATCCAATGTACTGAGTTGCAATAAGCGAATTGCTTGTTGCAACTGTGGAGTCATTGTAAGTTGCTGGCCCATGCGCAGCTGTAATGATTGCCTCATGTATCTCTAACAATCCTTTTAAATTACGGTCTGTTGACCTTTACGATTAAAATTTGTTCAAACTAGGGGCGGTTTAATTGCGGCGCGAGGTTTGTAACCTAGTGGGCTAAGTCAAAACCGAGCAACAAAGAGTAAATCGTCCCTAGGCAGAACCCGAAGGGCAGCGCCTGTTTGGCATTGATGCTGCGTTATCGCCTATTTATGGGGGAATACCACACCACATAGGCTCTGCCTTGCCTAAATACCAAACAGACTGCTGCAAATTCAACCTTGATAGGTCAACAGACCTAAGTATGATTAATCTTAGCAGATGCTTAGTGGAATAACACACATATTAGAGCTTGAACTGCTCGCCCAAATAAACATCGCGTACTGTTTTATCGTTTAATACGTATTCAGGAGTGCCTGATGCAATTAACTCCCCATGAGAAACTATGTAGGCTTTTTCACAAACATCAAGTGTTTCGCGCACGTTATGATCTGTAATAAGGACGCCAATGCCACGGTTTTTAAGATGCTCTATAATCTTTTTAATATCTAATACTGAGATAGGATCAACCCCCGCAAAGGGTTCGTCTAAAAGGATAAATTTAGGGTTTGCTGCAAGCGCGCGAGCAATTTCAACGCGGCGACGTTCACCACCTGATAAAGCCATACCTTGACTATCGCGGATATGCTGAATGCTAAATTCATCAAGTAAATTATTTAAAGTATCTTCGCGTTGTTGTTTATTTAATTCTTTACGTGTTTCTAAGATAGCCATTAAGTTTTGATAAACAGTCAGCTTTCTAAAAATAGACGACTCTTGCGGTAAATAACCAATCCCTAAACGCGCTCGGCTGTGCATCGGTAATAAAGTAATATCTTTATCATCAATTGATATTTTGCCTTTATCGCTAGGTACAAGGCCTACAATCATATAAAAGGTGGTGGTTTTACCTGCACCATTAGGGCCAAGTAACCCCACAATACTGCCAGCTTCAACCTCTAGGCCAACGTTTTTCACCACTTCACGACCTTTGTAGCTTTTAGCTAATAGCTCTGCTTTTAATGTGCTCATGGTTGGCCTTTATCATCTTCTTTTTTATTTTCAACAGGCACTAAAATAGTGTGTACACGGTCTGTTGAGTTTTCGTCTTTTTCTGCGCTAATTAACTGCTGCTCGATATCGTAAGTGATACTTTTAGCTGTTATTTTTTGACCTGCTTGAGCAATGCTTGCATCGCCGATTAAGGTTAAAAAACGCAGCGACACATCGTAACGCACTTCATTAGCACTGGCGCTCATTATGGTGCCATCAGCTTGTGTTTCTTCAAAATATGCAGGGCTGCCTGTGGCAATTAATAACTGTTTGTTATCGCCTAGGTTATCGCGTTTATGCACTTCTAAACGGTCAGCTGTGATACGGCGATTACCATGAATAATTTCAACATTTTTCTCAAAAATGCCTACGTTTTCTTTTAATTGGCCTTCTTGTTTATCTGCACTAATTGAAATTTGATTCGCAGCGGGGGCTTCAGCAGGTTCAGCGCCATTACTGTTAAAAGCAATTAATAGTGAGGGAACAATTAAAATTTTAAATAGATTATTGGTCATAATATAGGGTTCGCGTATGGTTAATAAGTTTAATCACCTCGGTTTTTAAATCTGCCTCAAGGCCTTTACCTGTGATTTTTAAATTAGGTCCTGTAATAACGACAGGCTGCTGTGATTGCATGGTTAATAGTTTTATATCAACATTGATGGTCTGGGCGGTGATCGTATCGATCATGGCGTTATCTACTAAGTTTTGAGCGGTTACATTACCCTCTAACACCAGTTGACGGTCGTCGTAGAGGGTGGCTTCATCGGCGTTAATACGCCATGTTTGCTGCTCGTTGTATAGAGTGAATATAGGCTTTTCAAAAAAGGTAAAACCGAGTTGTTGATACAACTCCATTTTTACCGCAGTTACCTTATGGCTCACTTTACCTTGTTCATCATAAGCCGTTTGTTTTAGCTCAATAGCGGTATAATCAGGCTTAGCAATAACTTGTGTTTCTTCGCTTGCAGTAATATCAACCTTAGTAAAATAAGGATACCAGAGCCAAACCATACAGCTTATGAATAAAACGCTCAGTATAATGCGCGCTACATTCATGAACTCGTTCCTTGGCTAGTCAGTGGCTTGCTATTTTCGAGCATAAGTAAGTCTGTCAGCTCTCTTACCGCACCAAAACCGCCGGGTAGTTGGGTTACATAATGTGATAAACGTTTAATAAGTGGATGAGCATCGTTTACGGCAACCGCAAAACCGACTTGCTCCATTACTGGCATGTCTGGGCCATCATCACCTATATAAGCAATTTGATCATCGCTAAGCGCTAATTTTTGTTTTAATTCTTGATAGGCTATAAGTTTGTCTTCTTGGCCTTGATATATATGTTGTACGGTTAAACTGCTCATACGTTGCTGCACTATATGAGAATGGCGCCCGGTGATCACAGCGACTTCAAAACCGCTGTTAATCAGGGCTTTGATACCAAATCCGTCTTTGGTGTTAAATGCTTTGAGTTCTTCACCTTGGTTTCCAAGGTAAATACGCCCATCAGAAAATACACCATCAATATCACAAATTAATAGCTTTACTTTTTTTGCGCGCGCCTTTGCATCATCACTTAGCGGTTGATAGAGATCTTCAAATTGCATTTATAGCACTCCCGCTTTAAGTAAGTCTTGCATATTTAGTGCGCCAATCGGTTGATTATGCTCATTAATTACAATTAAGCCATTAATACGTTTTTGTTCCATAATATTTAACGCTTCAGCCGCGAGCATCTCTTGGGTGGCTGTAGTACACGACTTGGTCATCACAACATTAATTTCAGTGCTATGAATGTCAATACGTTGCTCTAAAATACGGCGTAAATCGCCATCGGTAAACAGGCCTGATAATTGCTGGTCACTATCAACAATAGCGGTCATGCCGAGTCCTTTGGCCGACATTTCAATTAAGGCATCTTTAATCGTTTGCGTCTCGTTAATGATAGGCGTATCAGCACCACTGTGCATAACATCTTTAAGAGTTAAGAGTAATCGCTTGCCTAAGCTACCACCAGGGTGCGATAGTGCAAAATCATCAGCAGTAAAGCCACGTGCTTCTAATAATGCCACCGCCATGGCATCACCCATAGCGAGTGTGGCAGTGGTACTTGCAGTAGGTGCTAAGCCCAATGAGCAGGCTTCTTGTTCAACTTTAATACACACATGCACATTTGCCAATGTTGCCATGGTTGAGCCTTGGTTGCCTGTCATGGCAATCATTTTGGCACCAATGCGCTTTAATACCGGAATAATATTAAGTACTTCGCTGGTTTCACCAGAGTTTGAAATGAGGATAACCACATCATTTGCTGTGATCATTCCTAAATCACCATGGCTTGCTTCACCCGGGTGGACAAAAAATGCGGGGCTGCCGGTACTGGCAAGAGTGGCGGCTATTTTGTTACCAATATGACCTGATTTACCCATGCCAATAACAATAATACGACCTGGGCAGTCATACATTAATTGACAGGCTTGGTTAAAGCTTTCATTAACGTATTGTGTAATATCGCTGAGTGCTTGGCGTTCAATCTCTAGAACACGTAACCCTTGTTGAATAAAGTTTAGCGTTGCCATGGGCTATCCTACTTGACTAAAAATATAACCTTGGTAAATCATAAATGCGACGATGAGCAAGCCACCTTCTATTCTATTGATACGTCTTTGACCTCTAAAGTTCAATGACATAGCAATTAGCGCCAAGGTTGCGCCAATCATAATAATAACATCACGGTTAGCTACCGAAGCATCGATAACCGATGGATTAATTAATCCTGCCAGCGGTAATACCGCTAAAATATTAAAAATATTCGAACCAACTATGTTACCCAGCGCTAAGTCATCTTCATTTTTAAGTACACCTGCAATTGAAGCTGCAAGTTCAGGTAAGCTGGTGCCTATAGCAATAATGGTCAAACCAATCACTAAGTCACTTAAGCCAAAATATTTTGCGATATCAACGGCTGAGCCAACTAAAAAGTGTGAACTAACCGGCAGTAAAATCATACCCACTACCAGCCAAAAAACAGCTTTTTTGGTTGGTACGTTGTCAGGTACTTCGTCACAGGCTTCGCTCACAAACGGATCGTCTTGGTTTTTAGCTCGCAGTGAGACAAAAATAAGTCCGCCAATAAAAACAACAAAGCCAAATAATAAGGCTGCACCTTCAAAAAATGAAAAATAGTTATCTGAAAAAATATACCAAGTTGCAATGGAGACCAGCAGTACCAGTGGAATTTCACGTTTTAACGTACTTGAAGATACTGATAAGGGTCTTAAAAGGGCAGTAATACCTAAAACTAATAAGATGTTAGTGATGTTTGAACCAACTGCATTACCCACGGCAGTATCGGTTTTATTTGCCAAAGCTGCTGAAGCCGATACCATCATTTCAGGCGCTGAAGAGCCCATAGCTACCACGGTTAAACCTACAATTAGCGTTGGCACGCCAAAGTTTTTAGCCAGTGCTGCTGCACCATAAACAAACCTGTCTGCACTCCATACGAGAGCCGCAAAACCAAGAATTAAAATGACAAACGAGGTAACCATTATGATAAGCCAATTAATGTAAATTCAGATAGCGCGAATAGTAACAAAAGCCACCATAAAAGTATAAATAAAAGAATAAGGTGTAATACATTAGGCGGTTATTTTAAGTATTCTTTGGCGCTTTTTATATGCAATTTTAAGCCAAAGTTAAGGCTGCTTGAATCAACCTTATAACTCTTTTTGCGACACTATTACAAAATCTTACGAATTGTTTTTTCCATATTGGTTAAAAAACCCTTAAAATAGAAATATGAGAGAGTATTGTTATGGAGAGCGACTTGTCGCAATCAATAGTAGAAGTCAAGGATGTTACCTTTTCTAGAGGCGATAGGGTCATATATAAAAATATGAGCTTTGACGTACCTGAGGGTAAAATTACTGCCATTATGGGGCCAAGCGGAATTGGCAAAACCACGATGCTACGCCTAATAGGTGGCCAGCTTAAACCAGACTCCGGTGATATTTTATTTAAAAACGACAGCATTGTCGCTATGTCGCGCAAAGAACTCTACGCGGCACGTAAACGCATGAGTATGTTATTTCAAAGCGGTGCCTTATTTACTGATATGTCGGTGTTCGATAACATTGCATTCCCCATTCGAGAGCACACGCAGCTCAGTGAAGATTTAATCCGTTTAGTGGTATTAATGAAACTACAAGCTGTTGGCTTACGTGGTGCTAAAGATTTAATGCCTTCAGAGTTATCTGGCGGTATGGCACGTCGTGCAGCTTTGGCTCGCTCTATAGCGCTTGATCCTGAACTTATTATGTATGATGAGCCTTTTGCAGGACAAGATCCTATTTCAATGGGGGTTTTAGTTAAGCTGATCAAATCTTTAAACGAAGTACTTGGCTTATCTTCTTTAATTGTCACGCACGATGTGACAGAAGTAATGAGTATTGCCGACCACGTTATTATTATTGCTGATCAAGGCGTTATAGGCAGTGGTACACCAGAGCAGATGCGAGAACACGAATCACCACTTGTTCAACAGTTTTTAAAAGGGTTATCAGATGGTCCAGTGCCATTTCATTATCCAGCACAAACCTATGCAGATGAACTGTTAGGAGAGCAGCAGTAATGTTGGATTTACTACAAAAAATAGGCCATAAAACGCTGGGCCGTTTTGCTGCACTGGGGCGTTCAACCCAAATGCTGGCAAGTGCGTTATGGCATGTACCCAATTTTAAAAAAGGCACGCCCTTACTCGTGCGCCAATTATATATGGTTGGCTCACAGTCATTATTGATCATTGTTGTATCAGGATTGTTTATCGGCATGGTATTGGCTCTGCAAGGCTATACTGTTTTAGTTGATTATGGCGCTGAAGACAGCCTAGGGCCTCTAGTGGCACTTAGTTTATTACGTGAGCTTGGGCCTGTAGTAACCGCGTTATTATTTGCCGGTAGGGCAGGCAGTGCGTTAACCGCTGAAATTGGCTTAATGAAAGCCACCGAACAGTTATCGTCGCTTGAGATGATGGCCATTGACCCGCTTAGACGAATTATAGCGCCGCGGTTTTGGGCTGGTTTGATCAGTATGCCAATGTTGGCACTTATTTTTTCTGCTGTAGCTATTATTGGTGCTCATTTAGTGGGGGTTGATTGGCTAGGCGTTGATACGGGAAGTTTCTGGTCAATTATGCAATCTCAGGTGTCGTTTGAAAAAGACATACTAAACGGTTTAATTAAAAGTATCGTATTTGCGATTGTTGTTACCTGGATTGCGCTTTACAAAGGGTATGACTGTATTCCCACATCAGAGGGGATCAGCAAGGCAACAACAGAGACAGTGGTGCACTCATCACTAGCGGTATTAGGTTTTGACTTTATTTTGACAGCGGTAATGTTTACCAGCTAATAGGGTATTAAATAATGAATTCACGGAAATTAGAAATTTTAGTTGGTTTTTTTGTAGCATTGGGCATTTTAGCATTTTCAATGTTGGCGCTCAAAGTGGCTAATTCGGGTATTAGCGGCTCAGGTGAAACCTACACATTGAACGCCAAGTTTGAAAATATAGGATCATTAAAAACACGTGCACCCATTAAGGTGGGCGGCGTTGTTATTGGTCGTGTAGAGTCAATTTATGTGCATCCTCAAGAGTTTTTACCAGTAGTAAATATGAGCATTGATGCGCAGTATTTGTGTCGTTTTTCAGACACTAGTTCCATCTCTATCTTAACCTCGGGTATTTTAGGTGAACAATATTTAGGGATTAACCCCGTTATCGCATCAGATTCAGCTAAACAGCGATGCTTAGGCGAAGATGTAGCGAACAGCGAACAAGATCAAGCCATTGACGATTTATTTGGTGTTCAAAGTAAAGCACTAGCTAACGGCGATTCTATTACAGATACCAAGTCAGCATTGGTACTAGAAGAATTAATAGGCCAGTTTTTATTCAACCAAGGTAGTGAGTAATTATTATGTTGAAAATATTTTTAGCAAGTATCGCATTAGTAACTGTCACGCTAGTACAAAGTGTACATGCCGGTGAGGTGAAATTGGCTGATCCTAATAAAATGGTACGTCAGGTTGCTGATAATACCTTTGAACGTATTACCAAAGACCAGCCGTTAATAACCGCTAATAAAGAGCATTTACGGGTCATCGTTGAAGAAGAACTGATGCCTTACATTGACTACAAATATGCTGCACTGAGAGTGTTAGGTAGCGAAGTATCTAAGGTACGCGCCATTACCGACAAAGCAGAAAAAGCAAAAGCAATTGAAGATATTCAGCGTTTTATTGGCGCGTTTAGAGAGTACCTTGTTGCCACTTATGCTGGCGTTTTTACCCAGTATACTAATCAACAAGTTGAATTTGCTGCCGAGCAGTCCTTTAAAGGCAAAGATGTGGTGGTGATAAAAACCAAAATTGTAGAAGCCGGTAAGCCTGATATTAAAATTGATTTTAAAGTACGTGAAGATAGAAGTGGCGAATGGCGCGCTTACGATATGATTGCTGAAGGCATTAGCTTACTTGATGCAAAACAAAGTGAGTTTCAGGGCATTTTACGCCAACAAGGTATTGACCACGTTAGCGACCTGTTAGAGCAAAAAAGTAAGTTACCGGTTCAGTTTAGAGGCAGTGACACAAATGACTAAATTGGCAATCAGCCAAGTCGATGAACAGCATCTACGAGTCAGTGGTGAATTGACTCATAATTCAATTGGCAATGAACGGCTTCTGAATACCAAGCGACAAACTGAGCATAAAACCCTTTATTTTGACCTAAGTGAGGTGACAAGGGTTGACACAGCCGGCTTAGCTTGGTTAATTCACTCTTTTACAGAATTTAAGCAGCAAGGCATTCGCCTTGAATTGCAAAACCCACCTGAACAACTGCAAAACCTTATGCAGTTAGGCCAGGTTACAACCCTATTTGAGTGAGAGTTATGGAAACGAGTCAAGTCGAAACATTATTACGCGACGAACTTCAGTTAGCTGAAGTACATGTAAAAGCCAATGGCAGTCATTATGAAGTAATCGCTGTCGGTGAATGCTTTGACGGATTAAGTCGTGTTAAAAAGCAACAGCTAGTATATGGGCCATTAATGAACACTATTTCAGACGGTACCATTCATGCTGTTTCTATCCGCGCTTTTACTCCGACAGAGTGGAAACGTGAGCAAAAATTCATTTTACCGCAATAAATAAGGCCCCTTAAATGGATCAATTTGTAATTCAAGGTGGCACTTCACTGGCTGGTGAAGTAACTATTTCTGGCGCTAAAAACGCAGCTCTTCCGATTCTATTCGCAGCTTTATTAGCTGATGGTAAAAGTACTTTTACTAACGTACCACATCTTCGCGATATCATCACGACCGAAGCCTTACTGAAAACGTTAGGCGCTGATGTTCAGTGGCAGGGCGATTCACTCATTATTGATGGTGCAACGGTAAATAGCACGTTAGCGCCTTATGACTTAGTAAAGCAAATGCGTGCGT
Organism: Pseudoalteromonas sp. SCSIO_11900; assembly: GCF_000576475.1. Lineage (NCBI taxonomy): Bacteria > Pseudomonadati > Pseudomonadota > Gammaproteobacteria > Alteromonadales > Pseudoalteromonadaceae > Pseudoalteromonas > Pseudoalteromonas sp. SCSIO_11900. Next base: position 1,320,384 of record NZ_KK070023.1, read on the forward strand.
CAGTGCTTGCACTTGGCCCTTTAGTCGCTCGATTTGGTGAGGCGCAAGTATCCTTACCTGGTGGCTGTGCTATTGGTGCGCGCCCGGTTGATATTCATATTCAAGGCTTAGAGCGTATGGGCGCTCAAATAACCGTTGAAAACGGTTATATTAATGCCAAAGTAGATGGTCGCTTAAAAGGCGCTGAAGTTTTCATGGAAATGATCAGCGTAGGTGCTACTGAAAACTTACTGATGGCGGCAACGCTCGCCGAGGGTAAAACAGTACTGGAAAATGCTGCCCGCGAGCCAGAAATTATCGATTTAGCCAATTGCTTAATTGCTATGGGGGCTAAAATCAGTGGTGCGGGCTCAAGCCGTATTGAGATTGAAGGGGTTGAGCGTTTATCAGGTTGTGAACACCGCATATTACCGGATCGTATTGAAACAGGTACCTTTTTAGTGGCTGCAGCGATGGCTGGCGGAGAAGTACTATGTAAAATGACCGACTTTCATTCACTTGAGCCTGTAATAGAAAAACTACGTGCAACCAATGCGTTATTAGAAGTGCACGATGACAGTATTTATCTAGACATGCGAGGCCGAGAGCTTAAAGCGGTGAATATTAAAACTATGCCTCATCCTGGTTTTCCAACCGATATGCAAGCGCAGTTTACCGCATTAAATGTGGTCGCTAATGGTAGTGCGACTATTACCGAAACTATTTTTGAAAATCGTTTTATGCATGTGCCTGAGCTACAACGTATGGGCGCTAATATTCGCTTAGAAGGCAATACGGCCTTTTGTGGTGAAACAAAAAGCTTATCGGGTGCGCAAGTAATGGCAACTGACCTTCGTGCATCAGCGAGTCTTATTCTAACGGGGATTGTGGCTCAAGGCGAAACGATTGTTGATCGTATTTATCATGTAGATAGAGGCTATCAGCGTATTGAAGATAAGCTTAGTGCGCTAGGTGCTAACATCAAACGCAAAAGCAATTAGTTATACTAATACAATTATTATTCTAATCCATAAAAAACGCGATGATCTATCGCGTTTTTTTATGTCTAATGCCAAAGTATAAATAAGCGCTTTATAGCTTGGTTTCAAGCTCTGCTACTTTCACCATTATTTTTTGTATTTCACCGTTACGGTAAAGCTCAAATTCAATTTCTTTCCCCGGTTCGGTACTGCCTATTTTTTTCAATACATTTTGTGGATTAGCCACTGAAAGCCCAGCAATTTTAATCACAATATCTTGCTCTTCTATACCCGCCTGCCATGCAGGACCTAAAGGGTCTAGGTTGGTAATACGCATGCCTGCAACAGGCGTTAAGCTATCATTGACCTCTTTGCCTGTACTGTCTACAGCTGTGCCTTCAAAGCCCAAATAGCCGCGTACAACACGACCATGGCGTATAAGCTTACCCATTACCTCTTTTGCCAAGGTGTAAGGCACCGCAAAAAAGATCCCTTGTATATTTAAGTTTTCACGGGTTTTAAACTGGGCAGAGGTGATCCCTACTAAATCGCCATTAGAATTTACCAGTGCACCACCAGAGTTACCTACGTTAATAGCAGCGTCCATTTGCAGTAAGTTATTGTAAGGACTGTCGGTAATTTTTTGTTTACCGGTGGCGCTAATGATCCCCTGAGTAATGGTTTGCCCTAAGTTAAGTGGGTTTCCGATGGCTAACACCAAATCGCCTACACTCGAACTGTAGTTATCATTAACAGGGATAACTGGCAGGTGATTGGCATTTATTTTTAATAATGCTAAGTCGGTAATAGTATCAAATCCAATGAGTTGCACATCAAAAAAACGTCGGCCGTCAGTAAGAATAACCAGTATTTGATCGGCATTATTGATCACATGGTAATTAGTCAAAATATAACCGTCAGGTGACATGATCACCCCAGAACCAAGCTCTTGCACCGTATTTTGGCGTTTATAGCGTGGCTCTTTAGAAATGCTTTCTGAAAAAATGGTGACAACCGATGGCGCTGCGCGCTTAACTGCATCAGAAAAGCTCAAATGACTTGCAGTCATTGCACTAGGTAGCGGCACATTAGGTAGCAATGCAGTGCGCATGTTAGGGCTAAAAAAAACCACTAAAAAAGCAATGCCTAAACCGGCAAATAGAGGAGGAAGTACAAATTTTAGAAGTTTTAGCACGGTATTCTTATTGTTAGTGAGCAATCCCTTTATGATGGCACAAAAAAAATAACAGCGGCAAGTGCCGCTGTTACTTTTATTGTATTATTACTGAATTAATACAAAAATAGACTCACGTCCGCGTTTCACACCTAACACAATATTACCTTGAATATCTTCGATAATTTTGTTCATGTCGCGAATGCTTTCTACTCGTTGACGGTTTACTTGCACAATAACATCGCCTTCTTCAAGGCCTACTCGTGCTGATGGCGAACGAGGGTCGACAGAGGTCACCTCAATCCCTTTCATTTTGTTCTTCTTCACGTTTTCCAGTGTTGCACCTTGGAATGCTGGGTGTAACTCTTCGCCCGCAGCGGTAATGCCTGATGCACCATCTAGGGTTACTTCAACATTTTTAACTTTACCGTCACGGTAAATCCCCAATTGTACTTCGCGGCCTTCACCTAAGGTGGCAATTTTACTGCGTAGTTCATGGAAGCCACTAATTTCGCTACCATTAATACTAATAATCACATCGCCGGCTTTAATACCGGCTTTGCTGGCTGCGGTGTCATCCATTACCTGCATAACATAAGCCCCCTGTTTAACATCAAGCTGCTGTGCTTTAGCAAGACCTGCATCAAGAGGGCGGCCTGAAATACCTAACGAACCACGGCGTACTTCACCATGCTCTACAATTTGATCAACTAGGTTTTTCATCATATTTGACGGAATAGCAAAGCCAATCCCCACATTTCCGCCTGATGCACCTAAAATAGCGGTATTAATACCAATCAGCTCACCGTTTAAATTAACTAAAGCCCCACCTGAGTTACCTTGGTTTATCGCGGCATCGGTTTGAATGAAATCTTCGTAACCCTCAATATTTAAGCCACTGCGGCCTAATGCGCTAACAATACCTGAGGTAACCGTGTGGCTTAAACCAAAAGGGTTACCAATTGCGACGGCAAAATCACCGACACGTAAGTCATCTGAGTTAGCTAGCTTTACTGCGGTTAATTCATCTGCGTCTATTTGTAATAGCGCAATATCAGACTCTTTATCGCTACCAATTTTTGTTGCTTCATATTCGCGGCCATCCTCAAGAGTGACCACCATTTTTTCAGCGTCTTGCACGACATGATTGTTAGTAACCACATAACCTTTGTCAGCATCAATAATAACTCCAGAGCCTAAACCACTAAACTGGCGCTTTTGGCTACGTGGCTGCGGGTTGCCAAAAAAGAAATCGAGTGGGTCACCGCGTCGGCGAACCTCTTTAGAGCCTGAAACCTGAATACTCACTACACCTGGGGTAATTTGCTCAAGCATAGGGGCAAGTGTTGGTAATTGTTGACCATTAACGGCAACCGGCAACTTAGCAAACGAGGCGGTTGGACTTAGTAATAAGCTAGTAGATAAAATAGCAGCACTGATAAGTGATAATTTCATTTTCATAGTCAGGGTTTACTCCACTTAAAAAGCAAAAGGCTGCAATAAGCAGCCTCAAAAAAGTATCAAAGCTGTATACCTAGCTCACACATGGTTAGGTATATTACTTAAAGACTATGGGGTCAAAAAAAAGTTCATCAAGATGCTTTAGAAGTATTCATATCACCTGCAAATAAACCTGACTTACCCGACACATAATCCGCTGGTTGGGCATCGGCGTTTGAGCGGTCAGAACTACGTTCTTTTAATGACGCTTGTAACTGTTCTGTGGTTTCTTTTGAGAAAAACGGTTCAGCAGGGGCTTTATTTCTGTCCTCAAGTAACAGTTGATTAGTTTCTTCAACATGACTTAATAACTGGTCGTAGTTTTCTTTCATTTTGTTTACTAACTTACCAGTGTTCGCTAAATGGTCGGCAACATCTTGACGATACTGCTCAAGCGAATGCTTAGCTTGCTCTACTTGTTGCTCTAACTCATCTTGTTTAAATTGTTTTTTAGTGACAAAGGCACCAACGAAAAATGCAGCAATAGCAACCACTATCACTAAACCTACCCATGTAAATGTACCCATAAATTCACCTCTATGCGAAAATAACTAAAAAAATTTAGTTCAATAATAATTCATACTAAGTCTAATATACCCTGAGTATTGATGCGTGTTAATATGCTTTACAAATTAAACTGTGTTTTAACTGTAAATAGATATGACTCCTTGGCAAACATACCAGCAAGACCTTCAACGCGATGACTTTGTACATGACGCAGCACAAGAAAATGCAGTTCGTCATTTACAGCGCTTATACGACGATTTAACACAAGCAAAACCACAATCTAAAGGTTTTTTTGCAAAGCTTTTTAATAAAGCAGAGCCAGCTCCTATTAAAGGTTTATACTTTTGGGGTGGCGTAGGCCGTGGTAAAACTTACCTTGTTGATACTTTTTACGAAGCGTTACCGGGTGATAGAAAAATGCGGGTGCATTTTCACCGTTTTATGCACCGAGTACACGATGAACTTAAAAAGTTAAATAACACTGCCAACCCTTTAGAAACAGTTGCCGATATTTTCAAAGCAGAAACAGACATAATTTGCTTTGATGAATTTTTTGTTCAAGACATTACCGATGCCATGTTGCTCGGTGGTTTAATGGAAGCGCTATTTGCTCGCGGTATTGTGTTAGTTGCAACCTCTAATATTGTACCTGATGATTTATATCGCAATGGCTTACAACGCGCTCGTTTTTTACCGGCTATTGCCTTAGTGAATAAGCATACTGAAATAGTTAATGTAGATTCAGGCGTTGATTACCGATTACGTACACTGGAACAAGCAGAAATTTTTCACAGCCCGCTTGATGAACAAGCCGATAAAAACCTATTCGAATATTTTGACAAGCTCTCGCCAGAAGTCGGTAAACTAGATACCCCAATTGAAATAGAAGGGCGGATGATCAAAACCCGCAAGGTGTCTGACTGCATCGTTATGTTTGAATTTAGCGAATTGTGTGAAACTGCCCGTAGCCAAGTGGATTACATGGAAATAAGCCGATTATATAACACGGTGATTTTATCTAATGTAAAACAGTTAGGGCAAAATAATGATGACGCAGCAAGGCGCTTTATTGCGTTGGTAGATGAATTTTATGAGCGTAATGTAACGTTAATTATCTCTGCAGAAAAACCCATTACCGAGCTCTATACACAAGGCAATTTAAACTTTGAATTTAAACGCTGTATTAGTCGCCTGCAAGAAATGCAATCGTTAGAGTATTTAGCCCGAGAGCATTTAGCTTAAAGTACGAAGGTTAGCGGGCGACGGGCTACGAGTCGAGATTTCGTAGCAGCGAGTTTACCTCGCGTAAATTTGGTCATTTCTCGAACCTCGAACCCAGAGGCTTTATGCCGCACACATGTAGCAGCGGATTTATTCCGCGTCTTTTTTAAAGGTCAAAGCGAAAGGTAAAGAGCGACGGGCAACGGGTCTCGAGCAAAACACCTAACTTGAAAAACTCCGCCACAGAGTCCACAGAGGTCACAGAGTCCACAGAGGAAGAGATTAAAGGCAAAGGTTTTAGGTAGAGATTAAGCCAAGCACAGTGTTTGGCTTAAACGGCAGGGCTTTACGCCGGGCATATGTAGCAGCGGATTTATTCCGCGTCTTTTTTAAAGGTCAAAGCGAAAGATAAAGAGCGACGGGCAACAGGTCTCGAGCAAAACACCTAACTTCTAAATAAAAAACCTTGCGATGTTAACCACAAGGTTTTTTTATTTTTCGAACCTCGAACCTCGAACCTCGAACCTCGAACCTCGAACCTCGAACCTCGAGCTTATCTCATAGTAACAAACTCTTCCGACCCCGTAGGGTGTAGTGCAACCACGGCATCAAAATCAGCTTTAGTGGCGCCCATTTTCATAGCGACTGCAAAACCCTGAATCATTTCATCAACGGTAAAACCAATACCGTGTAAGCCCACAACTTTTTCATCATCGCCTGCACACACTAACATCATATTACAGGCTTGGCGGTGCTGAGTAACGGCGGTGTACATAGCCGCAAAGCTTGATTTATATACTTTTACATTTTCGCCGCCGTACTGAGAAATCGCTTCTTGCTCAGTTAGACCAATGGTGCCGATAGGTGGGTGGCTAAATACTACGGTTGGTACTAGGCTGTAATCCATTTTTAAATCGTTCGGCAATTCTTTATTAAATAAACGCTCCGATAGAGTACGACCCGCTTTAACAGCAACCGGTGTAAGCTCAATACCATTTTCGATAATATCACCCACAGCGTATACATTTTCAGCTGTGGTGTTTTGGTATTCATCTACTTTTACATAACCGCTTTCGTTTACTTCTACGCCTGCTGCAGCAAGGTTAATTTTATCGGTTGTTGGCGTGCGGCCTATAGCCCAAATAACTTGATCAACATTTTCGCTGTAACCATTCTCAAAATGAATCGTTAAGCTGCCATCAGCCTCTTTTACCACTTCTTTTGGTGAACACTCAGTGTGCAGTGTTGGGCCTTCTTTTGCCATAATATCAACCAGTGTGTCGATAATGTATGGGTCAAAGGTACGCAGTGGCTTGCTCTTACGAACAAATAAGTGAGTTTGTGTACCTAAGCTGTGCAGTACACCGGCAATTTCTACGGCAATATAACCGGCACCAACAACAGCAACACGTTTAGGTTGTTCGTTCAGCTCAAAAAAGCCGTTTGAATCAATACCGTGTTCAGCACCTGGAATGTTAGGAATAGTAGGGCGTCCGCCTACGGCAACTAAAATGTGATCAGCAGTGTAATGCTCACCATTTACTTCAACGGTTTTACTATCCACAAATTTTGCAAAGCCTTTGATCACAGTTACGCCATTTTTAGCTAAACCATTATCATAGCCTTTGTGAATGCGGCCAATATAGGCTTCACGGCTCTCTACTAACTTTGACCAGTCAAAGCCTTTAACTTCAACATCAAAACCGTAATCAGGAGCATAAAGATTAATTGCTTCAGCAACTTGAGCACCATGCCACATTACTTTTTTAGGAACACACCCTACGTTTACACAGGTGCCACCCATGTGTTTAGCTTCAATTAATGCTACTTTTGCGCCACGCATTGCTGCACGGTTAGCTGATGCAATACCACCACTACCGCCACCAATTGCAATGTAATCAAAATGCTGAGCCATGTTTAATCCTCTAAATGTGTTTAACAATGTTTTACCGATAATATCATATGCGATGAACAAGTCACTTGTTCGGGGCTGCTAAAATCTATCAAACATCCTTTATCAAACGAAAGATATGCTATTTCAGATCAAGCGGCTAGGTGAACATTTACAGATACACACTCGTTAATTAGTAAAGCAGGTTTGCCCTTGTATTTACGTATTTTGCCCCAACTTCATTTTTATATTTGCATAAACTGAGAATGACTATGAGCAATGCACAAACAAATCCCCTTATTGGGCTTGAAGGACTTCCTCCTTTTTCAAAAATAAAGCCTGAACATGTAGTACCGGCATTAAAAAAAGGTATTGAGCACTGTCGCAGTGAGATTGAAAGCGTACTAGCAAAGCAATCTTTCACCTGGAATGATTTAGTACTACCGCTTGAAGAAGCCGACGATAAACTATCGCGATTATTTTCACCGGTATCACATTTAAATTCAGTAATGAACAACGATGAACTGCGCGAAGCTTACGAGCAATGTTTGCCGCTTATTTCTGAATATTCTACTTTTGTTGGTCAACACCAAGGTTTATATGAGGCTTACAGCGCGCTTTATAACAGTGATGAATTTAAAGCACTCACTACCGCCCAGCAAAAAACCATAACCAATGCATTGCGCGACTTTAAGCTTTCAGGCATTGCATTAAATCCTGAGCAGCAAAAACGCTACGGTGAAATTAGTGCGCGTTTATCAGAGCTTGCTTCAAAATTTGGTAATAATGTGATGGATGCCACGCTTGCATGGCATAAGCATATTACCGATGAAAGCCAATTAGCGGGTTTACCAGAATCAGCACTGGCATTAGCGGCCGATACGGCAAAAAGTAAAGACTTAGAAGGCTGGGTATTCACTCTCGATTTCCCTTCTTACTTACCTATAATGACTTACGCAGACGACCGTGAACTTCGCAAAGAAACATACACCGCGTTTTCTACTCGTGCATCCGATCAAGGGCCAAATGCGGGTGAGTTCGATAACTCAGCGATAATGAGTGAAGAACTGGCACTGCGTCATGAGTTAGCACAATTACTAGGCTTTAATAATTACGCCGAAAAATCGTTAGCTACAAAAATGGCAGAATCACCTGCGCAGGTATTTTCATTTTTAGAAGATTTAGCCGCTAAATCTAAGCCACAAGCAGAGCAAGAGCTTAAAGAGTTGCAACAATATGCAGAGCAACAGCACGGTATTAGTGAACTACAGGCGTGGGATTTTGGTTATTACAGTGAAAAACTAAAGCAAGAAAAGTACGCGATTTCAGATGAAGTTCTTCGCCCATACTTCCCAGCAAATAAAGTACTAAGTGGCTTATTTGAAACGGTTAATCGCCTATTTGGTATTACTGTAAATGAAGTTGCTGATTTTGATAGCTACCATAAAGATGTACGTTTTTTTGAAATTTACGATAGCAATAACACTTTACGTGGTCGTTTTTACTTAGATTTGTATGCGCGCGATCACAAGCGTGGTGGTGCGTGGATGGATGACTGTATGGGTCGTAAAGTGCGCGCTAATGGTGAACTTCAAACACCAGTTGCTTACCTAGTGTGTAATTTTAATAAAGCGATTGGCGATAAGCCTGCTTTGTTTACCCATAATGAAGTAACCACACTGTTTCATGAGTTTGGTCACGGCATTCATCATATGCTTACCCAAGTGGATGCAGCCCCCGTTGCCGGTATTAATGGTGTAGCATGGGATGCCGTTGAATTGCCAAGTCAGTTTTTAGAAAACTGGTGTTACGAAGAAGAAGCGCTTAGCTTTATCTCAGGTCACTTCGAAACCGGTGAGCCACTACCAAAAGAGTTGCTTGATAAACTACTTGCGGCTAAAAATTATAACTCAGGTATGCAAATGTTAAGACAACTTGAGTTCTCGTTATTTGATTTTAAAATCCACCACGATTACGTGGCAGACAAACCATGTAATATTCAAGCTGTGCTTGATGATGTGCGCAGTCGTACCTCAGTCATTAAGCCGCCAACGTTTAATCGTTTTCAGCATGGCTTTAGTCATATTTTTGCGGGCGGTTATAGTGCAGGTTATTATTCGTACAAATGGGCTGAAGTGCTTTCGGCAGACGCCTATTCTAAATTTGAAGAAGAGGGGATTTTTAATCCACAAACAGGCCAAGCGTTTATGCAGCACATTCTTGAAAAAGGCGGCAGTGAAGAGCCAATGGCACTGTTTAAAAACTTCCGTGGTCGTGAGCCAAGTGTAGACGCACTACTACGCCACAGTGGCATTGCCGCTTAGGGTCTGTTGACCTTTGCGGATTAAAATATAATTACAAAAGCGCCCCAGTGGCGCTTTTTTATTGCCTAAAACACAGTGTTGTTAAAGAATATTTTGAGTGAACTACCCATCGACGCCGCTTCGCGTCGAACAATGGGTTTTCTCGGAAAATTTCGATAAAGCCACAACAGACATTCCGGTAATGTTTTTATCATCCAAAGTGGGGCAGGCTGAACGTATTAAAGGGTTTAGTGTTGGCGGGGCTGACTACATTTACAACTAAGTAAACAACAAACGAAGCCAGAATCTGAGAGTGAAAATAACGATATTGAGTTGTTTTAAACTATACACCTTGCGAACTTCGTATATTGCTGCTGTTTGGGTATAATAGCGGTGAAATTTATCATCGGAGTGTGAAGTGGTTATACAGTGTGCGTTTAAAGAGTGTCGGCCATATTTGAATGAGTTAGAAACACGCTTTGGGCTTGCTCAATGGGCAGAGCAAAGCAGTGGCTTTAGTTTGCATTACGATGATAAAGGGCTAAGCCTATATAAAACTGATGAGCCTAAACTAGGTGCAATTAACGTAGACTTTGTAACTGGTGCCGTTGCACATAGGCGTAAATTTGGTGGTGGTAAAGGGCAATCAATTGCTAAAGCCGTTGGTCTTAATAAGGGCGCAACGCCAGTGGTACTCGATGCAACCGCAGGGCTTGGACGTGATGGTTTTGTTTTAGCCTCGCTAGGCTGTAAAGTGATTTTGCATGAGCGCCACCCCGTGGTTGCCGCGCTGTTATATGACGGTTTACAACGTGCTTATAACGATAGTGAAATTGGCCTATGGATGCAGCAAAATATGAGCTTAATATTTGGCTCAAGCCATACCTTACTTGCTCAATGTGACAGCGTGCCCGATGTAGTGTATTTAGATCCTATGTTTCCGCACCGTGAAAAATCAGCATTGGTTAAAAAAGAAATGCGGGTATTCCAAGAGTTAGTGGGTGGCGATACCGACGCCGATGATTTACTCGAGTTTGCCTACCCTCTAGCCAGCAAACGTGTGGTGGTTAAACGCCCCGATTACGCACCATTTTTAAATGATAAAACCCCAAGCATGCAAATCAAAACCAAGAAAAACCGCTTTGATGTATATGTAAAAGCCGCGATGGTTTAGGTTAAAGGTTAAAGGTTAACGGGCTACGAGCGACGGGCTTCGAGCCTAAAACGTGTGCGAGGTAAACTAAGGCTGATGGGATGGCGCACACTATTTTGTAGATACCATCTCTCTTTATAGGCTTCAAGATCGTATTTAACTTTCTTGGAGCTTAAACGCTTCTTGATTTTTTATTACACCAAAACATATATGAATGAGTTTACGCATATTGGCGCCAATGATTTGCATCGACGTTTTGCCATTATTCAGCAAGGCTATTTTTTGCTGTTGTATCTTATAATTCCACTGCCCAGCGACTACTGCTGCCATATAAAGTTTACTTCTTATTTTTGAGGGCCCTAGCTTGCTCATAGTTGTACGGCCCTTCATTTTCCCAGACTCATGCAGCCGCGGTATTAAGCCACAGTAGGCAGCAGCTTGCTTAGCTCTGCTGAAATTTTTAGCGGCGAGTATATACGTCAGCTCCCGAGACATAACAGGCCCAATACCGGGGATTGTTTCTAGTAACGTTCTATTCTTCTTTAAGTCAGGAAAGCTATTTATGTGACTATCAATATCTGACTTAAGTTTTTTTATCTCATCATCTAGAAAGTTAATCGTTTCTTTTAATGATTGAGTGACTCGCTCAGATGTCGCATTAAACTCACTTGCTTCTAATCGATTCTGCTCTCGTTGTTTATTGGACTCCAATGCATCAAGTCGACGCAGTAAGGATTTAAGCTCTCTAATTTCCTTTGCTTCAGGTTGCCAGAAGTTAACGGTTGATTGCTTAGCATAACCGTAGCTTGCAAGCATTATCGCATCTGACCTATCTGTTTTATGAACAACATTTAGAGCCTCAGCATATTTTTTTGCTTTGCTAGGGTTAGCGAGAATAATATTGAATCCTTGCTGGTATAAAAAGTACATTAACGGCTCATGGTAAACACCGGTTGGCTCTACCGTGATAACGATTTCCTCAGCTATAGTTTTGGTTGTACTTAAAAGCCACTGCTTAATTTCCTTGAAAGCTAGGTGGTTATTTTTAAATACTTTTGTTTTCTTTTTATTAGTGATTGGATCTCTCAGCCAACATAAATCAACTTTATCTTTACTGATATCAAAACCAATAAACATCATCTCTACTTACTCCCCTTGTACATACAGCATCAACTTAATCTAAGAGTGCTTGGATACCATTCAGTTTGTTGAGAATTGGAAGCTAGGGCTTAATCTACGGCTCAGTATCAAGTACTGGGCGGGGCTACAAGCTCACTAACTTCCGATGTAATAAATGATAGCTAATCATCTATTACAGAGAGATACAAGGCGGGGCTTTATGCCGCGTATAGGGTAAAGGCTCCGAGGGTGTAATTAATGTTGTGTAACTGCCAATTATAATTTGCTTTATCAAGAGTTGAAGGGTTAGGTGATGAACAAATAAATGACGAATTGCTTTTTAATTAATACCAAACACAATCCTGCCGAACCCCGAACCCCGAACCCCGAACCCCGAACCCCGAACCCCGAACCCCGAACCCCGAACCCCGAACCCCGAACCCCGAACCCCGAACCCCGAACCCCGAACCCCGAACCCCGAACCCCGAACCCCGAACCCCGAACCCCGAACCCCGAACCCCGAACCCCGAACCCCGAACCCCGAACCCCGAACCCCGAACCCCGAACCCCGAACCCCGAACCCCGAACCCCGAACCCCGAACTGATCTTTTAGATCTCGACTATTGAATATAGGATCTCGGCGCGTTTTCATGCTAGAATTTGCGCAATTTTTTTGTACTCGATAAGTAGCACTGTAATGATCTTAGATGATATTCGCATCGTTTTAGTTAACACATCACACTCTGGTAACATTGGTTCAGCGGCGCGCGCCATGAAAACCATGGGATTATCAAAGTTATACCTTGTTGATCCTGCTTGTGAAATAGATAGCCATGCCAGCGCACTGGCTGCAGGTGCGACTGATGTACTAGGTAATGCTGTTATTGTTGATAGTGTTGCAGATGCGATTGCTGATTGTGCATTAACGATTGGTACTAGCGCCCGCTCGCGTACGTTGTCGTGGCCTATGGTAGGGCCGAGAGAATGTGGTGAAAAGCTTGTTGGCGAAGCCGTAAACGGCCCTGTAGCGCTTGTGTTTGGCCGTGAAAACAGTGGCTTAACTAATGAAGAATTACAACTGTGTAATTATCATGTGTGTATTCCTGCTAACCCAGAATACAGCTCACTTAATTTAGCCATGGCTGTGCAAACCTTATGTTATGAAACGCGTATGGCATTTTTAAATCAACAGCCTAAAGCGGAACAACAAGAAGACGACACCCTATATCCATCGTCTAAACAAACAGAATTGTTTTACGAACATCTTGAAGATACCTTGTTTAAAACAGGCTTCATTATTAAGCAGCACCCAGGCATGGTAATGACTAAGCTACGTCGTCTGTTTAATCGTGCTCGCCCTGAAGATGCAGAAATGAACATATTACGAGGTATTCTTACCTCAATTAATAAGTCTATAAAATAGCAATTAGTTATAAATAGCGCCCTTTATTGCTCTACTAATACTTGACTAAATTACTCAGGTAATTACAATAGACCCAATACTTGACCAAAACAGTCGGGTATTGCAAGTTTTTTTAGAACCTAGAATACTTGACTAATCTACTCTGGTAATTAAAATTTGCACTCTTTTGTGCGGGGGGCGTTATGAAGTTAACATCAAAAGGCAGATACGCCGTTACAGCCATGCTGGATGTTGCACTACATGCAAATATAGGCCCTGTAGCGCTTGCAGATATTTCGCAGCGCCAAGAAATTTCTTTGTCTTATCTTGAGCAATTATTTGCCCGTTTACGTAAAAATGGGCTAGTGAGTTCTGTTCGAGGTCCTGGTGGGGGCTATTTACTAGGACGTGAGGCTGACGTAATTTCAGTTGGCGATGTTATCAATGCGGTAGATGAATCTGTTGACGCTACACGGTGTCAGCGAAGCAATACTGGTTGTCAAAGTGGTATGCGTTGTTTAACCCATACATTGTGGTCAGACTTAAGCGCACGAATTGAAGAATTTTTAAATAATATTACCTTAGCTGAACTGGTTGAAAAGTCGGACGTTAAAGCGGTCGCTCTTCGCCAAGAAAACAGCGTTAATGATGCAATTAAGCAGTTGGAAAATATTCAAGTAAGCTGTCAACTTTAAGGTTGACCTGCAGCGGAGAGAGAAATGAAGTTACCGATTTATTTAGATTACGCAGCAACTACGCCTGTTGACGAACGAGTTGCCAAAGAAATGATGCAATGCCTGACTATGGACGGTAATTTTGGCAATCCAGCATCGCGTTCACACCGTTTTGGTTGGCAAGCTGAAGAAGTCGTTGACCAAGCACGTACTGACATTGCTGATTTAATTAATGCAGACCCACGTGAAATTGTATTCACATCGGGTGCAACAGAATCAAATAACCTTGCTATTAAAGGTGCAGCTCAGTTTTACAAGAAAAAAGGTAAGCATGTTATTACCGCTAAAACTGAACACAAAGCCGTTATCGACACATGTCGTGAACTTGAACGCCAAGGGTTTGAAGTAACCTACATGGACGTTGAAGAAAACGGCCTACTCGATCTGCAAAAATTAGCAGATACCATGCGTGACGACACAGTGCTTGTAAGTATCATGCATGTAAATAACGAGCTAGGTGTGATCCAAGATATCAACACTATTGGTGAAATGTGTCGCGAACGTAAAATTATGTTCCACGTAGATGCAGCACAAAGCGCGGGTAAAGTTTTAATTGACGTGCAACAAACCAAAGTAGATTTTATGTCATTCTCGGCGCACAAAGTATACGGCCCTAAAGGCGTAGGTGCTTTGTATGTTCGTCGTAAACCACGTGCACGTTTAGAAGCACAAATGCACGGTGGCGGCCATGAACGTGGTATGCGTTCAGGTACATTAGCAACCCATCAATTAGTGGGTATGGGCGCAGCATTTAGAATTGCAAAACAAGATTTTGAAAAAGATCACGCACACATCAGTGCGTTGCGTAAACGCCTAATCGACGGCATTTTAACGGATATGGACGAAGTGTACTTTAACGGCACGCAAGACCAATCAGTACCTGGTATTGTCAACATTAGCTTTAACTTTGTTGAAGGTGAGTCGTTATTAATGGCTGTTAAAGATATTGCGGTATCGTCAGGTTCAGCCTGTACATCTGCAAGTTTAGAGCCTTCTTACGTATTACGTGCACTAGGTCGTAACGACGAATTAGCACATAGCTCAATTCGTTTTAGTATTGGCCGTTTTACCACCGAAGAAGAGATTGATTACACCGTTGAGCTAATAAAAAACTCGATTGGTCGTTTGCGTGAAATGTCTCCTCTTTGGGAAATGCACCAAGAAGGTGTTGATTTAGATTCAGTTGAATGGGCGCACCACTAATTAGTGGAGCCCATACCTAGCAGGTAGTGAGGATAGAATTATGGCTTACAGTGATAAAGTAATCGACCACGTAGAAAACCCACGTAACGTAGGTGCTCTAGACAAAAACGATCCGTCAGTGGCAACGGGTATGGTAGGCGCACCAGCATGTGGTGACGTAATGAAATTGCAAATTAAAGTATCGGCAGACGGCGTTATTGAAGATGCAAAATTCAAAACGTACGGCTGTGGTAGCGCAATTGCTTCATCTTCGCTGGTAACAGAGTGGGTTAAAGGCAAAACATTAGACGAAGCTGCTACTATCAAAAATACCGATATCAGCGCAGAGCTAGAATTACCACCAGTGAAAATTCACTGTTCAATTTTAGCCGAAGATGCAATTCAAGCAGCAATTGCAGATTATAAAAGCAAACATACAAACTAAGAGATATTCATGGCAGTGACATTGACAGATGCGGCAGCAAACCGCGTACAATCATTTTTAGCAAACCGTGGTAAAGGCATTGGCCTGCGAGTTGGCATTAAAACGACGGGCTGTTCAGGTCTTGCTTATGTTCTAGAGTTTGTTGATGAGCTAAACGATGACGATGAAACATTTGCGGCCAAAGGCGTTACCTTAATTGTTGACGCTAAAAGCTTAGTTTATATCGACGGCACCGAGCTCGACTACACTAAAGAAGGTTTAAATGAAGGGTTTAAATTTAATAACCCTAACCAAGCGGATGAGTGTGGCTGTGGCGAAAGCTTTACCGTTTAAGCTCAAACTTGTTTTAAGATATAAATAAGCCCTGCCAGTTAATGTAGGGCTTTGTCATTTGTGAGAAGTTATGCGTTATTTTGAGTTATTT
Organism: Pseudoalteromonas sp. SCSIO_11900; assembly: GCF_000576475.1. Classification (NCBI taxonomy): domain Bacteria; kingdom Pseudomonadati; phylum Pseudomonadota; class Gammaproteobacteria; order Alteromonadales; family Pseudoalteromonadaceae; genus Pseudoalteromonas; species Pseudoalteromonas sp. SCSIO_11900. The sequence goes on from NZ_KK070023.1 coordinate 1,336,398, forward strand.
GCAATACCGGTTGACTACAATATTGACTTAGCAATGATCAACAAGCACTACTTAGAACTTCAACGTGCTGTACACCCTGATCGTCATGCTAATGCTAGCAGTCGTGATAAATTAATGGCCGTACAAAGTACCGCTGAAATTAACGACGCATTACAAACACTTAAGCATCCGGTTAAACGTGCTGAATATATGTTGAGTGAGCTGGGCGTTGATATTCGCGCTGAGCAGCAAACACTGCAAGATCCCATGTTTTTGATGCAACAAATGGAACTGCGCGAAGAGCTTGAAGAACTTCCCTCTGCAAGTGATCCAGATATCGCTATTGCTAATTTTGAGTCGCAAATAAAGCAATTAAAAACCCAGTATAGCAACGAATTGGCTGAGCAACTTGCAAGCAACGATGAGCAACAATATCAACACGCTGCTGACAACATTCGCAAATTAAAATTTGTATATAAGTTACAAGACGAACTTGAACGCATTGAAGACAGTTTATTTGACGATTAATTACTTGCTGCAAAGCGAGCAACACGAGTTTAAAGAGCATTATGGCATTATTGCAAATTGCTGAGCCGGGGCAGAGCGCGGCACCACATGAACACAAATTAGCCATTGGAATTGATTTAGGCACTACAAATTCATTAGTGGCAACCGTACAAAGCGGCGAAGCACGCACTATTACAGATGAGTCAGGCGAAGCGATGTTACCCTCGGTGGTTCGTTATCAAGCTGGCGGCATTACCGTGGGTAATGATGCAATGCAAGCAGCTACACTCGATCCGGTTAATACGCTTATTTCAGTGAAGCGCTTTTTAGGTAAAACGCAAACCGAAATAGAACAAAGCTATGGCCAACTGCCTTATCAGTTTTGCGATGATGATGGTGCATTGGCTATCGAAACGGCTGCGGGAAAAATCAGCCCAGTTAAAGCTTCAAGTCATATTTTAAATGCTTTAAAAGTACGCGCTGAGCAAAGCTTTGGTAATCAAGATATTTTAGGGGCAGTGATTACGGTACCAGCTTATTTTGATGATGCACAGCGTCAAAGCACCAAAGATGCGGCTGAGCTTGCCGGTATTAATGTACTGCGCTTACTAAACGAGCCTACTGCCGCTGCCGTTGCTTACGGTTTAGATTCAGGGCAGGAAGGTATTATCGCCGTTTATGATTTAGGGGGCGGTACTTTTGATATCTCTATTCTGCGCCTTAATAAAGGCGTGTTTGAAGTGCTGGCCACCGGTGGCGATTCAAGCCTAGGCGGCGACGACTTTGACTCATTATTAGTTGACTACTTAAAACAAGAAACCGGCGTGACGGGCTTATCTCCTTCGGTATTACGTTTATTTATAAATAAAGCCAAAGCCTGTAAAGAAGCACTCAGCCAATACGAAAAAGTAAATGTTGGCCTTGAGTTTGACGATGAAAAATACATGGTTGAAGTAACGCGAGAGAAGTTTAATGAGCTGGCTATGCCACTGGTTAAAAAAACGCTTCGTTCATGTCGTCGTGCAGTAAAAGATGCCGGTATTGAAAACCAAGAAGTACTACAAGTTGTGATGGTTGGCGGTTCAACCCGTATGCCATTGGTACGTACCCAAGTTGGCGAGTTTTTTGACAAACAGCCACTAACTTCAATTGACCCTGATCGTGTTGTTGCTCTGGGTGCCGCATTACAAGCAGACGTATTAATTGGTAACAAGCCAGATTCAGACATGTTACTGCTGGATGTGTTACCGTTGTCGCTAGGCCTTGAGACTATGGGTGGCTTGGTAGAAAAAATCATTCCACGCAATACCACCATCCCAGTTGCACGTGCGCAAGAATTTACTACGTTTAAAGATGGTCAAACGGCCATGTCGTTGCATGTATTACAAGGTGAACGTGAACTGGTTGATGATTGTCGATCGCTGGCAAAATTCAGCTTAAAAGGTATTCCACCTATGGCGGCGGGAGCGGCGCATATTCGCGTTACCTTTAAAGTAGATGCTGATGGTTTACTAAGCGTATCGGCTATGGAAAAATCAACCGGCGTTCAAGCAGAAATACAAGTGAAACCGTCGTTTGGTTTATCTGACGACCAGGTTGCTAATATGCTTAAAGAATCGATGAGTAACGCTAAAGGCGACATGCAAGCGCGTATGCTTAAAGAGCAACAAGTTGAAGCGCTTCGTGTAATAGAAGCAATGGAAGCCTCTTTAGCAGCTGATGGCGATTTACTTGAGCCTGAGCAACTAGCGGCGCTAAAAGTGGAAATAAACGAACTTGCAAAAGTACGCGAGAGTGCACAAGAGCCAAGCGAAATTAAAGCAGCCATTGAAAAAATGGACAATGCGAGTAGTGATTTTGCCGCGCGTAGAATGGATGCATCAATTAAAAAAGCCTTAACAGGCCAGTCAGTAGACAATATATAAGAGAGATTAGAATGCCACAAATTGTTTTTCTTCCCCATCCGGAGTTGTGTCCTGACGGTGCTGCAATAGAAGCGCCCGCTGGCGAAACGGTACTTGATATCGCGCTTAAAAATGGCATTAGCATTCCTCATGCCTGTGAAAAATCATGTGCATGTACAACCTGTCACTTAGTGATCCGTGAAGGTTTTGACTCATTAGATGAAAGTGACGATCTAGAAGACGACATGCTAGATAAAGCATGGGGTTTAGAGCCTGAATCGCGCTTAGGTTGCCAGGCAATTATTAGAGATGAAGACTTAGTGGTTGAAATACCTAAGTACAATCTCAATATCGTTAATGAAGAACACTAGTTTTTAATTAATGACTATCATATTAAAAGCCGCTGTTTGATACAGCGGCTTTTTTGTTTGTATTTGGTAGCAGCGGGTAAATTAAAATAGCCTGTAGGCGGGGCATCTCGCGCACATGTAGCAGCGGATTTATTCCGCGTCTTTTTAAAGGTTAAAGGCAAAAGGTTAAAGGTAAAAGGTTAAAGGCAAAAGACAAAGGTTCTAGGTAGAGATTAAGCCAAGCACAGTGTTTTTATTGAACGAAGGCGGGGGGTATCCCGCGCACATGTAGCAGCGATTTTATATCGCGTCTTTATAAAGATTACGAGTGACGAGCTGCGAGCGGCGGGTAAATTAAAATAAAAACTCTTGTAGTGTTAACCATAAGGCTGTTTAATTTATCGAAGCTCGAAGCTCGAAGCTCGAAGCTCGAAGCTCGAAGCCCGAAGCCCAAAACCCATTTCGGAGGTATATTTTGAGTGATCTTATTTTTTCAGACTCGTTTATAAACGGTGAATTTTATCAAACCAGCACACGCTTTAGTGTTGATGACCCCGCCACCGAACAAAGTATTGTTGATGTTAGCGATATTGACGAGCAAGGCGTAAAAAATGCCATAACAGCAGCACAAGGCGCGTTTGTAAAATTAAAAGCCACCAATGCGACTGAGCGAAGCGAAACCCTGATGCGTTGGTATGATCTAGTAATAAAGCACAAACAAACACTCGCTAAGCTCATGACTAAAGAGCAGGGAAAACCGCTTAAAGAATCGCTAGGTGAAATAGATTATGGCGCTGGCTTTATTAAATGGTTTGCAGAGGAAGCTAAACGCAGCTACGGTGATGTGATCCCCGCCACCGATAACAGTCATCGTTTAACTAGCTTCAAGCAACCTATTGGCGTGGTAGCAGGTATTACGCCATGGAATTTTCCTGTAGCTATGGTGACACGAAAAGTCGCGCCGGCTTATGCCGCAGGTTGTAGTTTTATACTCAAACCTTCTGAGCACACACCATTGTGTGCTATCGCTTTAGCTTATTTAGCTGATCAGGCTGGCTTTGTTAAAGGTGCATTTAATGTGCTTGTGTCACAAGATGCCAAAAAGGTTGGCAAAATGCTGACAGATTCAGAGGTGGTACGTAAGTTTACTTTTACTGGCTCTACTGGTGTAGGTAAGCAGTTACTCTCTCAATGTGCATCTACAATAAAGCGTACTTCAATGGAATTGGGGGGAAATGCCCCGTTTATAATATTTGATAATGCTGATATTGACGATGCGATTGATGGATTAATGGCGGCCAAATTTAGAAACTCAGGACAAGCTTGTGTTGCAGCAAATCGTATTTTTATTCAGCGTAATATATTAAATGGCGTACTTGAAAAAATTACACCCAAAGTCGCTGCGCTCAATGTTGCGAACGGTTTTGATGAAAATGCCGACATAGGGCCGCTTATTTACCCCAAAGCAAAAGAGAAAGTGCAACAACTGATTAAAGACGCTCTTGATAAAGGCGCTACGCTAATTGGAGATAACAGCAATTTAGGTGGCAGTTTTCAAAACCCATTAATAGTCACCAATGTCACTACACAAATGGATATTTATCACGAAGAAGTGTTTGGTCCTGTATTAACGGTGATCCCATTTGATGAAGAAAGCGAAGTACTTGCGCTTGCTAATGACGTCCCTTATGGGTTAGCTGCGTACTTTTATAGCCAAAACATTAAACAAATTTATCGTATAAGCGAAGGGCTAGAGTTTGGCATGGTTGGTGTAAATGAGGGCGTTATATCAAACCCCGTTGCGCCGTTTGGTGGTGTAAAGCAATCAGGTCTTGGTCGTGAAGGCGGGCATCAGGGTTTAGATGAGTACTTAGAAGAAAAATACGTATGTATTAAGGTGTAATGGTTAAGACTGTTCCGATGAGTTAATGGTTGTAAGATAAAACCCGCTTAAATGTTGCTAGATAATGGGCTAAATGTTACCTTTTCAATATATATTTTCGTAAAAAAATTTCTATAAGTAGAAATACCCCCGTGTGTAAATGCCACCATCTGGTGGCATTTTTTTTATCCTTATTTTTGGCGTCCTTTATCTTTAAAGTCTAAACTATTCTTAGCTTAGTCGTATTTTGTTCAAATCCTATTTTAAAATCGAGTTTTTTGTAATTATAACTCTTTATTACATATATGTAATTTTGTAACTGTATGTTTTTAAATGTATATTTTATTAAGCTGAGGTGTAATATGAAGTTTTAGACTCTTTTGAACTATTAGAATATAGTAATAATGTATAATTGTGTTTTATACATTTATAAATTAACATCCCGCAAATTAGTACAGAAGCATTATGAAGACCCCACTATGAGTAGAAAAAATCAAGCAACGGTAGACCAGGAAGTTTCGTTTGGCATTGACGAAGAATTAGTTTCTACAACAGATTTACGAGGCGTTATCACTTATGCAAATGATAGCTTTTGTAAAGTTTCAGGGTATACCATCAATGAGTTAAAAGGGAAAAACCATAATATGGTTCGTCACCCAGACATGCCATCTGCGGCATTTGGAGATATGTGGGCTCATTTAAAAAGCGATACCGCTTGGCGAGGAGCGGTAAAAAATAGATGTAAAGATGGGCGTTATTACTGGGTTGATGCATTTGTTACCCCTATTTACGAAAACGGTAAAAAAGTAGGTTATCAATCGGTTCGCCAACAACTCCTTCCAGAATATAAACACCGCGCAGAAAAGCTATACCAGCGTTTAATTAACGGTCAATCAATTACGCCTTTAAGTGAAAAATTAGCTGCATTTAAATTGCCGCTATTTATTGGTTGTGCAGCTTTAATTGCTTGGTTAACAAGCTATATGTTCTGGTTATGTTTATTATTTGTTCCTCTGCCTTTTATTATTTTTTACGAGGAATTAATTCGCTCGCCAAGCAAAATCAAAAAAAACAAGGCAGGCCCAGATAGCGTATCTCGGCATATTTATTCTGGTAGCGATAGCCTCAGCTACAGTGATTTTCAGATTAAATTACTTGAGGGTAAAGTAACGACCATTGTTGGGCGTATTATTGATGGTACTTTAAGCCTTAGCAAAGGAGCTGATTCGCTTAAAGTTTGTGCTGAAGCTGCGCAGGCTGGCGTTGAAAAAGAAGCATCAGAATTATATCAGGTATCCTCTGCGGTTGAGGAAATGGTGCATTCAATTGATGAGGTCGCTAAAAATACCTTAGTAACCAACCAACGTGTTCAACAAGCTCACCAAGACTGCGAAAATGCAACGCAAGCTATGTCAGGCACTATGCGAGAGGTGTCGTTACTTGCAACTGAAGTTGATAACTCAGCAAGTTCTGCGAGCGAGTTAGCAACAGAGGCTGAAAAAATTGGTGGTATAATGCAAGAGATACAAGGGATTGCCGATCAAACAAATTTACTTGCACTTAATGCCGCTATAGAAGCTGCGCGTGCCGGCGAGCACGGTAGAGGGTTCTCGGTTGTTGCTGACGAAGTGCGTGCGCTTTCAAGCAGAACGCATACAGCTACAGAGCAAATTCAAGTCTCTATATCTGAAATGCAATCTACGTTACTCAATTGGTCAAAAACAATGGAAGCTGGCAAGAATGCGGCAGAGACCTGCGTTAAAGAAGCGCGAAATAGCCAAGATATCGTCTCAAAAGTCTATGCGGCAATTACTGATATTTCTGATTTAGCAACGCAAATATCAACGGCAGCAGAAGAGCAAAGTATGGTATCGCAAGAAATTAGCCGTAATATTTCAAATATTAGTAGTGCGTCTTCAGATAACTTAGCCCAAGCGCATAGTGTAGGCGCAGAGTCTAATACGATAGAAAAGTATTCTAAAGCATTAGCATCACTAGGTCTTTCTTTTAAAGTAGGTTAATAACGTGAGCAAGAATAGCAAGCCGGTAGATATAGGCGCAGCCTATAAAGCACCGTATTCTCAATGCGCAAACTTAAGTGCGCAATTGAGTGCATTGCAACAAGAAATAAAAGCCGATTACTTATTTATTGCCTCTGTTGATGAGGATAAATCAGCTACTACGCAGTTAGTTCTATCCAATACAGAGGTGATTGAAAACTTTTCTTATAGCCTTGAAGGTTCGCCATGTGAGCTCCTTTTAACTCAAAGTATTTGCTTTATTACCCATAAATTACAGCAAGATTACCCTGAAAATAAGCTGTTACAGGTAATCAATGCCAATGCCTATATTGGGGCTGCGATTTTAAATGATGATGGATTACTAATCGGTGTGTTAGTTGGCCTTTATTTTAATGCGCATCAAGATTTAGAATCTTATAAATCGATCTTGTTAAGCTTTGCTAATTATACCAGCGCGTACTTACAAAAATGTTTCTTAGAAAATAAACCAAGTTCGCAAAAGCTGCTAACTAATGCAGTTGAAAGTATGGCAAAAGTGGGGAGTTGGCAATATACAGTTTTAACCGACGAGTTATATTTCTCACCTGAAGTTTATAAAATTTACGCGCTTGCTGCTGATAGTAAAATAAATACCGCTCAAGCCATCGCTCATTACGCAGGTGAAGAACAAGTGCGTATTAGCCAGCTCTTTATGCGATTACAAACATTAGGTCTTCCTTATTGTGAAGACTTTGAGTTTGTAGATGCTCATGGCAATAAAAAGTGGGTACGGACGAGTGGTCACCCTGTTTTTAATGATGATCATCAGGTTATTAAAGTGTATGGTGCTTTCGAAGATGTCACTTTAGAATATGAATTAAAGGCCAAGGTTGATGATAAAAATAATCGCCTTGAAGCTATTTTAAATAACTTAAATGATGCAGTGATCACTATTAATCAGCAAGGTGTTATTGTTCACTGTAACTCAACCGCATTAACTATGTTTGGCTATAAGCAAAATGAAATGCTTGGCTTGTCGATTAACAACTTAATGCCTGAGCCTTATGCATCTAAACATCACTCGTATATGCGAAATTATGAGCAAACAGGTGAGGCTAAAATTATTGGTGTTGGTAGGCAACTCCCTGCAAGAAAAAAAGACGGCACTATTTTTCAAATAGAATTGTCACTTACCAAAGCAGTTAATGAGCAACACGTTGAATATATTGGTGTAGTTAGAGATATTAGTGAAAAACTCAAAGCGCAAGATACCATTTATAACTTAGCCTATTCAGATCCCATAACAGGATTAAAAAATAAGCGATGGTTTGAACGCGAATGCAGAAGTTTACTTCAAAGTGCCAGCATTAATAATGGCTACATATATGCAGCATTATTAGATATGGACAAGTTAGCGCAATTTAACTTTAAGTACGGTATTGAGGCGGGCAACGAAGCACTCATTTTAACGGCTAAAAAACTATCAAATGCGGTACAGGGCGAGTACAAGCTATACAAAAGCGGAGTCGATTCTTTTTTAATTATAAGCGCCAATGTAAGTAATGACTTATCCTACCTAGAGCAACAACAACCAAGTATAGACTCTAAATTATTAGCGCTAGATAACTTCTCACATAAGATCAATGATCTTGATGTGGTACTAAGCGCCTCGTTGGGCAGTACAATTATTAATGCGAGTAGAGACTCCTATAGCTCTATGTTTGATAAGTTGGAATACGCACAAAAACAAGCAAAAAAACTAGCACCATTTGGTTATTACTTTGCAGATTTAGATGCATTAAAACGTTACGAACGTACCAATAAGATTCGCTATTTACTAATAAATGTTGATAAAAGTGATGAATTAACACTGGTACTACAGCCACAATTTAATAATGAAAATACCTTTAATTCAGCCGAAGCATTATTACGTTGGGATTCTGAGGAATTGGGCGTAATAAGCCCTAGGGAATTTATACCCCTAGCAGAAGAGAATGAAGCCATTATTAAAATTGGCGATTGGGTGGTTGATCAAGTATGTAAGTTGCTGCATGAAGTCAGCCGAGCAGGAAAAAACACCTGTATTGCCGTAAACATTAGCGCTAAACAAATTGTAGCCCCCGATTTTAAGGAAAAATTGCTCGCCAGTGTTCATAAGTGGCAAGTGTCGCCACGTAACTTAGTGATAGAGCTGACCGAAACGACTTTAGTGTCAGACATCGAACTAGTAAAAGAGACTATGCTTGAACTTAATAAAAAGGGCTTTAGGTTTTCAATTGATGACTTTGGAACAGGTTATTCAAGCCTAAGTTATTTGAAAGAGTTGCCAATTTCTGAGCTTAAAATAGATAAATACTTTGTCGATGGCATTATGGATACTGATGATAATTCAAGTAAAACTATTGTGAATATGATCATCGACATGGCCAGTGCTTTAGGCGTAAACAGTGTTGCTGAAGGCGTTGAAGAACCCGCGCAATTTAATTATTTAAAGCAACGCGGTTGCAACTTATTTCAAGGCTATTTATTTTCAAAGCCATTGCCTATTAAGCAGTGGAAAGAGCGCCTTCAATAACCAGTTAAAACAAAGGTTCTAGGTTTTAGGTTTTAGGCAGAGATTAAGCCAAGCAAGGTGTTTGTGTTGAACGAAGGCGGGGGGTATCCCGCGCACATGTAGCAGCGATTTTATACGCGTTTTTTAATGCACCATGACGTGGGGTAAACCCACTGCTACGGGAGTTTTTTTTAATTATGTAGCAGCGATTTCACATCGCGTCTTTTAATGCACCATGACGCGGGGTAAACCCGCTGCTACGGGAGTTGTTTTTAATTTATGTAGCAGCGATTTTACATCGCGTCTTTTAATGCATCATGACGCGGGGTAAACCCGCTGCTACGGGAGTTGTTTTTAATTTTTGTAGCAGCGATTTTATATCGCGTCTTTTTAAAGATTAAAGGCAAAAGGTTAAAGGTAAAAGGTTAAAGGTTAAAGGTTCTAGGTTCTAGGCAGAGATTAAGCCAAGCACAGTGTTTTTATTGGACGAAGGCGGGGGTATCCCGCGCACATGTAGCAGCGATTTTATATCGCGTCTTTTTAAAGGTTAAAGGCAAAAGGTTAAAGGCAGAGATTAAGCCAAGCACGGTGTTTGGTTTAAACGTAGGTGAGGTGTTATGTGCGCACTTATATGTTTTGAGATAATGGCTAAAGCGTAAATACGGGAAATAGGCTGTGTAACATGGAATGAACCAGCGGCTACTGATAAGAGTGTATTGTTTTTATTTTAGATTTAAACCGGGTAAATATAATTTAGAGGTTAGCTGTAGATATTACTGAGAAGACTTAAAGAATAGTGGGGCGATTGACGGGGCTCGAACCCGCGACAACCGGAATCACAATCCGGGGCTCTACCAACTGAGCTACAACCGCCACTACATACACCTTGTTTGGTGTGGCGCGCATAATACATAATATCCCCATGCTTGTGAAGCAAAAAAATCAAAAAAATTAAATTTATTATAAGTATTCTATATTTAAGCTATTGGCAACGGGCAACGGGCAACGGGCAACGGGCAACGGGCAACGGGCAACGGGCAACGGGCAACGGGTGACGGGCAACGGGTGACGGGTAACGGGTGACGGGCTTAATACCTAAAACCTAATACCTAAAACCTAATAACGACGCGGGGTAAACCCGCTGCTACGGATATAAAAACCTTGCGATATTAACCTTAAGGTTTTTAAATACCTAGAACCTAGAACCTAGAACCTAGAACCTAGAACCTAGAACCTAGAACCTAGAACCTAGAACCTAGAACCTAGAACCTAGAACCTAGAACCTAGAACCTAGAACCTAGAACCTAGAACCTAGAACCTAGAACCTAGAACCTAGAACCTAGAACCTAGAACCTAGAACCTCGAACCTCGAACCTCGAACCTCGAACCTCGAACCTCGAACCTCGAACCTCGAACCTAGAACCTAGAACCTTGAACCTAATACCTAATAACGACGCGGGGTAAACCCGCTGCTACGGATATAAAAACCTTGCGATATTAACCTTAAGGTTTTTAAATTCCTCGAACCTCGAACCTCGAACCTCGAACCTTGAACCTTGAACCTTGAACCTTGAACCTCGTAAAACGCTGTTGCAAACATGTATTAAAGATTTACAATACAATAAACAACACCGCTAAACTGTTTAATAACACTATCAGGAGTTAATATGGATTCAATACTCAATTGGCTGAATGAAAATTCAGGCTTAATCTTACACTACGGTATTCAAGCAGTCATAGCGCTTGTTATATTTTTACTGGGTGGACGAATTGCCAAATTTTGTGCAAAGTTAACCGAAAAAGCATTCGACAAGAAAAAAGTAGATAAAGCGGTTTCATCGTTTGTCTCTAGTATTGTATATGCCATTGTATTTGCAGCCACTATTTTAATGGCGCTGTCACAAATTGGCATCGAAACCACATCATTCATTGCTATTTTAGGTGCGGCAGGTTTAGCCGTTGGCTTAGCACTGCAAGGGTCGTTATCTAACTTTGCGTCAGGCGTATTAATTATTCTACTTCGCCCATTTAAATCAGGTGACTACGTTGAAGCTGGCGGTAAAGCCGGTACGATTAAAAAAATCGAAATATTTTCAACAGAAATGCGCACACCCGATAACAAAGTTATTGTAATGCCTAATTCAAAAATCATGTCAGATGCAATTATTAACTACTCGCGCGAATCAACACGCCGCGTTGACCTTGTGATTGGTGTTGGCTACGACGCCGACTTACGAAAAGCAAAAGAAGTACTTAAATCAGTACTAGATAACGAATCGCGTATTTTAAAAGATCCTGCATACAATGTATCAGTTTCTGAACTTGCCGATTCAAGCGTTAACTTTATCGTACGCCCTTGGGTTAACTCAGAAGATTACTGGCCAACATACTGGTCGTTAATGGAAAACATTAAAATAGCGTTAGATGACGCAGACATTACCATTCCATTCCCGCAAATGGATGTACATTTACACAAGCAAGACTAATTTTTTAAAATACTTATTTATTAAGGCAGCGCTCAAATTCGATTTATTAATATGCGCGTTGCCTTTTTAATAGGTATTAATACATTTTTTATAGGGTTATTTTTTAATGAAACTTAAGCTTTTATCAATTTTAGTAGCAGCCTCAGCTACAACCAATGCATTTGCATCAGAAGAAGAGCAAAAAACCTGGGAAGTTACCAGCGAAGTAGGCGCTATTATTACCAGCGGTAATACCGAAACAACCACGTTAAAAGGCGGTATTAAAGTTTTGCATAACTTAGAAAGTTGGAATAACGAGTATAAGTTAGACGGCATCTACAAAGAAGATGAAGTAGAAAACGACGACGGCATAAAAGAAAAACAGCGTACTAACGAAAAGTACTCTATCTCAGCACAAGGTAATTACAAGTTAAACGAAAAGCACGCTCATTTATTTATTTACGGATCGCATGTTTCTGATTACTTTGGTGCATACCGAAGTGAGTCGGTTATTTCAGCGGGTTATGGTTTACGTTTACTAAACGAATCAAACATGAAACTAAATGCTGAAATTGGTCCAGGTTATAAGTACTTTAAATACCCAGATGTAAGCGAAGAGGTTGATGAAAACGGCAACTCACTAGCGGGTGAATACGAAGGCGAAGTGATTGCGCTAGGTAAAGTAGACTTTAGCTGGAAAATTTCAGACAACGCGCGCTTTACTCAGTTAGTATCAGTGGAGTACGGTGATACTAATACCAAAACTCGCTCAGAAACTGCGCTACTTACTAAAATTAATGGCTCACTGCAAATGAAAGTGGCCTATAATATAACCAATAACTCAGATGTTGCTGATGACAAAGAAAGCACCGACACAGAGACCTCGCTAACACTGGTTTACAGTTTTTAACTAATAATACCAGGTTAATGACATTTAAATGACCAAAGGGGCAAAAGTCCCTTTTTTATTTGTCCAATAATAATGTACAATACTCAGCAATTCTTGTTGTAGACCTAGGGAAATACCTACTCGTGAACGTTTTTAAACACTTATTTAGTGCTTTAGTATTAATATGTAGCTTTAGTGCATTAGCATTCACTCCGAGTGCGTCGCAAATAGAGCAATTTAAAAAATTACCAAAGTCTCAGCAGCAGGCATTGGCAAAGCAGTACGGTGTTGATCTATCGGTAATAACTGGGTCAAGCCAATCAAGTAATCAACCTCAAGTTGAAGAACCAACAATCGGTCCTCGTTTAGTACAACAAGAGCAAGCAGCAAAAGCAGAACCAGCAAAACAAAACCCTAATACAGTTAAGCCATTTGGTTATGAACTTTTTGCCGGTGAACCAACTACCTTCATGCCTAGTGAAACGTCAGCAGTGCCTGATACGTATTTAGTTGGCCGAGGCGATCAGCTATTAATAAACTTTTATGGTAAAGAAAGCGCGAGCTTTGAAGTTATTGTTGATCGCGAAGGGCGCATTAGCATCCCTGATTTGAGCCCGGTACAAGTCGCTGGCTTAACTTTTTCTGAGGTAAAGCAGTTAATTAAGTTAAAAGTAGAGCAAGAAGTTATAGGTGTAAAAGCGTTTGTCTCGCTTGGTCAACTTCGCAGTATGCGTATTATGGTATTAGGTGAAGCATACAAACCAGGAAGTTACAGTGTGTCGTCGCTTACTACAGTGTCTCATGCTTTATTTGTAAGTGGTGGGGTGTCGGATATTGCATCATTACGTAATATTCAAGTTAAGCGGGCTGGTAAAGTAGTTACTAATTTCGATTTATACGACCTACTTATTCACGGTGATAGCAGTAACGATATTATTTTAAAACCCGGCGACGTGGTATTTGTACCTTCGGTGGGCGCACAAGTTAAAGTAGAAGGATTAGTTAAACGCCCTGCTATTTTTGAGCTTAAAAAAGGCGAAACAGCAAAAGAGCTACTGGCAATGGCTGGCGGCTTAAAGCCCGGTGCCTATACTAAAAATGCAGTAGTAGAGCGCTTTAATAACAACCGTAAAGAAGTACTAACCGTAGACTTTTCGGCAAATAAAATTAATTACATTCCGCAAGACGGCGACCGTATTCGTTTTAACACCATAAGTGCACAATATAAAAATTCAGTTAACTTGGTCGGTGCTGTAGTGCGCCCTGGTAGTTACCAATGGCACCAAGGTAAACGTATATCTGATGTACTTAAGTCGGTACGTGGCGACCTGCTCCCACAAGCCGATTTAAGCTATGGCTTAGTGGTGCGCGAAATAAACATAAATGGCGACATAGAAGTGCATCAGTTTGATGTAGCTTTAGCTATTGTTAAAAATAGTGAAAACGACTTAATCCTTAACGCTAACGACAAAATACTTATATTTAGTGAATTTGAAGAAAAACAAGATGAAAAGTTAACGTTAGCAGCAACGGGCTCAGGCACTAAAAAAGATACCACAATTGAGCAAGCTGCTAGCCAAGCAGGAGATAGTAACCAGCTAAGTGCTGCTAGCTATACACCTTATAGCCGTAATAATTTGTTAGCACCAATAATTAAAAAGTTAAAGCGACAAGCGTCTACTCAGCAAGCTATTCAGCTAGTTGAGGTGAATGGTAGTGTTACTTACCCAGGCGTTTACCCATTAACAGTAGATGCTGAAGCAGCAGATTTAATCACAGCAGCAGGTGGTTTATTGGAGTCGGCTTACACCAAACAAGCCGAAATTACCCGTATGGTAAATGGCGATGCTTCAAATGTTGAGCACATTAATATAGACCTTGCTCAAGTATTGAGTGGCAATGCACAAGGCCTTAAATTACAAAGTAAAGACAGCTTAAATATTTTTACCATTCCTAACTGGCAAGAAAACGTAAAAGTTACCCTTAAAGGTGAGTTGCTATTCCCGGGTACTTACACCATTCGTCGCGGCGAAACACTAACCGATTTATTAAACCGTGCCGGTGGCTTTACTAACTTTGCCGAGCAAAAAGCAGCGGTGTTTATTCGCCAATCGGTTAAGCAGCAAGAGCAACAACAACTAGCCCGTTTAGCTACTGAACTACGCCGCGATGTAGCATCAAAAAGCTTTCAAAATTCAGTAAGTAGTAGTGCGCTTTCGTACGACGAAATGAACAAACTACTTAACGACTTAGCCAGTGTAGAAGCTGTAGGGCGTTTAGTTATCGACCTGCCTTTAATTGTAAATAATCAGCAAAACTTAGTGCTACAAGATGGCGATACGCTTTATGTACCGAGTAAGCGCGACTCTATCAGCGTAGTGGGCGAAGTAAACTACTCAACTACTCATTTGTATAAAGCAGGCGTTAGCCTAGACGACTACCTAGAGCTAAGTGGTGGTTTAAAAGAGCGTGCTGATGACGACCGTATTTACATTATAAAAGCCAACGGCGCAGTAACTATACCTAACTCAGGTAATTGGTTTGCTCCTGGTAATGAGCAAATGTTAGAACCAGGCGATACCATAGTAGTGCCAATGGACGCAGGTCATATGGATAAACTAACGCTGTGGAGCACAGCAACGCAAATACTTTACCAACTAGGCGTAGCAGTAGCCGCGATAGGTAGCCTGTAATATAGGGTTATAAGCAACGGGTATCGGGCTGTGGGCTATTAGCTTAGGGCTCGAAACTCGTAGCCAGTGGCTCGCAGCTAAAATGTTTTTTTAAAGCGGGGCTTTACGCCTCGCTTATGTAGCAGCGACTTTATGTCGCGTCTATAGTGATTTTATTCACCACAGAGGGTAAAGAGCAGTTATTAGCTGTCATTTTTCAGCAAGCTTTTTCTCAGTGTAGCGCGCAGCGCCTCGGTGTACTCTGTGGTTCAAAAATGATTTTGTATGCGGGGCTTTACGCCTCGCAAACGTAGCAGCGACTTTATGTCGCGTCTGTTAGTGATTTTATTCACCACAGAGGGTAAAGAGAACACAGAGGAAGAGATCAAAGTTAAAGGCTTTTATCAATATAAGTTTTTTCTCGGTGTAGCGCGCAGCGCCTCGGTGTACTCTGTGGTTCAAAAATGATTTTGTATGCGGGGCTTTACGCCTCGCAAACGTAGCAGCGACTTTATGTCGCGTCTGTTAGTGATTTTATTCACCACAGGGGTAAAGAGAACATAGAGGAAAATATCAGTTGTCAGTTGTCAGCAGACTTTTTTCTCAGTGTAGCACGCAGCGCCTCGGTGTACTCTGTGGTTCAAAATGATTTTTAAAGCGGGACTTTAACCCGCAGGTTTTTACTTAAAGGTTATGAGCATTAGCCTAGAACCTAAAACCTGTTTTTTTATCAGACCGTAGGAACTGCAACCTAGGGGCGGAAGCGTGCCCGAAGGGCTAGACAAGCAAATAGTTTTGCTTTCAAGCTGGAGCGAGAGGAGCTCTGCGACGAACTGGAACGTGAAGCGTGCCCGAAGGGCTAGACAAGCAAGTAGTTTGAAACTAGTACCCGTAATAGAGTGGGCTATTTTAGGCCAGGAAAACTTTACGATAGCAAGGCAAAAGCTTTGTAGTTTAGTTGTTCTAAATAAAAAGTTTTTAACGCCGCTTGCGGATAGTTTAACTCGTTAAATTGCTTAAGTGATTATGTGTACTAGTTTACATCAAGCTGGAGCGAGAGGAGCTCTGCGACGAACTGGAACGTGAAGCGTGCCTGAAGAGATAGGTACTAGGCGTGAGGCACTAGGAAAGCCTAGAACCTAAACCCTAGAACCTAGAACTTAAAAGGAATTACTATGAAGTTCGAACAATTGGATGTTTGGAAAAGATCTTCAAGGTTGGCTTGCGATACATATAAAGCGCTCGCTAATTGCAAAGACTACGGATTTAAAGATCAAGTTACTCGTTCTGCTATTTCAATTCCTTCTAATATTGCAGACAAAATTGCAGGAGCAAATTTTGAACGCGCTTGCGCGGCCTCGAAGAGGTGAGATAAATGGACTTATCGAATAACGTTTAGAGCGTGACTCACAGGCCGATCAAGCTAGGTTCTTGTATTATGGTAAAGGCTCCGCTGGTGAGCTTGTAACGCAAATATATATAGGCATAGAAATAGGCTTAATAGAAAGAGAACTAGGTTTAAAATTGATTACTGAATCGAAAGAAGTTGCTAGCATGATAGCGGCACTAATTAAAATTAGGAAAAGCTCTATAAAAGAGACAGAGTCTAATTATAATCTTGATGAACCTAGAACCTAGAACCTAGAACCTAGAACCTAGAACCTAGAACCTAGAACCTAGAACCTAGAACCTAGAACCTAGAACCTAGAACCTAGAACCTAGAACCTATGAGAATAATATGAACAACCCAAGCACTCAACAATACAACGAGCCAATGCAAAATAATACACCAATGCAAAACCCCAACATCGCTGACGACGAAATCGATTTACGTGAGCTGTTTGCTGTAATTTGGCAAGGGAAATGGTTGATAATAGCAATTACAGCACTGTTCGCAGTTGCATCGGTTATTTATGCCATTAACCAACCTAACATTTATAAATCAGAAGCGTTGTTAGCGCCTGCAGAGCAAGAAGGTTCTGGTGGTTTGGCGGGCTTAGCAGGTCAGTTCGGTGGTTTAGCCAGCTTAGCGGGTGTTAACTTAGGTGGTGGTGCAAGTAATAAGGCACAATTAGCCATTGAGGTGTTAAAGTCACGCCAGTTTACCAGTGACTTCATTCAAAAGCACAGTATATTAGCCGACTTGATGGCAGCTAAATCGTGGGATATGCAAACGAATACAGTTATTTATGATAGCGAGATATTCGATGCTGAAAACAATAAATGGGTGCGTGAGGTTAAAGCGCCTTTTAAACCAAAGCCTTCAATGCAAGAAGCGTATAAAGAATTTAGTAAAATCCTAAGTGCTAGCAGCGATAAAGAAACGGGAATGGTTAAAGTAGCGGTAGAGCATATATCTCCTAGTGTTGCCCAGCAATGGGTTAGCTGGTTAATACAAGATATTAACCAAACCATGAAAGAGCGAGATGTGCAAGAGGCTATAAAAAGTACTGACTTTTTAACTCAACAGCTAGAGCAAACTAAAATTGCTGATATACGTGCGGTACTTTATAAGCTAGTTGAAGAGCAAACTAAAACAATTATGTTTGCTAAAGTACGCGACGAATATGTATTTAAAACGATTGATGCAGCGCTCGTGCCAGAAGAAAAATTCAAGCCAAAACGCGCATTAATCTGTGTACTGGGTGTTCTTTTTGGCGGAATGCTAAGTGTAATGATAGTATTGATCAGACACTATATAGCCAAGGATAAAGACTAAAGCTCAGAACTATGGGCTCGCGGCCCGAAGCCTATAAGCCTAGAACCTAATTCCTAGATATATAGGGGGCCTATTGGGCACTTTTAAATAAAAGTACAAAAACAAGCAATTACAATGAGATAGTTGAAATTGACTGTCTCAATTTAGAAAAAAGTGTCTCAGAGGGTTGTTGAATTACTGAGATGAAAAATTGAGAAAATTCAATTTAGAGCTGAGCTTTTAATTTAATTAAACTTAGAAAGTTGATTTATAAATGCGCTTTTTATTTGAAAGCTTTTCGAATTGTACATTAAATAATTTATATAAATGGAAGGTCAGACTATGAGTCCGGAAGTTAAAACAGTTACAGTTGAAGCTGAAAAATACTCTTCCACCAGTAACTTAGATGTAATGGAGCCTGTTTTTATTACTAATAGTTTTAAATCTAAATCTGAAGCGCTAAAACAAAATACTATTTATGTGTTTTGTCCTCCAGAAAGTGCTGAAAAAATTGGTAGTATTATTGATGACTATTCATTTGATATTGTAATTAATGATTACTCAATTCATGATTTCACTCAAAAAGTAGTATGCCATTATCAAAGCGCTCACTTAACTAAAGAGCAGCGACGCTTTTTAGTGAGTGCGACCGAGTGTGGTGCATGGGTTGAGCCATTAGTTAGTTACTTAGATGAGCGCTTAAAGTATACAGAGGTACGTTTGCTTCATAGTAGTTATTTTTTGCACCAAAAAGCATTTTCAATATTGTCAAACAAACGAACTCAAGTGGCAAAGCGTTTCTTGGATATCATAAGTGCGATATTATTATTAATACTTACTCTACCTTTTTCTGTAATAGCAGCTTTATTAATAAAGGTTGAAAGCCCAGGGCCCGTGTTATTTAAGCAAAAGCGTACAGGGCAATACAATAAAGAGTTTTATGTTTATAAGTTCCGTTCAATGCGTAACGATGCTGAAAAAAATGGTGCTCAATGGGCATCAAAAAATGACGCCCGTGTTACTAAAGTCGGTAAATATATTCGTAAAACACGGATAGATGAAATTCCACAACTTATTAATGTTATACAAGGGACTATGTCAATCGTAGGGCCGCGGCCTGAACGCGAAGTTTTTATAGAAGACCTTGAAAAAGAGATTCCATACTATCGGTTCCGCCATGCAGTCAAACCTGGAGTAACTGGGCTTGCTCAAGTTAGCTACCCATATGGTGCATCAGTTGAAGACGCAGTATGGAAACATAAATACGACATACATTATATTAAACACCATTCAGTTTTATTAGACTTTAAAATATTATTACTAACAGTTAAGACTGTAATATTTGGAATGGGTCGTTAAGATTTTAAGAGATAAGTAGGTGTTATGAAAATTTTAGTTACTGGCGGAGCGGGCTTTATTGGTTCAGCAGTAGTACGCCATATTATAGAAAATACTCAAGACTCAGTTATTAATCTTGATAAACTAACTTACGCTGGTAATTTAGAGTCATTAAAATCTGTAGATAAAAGCGAGCGCTATGCATTTGAACAAGTTGATATTTGTAACCGTACAGAATTAGATCGAGTTTTTAAAACGCATATGCCTGATGCTGTAATGCATTTAGCGGCAGAGAGTCATGTTGACCGCTCAATCACGGGCCCAGCAGAGTTTATTCAAACTAATATCGTTGGAACTTATAATTTACTAGAAGCTGCGCGAGAATACTGGAACACATTAGATACGAAAGCTAAGAAAGCTTTTCGATTCCACCATATCTCTACCGACGAAGTGTACGGTGACTTGCCTCATCCCGATGAGCTAGAAGGTAATACTTCGGGTAAAGAGTTACCCTTATTTACTGAACAAACATCGTATGCGCCAAGTAGCCCGTATTCCGCAAGTAAAGCCTCGAGCGACCACTTAGTTCGTGCTTGGTTACGCACGTATGGTTTTCCGACTATTGTTACGAATTGCTCAAATAATTACGGCCCTTACCACTTCCCTGAGAAGCTAATTCCATTAGTAATCTTAAATGCACTTGAAGGCAAAGAGCTACCTATTTATGGTAAAGGCGACCAAATTCGTGACTGGCTTTATGTTGAAGACCACGCACGTGCCCTATATAAAGTAGTAACAGAAGGCAAAGTAGGTGAAACTTATAACATTGGTGGTCATAATGAAAAACAGAACATTGAAGTAGTGAAAACTATTTGCAGTATTTTAGATGAGTTAGTACCTAAAGAAGCAAAATATGATGAGCAAATAACATTTGTAATTGACCGCCCAGGTCACGATCGCCGTTATGCTATAGATTCCTCAAAAGTGAGCCAAGAACTTAATTGGGAGCCAGTTGAGACATTTGAAACTGGCTTGCGAAAAACTATTCTATGGTATTTAGATAATCAAATTTGGTGTCAAAATGTTCAGGATGGTTCATATCAACGTGAGCGACTTGGTGAACTAAATACGCAAGTTTAAGGAGAATAATATGAAAGGAATTATCCTTGCAGGTGGTTCAGGTACGCGTTTACATCCAATAACAAAGGGTGTGTCTAAGCAGTTATTACCAATATACGACAAGCCTATGATTTACTACCCATTATCCGTATTAATGCTAGCGGGTATTAACGAGGTTTTAATTATTACTACGCCGGAAGAGCAGGATGGCTTTATTCGTTTACTTGGTGATGGTTCGCAATTTGGTATTTGTATTAACTATGCTGTGCAGCCAAGTCCTGATGGTTTAGCACAAGCTTTTATTATAGGTGAAGAATTTATTGGTTCAGACGATGTTTGCTTAGCTTTGGGCGATAACATATTTTTTGGTCAAGCTTTTGGTAAGCAATTAAGGCACGCAGCTGAAAATTTAGATGGTGCAAGTGTTTTTGGTTATCAAGTTATGGATCCCGAGCGTTTTGGGGTGGTTGAGTTTGACGAACATTTTAAAGCACTGTCAATAGAAGAAAAGCCAAAGCATCCAAAATCAAACTGGGCAGTGACTGGTCTCTATTTCTATGATAATTCAGTGATTGAAATAGCTAAAAATGTGAAACCTTCTTCACGTGGTGAGCTTGAAATTACATGTGTAAATAAGGCTTATTTAAAGCAAGGTAAGCTAAATGTTGAACAATTAGGTCGTGGATTTGCTTGGCTAGATACTGGAACTCATGATTCACTACTTGAAGCGTCGCAGTTTGTACAAACGGTAGAAAAACGTCAGGGCTTTAAAATTGCTTGCCTAGAAGAAATCGCGTTACATCAAGGTTGGTTAAGCAAGCAGCAAGTGAAAGAAATTGGTTTTAGCTTAAGTAAAACCGGTTACGGTCAATACTTACTAAATATCACTAAATAGTTTAAAAACATATGAATGTAATTAAAACCAAAATAAAAGACTTACTTATTATCGAACCAAAAGTATTTGGTGATGAAAGGGGTTTCTTTTATGAAACATTTCAATCTGAAAGATATAAAGCGGCTGGGATTAATGCTAATTTTGTACAAGATAACCGTTCTCGGTCAACTAAAGGAGTATTAAGAGGGCTTCACTTTCAAAAGCACAAACCACAGGGGAAACTGGTAACTGTGACTGAAGGACAAGTGTTCGATGTCGCAGTTGACTTGCGCCCCCATTCGGTAACATTTGGTGAGTATGAATCTACTTTATTGACAGGTGAAAATAAGCGACAATTTTATGTACCGCCTGGATTTGCACATGGTTTTTGTGTATTGAGTGATATAGCTGACTTCCAGTATAAATGTACCGATTATTACGATCCAAATGATGAAAGTGGTTTGCTTTGGAACGATCCAAGTTTAGCTATACAGTGGCCGCTTGATGAACCTTTACTATCTGATAAAGATAAAGCCCAGCCTACACTTATTGAAATAAAAAATAAGCTTCTTAATGGGTGGGATGAATAATGGCACTTTATACAGTATTTGGTGGAAGAGGTTTTATAGGCTCTGAAATTGTATCTCAATTAACTGCTTTAGGGCATACCACTTTTGTGCCCTCTAGAAATGATAACAGTATATTTAAGCGTGATTTAGGAGTTGTAATTTACTGTGCAGGTAACGGGGATTGTAAAAACACACCATTTTCAGTGCTAGAAGCAAATGTTTCTTTGCTTGCGAATATTTTACAGCATAGTACTTTTGCGCGCTTATTATATATATCATCTACTCGTGTGTATATGAATCAACAAGGTGCAAACGAGAATGACAACCTTACAGTATGTTCAAATGATAACCGTCGCTTATTTAATTTGACTAAACTTGTAGGAGAAGAAATCTGTCTTAAAAGTGGTCGAGAAGTTTGTATTTTAAGGCCTAGTAATGTGTACGGTGTTGCGCTCAGTAGCCCTTTGTTTTTACCTGCAATAACAAGGAATGCAATTGAAAATGGAAATGTCAATATGTATGTTCCACCAAGTTATGCAAAGGATTATATTTCAGTCGATGACGTAGCTAACTGTTGTATTATGCTGTCAACTGATGAAAGAGCAAAGAATGAAATAATTAATATAGCAACGGGATATAATATAACAGCTCAACAGCTTGCAGATACACTTCGAAAAAATATTCAATGCGAAGTTATTTGGCACGGCGATGACTCCTTAAATGAAAACTTTCCCCAAACGGATATATCTTCATTAAAAAGGTTATTTCCGAGCTTTAATCCTAAGAATGTAATCGAAGATATGAAACTGATGATTGCTGATTTTAAAGAAAAACTTAAAGAAAAGGGCTGATATGAAAATTCTTGATTGCACATTAAGAGATGGTGGATATTACAATGATTGGGATTTTGATACGGAACTGGTTAAAAGTTATTTGAATGCTGTAGCCGGAAGTGGTATCGAATATGTAGAACTAGGCTTACGTAATTTTCCAAAAGCAGGTTTTTTAGGACCTTTTGCATATAGTTCTGAAAGTTATCTAAAGACATTAAATCTACCATGTGGTGTAACATATGGTGTGATGGTTGATGCAAAAACTGTTTTATCAAGCCAGCTGAGTATTGAGGATGCTGTTGATGAACTATTTTGTAAAGAGTCTGAAAGTTGTGTAAGTTTAGTTAGAATTGCAGCACACTTTTATGAAGTTGAAGAATCGAAAAAAATTGCTGAGTGTTTAAAAGCGAAAGGTTATGAAGTTGGTTACAACCTCATGCAGGCTGGAGGTAAGCCTGATTTAGAGCTGGAAGAAAAGGCCAAAGAGATTAATTCGTGGGGGTGTATAGATGCGCTTTATTTTGCAGACTCTCTTGGTAATATGGACTCTGAGGAAGTTACTCGAATAGTTAGTGCGCTTCGAAAATATTGGCAAGGTGAAATGGGAATTCACACTCACGATAATATGGGACGAGGACTTGATAACAGCCTTACAGCATTAAATCTAGGTGTAACTTGGTTAGATGCCACTATTACTGGTATGGGACGAGGAGCAGGTAATACACAAACAGAAAGCTTAATGGCTGTTTTAGCTGACAAGTATACTCATTTAAATCCAACCGCTATTTATGAACTAGTTATACGATATTTTGAATCAATGCAAAAAGATTATGGGTGGGGCACTAATTTATTATATTTCTTGGGCGCTCAAAAAAATGTTCACCCAACATATATCCAAAACCTATTATCTAATAGTCATTTAGGTAAAGATGAGGTTGTTGGAGCTCTGCAATACTTGTTAGAGCAGAATGGAACTAATAAGTATGATGGAGCTGTATTAGAAGCAGCTTTAAATTTAAATAACAGTGGAGAAGCTGTTACTGGCGACAATATAAGTGATATTTTCAAAAATAAGGAAGTGCTAATAGTAACTAACGCGGAATCAGTTAAAAAACACAAAAAAGCAATAGAGTTATACATAGAAAAGAAAAAGCCGATTGTTATCTCCCTAAATGTAAATAAAATCTTGAACGATGAAGTGATTGACTATATAGCCATTACACATAACTTCAAGTTTTTAGTAGAAAAATCAGATTACCCTAATTTAACAAAGCCAATCGTTTATCCAGAACATCGTTTTTCGACAGAAGATATTAAAATAATACCCAACAATAATAATATACGTTATGGCTTAGATGTAGCTAAAGGTACTTTCAGTGTTAAAGAAAACTCATGTGTAATCCCTAATGAATTAACAATAGCGTATGCTTTGTCATTTGCGTTAGCTGGTGGTACGAGTAATATTACTCTTGCAGGTGTCGATGGATATGAGTCAAATGACTCTAGACAACTTGAAATGATAGAGTTTTTTGAACTACTAAAAGAGCAAGCTACTGAAGCGTTGAATGTTTTCTCTATTACACCAACAACATATCCAGTCAACAAAGGAAGCGTGTATGCGTATATTTGATCAGTATGATCTTATTATTTTTGACTGCGATGGTGTGTTATTAGATTCTAATAACATGAAAGTGTCAGCTATGAATGCGGCACTTACACTTTCAAATTGTTATACTAATCAGCAGGTTGAATCTTTAACTAAGCAGTTTAAAAACAACTTTGGCAGAAGCCGATTTTATCATGTTGATAGTTTTGTAGATCCATTGCTGCTAGATATAGAAAAAAAATCTGACTTAAAAACCTTCTTATTAAATAGTTATGCAGAACAAGTTAACTCTTTATACTTAACTGTGCCAGAAGCTGTTGGTATAAAACCTTTATTGAGATTGTTATCTTCAAAAGCTTTATACGTTGCTTCTGGTTCAGAGCAAGAGCAGCTAAAGGTTACTTTAGAAAGAAGAGGGTTTTCTGAGTTCTTTAAAGGAATCTTAGGTAGTCCAGAGACTAAAGTTGATAATATTAATAACATACTTAATGGTGTTAAATATAATAAGGCAGTAATGGTTGGTGATGCCGTTGCAGATTATGAAGCAGCATTAGAAAATGGCATCGATTTCGTTTTTTACTCCCCTCTTTCTAACGTAAAAGACCAGATGATTAAGTTGAGTGAAAAAAATCATTTTAAAGTAATTGATAACTATGAGGGACAGATATGTCTTTAAGATACGCGGTTTTAATTCCTGCACGATACCAATCTAGCCGATTCCCAGGAAAACCACTCGCTGAAATTAATGGTAAGACAATGATTCAGCATGTTTGGGAAAAGTGCGTTTCTGCAGTAGGAGAAGATCTTGTATACATTGCTACCGACGATCAAAGAATTGTTAATGAAGTAAAGTCCTTTGGAGGGAAAGCTTTAATGACATCTTCAGAATGCCTGACAGGTACGGATAGATTGGCAGAGGCTAATATTACCTTAAATTTTGATTTTATTATCAACGTTCAAGGTGATGAGCCAATGATTGATCCTAATGATATAATTAAAATAAGAGATATATTTTTAGAAGATCCTACTCGAGTTGTTAATGCTTATACTCAAATAAGTGAGCATGAAGATCCTTATTCAAATACATTACCGAAAGTTGTGGTTAGTAAAAGTAGTGACCTGTTGTATATGAGCCGAGCAGCAATACCGATAAGCAAAAGTGGTGAGTTACAAATATGCTTTAAACAGGTGTGTATTTATGCGTTTTCAAAAAGTCACCTGAATTTTTTTGCTACAAACCCTGAAAAAACCCCATTAGAGTCAATTGAAGATATAGAAATTTTAAGGTTTTTAGAAAATGATATAAAAATAAAGATGGTTGAAGTAGGTAATTTCGGAATAGCAGTAGATACTGTAGAAGATTTAGAAAAAGTTAAATTACTTTTAAACTCAACTGAGAAAAATTAGTATGCCAAAAAGTGATTATGTCAATTACTTAAACTTAAAAAAAGACTTTAAGGTATCTTATCAAGGTTATCCATTAGAAAAAATTTTAGCTATTGAGCTTTTTCAGAGTGTAAATTTAAAAAAAATTTCTTTATTAAAATGTTTAGGAAAAATATTTCTTGTTAGAAATATCAAGAGAATACACTTTGAAGCCGAACATATTTACTGTATAGGTAATTACAAACGTAAAGACTATTATGAATTATTATCTTTTTTGATAAATAAAACAGATTCAGCAAAGGTAATAGATTTATCCTTAATAAAGTTTAGATTAAGTTTTAGTCTAAAAAGCACCCTATTTGCACTAGTTCATATATATAAAAATGTCAAAAGTTTAAGCTTCAAAAGGCGAGTTTACCTTCTTTCTGTAACTATTCACACGCTAAACCTTATCAGACAATTAGATAGCTTACCGCCAATAAAAACAAAATTGTTAACCTCTTTTTGTAGTAACTTAGCAGGTGAAGCAGAGATAGATTTTTTTATTCAAAAGAATGGCGGGAAAACTTTATCGGTACAGCATGGACTCTGGTATATATTTGATGAAGGTAATGTTGATAGTTTGGTTTATGAGAATATCAATGCACAAAAATTGCTTTGTTGGGGACAATATACAAAAGATGAATTTATAAAATTCGGAGTTCCTAATGATAAGCTTCTGGTTACTGGATACCCTCGGGCGATAAAAACATTAAAACCAATAAAAAATAATACAAATCAAGTGCTTGTCATGCTTTCTAGAAAACAGTTTCATCAGGGAAATCTTGAGTTACTTTTGTTATTGCAGTCAGTGGCTGAAAAATTAGGATTAAGATACCACCTTAAATTGCATCCATCTTTAGAACCATCTGATTATGAATATTTTTTAAGCTCTGAGAATTTTACACTTTCAAATAATGAAACTATACAGAATTTATTAACCAAGGAAACTTTTTTGTTTAGTATTTCATTTAACTCAACAGCCTATTATGACAGTTATACATTTAATAGTATTTGTTTAAAGTATATTACTGGGGGAATTGATGATGCTATCGATATACATGATGATTCTTTTTCGACAGCCGAAGATTTTATAACTAGGTATAAGTGGTTAAAAGATCAATTAAATAACCCTAAATTTTGGGCTAATACCGAAGAAAAATTAACTTACGTGTTGGGTTTTAAAATTGATGAGTATGAAAATGTTTTTAATGAACAAAAGCGTAACTAAATTCTTTAGACTGCCTCTCTCACGCAAGCTTCAAGCTATAGCTAACTTATATTATAGAAAAAAGACTTCGTGGGTATATAGGTTTTTACTTTCTTCTCTTGGTCAAGAGTCGCTGGTTAGAAAGCCTCTGTTTTTATCTTTGGAAGCAATTAGTCTTGGCTCAAGAGTTGTTATATGGGATGGAGCTAGAATTGAAGCAATTCATGAGTATAGGAGTCAAAAGTTCTCACCTGAAATTTTTATAGGTGAGGGCGTTACTATTGAGCAAAGAGTTCATATAACGGCCGCTTCTAAACTTATAATTGGAAAAGATACAATGATATCAATTGATGTAATGATACAAGATACAGAACACGGTTATTCTGATATTGATAGAGCAATATCTGCACAATCTTTAACAGTAAAACAAACAATTATTGGTAGTAATTGTTTAATTGGGGCAGGGGTTAAAGTCCTTGCTGGAACAAAGCTAGGAAATAATTGTATTGTAGGAGCTAATTCAGTGCTCAAAGGTGAGTACCCCAACCATTGTATTATTGTAGGCGCTCCTGCAAAAATAGTAAAAAAATATGATGTAGATATATCAGCTTGGAGAAAAGTGGATGCAGATGGAGAATTTTTATAAGTATTATGAGTTATTCTCCAGGGCATAAAGTTGTCACTATTTTTAATTTAATGCTCAGGTTGAGCACTTTATCAATTAAATTTTTCTTTATACTATGGCTAGCAAGTGTTGCTGGTGTTGATTTAATTGGAGAGTACGGGGTTGTTTTAGCTTGTATTTCTATTAGTACATTTATATCAGGATTTGAAGTTCATAATATATCAGCGAATTTTTTTCATCCTGAAAATAATAAAGGGGTTATGATATCTCATCTCATAATTACGATATCAATTAGCTTGTTAATAAGCTTAGTAACTTTCAATATGTTTTTTTTAGATTTTTCGCCTCCACTTGCAATTGTTAGTATTTTAGTTTTAGAAGTTTTTGCGGCAGAGTATCAAAAAGTAATTATTTATCTAGGTAAACATGTTTTTTCTAATGTAATTAACTTCTTAAGGCTTTCATTGATGCCAAGTCTTATTGTATTTTTTTATTATACTAACGATGTAGAGTTAAGTATGCGATTTATTTTTGAAGTTTGGCTATACTCTCAGCTTTTTATTTTTATTTGTATTCTAAATCATTTTAACTATGCTCTGAAACATGAAAGTGCAACAGCAGCTAATATAGCTCGTCAAATTAAAGTATATTCCAAAGAAATAAAAACCATAATCTTCTTTTTTATTTCGGCTCTTTCATTTCGCTTTATTTTGGGAGGGGATCGAGTTATTTTCGATATGTTAACAGTTAATAAAGCATCACTTGGTATTTATGTTTTATACATTAGTATTGCAGCATCAACTTTATCAATATTTGAGGTTTTAATACTCAACACTAGAATATCTAAGTTGGTCTCAGTTGGTTATACGTTTCAAGATTACACCAAAGCTTTAGGATATACTGTTCTGTTATTTATAGTTATTTCAATAAGTGGTTTATTTATTTTACCTATCCTTATTTCATTTATCGGCGATGAAAAAGTCTATTTTTCAAGTGAAATTTTTATTATTTTAAATTTATCCTTTATGTTTTTAGCTGCTTCTTTACTTTTTCACTATGATTTAGTTGGGAAAAAATTAGCCAAAGAAAATTTATTTATAGGCTTATTTGTTATGTTTATATTTTTCTCCATGATTTATTTTCTGCACTCCTTAGGTATCAAAGCAATTAATAATGTACCGCTTGCATTTTGTATCGCTATGTTCAGTTCTTTGACATTGAAAAGTTTGATATTGTACCTTTCTAATATGAGATTAATTAATGAGTAGTAAAAAAGTATTAATTATTGGCCCTGATTTTTTTGGCTATAATGACTCGATAGCTCAAGCCTTTTTATCTTTAGAGTACCAAGCAGAAGTACTCAATATTACAGATAAGAAAACGCTAAAATCATTTTTTATAAAAAGTAATGAAGTAAATAATTATCTTAAAACTTGCAAGCAGAACTTTGAATTAATACTCATAATCAAAGGTACCTTTTTAAATAGAGAACTTTTAAACCTATTAAAATTAAAAACAAGTAAGCTATTTCTTTGGTTAATGGATGACTTTAAGAGGTTTGAGTGTGAACTGCTCCCTATTTTATCTGTTTTCGACCATGTATTCACATTTCAAAGTAAAGACTTACCCGCAATCTCTCGTCATAATGATGCTTGCAGTTACTTACCTCTTTGTGCTACCCCGGTAGGAAATAAAGCTTTAAAAACAGTTGATATTAGTTTTGTTGGTAGTCTATATGGAGGTAGGGCTTTTAATTTGAATTTGTTTTTTTCAAAAATAAAAAAAGGTAACCATATAGTTTATGGGGGCTTTGATTTATTTCGAATTTTCAAGATGTTAGATTGCTACTTTAAGTACAAGTTTTTGAGAAAGTATCTTAAGTATGGGGTGCTTAAGTATGAAAAATATATTAAATTATTGCTCAACTCTAAAGTTGTGATAAATATACACTCAGATCTTCAAACGGGATTGAATATGAGGGCTTTCGAGTGTTATCACAGCTCTACCCCACAGGTTATTATAGGCAAAAATTTAGATAAAATAGACTTCGGGCCTACATCTATTTATGTTGAGTCTATTGATGAAGCTATAAAGGCTGCAGATTATTTACTTGATAATCAACATTTATTTATAAATAAACTAAAGGAAGAACATACTTTTAATTGTAGAGTAAGCTCTATGATAGAAATATTATGATCAAATACATATGAAAAAAAAGTATATTCTCTTATTTATTTTAATAACATGTTGCGGGCTAAATTTCTTTACTCCTAGGCTATTAGGTATCCCCCCAGCATATATTGGTGTATACCTGTTCTCTTTTGTCCTATTTATATTAAGTAATAGAAAAACACTTATTGATAAAAAAGTACTTTCGTTTTTTATTTTCTTTATTATTTACCTAGCCTATTCATTAGCTATATCAAAGGACTTAGCTTCAACTTTCATTTACTTTTGTATGTGGATGTTTAATTGCTTTGTAATGTGGGTTTTTTCTAAAGAGTTAAAAGCTGAGGAAATTTCAGACTCACTAATTATATTTACTCTATTTTCAGTTTTTCTCGGAGGAGTTACTTTTTTTAGTGGTTTAACGTATAGTGGAAATCCTTATTTACTTTGGAATAAAAATTCATACTTATTTCTTGTCTTTATAGGCTTTTCTTTAGCTGTGTTCCGTGGCTATTACTTCACGGCTGTCTTAATTATTTTATTATCTTTATTGATCTTTAGTAGAACTCTCCTTGTTATGTACATCAGCTTAGCAATTATACTCGTTCTAGACCCTAAAAAGTTATTAAAATACTTGTTTATCTTCCTATGCTCTATTATTTTACTAGGCTTGCTTTTATATTTACTTAGACACCTAACGTTTGTTGATTTTCTGATACAGCGTGTAGAAGAGGCTACTGAATTAGCTGTTGCATTATATGAATATTATTACAATGGTGCTGGCATTGGGGTAGGTAAAAAGGTAGGAGATCATCAAAGGTTCATGTTATTCGTTTCTAACTTGGATTTACTAATTGGTAACTTTCCATATGGCACTGGGATGGGCTTGAAAAATTACTTAATGCATATTGATCCTAAATTTTATCAATACTTTGTTAATGGCCATGTCGCAAGAGCCCATAATTTTTATATTAGTTACCTTGCTGAAATGGGAGTTCTTTTTTTATTTTTTATAGTCTTGTTATTTAAAATTTATTCTAATATTCATGCAAAAATTCTAAAAGCTGCGATGTTATCTATCTTCTTGGGTTTAGCATTTAATGAGTATATTACGTCACCGTATTTATGGCTCTTCTTTGGTATTGCGATAAATAAAAATTTTAGATTTAATAAAAAAGGAAATACTGTTGGCACATAATATCAAGTTCTCTGTTTTACTCTCTCTTTATAAGGGAGAAAAGGCTCAATTTTTTGATGAAGCAATGCAAAGTATTTACGAGCAAACTTTAAGTCCTACTGAGATAGTACTTGTACAAGATGGCCCTTTAAACAAAGATTTGTATGACGTAATTGAAAGCTGGAAAGGTAGATTAAATATAGTAGATGTTGTTATAGCCAATAACGTTGGTTTAGGCGAAGCGCTTAATCAAGGTTTACAACATTGTAGCTATGAATTAGTAGCAAGAATGGATACAGATGATATCGCGCTTCCCACGCGCTTTGAAAAACAAATAGCTGCTTTTGACTTACAAAATATAGATGTTTGTGGTTCGTGGATTAGTGAGTTTGATCATGACCCAAGTACAATATTATCTATAAGACAAGTGCCAGAATATCATGCAGATATAACAAAGTTCGCGAAGTCAAAAAATCCTATGAATCACCCATCGGTTATGTTTAAAAAAACAACAGTAGTAAAATGTGGTGGTTATCAAAATGTACTGTACTTTGAAGATTATTTTTTATGGTTAAGCTTAATTAAAAGTGGTGCTATACTGTATAATATACCTTCTCCATTAGTGCATATGCGAGCAGGCTTAAATCAGCTTTCTAGACGAAGTGGCTATTTATATTTTAAACGAGAGTTTAACTTTTTTAAAAAAAGCTATAAAAGCAAACTTCTCCCTTTAGGTGATGTGCTTAAAAATATGGCACTGAGAATGCCATTAAGATTATTACCCAAAGCTATAATTGCAAAAATTTATTCATTACTAAGAAATTAGTGGTGTACAAAATTATCAATTAACCTTTTTAGCACATTAATAATTAAAGGACTAGTATGAAAGCTGTTATCCCTGTTGCCGGTTTAGGCACGCGTATGTTACCCATGACTAAGGCAATCCCTAAAGAAATGTTGCCTTTGGTTGATAAGCCACTTATACAGTACATAGTTAACGAGTGTGTTGCTGCGGGCATTAAAGAAATTGTATTAGTGACTCACAGCTCTAAAAATGCGATTGAAAACCATTTTGATACCAGTTTTGAGTTAGAAGCTACGCTTGAAAAGCGGGTTAAGCGTACATTACTTGATGAAGTACGCTCTATTTGCCCACCTGATGTAACCATTATGCATGTACGCCAAGGTGAAGCTAAAGGCTTAGGGCACGCTATTTTATGCGCTAAGCCAATTGTGGGTGATGACGACTTTGTAGTGGTATTACCTGATGTAATCCTCGATGCTTATACGGCAAATCAAAAAACTGAAAACTTAGCTGCGATGATTGCCCGTTTTAACCAAACGCAAGCCAGCCAAATTATGCTAGAACCTGTCGCTTTAGAAGACGTAAGCAAATACGGTATTGCTGATATTAACGGTGTAGAACTAACCTCAGGTGAAAGTGCCGCTATTAATGCCATGGTTGAAAAGCCAGATGTTGATGTTGCCCCTTCAAACCTAGCTGTTGTTGGCCGATATGTATTAAGTAAAAATATTTGGCCGCTACTAGCTAAAACACACGTTGGCGCTGGTGGCGAAATTCAACTGACTGATGCGATTGATGCGCTAATAGCACAAGAAACAGTAGAAGCGTTTCATATGAGCGGCCGCTCACATGACTGTGGTGATAAACTTGGTTACTTAAAAGCCATTGTAGAATACAGCATGCGCCATGAAAGTTTAGGTGATGAGTTTACTGAACATATGAAAAAGTTGGTTAAAGGGTAACGGGCATCGGGTAACGAGCTACGAGCGACGGGGTATGAGCATCGAGCCTAGAACCTCGAATTAACCAGTTGGGCTAAACAAACAAGAGCTCAATCAAATCTAACAGTTGCATATTCTCTCCAGCTTTGAACACCCAATTGCATTAACTTTGATCGCTTATTCTCATTAAGCTTTGATCATTAAAATCACTTAGTCGCTTCAGGCTTCAACCGCATTATCATGATAATGCGGTTGCTGAATTTTTTTGCCACGATTAAAAAGCGAATAATTAAGTGTAATAGATACCCACACGATAAGATGCGAAGCCCAAGCCAACCTCAAAAACTAAATATTCTGTCGACGCTTGCTGTAAAAAGTATACTGATATATCCTAATTAGGCTCCAAGATGTTAAATAAAAGTTAACTGAATGTTTTTATTTAGGGGTGTTTCATTATTGATAAAAGGGAATATTTATGGAATGTAATAAAGTTACTTTCGCGTCAACTTGCTTAGCTTATAGTCTTTTAGTCACTTCGGCCAACGCACAGACCAATCAACAAGCTTATAGTGAAGAGTTTTATTCTTCTTCACCAACTATTCAAAAACAACAATTCAGTAAACAAAACCAAGTTCAGGCAGAGGCACAGGAAGGTATAATTACCTTTTCAGAGTTTGCTACAAACACTTACATAACAGACCAGTATGCTGATAAAGGAATTATTTTCTCTGGAGATACACCATTTATCACTTCAGATAGTGCTAACCCAACTACGCCGGTGTTATCGGGCTATCCAAGATTTAATGGTGCTATTGAGGGGCATTTTGTCGACCCGGCGGATCCAAGTAGAACCTTAACAGTAAATACGTTTGCCCTTGATGCAGGTTATTTTGATGACCTCAGCTCAACGGCTATTTCTTGGTATAACGAAAATGGCGAGCTTCTAGGTAAGCGTTTTGATTCCATCTATGGTATTGAGCGTTTTGAAATTAGTGGTGAGAACATTGCTAGCTTCCGTATTGCAATAGAAACAGAAGAGCGCGCCGGTTTTGCTATTGACAATGTCTGGTTCAACCAAGCGCAATCTCTTTTTAATTTTGAGTTTGAAACCGATAAAGTTTATCAAAAACGTGGCGCCAAGGTTTCAAATACCTTTACTGTTTATTTTCGTGATCTAGTTGCTAAAAGTGGTGGTGCATTAGAGGATATTTGTTCTCAGCACAGCTTTATCGTTCAAGATAGTAACCAGCAGTTACCAGGGGAATGTTCAGTTGACGCTGCTAAGAAGGCTTTTAAAG
Source organism: Pseudoalteromonas sp. SCSIO_11900 (assembly GCF_000576475.1). Taxonomy (NCBI): domain Bacteria; kingdom Pseudomonadati; phylum Pseudomonadota; class Gammaproteobacteria; order Alteromonadales; family Pseudoalteromonadaceae; genus Pseudoalteromonas; species Pseudoalteromonas sp. SCSIO_11900. The sequence continues at coordinate 1,370,287 of NZ_KK070023.1, forward strand.
TAGACTTCACCCTGAATAATGCACCTTATGTACTTAAAGATGCCAGCATGTCTATTTGTTTAGCTGAGCAGTGTGAAGTTATAAAGGATTTAAACAATTTGAGTGTTTATGGTACTTCATTTAATGTTGACCAACATGGTTATGCCTTTAAAAATGGTGGTTGGAGTGATGCCATGTTAGCTGACGGAGGCATTGCTTGCTGGGTGTTAGGAAACTGTTCACTCGAGCAACTTGAAGTGCATGGTACCTTACTTAATGTTGCTGATGGTATCACGCCTATTTTACCTGAACATCGTAGAGATGAAGCCTATGAAATTGTCGGTAAATATGACGGCATTGATAAAAGTGTTCGAGAAAATCGCAGTTTCGGCGGAGTGTGTTATGGATTAGCCACTTCAGCGGCGAGTAACTTTAATAACAGCGCACAAGCATCAGCTTGGGGTAGCTCAATTGTTGAGGGTAGCTCTGCGCAAACAATTACCGCACTCTATAATGACCATTGGCAATACCGTGAAACGCAAACACCAAAACCGTTACCTAAAGACGTGAGTCAATATGTTGCAACGAACAATAATGATATTGTGCAAAGTATGGCGCAAATTGCTTATTACTTTGTTACCCAAGGCGCATACTCGGGGAGCGGAGCAAATAGTGGCGCCGGTAGTGCCAGTTTCTCACGTTTTAGCAATGTTGAGCAGCTAAGTAGCTATTATGCTAAACACTTCACTAATGATAAAGCATCCCCACTGGTGTTCTACTTCACTGTAAAAGGTGGTCATGCCATCGTGGCAACCCAACTAATTAAATATAACAACACTACCGTACTTGTAACGCATGATAATAACTTTCCAAGCAGTTATAGCCAATTAGAATTTACTGGCGATGCGTTAAGCACTATCCCGCATTTTGTCGTTGACTTCAAAAAAACAGGCACAGTGCAAAGCCAATACGGTGATTTTGTGGCGTACAACCCGTATGTTAACAGTGGTTCAATGACCAGATTTGCTAGTGTTACTAATGATGAGTTACAGCTTCATAGCACTGCACAAGAAGCACAAAATGCATTTTATTTGAATGCTAGTAAGGAAGATGTTACTGAGCAAAATGTAAAAGGAAATAGTAATAAAGCGGCTATTACTATGAACTCTTTAGTTCATACGCAGGTCGTCGTGCAGGGTGCTCGTATTGTTTCGGTGAAAAACAAGCAAACTGACGAACCAGCTCGTTTAATGCCTTTATCTGAGCAAATGGCACAAGATGTAAGCTATGTCAGTCGCTCACTTATGTCTGAAAAGCTTTACTTGTCTCGCGCAAGTGAGTTTGAAGTAGAAATTGAACGTTATAAGCAATTCCCCAATGCTAGAGTCTTTGTAAAACGCACAACAGAAAGTGGCACACTAGAAGTCATAAACTACGAGGAAATAACTAGCGATGAGCGTTTTGTTATTAAAGTTAATAGTGATGTGCGCGCAGTTATCGACAATACCATTGTTGAGCCCACATATAGTGGTGAAACCGCTGTGGCCGTTCAGGCTATTAGCTATTTGCAAGCCAGCTCAAACGGTAGCGATGTTCAACTTACATGGACATTACCTAACTTACCAAATATTGCTGAAGTGATCACTGTAAGAAGCACAGATGATTTCCCTGTAAGTCCAAATGATGGCCTGAAGATTTGTGGTGAAGTTGCTAACGAATGTAATGATACTTCGGCATCTAGAGATACGATTTACTACTATAGTGTTTTTGTCATAACAGACGATGATCAAATCAGCACTGCTGAAAGTGTGGTAATTAATACACACCAAGCAAGCCTTATTGGATTTGTTTCTGCTAACAGCCATGCAGTAGCTAATGTAGATTTATCACTATTCACGGCTGAAGGTATACAGGTTGATTTAGTTAACACCACTTTAAGCGATCTTGCCGGACGATTTGCCTTTAACGGTTTGCCTTTAGGTTTATATCGTTTAGACGTTTCAGGCGAAAATGTTGAAGCTCAATCTTTTGATATTACAATCGATAGTAAGCAAGTAATGTTTGATGTCGTCGTTGACATAGTACCAAGTATTTTAATCAACACTGAAAACGTTGTCTTTAATGGTGAAAACTTAAGAGTTTCTTGGGATGTTGCAGGACTAGACCAAAATGATGGGCTAAATGTCAAACTAGTTCATGATAGTGGTCAATTAAGTCTTGCAACTGAATTGGCTGCTCAAGCTGGTCAGATAATTTGGCCTGTCGATATTGCCGAGCAAACGGTAACAGTAGTGGTTGAGCTAGCTAATGACGAAACTGTTAATGCGAGTGCACAAGTTGTTGTTATTCAAAAGAACAGGGCGCCCGTAGTCAACATAGCAATTCCAGATCAGGAAGCACAATCGGGTCTTGCGTATAGCTTTACCTTTGATGCGCAAACTTTTACTGATGCTGATGAAGGCGATGAGCTGACTTATTCTGCAACATTAGAAGATGGCACAGAGTTGCCAAGCTGGTTGAGTTTTGAAGCAGACACTAGAACTTTTTCAGGTACGCCTGGTGATGCACATATTGGTACGGTAACTATTGCCGTATCTGTTACCGATGGTGAAATTTCACAGCCTGTAACAGAACAATTTAGCATTAATGTAGTGGCTGCACCTGTTGTTGAAAAACCCGTTGAAGACTCTAGTGATAGTGATAGTGATAGTGATAATGATAGTGGTAGCTTAGGCTGGTTTAGTTTAATTTTAATTGTATTCGCTTTTACCCGCAGATTAGTTAACCGATGATCTAAATACGGTTATCACTGTTATATAACGATTTCTGTCACGTTCTGAGATAGGTGACAGTTTTAATGAAAGGCTTGGGGCGAAAGTTCCAAGTCTTTTTTATGCACTTGATTAGGTGTTTTGTAAACGTTTAACTGACGAAATAAAGGGGCAAATCGCTGGGAGAAAATAAAACAATGCATCAATAAATTATGCGGTAAAACCTTAAGCAAAAACTCTATTTTGAGCACAAAATTTCACGACAGATAACCAATGAAAATGATTTTAGGGTAGTGTTTGAAGATTTAACGTTAAAGGGGTCCGAATTTTAATGGCGGCATGGTTGCCGATTTGGGTGGTCATGTTTATTCAATCTCTCAAGCGATGGCTTGCCGCGCCTGCCTCATAAAGCTTCACTTACATAATATGAATATTTATCGTATTCGCCATTCCTTATTGAGTTAGGCCATTAAAAACGGTCATCATGTACAAATATTGATATTTTACATAAGTGACATTGGGGCTTTTACGCATAAACACCACACTATACCTATCAATCGACTTCACCCGTAAAACCAGTTCATTGGTTTGTAGTGCTCATTCCTACCGCGATCACTTTTCTATTTGTTTTATTGAAGAAATCTAACATTCAATAAAAAGTCACACTTTTCTCTTGTGTTTCCCTTTGAAAAACTCCGATACGTTACGAGCGACGAGTTACGCGCCTAAACCCTAATACTGACGCGGGGTGAACCCGCTGCTACAGGCATAAAAAACCTTGCGATGCGTATGTTAACCGCAAGGTTTTTAAATTTCTCAAACCTAACTATCTACCTCGCATCAAGTCTGTGAGTAGTTTACAATAGCGCGTTCGGTTAGATAAATGCTGACGATTGCTCGTTAAGCTAAGGTTACAGGATATAGTATGGAAAATTGGTATTTAGTCATGTGTAAGCCACGACAAGAGGAAAGGGCAAAAGCTAATTTAACCAACCAAGGGATTGAGGCATTTTACCCCAAATTAACAACAGAAAAGCTCATTAAAGGTCGTCGCACTGTTAAGCAGTTAGCTTTGTTTCCTAATTACTTATTTGTTCGCCTTGAATTAAAAAGTGGTAACTTTTCTGCTGTAAAAAATACCCGCGGTATTGGTGGGTTTGTGTCTTATGGTGCGAGTTATCAAGTGGTACCCATAAGTTTAATTGAACAATTACAAAGTGAATGTTCACAAACTGTTGAGTCAACGATGCCAAAAGCGGGTGATGTAGTGAGCGTTAATAACGATTCTTTTAAAGGTATTCAAGCAATTTACAAAGAGCCCAATGGCGACATGCGCAGTATTTTATTAATTAACTTACTTAACAAACAAATAGAAATGAGCGTAGATAATAAAGATATTGAATCACAACAATGGTAACGGATAACGAGCAACGGGTTACGGGTAACGGGCGACGGGTGACGGGCAACGGGTAACGGGTAACGGGTAACGAGCAACGGGTGACGGGTAGCGGGCAACGGGTTACGAGTAACGGGTGACGGGCAACGGGTAGCGGGCAACGGGTGACGGGCAACGGGTAGCGGGCAACGGGTTACGAGTAACGAGCAACGGGTTACGGGTAGCGGGCCATGAACCTAATACCTAATAACGACGCGGGGTAAACCCGCTGCTACGGATATAAAAACCTTGCGATGCGGATGTTAACCGCAAGGTTTTTAAATACCCCGAACCCCGAACCTCGAACCTATCCCTTCCCAATTTCAACTTTCACTTCATCACCCAACACTTCCCTGTATTTTGCTGCGAGTGCATTTTTAGCGTCATCATCGCCGTGAACTATTTTTATATGGCGGGGCTTTTTGCGCATACCGGTTACAAATTTGATGAGACCTGCTTGATCGGCATGAGCGCTGTAGCCGCTTATGGTGTGTATTTTGGCGTTTATATTAATGCGGGTATTATTAATAACTACATAGCCATTTTTTGGGCCATAGGTTTGTATATCGCGACCCAGCGTGCCGCGCCCTTGGTAACCTACAAAGAGTACATCGGTGGTTTTGTCGGTTAAAAAGCGCTCTAAGTAATTAACTATACGCCCGCCGGTGCACATACCGCTTGCAGCTAGAATAATTGCAGGTGTTTGGCGGCTGGCTAAGTAATTTATTAACGCTAAGTGCTCACTGTGGGTGTTTATTGTAGTGAGGTTTTCAAAGTCGAGTGGGTGGCGCCCTTTAGCTACTTTTTGTTTTGCCTCTTCATCCCATAAATATTTAAATTTTCGGTACTGCTGAGTAAAGTTAGCTGCCATGGGGGAGTCGAGTATTACTTGTATTGTGCGCCAAGGTGAATTTTTTGTAGAGGCATGAATTAGCTGTTCAAGTTCGTATAACAGCTCTTGTGTACGGCCTATACTAAATGCAGGCACAAGCACGACGCCATTGTCTGCAACAGCGCGCTCAACCACGGTTTTTAAGGTTTGCGTACGTTGCTTGCGGCCTTGGTGGTTTTTATCACCATAGGTTGACTCAATAACTAAAGTATCTGCTTTATAGGGGGCTTTAGGTGCGGGTAGTAGAGGCGTATAGGGCGCGCCTAAATCACCTGAAAAAACCACTCTGTGATTATTGTTAGCTTTGTGGGGAGGTGTGCTTATGTCTATTTCTACATAAGCGGAGCCTAAAATGTGCCCAGCTCGTTGAAGTCGGGCTTTCGCTGTGTGTTTACCCTTACAAGGAAGATCGAACCAAGTTTTAAAATCGATTTCGACAATTTGCTGTTTAAGTAGCCTTAAGCAGGTGTCTATTATTTTTTGATCGCGTGTGACGCCCACTTTTAATGCATCTTCAATGACTAACGGCAGTAAACTTGCTGATGCAATAGAGGTAAATATAGGACCTTTGAAGCCAGCCATTAATAAATAGGGAATCCGGCCAACATGATCAATATGGCAATGGGTAACAATAAGCGCGCGAACTGTGTCTATATTAAATTCAATATTAAGATCATCAACTGAGTCTTCTCCTTGAAACAATCCGCAGTCAATTAGAAAAGAGCTTTGATCGTTTATTATCAGCTGGTGGCATGAGCCTGTTACGCCATTGACTGCTCCATGGTGAAGTATTTGCATTTTATGTCCTTATGTTTTGGCTGCGGGCTGCGGGCTGCGGGTTACGGCTTAAAGCCCGAGCCTAGCACTTAGAGCCTAACGCCTTTATTTTATAAGTAAATATAGCAGGTATTTTAATGTAGATACCATCTCTCTTTATAGGCTTCAAGATCGTATTTAACTTTCTTGGAGCTTAAACGCTTCTTGATTTTTTATTACACCAAAACATATATGAATGAGTTTACGCATATTGGCGCCAATGATTTGCATCGACGTTTTGCCATTATTCAGCAAGGCTATTTTTTGCTGTTGTATCTTATAATTCCACTGCCCAGCGACTACTGCTGCCATATAAAGTTTACTTCTTATTTTTGAGGGCCCTAGCTTGCTCATAGTTGTACGGCCCTTCATTTTCCCAGACTCATGCAGCCGCGGTATTAAGCCACAGTAGGCAGCAGCTTGCTTAGCTCTGCTGAAATTTTTAGCGGCGAATATATACGTCAGCTCCCGAGACATAACAGGCCCAATACCGGGGATTGTTTCTAGTAACGTTCTATTCTTCTTTAAGTCAGGAAAGCTATTTATGTGACTATCAATATCTGACTTAAGTTTTTTTATCTCATCATCTAGAAAGTTAATCGTTTCTTTTAATGATTGAGTGACTCGCTCAGATGTCGCATTAAACTCACTTGCTTCTAATCGATTCTGCTCTCGTTGTTTATTGGACTCCAATGCATCAAGTCGACGCAGTAAGGATTTAAGCTCTCTAATTTCCTTTGCTTCAGGTTGCCAGAAGTTAACGGTTGATTGCTTAGCATAACCGTAGCTTGCAAGCATTATCGCATCTGACCTATCTGTTTTATGAACAACATTTAGAGCCTCAGCATATTTTTTTGCTTTGCTAGGGTTAGCGAGAATAATATTGAATCCTTGCTGGTATAAAAAGTACATTAACGGCTCATGGTAAACACCGGTTGGCTCTACCGTGATAACGATTTCCTCAGCTATAGTTTTGGTTGTACTTAAAAGCCACTGCTTAATTTCCTTGAAAGCTAGGTGGTTATTTTTAAATACTTTTGTTTTCTTTTTATTAGTGATTGGATCTCTCAGCCAACATAAATCAACTTTATCTTTACTGATATCAAAACCAATAAACATCATCTCTACTTACTCCCCTTGTACATACAGCATCAACTTAATCTAAGAGTGCTTGGATACCATTCAGTTTGTTGAGAATTGGAAGCTAGGGCTTAATCTACGGCTCAGTATCAAGTACTGGGCGGGGCTACAAGCTCACTAACTTCCGATGTAATAAATGATAGCTAATCATCTATTACAGAGAGATACAAGGCGGGGCTTTAT